>BAAAJN010000005.1:205793-368277 GCA_039527025.1 Microlunatus lacustris
CGGTGCTGGTGGTCGCGCGGGACCACCAGCACCGACGGACTCCGGGGGAGGGTGTCAGTCGGATCGTGGGCCGGGGAGCGGCTGGGCTCCCACGGCGGCGCCGTCCTGGATCTCCAGGTCGACCATCTCCTGCTCGCTCAGCAGCCGGGACCGGATGAGGAACCGGAAGCCGGTCGGGCCCTCCAGGGAGAACCCGGCCCCGCGGCCCGGCACCAGGTCGATGGTCAGGTGCGTGTGCCGCCAGTAGGCGAACTGCTCCTTCGACATCCACACCGGCACCGGGTCGGGGGTCCCGGCGTCGAGCTCGCCGAGGAACTGGTCGGCGTCGCCGGTGAGGAAGTCCCCCTGCGGGAAGCACATCGGCGACGAGCCGTCGCAGCAGCCACCGGACTGGTGGAACATCAGCGGTCCGTGCTCCTCGGCGAGGCGGCGGATCATCTCCGCCGCCGCCGGGGTGACCGCGACCCGGGCCGGACGCTCCGGTGGCTGCTGGTCCATCAGAAGAAGCCCTGCTTGTTCGGGTTGTAGGAGACCAGCATGTTCTTCGTCTGCTGGTAGTGGTCGAGCATCATCAGGTGGTTCTCCCGCCCGATGCCCGAGGACTTGTAGCCCCCGAACGCGGCGTGCGCGGGGTAGTGGTGGTAGCAGTTGGTCCAGACCCGGCCGGCCTGGATGTCGCGGCCCGCCCGGTAGGCGGTGTTGGTGTCGCGCGACCAGACGCCGGCGCCGAGGCCGTAGAGGGTGTCGTTGGCGATCGAGATCGCGTCCTCGTAGTCGTCGAACCCGGTGACCGAGACGACCGGCCCGAAGATCTCCTCCTGGAAGACCCGCATCTTGTTGTGGCCCTGGAAGATGGTCGGCGCCATGTAGTAGCCACCGGAGAGGTCGCCACCGAGGTCGACGCGCTCACCGCCGGTGATGATGCGGGCGCCCTCCTCCGAGCCGATCTGGATGTAGGACAGGATCTTCTCGAGCTGGTCGTTGCTGGCCTGCGCGCCGACCATCGTGCCGGTGTCCAGCGGGTTGCCCTGGACCATCGCCTTGACGCGGTCGGTGGCCGCCGGCAAGAACTGGTCCAGGATCGAGTTCTGGATCAGTGCCCGGCTGGGGCAGGTGCAGACCTCGCCCTGGTTGAGCGCGAACATCGCGAAGCCCTCGAGCGCCTTGTCGTAGAAGGCGTCGTCGGCCCGGGCAACGTCCTCGAAGAACACGTTCGGGCTCTTCCCGCCGAGCTCCAGGGTCACCGGGATGAGGTTCTGGCTGGCGTACTGCATGATCAGCCGGCCGGTGGTGGTCTCGCCGGTGAAGGCGATCTTGCGGATCCGCTTGGAGGAGGCCAGCGGCTTGCCGGCCTCGGTGCCGAAGCCGTTGACCACGTTGAGCACGCCCGGGGGCAGCAGGTCGGCGATCAGCTCCATCCAGAGCATGATCGAGGCCGGGGTCTGCTCGGCGGGCTTGAGCACGACGGCGTTCCCGGCGGCCAGCGCGGGCGCGAGCTTCCAGGTGGCCATCAGGATCGGGAAGTTCCAGGGGATGATCTGGCCGACCACGCCCAGCGGCTCGTGGAAGTGGTAGGCGACGGTGTCGTCGTCGAGCTGGGAGAGGTTGCCCTCCTGGGCACGGATGGCCCCGGCGAAGTAGCGGAAGTGGTCGACGGCCAGCGGCAGGTCGGCGGCGAGGGTCTCCCGGACCGGCTTGCCGTTGTCCCAGGTCTCGCCGACGGCGAGCAGCTCGAGGTTCTGCTCCATCCGGTCCGCGATCTTGTTGAGGACGACGGCCCGCTCGGCCACCGAGGTCTTGCCCCAGGCGGGGGCGGCGGCGTGCGCGGCGTCCAGCGCCAGCTCGATGTCCTCGGCGGTGCCGCGCGCCACCTCGCAGAACGTCTTGCCGGTCACCGGCGAGGGGTTCTCGAAGTACTGGCCCTTGACCGGGGGCACCCACTCCCCGCCGATCCAGTTCTCGTAGCGCTCCTTGTAGGAGACGACGCTGCCGTCGGTTCCGGGCGGTGCGTAGATCGTCATCAGTGACTTCCTTGTCGGGCCAGCGGGGTGGCGGTGGGGACGAGGACGCGGCGACCAGCCGTGGTGAGCGGAGCGCGTGCGTCTGCGGCGACGCTAGGCGACCGGGGGTTGCAGCAACGTTGGCTGAACCGGTTGGTCCTCGCTCTGCGCAGACCGGTGTCGTCGGTGCGGGTCGGCTCAGGCCAGCTCCGCGTCCAGCCGGAGCAGGTGCGCCGCCACCTGCGCGTAGCGCGGCGAGCGGGAGGGCAGCGCCGCCAGGGCGGCGGTCCAGATCTCGTGGTCCTGACGCCCGTGGGCGGTGTCGGCGAAGGAGAGCAGGGCGTCGGGGTCACGCTGGGCCAGCAGGGCCGAGCGCAGCCGCATGTGCAGCTGGTCGCGCAGCTCCTCGACCGCGGGAGCCGTCGAGGCGGGCAGCAGCGGTCCGGGGTAGGCGGCGACCGCCTGCCGGACGCGGCCCGCCTCGAGGTGGTCCCGGAGCTCGGCGACGTCGGAGGTCACGCTGCTCTCGAGCCGGTAGGGCCGCGAGCCCAGTCGCAGCGGTCCCAGCAGGGCCCGCAGCCGGGACAGCTCCGCGCGGACGGTGACCAGCGAGAGCTCCTCGTCGCTGAGCGCCACCGCGAGCTCGGCGGCGCTGAGGCCGGCCGGGTGCTCGGCCAGCAGCAGGAGGATCTCGCTGTGCCGCAGGCTCAGGGTGGTGCTCGTGGCGTCGTGGGTCAGCCAGGCTCCGCGCTGACCGAGCGTCCGGAGCGCCGGCGGCTGCCGCACAGGGGCGCTCCAACCGTGCTCCAGCACCCGCCGCGGCCGTCGCGGGTGCAGCCGCGCCAGCGCCAGCTCGGCCTCGACCGCGGCGACCGTGGCCCGCACGAGGGTCAGCGTCTGCGGGGTCACCACCTCGGGACCGCCGGTGAGGTCGAGGACGCCGAGGACGGCGCCGGTGTCCGGTTCGTGGATCGGCGCGGCCGAGCAGCTCCACTCCGCCGCCGACCGGGTCAGGTGCTCGGCGCCGAGGATCTGCACGGCGGCGTCGAGGGCCAGCGCCGTGCCGGGGGCGTTGGTGCCAGCGGCGGTCTCGCTCCAGTCGGCGCCGGCCATGAAGTGCACCCGCTCGGCGCGGGCCAGCACCACCCGGGCCCCCTCCACCCACAGCAGCTGGCCGGCGGCGTCGCTGACCGCGACCAGCAGGCCGGCGTCGGCCGCGGAGTCCAGCAGCAGCCGGCGGATGACCGGCATCGCCGCGGCGAGCGGGTGCGCGGCCCGCAGCTCGGCCAGCCGGTCCTCGGGCAACCGGATGGGCGGTGCCGCCAGCTCGGGGTCCACCCCGTGGTCGACGCTGCGCCGCCAGGACTCCACGACCAGGGGTCGCAGCCCCCGGTCGACGTGACCGGTGCTGAGGAAGTCGTCGTGCGCAGTGCGCAGGTCGTGCGACCACCAGCGTGGGTCCGAGCCCGGCGGCAGTGCCAGGCCGCTCGAGGGCGGCATGGTCGCCACTGTAGCCGCGGTGCTGGCTGCCGGGGCCGCTCCGCGCGACCCCGGCCGAGCGCCTCGCACGGGGCCGGTCAGGCGGCCTTCGGCGCGTTCACCCTGAGCAGCGCCCGCCAGGTCGCGGTGTTGACGTTGCCGCTGTCGTCGAGCTTCTGCGCGGTCTGGAACTTCTTCACCGCGGCCTTGGTGGCCGGGCCGTAGTAGCCGCTGGGGCTGACTCCGAGGGCCTTCTGCACCGCGGTGACCACCGGACCCGAGGCGCCGGGTCGGACCCGCATGCCGGAGTAGGTGGTCAGCGCCTTGAGCGTGGCCGAGGCGCCCGCCGGCGGCTTCACCACGGGGTAGCGGGGGCACGGGGTGGTGCGCGGCTTGCCGTACGGCAGGGCCCAGTTGAGGTCCTTGGCGCGGCAGGGCCCGTACTCGGTGGTCGCGACCCGACCGGTCCAGAACGAGGTCTTCTTCATCGCCCCGGCCCAGGTGAGCGAGAAGTGCACGTGGTTGCGGTGGCAGGTGCTGTCCCAGCTCTTCTCGGGGTGGTCGGCGCAGCTGGAGTAGGGCCGCCAGCCCCGGTTGGTGGAGTACGCGCCCCAGATCTGGTCGTCCCAGATCACGTACATGACCCCGAGCCGCCGGGCGTTGGCGTAGGCGTTGCCCTTCGCGTCGGTGGCCATCAGCCAGCTGATCAGGGCCTTGGCCTGCGCGGCCTGCTTCTTGTCGCGGACCGAGTTCATCCAGTCGACGGCACGGCCGTCGTAGTGCTCGCTGGTGGGCAGCGCGTCGACCCCGCAGGTGCGGCTGATGCCGTAGCTGGTGCCCGGATAGGTCGTGGTCAGCAGTGTGCCGAGCGCCACCGAGCCGGGCTTGGCGGTCGGGTCGCAGGAGTTCGCCGGGAGGTAGCCCGACAGCGGCTCCGCGGCCGCGGGGAGCGAGGCGGGCACGACGGGCCTCGGGGTGGCCGCGGAAGCGGGCGTGGTGGCGCCCACCCCGACCGCGAGGGTGAGAGCGGTCAGCAGGGTGGCGGCCAGGCGGGCACGCCTGAGCAACGAGGACGTCATGCGGGTCTCCAATGGGGACGAGCGGCCGGACGCGGCCGCAGATCGACCCCGAGAGGCCTCACGGTAGAGGGCCCGCGCCGCCGCTCACCAGGGCCGGACGTCTGGGACCTCCGTCCCGCGACCGCAGCCACCAGGCTCCGGTCCTGGGGCGCGAGGGAGGATCGGGGCATGGTGACCCGGCGCGCGCTCCTGCTCGGCTCCTCCGCGGCGGCCCTCGGGGCGGTGGCGGGCTGCAGCGCCCAGCCGGGTCCGGCTGGCAGCACCACAGCGCCCGCGCCGGCACCGTCCGGCGCGACGCCCAGTCCGTCGTCGACCGGCTCGAGTCCTTCGGCGAGCGCCAGGCCGACCGCCACCCCGACCATCCCGCGGCACCCCACCCCGGTGCTCGACGAGGTCGTGGCCGAGCGCCTGGACGTGCCGTGGGGGCTGGTCTTCCTGTCCTCGGGGGACGCGCTCGTCGGCGAGCGGGGGACGGCACGGATCCGGCGCGTCACCCGGGCCGGCCGGACCGAGAAGCTGGGGGAGGTGGCCGGGGTGGTCGCGCCGGAGGGCCTGGGGGAGGGCGGCCTGCTCGGTCTGGCCCTGGCTCCAGGTGATGAGGACACGCTGTTCGCCTGCACCACGACCGTCGACGACGACCGGGTGGTCCGGGTGAGCCTGGCCGGCGGCCGGGTCGGCCGACCGCGGGTGGTGCTGGCCGGCATCCCCACCAGCACCCACCACCACGGCGGCCGGCTGCTGTTCGACGCCGGGGGCCGGTTGCTGGTGTCCACCGGTGACGCGGAGCAGTCCCGGCTGGCCCAGGACCGGAACTCCCTGGCCGGCAAGATCCTGCGCATCCGACCGGACGGCCGGGCCGCGGCGGGCAACCCGTTCGACAACCGCACCTGGTCCTACGGCCACCGCAACGTCGAGGGTCTGGCCTTCGACGAGGCCGGCCGGCTGTGGGCGACGGAGTTCGGGGACCAGGAGGCCGACGAGCTCACCCGATCCGCCCGGGGAGGAACTACGGCTGGCCGGAGGTGGAGGGCCGCTCCGACGTCGGCCGGTTCACCTCCCCGGCCGCCAGCTGGTCACCGACGAGCAGCTGCTCCCCGGCCGGGGTGGCGATCGCGGGCTCCACGGCCTTCGTCGGCGCGCTGCAGGGACGCTGCCTGTTCGGGGTGCCGCTGGAGGGCACCGACGCCGGCCGGCCGGAGGCGTGGCTGGCGGGCGAGCACGGGCGGCTGCGGACGGTGGCCAGGGCGCCGGACGGGTCGCTGTGGGTGACGACCAGCAACACCGACGGCCGCCGTCAGCCGGGGCGGGACGACGACGTCATCCTCCGCCTCCGGCTCACCTGACCCCGGCCAGGCCGAGCTGCAGCTGGCCGACCGCCGCGATCCGGGCGCCGGCCAGGGGCGCGTCCTCGCCGAGGGCGGAGGTGCGGATCTCGGTGGGCACCGCCGCCAGCGCGACCAGCTGGTCGCGCACCGCGTCGGCCAAGCCCGTGGCCCCGCCCCACGGGCCGCCGAGCAGCACGGCTCGGGGGTTGAGCAGCGCGGTCACCGACGCCAGCGCCCCGGCCACGGCCCGGGCCAGCCGTCGGGTGAGGGCCTGGTCGGGCGCCGAGGTGCTCGCCAGGGCCGCCAGGATGCGGTCGACGTCCAGCGCGGGGGAGCCGTCGACGAGCAGGCTCTCGTCCTGCAGGGCGGCGATCAGCCGAGTACAGCGGCCGTCCGGTCCGACCGTCAGCACGTGGGCCAGCTCCCCGGCCAGCCCCGCGTCCCCGTGCCGGACCGTGCCGGCGCTCACCGACGCCGCGCCGATGCCCGGCCCCAGGTAGACGAAGAAGAACTCCTCGAGGTCGCGCGCCGCGCCCTCGTGGTGCTCGGCCAGCGCCGCCCAGTTCACGTCGTTGTCCACCTGCGGCACGACCTCGAGCAGCGGCGCGAGCAGCTCCCGCGGGGCCAGCTCGCCCAGCACGAAGGGGGAGTCCGGCAGGTCGACCACCCGGCCGGTCGCCTGGTCGACCGGTCCCGCGACGCTGACGGCCACGCTCCGCACCGGCCCGGTGGTGGCGGCCACGGCAGAGCGGACGGCGTCGGTGAGCACGGGTGCGAGGTGCTCGGCGTCGGTCGGCACCTGGACGGCCCGTCGCAGCCGGGTCGTCGGGCGGCCCGTCACGTCGTAGCTCTCGACCTGCACGCCGTCCGGGCCGATCGAGACGGCCAGGGCGGCCGCCGCGTCCGCCCGGACCCGGTAGAAGGTACCGCTGGGCCCGCGCTTGCCGGTCTGCTGCCCGGACTCCTTGAGGAGCCCGCCCTCGGCCAGCCGCCGCACGCTCTCCGAGATCGTCGGCTTCGAGATGCCGGTGCGGGTGGCGATCTCGGCGCGGGTGAGCGCCGCGCCGCCCAGCAGCTGGCCCAGCACGTGCTGGTCGGTGAGCTCCCGCAGCAGCGCGAGCCGCGGCAGCTGCCGCCCCTCGTCCAGCGTCACCCGTCCTCCTCGTCGTCGCTGCCGACTCTAGTGGTCAGGAGTCTTGCCGAAGGCAGCCAGGGCGCAGTACAGTCGGGTCAGGCTCCGATAAGGAGTCTTTACCAATGTCCATCCTGGAGGTTCGACGATGAGCACCGCCACCCCGCCCGACCTGCCGCACTGGGAGACCATCCCTGACGACATCCCGGCCGCCACCCGGGAGATCAAGCGCGCCCTGCGCGCCCGCATCGAAGCCTCCGGGCGCAGCGTCGCCGACGTCTTCGCCGAGGTGGAGGAGCACATCCGGGCCGAGGTCGCCGACATCGCGGCCACCCGGGCCCGCGGTGAGCAGGTGTGGCCGGAGATCGAGTACGCCGACATCGAGGCCGGCACCGTCAGCGACGCCCAGCTGGCGCAGGTCGGACGACGCGGCTGCGCCGTGGTCCGGGGGCACTTCCCCCGCGCCCAGGCCGAGGAGTGGGACCGCGCGGCTGTCGACTACGTCGACTCCAACCACTTCTTCGACCACTACACCGGGCCGGCCGACGACTTCTTCGCCACCCTGTCCATGTCCAAGCCCGAGATCTACCCGATCTACTGGTCCCGCTCGCAGATGGAGGCGCGCCAGTCCCCGCGGATGGCTCGCGTGCAGTCCTTCCTGAACGCCCGCTGGACCCACGAGTCCGAAGGCCGGGTGTGGTTCGATCCCGACGTCGACACCATGTACCCCGACCGGATCCGCCGCCGCCCGCCGGGCACCAGCTCCGGTGGTCTGGGCACCCACCTGGACCCCGGGACGCTCGACCTGTGGATGTCCGAGGGCTACCAGCGCCACTTCCGGCACCTGTTCTCCGGCGACGTCGCCGCCTACGACCCGTGGGACGCGGCCTACCGGACGGAGGCGGTGCAGTACCCCGGCTCCACGATGTGCTCGGCGTTCCGCACCTTCCAGGGCTGGACGGCGCTGAGCGAGATGGACCACGACCAGGGCGTCCTGCACACGGTCCCGATCCCGAAGGCGATGGCCTACTTGATGCTCCGACCGCTGCTGGACGACGTGCCCGAGGACGACATGTGCGGCGTGCAGCCGAACCGGACCTTCCCGGTGACCGAGCGCTGGCACCCGCTGCTGCTCGAGGGCCTGTCCTCGATCCCCGACGTGGGGCCCGGGGACTCGGTGTGGTGGCACTGCGACATGATCCACGCGGTGGCCCCGGTCACCGACCAGGTGGGCTGGGGCAACGTCATGTACATCCCCGCCGCCCCGCGCTGCGCGAAGAACGAGGCCTACGTGACCGGCGTGCGGGAGGCCTTCCTGGCCGGTCGAAGCCCCGGTGACTTCCCCGTCGAGGACTACGAGGCCGACTGGCCGGACCGCTTCGGGGTGGCGGAGCTGAACGAGATCGGCCGGCGCGGCCTCGGCCTGGAGTCCGCCCAGGTCTGACGGGAGGGGGCGGCTCGCTCAGCCGAGCCGCTCCACCCGGTACTCGGTGGCGGTGGTGTCCCGGACGGCCCGGCAGGTGAGCCGGGCGGGCGGGCGCCGCACGGCCAGCACCTCGGCCTGCACCGCGCCCGGCAGGCCGGCCACCCGCAGGTCGACGACGGTCCGGGAGCCGGGGGCGCCGTAGGCCCCCTCGTGCCGGGAGCCGGCGACGACGACCTCACCGGCGGCCAACGGCCCGTAGGCGGCGTGCGCGGCGACGACAGCGGCCTGCTGGGCCGGGGAGAAGCGTGACATCCCGCGCAGGTGCTCGGTGAGCACCCGGCCGGCGAGGTGGGCGGCGACGGTGGCCACCGCGGTGGTCGCCTCGAGCCCGCCGTAGTAGTACCCGTCGGGCAGCACCACGACGTTGGGCGCGAACCGGTCGCCGCCGACGTGGCTGCACTCCCAGACCTGGCCGGGGTGGGCCTGCGCCAGGGCGGCGGCCACCGGCCGGCCGCGCACGGCGCAGCAGGTGTCGTGCACGCCGTGCGCGCAGACCAGCAGCACGGGCGCCGACGGCCCCTCGACCGGGTCGGGGTCGGGGGCCTCCAGCGCGGCCACCGCGTCGTCGAGGTCCGCGTCCGCCCGCCAGCGGCCCTCGACCGTGCCCAGGGCCGGTCCGCTGAGCAGCCAGGTCCGCCGCTCGGGTGCCGCGCTGCGGCCGGGGCGCCGGATGAGCAGGATGCGCGTCGCCGTCCGGGCAGCCGCCGCCGTCAGCCGCCCGAGCACCGCCGGGTCCAGGCCCGAGCCGGCGACGGCGTCCACCGGCCAGGGGCCCGGGTGCTCGAGCAGCAGCCAACGGCGGGCGGGTGGGGCGGTGCCGACCCGGGGGTCGTCCCGGCGACCGGCCGCGTCCGCGCAGCGCAGCGGGCGCCCCGACCCGCCCGGGGGGGCGGTGGGCAGGGTCACCCGCTGACGACCAGTCCGCCGAGCACCAACCGGCGGGCCAGGTCCTCGCCGAGCTCGCCGACGGTGGCGGTGCCGGTCTCCAGCAGCCGGCGCACGGCGGGCACCTCCGTCTCGCCCACGGCGAGGTCCGCGGCCCGGCTGCGGACCACGGTGGCCGAGCCCTGGCCGACCAGCCGGGCGGCGAGGTGCGCACGCAGGGCCAGCACGGTGCCGGGTTGCAGCTCCTCGGCGGTGCGCAGCTGGCGCAGCGGTCCGACCGGCGCAGCCCGCTGGCTGCTGCGCGCGCTGGTGTGCAGGACCTCGGAGAGCCGCTGCAGGTCGGCTGAGCCGAGGGCCGTCACCAGGGCGGCGCGGACGGCGTCGACGTCGTCGGCCAGGTCCTCGGGTCGGCCCAGGTCCACGCCCAGCGGCAGCGAGCCGCGCACTGCCGGGTCGGCCGCCACGGTCCGCAGCGCCTGCTGCAGGAGCTGCTCGGCCAGCGCGTGGCGCGTCCAGCTGTGCACCCCGATCGTCAGGTGGGTGCTCACCCCGCCCAGCGCGGTCGCCGCGTGCAGGAAGCCCCGCGGCAGGTACAGGCAGTCACCGGGCTTCAGCACGGCCTCGATCAGCGGCTCCTCGGCGGCCCGCGCAGCCACCGCGGCCTTCCGGTCGCTCCACGGCTGGTCACGCAGCGGCGACTCCAGGACGGGCGCGTGGATCTGCCAGCGCTTCTCGCCCTCGATCTGCAGCACGAACACGTCGTGCACGTCGTAGTGGTTGCTGAAGCCCTGGTTCTGGGGCGGGGTGACGTAGGCGTTGGCCTGCACGGGGTGGCCCAGCTCGCCGGCGAGCTGCTGGCAGAGCTCCAGGATGGGTGGCCAGACCCGGTGCAGCGCCTGCAGCACCATGGTCGATCCGTCGGCGAAGAGGCTGACGAGCCTGTCGTCGCTGACCTGGTCGGCGATGCCGGCGCCGACGCCGCCCGGAGCGGTGAAGGCGCGGTCGGCCAGGGTGGCGCCGTTCTTGGCCACCCGCAGGAACGGGGTGCGCAGCCCGCGCTCGGAGACCAGCTCGTCGACCGCCTCCGCGCTCAGCAGGTCGGAGAAGTCCTGCGGGAGGTCACCCGCGGGGGACAGCAGCGCGCGCCGGCCCCAGTACTCCCGCGCGAAGGTGTCCGGGTCCACGGCGACCAGGCGGGGGAGCACAGCACGCCCGGCGTCCCCGCCGGGCGTGCCGTCTGCCCCACCCGGACCGGCCGCGACCGCGCGCGGGACGCGGTCGTCGGCGGAGGGGGTGGTGTGGTTCAAGGGTGACCAGCGCTCAGTGCGCGCCGCCGTCGGCGCCGCCGTCGGAGACGCCGGGGGTGCCGTCCGCGCCGCCGTCGGCCGGGCCCTCGGCCCCACCGTCCGCGCCGCCATCAGCGCCGCCGTCGGCGCCGCCGTCGGAGACGCCGGGGGTGCCGTCCGCGCCGCCGTCGGCCGGGCCCTCGGCCCCGCCGTCAGCGCCACCGTCCTGCACGCCCGGGGTGCCCTCCGCGCCGCCGTCGGCGGGACCTTCGGCGCCGCTGTCCGCGCCGCCGTCCGCGCCGCCGTCCTGGATGCCGGTGATGCCGTCAGCGCCGCCGTCGGCCGGTCCCTCGAGGTCCGCCGCGCCCTGGCTCGGACCCTGCGTCGATTCGCTCATCGATCCTCCGTCTCGTTCCCCCCGCCGGGGTGCGGGTGGGGTGTCGGGCGCCGTCTGGGTGGCGCTCCGGCACCACTGTCGCACCAGTCACCAACCGCGCCTCGCCCGGGGGTGAGGCCCTCAGCAGGCCCCTCGGACTGTCGGTGGTGCCGACTACGCTCGCGGCGTGCCGGTCCCGAGCAGCGTGCCCTCCTGGGACTCGCTGCTGGGCAACGAGGCGATCACCGCCATGGTCGGCAGCGAGGCGTTCGCCCGTGCCCTGGTGTACGCCCGCTCGGGCCGGGTGCACGACGTCCGGCTCGACGAGGAGGCGATGACGGTCTCCGGCCGGGTGCGGGGCAGCTACCGCGACGACTACGAGGTGACCGTGCACCTCGGGGCGTCCCGGTCCGGGGCGACGACGGTCTACCGCGGCCAGTGCACCTGCCCGGTGGTGCTGGACTGCAAGCACGCCGCTGCGGTGCTGGTGGTGGCCCGGACCAGCACCAGGCTGCGGCAGCAGGTCGACCGGCCGGAGTGGGAGGTGGCCCTGGAGCGGCTGCTGGCCGCCCCCGACCCCGAGCCGGTGGAGACCGCCGCCCCGCTGGCCCTGGAGTTCGAGGTGGAGCGGATCCCTGCCTACCGCGGGTACGCCGGCCGGCAGGACCTGCGGATCCGGCCGGTGCGGCCGGGGCGCAGCGGAGGCTGGGTGCGCAGCGGCATCTCCTGGGAGGACCTGGACTTCGTCGCCCGGTCGTACCGGGCCGAGCACCGCGAGCTGCTGCTGCAGTTCCGGGCCGCAGCGGGTGCCGGCGCCCGGTACGCCCTCCCGCGGACGCCCTGGCTGTCGCTCGGCACCGTGACCAGCGCCTTCTGGGCCCTGCTCGACCAGGCGGCCGCCGCCGGGCTCGACCTGGTCACCGCCAAGCCGCTGCTGGGCCCGCTCCGCACGACCGAGCGCGCCTCGGTCACCCTGGACGTCCGGCGGGCCGGCGCGGCCGGGCTGCTGGTCGGTCCCCGCGTCGCGCTGGCCGGCCGCCGGCTCGACCTGCCCTCGGTCGGGGTGCTGGGCGAGCCCGCGCACGGCATCTTCACCGTCTCCGCCGACGCCGAGGGCACCGAGCGGTTGCAGGTCTCCCGCCTGGAGACGCTGCTGAGCCGCGAGCTGCGCCAGCTGGTCGTCGACGCCCGGCCGCTGGTGGTGCCGGCGCGCGACGAGGAGCGGTTCCTCGGCGAGTTCGCACCGCAGCTGGGGCCGAAGGTCGGGTTGGCGTCCGCGGACGGCTCGGTCACCCTGCCCGAGCGGGTGGTCCCCGGGCTGGCCCTGCGCGTCGCCTTCGCCCCGGGTCACCGGGTGGGCGTGGAGTGGTCCATCCGCTACGGCACGGGGGAGGGTGCGCGGGAGCACGCGCTGGACGAGCCCGGCGGGCGGCCGGGCCTGCGCGATCCGGCGGCGGAGGCGGCCCTGGTCGAGGCGCTCCCGCTGCCCTACGCCGAGCTGCCCGCGCTCGCGGTGCCGGGCACGGTCCCGCCCCGACCGGCCGCCCGCGCCGAACTGGCCGAGCCGGCCGCGCTGGTGTTCGTGGACCGGGTGCTGCCGTTGCTGGAGCAGGCGGGCGTGGCCGTCGAGCTGGCCGGGGAGGTGGTGGCCTACCGGCGCAGCGACGCGGAGCCGGCCGTCGCGGTGTCCGCCCGGGAGCGGGACGGCAGCACCGACTGGTTCGACCTGCACATCGAGGTCACCCTGGAGGGCGAGGCGGTGCCCTTCGAGCAGCTGTTCGCAGCGCTGACCCGCGGGGACGAGTTCCTGGTGCTGGAGACGGGCGTCTACTTCGCCCTCGAGCGGCCCGAGCTGCAGCGCCTCCGCGAGCTGATCGAGGAGTCCCGCTCGCTCACCGAGGACGAGCACGACGACGACCCCGGGCTGGCCATCAACCGGGCGCAGGCCAGCCTCTGGCAGGACCTGGTCGGGCTCGGCTCGGTGCTCGAGGCGTCCACCCGCTGGACGAACGCGGTCCGCGGGCTGGCCGGGACGTCGGAGACCGAGCCGGTCACCGACCCCACGGGCCTGCGGGCCGAGCTGCGCCCCTACCAGCGCGACGGCTACCGCTGGCTGGCCCACCTGGAGGCGCACGGGCTCGGCGGCGTGCTGGCCGACGACATGGGGCTCGGCAAGACCCTGCAGGTGCTCGCCCTGGTGGCCCACGCACGCGAGCGCGGACCGGGGGCGCCGTTCCTCGTCGTGGCTCCCACCAGCGTGCTGACCAATTGGGCCCGGGAAGCGGCGACCTTCACCCCCGACCTCCGGGTGGTGGTGGTCGACGCCTCGGAGGCGAAGCGGACCCGCGGCCGCGGCGGGGCGGGGCGGTCCTTGTCGGCGCTGGTGGCCGGCGCCGATGTCGTCGTCACCTCCTACGCCCTGCTGCGGATCGACGAGGAGGTCTGGGCCGCCTCGCCGTGGTCCGGCTTGGTGCTCGACGAGGCGCAGTTCGTCAAGAACCACCGGTCGAAGACCTACCTGAGCGCCCGCCGGGTGGCGGTGCCGTTCACCGTGGCGGTCACCGGCACGCCACTGGAGAACAACCTGATGGATCTGTGGGCGCTGCTCTCGTTGACCGCACCGGGGCTGTTCCCCGACCCCGACCGCTTCACCTCCTACTACCGTCGGCCGATCGAGCGGGCCGGCGACCAGGACAGGCTCGCCCAGCTCCGTCGTCGGATCCGGCCGCTCGTGCTGCGCCGCACCAAGGAGCACGTGGCGCCCGAGCTGCCGCCCAAGCAGGAGCAGGTCCTGGACGTGGTGCTGCAGCCGAAGCACCTGCGGATCTACCAGACCCACCTGCAGCGGGAGCGGCAGAAGGTGCTCGGTCTGCTCGAGGACGTGGAGGCCAACCGGTTCACGATCCTCGGCTCGCTGACCCGGCTGCGGCAGCTGAGCCTGGACCCGGCCCTGGTCGATCCCGAGCACGCCGGGGTGCCCTCGGCCAAGACCGAGCTGCTGGTCGCCGACCTCGAGCAGCTGGTCGCCGAGGGGCACCGCGCGCTGGTGTTCAGCCAGTTCACCAGCTTCCTGGCCCGGGTCCGGGAACGGCTGGACACCGCCGGGATGCCCTACGCCTACCTCGACGGCGCCACCCGGGACCGGGACGCGGCCGTGCAGCGCTTCCGCGGGGGCGACGCGCCGGTGTTCCTGATCAGCCTCAAGGCGGGCGGGTTCGGACTCAACCTCACCGAGGCGGACTACTGCTTCCTGCTCGACCCGTGGTGGAACCCTGCCGCCGAGGCGCAGGCGGTGGACCGGACGCACCGGATCGGCCAGGACAAGACGGTGATGGTCTACCGGATGGTCGCCCAGGACACCATCGAGCAGAAGGTGATGGAGCTGAAGGCCCGCAAGGGCGAGCTGTTCAGCTCGGTGCTGGGGGAGGACGCCCTCGCCGGCGCCCGGCTGACGGCGGACGACATCCGTGCCCTCGTCACGGGGTGAGCCCTGTGAACGGCTGAACGCCGCCGCGCCCCCCACCCGACGGGGTGGGAGGCGCGGTTGGCTCCGAGGAGGACGACCTACCAGGCGTAGTCCTCCGGCGCGGTCTTGTGGCCGGGGAAGATCTCGTCCAGCCGGGCCAGGGCCGCGTCGTCGAGGCGGATCTCGACGGCGCGCAGGGCCCCGTCGAACTGCTCCGGCGTGCGCGGCCCGATGATCGGGGCCGTCACCGCCTTCTGGTGCAGCAGCCACGCCAGCGCGAGGTCGCCCGGTCCGTGGCCGAGATGCTCGGCGAAGTCCTCGTAGGCGGTCAGCTGGTCGCGGTGCTCCTCCAGGCTCTGCGCCGCGCGGCCCTCGAGGCGGCGCTTGCCCTCCTCGGTCTTCTTCACCACGCCACCGAGCAGCCCGCCCTGCAGCGGCGACCAGGGGATGATGCCGAGCCCGTAGTGCTCGGCGGCCGGGATGACCTCGAGCTCGATGTCGCGGACCAGCAGGTTGTACAGCGACTGCTCGCTGACCAGCCCGACGGAGTTGCGCTTCTCGGCCGCAGCCTGGGCCTGGGCGATGTGCCAGCCGGCGAAGTTGCTGCTCCCGGCGTAGAGGATCTTGCCCTGGGTGATGGCGACGTCGATGGCCTGCCAGATCTCGTCCCAGGGGGTGTCCCGGTCGATGTGGTGGAACTGGTAGACGTCGACGTAGTCGGTCTGCAACCGCTTCAGGCTGGCGTCGAGGGCGCGCCGGATGTTCAGCGCCGACAGCTTGCCCTCGTTCGGCCAGGTGCTGCCCATGTTGCCGTAGACCTTCGTGGCTAGCACGGTCTTCTCGCGCCGCCCGCCGCCCGAGGCGAACCAGCGACCGATGATCTCCTCGGTCCAGCCGTGGTGGCCCTCGCCGCCGTAGCCGTTCGCGGTGTCGAAGAAGTTGACGCCCTGCGCGTGGGCGGTGTCCATGATGCCGTGGGCGACGGTCTCCTCGGTCTGCGGACCGAAGTTCATGGTGCCGAGGCAGAGGCGGGAGACGCTGAGGCCGGTACGGCCGAGGTGGGTGTACTCCATGCCCCTAGCGTGACACCTTCGTTACACAACGTTCGAAGGGGGTGGGGCACCCAGGTGCTGCAGGCTCCCGTGCCGCCGCTGCCAGTCCACCGCCTCACCGACGGCGACGTCCGGCTCGCCGGGGGAGAAGCCCAGCAGCCGCCGGGCCTTGTCGGGGGAGGCGTACTGGCTGCGCCACAGGTGGTCCCAGCTCTGCTCGGCGAACGGGGCCGGGGCGAGGGCGCGGTACTCCTCCCAGCCGACCAGGCGCGTCACCGGCTCGCGGCCGAACCAGCCGGCTGCCACCTCGAGCAGGCCGCGGACGGTCATCGCCCGGGCCGCGGTGGCGTGGAAGACCTGGCCGGCGGCCGCCGCCGGCTGCTCGAGCGCCAGTTGGAAGGCCGCGGCGACGTCGTCGGCGTGCACGTGGTGCAGCAGCTCGGACCCGGTGCCGGGGACGAGCACCTCCTCCCCGTGGGCCAGCCGGTTCCAGACCCCGGCGTCGAGGTTGCCGAGCGGGGTGATCGGCGGCCACCCCGGGCCGCTGATGTGGCCCGGGTGCAGCGACGTCGTGGCCAGCCCGCCGTCCGCCGTCTCCTGCTGCAGCAGCCGGGCGATGGCGTCCTTGGCGACGCCGTACTCCCCGACCGGGTGCCGCTCGTCGTCCTCGGTCAGCGGGACCCTCGAGCTGGGGCCGTGCATCCAGATGGACCCGCAGTGCAGCAGGTGCCCGGTCCGACCGCGCAGGGCGTCGACGAGCGAGCGGGCCGCGGCCGGGGTGAAGCAGATCAGGTCGACGACGGCGTCCGCGCCCAGGTCGGCCACCCGGGGTCCGAAGGTCCCGGCACGGTCCTCGGCCTCCCGGTCGACGACCACCGGCTGCACCTGCGCCCAGGCCGCGTCGTCGGTGTAGGGCCGGGCGGCGCCCCGGCTGAGGTTGAGCACCTCGTGACCGGCCCGGACCAGCCGGGGGAGGAGGAAGGAACCGATGTGGCCGGAGCCGCCGATCACCGCTACGCGCATGGGCAGCAGTCCACCACGGGTGGTGCCGACGCCGCTCCGGGGCGGGCCGAGGTAGCGATCTTGAGCCAATCCTGAGGATTACCTGCCTCAATACCGAGAGCGGTCAGAGACGCTCCGAGCAGACTCCTCCGTGTCGGGGCTCGGGGGAGTCCTGACCCAGGGTCTCGGGCCCTGTGCACACATGAGGAGGACTGCAGATGGCCACCATGGCAGGCCGGCTGGTCGAGCGCCCTGGTGCCCACGCAGTCCGGTCCGGGCCCTCGGTCCGCGTCCGGGGGGACGCGGCTGAGGACACCCGGCGACGGGTGCACGGGGCCCGCGAGAGGTGGTCGCCAGCGCCACCCGGTTCGGGGGAGCCAGGGAGTGCGCTGCTGCGACTGCCAGGGAGGAGTCCGGTCCAGCCGCTGGACTCCCCTCTGGCCACCGGTCCGTCCGTGAGGACGTGCCGGATCCCGGACCACGGTCCGGTCGGGGGAACCGGCCGTGGTCCGGGCACCAGGCCGACGCGCGGGAGCGCCTGATGGCGTCGAGGGAGACGGGCGCCCGCCGAGGCCTCTCGTCCGGCGACCCCTCGGCGCCACCGTCCGGGCGCCAGGACGCGCCGTCGCCGGCGTCGGCGTCGGCGACGCGGCCCACCGCTCCCACCCGTGAGTGGGAGATGACGGTGCAGGAGCAGGACATGATGGCCTGCTTCCGGCAGGACTACCTCGACCTGCTGGACGGGCGGGTGGCCACGATCCAGCGACTGCTGGGCGAGCACGAGGTGGAGCCCGCGCACGTCGCCCTGCTCAGCCTGGAGTCCAGCAGCGCCATGGTGGGGGCGCGTGAACTGGCCACTGCCGTCCGGCGGGTGCGGACCGCCCTGGACGGAGCCACGCCCGGGGAGCTGGAGCCGTTGACCGCGCAACTGGTCGCCGAGGCGGCCGAGGTCGCCCGCCAGCTGGGCGGACCTGGCTCGACCGGCTAGACCCGGCGCTGGTGGCCGCCGAGCCGCTGCCGCGTGGCGGTCAGCGGCGGGCGGTCGACCGGCGGGCGTCGGCCAGCCGGTAGCCCACCCCACGCACCGTCTCGATGAAGCGGGGCGCCCCCACGGGGTCGTTGAGCTTGCGACGCAGGTTCGCCATGTGCACCTCGACCGCCCGCTTGTCGGAGTCGGAGACGTAGCCCGTGGTGGCGTAGTCGCCCCGCAGCTCCAGGGCGAGGGCGTCCTTGCTGATCACCCGCCGGGCCCCCTGCATGATCGCCAGCAGCAGGTCGAACTCGCTGCGGGTGAGCTCCACGGTCGCGCCGTCGACGTCGCAGAGCCACATCTCCTCGTTGATCCGTAGCCCGTTGTGCTCGAGCCAGCCGACCTCGTCGCCGTCCGGGACCGCGGGAACGGCCGCTCCGGCAGGGGCGGCGGGGGCGGGCCCGGTGGGGACGGGAGCCGTGGGCTCGGTCAGCCCGGGCAGCCGGTAGCGCCGGAGCATGGCCTCGATCCGGGCGCGCAGCTCGCGCGGCCGGAAGGGCTTGATGAGGTAGTCGTCGGCGCCCGCCTCGAGGCCCATCAACGTGTCGATCTCCTCGTCGCGCGCCGACAGCATGATGATGAAGGTGCTGCTGAAGGCCCGGATCTGGCGGGCCACCTCGAACCCGTCGATGCCCGGCAGGCTGATGTCGAGGGTGGTCACGATGGGCTGGTGCGCGCGCACCGCCTCGATGCCCTCGGCGCCGGTCCCGCAGCCGTGGCAGGTGAAGCCGGCCTGGGTGAGGATCGCGCACAGGAGGTTGCGGATGTCCGCGTCGTCCTCGATCACGACGGCCACCCGCGCCGACGCCTCGGTCGGCCCGGCGGAGGTGGACGATCCGGTGGGCATGCTCATACGGTACCGACCGTTCTGGAGGTGGGCACGTCGTCGCCGGGGGCCGCAGCCAGGGGACCCGACGCCGTGGGGCCTGACCCGGCCCCCGGGTTGGAGGTGCTCATGTGAAGTCCACGGTGTAGTAGTTCTGCGTGTCGGCGAGCCGGGGAGCGCGGCCGGTGATCCGCTCGAAGGTCTGCGCCACCCGCGAGCCGAGCCGGAGGGCGCCGTCGTTGTAGGCGCACATGTCGTAGGCGCAGATCGCGCCCTGCTCGACCAGCTCCCCGACGCCGACCTCGATGAGCTGGTCGAGGAAGCGGGCGTGCCGCTGGCTGGGGTGGGCCAGCACGAAGCCGAAGTACCAGATCGCGTCCCGCGCATCGTGCTCGGGATAGCGCTGCGCGAAGTACTCGGGACTGATCCAGGGCACGGTCTCCAGCCTCCGGGTGAGCGTGCACATGCCGACGGGGCGGCCCTCGTCGTCCCAGGCCACGTACTTCACCACGGCGTCGTCGACCATCTGCGCGGCGAACTCGCTCCGGGTCAGCACCTGCCGGGCCATCGCCCGCGTCCGCAGGGGCCCGAAGGCGGTCTCGTACAGGTCGTAGAAGCTCGTCGTCATCTCCGGTCCGACGTGGTACTCCCGGCTGAACCGCCAGGCGCCGTGGCGGCCGAGGTCCTCGGCCTCGTGGACGCACGCGACGCCGGTCACCGGCCACCTCCCGTGGACCCGGAGGGGCCCCAGCCGGCGGTCTGGTAGCTGGCGACGACCAGCGCTGCGACGGGAGCGGCCGTGCACGTCGCCGACGCGACCAGCCGCCCGCCGTCGACGTAGCTGTCGGCGCGGTTGGCCATCATGGCGCCGAGCGTCGCGTCGAGGTGGCCGTGCAGATCGGCCTCGGTGCTGCTGCTGTGCTCCACGAACAGGCCCGCGCCGGAGCCGTCACTGCGCAGCGCCCAGGCCATCCCGGCCCACGCCTGGGCGCCGGGGTGGGTGGCGTAGGACGCGGCGTAGACGCAGTAGAGCAGGTCCCCGTGGCGTCCCCGGAGCTGCTCGGCGGGCTCGACGACGTCCACGGCCGCCCCGATCGGGATGACCGAGCTGAGCGGCAGCAGGTTGAAGTTCTGCAGTCCGGCGGCGACCAGGGCTGCGTCGAAGGCCGCCAGCCGGGTCGGACCCTCGCCGCGACTGCGGCTCAGCCGGATCCGCAGCCCGGTCAGCGGCTGCTGCACGGACCGGGTAGGGACTGTCTCGGTCGGGGCCGGGGCCGGGGCCGGCGATGGGGGCACGGTGTTCTCCTGGGGTGGGGGCGGGGGCTCGCCCGCGACGCTGCGGGACGGGGGCGGGGGAAGGGGGAAGGGGGAAGGGGGCCTGGGCTGGTCAGCGGGCGCTGGCCGGGTCGGGCAGACGGTCACGGCGCCGGGGAGCCTCCGTGGTCCCCAGCGGTGGGGGCAGGCTGCCGTCGCCGCCCAGGGCCGCCGGCAGGGTGAACCGGAAGGCCGCTCCGCCGCCCACGTTGTTGCTGGCCCAGATGCGTCCACCGAGCCGCTCGACGATGCTCCGGCTGATGGCCAGCCCCAGACCGGAGCCGCCCTTCTCCCGGGCGTCGGAGGAGTCGACCTGCTGGAAGCGGGCGAAGACGGTGTCGAGCTTGTCCTCGGGGATGCCCCGGCCGGAGTCGGACACCTCGAACTCGACGAAGCTGCCGCGCCGGACGCTCTGCACCGTCACCTCCTGGCCGGGCTCGGAGAACTTGATCGCGTTGCCGAGCAGGTTCAGCAGGGTCTGCGCGACGCGGTCCGCGTCGGCGCGCACGGTCCCCTCGGCGTGCACGATCCGCAGCGACACGCCCGCCTCGGTGGCCAGCACCGCGGCCTGCTCCGCTGCGGTCTGGAGCAGGTCGGCGGCGGGGAGGTCGTGCAGCTCCATCGGCAGCGCGCCAGCCTCCATCCGCTCGAGGTCGAGGATCTCGTTGATCAACCGGGTCAACCGCTCGCTGCTGACCAGGGCGATGTCGACCATCCGGCTCGCCGGTGCGGTGAGCGGGCCGAGCGCACCGCCGGCCAGGAGGCCCAGCGAGCCGCGGATCGCCGTCAACGGCGTGCGCAGCTCGTGGCTGACCATCGAGACGAACTCGTTCTTGAGCCGGTCGACCTCCCGGCGCTGGGTGACGTCACGGAAGACCACGACCGCGCCCAGGGTGGTCCCGTCGTCGGTCAGCGGGGTGGCGGTCACCTCGACCGGGATCTCCAACCCGTCGGCGCGGACGTAGGTGTCCTCCTCCGCGCTGGTGGCGATGCCGTCGCGGATCGCCTCGACGATGTAGCAGCTGTCGGCCGGGAAGGCCAGGCCGGTCGGTGCCGGGGCGTGGAAGGTGGCGTGCGCGTCGTGGCCGATCAGCTCGAGCGCCTCGTAGCCGAGGGCCTGCCCGGCGGCCGGGTTGACGAAGGTGATGAGGCCGAAGCGGTCGACGCCGTAGATGCCGTCCCCGACCGAGTTGACGAGCAGGTCGCTCTGCCGGGTGACCTGGCGCAGCGAGCGGGTGCGCTCGACGACCCGTTGCTCGAGGGTCCGGCGCAGGTGGTCGTTGTCGATGACGAGGAGGAACTGGCGTCCCAGCACGGCCAGCAGCACGACGGCCCACAGCACTCCGGAGACCACGTTGAAGCGCAGCTCCTCCAGTCCGACCAGGCTGAACAGCGCCGCCAGCAGGAACACGCTGAACACGGTCGCGGTGCCCGCCACCGGGGACGCCTCGCTCTGCACGTCCTGCTGGAGCGGGCCCTGGGTGCCGGAGAGGGCCGCCGAGAACCCGATGAGGGCGTAGCCCACCAGCCAGCCCAGGTCCAACGG
This sequence comes from Microlunatus lacustris, assembly GCA_039527025.1. Classification (GTDB taxonomy): domain Bacteria; phylum Actinomycetota; class Actinomycetes; order Propionibacteriales; family Propionibacteriaceae; genus Microlunatus; species Microlunatus lacustris. The sequence goes on from BAAAJN010000005.1 coordinate 227,078, forward strand.
CGTCCCGAGTTCGAAGGAGCCGGTGCGCACCAGCCGTAGTGCGTAGAGCAGGTCGGAGGCCGCGTAGAACGAGAAGCCGATCGCGGCCACACCGAGGACCAGCCGGTCGCCGCGTGTGCTGCGCATGGCCAGCAGGGCGGCCAGGGTGGCGACCACGACGTCGAACACCGGGGCGGCCAGGTTCACCGCGGCCACGGTGGGCTTCATGGCCGCGATCTGCGCCCAGGTGCGGACGGCCACGACGGCCAGGATCGACCCACCGATGACCACGCCGTCCAGCAGCATCCGGACGACGTCGGTGCCCCGGCGCCGGGTCAGGGGGAAGGTGATGACGCCGGCGACGGCCAGCACCAGGGTGGCCACCAGCGTGATGTCGCTCGGCGAGATGAAGTCGCGGTCGCGCTCGGCGCCGCCGAGCATCAGACCTAGGTTGCCCAGCGCCGCGCTCAGGCAGGCCAGGCTCCACAGGTGGTAGGCCCGGCGCCGGAGGCCTTCGCTCCGGACGGCGCGGTGGCGGAAGGTGAGGCCGGTGGCCAGGCCCACGCTCACCAGGGCGGACCCGCTGATCACGGTCCGCACCCCGGCCGGGAGGTCGCTGGACAGCAGCGCGGCCAGCACGAGGACGACGAGTCCTGTGGCGGCGCTGAACGGGACGAATCGCCAAGCCCCCGAACCTTGGAGACGCACGTGGCTCTCCATGGATCGTGACGTTATCACCCGGGCCTGACTACCATGATCGGCACGAGCGCATTCCGGCGCGCGCAGTCGGCCCGACGAGCCGGGCCGGGGACGGGACGGGGTGACGGCGATGAGCCGGAGCAGGGTGTCGCACAGGTGCGGGGCGTGAGCCGCCGGGTGCTCGTCGTCGACGACGACGACCTGCTGCGCGAGGTCGCCAAGGCGTCGCTGGAGATGGTGGGCGGCTGGGAGGTGCTGACCGCGAGCTCGGGGTCGGAGGCCTGCGGGGTGGCGCTCAGTGAGAGCCCGGACGCGTTGCTGCTCGACGTCATGATGCCGGGGATGGACGGTCCCAGCACCGTGGTCGCCCTCCGCGGTGACCCGGCCACCCGGGACATCCCGGTGATCTTCCTGACCGCCAAGGTGGGCGGTGAGGGCCACCAGGACTGGGGTCGGCTCGAGGTGGCTGGTGTGATACCCAAGCCCTTCGACCCGATGAGTCTGCCGGCCGAGGTGGCCCGGCTGCTCGGCTGGTGAGACGGAGGACGACCGTGGGATCCGTGGTGCCGGACGACGACCCGGACGACGCCCTGAGGGCGGTGGTGCGCTCGCTGGCCGCCTCCGCCCGGGAGTCCAACCTGGCCCGGACCGGCGTCCTCGAGGAGGCCCTGGCCGCCCTGGGCGCCGGCGCCCTGTCGGTCGAGCTGCGGGATTCCGCCGTGTCGGCCGCGCACCAGGTGGCCGGGTCGGCGGGCACCTTCGGCAAGCACCGGTCCTCGGCCCTGGCGGCGGACCTGGAGCAGTGGTTCCACGAGGTCGCACTCCCGGGTCCCGACCCGGCCCGGCTGGACTGGGCCCACGACCTGCTCGGCGACCTGCGCGCGGACCTGACCGGAGATCACCAGGACGAGGTCTGACCCACCCGGCGGGTGGTCGCCGGCACGGGCCGGCGGCGGTGCAGCAGCCACGCGGCGAGCACCCCACCGACCGCGCCGCCCAGGTGGGCCTGCCAGCTGATGCCGGCGGCGCCGGGGAGGACGCCCCAGATCATCCCGCCGTAGACCAGCAGCACGGCCAGCCCGACCAGGACCTGGGCGGGACGCCGCGACCAGACGCCGCGGACCACGAGGTAGGTCAGCCAGCCGAAGACGAGCCCACTGGCCCCGAGGACGATGGTGCCGGCCGGCGTCAGCAGCCAGGCGAACAGGCCTGAGGAGACGACGCTGGTGAGCGAGGACAGCAGCCAGCGCGCCACGCCGCCGAGCAGCACGAGGAAGCCGAGCACGGCGAACGGCACGCTGTTGCTGAGCAGGTGGCCGAAGCCGGCGTGCAGGAAGGGGGCGGTGAAGATCTCCGGCAGCCCGTCGAGCTCGCGGGCCTCGATGCCGTAGCCGTCCAGCGCGCCCCCGGCCAGCAGGTCCACCGCCTCGAGCAGCCACAGGCCGGCCAGCAGGGCCAGCATCACCAGCGCCGCCCGGGCGGGGCGGACGGACTCCTGCTTCATCGGGGCTCCTCGGTGCGGCGACCCGCCGGGCGGTGGGTCCTGGACCTCCAGGGTGCCTGGACCGGTCAAGCGCTCAGCCCGTCGGCTCCGGGTGCACCCGCAGCCGGAGCCGGGTGGTCCGCTCCTCGTCGGGCTGCAGCCAGATCGTGGTGCCCGAGGAGCGCCGGGTCTCGTGCAGCCCGTGCGCGGGCCAGCCGGTGCCGGGGGCGAGCGCCAGGAAGTAGCCGCGGGAGTACCAGGGGAAGCCGTGCCGACCGCCGGCCTCCAGCGAGTACCAGAGGTAGGGCCAGCCCTCGTCCCAGCTGAGGTCCAGTCCCACCCGGCGGTCGGGGCTGCGGACGGTGACCGAGGGGGCGGTGAAGTCGGCGAGGTAGGCCAGCCGGGTCTCGTCGGCGTCGGGGCCGGGCAACCGGGAGAGGTTGACCACCCCCCGCTGCCCGTGGGACCGGGGCCAGGGCATCAGGTCGTCGTAGCTGGTGCTGACGCTGAACCGGGGGTCGGGGTGGACGGTGCTGGCCGAGGTCGCGACGCTGGTTCCGGGACCGATGAGGTCCCCGCCCAGGGCGAGCTGGGAGCCCCACATCAGCTCGACGGCCTCGCCGCCGACGTTGTGCACCGTCTCGTCCAGGACCACCTCGTCGCCCTCCAGCGCGAAGGTCTTGCGGAGGGTGAAGGGGGAGCGCACCAGCCGGCCGGTGAGCACGAGCGACGCGCCGTCGGCCTCCCAGTCGAGCCAGGTGAGCCGGGCCTCGCCGTGGTGGCCCCACTCCACCCCGCCGACGACGGCGGTGTCGCCGCCGTTGGGGAACAGGGTCTGCCAGCCGCCCGGGTAGGTGTCGACCATCTGCGCCTCGGAGCTGCCGGGCAGTGACCAGGCCCCCCTCCGTCGCAGCCCCCACGGCGTGCTCCAGAGCAGGGACGCGCCGTCGGAGCGACGGCGCAGGGCGGTGACGGTGCCGCCCAGCGCGGGGACCACGTCCAGGCTGACCGCGTCGTCGCTGAGCCGGAGGACCTCCCAGTCGCGGACGGTGAGCTGCTCGATCTGCACCCGCGCAGCCTAGGTCAGTCGGTGATCCGCAGCGCCGTCACCGAGCCCGCGTCGTCGCTGAGGACCAGCGTGACGTCCTGGCGGGCGACGTCGAAGACGACGTCGCCGCGGACCACCTCGCCGGGTCCGAGGGTGCCGTGGTCGAGCCCACCCGGGCCGCCGCCGACCGGGGAGGGCTGCACCAGGGTGCCGTCGGCGTCGAAGAGCTGGAACGAGTCCGGCCCGTGGTCCACGGTGCCGGTGGTGCAGGACAGCTCCACGACGAGCCGCAGCCGGTCCGGGCTGCCGCTCTCCCAGTGGCGCTCCCGGACCGCCAGCCGGCCGGTGCCGTGGGCGCCGGTGAACAAGATGGCGTCCCGGTCGGGATCGGCGGGGCTGGTGGCCGGCCGGCTGGTGCTCGGCGGCGGCGCGTCCACCGAGGTGTCGGCCCGCCAGGCCGCCAGCGTGGCGAGGGCGGTCACGGCGGCGACGGCGAGGACCACGACGGCGGTGACGAGGGCGGGGCGGCGGGAGGAGCGCGGCGGCGGCCCGCCCGGTCGGGGTGCCGGCGCTGCGGCCGGGGGCGGGGCGCTGGGGGCAGGCGGCTCGGGCGAGGCGAAGTCGGGAGTGCCGGCTGAGCTGCGGCCCAGGCCCTCGGCGCCGTCCGGCCGCTCGCTCATCGGGCCACGGTAGCGCGTCGTGGCCCGCCGGGGGCTGGACGGCCGCGGGCACGACGGGCCGGGTCCACAGGCCACCACGACCCGCTGTCCCCAGGGCTGCCGGGCCCGCGCGCGGTCGGCGACCGGCGTCCGGAGGGTCTCGCCATGACCGCCAGCCGACCGCAGCCGCGACCACCGTCCCAGCCCCAGCGCCCCGGAGGGCCCGACCAGGTTCCGGGGCCCGACCCGCACCGGCTCCGGGTGCGGCGGCCGGCCGACTTCTTGGCCGTCATCCCGTACCTGCTGGGGTTCCACCCTGAGGAGTCGCTGGTGGTGGTGCTCTGCCGCCGCGGCCGGGTGCTGCTCACGGCCCGGCTGGACCTGCCTCCCGCCGGCGGGGCTCCGGCGGTGGCGGGGCAGGTGCACCGGCTGTGCACGCAGCACGGTGTCGACGAGCTGGTCCTGGTCGGCTACGGGTCCGACGAGGGTGGGACGCGGCGGACCCTGGACCAGGTCCGGCGCGGGCTGGGCGGAGCCGTGCCGGTGCGTGAGGTGGTGTTGGTGAGCGGAGCCCGCTGGTGGTCGCTCAGCTGCACGACCGGGTGCTGCCGGCCGGAGGGGGAGGTCTTCGACCCCGCGGCGCACCCGCTCGCCGCGGAGGCGGTCTACCGCGGACTGGTGGCCGGGCGCACCCGGGCGGCGCTGGAGGAGCTGGTGGCCGGACCGCCCGACGACGCCCTGCCGCAGCTCCGCGACCACCTCCGCCGGGCACGCTCCCAGCTCGGCGGGCTCGCCCGGGAAGCGGCGGCCGAGGCCATGGCCGACGCGGTCCGGGCGGGCGTCCAGCCGGGCGCGCGGACCGACGAGGCGGCCGCCGCCCGGCTGGCCGCGCTGGGCCGCGACCTCGCCGTGCGCGACGTCGCGTGGGCCCTGATGAGCCGGTCCGCGGCCGAGGAGCACCAACGGCTGTGGCTCCAGGTGGTCGCCGCGAGCCTGCCCGAGGTGGCCTCGGCCCCGCTCGGGCTGCTCGGCGCCGCCGCCTGGATCGGAGGGAACGGGGCGCTGCTGAACTGCTGCGTGGAGCGGCTGGAGCGCGACGACCCCGGCTGCACGCTGGGTCACCTGCTGGCCGATCTGAGCGAGCGCGCTCTGCCGCCCAGCGTCTGGGACGAGCTGGCCGGCGGGCTGCGCGCCGAGGTGCGGGCGGTGACGGGTGTCCGGCGGCTCCACTAGGTTCCTGGTATGACGCGCTTCGTGGTGTGCGGTGAGACCCTCATCGACCTGGTCCAGGACCGGCAGGGCTCCGACGACAGCTTCCGGTCCACCTGGCTGGCGCTGTCGGCGGGCGGGCCGATGAACTCCGCGGTCGCGCTGGGCCAGCTGGGGGCCGACTCCCACTTCCTGGGACGGATCTCGGACGACGCCTTCGGCGACCAGCTGCGCGACCACATGACCGCGGCCGGGGTCCAGCTGGACCTGGCGACGGGATCCTCCCAGGCCACCTCGATCGCCGTGGTCAGCCTGGACGCCGACGGGGTGGCCAGCTACACCTTCCACTTCACCGGGACGGCCAACTTCGGCTGGCAGGCCGACGACCTGCCGCAGCTGCAGTCCGACGACTGGCTGCACATCGCCTCGCTGTCCTGCGTGGTGAGCCCGGGGGCGGAGGTGCTGCTGGACTGGATGCGCAGCGTGCCGGCCGGGGTCTCCTACGACGTCAACGTGCGGCCGACGGTGATCCCCGACCCGGAGGCCTACTGGGCCAAGGTGCAGCCGTGGCTGCGGGCGGTGGGCCGTCGACGCGGCATCGTCAAGTCCAGCGACGCCGACATCGAGTTCCTGGCTGGGGCCGGCTTCCCCGGCGACCCGGTGGACATCGCCGCCGGGTGGGTCGAGCAGTACGACCTCGGCCTGGCCGTGGTCACGCTGGGTCCGGGCGGCGGGGTCGCAGTCGAGCCGGGCGGCGCGGTGACCCGCGTGCCGGGCTTCCCGACCGAGGTGGTCGACACCGTGGGCGCCGGTGACACCTTCATGGCCGGCTTCCTGGACGGTCACGTCGAGCGTGGGCAGGGCCTGGAGGAGTCGCTGCGCCGCGGCGCCGCAGCCGCGTCGATCGTCTGCTCGCGGCAGGGCGCCCAGCCGCCCACCGCGGCCGAGATCGACGAGCTGCTGGCCCGGGGCTGAGCCAGGCCGCTCGACCGGCCAGGGCGGGCCCCGGCGCTCAGCAGCCAGCAGCGGTGGCGGCGACGGCGGGACGTCCGGGGCCGGCGGCGGCGACCAGCGCCTGCAGCGCGGTGCGGGCCCGGTCGGGCCGGGGCCGCGACCCGTCCGGCTCGGTCAGGTAGAAGGTGTCGATGGCCAGGCCGGCCAGCGTGCTGGCGTGCGCCGAGCGGATCGACAGCCCGGCGTCGGCGAGCGCGTGACCCAGCGCGTAGAGCAGCCCCGGCCGGTCCTGGGTGCGCACCTCGACCACCACGGCGCTCTCGCTGGCGTCGGCGACCAGCTCGACCCACGGCTCGGACGGGGGGCTGGCGGCCGTCGACCGGGCCTCGCGCCGCCGGATCGGGGCCAGCACCGTGCTGTCGCCCTGCTCCAGCCGCTCGAGCTGCTGGACCAGGAACGCGGGGTCCGGCACGTCGGTCGGGACCTGCTTGTCGACCCGCCAGGTGTTGACCGCCACGCCGTCGACGGTGTGCAGCACCGCCGAGCGGACCTGGACGCCGTGGCTGGCCAGCAGACCGGCGGTCTCGCTGAACAGGCCGAGCCGGTCCTGCACCGCGACCAGCAGCTCCAGCCCGCCCGGCCTGGTCTCCACCCGGACGCGGGGACGGCCGTCGAGCGCCACCGAGCGGGCCAGCCCGACGTCGACGAGCCGGCGGATGTCGACGCGGCGGACCGCCTCGGCCGTGTCGTCCTCCACGAGCAGGCCCTCGACCTGCTCGGCCAGGCTGCCGATCAGCTGCGCACGCCAGGGTGACCAGGCGGCGGGCCCGGCGGCCCGGGCGTCGGCCTCGGTCAGGTGGCGCAGCAGGTCCAGCACGTCGGCCCGGCCGCGCACCGCCGCGACCAGCGCGTGCTGGGTGGCCGGGTCGGCGTGGTCGCGCTTGGTGGCCAGCATGGCCAGCGTCAGGTGGTGCTCGACCAGCAGCTCCACCAGGTCGGCGTCCGCCGGGGGCAGCCCGATCGCCTCCACCGCAGCCCGGGCGATGGGCGCCCCGACGGCTGCGTGGTCGACGCCGGCACCGGGGATCTTGCCGATGTCGTGGAACAGGCAGGCCAGCAGCAGCAGGTCCGGTCGCTCCACCTGGGTCAGGTGGCGCTGGGCCTCGGCGACCGTCTGCACCGAGTGCCGGTCCACGGTGTGCCGGTGCAGCGGGTTGTGCTGGGGCCGGGCGGAGATGGCCGTCCAGGAGGGGATCCAGCGGGTGATGCAGCCGGCCAGGTCCAGCGCCTCCCAGACCGCGATCAGCTGCGGCCCGGTGGACAGCAGCTGGAGCAGCGCCTCGCGGGCCGGCGCTGGCCACGGGGTGGGCAGGACGGGAGCGTGCTGGCCGAGGTTCTCCGCCGTGACGGGGGACAGCACCAGCCCGCGGGACGCGGCCAGCGCGCCGGCCTGCAGCCCGGTCGCGGGGGCCGCCGGGGACGCCGAGCGGCCGAGCGCCACCTCGGCGCCGTGCACGATCAGGCCGTGCTCGGCCTCGGTGTAGTCGGGGCGCCGCTCGCGGCGGCCGAGTCCGAGCACCCGGCGCTGCGGCACCACCGCCCGCGCCGCCCGGACGGTGAGGTCGACGGCGTGCCCGATCCGGCGGGCCGCGAGGCTCACCGTCCGGTGCAGCTCGTCGGGGTCGGGGAAGCCCAGCTGGCCGGCGACCGCGTCGACCTCGGCCGCGACCAGCCGGTCGAGGGCGCGGCCCGAGCTGATGTGCAGGGCGTCGCGGACGTCGAGCAGCTGCTGGTAGGGGCCGCCGACGCCGGAGTGCGGCCGGTCGGTCAGCCAAGTGGCGGCCACTGCCCGCAGCATGGTCATGTCCCGGAAGCCGCCGCGGGCCTCCTTGAGGTCGGGCTCCAGCAGGTAGGCCGCGTCGCCGTAGCGAGTGAGCCGCTCGTCGAGCGAGGCCAGCAGCTCCGGCAGGCGCTTGCGGGCCCCCGTCCGCCAGGCGCCGATCAGGGCGGTGCGGGCGCCGCTGACCAGGTCGGCGTCACCGGCCAGCACCCGCAGGTCGAGCAGCCCGACGCCGGCGCTCAGCTCCGCGGACGCCACCTCGGCGCACTCGGCGGGGGTGCGCACGCTGTGGTCGAGCTTCACCCGGGCGTCCCACAGCGGGTACCAGAGGCTGGTGGCCAGCCGGTCGGTGGCCGCGGGGTCGCGCCCGTCGTGCAGCAGCACCAGGTCGACGTCGGAGCGCGGTCCGAGCTCGCGGCGGGCCAGGCTGCCCACGCAGGCGAGAGCGGTGCCTGACGCCGGTCCGCCCACCTCGGCCCACAGCGCGACCAGCGCCTGCTCGACGCAGTCGGTGACCGAACGCCGACGATCCGGCCCGGACGTGGTTGCCCACCCGGACCGGATCGCGACGTTGAGACGCTCGGTGGTCAGGTCACGCTTCAGAGCGCGTCCAGCCCGCGCTCCCCGGTGCGGACGCGGACGATGTCGTCCACGGGCACCGACCAGACCTTGCCGTCACCGATGCGGCCGGTCCGAGCGCTCTTGACCAGGACGTCGATGATGTCTTTGGCATCGTCGTCGTCCACGAGCACCTCAAGTCTCACCTTCGGGACCAGGTCCACGGTGTACTCCGCGCCGCGGTACACCTCCGTGTGGCCCCGTTGGCGGCCGAAGCCGCTGGCCTCGCTGACCGTCATGCCCTCGATCCCGAAGGACTCCAGCGCGGTCTTCACCTCGTCGAGCATGTGCGGCTTGATGATCGCGGTCACGAGCTTCATGCGGTGGCCTCCTCGTCGTGGTGGATGTCGCCGTCAGCACGGCGGGGGGCGGCGGAGCTGGGCAGGGAGCCCCGCAGGCTGGAGGTGAGGTTGCCCAGGTCGTAACCAGTCTCGGCGTGCTCGGCGTTGTCGATCCCGGCCATCTCGTCCTCCTCGGCCAGCCGGAACCCGACCGTCTTCTGCAGGGCGAAGCCGATGAGCAGCGTCAGCACGAAGCTGTAGACCAGGACGGCGAGGGCGCCGACGACCTGGCGCCACAGCTGGTCGGCGCCGCCGCCGTAGAACAGCCCGGACGTCTCGTAGGACAGGCCGGCCGGGGAGTCGGGGGACAGCAGGAAGCCGATGGCGATGGTGCCCCAGAGGCCGCCGACCAGGTGCACGCCGACGACGTCCAGGGAGTCGTCGTAGCCCAGCTCGTACTTCAGGCCGACGGCCAGGGCGCAGAGCGCGCCGGCGACCAGCCCGACCACGATCGCGCCGACCGGCGAGACCGCGGAGCAGGCCGGGGTGATGGCCACCAGACCGGCGACCACGCCGGACGCCGCACCCAGCGACGTCGGGTGGCCGTCCCGGACCTTCTCGGTGAGCAGCCAGGCCAGCACGGCGGCTGCGGTGGCGACCAGCGTGTTCACCCAGACGACGGCCGCGGTGTTGTTGGCGCCGAGGGCGGAGCCGGCGTTGAAGCCGAACCAGCCGAACCAGAGCAGGCCGGCGCCGATCATCACCAGGGTCAGGTTGTGCGGCCGCATCGGGTCGCGGCGCCAGCCGACGCGCTTGCCCAGCACCAGGGCGAGCGCGAGGCCGGCGGCGCCGGCGTTGATGTGCACGGCGGTGCCACCGGCGAAGTCGATGGCCGAGAGCTGGTTGGCGATCCACCCTCCGGTGTGGGTGACCACATCGGCGTCGTCGGTGAGGGTGAAGTCGAAGACCCAGTGGGCGACCGGGAAGTAGACGATCGAGGCCCAGATGCCGGAGAAGATCATCCAGGTCGAGAACTTGGCGCGGTCGGCGATGGCGCCGGAGATCAGGGCCACCGTGATGATCGCGAACACGGCCTGGAAGCCGACGAAGGCCATCGCCGGGTAGGCGGCCTCCGGGTCCTCGGTCATCAGGCCACGCAGGCCGAAGAACTCGGTCGGGTCACCGAGCAGGCCGCCGCCGATGTCGTCGCCGAAGGCGAAGGAGTAGCCGTAGAGCACCCACAGCACCGAGATGAGAGCCAGCGCCCCGAAGCTCATCATCATCATGTTGAGGACGCTCTTGGCCCGGACCATGCCGCCGTAGAACAGCGCGAGGCCGGGGGTCATCAGCAGCACCAGGGACGCTGACGTCAGGATCCACGCCGTGGACCCGGTGTCGAGTTCGAGTGGTGTCATGGAACTTCTTTCGGTGAAGAGGTGGGTGGGTGGGCGCGTCCGCCGGGCTGGATCGCCGGACGCGGTGGGGGACTCCTGCACTCTGTCCACCTCGTGTTGCGGCCGGGAGGCTCGCGGTTACACCGGTGTGACAGTTCCGGGGTGCAGGTGACGAGCGTGTTTCGGGTTCTCCGTCCCTGCGGGCGGCCACCGCACCTGACCCACCGGTCTGCCCGGCGCCCTAGGATCGAGCCGGGACGGGGCGCTGGGAGCTCCCCAGGAGGAGGACCACATGGCCTGGCTGGTGACCGGGGGAGCGGGCTACATCGGCTCCCACGTCGTCCGTGCGTTCGTGCAGGCCGGCACGCCGGTGGTGGTGATGGACTCCCTGACCAGCGGCCACCCGGACTTCGTCCCGGCGGAGGTGCCCTTCGTGCGCGGCTCGATCCTCGACGGCGACCTGGTCCGGCACACCCTGGTCGAGCACGCCGTCACCGGCGTGGTGCACCTGGCCGGCTTCAAGTACGCCGGGGTCTCGGTCAGCCGGCCGCTGCTGACCTACCAGCAGAACGTGACCGGCACCGCCACGCTGCTCGAGCAGATGCAGTCCACCGGCGTCGACCAGATCGTGTTCTCCTCCTCCGCGGCGACCTACGGCACCCCCGACGTCGACCTGGTCACCGAGGCCACCCCGACCTCGCCGGAGTCCCCCTACGGGGAGTCGAAGCTGATCGGGGAGTGGCTGCTGGCCGACCAGGAGAAGGCGGCCGGTCTGCGGCACACCTCGCTGCGCTACTTCAACGTGGTCGGCTCGGCCACGCCCGAGCTGCCCGACACCAGCCCGCACAACCTGTTCCCGGTGGTGCTGGCGATGCTCGCGCAGGGCCGGACCCCCCAGATCAACGGCGACGACTACCCGACGCCCGACGGCACCTGCGTCCGCGACTACCTGCACGTCGAGGACCTGGCGGCCAGTCACCTGGCCGCCGCGCAGGCCCTCGCCGAGGGTCGCCAGCTCGAGCGGGTCTACAACCTGGGCAGCGGCGACGGCGTCTCGGTCCGGCAGATCATGACGACCATCGCCGAGGTGACCGGGATCGACTTCGAGCCCGAGATCGCGCCGCGGCGCACCGGTGACCCCGCCCGCATCGTGGCCTCCGGCGAGCTGGCCGCCCGCGACCTCGGCTGGCGGATGACCCACGACCTGCGCTCGATGGTCGCCAGTGCCTGGGAGGCGTCCCAGCGGCTCGCGGGTCGCTGACCCGAGCTCGGGCGCAGCCGGTCGGCTGTCGACCGGTGCCCGAGGCCTTTGGTCCTCCCGGTGCGGGCGTTCCCCGGGTCCTAGGGCCCGGGCACCGGAGGACCTTGCTCCTCAGTAAGACCTCAGTGTTTCCCAAAGGCGTCCTCAGGCTAGGCGCTGCCGCTCCGCCTTGGTTCACTTCGAGGGCCGACCAGTTGGACGGCGCAGCAACCGGGTCCTCATCGGCCCACCCCGTCCCCCGAGGAGTCTTCATGACCCGTGCATTCGCCCACTTCCTGGCGTACCTGACCACCGTCAACGCCCGCTTCGAGAACCGCGAGGACCGCGGCGCGACCGCCGTCGAGTACGGCCTGCTCGTCGGCCTGATCGCCGTCGTGATCATCACCGCCGTCACCTTGCTGGGCACCGAGCTCACCGCTCTGTTCAACAACATCGCGGGCAAGATCTGAGCCTCCGGCTCACCTACCCGCCCAGCGCAGCCCGACCCCCGACGGGCCGCGCTGGGCACCCCCCCGACATCGGAGCCGTCGTGCGACCCAGGAGCGAGCGTGGTGCCGCCGCGGTGGAGTTCGCCCTCGTCCTCCCGCTGCTCGTGGCCCTGCTGGCCGGCATCGCCGAGTTCGGCCGTGCCTACTCCATCCAGACCACCCTCTCCGGCTCGGCCCGGGAGGCTGTCCGGGTGATGGCCCTGAAGAACGACCCCGCGGCCGCGCGTGCCGCGGCCCGGAACGCGGGCTCCAGCCTCGCCCTGACCGACGCGCAGATCACGGTCGGCCCCAGCTGTCCCACCCCCGCCGGCAGCGCCAACGCCGTGGTCACCGTCCGCTACACCATGCCCTTCCTCAGCGGCATGTTCGGCGCCGCGCTGAACCTCCAGGGCGAGGGGGTCATGCGGTGCGGCGGGTGAGCGATGACGAGCGCGGCGCGGTCGCCGTGGTCGTCGCGCTGGTGATGGTGCCGCTGATCGCCTTCGCCGCGATCAGCGTCGACCTGGCCGGCCTGTGGTGGGACAAGCAGCAGCTGCAGACCGCGGCCGACGCCGGTGCGCTGGCCATCGCCCAGGACTGCGGGGTCGGCGCCTGCGGTTCCCCCGCGGCCACCGCCACCTCTCTCGCCCAGCAGAACAGCCGCTCGACCGACGTCACCGCCTCCGTCCTCTCCGCCGGCGGCGGCTCGGTCACGGTGCGCACCGACTCCACCCGGCAGCACGCCTTCGCGCCGGTGATCGGCGTCCCCTCGAGCGCCGTGCACGCCGAGGCGACGGCGGCGTACGGCTCGCCCTCGGGCGGCACCGCCGTCCTGCCGCTCGTCCTCTCCTGGTGCGAGTTCCTCGCCCAGACCGGAGGTGGGCTGCCGAGCACCAGCACCGAGCGGGTCATCTTCTTGACCAAGTCCTCCGGGGTCACGGGCTGCACCGGCCCCTCCGGGAACGCCGTCCCCGGTGGCTTCGGCTGGCTCACCGTCAACGCCGGCAGCTGCCGGACCCGCAGCGTGCTGAACGAGACCCTCTGGAGCTCCACCGGCGAGGCGGTGCCGAACGGGTGCTCCACGGCCGACTTCGCCGCGGTCCACAACCAGACGGTCCTGCTGCCGCTGTACGACCAGGCCGGGGACAGCGGGTCCAACGCCTGGTACCACGTCTACGGCTACGCAGCGTTCCACGTCACCGGTTACCACTTCGTCGGCCAGTACTCCTGGAACGGGGGCACGACCTGCAAGGGCAGCGCGCGCTGCGTCAAGGGCTACTTCACCCGTTTCGTCAGCCTCGACGAAGCCTTCTCCACCTCCGCCTCGGCCCCCGCCCTCGGGGCCGCCGTGGTCACCCTCAGCTCCTAAGGAGTCCTCGTGAGACGTCGGATGGTCGCCGTCGTGGCGGCGTTGGTGCTCGCCGGGCTCGGCGGAGCGCTGCTGCTCGGCTACGTCGGGGCGGCCGACCGCCGGGCGATGGCCGACCTCGAGCCGACCTCGGTCCTGGTGGTGACCGCGCCGGTGCCCGAGGGCGCCGACGACGAGCAGCTCGCCGCGTCGGTGACCGCGCAGCAGCTGCCCCGCCTGGCTGTCGCACCGGGCAGCGTGGCGGCCCTGGCCGAGCTGAGCGGGCTGGTCACCACGTCGGCGCTGGAGCCGGGGGAGCAGGTGCTGCGCAGCCGGTTCGCCGATCCGGCCGAGCTCGAGGCCGCCCGGGGCCTCGTGGTGCCGGAGGGGCTGCACCAGGTCTCCCTGGCCCTGGAACCCGAGCGGGCGCTCGGCGGCACCGTCACCCCCGGCGCCGAGGTCGGCGTCTTCCTCTCCACCACCGAGGACGACGAGACCCAGCTGGGGCTGCACAAGGTCCTGGTCAGCAAGGTCACCGGCGCCGCGCCGACGGGGGAGGAGGGCGGGGAGGCTCCGGCCCAGGCCGTCGAGGCGTTGATGGTCACACTCGCCCTGCCCCCGGCCGACGCCCAGCGCCTCGTCTTCGCCGCCGAGCACGGCACCGTCTGGCTCTCGGCCGAGCCGACCGAAGCTCCCGACGCCGCTCTGCCCGCCACGACCAAGGAGAACCTGTACCGATGAGCCGCCTGGCCGTCTGCACGACGTCGCCCGACCTCCCCGGCCGGCTGGTCGCGGCCGTGGTGGGCAGCGGGGCCCGGACCCCGGAGCTGACCGTCCACGCCGAGCTGCCCGCGGCAGCCGACCCCGCCGCGCTGTGGCGCGCGGACGCGGCCGGACCGCCGCACGTGGTGGTGCTCGACTGCGCTGACGCGGGAGTCCTGGCCGCGCTCGCGCTGACCGCCCGGCTCGACCAGCTCTGCCCCGCCGTCAGCGTCGTGCTCCTCACCGACGCGGGCGCGGACGTCGCCCTGGACGCCATCCGGGCCGGCGCGACCGACCTGCTGCACCCCCGCGCGGAGGCCGACGAGGTGGCCTCGGTGCTGCGCCGGGCCGTCGAGCTGGCCGAGGTCCGCACCGTCCAGCAGGCGGGTCCGCCGGTCGCCGCCACCGCGGTGCCCAGCACCGGGCGGGTGGTCAGCGTCGTCTCGCCCAAGGGTGGGGTCGGCAAGACCACCGTGGCCACCAACCTCGCCGTCGGCCTGGCCCGGACTGCGCCGCAGGCCACCGTGCTGGTCGACCTCGACCTCCAGTTCGGGGACGTCGCCAGCGGCCTGAACCTCGACCCGGAGTACTTCCTGCCCGCCACCGTGACCGGGCCGGCCGCCCGCGACACCATGGTGCTGAAGACCTACCTGACCCTGCACGAGACCGGGCTCTACGTCATCGCGGCGCCGGAGTCACCGGTGGAGGCCGACGCCGTCAGCCCCGACGCCGTCCGCCAGCTGCTGCGCACCCTGGCCGGGGAGTTCCGCTACGTCGTCGTCGACACCGCTCCGGGCCTGTCGGACCACACACTGGCGGCGATGGACGAGACCACCGACCTGGTCCTGCTGACCAGCATGGACGTGCCGGGGCTGCGCGGGCTGCGCAAGGAGCTCGACACCCTCCGCGTGCTGGGGCTCCAGCCCGCCCGTCGGCAGGTCGTCATCAACTTCGCGGACCCGGGCGCCGGGCTCGGCGTCGCCGACGTCGAGGCGACGATCGGTGCCTCCGTCGACGTGCTGCTGCCCCGGTCCAAGGCCGCTCCCACCTCGGTCAACCTCGGCGTCCCGCTGCTGCAGAGCGGTGGCCGTGACCCGATGACCAAGCAGCTCCGGGCCCTCGTGCAACGGCTGGTCGACGACGGCTCGCCCGCTGCAGCTCCGCAGCTCCGCGGGTTCCGCACCCAGACCACCACCCCGGCTCCGCGTCGGGCCGCCTCCGGCTGGTTCCGTCGGCCGCGCGCGGTGGCGTCGTGAGCCTGACCGACCGGTTGCACGCGGCCCGTCAGGGCGAGGCGCCGCCCGCGGCCGTACCGGCGCCTGCCCGGCCGGCTCGAGTGCCCCGACCCGTCGCCGCGGCGCCGGCCGGACCCGACAAGCCGACGACGGCGCCCCCCGCGCGAGCTGCCAGCGCTGACCAGGGGACCGAGGCGCTGACCCGGATGAAGGACCGCGCCGCCGCTGCCCTGTTCGAGCGGATGGGCGCCCGGTTGAACGACCCGAGCCTCAGCGAGGACCAGCTGCACGCCCTGGTCCGCACCGAGCTCAACATCGTGGTGGAGGCGGAGAAGGCGCCCCTCAGCGGCGAGCAGCGCAAGCGGCTGATCGCCGACGTGCAGGACGACGTCCTCGGCCACGGTCCGCTCCAACGGCTGCTGGACGACCCGACGATCACCGAGATCATGGTCAACGGTCCCGACATGGTCTTCGTCGAGCAGAACGGCCGGCTGAGCCGGAGCACGGCCCACTTCGTGTCCGAGGACCAGCTGCGCCGGGTGATCGAGCGGATCGTCTCCCGGGTCGGGCGGCGCATCGACGAGTCCTCGCCGCTCGTCGACGCCCGGCTCCTCGACGGCAGCCGCGTCAACGCCGTGATCGCCCCCATCGCCTTCAGCGGGTCGTCGTTGACCATCCGCAAGTTCGCCAAGGACCCGTTCAAGACCGCGGACCTGATCGCCTTCGGCACCCTCACCCCCGAGATGGCCGAGCTGATGCAGGCCTGTGTGGAGGCCCGGCTGAACATCATCGTCTCCGGAGGCACCGGGACCGGGAAGACGACCATGCTCAACGTGCTCTCCTCCTTCATCCCGGAGGGAGAGCGCATCGTGACCATCGAGGACGCGGTCGAGCTCCAGCTGCAGCAGGAACACCTCGTCCGGCTGGAGAGCCGGCCGCCCAACATCGAGGGGCGCGGCGAGATCGGCATCCGGGAGCTGGTCCGCAACTCGCTGCGGATGCGGCCCGACCGGATCGTGGTGGGCGAGGTCCGCGGCGGGGAGGCGCTGGACATGCTGCAGGCGATGAACACCGGCCACGACGGCTCGCTGTCCACCGTGCACGCCAACTCCCCCCGGGACGCGGTCGCCCGGCTGGAGACGCTGGTGCTGATGGCCGGGATGGACCTGCCGCTGCGGGCGATCCGGGAGCAGATCGCCTCGGCCGTGGACGTGATCGTGCAGCTCAGCCGGCTGCGGGACGGCACCCGGCGGGTCACCGCCGTCACCGAGGTCCAGGGCATGGAGGGCCAGACGGTCACCATGCAGGACGCCTTCCTGTTCGACTACAGCGCCGGGGTCGACGCCTCCGGCCGCTTCCTCGGCAAGCCGCAGCCGACGGGCATCCGGCCACGCTTCACCGACAAGTTCGCCGAGCTGGGCATCCAGCTGTCCCCGCGGGTGTTCGGCGCGGCCGTGCCGACGGCGGGACCCCGGTGACCGGTGCCCTCGGCTGGACCGGCCTCGCCCTCTGCTGCGCCTCCCTGCTCTGCGCGGCCCTGGTGGTCCTCGCGCCCCGGCCGGCCCGGCTGCCGGTCGAGCGCCGTCGACCCGAGGCGCCGGCCGACCCGTCGGCGCTGTCCGGGGCGACCGCCGCCGCCACCTCGCTGATCGGCAGCCTGCTGCTGCGACGGGGTCGCGCGCAGGTGCTCGCCGCGGCCCTCGAGCGGGCCGGGATGACCATGCCGGTGCAGGACGTCGTGCTGCTGACCGGGGTCGGCGTCCTGGTGGCCGGCGCGCTCGGGCTCGTGGTCGGCGGGCCGCTGCTGGGGGTGCTGCTGGCCGTGCTGG
Organism: Microlunatus lacustris; assembly: GCA_039527025.1. Lineage (GTDB taxonomy): Bacteria > Actinomycetota > Actinomycetes > Propionibacteriales > Propionibacteriaceae > Microlunatus > Microlunatus lacustris. Next base: position 244,144 of record BAAAJN010000005.1, read on the forward strand.
TGCCGGTGCTCGCCCGGGTGGGGCTGCAGCAGAAGACCCGCAAGCGGGAGCAGGCCTTCGCCGACCAGCTGGACGACTCCCTGCAGCTGATGGCCAGCAGCTTGCGGGCGGGGCACAGCCTGCTGCAGGCGCTGGCCGCGGTGGCCCAAGAGGCCGAAGCGCCGAGCTCGGTCGAGTTCGCCCGCATCATCAACGAGAGCCGGGTGGGTCGGCCGCTCAGCGCCTCGCTGGAGGAAGCAGCCGTCCGGATGCGCAGCGAGGACTTCGTCTGGGTCACCCAGGCGGTGGCCATCAACCGCGAGGTCGGCGGGAACCTGGCCGAGGTGCTCGACGGGGTGAGCGGCACCATCCGCGAGCGCAACCAGATCCGGCGGCAGGTGCAGGCGCTCGCCGCCGAGGGCAAGCTCTCCGCGCTGGTGCTGATCGTGCTGCCGTTCGGCGTCGGCGGCTTCCTGCTGTTCTCCAACCCCGGCTACCTGGCCGGGTTCACCGAGAGCCTGCTCGGCTACGGCCTGCTCGCTGCCGCGGTGGTGCTGCTGGTGGCCGGCGGCTTGTGGTTGCGCCAGGCCGTCCAGGTGAAGTTCTGAGGGGGGGGGATGACGACGCCGAGCCTGCCCCTGATCGCCCTGCTGGCGGTCCTCGCCCTGACCACGTCGGTCGCCGTGCTGACCTGGATCCTGCTCACCCGGCCCCGGGTCGACCGCGCCCTGGTGACCAACCTGCAACGCGGCCTGCTCCGTGGAGCCCCGGCTGAGCAGTCGGGACGCGACCGGCCGTCCGCGGTGGTCCGGCTGGCCCGGAGGGTCACCCCCGCCGGCCAGGTGCGCACGCTGGAGCGGCTGTGGTCGCGCGCCGGACGTCCCCAGACGTGGACGCTGGACCGCATGCTGGTGGCCAAGCTGCTGCTGCCTGTGGCGGCGGCGTCGCTGGCACTGCTCTACCTGCGGTCCACCGGCAACGCCCTCGCCTTCCCGATCGGAGCGGTGGTCGTCCTGGTCGGCCACTTCCTGCCCGAGCTGCTGCTGCACAGCCGCGCCCAGGAGCGCAGCCAGCAGATCACCCTGGAGCTGGCCGACACCCTCGACCAGATGACGATCGCGGTGGAGGCCGGACTGGGCTTCGACGCGGCCATGGCGAAGGCGGGCCAGAACGGCAAGGGGCCGTTGGCCGAGGAACTCGTCCGCACCCTCCAGGACATCCAGGTCGGGCAGTCCCGCCGGCAGGCCTACGAGGGGTTGGCCGGCCGCACCGACGTGGTGGACCTCCGCCGTTTCGTCCGCGCGGTGGTGCAGGCCGACCGCTACGGGGTCGCGGTGGGAGAGGTGCTCCGCACCCAGGCGGCGGAGATGCGGATGAAGCGCCGCCAACGGGCGGAGGAGAAGGCCATGCAGATCCCGGTCAAGGTCATCTTCCCGCTGATGCTGTGCATCCTGCCGGTGCTGTTCATCGTGCTGCTGGGTCCCGCCATGATGGACATCGTCGCCGCCTTCAGCTGACGTCGTCGGAACTCGACGGGTGGCCTCCGAGCGGCGCAAGCGCCGCCCGCGGAACGAGGTCGAGCCCGTCGGGCGGGTTGGTCTAGCATGGGGGCATGAACCGCGCTCTCCTTCCCTAGCCGCGTAGGCGATCCCTACGCGGCCACCCCTCGCGCCGACCCGGCGGGGGGTTTTTTTCTGCCCGGGAACGGGCGCGGAGAGCGACAAGGGAGTGAGCAGCAGTGACCGACCAGCTGGAGCAGACCGGGACCACCGGGCGCGACGAGGACGGGGCGGGGGAGACCCGGTCCGGCTACGACGCCGCCGCGGCGCAGACGCGCTGGCAGCAGTTCTGGGAGACCGAGCAGACCTTCACGCCCAAGGACGACGGGTCGGCCGAGCGCCGCTACGTCCTGGACATGTTCCCCTACCCGTCCGGTGACCTGCACATGGGCCACGCGGAGGCGTTCGTGATGGGCGACGTGGTCTCGCGCTTCCTGCGGCTGCGCGGCTACGACGTGATGCACCCGATCGGCTGGGACTCCTTCGGGCTGCCCGCCGAGAACGCCGCCATCCAGCGCGGCACGCACCCGGCGGAGTGGACCTACGCCAACATCGAGACCCAGGCGAACTCGTTCAAGCGCTACGGGCTGAGCCTGGACTGGTCGCGCCGGCTGCACACCTCCGACCCGGAGTACTACCGCTGGACGCAGTGGCTGTTCCTGCGCTTCCGCGAGCGCGGGCTGGCCTACCGCAAGGCCAGCTACGTCAACTGGTGCCCGAAGGACCAGACGGTGCTGGCCAACGAGCAGGTCGTCCAGGGTGCCTGCGAGCGCTGCGGCAGCATCGTGACCAAGCGGCAGCTGACGCAGTGGTACTACAAGACCACCGAGTACGCGCAGCGGCTGCTGGACGACATGGACCAGCTGCAGGGCGGCTGGCCCGAGCGGGTGCTGACCATGCAGCGCAACTGGGTCGGCCGGTCCGAGGGCGCGCACGTCGACTTCACCATCGAGGGCGGGCCCGACGACGGACGCGTGGTCACCGTCTTCACCACCCGGCCGGACACCCTGTACGGCGCCACGTTCTTCGTGGTGGCGCCGGACGCCGCGCTGGCCGCCGAGGTCGTGACCGAGGAGCAGCGGGCCGCGTTCGAGGAGTACCTGGCGCGGACCCAGCAGGCCAGCGAGATCGAGCGGCAGGCCACCGACCGGCCGAAGACCGGTGTCTTCCTGGGAGTGCACGCGGTCAACCCCGCCAACGGTGAGCGGCTGCCCGTCTGGGCCGCGGACTACGTGCTGGCCGAGTACGGCACCGGCGCGATCATGGCGGTGCCCGCCCACGACGCCCGGGACCTGGAGTTCGCCCGCACCCACGACCTGCCGGTCCGCCGGGTGATCGACACCGGCGAGCCCGACCCGGCCGAGTCCGGGGTCGCCACCACCGGCGACGGCAGCTACGTGAGCTCCGGGGAGCTGGACGGCCTGACGGGCAAGGAGGCCGGGGTCCGCCGGATGGTCGAGCGGCTGGAGGCCGACGGCGTCGGTGCTGGCGCGATCACCTACCGGCTGCGGGACTGGCTGCTGAGCCGCCAGCGCTACTGGGGCGCGCCCATCCCGATCATCCACTGCGGCGCCTGCGGCGAGGTCGCGGTGCCCGACGACCAGCTGCCGGTCGAGCTGCCCCACCTGACCGGCGCCGCGCTGGCGCCCAAGGGGACGTCCCCGCTGGCGGCAGCCACCGACTGGGTGGACGTCGCCTGCCCGGAGTGCGGGGGGCCCGCCAAGCGGGACACCGACACCATGGACACCTTCGTCGACTCGTCCTGGTACTTCTTCCGGTACTGCTCGCCGGGCCGGACCGACGTGCCCTTCGACCCCGACGACGTCCGCCGCTGGATGCCGGTGGCCCAGTACGTCGGCGGCGTCGAGCACGCGATCCTGCACCTGCTGTACATGCGGTTCTTCACCAAGGTGCTGTTCGACATGGGTCTGGTCGACTTCGTCGAGCCGATGGAGCGGCTGCTGAACCAGGGCCAGGTGATCAACGAGGGCAAGTCGATGAGCAAGTCGTTGGGCAACGGCGTCGACCTGGGCAAGCAGATCGACGAGTTCGGCGTCGACGCGGTCCGGCTGACCGTGGTCTTCGCCGGCCCGCCGGAGGACGACATCGACTGGGCCGACGTGTCCCCGGCCGGCTCGCTGAAGTTCCTGCAGCGGGCGTACCGGCTGGCCTCGGACGTGTCCAGCGAACCTGGCTCCGACCCGACGGGCGGGGACCAGGTGCTGCGCCGGGAGACCCACCGGCTGCTGGCCGAGATCGAGCAGCTGGTGGAGAGCCAGCGGTTCAACGTCGCCGTCGCCCGCGTGATGGAGCTGGTCAACGCCACCCGCAAGGCCGTCGACACCGGGCCGGGCGCCGCCGACCCGGCGGTCCGCGAGGCCGTCGAGGTGGTCACCGTCGTGCTGAGCCTGGTCGCGCCCTACGTGGCCGAGGAGATGTGGGAGCAGCTGGGGCACCGTCCCTCGGTGGCCAACGCGTCCTGGCCGTCGGTCGACCGCTCGCTGCTGGTCACGGAGTCGGTGACCTGCGTGGTGCAGGTGCAGGGCAAGGTCCGGGCCCGCCTGGAGGTGGCGCCCGACGTCACCGAGGACGAGCTGCGCTCCCGGGCCCTGGCCGAGGAGGGCGTCGTCCGGGCCCTGGCCGGTCGGGAGGTCGCCAAGGTGATCGTCCGGGCGCCCAAGCTGGTCAGCATCGTCCCCGCCTGAGCCTGGTCCGGGGCTCGCCGTGGTGCGCGGTCGCGCTCGGCCGGGTCAGCCGGCCCGACCGATCCGGGTCAGCAGCCCGAGGTGGTCGGTGCCCTCGACCGGCACCCGCTCCAGGGCGGTGACGCCCAGCGCGGGGTTGACCAGCACGTGGTCGATGGCCAGCAGCGGGGGGAGCCGTCGATTGGCCGGGTAGGTCAGCGCCCAGCCGGTGCCCAGCAGGTCGGGCGCGCTGCGCAGCCCCAACCGGCGCAGCCGCTGCATCGGGCCGTGGTCGGGGACGGCGTTGAAGTCGCCAGCGACGACCAGCGGCCGGTCCAGCCGGTCCCGCACGACCCGGCGGAGGTCCTCGTGCTGGTCGGCCCACTGGTTCTGACCGCAGTAGGGGTTGCACGGGTGCACGGCCACCAGCGTGACCGGGCCCACCTCGGGCGCGTCGACCGTGGTCGTCCAGTGGTTGAGGACGTTGGAGCCGAACTGCTCGCTGCCGGTCAGCGGGAAGCGGGAGAAGACGACCGTGTTGGTCACCGGGCCGCCGGACGCCCCGGCGGCGTGCGGGAAGCGGTCGCGCCAGCCCCGCGCGTCGAGGGTGGCGATGAACGCGGGCGTCACCTCGGCCAGCACCACGACGTCGGCGCGCTGCGCCGCGGCGACGACCTGCCCGGCGTCGGCCTCGCCCTGCAACGTGTTGAGGCTGAGCAGGGCGAACGTCGCGCCGGGGACGGGCCGGCCGTCGGCGACGAAGAACGGCAGCTGCCAGGCGACCTGGGCGCCGAGCATCAGCACGACCAGGCCCACCAGACCACTCAGCAGCGCCCGCTGCCGGGCCCGCACCAGCGCCGCGCCGAGGCCCAGCAGGGCGAGGGCCAGCACCGGGATCGCGAACGGGATGAACGCCGCGACCAGGGCCGCGCCGTCGTCGTCAGGTGGGAGCAGCCGCATCCCGGTCAGCACCAGACCGGGCACGGTCAGCAGCGTCGCGAGGGTGACCAGGCGTGCCTGGCCGGGTCGGCTCGGCTCGGGGCTGTCCCAGGCCGGTCGAGCGGCGCGGGAGGTGGGACCGCCGGCCACGGTCAACGACCCCGCCGCGGGGCCGCGGGGTTGCGCCGCTCCATCCTCAGCTCGACCGGAGCCGGCGGGAACTCGCACGGCCGGCGGTCGGTGCTCTCGGTCCAGCCGAGAGCGCGGTAGAAGGCGCGGGCCGCCTCGTTGCCCTCGAGCACCCAGAGCTGCGCGCTCGGGGCCCCGCCGTCGAAGATCTCGGCGGTCGCGTGCTCGAGCAGCGCGGTGCCGTAACCCCGGCGGGTGTGGTCGGGCACCACCCCGAGGTGCCGCACCGTGGCGTCGTCGTCGAAGGCGACGAGACCCACCGGCTCGCCGTCCTTCTCCAGCACCACGACCCGCACCCGGGGGTCCCGCAGCAGGCGGCGCCAGCGCCGGGTCACCTCCACGACCGGGTAGGGGTGGCGGTCGGGGGGGAAGAGGTGGCCGAGCGCCTCCTCGCTGGCGGCCCGCTCGAGCCGGGTGAGGACGCGGCTCTCGTCGGGACGGGCCCGGCGGATCCGCAGGCCGGTCTCCTCGTCCTCCAGGGGCGGGTCGTGCTCCTCCAGCAGCTCGAACAGCTCCGTGGTGACGCGGTCGGCCCGGGTCAGGCGGCCCTTGCGCGCGGCCCGGTTCGACTTCTGCACGCACCAGGCCTCGGCGCGGGCGTCCGCCGAGGCGAGCACCAGGCCGTTCTCACCGGGAGCGATGACCCGCAGGTCGTCCCAGGCGAAGCGGTGCACCGAGAAGGGGTTCACCACCGTCACGCCGGTGCGGTCGGCCCGCAGCCTCGGGTGCAGCCCGAAGCGCCAGGCGTAGGCCAGAGCGATCACGCTCAGCGCGGCGAGCAGGGCTGGTGTCGCCCAGCCGCGGTCGTCGGCCCAGATCAGGTAGGCCAGCAGGGGGACGGGGACGGCGGCGAGGACCATGAACACGACGACCACGGCGAGAGTGCCGGGCGCAGTCCGCCAGACCCGCCGGTCTCGTCCGTCCACCTGCCCACTTCCCTCACCGACCCGTCCGCCGGTGGCGCCCCCCGCCGCTCGGCCTGCCTGCGTCCGCGGCCCTAGGCTGTGCAGGTGCCTGGCGTCGCGGTGGTGACCGACTCTACGTCGTCCTTCGCCCCGCACCAGGCCGAGCGCGCCGGGGTGCGGGTCATCCCGTTGCAGGTGGTGATCGACGGTCGGAGCCGGCCCGAGGGGGAGGTGCAGGCCGCCGAGGTGGCTGCGGCGCTGCGCGCCGGCCGCCGGGTCAGCACGTCCCGCCCCTCGCCCGAGGCGGTCGCCGCCGTCTACGCCGAGCTCGCCGCGGCGGGCTGCTCCTCCGTCGTCTCGGTGCACCTCAGCGGCAGCATCTCCGGCACGGTCGAGGCAGCGGAGGTGGCCGCCCGCCGCGCTCCCGTGCCGGTCCGGGTGGTCGACAGCCGGGTGGCGGGGATGGCCACCGGCTTCGCTGCGCTGGCGGCGGCGGAGGTCGCGCACGCCGGGTCCAACGCCGACGCCGTGGCTTCCGCGGCGCTCCGGCGGGCGGGCGCCACCAGCACGTGGTTCTGCGTCGACGACCTCGCGCACCTGCGCCGGGGTGGGCGGATCGGCACGGCGACCGCGGTGCTCGGCACGGCGCTGGCGGTCAAGCCGCTGCTGACCGTCGCCGGGGGCGCCATCCGGCCGCTGGAGCGGGTGCGCACCAGCGCCCGGGCGCTGACCCGGCTGGCGCAGCTGGCCGGCGACGCCGTGCGGGCCGGAGCGGCGCAGGGTCGGGTCGTCGACGTCGCCGTGCACCACCTGGACGACGTCGACGCCGCCGAACGGGTGGCGGACGGGCTGCGCGGGCTGCACCCGGGTGGCCGGGTGCTGGTCAGCGAGCTGAGCGCGGTGCTCGCCGTGCACGTCGGTCCGGGCACCGTCGGCGTGGTGGTCTCCCCGGCGGTCTGAGCAGACCGTCCCCAGCTCCGGCCCGGCGTCGTCCACAGGGGCTGCGGCCCGGTGGTCGGAGGTGGCCGGCGTCCGGAGGCTCCCGGCGTGGCCAGACGAGGTGAACCCGACCCGCTCCTCCTGCAGAGCGTCAGCGAGCGGCTGGCGCGGCTGCTCGCCGAGCACGAGCCGCGGCCTGTGGAGCCCGACGCCGTGCCGGCCGACCAGGAGGCGGCCGGGCCGCCGGAGCCGGCGGACGCCACCGCCGCCGGTCCGTCGAGCGAGGACCTCGCCGAGCGGGCCCCGGTCCGGCGCTTCGACCGGGCGCACCTGGGAGTGGTGGCGGCGGTGCTGCTGCTCGGCGTGCTGGTGGCGGGATGGAGCCTGCTCCGGGCCCGGCCGGTGGCCCTGGCTGCGGCGGAGCCCACCGCGGCCGTCGTGACGGAGGCGGCGCCGCCGGTCGCGACGACGTCCCTGCCGGCCGGTCCGCCGTCGGCGGCTCCGAGCCCGGAGCCGGCGGCAGCGCTCGTGGTGCACGTGCTCGGTGCCGTCCGCCGGCCCGGGCTGGTCCGGTTGCCCCCGCCGGCGCGCGTGCAGGACGCCGTCGACGCGGCCGGCGGCTTCACCCGGGCCGCCGACCCGGGCGAGCTCAACCTCGCGCAGCCGCTGACCGACGGCCAGCAGGTGGTCATCGGCACCCGCGACGAGCCGGACGGCGAGGTCCGCGGCTCCGGGAGCGGTGGTAGCGCAGCAGGAGGCAGCGCGGCCGGGGGCCGTGGGCCGGGGGGCAGCAGCAGCGGACCCGGGGACGCGGTCCTCGACCTGAACAGCGCCAGCCCCACCGAGCTCGAGGAGCTCCCGGGCGTGGGGCCGGTCACCGCCGCCAAGATCGTGGCCTGGCGGGACGAGCACGGCCGTTTCAGCCGGGTCGAGGAGCTCGAGGAGGTGGCCGGCATCGGCCCCAAGACCTACGCCGAGATCGCACCGCACGTCCGTGTCTGAGCCGCTGACCCGGCGGGCGGTGGCCCTGGTCCGGGCCCGGCTGCGGTCGGGGCGCCGAGAGCCCGCCGACGACGGGACGGAGGTGGTGCGCGACCTCCGGGTGGTCCCGCTGGCGCTCGCCGCCTGGGCGGCGGCGTGGGTGGGCACCGCGGGTCGACCTGAGCCCGGCCCGCTGGTGGTCGTCGGTCTGCTCCTGGGGGCGACCGGCGCGCTGCTGCTCCGTTCCCAGGCGAGGCGTCGCGGCGCCCGTCCCGCCGGGGCCGGGGCCTGGCTGGCCGCGACCGTGCTGGTGGCGCTGGTCGTCGGGGTGCTCGGCGGCGTCCAGGCCTGGCGGCTCCGCTCCGGCCCGCCGGCCCGGCTGGCCGCGGCCGAGGCGGTGGTGACGGCCCGGCTGGAGCTCCGCAGCGACGCCCGGCTGGTGGCCGGGACGCCTTCCCGGCCGCCGGTGCTGCTCGCCGACGCGCGGCTGCTCGAGCTGGCCGGTCGCGGCGGTCGCTGGCAGGTCCGGGCGCCGGTGACCCTGCTGGTCACCGGTACGGAGGTGGGCTGGTGGTCGGCCCGGCCGGTCGGCACCGTGGTGGTCCTCGAAGGACGGCTGCAGAGCCCGGCGCCGGGAGACGACGTGGCGGCCGTCCTGCGGGTGCGGGCCCGGCCGATCGCCGTCACCCCGCCGGGCGCCGGCGGCCGGCTGGTCGAGCGGGTCCGGGAGGGCCTGCGGCAGGCGGTGGCGCGGCGACCGCCGGACCCCCGCGCGCTGGTGCCGGCCCTGGTGCTCGGCGACACCTCACGCATCACCCCCGAGCTGCGGGCTGTGTTCCAGACCACCGGGCTGACGCACCTCACGGCGGTCTCGGGAGCCAACCTGACGCTGCTGCTGGCCTTCCTGCTGCTCGGCGCCCGCTGGGCCGGCGTGCGGGGCTGGTGGCTGCGGGGGGTGGGGCTGCTCGGTGTGGCGGTGTTCGTGGCGCTCTGCCGGACCGAGCCCAGCGTGCTGCGGGCCGCCGCCATGGGTCTGGTCGCGCTGGCGGCCCTCGGCGCGGGTGGGCGGCGGGCGGGCGTGCGGAACCTCGGCGTGGCCATGCTCGGGCTGCTGCTCGTCGAGCCGTTCCTCAGCCGCTCCTGGGGATTCGCGCTCTCCGTGCTGGCCAGCGGCGGGATCATCTGGTGGGCCCGCTCCTGGGCCGACGTGCTGGCCCGCTGGCTGCCCCGGCTGGTCGCCGAGACGGTGACGTTGCCCCTGGCCGCGCACCTGGCCACGCTGCCAGCGGTCGTCGTGCTGTCGGGGCAGGTGAGCGTCGTCGGGCTGCTGGCCAACGCGGTCGCCGGGCCTTTCGTCGGCCCGGCCACCGTGCTGGGCTTCGCCGCCGCTGGCGCCTCGCTGCTCAGCGCCCCGGCCGCCGCCGGACTGGGCTGGGGCGCCGCCTGGTCCGCCCAGGCCATCGTGACCGTCGCCCGGCTCGGGGCCCAGCTGCCCGGTGCCTCCGTCGGGTGGCCGGCGGGGCCGGCGGCGGTGGCGGTGCTCGCGCTCGGCTGCCTCGCGGTCGCGCTGCTGGTGCCCTGGCTGCTCGCGCGGCGGCTGCCGACCCTGCTGCTGGCCCTGCTCCTGCTGGTGGTCCTGGTCCGGGTCCCGACCGCCCCGGGCTGGCCCCCGGCCGGGTGGCGCCTGGTGGTCTGCGACGTCGGGCAGGGCGACGGGGTGGTGCTGCGCGCGGGTCCGGGCAGCGCCGTCGTGGTCGACACCGGGCCGGACCCGGCCCGGGTGCGGCGCTGCCTGGACGCCCTCGGGGTCCAGACGGTCCCGCTGCTGGTGCTCACCCACTTCCACGCCGACCACACCGACGGCCTGCCCGGGGTGCTGGCCGGGCGGGCGGTGCAGCAGCTGTGGACCAGCCCGCTGGCCGAACCGGCCGGCGAGGTGGCCGCGATCCGGGCGGCCGCAGCGGCGGAAGGGGCGGTGGTCACCGTGGCGGGGCCGACCACCCGGGTGCGCGTGGGGGCGGTGGGCCTCCGGGTGGTCGGTCCGCTGCCGCCCCGAGGGTCCGGCTCCGACCAGGACGCGGCCCAGAACGACGCCAGCGTGGTGCTGGTCGCCGACGTCGACGGGCTGACGGTCCTGCTCACCGGCGACCTCGAGCCGCCGGGGCAGCGGGCGCTGCTCGCGGCCGGCGTCGATCTCCGGGCGGCGGTCCTCAAGGTGCCCCACCACGGGTCCGCCCGGCAGGAGCCGGCGTTCTTCGCCGCCACCGGGGCGCGGCTGGCCGTGGCCAGTGCGGGCCAGGACAACGACTACGGCCACCCCGCCCCCCGGACCGTGCAGCTGGCGCGCTCGCTCGGGATGACGGTGCTGTCCACCGACCGGGCCGGCGGCGTGGCGGTCACCGGCCGGGACGCCGACCTCGGCGTGGTCACCCAGCGCCCGCCCTGAGCCGGCTCAGCCCAGTGCTCGCCCGGTGGCCGGGTCGAGCCGGGTGGTGCGGCCACCGCAGGTGACGACGACGGCGGGCCGCCCGGAGCCGGTCCACCCCCGATCGGGGTCGTCACCGGCGGGCACCCCGGTGAAGCGCAACCGGAGGGGTCGGCGGTCCTGGCAGCTGGACCGCCACCGCTCGCTGCCGTCCGCGACCGCCACCCCGACCAGCTCGTCGGCTGCGGCGTCGATGCGCCCGGAGCCGGCCAGCACCAGGGTCGGCCCGTACCGGGCGCTGACCACGCGGCCGCTCAGCCGCCGGCCGTCCGGGTCGCGCACGGTGACCGGGGCGAGGGAGAAGGGCAGCTCCCGGCTGGTCTGCTGGCGGTAGCCCTCGAAGGTCGTCAGGGTGGTGCAGGTCAGACCGGTGATCACCAGCGTGCGCGCCGGGGTCTGCGGTCCGCTCGGTCCCTCGAGCCGCGCTGCGCCGCAGCCGAAGTGCCGGGAGTCGGCCGGGCTTTCCTGGAGCAGCCGGACGGCCTGGCGTTCGGCTGGGCCGACCGCGGCGCTGCCGACCAGCGCCGTCAGCACGAGGGCGGTGACCAGGACCAGCACCCGCAGGCCGGTGCGGAGGTCGCGCCGTGGTGGCCAGCACTGGTAGGCCGCCCAGAGGGCGACCCCGACCAGCAGCCCGCTGGTGTAGAGCAGCAGGGTGGTGGTGTTGGTCAGGGCGGCCAGCCGGAGCGCGACCGTGTTTCCCTGCAGGGCGGCGGCGGCGTTCCGCAGGTCGGGCCCGAACAGCGCCCGGCCGACGGCCGTGGGTGCCGGTCCCACCACCGCGTAGGCGGCCAGCAGCACGATGCCGTGCCGCCAGCGCCGTTCCCGGTACGACTCGGCGTCGACCAGCAGACCGGCGAGGGCGGCGTACCCGGCGGTACCCACCCAGAGAGCGAGCAGCAGCAGCGTCAGCCCGGACGCCGACGGCCGGCCGCCGACGACCAGGGCCGCCGCCATCACCAGGGCGACCAGCGTCCCGGTGGCGGCGGGCAGCACCGCGGCTCCCGGGCCCAGCAGCCGGGGACGGCGGCTGAGCACGAAGAGCGCGACGGCGGCCACCAGCAGCAGCACCGCGCCCAGTCCGGGCTGGCGCCACTGCGCCTCGACCTGCGGCTCGCCGGCGCTGGTCAGCGCTTCCGAGGCCAGCGGGGACAGCTGGCCGAGCCACCAGTCGTGGGCGGGGAAGGCACGGGTCTCGGGGATCCAGTAGGCGACTCCGAACAGCAGGTGCACGCCGAGGCCGATGGCCAGCGGCACCGTGGCGGCCACCCGCACCCGGCTCACCATCCGGGCGCGGTCGTCCGGGCGCTCGGGCACCCCGACGGGCGAGAGCGTCGGCGCCGGCGCGTGCGGGGCGGCGTAGAGCGCGCTGGTCGCCGGGCGGGGCAGCACCGGGAGCGCGGCCGTCACGGGACCGGAGCGGGGGACGTCACCGGGTGCGGGCCCAGCCCGGGGACGGTCGGCTCGTCCTCCTCCTCCGGCTCCAGGACCTCAAACCCCCGGCGCAGCAGCAGACCGCCGCCGAACGTCGACGGCAGCCAGCGTTCGGCGAGCACCGCGCGCAGCCCCAGCCGCTGCAGCTGGGCGAGCCGGTTCATTGCCACCGCGCCCTGGGCGCCGGTGGCGCACGCCCGCGGGACGGGGTCGAGCAGCACAGCCTCGACCCCGGTCCCGTGCTCGGCCACCAGTGCGGCCAGCGCGGCGAAGTCGTCCGCCGGGTCGAGCTGCAGCTCCAGCCGCAGGGTGACGGCATCGACCGGGTAGCCGTCGATGCTGACCAGACCGGTCAGCGGCACGTCGAGGTGGACCGGCTCGGTGCTGACGGGCAGCGCCTGCAGGACCGGCCCTCCCGGCCGGGCCAGCAACCGGGGGACCAGCAGCTCACCGGGACGCCGCACCGCCACGCCGCCGTCCGGACGCAGCACCACGGCGACGGTGCCCCGGCTGACGGTGGCCAGCCGGGTCAGCGGCACGAGCTCGCCCACCAGCCGGTGGCCGAGGGGCAGCTGGGGAGTGGGGGAGGCGCCGGTCGTCGAGGGGGTCCCGGGGGCGCGACCAGGCTGCCGGTCCGCGCGCTGCTGCGCCTGCCGCGCCCACCAGCGGAGCAGGGCGCTGCCGCGGTCGTCGTCCACGCGTCCCCCCGTCCGATCCGCCCGTCACCGGCCGCCCGCCCCGTCCGAGTCGGTGCGCCCATTCTGGCCCGGCTGGGCAGCGGCTCGGTGTGCAACGCCGCAGCGCCGCCCGGTTGCTCGTCGATTCGGGACTGTCGGTGGCGGCTGGCATGCTGACGCCGTGCCCTCGCGACCCTCGCCCTTCGGTCGGGTGATCCTGGTCAGCGGACCGGAGAGCCTGCTGGCCGACCGCGCCGTGGCCGGCCTGCTCGAGGACATCCGCGCGGAGTCGCCGGAGGCCGAGGTGACCCGGACCAGCGCCGAGCGTCTCGAGCCGTCGCGCTTCACCGAGATGACCAGCGCCTCGCTGTTCGCCACCCGCCGGGCCGCGGTGGTGGAGGACCTGGCGAACCTCCCCGCCGAGCTCACCGACGCGGTGCTGGAACTGGCGCGGCAGCCCCAGGCCGACCTCGCCCTCGTGCTGGTGCACGGTGGCGGGCAGAAGGGCAAAGGGCTGCTGGACAAGCTCAAGGCGGCCAAGGTGCAGGTCGTGGACGCACCGGCCGTCAAGGCCTGGGAGCTGCCCCAGTTCGTGGCCGCCGAGGCCCGGCGGGTCGGCGCGGGCATCGATGCCGGCGCGGCGCAGACCCTGGTGGACGCGGTCGGCCACGACCTCCGGTCGCTGGCGTCGGCGGTCAGCCAGCTGGTGGCCGACGGCGAGGGTGGTCCGATCGAGGAGGTGCAGGTCCGCCGCTACTTCGGGGGACGCTCGGAGGTGACGAGCTTCGCGGTCGCCGACGCTGCCCTGGCCGGCCGGACCGGGGTGGCGATGGAGCAGCTGCGCTGGGCGCTCGCCACCGGGGTGGCGCCGGTGCTGGTCACCAGCGCCCTGGCCTCCGGCCTGCGCGGGTTGGGCAAGCTGGTGACGGCCGGATCCGGGCTCCGCGAGGCGGACCTGGCGCGGGAGGTCGGCGTGCCCCCCTGGAAGCTCAAGACGATGCGGAGCCAGGCCCGCGGCTGGGACCAGGGCGGTCTGGCGACCGCGCTGCAGGCCGTCGCGGTGGCCGACGCGGAGGTCAAGGGCGCTGCGGACGACGCCGGCTTCGCCCTGGAGCGGGCCGTGCTGTCCGTCGCCCGGGCCCGCCGCGGCTGACGGACGGACCCAGAACGCACACCGTCCCGATCACGAGGTGATCGGGACGGTGAACGGACCTGGGACCGGGTGAGGCCCCGGTGGTCACGGCCGCGGGTGCCAGCCGGGGGAGCGCAGGGGTGGTCACCCCCGGCGCGGCGCCGAGCTCAGCTCAGCTTCGCGGCCTGGGCAGCGATGGCCGACTTGCGGTTCGCTGCCTGGTTCTGGTGGATGACGCCGGCCGAGGCGGCCTTGTCGAGCTGGCGGGTGGCCACCCGGGCCAGCTCCACGCTCTTGGCGTCGCCGGCGGCCGCAGCCTCACGGAAACGACGGATGGACGTCTTGAGCGCAGACTTGGTCGCCTTGTTGCGCTGGCGCGCCTTCTCGTTCGTCTTGATCCGCTTGATCTGGGACTTGATGTTCGCCACGGGGCAAGCCTCTGTTAACTCTCGGTGTTCGGTCTCGGGGTCGCGCTGCGGTCCTGACGAGCAGGGAAGCCTCGGGCGCGACCAGTCACGTTACCAAAGGCGGCGACCCGACCCCAAATCAACGGTGCGCACGAACCCGAGCAGGTCCTCGGCGCAGCGCCGCTGCCAACCACGGATCGTGGGCAGCCCTGGCGGGTCCGCGCCCTGGGAGAGCCGGTGCAGGGTGAGCGCCAGTCCGGCCATCATCGCCCAGCGCCGCGCAGGGTCGACGGCCGCGGTCACCGGGTGGGACGCCAGCAGGCCGGCGACGTCCACCGACCCGCCCTGGTACCGGTCGGCGCGGGAGGTGACGACGTCGCAGGCCAGGATCATCGGGTCCACCCACGGGGCAGCCCGCAGCGCCGCCGCCCAGTCCACGAACCAGACGGGCGGCTGCCCGCCCGGGGTGGCCGGCCGACCGACCAGGACGTTGTCGGCCCGGAGGTCGGCGTGCACGGGCACGTCCCCGACGACGGCCGACCGCAGCAGCGCCGAGGAGTCCTGCAGCTCGGTGGCGTGGTCGCGGACCCAGGGGTGGGCGCTCCACGGGTCCGCGGGGTCGTCGAGCACCTCCGACCAGGGGCGGAAGAAGCGGGCCAGGTGCTCGCTGCCGGGCAGCGCAGAGCTCCGCTCGTCGCCGGCCGCCGCCACCAGCGCGGTCTGCAGGTCACCCAGCCGGTCCAGCACGAGGCGGGCCACCGGCTCGGTCCAGGGGTGCGCCGGGGGCTCGCCGGGCAGCGCCGGCAGCAGCGTGACGGCCCAGGTCTGGTCGGGCAGCTCCAAGTCCTCGGCGGCCAACGGCTTGGGCAGCGCCGGGTGGTCGGGCAGCGCGGCCAACCGGGCCCGTTCTCCCCGGTAGAGATCCAGCGCGACGGCGTTCGGGATCGAGCCGGTGGCCTTGACGAAGCCGGCCCGGTCCGCCGTGCGCAGCACCGCCGCACAGCCGGGCGCGAAGCCGCCCACCCGGTCCTCGACGGTGATCACCGGTCCGCCGAGCTGCTCCTCCACCCAGGACCGGACCGCCCTCGGCAGGTCCCGGTAGGGCAGCCGGACGCCACGGGCGTAGGTCACGGCGAGGTCGGCAGCCACCGGCCCATCGTCGCCGCCCCGAGCGCCGCCTGCCATCGGTTTGACCAGCGCGGCAAGCTCCGGCGTCGATTGGGTGGCGCGCCGCGCCGTGGGATGATGGGCGGCCGGGCCCCACGCCCGCCGTGCCAGCACCACGCACGGGAGCAACGACCGCCGCGCCGCCGACCGGGAAGACGACTTGACTCCGCCAGCACCCAGCCCCGGGCGTACCGAGCCCGCGATGATCCGGAACTTCTGCATCATCGCCCACATCGACCACGGCAAGTCGACCCTGGCCGACCGGATGCTGCAGCTGACCGGCGTCGTCGACGCCCGGGCGATGCGCGCCCAGTACCTCGACCGGATGGACATCGAGCGCGAGCGCGGCATCACCATCAAGTCCCAGGCGGTCCGGATGCCGTGGACGGCGCCGGGCAGCGCCGGGGCCGAGCCCGACATCCACGTCCTCAACATGATCGACACCCCCGGCCACGTCGACTTCACCTACGAGGTGTCCCGCTCGCTGGCCGCCTGCGAGGGCGCCGTGCTGCTGGTCGACGCCGCCCAGGGCATCGAGGCGCAGACCCTGGCCAACCTCTACCTGGCCCTGGACGCGGACCTGACCATCATCCCGGTGCTCAACAAGATCGACCTGCCCAGCGCCCAGCCGGAGAAGTACGCCGCCGAGCTCGCCGGGATCATCGGCTGCGACCCGGCCGACGTGCTCAAGGTGTCGGCCAAGACCGGCGAGGGCGTCGAGGCCCTGCTGGACGAGATCGTCCGGCAGATCCCCGCCCCGGTCGGCGACCCCGACGCCCCGGCGCGGGCGCTGATCTTCGACTCCGTCTACGACACCTACCGCGGCGTGGTGACCTACGTCCGGGTGGTCGACGGCGAGCTCAGCCACCGCGAGCGGGTGCTGATGATGTCCACCAAGTCCGCGCACGAGGCGCTCGAGGTCGGCGTCATCTCCCCGGAGCCGGTGAAGTCACCCTCCCTGGGGGTCGGCGAGGTGGGCTACCTGATCACCGGCGTCAAGGACGTCCGGCAGTCCCGGGTGGGCGACACCGTCACCTCGGTCGCCCGGCCGGCGAGTGAGGACCTGGGCGGGTACCGGCACCCGAACCCGATGGTGTTCGCCGGGCTGTATCCGATCGACGGGGCCGACTACCCCGAGCTCCGCGAGGCGCTGGACAAGCTGCAGCTCAACGACGCGGCCCTGGCGTACGAGCCGGAGACCTCCGGCGCCCTGGGCTTCGGCTTCCGGATCGGCTTCCTCGGCCTGCTGCACATGGAGATCGTCCGCGAGCGGCTGGAGCGCGAGTTCGGCCTCGAGCTCATCTCCACCGCCCCCAGCGTGGTCTACCGCGTGGTGATGGAGAACGGCGCCGAGGTGCGGGTCACCAACCCCTCGGAGTACCCGACCGACGGCAGGATCGCCGAGGTCTACGAGCCGGTGGTCCGGGCGACGATCCTCACCCCGACCGACTACATCGGCACGATCCTCGAGCTCTGCCAGGCCCGCCGCGGCATCCAGCACGGCATGGAGTACCTCTCGGCCGACCGGGTGGAGATCCGCTACACCCTGCCGCTGGCCGAGATCGTCTTCGACTTCTTCGACGCCCTCAAGTCCCGCACCAAGGGCTACGCCAGCCTCGACTACGAGCCGTCGGGGGAGGAGCGCAGCGACCTGGTCAAGGTCGACATCCTGCTGCAGGGCGAGCCGGTGGACGCGTTCTCCGCCGTCGTGCACAAGGACAAGGCCTACAGCTACGGCGTGATGATGGCCGGCAAGCTGCGCGACCTGATCCCGCGGCAGCAGTTCGAGGTGCCGATCCAGGCCGCCATCGGCGCCCGGGTGATCGCCCGGGAGACCATCCGCGCCATCCGCAAGGACGTCCTCGCCAAGTGCTACGGCGGGGACATCACCCGCAAGCGCAAGCTGCTCGAGAAGCAGAAGGAGGGCAAGAAGCGGATGAAGATGGTGGGCCGGGTCGAGGTCCCCCAGGAGGCGTTCGTCGCCGCCCTCTCCACCACCGAGCCCGCCAAGCCCTGACCCCCCGCTGCCTGAGCTCGTCGAAGGCCGCACCCTGAGCCGTCCCGCTGCCTGAGCTCGTCGAAGGCCCGTCGACAGGCTCAGGGCGCGGGAGCGGGCCTCAGGGCGCGGTGGTCGTCCTCAGTCGATGCCGGAGCGCTCCACGCCCTGCACCAGGTAGCGCTGCAGGAACAGGAAGACCAGCAGCACCGGCAGGATCGCGACGGCGGCGCCGACGAACAGCTGGGGCATGTCGACCCGCTGGCTGGACATGAACTGGCTGAGCGCGACCTGGACGGTGCGGAAGTCGCGGTCCTGGCCGATCAGCAGCGGCCACAGGAAGGCGTTCCAGGAGCCGATGAAGGTGATCGTCCCGACGGCGGCGCAGATGCCGTAGGTGTTGGGCATCACCACCCGCCAGAACGTCCGCCAGTAGCCCGCGCCGTCGATGTAGGCGGCCTCCTCGAGCTCGCGGGGGAAGCCGAGGAAGAACTGCCGGAACAAGAACGTGGCGAAGGCCGAGAACAGCACCGGGACGATCAGCCCGCGCAGGGTGGAGATCCACCCCAGGGACGAGACCAGGACGAAGCTGGGGATGAAGGTGACGGCGGCCGGCACCATCAGGGTGAGCACGGTCAGCCCGAGCACCAGCCGGCTCAGCCGGTGGTCGATGCGGGCCAGGCCGTAGCCCGCCAGCGCGGAGATCACCACCGTCGCCAGGGTCTGCACGACCGCGACGACGGCGGAGTTGGCCATGCTGCGGGCCATCCGGACGCTGTCGTTGGCGAACAGCTCGCGCAGGTTGCCGAGGTTCACCTCGTCCGGGACCCAGCGCCACTGCGCCGCCGCCATCAACCGCTCGCTGGAGAAGCCGTTGCGCAGCAGCACGTAGAAGGGCAGCAGGAACAAGACGGCGAGCAGGCTGAGCGCGACGTAGCGGAGCGCCGACACCCCGCGGGAGGACCTCACGCCCGGTCCTCCTTGCCGCCGACGGAGAAGATCCTCAGCTGGACCACGCCGATGATGACGACGACGGCGGTGAGGATGATCGTGCCGGCGCTGCCCAGCCCGAGGTCCTGGCTGCCCCCGCCGAGGGAGATCAGGTACAGGTAGACCAGCGGGGGCCGGGCGAACGGCGGGTAGCCGCCCACCGAGATCAGGGTGTTGTAGAACTCGTCGAACGCCTGGAACGCGGCGATCAGCAGCAGCAGGACCACCGCGACCGAGGTCGCGCGCAGCTGCGGCAGGGTGATCCAGCGGAACACCTTCCAGCCCACCGCCCCGTCGATCGCGGCCGCCTCGTAGGTGTCGGTGGGGATCCGCTGCAGGCCGGCCAGGAACAAGATCATGTAGAAGCCGACCTGCAGCCACAGCCGCAGGCTGACCAGCACCACCCAGTAGCCGTAGTTCCCGCCGCTCAGCCAGTTGACGTTCTCGAAGCCGAGCGAGCGGAGCAGGGAGTTGGCCAGCCCGAAGCGGGCGCCGTTGAAGAAGGACAGCCGCCAGATCATCGCCGCGATCACGTAGGAGCACGCCGTGGGCAGGAAGAACGCCGACCGGAAGAAGGCCTGCGCCACCCGTGCCTTGTTGACCAGCAGGGCCAGGCCCAACGAGCAGGCGAAGGTGACCGGCACGATGAAGGCTGCGAACACCAAGAAGGTGCCCATGCTGGAGACGAACGCCGGGTCGCGCAGCAGGTAGACGTAGTTGCCGAACCCGACGAAGCGGGTCGGGGTCACCGTGTTGCGGGCGTCGAAGAACGAGAGGTAGACGCTCCACAGGATCGGCACGTAGACGAAGACCAGCAGGCCCGCCAGGAAGGGCCCGACGAACACCCAGAACCAGCGGTTGCGGTTCTGCTGCAGGGTGCGGGGCCGCCGGGCCCGGCGGTCCCGTCGCAGGACGTCCGCCGGGGCGGCGGGGGCAGCGGTCACCGTCTCAGCCGTTGACGCGCTTCAGCTCCGCGGTGGCCCGGGCGGCGACCGCGGCGATCTCCTGCTGCGGATCGGCGCCCTTGTTGACCACGTTGGTCAGCGCAGCGGTGTAGGCCTGCGCGGTGGCCGGCGTCCACAGCAGGCTCGGCGCGTGGCCGAACTCGGTGACGAACCGTGCCGCGTCGGCACCCGCACCCTCGGCGAGCTTGGTGGCCTGCGGCGCCAGCGCCGGCTTCGCCGGGATGTGGGTCCCGTAGCTGTTGGAGAAGTCGACCTGGCTGTCCTCCTGGTCCACCCACAGCCACTTCACGAAAGCCTTGGCGGCGTCCGGGTTCGCGCCCTTGGCCGCGACGCAGGAGCTGAAGGCGCCGAACGGCACGGCCTGGCGGCCCGAGGGTCCGATGGCGGGGAAGGGCACGGCGCCGAAGTCGTCGCCGAAGGTGTCCTGGATGTCCGGCAGCGCCCACAGCCCGGTCCACTGCAGGGCCGCCTCCTCGTTGATGAAGGGGGCCGGGTCGAACCAGTCCTTGGAGGCGCTGGCCAGCAGGCCGTCCTCGTGCAGCTCGCGGAACTGGTTCAGCCCGTCGTACATGGCCTGGCTGTCGAAGCCGATGCCCGTCCGCTCCTCGTTGATCTGCTCCAGGCCTGCGGCCCAGATCAGCTGGTTGCCCAGCACGCCGACGCCGCCGTCGTTGCCGGCGAAGAAGCCGCCGATGTCCTTGGTCTGCAGCGCTCGGGCGACGGTGATCAGCTCCTCCATCGTCTGCGGCGGCTGCAGACCGGCCTTCTCCAGCATCGAGCGGCGGTAGTAGAGCATCTGCATGTCGACGGTCTGCGGGATCGCCCAGATCTTGTCGTCCCAGGTCATCGCGGCCAGCACGGAGGGGGCGAACTGCGACCTCGCATCGCCCAGGGTGTCGGTGAGGTCGAGCACCTGGCCGGCCTTGATCATGTCCAGCGTCGGCCCGTTGCCGTACTCGAACACGTCCGGCACGTCGTCGGTCAGCAGGGCGGTCGAGACGAGCTTCTCGTACTCACCGGGGTTCCACTTGACCGTGACCTCGGCCTGGTCGTAGGCCGCGGCGTACCGCTTGACGGCGTCCTCGACACCCTCCTCGCCGTACTCGTGGTACCACTGGCTCAGCTGGACCGGGCCGCCGCTGCCCCCCGCGCTGGCGCTGGCGGAGGAGCCCGGTTCCGGCCGGCCGGTGTTGCTCCCGCACCCCGCGAGGCCGGCGGCAGCGGCAGCGGCGAGACCGCCGGAGAGGGACAGGAACCGTCGACGTGCGAAAGCCATGGCGGGACTCTAGTTCCTGCTGAGCGGGAGGTCCGCGCAGGCCGGGACGGTCCACCCGTCGGGCGCTCCGAGCCGTGGTCGTCGGCCCGCGTGCTGGACGAGGCAACCCCCGGCCGGCCCACCTGCCCCCGTCCAGCACCGCAGTGGCGCCGTCGGCGACTAGGCTTCTCCGATGCCCTCCGCCCTGCCCGACGGCGTCGCGGCCCCGGTCGACGGCGCGCTGCCCGCGGCGGCGAGGGCCGAGGTGGCCGGGGCGCCGCTGAGCGTCTACCTGCACGTGCCGTTCTGCACCACCCGCTGCGGCTACTGCGACTTCAACACCTACACCGCCTCCGAGCTGGGCGCCGAGCCCGGTGCGTCCCGCGCCGGCTACGCCGAGACCGCGGCCCGCGAGGTCGCCCTGGCCGCCCGGGTCCTCGGCCCGGACGCGCCGCCGGTCAGCACCGTGTTCGTCGGCGGCGGCACCCCCACCCTGCTGCCCCCGGCCGACCTCGGCCTGCTGCTGGACGCCGTCCGCCAGCACCTCGGGCTGGCCCCGGACGCCGAGGTGACCACTGAGTCCAACCCCGAGTCGGTGGACGCCGCCGACCTGGCCGCCCTGCGGGAGGCCGGCTTCACCCGCATCTCCTTCGGCATGCAGTCCGCGGTGCCGCACGTCCTGGCCACCCTCGACCGCGTGCACTCCCCGGGCCGACCCCAGCAGGCGGTCGTCGAGGCCCGGGCGGCCGGCTTCGACAGCGTCAGCCTCGACCTCATCTACGGCACGCCCGGGGAGTCGCTGGCGGACTGGGCCGCCAGCCTGGACGCCGCACTGGCCGCGGGGCCGGATCACGTCAGCGCCTACGCCCTGATCGTCGAGGAGGGCACCCGGCTGGCCGCCCAGGTCCGGCGCGGCCGGCTGCCGATGACCGACGACGACGACCTGGCCGACAAGTACCTGCTGGCGCAGGAGCGGCTGGGCGCGGCCGGCTACGCCCCCTACGAGGTGAGCAACTGGGCGCGCGGCGACGCGCACCGCTGCCGGCACAACCTGGCCTACTGGCGCGGGCACTCCTGGTGGGGGGTCGGGCCGGGCGCGCACAGCCACGTCGGCGGGGTCCGCTGGTGGAACGTCAAGCACCCCGCCGCCTACGCGGGCCGGATGGCCGCGGGGGTCTCCCCGGCGCACGCCCGCGAGCTGCTGGACGCCGCCGACCGCCGGGTCGAGCGGGTGCTGCTGGAACTGAGGTTGGCCGACGGTCTCGACCTGGCCGTGCTGACGCCGTCCGAGCGCCGCCGGGTCCCGGACCTGGTGGCCCGCGGGCTGGCCGAGGTCAGCCCCGCGGACACCGTGGTGCTCACCCTGACCGGCCGGCTGCTGGCCGACGGGGTGGTCCGCGACCTGCTCGACTGACTGCGCGGTCCCGTCACCGGACCGCAACAGCGGTGACTCCGCACGGCAACACCGTCTCCCTAGGTTCTCGCTGAGCCGCCGGGCTCACCGAGACGAGGGAGATCACCGTGCCGACACCTGAGGGCCGCGAAGCCGCCGAGACGATCGCGAAGGGCATCGGCCGGCGCAACCTGCTCCGGACGGCGGCCGCCCTGGCGGCCGCGGCCGGCGTCAGCGGCGCGCCGCTCGCCGCCGAGGCCGCGCCCCGCCGGACGCGACCCGGGCACCGGGGCCAGCTGGAGGTGCTGCAGCCGGGCGCCGGCCGGATCACCGGGGACCACTACCTGGGTGCGGATCCCGACGAGGTGCTCTGGGGCTACGTCCCGGCGATCGGTGCGGAGCCGGTGCTGGACATGGCCTCGGGCCAGACCGTCACCATCGACGCCCTCTCGCACGAGGGGATCCTCGAGGACCAGGGCCGCGACCCGCGGCGCTACTTCGCCGGCCACGGCGTCCGGCGCCGGGAGGTCCTCGACGACGCGGTGGCGGTCGCCCGCGACTACGACCGCACCCGCCGCAACTTCGACGTCGACGGCCCGCACGTCGTGCTGGGCCCGATCTACGTCCAGGGGGCTCGCCCGGGCGACGTGCTCAAGGTGGAGACCCTGTCCGCGGTGCCGCGGGTGCCGTACGGCGTCGTCTCCAGCCGGCACGGCAAGGGCGCGCTGGCGCAGGGGCCGGGACGCACGGCTCCGGCCGGCACCACCCTGGACGAGGTGATGCCGCCGGTGTCCACCGACGGACGGGGGAGCGGGGACCCGACCCGCTACGGCAACGTCTCGGTCTTCACCCCGGTGGAGAGCCGGCGCGGCCGGTTGTACGGCCAGATGGACCGCGCCGGCGGCTCGGTCCGGTTCCCGCTCAACCCCTTCATGGGGATGATGGGCGTCGCCTCGGCTCCGGCCGAGGACCTCACGGCCCCGCAGCTCAACTCGATCCCGCCCACCCGGGGCGGCGGCAACATCGACATCAGCCTGCTGGGGGCGGGGTCGACCTTCTACCTGCCGGTGTTCGACGAGGGCGCCCTGTTCTACGTCGGCGACCCGCACCTGGCGATGGGGGACGGCGAGGTCGCGCTGACCGCCATGGAGGGCTCGCTGCGGGCCACCTTCCGGCTCACGGTGTGCCGGCCCGGCCGCAGCGGTGTGCCGTCGGTGGCCTACCGCTACCCGTTCGCCGAGAACGCCGGCTCCTGGATCCCGATCGGGCTGTCCGACCCGGACGGCTCGATCGACGGACAGGTCAACGACCTCGACGTCGCCATGCGCCGGGCCGTGGTCAACGCGCTGGACTTCCTGCAGGACGACCTCGGGATGGAGCGCGCCGTGGCCTACGCCTACCTCTCCGCGGCGGCGGACTTCGTCGTCTCCCAGGTGGTCGACCGCACCGTCGGCGTGCACGCGGTCATCGCGAAGTCCCACTTCCCCGGCGGCCGCTCCTAGCGGGGCTCGCGCTGCCCGGGCCCTCAGTCCTCGGGCAGCGCGTGGTCCTGGGTCACGAAGTCGATGAGCTGCTCGACGGCGGTCAGCAGCGGACGCTCGAGGTCGTTCCAGGAGCGGACCCGGCCGAGGACCATCTTCCAGGCGGCCGCGATGTCGGCCTGGTCGGCGTGCGGCAGCCGCAGCACCTCGCAGATGCCGTGCTTCCACTCCACGTCCCGGGGGATCTGCGGCCACACCTTGAGGCCGACCCGCTCCGGCTTCACCGCCTGCCAGATGTCGACGTAGGGGTGGCCGAGCACCGAGACGTACCCGCCGCCGCGACCGCGCTCCACCTGGGCGGCGATCCGGCTCTCCTTGCTGCCCGGCACCAGGTGGTCGACCAGCACCCCCAGCCGGCGGCCGCGCTCGGGCGCGAACTCCTCGACGATGGCGGGCAGGTCGTCGATGCCGCCGAGGTGCTCGACCACCACGCCGACGTGGCGCAGGTCCTCACCCCAGATCCGCTCGACCAGCTCGGCGTCGTGCCGCCCCTCGACGTAGATCCGGCTGGGCAGCGCCACCTTCGCGCGCTCGGCCGGCCCGGCCACCGAGCCCGAGGCGGTCCGCCGGGGCGCGCTGGTCGCGGCCCGGCTGGCCACGACCAGGGTGACCGGCCTGCCCTCGTCGAGGAAGCCGGCGCCGAGCGGGAAGCTGCGCAGCTTGCCGCGCCGGTCCTCCAGCACGACGATGCCGCGCTCCACCCGGACCACGGCGCCGACGAAGCCGGTCGTCGCGTCCTCCAGCACCTGGCCGGGCTTGACGGCCAGCTCGGTGCTGACCGGCTTGCCGGCATGGCGCCAGCCGGTGGCCAGGACGTCGGTCGCGTAGCGGTCGGTCGGGGAGCTCACCGGCGCAGCGTAGGCGAGCCGGTCGCCGGGACCTGGACGAACCGCCGGGTGGCCGCCCGCTTGCCCCGCAGTGGTTGTCTGGGGCCGTGCCGGCGATGTCGATGTTCCCCCTCGGGTCCGTGCTGTTCCCGCACATGCCGCTGCGGCTGCGGGTGTTCGAGGAGCGCTACCTCGTCATGCTGTCCGAGCTGGTGGCGGCCGAGGACACCCGTTTCGGCGTGGTGCTGATCGAGCGGGGCTTCGAGGTGGGCGGCGGTGAGCACCGGTTCGGGGCGGGCACGACGGCTGAGGTCGCCCAGGTCGTGGCCGAGGACGGGGTCGTGGGCCTGGTGGCCACGGGCACCGAGCGGTTCGAGGTGGAGAGCTGGTTGCCCGACGACCCCTACCCGCGGGCGGAGGTGCGGGTGCTGCCCGAGCTGGTCTGGGACGACGCCCTGGAGCCGCTGCGCGCGGAGACCGAGCAGCTGGTCCGCCGGACCCTGGCCCGCGCCAGTGAGTTCGTCGAGGACCTCTGGCCGGCCGACGTGGAGCTGGCCGACGAGCCGGTGGCCGCGCTCTGGCAGGTGGCGGCGATCGCCCCGGTGACGGCGCTGGACCAGGTGAAGCTGCTGCGCGCGGAGTCGGCGGAGGCGCTGCTGGGGACCCTGGCCGAGCTCACCCAGGACGCAGCCCTGGCGTGGGAGACCCCCTGGCCCACGTGATGGACCTCAGCGCCCGGCTGCAGAGGTAGCCCGCCCGCAGCCAGCCTGAGCGGGATCACCCGGTCGGCGAACTCAAGCGGCACACGGATCTCGGCCAGAGCGAGATCCGCGACCGAGCGGAGCGAGGTCCGTCAAACACGTCCCGTGGAGCCGCGCGGCACCAGCTCGATGGGCAGCAGCACCTGCCGCGGCACCGCCTCGGCGTCCACCAGCAGCCGCCCCACCTGGCGGCCGCGCTCGCGGATCGGCTGCCGCACGGTGGTGAGGTCGCGGGCGGCGGCGTCGGCGATGTCGTCGAACCCGCAGACCGAGACCTGGCCGGGGACGTCGACGCCCAGCTCGGCCAGGGCCGTCAACGCCCCGAGGGCCAGCACGTCGCTCAGCCCGACCACCGCGGTCGGTGGTTCCGGGCGCGCCATCAGGGCGCGGGCGGCCGCCGCGCCCGAGGCCAGTGCGTTGTGGCCACCGGAGACCAGCGTGATCCGCCCCGGCAGGCTCTGCTGCAGCCCGCGCAGCCGGGAGGCGTAGTCCAGGAAGGTCACGTCGTCGGGGTCGAGCTCGACGACCTCCCGGCCCGCCGGCGCGTTCCGCTCCACCAGCACCGCCACGTCGCGGTGGCCCAGCCCGGCCAGGTGCTCTCCGACCAGCACGCCGCCGCGCAGGTCGTCGATGGCCACCCAGGAGCTGTCGGGATCCTCACGGATGTCGGTGCCGACGAAGCGGATGCCTCGGGCTCGCGCCACAGCGGCCGCCGGGTGCTGCTCGGGCAGGCACATGATGGTCAGCGCGTCGATGCTGGCCCGCTGGATCGCGGTGACGTCCGGGCCGTCCTCGGAGAAGGCCAGCGGCATCAGCAGCACGCTGGTCTGGTGCTGCTCGACGACCTCGGTGAGCCCGGTCAGGAACTCGACGGCGAACGGGTCGGAGAAGGCGTAGGAGAGCTGTTCGGTGAGCAGCACCCCGACCGCACCGGACCGGCCCACCCGCAGGGTCCGGGCCGCGGCGTCAGGGCCGGCGTAGCCGAGCTCGGCGGCGGTGGCCAGGATCCGCTCGCGCAGCTCGCGGGAGAGCTGGTCGGGCCGGTTGTAGGCGTTGGACACCGTCGCGGGGGAGACGCCCAGCGTCGCCGCCAGCGTCTTCACGGTCACCCGACCCATCGTCGCCGCCTCCTCCCCGCCGAGTTGTCCGACGCTGCCGGTGCCCTGACCCCTCCCAGTTCTGACAAGGAGGCCCTCACGCGAGCGGCAGCGTCGGGCGGGTGCCCTTGACGCCGCGACCGGCCAGCGCGGCGTAGCCGGGGGCGATGCCGCCGGCGACGTGCTCGGCCGGGTAGGGCCAGCTGCCGCGGGCCAGGGCGTCGGCCTCGGCGACCCCGGACTCCACCAGGTGCGTCAGCTCGCCGGAGACGGCGGCCACCCGGCCGCGGGTGCCGAAGACGAACTCGCGGTCCACGAGGTCGCCGTGCCCGGGCACCGCCCGGGTGGTCGCGGTCATCAGCCCGATCACCCCGTCGAGGGTGGCGCCCCAGGTGTGCGGCACGCTGCCCGGGCCCCACCACGGGGCGCCGGTCTCCGGCGTCGGCGCGGACTCCACCAGGTCGCCGACGAACAGCAGGTCGGCGTCCGGCACCACGACCACCAGGTCGCCCTCGGTGTGCCCGGGGCCGAGGTGGGCGATCTCGACCCGACGGTCCCCCAGGTCGACGGCGACCGCGACGGCGATCTCCCGGGCCGGCGGACGCAGCGTCGCGGGGTCGACGCCGAGGGTGCGGGCGGCCACGGCCGTCTCCGCGGACGCGAGGGCCGCGGGCACGCTCTCGTGACCCAGGGTGGGCACGTCGCCGAAGGCGGCCAGCCCGAAGGCGTGGTCGGAGTGCGCGTGCGTGACCACCACGCCGGCCAGCGGCAGGTCGGTCGCCGCGGCGACCGCGGCCCGCAGCGCTGCACCCTGCGCGGGGCTGGAGCCGGTGTCGACGACCAGGGCGCCGGTCCGGCCCAGCACCAGGCCCAGGTTCACCGCCTCCGGCTCGGCGACGCACACGAGCACCCCGTCGGCGACCTCCCGCCAGGGGCCGAGGGAGAACCCCGCGGTGGCCTGGCCGCCGCGGGCCTGACCTGACGAAGGCTGTCGGTCCATCGGGCTAGACTGGCACTCTGGCCGCACGAGTGCCAACACGGCCCGGCGCCACGGCCTCGACCAACGGCTGCCGGCCCGGCAGAGCACCGCCACCGCCCACATGACGCAGGAGGGGACATGGACGATCGCAAGCTCGAGGTGCTGCGCGCGATCGTGACCGACTACGTGTCCAGCCAGGAGCCGGTGGGGTCCAAGGCGCTGGTCGAGCGGCACGACCTGGGCGTCTCCCCGGCCACCGTGCGCAACGACATGGCCGCGCTGGAGGAAGAGGGCTACATCACCCAGCCCCACACCAGCGCCGGTCGGATCCCCACCGACAAGGGCTACCGGCTGTTCGTGGACCGGCTGGGCACCGTCAAGCCGCTCTCGCCCGCTGAGCAGAAGGCCATCCACACCTTCCTCTCCGGCGCGGCCGACCTCGACGACGTCCTGCTGCGGACCGTCCGGCTGCTCGCCCAGGTCACCCAGCAGGTGGCGATCGTGCAGTACCCGACGCTGAGCCACTCGACCGTCCGCCACGTCGAGGTCGTGTCGCTGTCCTCCTCGCGGATGCTGCTCATCCTCATCACCTCCACCGGCCGGGTGGAGCAGCGGGCCCTCGAGCTGCCCGACCACGACCCGGAGACGCTCGCGCAGCTGCGCGCGCACCTCAACGCGGCGACCGTCGGGCACTCGTCCTCGGCCGCGGCGGCCCGGCTCAGCGTCCTCAGCGAGGAGCTGCCCCCCGAGCTCAGCGCCATCGGGCAGGCGGCCGCGGCCACCCTGCTCGAGATGCTCAGCAGCGAGGCCTCCAGCCGGATGGTGGTCGGCGGGATGCCCAACCTGACCCGCTACGGCGCCGAGTTCGAGACCACGGTCAAGCCGGTCCTGGAGGCGCTGGAGGAGCAGGTGGTGCTGCTCAAGCTGATGGGCGAGGCCACCACGGCTGACGCCGTCACCGTGCGCATCGGCCAGGAGAACCCGTACAAGGAACTACAGTCGACGTCGGTCGTCGCCAGCGGCTACGGGAGCCAGCTCGACATCTTCGCCACCCTGGGTGTCCTCGGACCCACCCGGATGGACTACCCCTCCACCATGGCCTCGGTGCGTGCCGTCGCCCGCTACGTAGGCCGTTTCCTCTCCGAAGGATGATCACCCCACCCATGAGCTCTGACTACTACGAGATCCTCGGCGTCACGCGGGACGCGTCGCCCGAGCAGATCAAGAAGGCCTACCGCCAGCTGGCCATGAAGCTGCACCCCGACGTCGCCTCCGAGCCGGACGCCGCCGACCGCTTCAAGAAGGTCGCCGAGGCCTACGAGGTGCTGCAGGACCCCAAGAAGCGTGACCTCTACGACCGCGGCGGCGACCCGCTCGGCGGCGGGATGGGCGGCTTCGGCGGCGGGGGCGGGTTCGGCGGCCAGGCCGGCGGCTTCGACTTCACCAACCTGGTCGACGCGATGTTCGGCCAGCAGGCCACCCGCGGTCCGCGCTCCCGGGTGCGGCGCGGCCAGGACGCCCTCGTCCGGCTGTCCCTGGAGCTCGCCGAGGCCGCCTTCGGCACCACCAAGCCGCTGCAGGTCGACACCGCGGTGCTCTGCCCGCGCTGCAGCGGGTCCGGCGCCACCGAGGGGTCGGAGCCCGAGACCTGCCGCACCTGCCACGGACAGGGCGACGTCACCCACGTGCAGCGCTCGTTCATCGGCGACATCCGCACCACCCAGCCCTGCCCGACCTGCCGCGGCTACGGCACCGTCATCCCCAACCCCTGCGTGGAGTGCTCCGGCGACGGCCGGATCCGCTCGTCGCGGACCATCAACGTCAAGATCCCCGCCGGCGTCAGCACCGGCAACCGCATCCACCTGGCCTCGCACGGCGAGGTCGGCCCCGGCGGCGGCCCGGCGGGCGACCTCTACGTCGAGCTCGCCGTCGCCCAGCACGAGGTGTTCCGCCGCGAGGGCGACGACCTCGAGGTGGTCGTCAAGATCCCGATGACCGCGGCCGCCCTGGGCACCGAGGTGTCGGTGGCCACCCTGGAGGCCGACGTCGAGGACTCCGACCCCGCGGACCGCAGCGTCCAGGTCGCCGTCCCGGCTGGCACCCAGTCCGGCACCCGGGTCGCGCTCGAGGGCCGGGGTGTTCCGCGGCTCCGCTCCAACGGCCGCGGTCAGATGGGCGTCACCCTGCTGGTGCAGACGCCGACCCGGCTGGACGAGGAGCAGCGTGAGCTGGTGCGCCAGCTCGCCGAGCTCCGCGCCGAGACCGGTCCCGAGGGCACGGTGCAGAAGCACGGCCGCGGCGTCTTCGGGCGCCTGCGGGACGCCTTCGCCGGCCAGTGACCGACCGGACCGGGACCTCCGGATGACCGCGCCGCTGTTCCTGCTCGAGAGCCTTGCCGACCCGCTGCCCGCGGTCGGCGCGATCCTCGAGCTGGACGGCGACGAGGGCCGGCACGCCGCCGTGGTCCGGCGGATCGCCCCCGGTGAGCAGGTGCTGGTCGCTGACGGCCGCGGGCGCGGGCTCCGGGCCGAGGTGACCGGTGCCAGCAAGGCCGGCCTGACGCTGCGGGTGCTCGAGCACCTCGCGGTGGCCGAGCGGCCGCTCCGGGTCGTGGTCGTGCAGGCCCTGGCCAAGGGCGACCGCTCCGAGCTGGCCGTGGAGATGCTCACCGAGGTCGGGGTCAGCGAGATCTGGCCCTGGCAGGCCTCCCGCTCCATCGTCCGCTGGTCGGCTGAGCGGGGGGAGAAGTCCCTGGGCCGCTGGCGCTCGACGGCGCGCGAGGCGACCAAGCAGTCCCGTCGTCTGGTGCAGCCGACCCTGCGGCCGGTGCTCAGCACCGCGCAGCTCGCCACCGCGCTGGCCGAGGTCGAGCTGGCGCTGGTGCTGCACGAGGACGCCGAGACGCCGCTGCGCGAGGTCGAGCTGCCGGCGTCGGGCACGGTGGCCGTCGTCGTCGGACCCGAGGGCGGCATCGCCCCCGAGGAGCTGGAGCGGTTCGCCGCCGCCGGGGCGCACACCGTCTCCGTCAGCGACGGGGTGCTGCGCACCTCCACCGCCGGCGTGGTCGCCGTCGCCGGGCTGCTGCTGCGCTGAGGGGTGGCGCCGGCCCACGACCGGTGCCAGGCTGATCCGCGGATCCCGGAGCCCCGGCCCGGGAGCAGCCCGAGGAGGAGTCCGTGCCCGTCTGGTCCTGCCGCACCTGCGCCGTCGAGCACCCCGACACCGACGCCCCGCCGACCACCACCTGCGCCATCTGCGGCGACGAGCGCCAGTACGTCCGACCCACCGGCCAGCGCTGGACGACGCTCGCCGAGCTGCAGGCCGAGGGCCATCGCGGCCGGCTGGAGGAGGTCGAGCCCGGGCTGACCGGGATCGTCGTCGAGCCGCAGGTCGGCATCGGCCAGCGGGCGCTGCTCGTCCGGACTCGTGCTGGCAACGTGCTCTGGGACCCCGTCGGCTACCTCGACGACGAGCTGGTCGCCGCGGTCCGGGGCGCCGGCGGGGTGGCGGCCGTCGCCGCCAGCCACCCGCACATGTTCGGCGCCCAGGTCGAGTGGTCACGCCGTTTCGACGACGCCCCGGTCTACGTGGTGGCCGCCGACGCCGGGTGGGTGCAGCGTCGCGACCCGGTCATCCGCTTGGTCGAGGAGACCACGGAGCCGGTGCCCGGGGTCCGGCTGGTCCGCATCGGCGGGCACTTCCCGGGCAGCGCGGTGCTGCACCTGACCGGTGCCGACGGCCGGGGGGTGCTGCTCACCGGCGACACGGTGGCCGGCACCCCGGACGAGCACTGGGTCTGCTTCCTGCGCAGCTTCCCCAACAAGATCCCGCTGTCCGCCGCGGTGGTCGGCCGGGTCGCGGACCGGGTGCTGGCCCTGGACTTCGACCGGCTCTACGACAACTTCGGCGGCCAGGTGCGCGCGGACGCCGCGAGCTGGGTCCGGCGCTCCGCCGACCGGACCATCGCGTGGACCCGCGGTGACTTCGACCACCTGACCGGGACGACCTGACGGGACCGGTGGACCGGGACCGGCTGAGCGGGCTCCACGCTCGGCGGTCGTGCCGTAGTCTCGGTCCCTGCCGCCGAGTGCCCCGACCGCAGGGCCGGCCGGGAGGGGGAGTCGGGTGAGCGTGCCGCAGGCCCTCGTCGCCGACCGCTACCGCCTGCTGGAGCGCGTCGGCTCGGGCGGCATGGGCGTGGTCTGGGAGGCCTGGGACGAGCGGCTCGAGCGACGGGTCGCCCTCAAGCAGCTCCGCACCCATCCGGGCGTCAGCGAGGAGGAAGCCGAGCTCGCCACCCAGCGTGCGATGCGTGAGGCCCGGATCACCGCCCGCCTGCACCACCGCAACGCCGTCCCCGTCTTCGACGTGGTCGAGCACGAGGGGCGGCCCTGCCTGATCATGCAGTTCGTCCCCTCGGTGCCGCTCTCCGGCGTGCTCAAAGAGGCCGGACCGCTGTCACCGGCCGAGGCCGCCCGGCTGGGCGCCGAGGTCGGCTCCGCGCTGGCCGCCGCGCACCAGCTCGGCATCGTGCACCGCGACGTGAAGCCCGGCAACATCCTGGTCGCCGACGACGGGCACGCGCTGATCAGCGACTTCGGCATCTCGCACGCGCTCGGTGACGCCACCTTGACCTCGACCGGCCTGCTGCACGGCACCCCCGCCTACCTGGCTCCGGAGGTCGCCCGGGGCGCCGACGCCAGCGCCGCCTCGGACGTCTACTCCCTCGGCGCCACGCTGTACGCGGCTCTGGAGGGCGAGCCGCCGTTCGGCACCGACTCGAACTCGATCGCCCTGCTGTACCGGGTCGCGTCGGGGGAGTACCCCCCGCCCCGCCGCAGCGGTGCCCTCGCGCCGCTGCTGACCGCGATGCTGGCGCGCGAGCCCGAGGACCGGCCCGCCATGCGCGCGGTGGCCGACCAGCTCGCCGGCCTCGCGGCCGGTCCTGCCGCTGCCCTCGCCGATCCCGTCCCGCCGACCCTCCCGCTGGCTGCCGCACCGCCGGCGCCGCCCCCGCCTGAGCCCGAGAGCACCCGGATCGCGGCGCTGCCCGCCGCCGCGGTCCCCCCGGCGTCCGACCCGGGACCGCCGGCCGGGGCAGTCCCGGTGACGGCGGCCGGTGGCCGGGAGGTCGAGCCCCGCCGCCGCCGTCGGGTGCTGCCGGTGCTGCTGGGCCTGGTCGCGCTGCTCGCGGTCGGTGCCCTGGCGCTCGCCCTGCTGCGCCCCGACGCGGGCGGTACGGCGGCGCCGGACCCGCAGACCACGGCCGCTCCGACGCCGGCCGGCCCGGCCTCCTCCGACGAGCCGGCCGCCGAGCCCACCCCGAGCGCCGAGCCGACGCCGAGCCCCACGCCCACCCCGACCCCCACGCCCACTCCGAGCCCCACGCCCAGTGCGACGCCGAGCGAGGACGGCGGGCGGCCGACGGCCGCCCAGCTCGCCCGGGCCGTCCGCACGTACTACCGCCTGGTGCCGGACGACACCGACGAGGCCTGGCCGCTGCTGACCGAGCGCTACCAGAGCGGCACCACGGGCGGGCGGGAGTCCTACGAGAACTTCTGGGACGCCATCGAGGAGGTCTCGGTCGACGATCTGAGCGGGACCCCGCCCGACGGCGCCGAGGCCACCATCACCTACACCTACGACGACGACCGGGTGGTGCAGGAGCGCACCTCCTTCCGGCTGGTGGAGCAGGGCGGCAAGCTCAAGATCGACGACTCCACCGTGATCAGCTCGACCGGCTGACCCCCCGGTCCGGCCGCCGAGGGCCGCGCGGACGGCCCCACCGGGCGTGGCAGGGTAGAGGCATGAGCGACATGACCCAGTCCTACGAGCAGACCCCGGACCGGGAGGAGCAGCTCGACCAGGACCAGCTGCAGTCCCAGACCAACCTCGAGGAGCGGGGCGTCGACGACGCCCTCGACGAGGGCTACTCCCCGCCGGAGAAGCCGTCGGTGCTGATGCGCGAGGGCGAGCACGACACCATGGACGCCCGGCTGTCGGAGGAGATCCCCGAGCCCGACCCCTACGCCGAGACCGACCAGGAGAAGGGACTTGACGACGGCGTCTCCGACGAGTCCGACTTCCTCGACACCGAGACCGGCGACGAGCGCGCCGGACGGCTGATGGACACCAACGAGGGCATCGGTCCGGACGACGAGGGCTCGATGGTCGCCACCGACGCCGGCATCGACGCCGGTGCCGCCAGCGCTGAGGAGGCCGCCATGCACGTCGTCCCCGAGGAGGAGCTGGGCTGACGGCGAACTCCCGCTGCCTGAGCTCACCACCGCTGCCTGAGCTCACCACCGCTGCCTGAGCCCAGCACCGCTGCCTGAGCTCGTCGAAGGCCCTTCGACGAGCTCAGGGCACGGGTGGACGAGCTCAGGGCACGGGTGGACGAGCTCAGGGCACGGGTGGACGAGCTCAGCGCACGCCGCCGTGGGGCACGGGACTGCGCGGGAATCTTGGGCCCTGCGCGACGGTTCACTAGGATGTCCTGTGGACCACCCATGCGGGCTGCGCCGTCAGCCCCGTCACCAGCGAGGAAACCCCTGAGCAGATCAGACAGCCCGGCCCGGACCAGCGACCCGTCCCAGCCCCGCCCCCTCGGCGCCGCCCGTCCCGAGGAGCCCGCGCTGGAGGAGATCCGCCGGGTGACCGTGCCGGTCTCGGTGGAGATGGTCAACATCCTGGGTCCCGGCGACGAGTTCCTGCGGATCCTCGAGCGCGAGCTCGCCGCCGGCATCCACGTCCGCGGCAACGAGATCACCCTGACCGGCTCCAACGCCGAGGTCGACGCCGCCGCCGAGGTCCTGACGGAGCTCGTCACCGTGCTGCGCACGGGGCAGGGCCTCACCGCCGACGCCGTCGAGCGCACCTGCGCGATGGTGCTGGGTCGTGAAGAGACCCACGCCTCGGACGTGCTGACCCAGAACATCCTGTCGTCGCGGGGCAAGACGATCCGGCCCAAGACGCTGAACCAGAAGCGCTACGTCGACGCCATCGACAAGCACACCGTCGTCTTCGGCATCGGTCCCGCCGGCACCGGCAAGACCTACCTGGCCGTGGCCAAGGCGGTGCAGGCGCTGCAGAACAAGCAGGTGAACCGGATCATCCTGACCCGGCCGGCCGTCGAGGCCGGTGAGCACCTGGGCTTCCTGCCCGGCACGCTCAACGACAAGATCGACCCGTACCTGCGTCCGTTGTACGACGCCCTGCACGACATGCTCGACCCGGACTCGATCCCGCGGCTGCTGACGGCCGGGACGATCGAGGTCGCGCCGCTGGCCTACATGCGCGGTCGCACCCTGAACGACGCCTTCATCATCCTGGACGAGGCGCAGAACACCTCGATGGAGCAGATGAAGATGTTCCTGACCCGACTGGGCTTCGGCTCCAAGATCGTGGTCACCGGCGACGTCACCCAGGTGGACCTGCCCGGGGGCACCCGCAGCGGGCTCCGCGAGGTGCAGGCGATCCTCGACGACGTGGCGGACATCTCGTTCAACCACCTGACCAACCACGACGTCGTCCGGCACAAGCTCGTCGGCAAGATCGTGGCGGCCTACGACGTGTTCGAGGCCAGCCAACCGCCGCCGCAGGCGCGCGGCCACCGGTGAGGACGCGGCCGTGAGCGTCGACCTCAACAACGAGTCCGGTTTGGAGGCCGACAGTCCGGGCCTCGTCCGGCTCGCCACCTTCACCCTCGACCAGCTGCGGATCCACCCCCAGGCCGAGCTCTCCATCCTGCTCGTGGACGAGGACACCATGTCCGCGTACCACGAGAAGTACATGGGGGAGCCCGGCCCGACCGACGTGCTCAGCTTCCCGATGGACGAGCTCCAGCCGCCGGAGGACGACGAGGAGCCTCCGCTGGGGATGCTCGGCGACATCGTCCTCTGCCCGGCGGTGACCAGCCGGCAGGCGGCTGAGCACGGTCGCTCGGCGGACGCGGAGGCCGAGTACCTGCTGGTGCACGGCATGCTGCACCTGCTCGGCTACGACCACGCCGACGACGAGGAGAAGGCCGCCATGTTCGGCCTCAAGGACCGGGTGCTGGCCGCCTGGGCCGAGCAGCGTCCAGACCGGGCGGGCCGCTCGTGAACCAGCAGGACTGGATCCAGCTGGCCGCCGCCCTGGTCCTGGTCGTCCTCGCCGGGCTGACCGCCGCGGCCGAGGCCGCGCTCTACTCCTTCTCCAAGGCCCGCGCCGACCGGCTCGTGGTCGACGGCGTCGCCGGCGCCGCCCGCGTGCGCAAGATCGCCGAGGACCCGCCGCGCTTCCTCAACACCGCGCTGCTGCTGCGGATGGTCTTCGAGATCTCGGCCATCGTGCTGGTGGCGCTCGTGGTGTTCGGGATCTTCCCGACCACCAGCGAGCGGGTGCTGATCACCGCCGGTTCGATGATCGTCGTCTCCTACATCTTCTGGGGCGTCGCGCCGCGCACCCTGGGCCGGCAGCACGCGAACCGGATCGCCTGCGCCGCGGCCGGTCCGCTGGTCGCCTTCACCCGCGTGCTCGGCCCCATCCCGCGGTTGCTGATCATGATCGGCAACGCGCTGACGCCCGGTCGCGGGTTCGTCGACGGCCCGTTCGCCACCGAGGCCGAGCTGCGCGAGATGGTCGACTACGCCGAGGCCAGCGCGGTGATCGAGTCGGGGGAGCGGAAGATGATCCACTCCGTCTTCGACCTCGGCAACACCATCGTCCGCGAGGTGATGGTGCCGCGCACCGACATGGTCTTCATCGAGGAGCACAAGACGCTGCGGCAGGCGGTCTCGCTGTCGCTGCGCTCGGGGTTCAGCCGCATCCCGGTGATCCGGGACGGCCTCGACGACGTCGTCGGCGTCCTCTACCTCAAAGACGTCATCAAGCGGGTCTACGACTCCCCGGGCACCCAGTCGACCGAGCGCGTCGGGCCGATGATGCGGACGCCGGTCTGGTGCCCCGACTCCAAGCCGGTGGACGAGCTGCTCCAGGAGATGCAGGCCAAGCGCGTGCACATGGTCATCGTCGTCGACGAGTTCGGCGGCACCGCTGGGATGGCGACGATCGAGGACATCCTCGAGGAGATCGTCGGCGAGATCACCGACGAGTACGACGAGGAGAACACCGACATCACCGAGCTGGGCGAGGGCCGCTACCGCGTCTCCTCCCGGCTGCCGCTGGACGAGCTCGGCGACCTGTTCGGCCTCGAGCTGGACGACGAGGACGTGGAGACCGTCGGTGGCCTGATGGCCAAGCAGCTCAACAAGGTGCCGATCGCCGGCTCCGTGGTCACCTTCGAGGGCCTGGAGCTGCTCGCCGAGCGCTCCACCGGCCGTCGCAACCGGATCGGCACCGTGGTCGCCAGCCGCGTCTCGGATGACGACACCGGTGACGACGCGCGCACCGACGACCACCGCACGGAGGCGGCCACCCGCCTGGTCGTCGACGAGACGGCGCCGGTCTCGTGACCGCCGCCGACCCCGTCCCCGACGCCCCGACCGACCCCGAGGACGTCAAGATCCTCACCCTGGCCCGGTCCGCGCTGGCCCGCACCGGGGCCCGGCAGGGGGCCTGCGTCCGCGACACCGACGGCCGCACCTACGCCGCCACCAGCGTCGACCTGCCGCACCTGCGGCTCTCCGGCGTCGCCGTGGCGGTCGCGATGGCGGTCTCCTCCGGGGCCGACGGCCTGGAGGCCGTCGCGCTGTCCAGCGCCGACGACCTCGACGACGGCGACCTCCTGGTCGTCGCCGACCTCCCCGGCCAGGGCGTGGTGCTCTGGCACGCCGACCCCCGGGGCCAGCTCCGACGGAAGGTCGACGTCCGTGCCCGCACCTGAGGACCTGCCGGGCCAGATGGCCTCCACCGCGCCCGAGGGGTTCCGGTCCGGCTTCGCCTGCTTCGTCGGCCGGCCCAACGCCGGCAAGTCGACGCTGACCAACGCGCTGGTGGGCAGCAAGATCGCCATCGCCTCGTCCAAGCCGCAGACCACCCGGCACGCCATCCGGGGCATCGTGCACCGCGCCGACGCCCAGCTGGTGCTGATCGACACCCCGGGACTGCACAAGCCGCGCACCCTGCTGGGGGAGCGGCTGAACGACCTGGTCCGGGGCACCTGGACCGAGGTCGACGTGATCGGGGTGTGCCTGCCGGCGAACCAGAAGATCGGTCCCGGCGACACCTACCTGGTCGGCGAGATCGCCAACCTGCCGCGCAAGCCGCTGCTGGTGGCGGTGGCCACCAAGTCCGACCTGGTCAGCCCGCAGCGGATGGCGGAGCACCTGATGACCATCTCGGCGCTGGAGGAGAAGCTCGGCATCCGCTGGGAGCACATCGTCCCGGTCTCCGCCGTCGCCGACGACCAGCTGGACGTGCTGGCCGACACCCTCGTCTCCCTGCTGCCGGAGGGCCCGCCGCTCTACCCCGACGGCGAGATCACCGACGAGCCGGAGGAGACCCTGGTCGCCGAGCTGATCCGCGAGGTCGCCCTGGAGGGCGTCCGCGACGAGCTGCCGCATTCGATCACCGTCGTGGTCGAGGAGATGAACCTGCGGGAGGGCCGGCCGGCGGAGAAGCCCCTGCTGGACGTCTTCGCGTCCATGGTGGTGGAGCGGGACTCCCAGAAGGGCATCATCATCGGCCACAAGGGCGAGCGGCTGCGGGACATCGGCACGGCCGCCAGGCACCAGATCGAAGCGCTGCTCGGCAGCCCGGTGCACCTCGACCTCCGGGTCAAGGTGCTCAAGGAGTGGCAGCGCGACGCCAAGCACCTCAACCGGTTGGGGTTCTGAGCCCCACTCCCGACGAGCGCCCGGCCCCGCCCCCGCGGACGGGACCGGACGCCGATCGAGGTGAGGCGGCTCAGACGGCGGCCAGCTGCCCCTCGGCCCCGACGACCCGCCCCTCGGCGTCCAGCTGCAGCTCGTACATGTTGAACACCCGGTCCAGCCGGTAGCCCAGCGCCTCGTTGACCGCGATCATGTGCGTGTTGTCGGCCTGGTTCCAGGTCTCCACCACCTCGACCTGCGGCTCCACCTCGGCCAGCCAGGCCATCATGTCGATCTTCAGCAGCATCCCCAGCCGGTGACCTCGGTGCTCGCGAGCCACCGCCGTGTCGCCCTGGAAGGCCCAGGTGGGCCGGTACCGGTCGGTCATCATCATGGTGTGGCCGCCGAGCACCCCGGTCTCCCGGTGCCGGGCGAGCACCCGGTAGAGCCGGTCGCCGCGACCCTCCCGCGCCGCCTCGATGTCACGGACCAGGTCGGCGTCGAACACCTCGCGCTCCCAGGTCAGGTCACCCATCGGGGCGTCGTTGATCGACTCGGCCACGACGGCGATCTCGGCCAGCAGCGCCTCGGGCAGCGGCGGGGTCAGCCGCTCGAGGTCGTAGTCCGACGCCGCGGCCTCGGCCTCGGCCCGCAGCCGGGCGATCTCGGCCGGGTCGACGTCGGCCAGCCGCTGCCGGCGCCGGGCGTCGTGGCTCGCGTAGCGGAAGCCGCCTCCGGTGAGGAAGGACGCGGGAGCCGCGTCGTCGGAGGGACAGCCCATCCAGACGGTGGTGCGCTCCGCCTCCCGGGTGCGACGCAGCACCTCCGCCAGCATCGCGCTGCCGTGGCCACGCCGGCGCTCGTCGGGGTGGACGGTGATCTCGGCCCAGACGAGGTGCCGGTTGTCGCGGTGCGGCAGCTCGATCGCGAGCACGCCGACCGGGTCGGCGCCCTCCGCCGGTGCGTAGAGGTACTGCTCGTCGGGGTGCAGGTCCCAGCCGTAGCGGAGCCAGGCCTGGTACAGCTCGAGGACCTTCTCCGGAGCCGTCGGGTCGTCGACCCGGCGCGAGGCTTCGAGGATCTCCACCGCCG
Source organism: Microlunatus lacustris (assembly GCA_039527025.1). GTDB lineage: Bacteria > Actinomycetota > Actinomycetes > Propionibacteriales > Propionibacteriaceae > Microlunatus > Microlunatus lacustris. Next base: position 283,271 of record BAAAJN010000005.1, read on the forward strand.
CGGCGACCGCCTCCGGGTCGTCGGGCTGGACACGTGCGAAAGGCATGGGGACAGCGTGCTCCGCCGTCGTCGCGCCGGGCCACCGGTTTTCCGCCGCCCCTCCTTGGTGCTCGCGGCTCGGTGGCGTTACTGTGACGGCATGGCTGGCACCGAGCGTCTCGTCGCGCTCCTCCTTCGCTGCCGCAGCGAGGCCCGCTAAGGGCTGGCATCCTCGCTGCGGAGTCCGAGCGCGCCCGGCCTGCTCCCGACCCGACCCAGCGAGGAACGCATGACCACCACCCCTGACCCCACGTCCTTCGGCACCCGGCCGCAGTCGGTGCCGGTGCAGCAGCCCAGCCCGATGCCGTACGGGCGCTACCGCGCCTTCCCGCCGATCGACCTGCCGGACCGCACCTGGCCCGCGCAGCAGATCGCCGCCGCACCCCGGTGGCTGTCCACCGACCTGCGGGACGGCAACCAGGCCCTGATCGACCCGATGACGCCAGCCCGCAAGCACAAGATGTTCGAGCTGCTGGTGCGGATGGGCTACAAGGAGATCGAGGTCGGCTTCCCCTCGGCCAGCCAGTTCGACTTCGACTTCGTCCGCCAGCTCGTCGAGGGGGACCTGATCCCGGACGACGTCACCATCTCGGTGCTGACCCAGGCCCGCGAGGACCTGATCGCGCGCACGGCCGAGTCGCTGGTCGGGGCGCGGACGGCGACGATCCACCTCTACAACGCGACGGCCCCGCTGTTCCGCCGCGTCGTGTTCGGCGTCGACAAGCCGGAGTGCATCGCCCTGGCCACCCGGGGCACCGAGCTGGTGATGAAGTACGCCGAGCAGCACCTGGGCGACGTCGAGTTCGGCTACCAGTACTCACCCGAGATCTTCACCGGCACCGAGCTCGACTTCGCCGTCGAGGTCTGCGACGCGGTGATGGACGTCTGGCACCCGAGCGCTGGCCGGGAGATCATCCTCAACCTGCCGGCCACGGTGGAGATGGCCACACCCAACGTCTACGCCGACCAGATCGAGTGGTTCAGCCGGCACGTCCGCCACCGTGAGCACGTCGCCATCTCGCTGCACCCGCACAACGACCGCGGCACCGCGACCGCGGCCACCGAGCTGGCCCTGATGGCCGGCGCCGACCGGGTCGAGGGATGCCTGTTCGGCCACGGCGAGCGCACGGGCAACGTCGACCTGGTGACGCTGGGCATGAACCTGTTCAGCCAGGGCATCGACCCGATGATCAACTTCTCCGACATCGACGAGATCCGTCGCACGGTGGAGTACTGCACCAACCTGCCGGTCCACCCGCGCCACCCCTACGCGGGCGACCTGGTCTACACCGCCTTCTCCGGCTCCCACCAGGACGCCATCAAGAAGGGACTGGAGGCCCTGGACAAGCAGGCCGCGGCCGAGGGCGTGCCGGTCAGCGAGCTGATGTGGGAGGCGCCCTACCTGCCGATCGACCCGCACGACGTGGGCCGCTCGTACGAGGCCGTCATCCGGGTGAACAGCCAGTCCGGCAAGGGCGGGGTCGCCTACATCATGAAGTCCGAGCACAACCTCGACCTGCCGCGCCGGCTGCAGATCGAGTTCAGCCGGGTGGTGCAGTCCCACACCGACAGCGACGGCGGAGAGGTCGGCGCCGCCCGGCTCTGGGAGATCTTCACCGCCGAGTACCTCGCGCCGACGACACCGCTGGAGCTGGTCAGCGTGAAGTCGGCGTCGGCCAGCGGCCGGCACGACTCCGTGGACGCCGTCGTCGTCGACCGGGGCCGGGAGCGGCAGATCTCCGGTGAGGGCAACGGGCCCGTCTCGGCCTACGTCGACGCGGTGTCCGTGCTGGGCTACCGCGTGCGGGTGCTGGACTACGCCGAGCACGCGCTCTCCTCCGGCGGTGACGCCCTGGCGGCGGCCTACGTGGAGTGCGAGATCGGTGAGGGCGAGAACAGCGTCGTCGCCTGGGGGGTGGGCATGGACGCCAACATCGTCGCCGCCTCGCTGAAGGCCGTCACCTCGGCCATCAACCGCACCACGGCCTGATCGTGTCGTGATTTGCCGCGACTGCGCGGCAGATCGCTACCCGTTGTCCGCCCCATCCACAGATGTGGCCGAGGCAGGGTCCCGGCAGGCCTGGAGCGCCGAGACTGCGGAGGGTGCACCCCCGCAACGATCCCAGCCCGGAGCTGCTCGGGCTCGCGCAGGCCCAGGGCGGCGTCGTCACCGTGGGCCAGGCCGAGCAGCTCGGGCTGGGGCGGCACTCGCGTGCTCGCCTGGTCCGGGCCGGGCGGTGGCAGCGGGTGGAGGGGTCGGTGCTGGCCGTCCACCCGTCTCCGCTGTCGTGGACGGCTCAGGCCTGGGCGGGTGTCCTCCTGGCCGGCGAGGCGGCCCGGCTCGGCTGGTCGGCCGCCGCCCACCTGCACGGCCTCACCGAGACGGCACCGCAGCGGATCGACGTCCTCGGCACCTACCCGGTCCACGACCGGCCGCCGTGGTGCTTCCACCGGGAGCGGATCGGCGTGCGCGACCGCCGCTCGCCGGGCGACCCGCCCCGCACGACGCTCGAGGACACCGTGCTCGACCTCTGCGAGGGCGCTGACGTCAAGCAGGTGGTGCACTGGCTCACCACCGCGGTGCAGTCCCGACGGACCAGTCCCGCGCGGATCCGGCGAGCGCTGGCGAGCCGTCGACGGTACGCCGGTCGCGCGCTCCTGCTCGAGCTGCTCGGGGACGTCGGCCAGGGCGCCCACTCCCCGCTGGAGCTGCGCTACCTCCGCGACGTCGAACGGGCTCACGGACTACCGAAGGGGGAACGGCAGCACACCTCCCGGAACCGTCACCAGCGCGACGTCTACTACCGGCGGTATCGCCTCGTCGTGGAACTCGACGGCCGCCTCGGCCATGAGGGCACAGGGCGGTTCCGCGACATGGTGCGCGACAACCAGGCCACCGTGGACAGCCAGGCCTCGCTGCGCTACGGGAACGCTGACGTCGTCGGCCTGCCGTGCGCGGTGGCGTGGCAGGTCGCATCCGTCCTGATGAGTCGCGGCTGGCCCGGGCCCGTCGGACGGTGTTCGTCCTGCCTGTCCGTGCCTGAAGGCTTCGTCGCGTAGCGATCTGCCGCGAGTACGCGGCACATCGCTACGCGTTCAGGGGAAGCCGAGCTCGGGGCTCGGGCGAGGGGCGGTGGGGGAGGAGTACCAGGCCTCGAAGAAGGGTCCGAGGTCGACGTCGGTGGTCGCCTGGGCCTGCACCGTCCACTCCTCGAAGGAGCGGCTGCCGGGCGTGGTGCCCCAGTCCCGGGCCAGGGCGAAGAAGGCGTCGTCGCCGATCACCGTGCGCAGCGCCTGCAGGGCCATCGGCCCGCGGGTGTAGACGGTTCCGAAGAGGTTCTCCGCCCCCGGGTCGTCCAGGCTGGTGGTCCAGAACTCCGGCTCGTCCTGGAACCGCCGGTAGGTGGCGGCGAACGCGTCCGTCGCGCTGCGGCCACCCGTGCGCTCGACCACCGCCCACTGGGCCCAGGACGCCCAGCCCTCGCTGTTGACGATGTCGTCCCAGGCCGCCGGCGTGACGTTGTTGCCGAACCACATGTGCGCGAGCTCGTGGACGAGCAGCTCGGGCGCGAACCCGGCGTCGGTGATCGCCTCGGCGTCGTAGACCGGTCGGGTCTGGTTCTCCAGGGCGCCGAAGCCCAGCGGCGCCGACGGCACCACCCCGCCCAGCTCGGAGAAGGGGTACGGGCCGAACATCGACTCCAGCACGCGCACCGTCGCCCCGGTGGTCCGCAGGCGGTCCATCGCCGCCCGCTGCTGCCGCTCCGGCAGCTGCTCGGAGACCGCGTGCACGTAGGGCCGGCCGTCCTCGACACCCTCCTCCACCTGGTACTGCCCGACGGTGACGAAGGCCAGGTAGGTGGCCATCGGCTGGCTGGCCACCCAGTGCCAGGTGTCGAACCCGGCCTCGTCCGCGGTGTCGCGGGACTCCAGCCGCCCGACGCTGACCGCCTCCACCCCGGCCGGCACCCGCACCGAGACGTCGACCAGCGCCGGGTCGGACGGGTGGTCGTTGGCCGGGAACCACCAGGCCGACGCCTCGGGCTCGCCGAGCACCGACCACTCCTCGCCGCGCCGGTGCACGGGGGCGCCGTCGTCGTTCTCGACCTCCGCCGGCGTGCCGGCGTAGTCAACCCGGACGCTGAACTCATCCCCCGCCCGGACCGGCTCGGCCGGCTGCACCCGGACGTCGGAGAACCCGTCGCGACTGACGGCGGCCGGCGCCCCGTCCACCCAGACCGACTCGACGTCGAGAGCCAGGTCGAACCAGAACCAGGCCAGGTCGGTGGTCGCGCGGGCGACGAAGGTGGTGGTCCCGGTCAGCGAGCCGTCCCCAGCGCCCAGGTCCAGCTCGATCGCGTACCGGTCGACGTCGTAGCCGCTGTTCCCGGCCCGCGGGAAGTAGGGGTCGCCGAGCCCCGGCCCGCCGCCGGTGCGCACCGCGGCGGGCTCCTGGCGCTCCAGCACCAGCAGCACCGTGGTGACCAGCGCGCCGACCAGCACGGCGGCCAGCGCCGCGAGCAGCAGCCGACGATGCCGGAGCCTGGTGCGCCCGGGATCAGCGCTCAACGTGCACCAGCGAGCGCAGGTTGCGGTCCAGGTGCCAGGTGGCGAACGCGGACGTGATCCCGCTGGCCTCGCGGGCGGTCGGGGGCTGCACGTCGCGGGTGTCGACCCAGCGGCCCTCGAGCAGCGCGCCGAGCAGCTCCAGGGTGTCGGGGGAGGGCCGGGACGCCCCGGCCGGTCGGCAGCGCTCGCAGACGACTCCGCCCGCGACGGGGGAGAAGGCGGTGTGCGGGCCCACGACGCCGCAGCGGGCGCAGTCGGAGAACGACGGCGCGTAGCCGGCGACGGCCAGCGCGCGCAGCAGGTAGGAGTCCAGCACCATCGACGCCGGCCGCGGCCCGTCGGCGGTGCCGCGGTTGAGCACCCGGAGCGCCCCGACCAGCAGCAGGTACTGCTGCAGTGCCGGCTCGCCCTCCTCGACCACCAGCCGGTCCGCCGTCTCCAGCATCACCTGGCCCGCGGTGTAGGTGGGGTAGTCCTCCGTCAGCGCGGGGCCGAAGGCGTCCAGCGACTCCACCTGGGTCACCACGTCGAGGCTGCGGCCCTCGGCGAACTGCAGGTCGACGTGGGAGAAGGGCTCGAGCCGGGCGCCGAACTTGGACGACGTGCGCCGCACCCCCTTGGCCACGGCCCGGATCTTGCCGCGGCGCCGGCTCAGCAGGGTGATGATCCGGTCGGCCTCGCCGAGCTTGTGCGTGCGGAGCACGAGCGCTTCGTCGCGGTAGGTCGGCACCTCGATAGTGTCCCGCACATGGCCAAGACCTCCCGGCGGACGACGCGCGACACCCCCCGTCCGCCGGCGCGGACGCCCGAGCCGCACCCCAGCGGCGCCCGGCCACCCGCGCTGCCCGCGGCCAAGGTGCCCACCCACGTCGCCGTGGTGATGGACGGCAACGGCCGCTGGGCCAAGGCCCGGGGGCTGCCGCGCACCGAGGGCCACGCCCGGGGCGAGGACTCGCTGTTCGACGTCGTCGAGGGCGCCATCGAGGTCGGGGTGCGCTACCTGTCCGCGTACGCCTTCTCCACCGAGAACTGGAACCGCTCGCCGGACGAGGTCCGCTGGCTGATGGGCTTCAACCGCGACGTCATCCGCCGGCGCCGCGACCAGATGGACGCCCTGGGCGTCCGGGTCCGCTGGGCCGGCCGCCGGCCGCGCCTGTGGCGCAGCGTGATCGCCGAGCTCGAGGAGGCCGAGCGACGCACCGTCGACAACGACGTGCTGACCCTGCAGTTCTGCGTGAACTACGGCGGCCGGGCCGAGATCGTCGACGCCGCCCGCCGGGTCGCCGAGCTGGCGGCGCAGGGCCGGCTCGACCCGGCCAAGCTCACCGAGGAGCGGTTCCGGCGCTACCTCGACGAGCCGGAGATCCCCGACGTCGACCTGTTCGTCCGGTCCTCCGGCGAGCAGCGGACGTCGAACTTCCTGGTGTGGCAGTCCGCCTACGCCGAGATGGTGTTCCTCGACCGGCTGTGGCCGGACTTCGACCGCCGCGACCTGTGGCGGGCGATCGAGCTCTACGCCGACCGGGACCGGCGCTACGGCGGGGCCGTGCCGAACGTCGTCCACTCCTACGACCCGGGCGGCGCGGCGGAGCACGCGTGAGATGATGAGCGGATTCTGAACGGGACGATCCGCACCGCCGCGCACCTGGAGTGGACGCGGCGGCAGCGGGGTGAGGGCACGCAGATGAGCGGAAACGCAACCTACCGGCTGAGCGGCACGAGCATCCTGGCGGTGTGCGGCGTCGAGGCGCCGGTGGTGGCCACGTCGGCCTCCTTCGACGAGCGGCTGGCCGCGACGTACGAGCGGGTCGGGATGCTGCCCGGCATGCAGGAGCAGCTCGCCGGGGTGAAGGAGCGCCGCTGGTGGCCCGAGGACGTCACCTTCGCCGACGCGGCCGCCATGGCCGGGGCGAAGGCGCTGGCTGAGTCCGGCGTCGACCCGTCGCAGGTCGGCGTGGTCATCAACACCTCGGTCTGCCGGGCGCACCTCGAGCCGTCGATCGCCGTCGAGGTGCACCACCAGCTCGGACTGCCGACCAGCTGCCTCAACTTCGACATCGCCAACGCCTGCCTGGGCTTCGTCAACGCCATCCAGCTGGCCGGCACGATGATCGACTCCGGTCAGATCGAGTACGCGCTGCTGGTCGACGCCGAGGGCTCGCGCGAGCTGCACGAGAACACGATCGCGCAGCTGCAGCGCGAGGACTCCACCGCCGAGGAGGTCAAGGAGGCGTTCGCCAGCCTGACCATCGGCTCCGGCGCCGCCGCCATGGTGCTGGGTCGGACCGACCGGCACCCGGAGGGCCACCGCGTCGTCGGCGGGGCCAGCCGCGCGGGCAGCGAGCACCACGACCTCTGCGTCGGCGGGCTGAGCGGGATGCGCACCGACAGCCGCGCCCTGTTCCAGGCCGGCATCGCCCTGGCCATCGAGACCTGGCGCGAGGCGCAGGGCGACTTCGACTGGTCCGAGGTCGACTACTTCATGTGCCACCAGACCTCGGTGAAGCACATCGCCACCATGGCGCAGGCGGTGGGCGCCACCCCCGAGCAGTTCCCGATGACCGTGACCACCTACGGCAACCTCGGCCCGGCGGCCGTGCCGTTCACCCTGGCGCAGAGCGTCGACAAGCTCCAGCCGGGCATGCGGGTCATGCTGCTGGGGATCGGCTCGGGGTTGAACACCTCCTTCGCCGAGATCATCTGGTGACCTCGGCGGCCACCGGGCTCGCCCCGGCCGTTCCCGCCGACGTGCTGGCGAGCCTGCCCGACGTCGACCCCACCTGGTCCCGCACGCTCGAGGTGCTCGACGCCGACGGCGTCGCGCACCTGTGGCACGTGCTGGACACCCACGCCCCCGGGCGCGAGCCGGCGGAGCCGGCGGAGCCGGTCCGGGCGACCCTGCTCTGCGTGCACGGCAACCCCACCTGGTCCTTCCTGTGGCGCCGCTTCCTCGCCGAGGCCCCGGCCGGCTGGCGCGTCGTCGCCGTCGACCAGCTGGGGATGGGGTTCTCCGAGCGGCTGACCGGACCCCGACGCTTCGCCGAGCGCGTCGCCGACCTCGGTGACTTGACGGCGGCCCTGGGCGTCGACGGTCCGGTCGTCACCCTCGCCCACGACTGGGGCGGCCCGATCTCCCTCGGCTGGGCGCAGGCGCACCGCGCCCAGCTCGCCGGGGTCGTGCTCACCAACACCGGCGTCGACCTGCCCGTCGGGGACGAGCTGCCCGCGCTGATCCGGCTGGCCCGCAACCCCGGCCTCCGCCAGCTGGTCTGCACCACGACGCCCGTCTTCGTGCGCGGCGGGGCGGCGCTCTCCCGGCCCGCCCTGTCCGCCGACGCCGTGCACGGCCTGGTCGTGCCCTACGACCACCCGGGCCGGCGGCAGTCGGTCGCCGACTTCGTGGCCGACATCCCGCTGGAGGCCTCCCACCCCAGCCGGCCTGCCTGGGACGCGATGGCCGAGGGCGTCCGCACCCTGGCCGACGTGCCCGCGCTGCTGGCCTGGGGTCCGCGCGACCCGGTGTTCAGCGAGCGGTTCCTCGAGGACCTGCTGGACCGGCTGCCGCAGGCCGACGTCCAGCGCTACCCGCGGGCGTCGCACCTGGTCATCGAGGACGCCCCGCAGACCGCGGTCGACGTCTGGCGCTGGGTCCAGGAGCGGGTCACCCCGACGCTGGCCGGCTCCACCCCCGCCGAGCCCGCGCCGCCGCGGCCGCCGCTGAGCCCGGAGGACCTGCCCTGGGCGGCCCTGCTCCGCCGCGCGGACGACGAGAGCACCGCCGTCGCCGAGGTGCACGGGGAGGTGACCAGCCGCACGTCCTTCGCCGCCCTGGACGCCCGGATCCGCGACGTCGCGGCCGGGCTCGTCGCCTCGGGCGTCCGGCCGGGAGACCGGGTCGCGCTGCTCGTCCCGCCCGGCCTGGAGCTGACCGTCGCCGTCTACGCCTGCTGGCGGGCCGGGGCGGCCATCGTCGTCGCCGACGCCGGCCTCGGGCTGCGCGGGATGGCGCACGCGCTGCGCAGCGCCGCCCCCGACCACGTCATCGGCATCCCCAAGGCGCTCGTCGCCCTGGCCGCGCTCAGGGTGCCCGGCCGACGGATCGCCGTCGGCGGCACGCCGCTCGCGGCCCGCACCTTCGGCTGGGCGGGGGAGCTGTCCGCCCTCGAAGTGGCCGGCCGAGACCTCGAGCTGCCCGACCCCGGCCTCGAGGACGTCGAGGCCGCGGTGCTGTTCACCTCCGGCGCCACGGGTCCGGCCAAGGGCGTGGTCTACCGGCTGTCGCAGCTGCGGGAGCAGATCCGCCAGGTCGCGACGGTGCTCCGGCTCGGCCCCGAAGACCGGCTGGTCGCCGCGTTCGCGCCGTTCGCGCTGTACGGCCCGGCCATCGGGATCGGCGCCGTTGCCCCCGACATGGACGTCACCGCCCCCGGCACGCTGACCGCGACGGCGCTGGCCGACGCGGTGCTGGCCATCGACGCCACGTCGGTCTTCGCCTCCCCGGCCGCGCTGCGCAACGTGGTGGCCACCGCGGACGCACTGGACGCCCGGCGCCGCGACGCTCTCCGCGGCGTCCGCACCGTGCTGTCCGCCGGCGCCCCGGTCCCGTTGCCGCTGCTCCGCCAGGTGCAGCAGCTGCTGCCGGACGCCGAGCTGCACACGCCGTACGGGATGACCGAGGTGCTGCCCGCCACCGACATCTCGCTGGCCCAGATCGAGGCCGCCGGACCGGGTGACGGGGTCTGCGTCGGCTGGCCGCTGCCCGGCGTCACGTTGAGGGTCAGCCCGCTCGACGCCCTCGGCCGGGCTGACGGTGAGCTGACCGACGAGCCCGGCGTGCGCGGGGAGATCTGCATCGCGGCAGCGCACCGCAAGGACCGCTACGACCGGCTGTGGGCGACCGAGCAGCAGAGCTCGCGCAACCCGGGCTACCACCGCAGCGGCGACGTCGGCCACCTCGACACCGAGGGCCGGCTCTGGGTCGAGGGCCGGCTGGTGCACGTCGTGACCACCGCCGACGGCCCGGTCACCCCCGTCGGGGTGGAGCAGCAGATCGAGGCCCTGGACGCGGTGCGCGCCGCGGCGATCGCGGGCGTGGGTCCGGTCGGCACCCAGCAGGCGGTGGCGGTCGTCGTGCCCGCGGACGGGCACCGTCGCCGGCAGCCGCTGGCCGAGCCGGCGCTGGCCGACGCCGTCCGCGCCGCGTCGCCGGTCCCGCTGGCCGCGGTGCTGGTGCTCGACGCGCTGCCGGTGGACATCCGGCACGCCTCCAAGGTCGACCGGGCCCGGCTGTCCCGCTGGGCCGGCCGGCTGCTGGCCGGCGAGCGGCCCGGGAAGGTCTGACGTGAAGGTCCTGGTGACGGGGGCCAGCGGGATGCTGGGTGGTGCGACCGCCCGGTCCCTGGCCGAGCGCGGTGACGACGTCACCGTGCTGCAGCGCCGGCCCGCGGGGCTCGGGCTGCGCGAGGTGCTGGCCGACGTGGCCGACCCCGACGCCGTGCGGCGTGCCGTCGACGGGCACGACGCGGTCGTGCACCTGGCCGCGAAGGTGAACATCACCGGCGCCTGGGCCGACTACCAGCGGATCAACATCGACGGCACCCGGGCCGTGGTGGAGGCCTGCCGCTCGGCCGGGGTCGGCCGGCTGGTCGACGTCTCCTCGCCCTCGGTCGCGCACGCCGGGCGCTCGCTGGTCGGGGCCGGCGCCGGTCCGGCCGACCCGGACGCCGCGCGCGGTCCCTACGCGCGCAGCAAGGCCGCCGCCGAGCTGCTCGCCCTGGCCGCGGACGGGCCGTCGCTGGCCGTCGTCGCGATCCGACCGCACCTGGTCTGGGGACCGGGGGACACCCAGCTGGTCGCCCGCATCGTCCGGCGCGCTCGGCAGGGCCGGCTGCCGCTGATGGGCGCCGGCGCCGTGCTCGTCGACACCACCTACGTGGACAACGCCGTGGACGCCCTCGTCGCGGCGCTCGACCGCTGCCGGCCGGACGGCGTGCACGGCGAGGCGCTGGTGGTCAGCAACGGCGAGCCGCGACCCATCGCGGAGGTCCTCGGCGCCTGGGCGGAGGCCGGCGGGGCGCCGCGGCCCAGCCGGCACCTGCCGGTGCCGCTCGCCATGGCCGCCGGCGCCGTGGCCGAAGGGCTGTGGGCGCTGCGGCCGGGCGACGACGCCGACCCGCCGCTCAACCGCTTCCTGGTCGAGCAGCTCTCCACCGCGCACTGGTTCGACCAGCGGCGCACCCGGGAGGCGCTGGACTGGCGGCCCGTGGTCAGCCTGGACGAGGGGTTCGACCGGCTCGCGCGCTGGTACGCCGAGGGCGGTCCCGGCCGGGACTGAAGCCCGGAGCCGCCGTCCTCAGCAGGAGCCGCAGGTGCCGAAGATCTCCAGGTCGTGGCTGACGTCGCGGAAGCCGTGCTCGTCGGCGACGGCGCTGGCCCAGTGCTCCACGGCGGGTCCGGACACCTCGACGGTGCGCCCGCAGCTGCGGCAGACCAGGTGGTGGTGGTGGCCCCGCGAGCAGCGGCGGTAGGCGGTCTCGCCGTCGTCGGTGCGCAGGGCGTCGAGCTCCTCGGACTCCACCATCGCCTGCAGCGTCCGGTAGACCGTGGTCAGGCCGACGCTGTCGCCCTGCTGGCGCAGCACGTCGTGGATCTGCTGCGCCGTCCGGAACTCCTCGAGGTGGGACAGGATCTGGTCCACGGCGGCCCGCTGGCGGGTCCGGCGCTGCGGGGCGGCGGGGGTGGCGGTCTTCGGCTCGTCCATGTCAGGGCTCGTCACTCAGTGCTCGTCGTAGTGGTCGGCGTGGGCCGCGTGCCGGTGGCCCTCGTGCACGTAGTCGGTGTGGTCCCCGTGCCGCAGGGCCTGGTGCCCGCAGCCGTGGTCGTGCCGGTGGGGGTGGGTGTCCTCGGCCACCACGTGCGGGGTGGCGCCGTCGAGCGCGGCACCCGGGTCGACGGGCAGCTCCACGACGACCCGACGTCGCCGGACCAGCGCCGAGACCGGCCAGCTCAGGGCGAAGACGGCGATCGCCAGCACCACGATCAGCGCGCCCGGGGCGGCGTCGGCGTAGTAGGAGCCGACGGCGCCGCCCACCGCGACGAGGGCGCCGACGGCCATCGCGCAGACCAGGGTGGCGTAGAAGCCCCGGACCAGGTTCTGCGCCGCGGCCACCGGGATGACCATCAGCGCGCTGACCAGCAGCAGCCCGACGGTGCGCATCGCCATGCTCACGGTGATGGCGGCCAGCACGACGATCAGCACGTTGTAGAACCGGACGGGCAGGCCGAGGGTGCGGGCGTGCTGCTCGTCGGTGCAGACGGCGAACAGCTGCGGGGCCAGCCCCAGGGCGGGCACCAGCACGACGACGGCCAGCACGGCCACCAGACGCAGGTCGGCGGCGGTCACGGTGGTCAGGGAGCCGAACAGGTACTGCGACAGGGCCCCGGCCCCGGCGCCGGCGATGCCCGACATCAGCACCCCGGCCGCCAGTCCGCCGTAGAACAAGATGGCCAGGCCGACGTCGCCGGTAGCCTTGCCGAGCTGGCGGAGCAGCTCCACCACGACGGCGCCGACGATGCAGACCACCACGGCGACGGGGATCGGCGCGCTGCCGGTCAGCAGGGCGAGGCCGACGCCCGCGATCGCCACGTGCCCGAGGCCGTCGCCCAGCAGGCTGAGCCGGCGCTGGACCACGTAGACGCCGATGGCCGGCGCGATCAGGCCGGTGAGCAGCGCGGCCAGCAGGGCCCGCTGCATGAAGGGGAAGCTGAGCAGCTCGGTCACCGGTTGACCGTCCCGTCCAGCCAGTGCGGGTCCAGGGGCTCGGGCTCGTGGTGCTCGCCCCCGTGGGCGGCGTGCAGCCGCGCCCCCAGTGTGGCCAGCGGGCCGTCGAGGGCCACCCGGCCCTCGCGGAGCACGACGCCGCGGTCGACCAGCGCCCCCAGGCTCCCCACGTCGTGCAGCACGACGAGCACGGCCGTCCCGGCGGCGATCAGGTCCGCCAGCACGGCCGTCAGCACCTCCTGGTGCGCGAGGTCGACGCCGGCGGTCGGCTCGTCCAGGACCAGCAGCCGGGGCTCGGTGGCCAGCGCGCGGGCGATCAGCACCCGCTGCTGCTGGCCGCCGGACAGCACGGCGAGGTCGTCACCGGCCCGGTCGGTAAGGTCGACGGCGGCCAGGGCGTGCGCGACGGCCGCCCGGTCCGCCGCGCGCGGGGGGACGAACGGGCGGCGGTGGGCCAGCCGTCCCGACGCGACCACCTCGCGCACCTTGGCGCCGGCGAAGGGGGCGGTGGAGCGCTGCGGCACGTAGCCGACGTCCCCCCAGGACCGGAACCGGCGCAGCGGGGTGCCGAACAGCTCGACCGAACCCCGCGACGGCGGCACCAGACCGAGCAGGGCCCGGACCAGCGTCGACTTGCCCGAGCCGTTGCCGCCCAGCAGGGCGACCACCTCACCCGGCCGCGCGGTGAGGTCGACGCCGCGCAGCACGGGCAGCCCGCCCAGCTCGACCGACAGGTCCTGGGCCTGCAGCACCGGCCGGGTCGCCGCGGCGCCGTCCGGTGCGCCGTCGGTCAGGAACATCCGTTGGCCTTCTCCAGGGCCGTGAGGTTGGCGCGCATGACGGCAACGTAGTCCTGCCCGCGCGAGGCCTCGGTGATGCCCTCGACGGGGTCGAGCACGTCGGTGGCCAGACCGAGGTCGCCGGCGATGGCCTCGGCGATGGCGGGGGAGATCAGGGTCTCGTAGAAGATCGTGGTGACGCCGTGCTCCTCGGCCTCGTGCTGCACCTCCGCGATCCGGGCGGGGGAGGGCTCGGCGTCCGGGCTGAGGCCGGTGATGCCGATCTGGCTCAGCCCGTAGCGCTTGGCCAGGTAGCCGAACGCGGTGTGGGTGGTGATGAACTCCTCGCGCTCGCAGCTGGCCAGGCCGGCCGTGAACTCCTGGTCGAGCGTCCCGAGCTCGCCCTCCAGGGCGGTCGCGTTCGCCGCGTAGTCCGCGGCGTGATCGGGGTCGAGCGCGCTGAGCTGGTCGCGGACGGCGCCGGTGATGGTGGCCATCTGGGTGGGGTCGAGCCAGACGTGCGGGTCCAGGCCGTCGTGGTCGTGCTCGTCCTCGGCGTGCTCCTCGCCCTCGTGCCCGTGCTCCTCGCCCTCGTGCCCGTGCTCCTCCTCGGCGTGCTCCTCGCCCTCGTGCTCGTGCGCGGCCGAGGCGAGCGGCTGCAGCGGGACCACGGTGGCGATGTCCAGGACGTGCTCGTTGCCGCTCTGGTCGACCGCCTCGTCGACGGCAGCCTGGAACGTCCGCTCGTAGACCACGAGGTCGGCGGTGGCGACCGAGGCCACCTGGCGGGGGGTGAGCTCCAGGTCGTGCGGCTCCGCGCCCGGGGTGGTCAGGCTGGTGACGCTCGCGTGCGGGCCGGCGACGCGCTCGGCGACGAACTGGAAGGGGTAGAACGCCGCCACGACGCTCAGCTGACCAGGCTGGTCGTCGGCGGCTCCCGTCCCGTCCGGGTCCCCGCCGCAGCCGGCCGCCAGGAGAAGAGCGGAGGTCGCGATCAGGGCGCCGAGCGGTCGCACGTTCTTGTTCATGACAACCATTTTCATCTGCGGCCGAGCACCAGGTCAAATCGTCCGGCGCAGGTACCCCTCAGACGCCTGGTCACGCGGGCCGAGCGGCCGACGGCGAGGCCGTCGGGTCAGGATCAGCTCACCGGCCCGCAGGGTCGGGCGCCGGTGGCGGTCAGAGCCGGGAGAGCGCCAGCACCACGACGAGCGCCACCATGGCCAGCCGCACCGCCCGGCCGGTCGTGGGCACGACGGGCCAGGACAGGTAGGAGATCCAGACCACGAACAGCGCGACGACGGCCAGGGCGACCAGCCCGACCGCCGGCGGCGCCAGCACCCCGATCGCGACGAGCACCACGGTGGCGAGCGGGACGGCCGGCCCGGGCAGGGCGTGCAGCCGCAGCAGCAGCGGGCGCGTCGTGCGCTCGACCGAGGCGCGCAGGGTCGGGGTGGGAGGACCGGCAGGCATGCCGTCCAGTGTGGCAGCCGTGGCCGGTCCGCCCGGGGCGCAGCCGCCAACGGTCAGCCGGCCACCGGGCTGAGTTCTGGGTGCAGGCGGGCCAGCAGCAGGTCGAGGACCCGCTGCCGGTCGAACTGCAGGGCGTGCTCGCGAGCGCGCAGCTCGAGGGCCTCGCGCTCGTGCTCCGGCAGGCTGAGGGCCTGGTCGAGGGCCGCGGCGATCGCAGCCGGGTCGTCGACGGGCACCACCAGGGCGTGCTCGCCGACGGCCTCGCCGATGCCCCCGGTGTCGGTGGTGATCAGCGGGCCGCCCCCGGCCAGCATCTTCTCCACCAGGGCGATGCCGAACGTCTCGACGAACTCCGGCCGGGGCTTGCTGGGCAGCACGAAGGCGGCGCAGCCGGCCATCAGGTCGGGCTTCTCGTCGTCGTCCACGTCGTGCAGGAACCGGATCCGGTCCGCGGCCGGGCTCGCCGCCGCCACCTGGCGCAGGTGCTCGGCCTCGGGTCCGTTCCCGCCACGACGAGGGTCAGGCCGCGGCTCCGCTCGCTGGCCGCGAACCCGGCGATCAGGTCGTCGACCCCCTTCGCCCGGGCCAGCCGGGACAGGAACAGCACGTAGCCGTTGCGGTGCAGGCCCCGGCGCTCCAGCGTGCCGGCGAAGTGGTCGAGGTCGCGGGTCAGGTAGTCCGCGGTGTCGACCGCGGGGTAGGAGACGGCGACCCGCTGGCGGCACTGCGCCGCGAACCGGGTTCCGTGCGCGGCGTCGACGGCCTCGGCCGAGGAGATGACCAGGTCGCGGGTGTACGCGGAGACGGCCACCGGGAGGTCGCTGGCCAGGTAGGCGGTCAGCACGTGGGCGGCGGCGCCGAACCGGCCCTGCGCCACGCTGGAGCGGACGACGTTGGTGACGTCGGAGCCGACGGCCTCCGCGATGGTGGTGACGTCCACCGGCAGCCCGGTGGCCCTGGCCACCCGCAGGGCGTCGGTCACCGCGACGGTGTGCGGGCTGAGGTACAGCGACATGGCCACCGTGGGCACGCCGTCGGTGAACAGCTCGACCAGCCGTCCGACCAGCCCGGCGAGGTAGCGGCCGTCGGGCACCTTGTAGTCCCCGACCGGCTCGGGCCGCTCCACCTCGATCCCGACGCTGTAGGCGCGGACGCCGTCGAGCGGCTTGAGCGGTAGCCCGGTCTCGACCAGCCGGTCGAGCGGCCAGGTGACGATGCGGACCTCGGTGAACCCGCGCAGCATGGCCGCCTCGGCGAGGTTGCGGGCCTCGCCGGAGTGGCCGCAGATGACGGGGTCGGCGCGGACGACGAGGACGAGGCGGCGGCGCGGCGGGAGGTCACGGCGGGGTCGACGGTTCATGCGACGGCCTTTCTGCGGGGTGCAGGGCGCCGCCGGGCCGGCGCCGGAGGCGCAGCAGGCGTCGGGGAGGGCGTCGCCGGCCTGCGGTGCTCGATCAGGGGTACCTCCTGCTGGCGGGTCAGAACTCCGTGGTGCTCGAGCTCAGCTGGCGTCCGACAGGGCGGCTCGTGGCAGGACGCTAGGGGCGCGAGGTGTCGTCCGGGTGTCGGTGAGGTGAGGAGTGGGTGAGGAGTGGCCACCGTCGACGCGCGGCATAGCCTGGCCGCCATGATCGTGCTCAGCAGGTTCCGCGTCGACGCCGCGGCCGAGGCCACCTTCCTGCCCCAGGTCGAGGCGGCCGTCGCGGTGCTGCGCCGCCGCGACGGGTTGTTGTCGCTGGACTTCGGTCGCAACCTGGACGAACCGGACCTGTGGACGATCACCACCCGCTGGGTCGACGTCGGCTCCTACCGGCGGGCCCTCAGCGGGATCGAGTCGAAGAGCGTGGTGGTGCCGCTGCTGTCTCTCGCCGTCGACGAGCCCTCGGCGTACGAGAGCCCGGAACTGGTCGGGGAGAACTGGGCCCGGGGCGCGTCCCGACCCGGTTGAGGCGGGGCGGGCGGGCGCTCGGCCGGTAGGCTGGGCGGTCGGTCTGCCGTCCTGCGCCGACCGCCGCACGACCCAGCGCCATCCCAGCCGGGGGTGGCGTCCCCGCACCACGCTTGGAGCAGCCCCGTGGCCCCGTCCACCCGCCTCGACAACGTCATCAGCCTGTGCAAGCGACGGGGGTTCGTCTTCCCGTCCGGCGAGATCTACGGCGGCACCCGCTCCGCCTGGGACTACGGACCCCTGGGCGTCGAGCTGAAGGAGAACATCAAGCGCCAGTGGTGGCGCAGCGTCGTCACCGGCCGCGACGACATCGTCGGCCTCGACTCCTCGGTGATCCTGCCCAAGCAGGTCTGGGTGGCCTCCGGTCACGTCGGCGTGTTCACCGACCCGCTGGTGGAGTGCCTGCACTGCCACAAGCGCTTCCGCGAGGACCACCTGCAGGAGGACTTCGCCGCCCGCAAGGGCCTGCCCGACCCCGACGCCGTCGCCCTGACCGAGGTGCCGTGCCCCAACTGCGGCACCCGCGGCCGCTGGACCGAGCCGCGCGAGTTCAACATGATGCTCAAGACCCACCTCGGCGTGATCGAGGACGAGTCCGGGCTGCACTACCTGCGTCCCGAGACCGCGCAGGGCATCTTCGTGAACTTCGCCAACGTCGTGCAGGTGACCCGGAAGAAGCCGCCGTTCGGCATCGGCCAGGTCGGCAAGTCGTTCCGCAACGAGATCACCCCCGGCAACTTCATCTTCCGCACGCGCGAGTTCGAGCAGATGGAGATGGAGTTCTTCGTCGCCCCGGGCAGCGACGAGGAGTGGCACCAGTACTGGATCGACGAGCGCACCCGCTGGTACACCGACCTGGGCATCTCCGCGGACAACCTGCGGCACTTCGAGCACCCGCAGGAGAAGCTCTCCCACTACTCCAAGCGGACCGTGGACATCGAGTACAAGTTCGGGTTCACCGGGAGCGAGTGGGGCGAGCTCGAGGGCATCGCCAACCGCACCGACTTCGACCTGAAGACGCACAGCGAGCACTCCGGCACGGACCTGTCCTACTTCGACCAGGCCTCCGGCGAGCGCTACCTGCCCTACGTCATCGAGCCGGCGGCCGGTCTGACCCGCTCGCTGATGGCCTTCCTGGTCGAGGCCTACACCGAGGACGAGGCGCCGAACACCAAGGGCGGCGTCGACAAGCGGACCGTGCTCAAGCTCGACCCGCGGCTGTCGCCGGTCAAGGTCGCGGTGCTGCCGCTGTCCCGCAACGAGGCGCTCTCGCCCAAGGCGCGCGGGCTGGCCGCGGACCTGCGGAAGTACTGGAACGTCGACTTCGACGACGCCCAGGCCATCGGGCGCCGCTACCGCCGCCAGGACGAGATCGGCACGCCGTTCTGCGTCACCGTCGACTTCGACACCCTCGAGGACGACGCCGTCACCATCCGCGAGCGCGACACCATGTCGCAGGAGCGGGTCGCCCTCAGCCAGGTCGAGTCCTACCTCGGGGCCCGGCTCCTCGGATGCTGACGTCCACGATCCCTGAGCTCGCGCCTCCGCGGCCTGAGCCTGTCGAAGGCCCTTCGACGAGCTCAGGGCACGGCCCTTCGACGAGCTCAGGGAACGGGCTGACCATCGGGCCGATCACCGTCCCCACCCCGGTGGTGCTCGCCCCGATGGCGGGGGTGACCAACGCGGCCTACCGGCAGCTCTGCCGTGAGCAGGGCGCCGGGCTCTACGTCTGCGAGATGATCACCAGCCGCGGCGTGGTCGCCCGCGACCGCAAGACCGTGCAGATGCTGCAGTTCGACCCGGGCGAGACCGTGCGCTCGGTCCAGCTGTACGGCGTCGACCCGGTGATCATGGCCTCGGCCACTGAGATCTTGATCACCGAGCACGGGGTGGGTCACGTCGACCTCAACTTCGGCTGCCCGGTGCCCAAGGTGACCCGCAAGGGCGGCGGCGCGGCCCTGCCCTGGAAGCGGGACCGGCTGCGGATGATCTTGGACGCCACCGTCGCGGCGGCCGCCCGGCATGACGTCCCGGTGACGATCAAGACCCGGATCGGCATCGACTCCGACCACCAGACCTTCCTGGACGCCGGCCGGATCGCCGAGCAGAGCGGGGTGGCGGCCATCGCGCTGCACGGTCGGACGGCCCAGCAGGCCTACGCCGGCGAGGCGGACTGGTCGACGATCAAGGCGCTCAAGGAGCACGTCGCCATCCCGGTGCTGGGCAACGGCGACATCTGGGAGGCCTCCGACGCCCTGGCCATGGTCGCGCAGACCGGCGCCGACGGGGTGGTCATCGGCCGCGGATGCCTCGGCCGGCCCTGGCTGTTCCGGGACCTGGCCGACGCGTTCGCCGGCCGGGCCACCCGCACCCTGCCGACCCTCGGCGAGGTGGCGGCGATGATCCGCCGGCACGCCGAGCTGCTGGCCGGGCTGAGCGACGAGCGCTACGGGCTCACCGAGCTGCGCAAGCACATGGCCTGGTACCTCAAGGGCTTCCCGGTGGGCAGCGACACCCGCCGTGCCCTCGGGCTGGTCAGCTCCTTCGCCGACCTGGACGCCGGCCTGGCCCGGCTGGACCCGGACGCACCCTTCCCGGTCAGCGAGCTCGGCAGCCCGCGCGGTCGCCAGGGCAGCCCGCGGGACAAGGTGGCGCTGCCCGAGCACTGGCTGGACGACACCTCCGGCGTCGACCTGGACATGGCCGACGCGGAGCAGGGCGTCTCCGGTGGCTGACCCGGCCGAGCCGTCGCCGCGGGCCCAGGCCTGGGCCGAGACGATGACCGGCCAGCGCGACGGCGCCCTGGTCCGCGCGCACGCCGGCTCCCGGGCCGAGGTCGGCCCCGGCCCGGTGGTGGGTCGGGAGCTGCGCGAGCAGCGCGAGCGCGACCTGCTCCGGACCGGTGCGACCTTCGCCGTCGGGGCCGGGCACCGCGCCGTGCCCGAGTCGCCGGACCCCGAGCGGACCTGCTTCGAGCGCGACCGGGACCGGATCGTCCACTCGACCGCGTTCCGGCGGCTGGCCGGCAAGACCCAGGTGGTGGTCCACCCCAGCGACCACCAGCGCACCCGGCTCACCCACGCCCTCGAGGTGGCCCAGGTCGCCACCTCGATCGCCCGCGGGGCGGGGGTCAACGTCACCCTGGCCGACGCCATCGCCCTCGGCCACGACTGCGGCCACGGCCCCGGCGGGCACGCCAGCGAGGACGCCTTCGACACCTTCCTCGACGAGGGCTACGACCACGGCCCCTGGGGTGCCGACGTCGTGCTGGGCGGGCTGAACCTGTGCGCGGAGACCCTCGACGGGATCCGCAACCACTCCTGGTCGCGGCCCGCGCCGCGGACGGTCGAGGGCGAGATCGTCAGCTGGGCCGACCGGATCGCCTACTGCGCCCACGACCTCGAGGACGCCGTGCACGCCGGCATCGTCGACCTCGCCGACCTGCCCGCCGCCGTCACCGCGGTGGCCGGCCGGACCCGGCGCGAGCAGCTGGGCACCTTCGTCCGCGCCGTGGTGCGCGGGGTCAGCGAGCACGGCGAGGTCGGGATGCCGGCCGCCGAGGCGGAGGCGCTGGCCGCGCTGCGCGCCTTCAACTACGAGCGGATCTACGTCCGACCGGAGTCGCTGGCCCAGTCCCGCGCCGTGGTCGCGGTGCTGCAGGCGCTGGTCGAGTTCTACGTCGAGCACCCGGCGGCGCTGCCGGACACGGTCGTCCCGGTGCAGGACGCCCGTGGCACCGACGCGCTGCGGACCGCGGTCACCTACGTGGCGGGCATGACCGACCGCTACGCCTTCGCGATGGCCGAGCAGCACCTCGGCTGGCCGCCCGAGCGGCTGCCCCGGGGCATCGACGACGCGCGCTGAGGCCCGCCGCCCCGGCTGACCGGGCGCCAGCCGACGATCGGTAGCGTGGCCGTCCCACCTCGATCCGGAAGGGGCACCGTGGCCCACGCCCATGCCTTCGTCGTCCTCCGCCGTGACGGCGTCGCCGCCGTCCTCGACGTCACCGCCGGACGGCTGCCCGCGCTGGTCCACTGGGGTGCCGACCTCGGTCCGCTGACCCTCGACGACGTCCGCGCGCTCGCCGTCGGCGCGGTCCAGCAGGTCGACAACAACCTGGTCGACGAGCCGCTGCGGCTGTCCGTGCTGCCCGAGCACTGGACCGGCTGGACCGGTCGCCCCGGCGTCAGCGGCTCCCGGGCCGGCACCTCCTGGTCACCCCGGTTCGACACCTCGGCGCTGACCGTCGACGGCCGGGACCTGACCGGCGACGCAGGGGAGGATCCGGCGTTCGTCGAGCTCGAGGCCGGGGTGGTCGAGGTCCGGGCCGAGGACGTGGTCGCCGGGCTCACCGTCGCCGTCGAGCTGGAGCTCACCGCCGGCGGCCTGCTCCGCACCCGGGCCACCCTGACCAACACCGGCGAGGGCGACTACCAGCTCGACGACCTGGTGCTGGCCTACCCGCTGCCCACCGTCGCCGCCGAGGTGCTGGACCTGGCCGGTCGCTGGGGCAAGGAGCGCACCCCGCAGCGCAGCCCGCTGCAGGTCGGCACCCACCTGCGCGAGGGCCGCAAGGGCCGCACCGGCCCGGACGCGGCCACCGTGCTGCACGTCGGCACCCCCGGCTTCGGCTTCGCCGACGGCGAGATCTGGGCCGTGCACACCGCCTGGTCGGGCAACCACACGCACTACGCGGAGCGGGTGTTCACCGGTCAGCAGGTGGTCGGGGGCGGCGAGCTGCTGCTGCCCGGCGAGATCCGGCTGGCCGAGGGCGAGAGCTACACCTCGCCGTGGCTCTACGGCTCGCACGGGGTCGGGCTGGACGCGGTGGCCCGCCGCTTCCACCGCTACCTGCGCTCGCGGCCGCAGCACCCCGGCCCCGACCGGCCGGTGACCCTGAACGTCTGGGAGGCCGTCTACTTCGACCACGACCTCGAGCGGCTGCTGGACCTGGCCGAGCGGGCCGCGGCCCTCGGCGTCGAGCGCTACGTCCTCGACGACGGCTGGTTCGGCTCCCGCCGCGACGACACCTCCGGGCTGGGGGACTGGGTCGTCTCGGCTGATGTCTGGCCCGACGGCCTGCACCCGCTGGTCGACCGCGTCCGCGAGCTGGGGATGGAGTTCGGGCTCTGGTTCGAGCCCGAGATGGTCAACCTGGACTCCGACGTGGCGCGCGCGCACCCGGAGTGGGTGATGGCGACCGGGGACCGGACGCCGGTGCCCTCCCGCAACCAGCAGGTGCTCAACCTGGGCATCCCCGAGGCCTACGCCCACGTCCGCGACCAGATGATGGCGCTCCTGGACGAGTACACCATCGGCTACCTCAAGTGGGACCACAACCGCGACCTGATCGACGCCGGGACCTCCCCGAGCGGCCGGGCCGGGGTGCACGAGCAGACGCTCGCCTTCTACCGGCTCGTCGACGAGCTCAAGGCGGCGCACCCGGGACTGGAGATCGAGTCCTGCTCCTCCGGCGGGGCCCGGGTGGACCTCGGCGTCCTCGAGCGCACCGACCGGGTCTGGACGTCGGACTGCATCGACCCGCTGGAGCGCCAGGAGATGCACCGCTGGACCGGCCAGCTGATCCCGCCGGAGCTGATGGGCGCGCACATCGCGTCCGGCCGCAACCACACGACCGGCCGGGTGCACGACCTCGACTTCCGGGCCGCCACCGCCGTCTTCGGCCACCTGGGGATCGAGTGGGACCTGGCCCGGGCCAGCGAGCAGGAGCTGGTCGAGCTCGGCGGCTGGGTCGCGTTCTTCAAGGAGCACCGCCGGCTGCTGCTGGGCGGGGACCTCGTGCGGGTCGACCACCCCGACGAGTCGCTGGTCGCGCACGGCGTCGTCAGCCCGGACCGCAGCGCCGCGATCTTCGGCTTCCACGCCGTCGGCCGCTCCGCGGTGGTGTCCCTGGGCCGGCTGCGGTTCCCGGGTCTCGACCCCACCCGGCGCTACCGCGTCGTGCCCGTCGGGGTGGGGGAGCCGAGCGGCCTGCGGGCCCCGGTCTGGTGGGACGCCGACGGACCCCGCGCAGGCACGGTGCTCAGCGGAGCCGCCCTGGCGGCCACCGGGCTGATGTCGGCGGGAGTGCACCCCGACCACAGCGTGCTCTACCGCCTGGACGCCGTCGACTGAGCCCGTCCTGAGGGAGTTCGGCCGGTCGGTCGCGGCCGAACTCCCTCACAACTCCTCGCGGAGAGGCCCCGTACGATGACCGGGTCGCGAGCGTTCGGAGGAGTCCCGGTGACCACCACCCAGGCCAGCAGCGTCCGCGAGGTCGCCCTCGCCTACGGCCGGGGCCGGCTGGCCGTCCCCCTGCCCCCAGGCTGCGAGCCGACGGTCATCCGGCAACGGCCGCTGCCGCCGCTGGCGGACCCGGCCGGCGCCGTCGCCGACGCCCTGGCGCACCCCGTCGGGTCGCCGCCGCTGGCCGAGCTGGCCCGCGGTCGGCGCAGTGCCTGCATCCTGGTCTGCGACATCACCCGGCCGGTGCCCAACGGGCTGTTCCTGCGTCCGGTCGTCGAGCAGGTCGTCGCCGCCGGCGTGCCGCTGGAGGCCGTCACCGTGCTGGTGGCCACCGGCCTGCACCGCCCCAACCTCGGCGACGAGCTGGCCGAGCTGGTCGGCGACCCCTGGGTGCTCGAGCACGTGCGCGTGGAGAACCACGACGCCCGCGACGACGCCGCCCACCGCTCCCTGGGGGTCACCGCCACCCGCGGCACGCCCGTCTCCCTGGACCGGCGCTTCGTCGACGCCGATCTGAGGATCGTCACCGGCCTCGTCGAGCCGCACTTCATGGCCGGCTGGTCGGGCGGGCGCAAGGTGATCGCGCCCGGCATCGCCCACCACACCACCATCCGGACCTTCCACTCCGCCCGCTTCATGGAGGACCCGGCTGCGGTGCAGTGCCGGCTGGTGGGCAACCCGCTGCACGAGGAGCAGCTGGAGATCGTCGCGATGCTCGGCGAGGTCTACGCCCTGAGCACGGTGGTGGACGAGGAGCGCCGGCTGGTGCACGTCGGCTTCGGTGAGGTGGTCGCCAGCCACCAGGCCGTCGTCGACGTGGTGGCTGCCGCGGTCCGGGTGCCGGTCGGCCGCCGCTTCGGCACGGTGCTCACCTCGGCGGCGGGCTACCCGCTGGACAAGACCTACTACCAGACGGTCAAGGGCATGGTCACCCCGCTGGACGTGCTGGCCCCGGGCGGGACCCTGATCATCGCCTCGGAGTGCTCCGAGGGCTTCGGCTCGCCGGAGTTCCGCGCGGCCCAGGCCCGGCTGGCCGAGCTGGGACCCGACGCCTTCCTGGCCACCATCACCGGCAAGGAGCTCGCCGACGTCGACGAGTGGCAGACCGAGATGCAGCTCAAGCCGATGCGGCACGGCCGGCTCGAGCTCTACAGCACCGGGCTGGCCGCCGAGGACCGCGCGCTGACCGCCGTGACGGTCGTCGACGACCTGACGGCAGCGGTCCAGGCCAGCATGGACCGGACGGGGGACGCGGGCGTCGCGGTGATCCCGGACGGTCCCTACGTGGTCCCTGTGGTCCGGTGACGACGACGGTGCGACCGATCAGCCGGACCGGCCTGGCCTGGCGGGTCGCCGTGGCGGTGCTGGGCCTCGGGCTGCTGGTCAACGGCTCGCTGCGGATGAGCGACGACGTCTGGCCGTTCGGACCCATGTCGCAGTACGCCTTCTCCCCTCCCGCCGACGACACCATCGTCATCACCCGGGTGGAGGGCCGGCTGGCCGACGGCCGGCGCGTCGAGCTGCCGCTGCGGGTGAGCACGGCGGGCATCAGCCGGGCCGAGATCGAGGCCCGCATCCCGGCCATCGTGTCCGACCCGTCGCTGCTGCGGGGGGTCGTGGAGGGCTGGAGAAGCCGGCACCCGGCCGAGCCGGCGGTCCGGCAGGTCTGGCTGGTGCAGGACGTCACCCAGCTGTCGCGCGGCCGTCCGACGGGCGCCGCCCGGCAGGAGCTGGCGACCTGGACGGTGCCCGGGTGACCGGCCCCGGCCGCGTCGTGGCCTGGTTCGCCCCGGTGCTGCCCGAGGCGCGGATCGCCGTCTTCCGCACGGTGGTCTACCTGTTCGTGCTGGTCGACATCCACCTCGTCGTCGCCGACCCCATTCCGCTCAGCCGGCAGCCGGAGCTCTACCAGCCCCTGCTGCTCGCGCGGTTGTTCCACCTGCCACCGCCCAACCCGGTGATCACCACGACGCTCTACGCCGTGCTCGTCGTGGGGTCGCTGGTTGCGGCGGCGAACCGGTTGCCCAGGCTGGCCGGGTTCGTCGTCGCCGCCGCCTTCACCTGGTGGACGGCGATCGGGATGAGCTACGGCAAGGTGGACCACGACCACCTGGCCTTCGTCGTCGCGCTCTGGCTGCTCCCGACGGTCGGCGCCGTCCGCGACCGCTGGCGCAGCGCGGACGCGTCGGCCCAGGCCGGCTGGGTGCTGAAGTCGGTGCAGATCGCGGTCATCAGCACCTACTTCCTCTCGGCGCTGACCAAGATCCGCAGCGGCGACTGGAGCTTCACCTCCTGGCCCAACAGCTTCATCCTCACCTGGGCGATCGTGCGCCGACCGCACGGGCTCGGCCAGTTCCTGCTGCCGTTCCCCGGGCTGCTCCGCGGGATGCAGTGGTTCGCCTTCCTCGCCGAGCTGACCTCGCTGGTGGTGCTGTGGCTGCGGGGCCGGGCGCTGCTGCTGGCGGCGCTGTTCTGGCTGGGGTTCCACGTCTTCACCGTGGCGATCCTGTACATCCACTTCGCGCCGACGCTGGTGTGCTGGCTCGCCTTCGCCCCGTTGGAGCGGCTGCCCGGCTGGTGGGACCGACGGCGGGCCTCGTGGACCGGACGCGGCACCTCGGCGCAGGTCCCCGTTCGGTAGCCGGCTGGGCCTCAGCGCTGCGGTGCGGCCGGCGGTGGTAGCGCGCAGGCCGGGGTGCCGCCCGGCATCCTGTCCCGGTCCCGTGCGACCAGGGGGTACACGCCCGCCGCGACCGACCGGACGACCGGCAGGTCCATCGACCGCCCGAGGAGCCCGTACGGCCCGCCGCGGAAGCGCAGCCAGGCGGCGAACGCCGCGGCCCCGCCGATGATCCGGCCGTCGGGCTCCACCCACAGCACCTCGGTCTGCGCCCGCTCGGCCGCCGTGCCCAGCCCGGCGTGGTCGGCGAACTGCCAGGGCACCAGGTGCGCGTCGGGGCCGGTGTCACGGTGCAGGCGCGCCGCGAACCAGGTCGCGCTGGTGGTGCAGAACGCGCAGTCACCGTCGAAGACCAGCCACGGCCGGTCGCGGAGCCCCGACGGGGCGGGCGGTCCGGGAGCGTCGGCACAGGCTGAGTACGCGGCGGGTGGCGCCGCTGCCGGCGCGTAAACTCGGGGACCGTGGCGGGCCGGATCAACGACGACGACATCGCCGCCGTCCGCGAACGTGCCCGGATCGACGAGGTCATCGGCTCCTACGTCGCCCTGCGGAACGCGGGTGGGGGCTCGCTCAAGGGCCTGTGCCCCTTCCACGACGAGAAGACCCCGAGCTTCCAGGTCACCCCGTCCCGCGGCTTCTACTACTGCTTCGGCTGCGGTGAGGGCGGCGACGTCATCACCTTCATGCAGAAGATCGACAACCTCAGCTTCGCGGAGTCGATCGAGCGGCTGGCTGACCGGGTCGGCATCCAGCTGCGCTACACCGAGGACGCCGGGCCGCGTCCCGAGCCGGGGCTGCGCTCGCGGCTGATGGAGGCCCACCGCGCGGCCGCGGAGTTCTTCGCCGAGCAGCTGGCCACCCCCGACGCCCTGGCCGGCCGGCAGTTCCTGGCGGCTCGCGGGTTCGACCGCGGGGCCGCCGAGCTGTTCGGGGTCGGGTTCGCCCCGCGCGGGGGCCGCGTCCTGGCCCAGCACCTGCGCGGCCGCGGGTTCAGCGACAAGGAGCTGGTCGCCGGCGGGCTGGTCCGCGAGGCGGGCTACGACTTCTTCCAGAGCCGGCTGCTGTGGCCGATCCGCGACTCCGGCCGTCAGGTGATCGGCTTCGGCGCCCGCAAGCTGTTCGACGACGACCGGATGCCGGCCAAGTACCTCAACACCCCCGAGACCCCGCTCTACAAGAAGTCGCACGTCCTCTACGGACTCGACCTCGCCCGCAAGCCGATCGGGCACAAGAGCCAGGCCGTCGTCGTCGAGGGCTACACCGACGTGATGGCCGCCCACCTGTCCGGCGTGGACACCGCGATCGCCTCCTGCGGGACGGCGTTCGGCGACGACCACGCCCGCCTGCTCCGCCGGCTGATGGGCGACCACGACGCGTTCCACGGCGAGGTCATCTTCACCTTCGACGGCGACGCCGCCGGCCAGGCGGCCGCGCTCAAGGTGTTCAGCGGCGACCAGAACTTCCTGGCCCAGACCTACGTGGCCATCGAGCCGACCGGGCTCGACCCCTGCGACCTGCGGCTCCAGCACGGCGAGGCCGCGGTCCGCGAGCTGGTCGCCCGCCGGGTGCCGCTGTACCGGTTCGTGATGACCAACGTGCTGTCCCGGCACGACCTCGACCGCGCTGACGGCCGGTTGGGCGCCTTGCGCGAGGCCGCCCCGCTGGTCGCCAGCATCCGGGACGCCTCGCTGGTCACCGGGTACGCCCGCGAGCTGGCCGGGCTGCTGGGCATGGACGTCGAGGAGGTCCGGGGCGAGGTGGTCCGCGCGGCCAACCGCTCCAGCCGCCGGACGCCCGAGCCGTCGCCGGCACCCACGACGGAGGAGCCGACCGAACGGCGCCGAGCGCCCGAGGCCCGGCTGCCCGACCCGCACGACCGGCTGCTGGCCCTGGAGCGGGCGACGACGAAGCTGCTGATCCAGGTGCCCGGCCTGTTCCCGCCCGGGTGGGACGGGCTCACCGTCACCGACTTCACCCACCCCGCCTACGCCGCCGTCTTCACGGCGGTGGAGAAGGCGGCGGCCGAGGGCGAGGCGGCCGGGGACTGGGTGCACCGGATGGCGGCGGCGGCCGAGCACGAGCAGCTGAGTCAGCTCATCGTCTCCCTCGCCGTCGAGCCGCTACGGGTCCAGGGGGAGGTGACGGTCCGCTTCGTCGTCGCCCACACCGCCGGTCTGCAGCTGTTGACGGTGATGCGGGCCATCAGCGACCTGAAGTCGAAGCTGCAGCGGACCAACCCGGTCGAGGCCCAGCAGAAGTACAACCAGATGTTCTCCGAGCTCGTCGTCCTGGAGGCGCGGCGCAAGCAGCTCCAGGTGCGCAGCATCGGCGCGCTGGAGTAGCCCGCAGCGCCGGTCGAGGAGGCTGTGGACGGCCGTCCGACGGCGTCCGCACCGGCCCAGGCTGAGGGGGTGACGACCGCTCGTGCTGCCCTCACCGAACCGCTGCTCACCGCGGAGGAGGTGCCGCGGCTGGCTCGGGCGATCGAGGCCGGCGTCCTGGCTGCGGAGGCCCGTTCCGCCGGCGGGTTCGGCGACGCCACCGAGGAGGAGCTCCTCGCGATCGAGGAGCAGGGACGACGTTCCTGGCACCGCTTCGTCCGCGCGAACCTGCGGCTGGTCGCCCTCGTCGCCGGTCAGACGGCGGCCCGCAGCCGGTTGGCCGAGGCCGACCTGTTCCAGGAGGGCTGCCTCGGCCTGATGGCCGCTGTCCAGCGCTACGACCACACCCGCGGCACCACCTTCGCCACCTACGCCCTGTTCTGGATCCGCTCCTCGATCGGCGCCGTCAGCGCCGGCCACCTCGGCGCGCTGAACCTGCCGACCAGCCGGGCCGAGCAGCTGCGGGCCGCCCGCGGTGTCGAGGCGGCGCTGACCCAGGAGCTCGGTCGCGCACCGACGGCGGTCGAGCTCGCCCGGGCTCTGGGTCGCAGCACCGCCTGGACGCGAGCCCTGCTGGCGCACGCCGTCCCGGCGCCGATCGAGGAGGTCGCCGCCGTGCTCGCGGCCCCGACCGCCACCGAGCCGGCGGAGCCGCTGCCGCAGGTCCGCGCCCTGCTGGCCGGTCTGGACCCGCTGGCCCGCCGGGTGCTGGAGCTGCGCTGCGGCTTCGGTGACGGCGAGCCGCTCAGCCTGGCGGCCACCGGTCGACGCCTCGGGCTGTCGGCCGCCCGGGTCCGGCGGGTCGAGCAGCGCGCACTCGAGGCGCTGCGCGCGGTCTGCCCGCAGTCAGCGGTCTGGCACCTGTCCGGGTGAGGAGCCACCGCTCGGGACGGGGGAGGATGGGGTCATGGCCCGAGCGACGAGAAGTGCCTGGTGGTCGCGTTCGCGCGGGCTGCCGGACGACGCCTACGCGTCCTGGGTGACGTCGATGCGCGAGGTCGTGGGGCGCACCCCGCGGATCCTGGCCTGGGCCGGCGAGGGTGACCGGCTGGCGATCGGCAGTCCCACGGTGCTGTCCACCGGCGGGACCAGCGGCTGGCAGCACGTCGGCTGGCACGAGATCGAGCGGGGCGGCTGGAACGACGAGCTGCGTCGGCTCAGCTGGGTGCGGCTGGACGGCCGCCGCGGCGAGGTGCAGCTGGCCGAGCCGGGACGGCTGCCCGAGCTGTTCCGCGAGCGGGTGGAGGCGACCATCGTCGTCCGGCAGTTCGTCCCGCTGGCGGGGGAGCGGGGCGTCACCATCAGCGCCCGCCGACCGCTCGGGGCCAGCGCGCCGCTGGTCTGGCACACCAGCCTCACTCGGGGCCTGACCTGGCAGACGGCGGGCGTGCGCGAGGCCGTCGACGACGCGCTCGCCGCGACGCGGGCCGAGTTCGACATGCGCTGACTGCCTGGTAATGTTCTGACTCGCGTCCAGCGCGATCCCCTGTAGCTCAATTGGCAGAGCAGCCGGCTGTTAACCGGCAGGTTACTGGTTCGAGTCCAGTCGGGGGAGCCAGATCACGGCGACTTCCCGCGTCGGCGATCGACCCCTCCAGCTGGAGATCCGGCCAGGAGGTGAGGGGTGCACGTGGGCACCGCCTCACCACCGGTCGAGCTCGGGCTCGGTCACCCACCCCAACCCTTGGGGTACGGTCGCCGGTACTGGGCAGCGGCCTTGGGGTTCCCGCCGTCGGAGAGCTTGTGGTTGAACTTGGACGGAGCTCCGTCGTGGTCGTAGGTGTTCTCCCAGGCGATGACGTCGGCGTTGGCCTTCAGCCAGCCGAACATCTTGGCCACGTAGAACGGGTTGTCCCCGCCGCCGTGACGGTCGTGGACGACGCCCCACTCGTCCAGAGCCATCTGCTTCTTGTGCGCGCGGGCGAACTTGGCGACCTCCTCGAGGCCGGGGTTGCGGCGCAGCATGTTGGCCTCCCACTGGGCGTTGGTGAACGACGGGTTCCACATGTCGTAGGCGTCCAGGCCGATCACGTCGACGACGTCGTCACCGGGGTAGCCGGTGGTCCAGGAGACCCCGGCGTTGTAGGCCTGGGGACCCTTGTTGAGGTTCCAGTCCCACTTGACCTTGGTGAGCCCGGCCGCGCGCGACTGGATGACGAAGCGACGGAACGCAGCCTTGTAGGCCTTCGAGCCGCCCCGGCTCTGGCTCCACTGGTACCAGTTGCCGTTGTTCTCCCAGCCGAGCCGGATGACGGTGCGATTGGTGTTCCAGCCGTTCTTCTTCATCTTGGTGGCCAGCGCCCGTATCCGGGTGTCGTAGGTTCCGGCGGCGACCTTGGCGTTGGAGCCGCCCACACCCTCGGGGAAGGTGGGGATCGAGTAGATCATCAGGTCGCCTGCGCGGCGGCTGGGCAGCTGACCCATGTCGGCCCAGCTGTTGCGGGCCGGGAAGTAGAGCACTCCGTCGACGGGGCGCTTGCGCCAGGACTCGAAGCGGGCCGGCTTGGAAGAGTGTCCGAACACGACCGAGTTCCACGGCAACTTCGACTTGCCGACCTTGGGTACGCGACCGGCCGTGCTCGCGCGTGCCGGCGCGGGGGTGCTCTTCGGTGCCTTGGCGACCGCACCCACGGTGAAGGTCTTCTTGGTGCCGACATCGGCCCAGGCCCCGTTGGCGTACAAGCACGGGAAGTAGGAGTAGGTGCCCGGCGCGAAGGTCTTGGTCGCGGCGGGGGAGGAGGTGCCTCCGGTGGAGAGTGTCGTCGCCACCTTCGGGAAGTCGAGGTTGGCTCCGGAGGATGAGCGGACGCAGACTCCGTAGTAGTCAGCGCGGACTGCGGGTGAGGCGGCAACCGTGGTCTTGACCGTCACGGAGGTGCCGCTGACGACGGAGGTCAGGGCCAGCGCCCGGTAGGTGGTGGTGACGGCTTCGGCGGGGGCCGCGCTGGCTCCTGCTGCGGCCGCGAGACCGAGGGCGACCGCTGTGGCGGCGGCGCGTTGGAGACGGCGTCGAGGTCCCGGCGTCCGGGACTGGGCGCGCATGTCTGGACGGTTCATGGGAGAAGCTCCTGGACCTCGTGCGCATCTGCGCCTGACGTCGGTCCAGCCGCCTGACGGCTGGACCCTGTGTTGTGCCCCGAGCCCCTGCGCCGTATCGGCGATGATCCAATCCTCGCCCGCCCCAGCTCCTCGGGGCAGGGCAGGAAGCCACCGAGACGTGACGCCGAAGGTCCCTCGTGCCCCGGGCACTTCGGCCTGGTGTGCTCCAGGCGCTCGGGATCGGCAGCGGCTCGAGGCTCACCAGCGGCTCAACGGGGCAGCCCTTCCCGCGGGGATCCTCGCCGCGGCCAGGATGACCACCCACCCCTGGACATGGCCCACCGCCCCACACCGACGACACGGGACCGTCAGCTCACCTGCGAGTTGCTCGCGCACCCGCTGCGGGGGGTGCGGTCGGGGCTGGCTGAGGTACGGATGGGCATCGGATCGGCGGGAGCACCGCCGATCGCCGGCGTCAGGTCGTCGGGCCGGTCTGGGCCAGGTCGTCGAGGAACGCTGAGGCCCAGTGGTCGATGTCGTGCTCGGCCACCTGGCGGCGCATGATCCGCATCCGGCGTGCCTTGTTGCGGGGGGAGTCGTTCATCGCCTCGAGCAGCCGGTCCTTCATCCCGTCCACGTCGTAGGGGTTGACGAGGTAGGCCTGCCGCAGCTCTCGGGCGGCGCCGGCGAACTCGCTCAGCACCAGGGCGCCGTCGTCGCCTTGGCGGCAGGCGACGTACTCCTTGGCCACCAGGTTCATCCCGTCCCGCAGCGGCGTGACGACCATGACGTCGGCGGCCCGGTACAGCGCGGCCATCTCGTCGCGGGGGTAGGAGGCGTGCAGGTAGGTGATGGGCGGCCGGCCGATCCGGCCGATGTCGCCGTTGATCCGGCCCACCAGCCGGTCCATCTCGTCGCGCAGCTGGCGGTACTCGTCGACGCGCTCGCGGGACGGCGTGGCGACCTGGACGAAGGCGACCTTCTCGACGTCGAGGGTGCCGTCCTCGATCAGCTCGCCGAAGGCCTGCAGCCGGGCCAGCAGGCCCTTGGTGTAGTCC
Organism: Microlunatus lacustris; assembly: GCA_039527025.1. Classification (GTDB taxonomy): domain Bacteria; phylum Actinomycetota; class Actinomycetes; order Propionibacteriales; family Propionibacteriaceae; genus Microlunatus; species Microlunatus lacustris. Next base: position 315,263 of record BAAAJN010000005.1, read on the forward strand.
AGCCGGTCCACGCCGAGGAACAGCACGTCCGGGTCGCCGAGGTCGTGCCGGATCTCCGCCGCACGGGCCGCCACACCCTCCGAGGCCGACAGCGCGTGCAGCTCCTCGGCGTCGATGGCGATGGGATAGGACCGCGCCAGCACCGTGCGGCCGTCGGAGGTGCGGATCTCGTCGCGGTGGGTCTCCTGGCGCAGCCGGGCCCGGACCAGCCGGAGGAAGTTCTGCGCCCCGCCGGAGACCTGGAAGCCGACCAGGTCGGCGCCGAGCAGGCCTTCGAGGATCTGGTCGCGCCACGGCAGCTGCTGGAACAGCTCGGTGGGCGGGAACGGGATGTGCAGGAAGTAGCCGATCCGCAAGTCGGGGCGCTGCCTGCGCAGCATGGCCGGCACCAGCTGCAGCTGGTAGTCCTGCACCCAGACGACGGCGCCCTGCTCGGCCACGGCCGCGGTCCGGTCGGCGAAGCGTTGGTTGACCGTGACGTAGGCCTCCCACCACTCGCGGTGGAAACCGGGGGTGGCGATGACGTCGTGGTAGAGCGGCCAGAGGGTGCCGTTGGAGAAGCCCTCGTAGTAGTCCTCGACCTCCTGCGCGGCCAGCGGCACGGGGACGAGCTGCAGGCCGTCGTTCTCGAAGGGTGCGAGCTCCTCGTCGGGAGCCCCGTGCCAGCCCACCCAGGCCCCGTCGTGGCGGCGCATCACGGGCTCGAAGGCGGTGACCAGGCCTCCCGGGGAGGTGCGCCAGTCGACGCTGCCGTCCGGGTGCTCCAGGCGGTCGACGGGTAGGCGGTTGGCGACGACCACGAAGGATGCGGTCGCCTCGGTCTTGACGGGGTCGGGGGTGCTCATGTCCTCCCCGACCCTAGCGGGTGGGCGGCCGGTCAGGTGATCCGTCCCGGAGCCGGCGACCACCGGCGGGAGTGGTCCGCGGAGCACTCCACCCGGTCTGTCAGGCTGCTCCCATGGACGTCGTCGAGCCGCTCACCGGAGCCGGCGCTGCTGCCCTGGCTGCCATCACCACGTCGCCGCAGGGGACCCTGCTGGCCCTGGACTTCGACGGGACGCTGGCCCCGATCATCGACGACCCGGACCAGGCGGTGGCCGACCCGGAAGCGGTGGCCGCGCTCGCCGAGCTGGGCACGCTGATCGGCACCGTGGCCGTGGTCACCGGCCGGCCCGCTCGCACGGCCGTCCGGCTCGGCGGTTTCGCCGGTCGGGAGGGCCTCGGCTCGATGGTGGTGCTCGGCCAGTACGGGGTCGAGCGCTGGGACGCCGCGACGGGGGAGTTCGACCTGCCGCCGGAGCCCGCGGAGGTGACGGCCGCCGGCGACGAGCTGCCCGGGCTGCTCGAGTCCCTCGGCCTGAGCGCTGCCCGGATCGAGCACAAGGGCCGGGCCCTCGGGGTGCACACCCGGGAGCTCGAGCACCCGAAGAAGGCGTTCCGGAAGCTCCTCGAGCCTGTGCACGCGCTGGCGGAGCGGCACGGACTCACCGTCGAGCCGGGCCGCAACGTGCTGGAGATCCGCGCGCCGGGCACCGACAAGGGCGACGCCGTCCGCCGGCTGGTCGCCGAGACGGGCGCCACCCAGATCATCTTCGCCGGTGACGACCTGGGCGACCTGCCCGCCTTCGAGGCCGTCGCCGTGCTCCGCGAGGAGGGGATGCCCGGACTGCTGGTGGCCTCCGCCTCGCACGAGGAGGACGCGCTGAGCAGCCGCGCCGACGTGGTCGTCGACGGCCCGGCCGGGATCGCGGTCTGGCTGCGCGACCTCAGCGCCCGGATCCGGGCCGCCCAGGCCGGCTAGCGCTGGTTGCCCGCGTCGCTCTCGTAGGCCTGCGGGGACTCCTGCTGGGTGCGCTCCGGGTCGTCGGTGCGGTCGTCGGACTCGCTGAGGATCTGCTCGGCCTGCGCCGTGGGGTCGTCGCTGCCCGCCGCGATCTCCTCGGGCAGCAGGTGCGCCCGCTCGGCCACCCGCTCGTCGTCCTGCGCGTCGTCGTGGGTGGGTCCGGAGGTCTCGGTCATGGCGCCCACGCTACCGAGCCCTGCGGGCCGCCGCCGACGACGGCTGAGCGGGGGAGCGGCCGGTAGGCTCCGCGCGTGCGCCACGTCGTCCCTCCCCGCCGGTGACGGACGCACGCCCGGACGAGGGTGAGGTCCTGCAGGCACGAGCCGACCGACCCGTGCTCCGGATCGGGGACGTGGTCCGGCATCCGCGCCAGCCCTGGTCCGGCTCGGTGCACGCCCTGCTGGCCCACCTCACCGAGGTCGGCTTCGCCGAGGCGCCGGTGCCCGGCCCGCTCGCTCCCGACGGCGACTGGGACGACGTCGGCTACATCGGGGGGATCTCGGGCGTTGACGCCTGCCGGCTGGTGGCCACCGACGAGGCCGTCGCCCAGGTGGCTCGGCTGCTGCGCCGCTACCACGACGCGGTCGCCGGCTGGCAACCCGCGACGCCGCCGGTCTGGTTCGACGGCCAGGTCGGCACCGGCGACGGCGGTGAGCACCTGGTCTGCCACGGCGATGTCGGCCCGTGGAACCTGGTCTGGCGCGAGGACCGGCTGGTCGGGCTCATCGACTGGGAGTACGCGACGATCGGCACCCGGCGGACCGACATCGCCTACGCCCTGCACTACCTGGTGCCGTTCCGCGACCGCAGCTACTGGCAGGGCGTGCTCGGCATGCCCGCCAAGCCGCGCCGGCGGCACCGGATGGCGGTGTTCGCCGAGGCGTACGGCATCCCCGTCGACGACCAGCTGGTCGACGACGTGCTGGCCTCCCAGCAGGCGGGCGTCGACCTGATGCGCACCCTCGCCGAGCAGGGCCGGCCGCGGCAGCAGCAGCTGGTGGCCGACGGTGAGCTGGACCGCGAGCACCGGGCGGTGCTGTGGGGCCAGGGCCACCGCCACAAGTTCCGGGCCAAGCGGGCCCGCGAGCGTCGTCGCCTGCGCCGGGACGGCGACGTGCAGCCCGGCGGGCCGCGCTAGGACCTCAGCGGATGCCGGTGGTGGCGAGCCCCTGGACGAAGAACCGCTGGAAGGCCAGGAACAGCACGACGAGCGGGGCGACGGCGATCAGGGTCATCGCCATCAGCGCGCCGTAGTCGGTCTGGTACTGCCCCTGCAGGAACTGCAGGCCGATCGGCAGCGTGTACAACGCCGGGTCCTTGAGCGCGATCAGTGGCCACAGGAAGTCGTTCCACTGGTACATCAGCGCCAGCAGCGTCAGCACCGCGAGCAGTGGCTTGCACAGCGGCAGCACGATGCTCCAGAAGACCCGCAGGCTGCCGGCCCCGTCCAGCCGGGCCGCCTCCATCAGCTCGTTCGGGATGGCGAGCATGAACTGACGGGCCAAGAAGATGCCGAAGGTCGCCGCAGCACCGGGGATGATCACGGCCCAGAAGGTGCCGATCAACCCCAGTCCGTTGACGATCCGGAACTGCGGCACCAAGATCGCCTGGGTCGGGATCATCATCGTGGCCAGCATGACCAGGAACAGCACGTTCTTGGCTGGGAACACCAGCTTGGCGAACGCGTAGCCCGCGAGCACGCTGACCACGACCGTGAGGACCGTGGTGATCAGGGTGATCACCACGGAGTTGCCGAACCACACCCCCACGGGCCAGGCGTCCAGCACCCGGGTGAAGTTGGCGAGCGAGAACTGCCGCGGGATGACGCTGACGTCGGCGTCGAAGGTCTGCTGACCCGAGAACGCCGTGGTCAGCATGATCCACAGCGGGAAGGCCATCACGACGGCGGTGACGGCGGCGAACGCGATGCGCAGGACCAGGCCCACCTTCGAGCGTCGGCGCCGGCCCGCAGGTGGCGCCGGGCGGCGGTCGGCGTCCACGCGGGTGGGTGCGAGGGCACGGGGTGCGGTGATGGCCATCAGGCGGTCTCGTCCCGGTTGCGGTTGGTACGCCACTGCACGATCGTGAAGATCAGCGTGAGGAAGAAGATCACGACGCCGATCGCGGCGCCGTAGCCCTGGTCGCGGGCGGGACCGAAAGCGGTCTTGTAGGCGTAGGTGCCGAGCACCTCCGTCGCCACCCCCGGTCCACCGTTGGTCAGCACGAAGACGGTGTCGAACACCTGGAAGGAGTAGATGACGTTCATGATCAGCAGGAAGAACGTCGACGGCCCGAGCAGCGGGAAGGTGATGAAGCGGAAGCGCTGCCAGGCGGTCGCGCCCTCGACCGAGGCGGCCTCGTACAGCTCCTGCGGCACGGCCTGCAGGCCCGCCAGGTAGATGATCATCGTGAAGCCGACGCGGATCCACAGCGTGATGAGGACCAGCGAGGCGAAGGCCGGGATGCCGCTGGACTGCCAGGACGCGTTCGGCAGCCCGAGCGAGGAGGCCAGGCCGTTGAAGACACCGATCGTCTCGTTGAACAAGAAGGTGCCGATCAGGCCGACGGCCACCCCGGAGATCACCAGCGGCAGGTAGATGATCGTCCGGACGACCTTGCGGCCCGGCAGCACCGAGTTCATCAGCACCGCCAGGGCCAGGCCGACCGCCATGCTGAGCGGCACCGTGATCAGCATGAACAGCGCGGTGTTCAGCAGCGACCGGTAGAACACCGGGTCGCTGAGCATGGTCGCGTAGTTGTCCAGGCCCAGCCAGGTGATCCGACCGCTGAGCGGGGCGATCCTGGCCGTGGAGTACACGAAGGCGGCCACCATCGGCACGATCAGGAAGCCGATGGAGAGCAGCAGGGCCGGCGCCAGGAAGGCGATGGCGGACCGGTCCCAGCGCGGCCGACGTCGCCGGCTCCCCCCAGCAACGGGAGGTGACGTCGTCGGCAGCGCCGAGACCGCTGTCACGGGGCCGCCTTCTCGATCGCGGCCGCGAGGGCCGCCGTCGTGTCCGCTGCCGACGCGCCGCCGAGGAAGGCCTTCTCCAGCTCGGCCTGCAAGGCGTTGTTGATCTGGGCGAACTGGGGCACGGTGACCTGGCGGACCTGCTCGGGGGTGATGGTGGTGGCCTGCTCGACGAAGGTCTTCATCAGCTCGGGCCGGACCGCGAAGTCCAGGTCGGTGGTGGTCAGCGCGTTCAGGGTCGGCAGCTGGCCGGTCGCCTCGCAGAACGTCCGCTGCTGCTCCTCGGTGACGATGAACTCCAGGAACCGCGAAGCGGCCTCGGTGTTCGGGCCGTCCTTGGCCGCGACGATGGCGTTGCCACCGAGGTCGCTGGCGGCGTTGACGTCGCGCGGCATCGGCATCGCGCCGTACTCGAACTTGCCCTTCACTCCGGTCTCGATGCCGGGCAGCAAGAAGTCGCCGGCGAACGCCATGGCCACCGTGCCGGCGATGAACACCGAGTCGGGGTAGGTGGAGGACTTCACCGAGCTGTTCCGGGGCACCCACTCGTTGGTGAAGAAGCTCTGGGTGAACTCGACGGCCTTGCGGCCCTGGTCGGAGTCGATCGCCGGGGTCCGCAGGTCCTCACCGAGGGCGTTGCCGCCGGCCTGGAACAGCCAGGAGAGCCAGCGGTAGGCGCCGGCGCTCTGCCAGTCGTAGATGAAGGGGCTCTGCTTGCCCTTGACGATGCCGGCGAGCTTGCGGCTGGCCTCGGCGAACTCCTCCCAGGTCCAGGCGTCGTCCAGCCCGGTCGGGATGTTGGTGATGCCGGCGGCCTCGAAGGAGTCGAGGCGGTAGAGGATCGCGGTGGTGTCGATCTGGTGGGGGACGCCGTAGGGCTTCCCGTCGTAGACCACGCCCTGCCACAGGCCGGGGACGAAGGCGTCCACCTTGGCCTGGTCGAAGGTGCCGGAGACGTCGAGGAGCACGTCCTGGCTGGTGTACTGGCCGATGTCGATGTAGGAGACCCGGAACAGGTCCGGCGGGTTGGAGGCCTGGAACCGGGAGTCCAGGTTGGTCTGGATGCTGGCGTAGGGGACCGTCTCGGTCTTGACGGTGATGCCGGGGTTGGCGGCCTCGAACGCCTTGATGACGGCGTCGAACGCCTTCTTCTCGGTGTCACCGGACCAGTTGACGAAGGTGAGCTCTGCCTGCAGGGCGCCGCCCGTCCCCGAGCTGGAGGTGGTGGGGGTGTCGCTGGAGGACCGGCCGGTCAGGCCGGCGCAGGAGCTGAGTCCCGCTGCCGCGCCGAGGCCGAGGCCGCTCATCAGGATCTGTCGTCGGTTCAACGCCATGTCTGTTCCTCACTCGAGGTGCGGGGGATGCACCCGACGCACGGTTTCGCCGCTCAGCCCCGGGGGTCGGCGCTCGCCGGTTCCCTGGATCTTCGTGGAGCAGTGGGCCCGCGGATGCAGGCGGTCGCGAGGTGGGACCCCCGCGTCCTGCTCGTAGTGTCGCGGACGAACTCGCTCCGGGGAAGCAGCCCGGCCCGGAAAGCTGGGTGCGCGGCGGACTGCAGAGACGTCGCCGCGCCGCGCTAGGGTCGAGCTCCCGTGCGGTACACGTGCGACGGGTGCGGCGAGGACGAGGAGAACCGATGTTCGACGTGGACGACATCCGCGACTGGCGTGGCCTGAGCGTGGTCGACCAGGAGGGCTCCAAGATCGGCAACCTCGAGGCCGTCTACTTCGACACCTCCACCGACGAGGCCGTGTTCGCCACGGTCAAGGTGGGCCTGGTCGGCGGCGGACGGCTCATCTTCGTGCCGCTGATCGGTGCCCGGGTCGCGCCCAAGCACATCCGGGTGATGACGGACAAGAAGCTGGCCAAGGACGCGCCGGCGATCGACACCGACGGCGAGCTGGACTCGGCGGCGGAGCCGGGCATCTACGCCCACTACGGCTTGGTGTACGAGCGCGGCGCCGGCGGCGAACGCCGCCTCGGGCGCCGCTGAGCCTCAGACCTCCTGGCTGAGCCCGTCCCAGGTCCAGCGCGGCATGGCGACCCGGGGCGGGATGTCCTCGGGCCGTTCGTGGTCGAGCACGTCGGCGACCGCCCACTCCATGTAGTCCCGCAGCGCGGTCCGCAGCTCGGGGTCGCCAGGCAGCCCGGCATCGTCGGCCGCGGCCACGAAGCAGGCGACGAAGCGGCGGCCCAGGTCGCTCATGTCGCCGTTGCCGGCATGCATCCGGAGCACGGCGGCGTGGTCGCCGAGCCCGTGCGAGAAGACCGGTGGGCCGCCCAGCACTTCGGCCCAGTAGGCGGCTAGGCGCTCCACGTGCTCGGGGTTGAGGTCGCTGCGGCTGAACGGGTGGTTCAGCTCGGGGTCAGCCACGCAGCGGGCGTGGTGCGCCCGGGCCAGGGCGACGAGGGCCGGGAGCCCACCCGCGCGTTCGTAGATCGACGCTCGCACCTCCTCACTCTGGCACCGCCGGGCGCCGCCCGCCAGGGTCAGCGAGGCGCCACCGGAGGGTCGTCCCCGGCGGCGAGGTCGCGCTGCACCCAGGTCACGTCGTGCCACCCGCCCAGCTTCCAGCCCACCCGGCGGAAGGTGCCGACGGTGGTGAAGCCGAGGGAGCTGTGCAAGGCGGCGCTGGCCTCGTTGGGCTGGGTCATCCCGGCGGCGACGGTCCGGTAGCCGCGGCCGGCGAGCCGGTCGAGCAGTACGGCGTAGAGCGCTCGCCCGCCGCCCCGGCCGCGCTGGTCCGGAGCCAGGTACACGCTCACCTCGCAGGCCCACCGATAAGCCGGCCGGGCCTTGAAGGGGCCGCCGTAGGCGTAGCCGGCAATGACGCCGCTGCCGCGTTCCAGCACCAGCCACGCGTGCTCGGCCTGGGCGGCGGCGATCCGGCGGCCCATCTCGGCGGCGTCGGGCGGTTCGAGCTCGAAGGTGGCCGTCGTGCTGAGCACGTAGGGGGTGTAGACCGCCGCGCAGGCCGCGGCGTCGGCGGCTGTCGCGTCCCGCACCATCCCTGCGTCCACGGCCACGAGGGTAGACCTCGGCCTCGGGCCGGTAGGGTGAGGCGTCGCGAGGGGCGGTAGCTCAGCCGGTCAGAGCAGGGGACTCATAATCCCTGGGTCGCGGGTTCGAGCCCCGCCCGCCCCACACAACATCAGGCCTGACCAGCGGCACTTATCCGCTTGGTTGGCAGCGGCACCACGTCGGCTCCCGAGGCAAATGTCCGCAGAATGTCCGCACCGAGGTATCGGTGTTCCTCGGGGTGCCGGTGACGACTCTGCACCAGTGGCGCTACCTCGGGCAGGGCACGACCGCGTTCCGGGTCGGTCGGCATCTGCGGTACGACCCGGCAAGGGTGAAGCGATGGCTGGTCGAGTCGTGCATGGGTCGCGGGGTAGCTGTGCCGGGGAGTGTGTCGAAGCGGCCTGACGACCCGAGTGACGGCGTCCGTACAAGCGGGGACGCTCTACGACGTGAAGGACCGCCAAGCTGCAGGGCCCTGGCTGCCTGAGCCCGGATGGCATGGAAGACGTCGCTCCTACTGGTCCGACGCACTGCCGATCTCGCCTCTAGTGATGATCAAGGGCCTCGCTGCGCTCGGCCCGGCGACGCGTGTCCTCGGTCCGCTGCGGGCCGCGCCGCCCGACCTTCCCCCTCGGCGGCCCTTCACCGACGAGACCACCTCGTCGGGCGGACAGCTTCTTGCCGTGACTCACTTGGAGGTGCTCATCGCTGCCCCGCCGAGCAGCCCACCGCCCCACTCGCGCTTCGACGGGTCATCCTGGCTTCCCTTCGTGGTGAAGGTGTCGTGAGACCGGCTCTTCACCGTTGAAGGTGTAGAGCCGTCAACGCTTGGGACTCCACGGTCATGCAACAACCTTGACCACTCGACCTCGGGCCTCTAGTTTCGAAAGCGCTCCACGCGTCGAGCGCGTCGGCGCGAGGTGCAGACACAGCGACTACTGGCTGCGGCTCACGGGGAACCGCCTGCCCGGCCATGCGTTCGGGTACAAGGGGAGCCGCCATCATGTCCACACCGGACACCACCAACACCCCCGCTACAGCCGGCACCGCGGCAGCGGGCGCCGCCGACCGGAGCTCTAGGTCGAGCACATCGCGAGCACGAACCGGCAGCCGCGCACGCAGCAGAACAGCGGAGAGCGCAGGCAACGGAGCAGCCGACGGAGCTACGACGGGAGCTGCCGCCGCCGTTTCCTCAGCGCCTGTCACCGAGCCGAATCTCTTTGTCGCCGGCTGCGACAAGGTGCTCGAGGCGTGGGGGGTCACCCGCCAGTTCGAGTTCGGCCAGTTCGTCATGCTGTACCACCGCGAGATGGTGGGCGGAAAAGAGTTCAGCCTACCCGTGATGGTGTTGCCGGACGGCGCGATCAATCAGGTCACCTCCACGGCTTCGACCTCGGCGGCTTCGACCGGCTCGTCCCCGGTCGGGACCACGCGGGTTGCGACCGGGGCGGCGGCACCCGCCCGCCGTGTCACTACCAACGACGGAACCAACGACTTGGCCTGGCTGGACGACGGAACGCGCTCAGCATCCCTCCTTGAGACACTGGGCGGCGTACCTCTGGATCTTCTCGGCCGGGTGACCGACCCGGTGGCTCTGCTTGCCCAGAGCCCGGTGGAGAAAATGGTGGCGGACCTGTCTCCGGTGCTGTCTGGAGGCAGTGTCACCGTGGACAGCAAATCTCGCTACCCCCAGTTGAACCTAGCGGCTGCCGAAGCGCTCAAGTCCGGGCTCGCGGTCACCGCGCTCGCGACGAACAATCCGGTCCTGGAGGATTCCGACCCCGCACAGCATGTGATGGTGCGGCTCATCCCAGAGACCACCCCGGTCACCCTCACCGAGAACGAGATCGACACCGCGCTCGCGACAGGCCAAGTCCTACTTCCCCGCGACCAGCGGGTCGCCATCGACTTGGTAGTCGCCGCGTCGCTGCTGTCAGGACAGCCGACCCTGCTCCCGGTTCGGACCGGGACCGGGGAACTGCGTCTGTACGACGTGCGTCCCTCCCGGCCGGGCGGCAAGCAGCCCGCGGCGGAGAAGTTCGTCGTGCACCACCTCGGGGCGTTCCTTGTCGACCCTGTCGTGCCCAGCCTGGACGCCACACCGGTTCGTGTTCAGTTGAACGCGGCCGCCATCCGCGCACTCCGCACCAACAAGTCGGCCACCGTTGCAGTGAACGGGGTCAACGTCGAGTTTCGGGTCAATGCCGCCGCGATGTCGTCGCGCTCGGCCGCATCGTCGATCGACCGGACGCGCGGCGACCGCGCTCGCGCGTTGCCGTCCATGGCACGGGCTGCCGCCCAGGCGATCGCGCGCATGGCCCGCGCCGCGCCGCTGCGGGACCTGCCTCGCGGTGGGCCCTTCGAGCCGGGCCTGGACCCTTTCGACGGAGCCGGCGGCGGGCTCGCGCCTAAGACCGGGGCAACTCCGGACACAAGGCCCGGGCATCCCAGGATGGACGGCGGGTTCACGGACCCGTTCTGGGATGACGTCGGACTGAGCCTCGACCCGGACGCCGGGCCGTGGCCGGGGCTGGATGGCCCGATACCGGAACTCGAGCTCGACTACGGCTACCTGCACTGGCTTGAGTGGCTTGAGCGCAACCGCAACCGCAACCGCAACCCGCTGCCGCCGGGATCGTCGGCCGGCACGGCCACTCTCCCTGGGGGATCCGCGAGCGCTGGGCTCTACCCGAACGTCAAGCCGACCCCGCTGCCCGTCGCGCTGCTGCTGCCGTGGCGGCAGCGGTGGATGTTCGAGGGCTGTTCCCGCGGCAACCTGCTCTCGTCGATCGCGCTGGCTCCCGGAGAGACCCGCACCATCCGTATGTACAGCTGGGAACGCACCGCCAAGGCGCTCGAGCAGTCCACCGAAACCGAAACCGAACTCAGCCAGGATTTCACCTCCACCACCCGGGACACCGAGGATGTGTTCCGCGAGATGACCTCCAGCCAGGACTTCAATGCCCAGGCACACGGCGAGGTCGACGCCTCCTACAGCACCGGGTTCGCCTCCATCACCGCCGGCGCCGGCGGCTCGCTCCAGAACGGGTCCGCGCTCGAACAGGTATGCCGGGTCACGTCCTCAACCATGAGCGAGACCGTGCGGCGCGCATCGGCCCGTGTCCGGTCTCGGCGGATTACGAAGATCACCGAGTCCCAGGAGTCCATCCGTGGCGACGAGGTCATCCGGCAGGTCAACAACCCGAACCGCTGGCACACCCTGACCCTGGATTACTACGAGCAGCTCGCCCACTACACCATCACCACCGCGTTCGTGCCGGCGAAGGTCAAGACCGTGGTGATGGTGCCGAACCCGCTACGCGGCGTCGTCTTCGACAACCTCACCGTGCGCACCAACGAGACCGCGCTGCGACAGGCTCTCCTCACCCCTGACCTGGGCGGCGGGTTCGCCGCGGCACGGCTGCTGGCCAGCTACCAGCACGCCTGGGAGGAGGCCGAGCGGACCGCCGCCCGCGCCAAGGAGGTCGCCGAGCTGGACCGTCAGCGCGTCGAACCGCCGGCCAGCGACACCAACGCGCCCAAAGCCCCCGACAACCCACACAAAACCACTCTCGAGGAGACCCTCAGCCGAATCAAGACATCCGCTGTCGCCGTCCTTGGCGCCGAGATCAACGCGGCGTTGACTACGATCGCCGTGCACGGCAACGTCACCGCCGAGATGCGCAAGAAGGGCCAGATGTGGCTGTGGCGTCGGCTGGTCGAAACCCGCCTCGGTCTCGGGTTCATCAACGCCCTCGCACAGCTGAGGGACGCCACCGCCAACCCGCTGACCCCCGATCACGCCCGGGCACTCGTCGACGCGATCCCCACCGGGTTTCCGGGCCTGAAAGACCTGCACTCGCTGAAGGACAACGAGAAGGAAGACGGCGCACTCGCCACCGAGTTCCATGCCCGCATGGGCGCGCCGTGGGACTGGGCCTGGTGGTCCGGCGAAGCCCGCAAGAACGGGCTCTACGACCCCGACGACAACGGCATCGCGGCCGCCTGCGAACGCCTAGTCAAGGTGCTGCGCGACTACGACGCCAAGGAATCCGAGGGCGGCGCGGTCCTGGCCCAGCAGGAGATGGTGAACAAGGCCAACCAGGAGCAGGCGGCCGCGAACTGGGTGGACAAGCTGGAGATGAAGTACGGGCTCGACGAGATCGCCGACGCCCGCGAACGCGAGGACGCGCTGCTGGCCCATCTGAACGGGCACGCCGACTACTACCGGTATGTGCTGTTCCAGGCGCTCCCACCGGGTGAACAGCTGGCCGCGCTCGCGGCGGCCGCACCGCAGTTGCGGGTTGGGTTCTTCGAACCCCGCGTGGTCGCGCACAGCGGCGAGCTGCTCGCCGTCCCGCTGTCACCGACCGCCAAGAGCGAGCTGGAGACGCTGGTGAAGGGCATCTCCGACACGCTGAAGAAAGCCGCGGACGAAGCGATCGCGATCGCCGAGGCGATCGAGGCCGACGACGTCATCTTGCCCACCCCGGGACTGACCGTGGAGACCTCGCTCGGCGAGTGCAGCGCGGCCGAACCACATCAGGTGTCCCTCAACGAGTTGGAGCTCAAACAGCTTCGGGCCGCCCTCGCGCTGGACGAGGCGGAGGGCGACCGGCGCGCCAAACAGCTCGCGACCGGCGACCTCACACCCTTCCGGTCCCTAGCGACCCCGCTCGCGGTGGGCCTGCACCTCCACGACGACAAAGGGGGCGGTACGACCACGGACGGCTCCAACGGCAGCGGCGTTACCCCGTCGTCTCCGTCCGTCACGACCGGCTGACCGCGGGCTGAACCATTGGCACCCACCGACCGGGTGGTGTCGATCTCCTGGACCGACCCCGTCCCTGCTGCCACGAGGCCGGCACCGGCGCGGCCGGTGGCCCCCCCGCGCACGGTCACCGTCACACTGCCGGCGCTGTCCAAGGATTCGCAGGCGCAGCGGCACGCAGTAAGCAACGACCCGAGAGAGTTGCGTGACCTTCTCTCGGTGTACCTCGCCACCGGTGGCTGGCCTGCGGTGCAGGAGGTCTACGAGGCGATCGTGCAGGCGGATCTGCCGATCCCCATCAAGCACGTCGTCCACGCGGCATACAGCAGCGCCGAAGAACTCGTCGACGACACCCTCCACCAGCTGGTAAAGGTCGACCGACGAGCGCAGGACATCCTCGCCGACGAGCTCGCCTTGGGTTTGCGCCAGCTCAAGGCCGCCGCGGTCACGTTCGTCCAACCAAACGCCCTCTGGCCGGGCGGCTCACTGGAGGACGTCAGGGTGCTCGCCAAGCTTGACAAGCACCCATATCGGCGAGGCATCGCCCCCCGGGAAGGCAGCCACTTGGAGGCGTGGAGGCAGCTCCTGGTCGACCTTGACCCGCTGAACCGTGCCATCGACGCAGCTGCGGAGGAGTACCGCCCGATCAAAAACTACGAACACGTGCTCACCCCCGAGGCGCTCAAGGAGTACCAGACTCCCGTGCTGAGGGCGCGCGCGGAGCGCGCGATACGGCTGCGCCGGGACGTGACCCGGTGGCCGCTCCTGGCCTGGCTCACCTGGCTACCCCGCGATCCAAAGCCGCTGGCACTCATCGACGCCGCCCGGACCGCGATTGCGGTGGCCGCGCGCTCCTGGCTAACGGTTGTGGAGAACTCCGACCTACGCCGCCGTCCTGGTCGCGAGGAGCTTGAACCGAATCCGGACGCGGCGGAGCGGCGCTGGCGGTCCCGCCGGCTGGCTGCGGACAACCTGGGCCCGGACCCGTTCGCCCGGGGAGCCGGCGGGGTCTGGGAGTACCCCAGGCTCATCGAACGGGCTCGACGTGACCTCGGGCTGAGCCGCGACCCGGTGGTGACCCACGCGGTGGCTCGGGCCACCAGGACGGAGGTGCCGCTGTCGTTCACAGCGTTTCTCTTCGTCCTCCAGATCGAGATCGCGATCGGATCCGGGGGGCTCGCGATGCTGCTCGGGGCGCTGCAGTCGTCCTGGAACCTGATGGCCGTTATGAGCAAGAAGGACAACCTGAAGGCCGCCTACCGGGCCATCCTGGACCCCGCACACTCCCTCGCGATTGAGCCCAGCTCCATTCCCGCGATCGGGGCCGCCATCGGCCTGGCCGGCGACCTGCTGCCCGGCTGGAGCGGGGCCGTCGTAGGGGTCGCGGGGTTCGTGACCGAGCAGCTCTCCGGCACGGAGGGGCAGTAGCAATGACTGTTCTCCCTCTGGCGGCCAAGAAGGTGGCAGGAGCTGCGGACGAGGTGACGCTGCCGAAGTCACAGTCGGTAGCCGCGGCGGTCAGCGGGGTCCTGGATGATGCCACGTCGGCAATGGATGCCCTGAGCTGGGCCACCCGGATTGGCACCGGGACCAGCGGGCCACTGCTCGCCTGGGTTCGCGTCTGGCGGGACGCGCTCGACTACGTTCTGGAGTACCCGGCTGCGCCCGGGGTGAGGCAGTTTGCGACCGAGGTCGCCGATCGGCTGGCCGCGCAGCTGCGCGCCGCCGCGAAGGGCGTTCCCGACAACGTCGGCAAGCAGATGCTCGCCGACGCGGACGCGGTGTTGCGCGTCGCCAAGGCCATCGCCAAGCCGGCCGCCGCCGTGGTCCCGGACGCCAACAAGGCGGTGAAGCCGTACGCGTCGCTCACCGATCTCGAGCGGCTCGCGGTCGCCGGCGAGCTCGGCCCCACGTCCGACCAGCTGGTCGCCGCGTTCCGCGAATGGAACGAAGCGTTGCGCTCCTACGGTCTCACCGGAGTCGACCGGTTCGGCAACCCGCAAAGCCTCGACGCGGCCGGCACCGCCCTGGCCAAGGCGATCCGCGGCGTCTTGGGCAGCAGGAAGGCGGGCAAGCTGGCGAAGCAGGGCGTCGACGTGAAGCCGCCCGGCATGTACGTCGACGCGATCCTGGTCGCCGTGGACACGCTGCGCCAGACCCAGCCCACCGAGGCCGGAGTCGAGCTGCGCCGAGCGATCCTGCAGGGCCTGCTCAAGCCACCGACCCCGGAGCTGGGAAGGGTCTTCCGAAACGTCATCGGGCCAGCTGCCGCCGAGCACCCGCACGCCTGGGACAAGCTGGCCAACGTGCTCGCCGCACTCCCGGTGGTGTCCAAAAGCGACAAGAATGCCGCGAACAGGATCGCGGTCCTGATCTACAAGACGCTCGGGCACCTGGGCGAGCTGGCCGCCCGCGCGTCCGCGACCTACATTCGCAGCTACCAGGACGCGCTCCGGCACTCAGAATTGCTGGTCGAGGTGCTGAACCATGCCGCGTTCGTCAGGGCCGGGAAGCCGAAGGACTGGACGCCTCCATTCCAGCTGCGCCTGCCGCAGACCGACCTCCGCGCGCCCGGGGTGACCGGCACCGGGATGCCGCTGTTCGTCGACGACGCGATTGCGATTGTGAACACGCAGACCCGGGAGGCGTTCCTCACCTTCACCGCGCAGATGAAGGGCGGCGACGCCTCCAGCGCCGGGCTGTTGGACCAGTGGGTCA
Source organism: Microlunatus lacustris (assembly GCA_039527025.1). GTDB lineage: Bacteria > Actinomycetota > Actinomycetes > Propionibacteriales > Propionibacteriaceae > Microlunatus > Microlunatus lacustris. The sequence continues at coordinate 330,588 of BAAAJN010000005.1, forward strand.
AGGATCAGATCCGACACCTCACCGGACGGGTCCGCATCGAAAGTGTCGACTACACGCTGCTGTTCAAGCCGTGGGCGGAGATCGCCGCGATGGCCGAGGTCACCCGGACCTTCTTCGGCACCACCACCCAGGGCACCCTGTCCCAGCTCGGTGACGACGTGGTGGTGGGCACGCTGCCCACCACCGGTGATCAGCTGGCCGCGTTCGCCGAGTGGATCCTGACCCTGGCAGGCAAGATCACGCCCTGACCGGCCAGCTGCCCTGAACGGCAGCCTCCCGCTCGTCCCACGCGCGCCCCTCGTCCGACGCGCGGCCCTGCCGGGGGACTCTGCGGGCTGCTGAGGGCTCTTTCGTATGTTTAGTGGCCCTTCCAAGAAGAGGGTGTAGCCCGGGCTGACGTCGAGACTGGCGCGTCGGTGGCCGGGTAGCGTCGAGGTCTCCCGAGGATGGAAGTTCTCACGCTCACCATCTGGAAGACCTCGCGTGCCTGACGCTACCCCGGAGACGGGCTTCGCCCGTCCCGACCTGACCACCTTCAGGCGGCTTGACGAGCCCGGCTTGAAGGTGATCGCGCAGCAACTCGAGCCGAGACGGCACGCTCAACATCCCCCCGATCGGCGTCCCTGATGTCGGTCACACCGAAGCGGTCACTGACCCAGGGATTATGAGGGTGAGCCAGCCACCCTGGTCACTGGGGGTGCCGTTCCCACCGACAAAACTCCTCGTGAGCGCCCTCGCCGTTGCTGGAGTGCCCGGGCTTCTCGTCGCGGCCCGTGGCTGCAGGATCTCGCCACGCACAACAACTCAGCGTCGAGGTTCTCATGGTCCGTCGGGCATCCGGTCTCGCTCATGTCCCCGGCCTCGGGGAGGAGGCACAGCTGCTGCGCTCGGCCATCGCCTGATCAACGCACGCCTGCGACGGCCGCGCCCGACCAGGTTCCGCTGGGGTGGCCCGGTCACATCTCGCACAACGGTGGGGTGCAGGCTGTGATCGTCTCCTCGGTCACTCGGCGATCATGCACGAGGACCGATCGTTCGATCCGCAAGGCGAGCTTTGTACGGAACGTACGCAGGAGCCGACGGCAGCTCAGCGCACGGATCCTGGGTCCTTGCGGTCGTCGCCGCGGCCGCTCCCGCCAATCTGTCGACCGTCCCCCTCCCCGTCCGTCACGTGATCGCGTTCCTGGCGCCCGGGTAGGTCGGTCCGACTACCGCCGGCGGAGGACGTCCCGCCCTCGGCCAGCCCAGGGTCCAGCCGGGTCGCCTTCTGCTGCAGATCGTCTGCCTGGGCACGCTGGCGCTCGGCCTCCGCCATCCGTTCCTTGGCCTCGCGCTCGCCCTCGGCAGCCCGGAGCTCCGCGTCGGCGCGATCGCGACGGACTCTCGCGGCCTGCTCCTCGGCCTGAGCGCGCGCCGACTCGGCCTCGACGGACAGGCGCTGGGACTCCTGCAGCCGCTCCTGCGCCTCGGCCTGGTCGCGTTCCCGCTTGCGTGCGCGGAGCCGGGGCGCCAGGGCCAAGGCCAGGATCAGCAGGACGACGACGATGACGGCGATGATCACGATGACGACCGTGGTGTTCATGGGTGTACCTCCTCGGCGGATCCTAGTCGGCGGCCCCGATCCGGCGCAGAGGTTTGGACCAAGATCAACCCGGGCAGACCATCGCCGGGGCGGCCCGTGCGCCTGATGCCCGACGCTTCCGACGGCCTGCTCTCCAACACGCGATCGGACGTGTCCGGTTCGAGACCACAACCTTGGCCAACCCTGATCCGTCTCGACCCCGTGGCGCGCCCGACGCCTCTACCGTGAGGGAGAACCGACCAGCGGGGCCGGCGTCGAGACAGGGGAATCACCATGTCGACCGAGAAGCACCCGAGCCAGGAGCCGCCCGAGCTGCACGTGTCGAGGAAGAGCCCTCGGTGCGGCAAGTTCGTGGGCAAGGATGGTGAGCGAGACCTCCACTGCGACTTGCCCGAGGGCCACGCGGATGCCTGCAGCGCGCCCGTCGAGGACGTGGAACTCTGACACTGGAGAGTCGCATGCGGCCCCCACCAGGCCTGGGCGACGGTCGCGCGTGGACGGGGTAGACGGCAGGCCCAGGATCGGCTGGCTGCGGCTGAGCCAGAGGCCGAGGGGCTCTACCCCTTCAGGCCGGTGGCGGTCGGCGTCAACGTACGGACTGCGAGCATTCACTGGCGGCGGAGGGCTTCGCTCGACACTGGTTCCGTAGGCGAGCAGCACCGCTGCCAAGACCGAGCGGGGGGGAAGTCGCCCCAGCCAGTCAGCGGTCCGTCGGATGGACTCAGCGCACGACGGTCACGGGGCAGTGTGCGTGGGCTGCCACGTGCTGGCTGACCGACCCGAGGAGCATTCCGGCGAAGCCGCCGTGGCCTCGAGAACCGACCACGACGAGGTCAGCGCCAGCGGAGGCCTCGACGAGCCGTTGCGCAGCGTGACCCTCGGCCACGTCCTGCTGCACGACCAACCCGTGGTCATCGCCGAGGGTGGCGACCGCGTCGTCCTGCAGCCGCCGAGTCAGCTGCTGCAAGCTCGAGGACTCGGTCCAGCCGCCGTCGTACTTGACCCCGACGAGGGCCGCCGGCGCCAACCACGTGCTGAGGACGTGCAGCGCCGCCTGGTGCTGCCGCGCCTCTTCAGCGGCCCACCGCAGAGCGCGCTGACTGCCCTCGGAACCGTCAACGCCGACGAGCACGTACGTCCAACTAGCCATCGCCACCACCACACCTCGTTGTCGCCTCGGCCCGACGGCTCGTCGGTCCTGAGATCCTCACCGGGCCAGTCTGCTGCCGAGGCAGATCCAGGTCTAGGTCGTCGGCAGGACAACCGTGTTGCGACACCCGCCCGAGTGTCAGCGTCCGCGGACGACCCGACCAGTGATGACACCCTTCCCGGCCTGACGTGCAGAAGCAACGGGCGGGGTTCGGGCGTGAACGGGTCGTCAGGCTGAGAGCTCAGCCCGGAGGCTCCTCCTGGCCCGTCGCCCAGGTTCCGACCGAGGCGATCGCCCCACCACCAGCGGGTCGTCGATGGGGGCGTGCTCGATGGTGCTGCGGTAGTAGAGGAGGCCGAGCAGGAGATCGGCGGCGGCCGCGCTGTCGGTGGTGAGCGCGAGGTGGCCCCGAGCCCTGGGCTTGCTCGAGGGCCTCGCCGAGTCGCTCCGCCAAGATCTGGCGAAGGCGTCGCGTCGTGCGGCGATCTCCGGCTCCCACAACGCAGCGTTGGCCACGGTGGTGGTGACGGCCCGGACCTCGTCGAGCTCGAGCTGGCGGGCGACGACCGTCGGCTCCCTCTGCAGCTGGACCTGCGCCTCGGGCAGGTCACGCACGAGAAAGGTTCCTCCGTCGGGGCAGATGACCGCGTCGTTGCGGCCCCGCACGGTGAGCAGCGGCACGTGGCTGTCGCCGAAGTGCACCGACGATCAGCCGCCGATCACCACCGTCGGGCAGCCGGGCCCCGGCATCACGGGAGCACCGTGCAGGCTCAGGTCACCGAGCCGCGCTGCCGGCAGTCCGCCGATCAGCACCGTCGTGCTGCCCATGGCGATCCCGTTCGGCGCGGGCGAGACGCAGACGATGCCGCCGGGCGTGCCGTTCGCGACGGCTGCAGGGGCGCCACCGATCAGCACGGTCGGCACGGCGGCCAGCGGTGTAATCGCTCCACCGACGTGAGGTTTCGGGCCGTCCACAAGAGGGCAGAGGGCCATGTCCCCAGCGCGCAGAGCAGGTCCCGGCGGCATCGACTCCTCCCTCGGCGTCCCGCTGATGCTAGCAGCGGTCGACGCCGGTGATCAGGATCGATCGGGCCGAGAACACTGCCCCGGAGGGCCGCAGAGATGTCCACCCTGGGTCGACGCCCATGGGGAGAACGATCATGCTCACCGGGGTGGCGCGACCGCCGCGATGGGTGGACCATCGGAAGTGGCCTGCGTCGGCGGAAGTCTGGGAGCGGCGAGCCAGGCTCGAGGGGGACGGACATGTCGGAGGGCACCTCGACGTCACGGAACGGGCAGGCCCTGGACGCCTGCGACCGGTTCACCCAGGCCGCGGTGGTCGGGTGCGGTCGGGCGGCAGGACTCCACGCCCGCGAGGCATCCTGCTGCCCCAGGGAGATACCGGTGCTGGGTGGTCACTCGACACCTGTGGTCACCACGCACCGGCCCGCGAGCAGGACTGGCTCCGGGATGGTCCTCCTGCTGGAGCTGCTTCTCCTCCTGCCTGCGTTCCTCGGCTGTTTCAGCACAGCCACGACCAACTGCCCGGAGACGGAGATGCGGGCGGAGACAGGACTGGCACGCGATGCGCGACAGGTCTTGCGTTGCGTGCACGCGGAGTTCCCGGAGATCACGACCTTCCACGGAGTGCGGGAGGACTCCTACCCGGATCATCCGGAAGGGCGGGCGATCGACATCATGATCGACTCGGCGATACCGGACTACAAGAGCCGAGAAGCCGTCGAGCTCGGTGACCGGGTGGTCGCGTACCTGCAGGCGCGCAAGGAGGAGTTCCGTGTCCACTACATCATCTGGCAGCAGCAGTCGTGGAGCGCGAACCGTGCCGAGGATGACTGGCGGCCGATGGAGGACCGGGCCAGCGACAACGCCAACCATCTGAACCACATCCACGTCACGGTCCTGCGTGCTGGCGATGAGCCTGGGGAGCGCGTGACCAACGCCGAGAAACCACCGCCACGAACCACGGTGTCGTCGACGCCTACGCCCGCCGAGGACACCCCCTCACCCGGCGTCGCAGGACCGCAGATCGTCGGTGCCCGGGTGGTCGAGCCTGACGGCGGGACCGCGCTGACCCAGATCTGCCCCGGCGACCAGGTGCAGGTCGTGGCCGAGGTGGTCACCACGGGTGCGTCCGCGGGTGTGACGCTGAGCATCTCCGGTGCCACGAGCAGTGGGCCCACCTCGATGCAGGCTCTCACCACCACGGAGTTCCGTTCGGGCACCATCGGGATCTACGACGCTGGTACGTCGTCCTTCACGATCGAGGCGACCGACGAGTCAGGGGGTACGAGCTCTGCTCAGGCGAGCCTGACCATGCCCTCAGCGGACGAGTGCGGCCAGGTGACTCCCTTCGCGACCGGCTGACGCGGACTCCAACGCACCTCGCTGTCTGCTGTCGCCGGCAGGTCCGGATACGACGATGACAGCGGACGGGCTCGAGGTATAGCGTCGAAGGTCATTGTTGGGGGCTTCGATGAACGCATTTCTCTTCCATGAGAAGGTGCACCGCCCGGACCCCCGGGGGCTCGTCCGGGAGCGTCTGGAGCGTCGCCTGCTGGACCCCGACGGCCCGTGGACCGCGCTGGTCCTCGGTCCTCCCGGGGCCGGCAAGACCACCCTGCTCAGCCGTGTCGCCGACCGGGGCGCTGAGGCGTGCGCCTGGTACCGGGCCAGCGCCGAGGACGATGACGAGGCTGCCCTGGTGAGACATGTCGGTGGGGCGCTCGAGGAGGCGCTGGACATCCCCCTCATCGGCCGAGCGGTCCCACCACCCACCGTGGACGCGCTGGTGGCGGCCTGGGAGGAGCTGGCTCCGGGACCGGTCCGGCTGGTCGTCGACGACCTGCACGTCATCGTCGGGAGTCCGGCGGAGCGCGCTCTGGAACGACTGCTCGTCCTGCGCCCCCGGGGCGTGCGGGTCCTGCTGGGTAGCCGACGACCGCCGATGATCAACACGTCCCGCTTCCTCGCGAACGGCGACCTCTGCCAGCTGGACGGCGACGACCTCCGCTTCCGCTCCTGGGAGGTCGAGGACTTGTTCCGCGCGGTCTACCGCCGCCCGCTCTCGCCGGAGTCGGCGGCGGCGCTCACCCGGCGCACCGGCGGCTGGGCGGCGGGTCTGCAGCTGTTCCACCTCGGCACCGCCGAGCTGAGCCGGCCGGGACGCGAAGCAGCGGTGGCGGAGCTGTCCGGACGCTTCCGGCTGATCCGGTCCTACCTCACCCGCAACGTCCTCGAAGGCCTGGCGGAGGGCCGGCGGCTATTCCTGCTCCGGACCTGCACGCTGGGTCTGATGTCGGGCGACCTCTGCGACGAGCTGCTCGGGGCCGGTGGCAGTGCGGCCGTCCTCGACGAGCTCGAGCGTCTCCAGTTCTTCACCACCAGCACCGACGGTGGGCGCACCTACCGCTACCACCAGGTGCTGCAGACCCACCTCGAGGTCCTGCTCGTCGACGAGGAGGGCTCCGCAGCGGCGCGCCAGCTCTACGCCCGCAGCGCCGGACTGCTCGAGCGGCAGGGCCTCGACCGGGCAGCGGTGCGGGCGTACGCCAGGGCGGAGGACTGGGGGGCGGTGGCGCGCTTGCTGCAGCGAGGTCCCTCCTCCCTGCCCCCCGATGAGTGGCTCGGCAGCCTCCTGGGCCGGCCCGGCGCTCCCGGCGACGACCCGGGCATGGCCGCCGTCGGCGCGCGCCGGCTGCTCCGCGAAGGTCGGGTGACCGAGGCGGTGGCTGCCTACCGGCAGGCGGAGTCGTCGATGGACGACCCCGAGTTCCGGAGCCGGTGCGCAGAGGAACGCGCCGTCGCCTCCGTCTGGCTCCCGGTGCCCCCACCGCCGCCCTCGGTCGGCGCGGCCCCTCCGGCTCTCGTCCTGGCCCGCCAGCTGCGAGCGCTCACCCGGACCGGGACCGTGCCCGACGCCGTCCCGCCCGGACTGGCGCGGGGCCTGGCCCACCTGCTGGAGGGCGACTCGCCGGCGGCGCTCCGCGCCCTGAGAGGCATGGCGGCCCCCAGCACGAGCACGACCACGGGGGGCTGGTCCGACCTGGCCGCCCGGCTGGTCCTCGTGGTCGCGGAGCTGCTGGCGGAGCCGGACCAGGCCGTCTCCGGGCGACTCGAGGAGGTCGTGCTCTCCGCGGACCTCGAGGGCCTGCCCTGGTTGTCGCGGATGGCGCGTGGCATCCAGGCGGTGGTCCTGCTCACGGTCCAGCCGACCGGGTGGCGGGTCTCGGCCTGCCACGAGCTCATCGAGGACTGCGAGCTGCACGGCGATGCGTGGGCGGCTTGCCTGCTCAGCGGGCTGCTCGGCTGGCTGCAGGTGCGGGTCGGACGTCCTGCCGAGGCGGTGCCCCACCTGCGCCGTGCCGTCCAGCACGCGCTGGCCCTCGACGCGCCCGTGCTCGAGCTGTGGGGCCGCGCCCTGCTGAGCCGCACCGCGGCCACCCCCGAGTCGACACCCCACGCGGTCGAGCTGCTGCGAGCCCGGGCTCGCGCCGCCGGGGTCTTCGCTCTGCTGCCCCTGCTGGCCGGTCGTGCGGTCCCGCCGCTGGTGGCGTCCGAGGTCTGGTCGAAGCCGGCCGCGGTCGATCTCCGGCCGGTCGCCACGGGCGCGGTCGGGCCCTCCGTGCGGCTGCGGTGCCTGGGCAGCTTCGAGCTGACCGTCGACGGCCGGGCCGTCGACTGGCACCGGCTGCGGCCGAAAGCGCGGTCGTTGCTGGAGCGGCTCGCCCTCGACCACGGCCGGCCCGTCCACCGGGAGCGGTTGATCGACGCGCTCTGGCCGGAGCTGAGCACGGCGTCGGGCACGCGGAGCCTGCAGGTGGCGGTCTCGAGCGTGCGGCAGTGCCTGATCGCCGCCGGCCTGGACGACTCCAGCGTGCGACGGGCCGGTGACGCCTACGCCCTGCAACTGCCCGGGGCCGTGGACGAGCTGCGGGAGTTCGAGCGGCTCGCCCAGTTCGCGGTGCGGCTCGAGCTGGCCGCAGACGAGGCCGCCGCACTGCGCGCACGCTTCGACGCCCTCGACCTGTACGCCGGCGAGCTCCTGCCCGAAGCCGGACCGGCGGAATGGGTGGTGGGGGAGCGCGACCGGCTCCGGTCCCTCGCTGCTGAGGTGGCGGCCGAGGCTGCACGTGGAGCCCTGGCCGTGGGCGACCTGCACCGCGGTGTGCGGGCGGCGCGCCGTTCGCTCGAGTTCGAGCCGTACCACGACCCGTCGTGGGCCGTGCTGGTCGCCCTCCTCGAACAGCTCGGTGACCACAGCGCCGCCGCGGTCTGCCGCCGTGAGCACGCCCGTGCCCTGGCCGAGCTGGGTCTGCCGGCCCGCCGCTGACGCCCACCGCCCCACCCGCGCGGTGCAGGCCCACCCCCGTTGCTCGACGTCACGGTCCCTGCACCTGGACCCGGTGCTCGACGTGCGCCGGCTTGAGCGTGCAGACCAGCGCGTCCAGGCGGTCGACGTCGACGACCTCACCCGGTCGGAGCTGGACCACCACCACGATGGCCGGACCGGGCTGGCCCGGCAGCTCGCCGCCCGGCGTCGACGACCAGGACGCGGCGCCGTTCTCACGGACCTCGACGGTCACCCCGTGAGCCGCCTCGACCGCGTGGGCGATGCCCGCAGCCGTGCCGCCCCGGACCTGCAGGTCGGCGGCTGCCGCCAGCACCGCGCGGTCTCGGCCGTCGCCGCCGCTCGTCCCGGCGGGCACGCCGAGCCACTGCCCGAGCCAGGGGACGAGATCGACCGGGGCGGTGGACAGGTCGAGGTAGGCCGGGAAGGAGTCCAGTGTGGACAGCACCGGCGCCAGCACCTCGTCCAGGCCGGCGCAGAGGCCGCGCGCCATCGCGTCCTCGCGGAGCAGGGCTGGCAGCGTGTCGGCCAGCGGGTGCGGTGTGGCCAGGGCCGGCAGCGTGCCCCTCATCGCGCCACCCGGACCTGGTGCTCGAAGGAGAAGACGAGCCCGGTCGCCGGGAGGTCGAGGCGCTGCACGGCACCGCCGCGGCGGCCCGTGCCGGCCTCGGCCGGGAAGAGGGCGACGGTGATCTCGCGGGCCATGTCGACTCCCGGGATGGCGGCGAGGGCGGCATGCACCTCGTGCGACTGCACCGAGCGCCCGAAGGGCCACCCCGTCCGGTCCGGCCCGCCGACCAGCGGGTGGTAGAGCGTGTACAGGGCGCGCAGGATCTCCACCCGCACCGCAGCCGGGTCGAACAAGGACCGAGCGCTGGCACTGACCACGGCCGTGAGCCAGAGGTAGTCGGGCGGCTGCACCAGCAGCCGGGTGCCGACCAGTCGACGTTCGTCGAGGGCGGCGCTGATCCGCCGCAGCGTGGTGGCGGGCGGGTCGAGGTCGTCGCGGTCGATGCGGCCGACGTCGTCGCTGCCGACGTGGGGCACCACCAGCACCCGCACGCCCGCCGTCCCCGCACCTTCGGGCACGCAGTGCACCCGGGCGGCGTCGGGTGCCACGTCGCGGGCGAGGTGCTCGAAGTCCTCCGCGGTGACGGCTCGGCCCCGGGAGCGGAGCAGCAGGGGTCCGCGGACCTTCGCGTCCTCGAGGGTCTCGGCCTCCGCGCCGCCGACGGCCGGCACCCGGTTCTCCACCCGCGCGACGTAGGGCACCGAGGTCTTGAGCACCCGGATCTGCCCGCGGGTGACGTTGCCGATCCGCCCGCCGCCCGTCCGGTAGGTGCCCAGCCGCAGCACCGCGCCGGCTGGCGGGACCGCTCCGTAGTGGAGCAGCGCCCCGCCCGGATCCCGGACGGCAGGGGCGAGCTGGACCTCGCCGACGTAGCGGTCGATCCGGAAGTGGCGGTCGGTGGCCACGGACTGGGCGAAGTGCGGGACCTCCACGTAGGCGTGCTCGCCGCCGTCGGCGAGCACGGTGATCTCGCTCGGGGTGTCCGACGGCAGGACCGGGTGCTGCTGCAGGGCGAAGCGCTGGCCGGGGGTGCCGTCGGAACGGCCGATCACCTCGTCCCGGACCACGTCGGCGTGCACCGTGCCGACGGTGCCGCCGATGGTGAAAGCGCTGACCGCCAGCACCGTCGGGGAACGGGTGTAGGTGGGCTGGTCGGGCTCGGGCTCGACCAACCGGCAGCGGAGCCAGCCGGCGCGGTGCTGGACCAGCGTGGAGGTGTGGTGCCGCTCGGGGACGTGCAGGACGACGTCGCCGGGCCGGTTGAAGCCCGAGGTGTCGTCCCGGTCCATCTCGCAGGGCTCCCAACCGTTCTCGGTGTGCGCCTCCCAGACCCGGGGCGGACGTCGCGGATCGATGCCCAGGCCGGCCACCGGGCAGTCGAACCGGAGCACGACAGCGCAGGACGGGACCGCGCTGGACAGACCGATGAGCAGGGCGTCGCCGACCTGGGGCGAGGGCGAGAAGCAGGGGAAACCCTTGCTGCTCAGCAGAGCGGTCGTGGTCTCCGTCGCAGCGGCGCCGACCCCGTGCGTGGCGGCGACGCTGAAGCTGCACGGCACGATGTCCAGCGTCTTGGTGGTGCTGAAGACCACAGGGTCGCTGACGTCGGTCCGCGGGGTGGCGACCCGCGACTCCGCGCGCACCACCACCGGCTGCGGCTGCGGGGCCGACAGCCAGAAGGTCACTTCCCCGTGCGCGGCCGCCGGGGGCCGCAGCTCGACGCCGATCAGCTCCAGGAACTTGACGTAGTGCAGGTCGGGTACGCGGTTCAGCCGGTAGATGACCTGGTCGACCATCTGGGCGAAGGCCTCGATCAGGGTCACGCCGGGGTCGGACACGTTGTGGTCGGTCCAGGTGGGGCACCGTTGCTGGACCAGGCGTTTCGCGTCGTCGACGAGGTCTTGGAAGGTGCGGTCGTCGAGGTTCGGGGCGGGCAGCATCAGCGACCTCCGGGCAGGGCCGGCTGCGACGGGCCGAGGACCAGCGCGTCGTCGTGCTCGGCGGGGATGACGTAGAAGGGGAACACCAGGTTCCGGGGGTCGTTCAGCCCGCGCAGCACGTAGCCGATGTCCACGTGGAGGAGCCCGGACGCCACCGCGTCGAAGCCGACCAGGACCTCGGTGACCTCGATCCGCGGCTCCCACCGCTCCAGGGCCTCGCGGACGTCGAAGGCGATCTGCCCGGCGGTGGTCGCCGAGGCGGGACCGAAGACGTGGTCGTGGATGCGGCAGCCGAACTCGGGGCGCATCGGCCGTTCTCCCCGGGCGGTGCCGAGCACCAGCCTGATCGCCTGCTCGATCTCCCGGTCCTGGGTGACGAGCGCCATGCCGCCGGCCGCGTCGGTGGTCAGCGGGTAGGACCAGCCGGCGCCGATGAAGTCGATCTCCACCTCATCCTCCGATCAGCACGATCGGGCGGCCGGGTCCGGGCGCCGCGCCCGGGTGGTCGGGCCGGTTCAGTTGATCTTGACGACGCCTCCGGTGACCGAGCACGTCGCACCTCCCTTGACCTCGGTGCTGGTACTGCCCTCGAGCTTGGCGGTGACGCCGGTCAGGCTCACGGCACCACCGCCGGCGTCCACGGTGACGCCGTTGCTGGCCCGGAGCGAGATCTGGCCGCCCTTGAGCTGCACGTCGGAGCTGGCGGCGTCGATGGTGATCCCTTTCGAGCCCTCGACCAGCACCTTGCCGTCCGCGTGCACGGTGACGGTGGTGCCGACCTGGTCGAGGTCGATGACCAGGGTGTCGTCCGCCGTTGCGACCCGGACGCCCTCCTTATGGCCTGCCTGGTCCAGCAGGTCGAGCCGGTGCCCCTGGCGCGACACCATCGATCGGCGGTTGACCGCACCGGAGCCACCGTCCACCAGGTCGATCGGGCCCTGGGCCTGGGTGTCGACACCGTTGAACAGGCCGCCGAGGACGGTGGGACGGCTGAAGTCGCCCTGCTCGAAGGCGACCAGGACCTCGTCGCCGACTTCGGGGACGACGGTCCACCCCCGGTCCTTGCCGGCACCGGGCTGCAGGGTGCGGGCCCAGTCGCTGACGTAGTCGTCCGACAGCCACGGGAACACCAGCTTGACCCGGCCGGCCCGCTCCGGGTCGCTGGCGTCGCTCACCTGGCCGACGACCACGCCGCTCGGCGCCCGGCTCGGCCGGCTGCCACCGGAGGCGAGCCCGAGCAGGCTGCGGTCGTGCCGGCCGGTCACCGAGAACGTCGTCGTGTAGCCGCTGGTGGGGTCGAAGCGGTGCCGCGAGGTGGTGACGGTGTACTTGCCGTCGAAGGGCTCGCCGAGCCCGTCGATGCTGACCGCGGTGCCCGCCCGCAGCTGGGGGTTGCCCCGTGCGACGCCGTGGAACTCGGCGAACGTGCTCGCCAGCTCGTCGGCGAGGTTCTTCGCCGCCTCGTCGACCTCAGCCTGGGTGCGGTACGGGATGTCGGTCGAGACGTGCACAGGACCACCGAAGAGCGCCGCCAGGTCCTGCGGGGTGACGGTGGGCAGCGATGCGCTGGTCGTCGCCGCCGGTGCCGTGGCGGTCAACGCCTGCTTGGTGGCCACGTCCCAGCCGCGCACCTCCACCTCGCCGGCCTGCTGGGCCGAGGTGAGCACCGAGCGGAACCGCAGCAGGTCTGCCCCCAGGGCGAGCACCAGGGGGTTCGTCGAGGAACCGCCGCCGACGGCTGGGGCGCTCGAGGCGGTCGTGGGTGCGGTGAAGCTGAACCTGCCCTGCCGGACGGCGACCTCCAGCCCGGTGTCGCGGGCCAGCTGCTGCAGGAGCTGCCAGTCGGTCTGGCCGGCCTGGCTGACGTGGGGGAACACCGTCGTGGTGCTGGTCACCTCACCCACCTCCAGACCGGCGCGCTGCGCGACCTCCCGGGCGATGTCGGACGCGGTCATCTGCACGTAGCTGGCGGTGCGCCGCCCGCGGAAGAGCCGGTGTGCCTGGTCGTAGCCCCGGACGACGGTGAAGGTGCCGCCGGAGTCGAACTCGGCCTCCAGGGCGGTGACCTCGCCCTCGATCAGCGGGACGGGTGTCTGCGAGTCGCTGACCAGCACGCTGACCTTGGCTCTGGCGCCGATCTTCGCCCCCGACTTCGACAGCACCATCCGGTGCGGGTCGCGGAAGCGGAGCACGAAGAGGTCCGGCACCCGCTGGCTGTCGTCGACGTCGACGGCGGTGAGCAGCGGTACGACGTCGGCCGGCAGCGGGTGGCCGCCGAGCTCGACCAGGAAGCTCGAGGAGAAGCTCATGTCGCCGTCAGCTCCTCGATGCTCGGCAGCAGGAGCAGGGTGCCGGTCCGGATCCGCAACGGGTCGTCGATCCCGTTGTAGGCCGCCAGCCGCCGCCAGCTGGTGGGGTCGCCGTACTCGACCCAGGCGACCGAGGCGAGGGTGTCGCCGGCCAGCACCCGGTGCACCCGCCGGACGTCCAGGCTGCCCGAGGTCGGGTTCTGACGGAGGGGGTCGCCCGGCATCTCCTCCATCGCGACACTGCACAGGGCGCGGATCGGCGTCCCGTTGCTGGCGAAGAGGGTGTACTTGGCGCTGACCGACGTCACGAACGCCGGGAAGCTGGTGATGTTGCCCCACTGCAGCACCACCAGCGGCGGGCTGGGCTTCTTCTGGCCGGCGCTCTCCTCGGTCGGCACGCAGCAGGCGAACAGCTTCTCGACCGCCTGGACCACGGCCCCGTCCTGGTTGGCGGTGGCGTCGAAGAACATCTCCAGCGTCAGCTTGCAGGGCTCGGACCCGCTGAACTCGGGCGGGCCTGCTGTCTTGGCGCCCTTGGACGTCTTGCGCTCCCACTTGGCCGTCTTGGCGACCGTCACCTCCTTGGGGTTGAACTGGAAGCTGATCTCGCCCAGGGTGGCCCCCGCCTTGGCTCCGGCACCGGCCGGCTTGGTCGCGTAGAGCTGGAGCCGGGCGCGCTGCATCCCGGCCTGCTGGTCCGGGGCCGACCGGCTGCTCTCCGCGGGATCGGGCAGCTTGCCCCCGCGGGCGCTGGTCAGGGCGATGGCGCCGCTCATGACCTCGGCCCGGCGTGGGGGTTCTGGCCCGGCAGGAAGCCGTGGTGGGCCAGCTCGACGGTCTCGGTGAGCACCTTCGCCGAGTCCGGGTTCAGGCTCGGCCCGGACCAGCGCACCGGTATCACCCCGTCGAGCACCCAGGACGTGACGGGATCGCCGTCGGCGGTCATCGCCGTGATCGTCGCCGTCTGCCGCTGGACACCGGAGGCGAAACTGGTCAACCAGGCGGTGAGCTTGCTGCTGTCCTGGTCCAGCGGGCGGCTCAGCTTGACGTTGGTGTACTTGATCCGGCTCGGCAACTGCCACACGAAGCCGTTGTTGCCGCCCTCCTCGCGCTGCTCGAGCACCATCTCGCACCCGAGGCCTTCGCAGGTGGTGAACCGGCCCAGCTCGTCGTCCCTGCCGATCTTGACGGTGAAGCAGACGCTCACCGCAGGTCCAGCGCTACCGGTCATCGCGGTCTCCTAGGGTCGGTTGTCGGTCATCAGGCCGGCCCGTTCGCGGTCGAGCCAGAACTCCGCGCGCAGCCGGGCCGACAGCGGTTCGAACAGCCGCCGGGCCATCTCGTCGAGGTCGGTCGCCGCTGGTGCCGCGGGGGCTGCTGGTGCGGCCGGCGGGGGTGCGGGGGCCGAGAGGGTTCCGGCCGGTGCGCCCGTCCCGGCGGCCGCCGGCTCGGCGGTCGGGGACGCGCCCGGATCGGTCACCTCCCGCTGCACGGCGGGGACGTCGTCGCTGGACGCGGGGTCGGCCACCGCGAACATGCTGGCGAAGGCGGTGGGGGTGAGGGCTGGCGTCGCCAGAACGGGTTGCGGCCGGGAGGCCGCCGTCGGACGTTGCACGATCCGGGTCGGCGGCATCGATCGCACCCCGGCCGGTGGCGTCCCCGCCGCCGCCGCGGTGGGCAGGGCAGCAGCCGGAGTGCGCAGCTCGGTGTCCAACCGCTGCACCGTGCTGGCGGACGGGGAAAGTGCCGCGACGCCCTCCCGACCCCCGGCGGGCGAACTCACCGCGGACGGCCCGATCGGCACCACCTGGTAGCCCGGGAACTCGGGGTGGAGGCTCTCCGGCGCCGCACCTGGTGGGGCCATCGACGCCGCGGACTCCTCGAGGACCGACGGCGTCGGAGTGACCACGGGCCGTACGGGCCCGGGTGTGCGCTGCACCGGCGGAGGCGGGAAGTGCTGCACGGCGACCGGGTCGTCAGCGCGTCGGAGTGCCGAGCCCCTGCTCGCGGGTGTCGCGGGCCGGTGGGGGGACGACGTCGCGGTTCGCTGGAGCGGCACGGGCACGGTCGCCCCGAGCTCCTGGGCCCGGCTGACCAGGGGAGCGGGGAGAGCCGGTGGCGCGGAGGCGACGGCGGATCCCTCTTCCACGGCTGGGAGAGCCGGCGGGAGGAGATCCGGGTCCGGGGGCAGGAAGGTCAGACGTTGCACCGGGGCGGGCTCCACCCGATCGGCGGCGAGCCCCGGTGGCGTGGACAGCAGCGTCGACCGGGCGCCGAGCAGCGCGGCGGCCGGCGGCGTCGGCGCGGCGGGGAGGTGCCCCAGCGGCTCCGGATGTGGTGGTCGGTCCGACGACCCGGGGAGCGGTTCCTGGAACGGCTCGCTGGCCGACGCAGCGGCGACCACCCGCAGCTCGGGCAGGGACGCGTCGGCGGTCTGGACCACGACGTCCGGCGCCGGGGAGTGGCTCCCCGGGTCACTCGGCGGCTGGGTGGAGCGCGGCGGCGGGAGGTGGTCTGCCGGCCCGGGCGTGGGGGACGAGAGGGCCGGGCTCCTCACCGCAGGAGCGCCGCCCAGCACTGCGCTGCTCCGCTGCACCGGGAGCTCCCGCGTGGCCGCTGGCTGGTGGAGCAGCTCGGTGTCCGAGGTCGAGCCGAGGACCGGGGTCGGGGATCCGAGCAGGGGGGCCGACGGGACGGGCTCGTCGCCCTCGGGCGCGCGGTCCGGAGCGGGCTCGGGAACGGGGGGCAGAACCGGGCGGGTGAGCGGGCCGGGCGGCTCGGCGTCTCCGGCGGACGGTGGCGACGCCGGAGCGGGGACGTCGACTGCGACCGTCAGGGCGGGGGCGGGGGCGCGGGTGGCGGGAGCCAGGTCGGGCACCACGGGCAGGGTCCGCTGCAGCGGGAGGTGCTGGTCGGTCCTCGGCAGTGGCGCAGCCGGTCGCACCGGGACGGGTCCCGGCGCTTCGGTGCCGGGCGACCACGACGGGGGGAAGGCCCGCGGGGATGAGGGCCGCGGGACGACGGGCTCCTCCGACGTCGTGGGGCTGGGTAGTTCCGGCGCCGCGGACGGGGCGGCCGCGGTGCGCTGCAGCGCAGCGGGTGGGCGCTCCCCGGAGGCAGCGGGGGACTCGCCCCGGCCAGGGCGCACCGGCGGAGGCCACCGGGTGTCGACGGCGGCACGCTGAGCGCCCGAGGGTGGCGCAGCGTCGACCTCGGCCAGGGTGGCGACAGGGGCGGGCAGCGGCCCTCCGTCTCGCGTCGAGGGGTCCGGGACGGCCTCGGCGCCGAGCGGGTGGTCGTCCCCCTCCTCGGTGCTCGGTTCCGGCGGACGGGGGACTGCGTCAGGCGGTTCCTCCGCACCGGGAGGCACGAGCGGGTGCTCGAGCCGGACGGCCTCGGTCGGCGGCCAGCCGGTGAGGACGCGCTGCACCGCGCGCGGGACCGGGGAGCGGGTGGGTGTGGGAACGGGTAGTGGTCCGCCGTACGCCGCCACCTCAGGCACAGTGGGGGCGAGGTCGGCGAGGCCCTGCACCAGCCCCCCGACCGACGGGTTCACGTCGTGCCCGAGGGGACCGAGGAAGCTGGGGTTCTGGAAGGCGGACAGCGAGGAGGTGAAGGGGGTCAGCGGAGCGACCGGTCCGAGCGGTGCGGCGAGCACCCGCTGGACGGGTGGCAGCTCGCGCCAGGCCTGGACGGGCGGTCCTGGCGCGGTCGGCTCCGGACCGGGGACCTCCGGCGCCGCGACGGTGCCCGTCCCCCGAGCGCGACCCAGCCACCGGTCGAACGTCCCGCGCAGCGGGGACCACCAGGCCATGCGGACCTTCCTCGGGGTCGGGGTCGGGCTCGACGGGCACCTGGGAGGCGGCGTCAGCTCTGGGAGATGCGGGTGTTCAGCGCGGCGACCTGGGCCACGAAACGCTGGCGCTCCGCGTGCTCGAGGTCGAGCAGGTCGTCGCGGCTCCAGTGCAGGTAGTAGGCGACGTACGCGACCTCCTCGTAGAGCCGGTCGGCCGCGTACGTCACGATTCCCCCAGGCGCCCACCCGCGACGTCGACGGCGAACCGGTGGGAGCAGGCGGGGCAGGTGACGGCCGCGCGGGTGTGTCCCTCCTGGTTGACCCGCCGGTAGAGGTCCTGGAGGAACGCGAGGTCGGCGGCGAACAGGTTCTCGATGGTCCCCGCGTGCACGTCCTCCACCGAGCCGATCCGCATCACCACCCGGGCCAGCAGGACCACCGTCAGGTAGGCCGGGTTCTCCCGCACCCGGTCGTCCCGCAGCGGGATCAGCTCGTCGCGGGCGGTGGCCAGCCGCATGACGCCTTCGCGGTGCACCGCCCCGCTGCTGTCGACGTAGCCGCGCGGCAGCAGGAAGGTGAACTCGGTGCGGAGCTGCTCCTGCGGGCACCCGTGCTCACCCGTGCCGCCGGACGCCGAGCCGTCGGCCTCGTCGCGCTCGGGCAGCGTGAGCGTCCCTCGGCGCACTACTCGACCTCGATGCTCTCGCAGGTGAGGACCAGCTTCTCCTGCAGGTAGGAGGTGTCGCCGGCCTTGAGCGAGCCGATCTCCAGGCTCTTCGGCCACGCGTTCTCGAGCTTGTAGCGCTTGACCGGGTTGCCCTCGAAGTCGAAGACGATGATCGCACCGCCCTTGCGGGAGTCGGTCATCTTGCCGAAGCGGCTGTCCTTGACCCACTTCTCGAAGCTGGTGTCGGAGGTGAGGCCGCGGGTGAGGGTGATGTCGGGCGCCTTGGGCCGGCCCGGCAGCCGCTTGACCCGGTACTTGCCGTCGGGTCCGTTCTCCTTGTACTCCACGACGTCCTGCTCCATCTTGAGCCCGGAGATCTCGGTGATGCTCTTGATGGTGAGGCCGTCGAACTCGAGTCCGAACGAGTGGCCGACGGAGCTGTCGCCCTCGGGAAGTGCCATGGCGGAGCCTTTCTGGTGGTGGATCGAAGTTGGTCCGGGCTCACTCGCTGACGAGGCTGGTGCCGCCGGAGAACTGGGCCAGGCGGAAGATCACGAACTCGGCCGGCTTGACGGGGGCGACGCCGATCTCGCAGAGCACCTGACCGGCGTCGATCGCCTCCGCCGGGTTGGTCTCGTCGTCGCACTTGACGTAGAACGCCTCGTCCGGGGTGGCGCCGAAGAGCGCGCCGGCCCGCCACTGCAGGACCAGGAACGAGGCGATGGTCCGCCGGATCTTCGCCCACAGAGCCCGGTCGTTCGGCTCGAACACCACCCAGTTGGTGCCGGCCAGGATCGACTCCTCGAGGAAGTTGAACAGCCGGCGGACGTTGAGGTAGCGCCAGGCCGGGTCGGAGGAGAGGGTGCGGGCCCCCCAGACCCGGATGCCCTGGCCGGGGAAGGCGCGGATGACGTTGATGCCCTCGGGGTTGAGGAGGTCGTGCTCCGTGCGGGTGATGTTGACCTCGATGTCCACCGCGCCGCGGACCACCTCGTTCGCCGGCGCCTTGTGCACGCCGCGGGTGTCGTCGTTGCGGCCCCAGATCCCGGCCACGTGGCCGGACGGGGGCATGAAGGCGATCTTCCCGGTGTCGGGGTGCATGGTCTTCACCCAGGGCCAGTAGAGGGTGGCGTAGGCCGAGTCGTACCGGGCCCGGTCGACGCGCCACTCCTTGATCTGCTGGGCGTTGAACCCGGGCGGCGGGTCGAGGATGGCGATCCGGTCACCCATCAGCTCGCAGTGGGCGATCATCGACGTCTGCACGGCCTGAACCGTCTCCAGGTCGATGGCGCCCTGCTGGTAGGCGCTCATCAGGTCGGGCACGCAGAGCATGGTGATCTCCTCGACCGCCTCGAGCCCACCGAACCCGCTGCGCTCGGCCACGTCACCGATGTAGTCGTCGGCGCTCAGCACCCCCGACGGGATGGCGGCCGGCGGTGCCGGAGCGACCAGTGCCACCTCACCCGACGCGGGCCGCTCCAGAGAGCCGGTCGCGGTCTCCTCCACCTGGATCAGCTTGGAGACGGTGTTGACCAACGTCACCACGTTCTGCTTGCCCTTGCCGAGGGTGGCCCGGTCGAACTCCTCGACGACCTCGCCGTCGCGCTTGACCAGGAGCTTGAACATGTCCGGCGTGGGGTTGTCACCGCCGGCGTCGGCGATCTCGACGCTGACCGATCCCGAGGTGGCCGCCGGCTCGATGACGTCGACTCTCAACCGGCCGATCTGCGCGGTCGGGGCGGCGGAGACCTCCTTCGCGCGCCCGTTCCGCGAGCCGTTGGCCTCGGCAGCGAGGTTCTGCCCGATCCGCACGACGTAGCAGTTGCCGCCGCCGTTCATGAAGTAGGCGTAGACCGACTGCGCGAGGTAGGAACCGGCGACGAAACCGCCGAACGCCTTGGTGAACGCGGTCCAGTTGCTCACCAGGGTCGGCTCGTTGAAGGGGCCGGACTCGGCGAGCCCGACGAACGCGGCGATCGCGGTGCCCACCCCCTCCAGCGGGCGGGAGCCCGACTGGACTTCCTCGACGTAGACCCCGGGTGACTGGTAGGTCGGCATCAGAGCGTCTCCTTGGCTGGCGAGAGTGTGCTGCCAGCCTCGGCAGATCGGGCGCGCCGGGGCACGTACCGAGGGCCCTGGGATCGGGCAGAACGGACTGCCCTTCGGGGCACCGGGCCCGCGCGGGATCGGTCGGTCGGCAGCGGCCGCGAAGACCTCGTCGTCCGTCGGACAGCGCGCCGTCCACGCCGGTCCGGGACGCGACGGCCACGTCCGAGCCGCCCACCGCCTGCTACCTGGTGCCCGGGGTCACGACGTCTGCTCCTCCTCGTCGGTCTCCTCGCGCTGGACGAACGAGCCCTGCACCTCGTCGTCCTCGTCCTCGGACCGCTGCACGAACAGCCCCTGGACGACGTCCTCGTCGGCGGTCTCGCGCTGCACCGCCCGCGCCGCCAGGGACGAGGTCTGGACCGGGGCGGAGGCGCCCATCACCCGCTCGGCGTTGCTGGCCGCCTCCCGCTCGAACCGGTCGGACGGGTCACTCACCCTGATGCCCCCGGGCGCCGGCGTACCGTCGACCGGCCCGCTCCGCTGCTGCACGACGTGCGTGAGCTCGTGGGCCAGGGTCACCCGGCCCTCGTGCGAGGACGGGTCGTAGCGGTCCCGTTGGAACACCACGTTCGACCCGACGGTGTAGGCGTGCGCGTCCACCGCCGACGCCGACGCTGCGGCGGCGCTGTCGTCGTGCACACGGACGTCGGAGAAGTCGTGGCCGAGCCGAGCCTCCATGTCGGTCCGCACCTCCGGCTCGAGGGGTCGGCCGCCCGAGCTGAGGACGGAGTGCACCGGCGAGCGCTCCTCCTCCAGCAGGCTGCTGACGCCCGCGTTGCCCACCGAGCGCTGCAGCCCCAGCACGGCCTCGGCGTCGAGGACGTCGGCGCGACCCGTGCTCGCGGCCCGACCCACCTGCGCCGGCGGTCCGGGATCCAGCCGGGACCCCCTCGGCCGGAACGGGTCGTGCCGATCGTCGATCGCGTGGTCGTGCGCCGTGCCACCGTGCATCGGAACCTCCGTCAGCTCGACAGACCTCCTCCTAGCGTGGCACCGCCCGTCCCGTCTGGACAGGCGTGCAGGGCCCGGACCTGGTGCCCGATGGGGCAGACTCCGGCCTCAGCGCCGCCCGAGCGCCCCGCCGATGTAGCCCGCCACACAGCCGAGCCCCACGAGCAGCGCCCCGCCGGCCGGGCGCGGCTGCTGACCGGCCAGGCCGAACGCGACGAAGAAGCTGACCAGCACCAGCGCGCCCAGGAACGCGGCCACCCGGCTGAGCCGGCCCGAGGGCGCCGTCAGGCCGAACACCACCAGGACGGCCAGCCCGGCCACGACCAGACCGAGCGTGAGCAGGGCCTCCAGCCATCCGAGCGGCTCCCGCAACTGCTCCAGCCCTCGCACCCGCTCGGGCGCGACCTCCCACCCGAACGGCCCGGCGAGCACGTCGGCGGTCAGGGCGACGCCGCGGAGCCCGTTCGTCCCGTCCCAGATGCCGAGGGCGCCGAGCAGCATCGCCAGCCCCCCGAGCACGGTGAACAAGATCCGGGCGAGGGGTCGCCGCGGGGCGGCGGACTGGACGACGCTGCCCGAGCTCTCGACCGAGGTGTGGCCGTCGGAGGCCGTGACGGTGATGGGCCGGGTCAGCTGCTGACCGCCGGCGATCCGGGGGGCGTGCACGGTGGCGGTGGTCCGGACTGCGTGCCCGGCCGCGACCTCCAGCACCGGCGGCGCGAACCGGAAGTCGAGGCTGTTCTCGGGGTCGTCTCCCTGCAGCGCGACCTGGACCGGAGACGTGCCGCCGCGGTTGTCGACCACCACGCTCAGGGAACCGCGGCGGCCGTTTTGGAGCCGCAGGACGCTCGGGTCCAGGCGGAGGGCGAGCACCTCCATCGCCGAGCGCGACGAGCTCAGGACCAGCGACCCGGCCGCTTCGACGCTGCGCTGTCCGTCGGTGGCGGTCACGGTGATCGGTCGGGCCAGCTCCTGGCCCGGGTCAGGCCGTCGGCAGTCGACCCGCAGGCCCACCGCCTGCACCTGACCGGCGGGCACCGTCACGACCGGCGCCGCGAAGCCGAAGCGGACGGCGCGCTCGGGATCGGAGCCCTCGAGCGTCACGCGGACCGGCTGCTGCCCGCGCCGGTTGTCCAGCACGACCGCCAGTTCTGCGCGGTCCGCATCGCGGATCCGCAGGACGGCGGGCTCCAGCCGCAGACCGAGGGTGGCCATCGGTGTCTCGCTGCGGGTCTGCACGAACGTCGCCTCGGCTGAGCAGGTGCGCAGACCTTCGCTGGCTCGCACCGTGACCCGCCGGCTCGTCTCCGCGCCCGGCTCGGGCAGCGGTGCCTCGAGAACGGCCTCCACCGACACGGTGCGGCCGGGCGGGACGTGCACCAGGCGCTGGCTCCAGCCCACCCGCACCAGACGCTCCGGGTCGGTCGCGGTGAGCGTCAGGTGAGCCCACTCCCGGCCCCCGCGGTTGTCGAGGGTGAGCAGCGTGCGACCCGTCGCGCCGTCGCGCACGCGGACCACGCTCGGCTCCAGGGTGAGCGCGACCGGCGGGTCCTCGGTCCGGGCGCTGGTGGCCTGGTGCCAGGTGAGGGCGGTCTCCACGGCCCGGTCACCTTCAGAGGCGATCACGGTCAGCGACCGCACGGCCTCCTGGCCAGCCTCGGCCAGCGGTGCGGTCAGCACCAGCCGCACCGCCGCGGACGACGCCGGCCGGACTTCCAGCACGGGTGGTTCGAACTGGAAGCTGACGACCTGTTCCGGGTCGAGGCCGGCGAAGCGCAGGGTCGCGGTCCGGTTGCTGCCGGTGTTGTCCACGAGCAGCGCCGACTCTGCCCCTTCGCTGTCCCGCGTCCGCAGCAGCCGGGGCTGGGCCCGCAGGTCCACGGGGACGTCGAGCACCGGCACCGTGACCTGGACGGTGACGTCGAGGTGAGCAGGGGCCTGGCCCAGCGAGCGCACCCGGAGCACCTGGGTGAGCAGCTGAGCGGGCACCAGGGTGGGGGAGACGACCCGCAGCAGCACGGGCAGACCGTCGTCGGTACCGGGCAGCAGCTGCACCTGGTCGGACTCCAGCGCCAGCCACGGTGGTGCGTCGACGGCTTCGACGGTGTAGCCGTCGACCCGGGTCGAGGTGTTGGTGACCGGCAGGGTCAGCGTCGCCGGCTCGCCGGTGACCGGCACCACCACCTCCAGCGAGCTGCCCGTCACGCGGAAGCGACCCTGGGCGGGATCATCGGGATCAGGCGTGGCCGCGGTGAGGGCCGGATCGGTCTCCTCCGAGCCCACGACGGGCGTCGAGCCGACGTCACCGCCCGGCTCGACCTCGTCGGGCCCCGCCGTCTCCCAGGCGAGGTAGGCGTGGCAGGAGGCGCAGAACGTGCTGCCGACGGGGTTGCGTTCGCCGCAGTTCTCGCAGACGGGATCCGCGCCCTGCCGCGCGTCCGGCGCCGGCCCGCGCGGGACGGTCGGGCCCTCAGCCATGGCGCTCCACCTCTTCCTCGTCCGCAGCCTGCACGGATGTCGCGGTCTCCCCGCTCGGGAGGAGCAGCGCTCCGGTGCGCCGATACGGTGCCGTCGTCATCGGCTGCCCACGTGCGGGTAGTAGGCCCCGAACTCCCGCTCGAGCACCAGCCGGCCGAGCTTGCGGTACTCCTGCTCGACGGCGGTGACCAGCTGGGTCATCGAGACCGAGCCGCCGACGGCGGCAGCCAGGTAGGCCGCCGTCGTCGACGCCGAGCGGATGTTGCCGCCGGCCAGCTCGAAGGCGTCGGCCAGGAAACCGACGTCGACGTCGTCGCCGACCGGGAGCGGGGGCGCGAGGCAGCGCCTCCAGAGCTGACGACGCAGCTCGGCCGTCGGGGCCGGGAAGTCGAGGATGGCGTCGAGCCGGCGGGTGAACGCGTCGTCGATGTTGGCCCGCAGGTTGGTGGCCAGCACCGCGAGGCCGTCGAACGTCTCCAGCCGCTGCAGCAGGTAGGCGCTCTCGATGTTGGCGTAGCGGTCGTGCGCGTCCTTGACGTCGCTGCGCTTGCCGAAGATGGCGTCCGCCTCGTCGAAGAAGAGCACGGCGTTGACCCCGCCGGCCTCGGCGAAGATCCGCTCGAGGTTCTTCTCGGTCTCGCCGATGTACTTGTCCACCACCGTGGCGAGGTTGACGGTGTAGAGGTCGAGGCCCAGGTCGGCCGCGATCACCTCGGCCGACATGGTCTTGCCCGTCCCCGAGTCGCCGGCGAACAGCGCGGTCACGCCGTGCCCGCGCCCGCCGCCGCGGCGCATCCGCCACTCGGTCAGCACCCTGTCGCGGTGCCGCGCCCGCGCTGCCACCTCCCGCAGCCCGCGAGCCACAGCCGGGGTCAGCACCAGGTCATCCCATCCCACCTCGGGCTCGATCCGGCGCGCCAACCGCTCCAGCCCGGCGGTGTTCTGGGCGCGGACACCTCGGCGCAGGTCGTCGGGCGTGACGGGTCCGCCGGACAGCCGGGCCGAGGCGCGCGCGGCTCCGACGGCCTGCCGGATCTGCGCCGGTCCGAGGGCCAGGTGACCGGTCGAGGCGGCCGCGTCCAGCGAGGCGCCGTCCGCCCCCAGCTCGCGTTCCCACAGATCCCGTCGCTCGGTGACGGTGAGCGCGTCGGCGTCGACCAGCAGCGGACTGCGGTCGCTCCACTGCGGGTCCCACGTACCGTGCCCGACGAGGATGACCGGCGTGGCTGCTCCAGCCAGCACCGAGACAGCTCGTGGGCCGAGCGCCGCGAGGTGCTCGACCGGACCGGCCACCAGCCC
The DNA here is from genome assembly GCA_039527025.1 of Microlunatus lacustris. Taxonomy (GTDB): domain Bacteria; phylum Actinomycetota; class Actinomycetes; order Propionibacteriales; family Propionibacteriaceae; genus Microlunatus; species Microlunatus lacustris. Next base: position 354,808 of record BAAAJN010000005.1, read on the forward strand.
GCCGCCGGTGAGCAGCGACTCCCGGACCGCCAGGGCCAGGACCGGCTCGGCGTCGGTCCCGCTGGACTGCAGCCGGGTGAGGTCGAGCACGAGGGCGGACCAGCCAGCAGCCTGCAGGGCGGCGACACCGACCGCGCTGCCGGTGCCCGCGCCCCGTTCCCGGAGGTGGACGAGCCGGACCCCGCCCGCCAGCGCCCGGCCGAGGTGGGTGCTGAGCGGCGCCGCGTAGGACACGGGCTGAGCGAGCAGGGGCAGGAGCTCGGCCGCGGGCGCGTCGTCGCCGAGCAGGTGGGCGCCCACCCGGTCGGGCACCCGGAGGGCGCGGCTGAGCAGCGGTCGCTCCCCGTCCTCGACCGCGAGCAGCCCCTGGCCCAGCAGCGGGCGGCTCGGCTCGAGCCGGGCACGAGCGGCGCCGGTGAGCGTCGAGCGGCCCGCCAGCTGCAGAGCGAGTCCGACCGACGCTCGACGCCGGGTCACGTCGTCGTTCAGGTAGCCGTAGAGCTTCTCGAACCGCAGGTCCAGGTCGGGGGCGAGCGCGACCAGGAGCAGCTCGACGTCGAGCGGCTCCAGGTCCGCCGCCCGGGCGAGTCGGCGCAGCCTCAGCGGCACCCCGGCCTGCTCCACCACGTCCGCCTCGGCCTCCAGCGCAGCACGCGCCGGCTCGTCCAACGGCTCGGGCTCCTCGACGCCGGCTGCCAGCACCGCGTCGACCGCGTCGTCGCTCAGGTAGAGCCCGCGGAACGGGTCGTCGGGGTTGAGGTCGTGCTGCCGTCGACGCTCGACGAGCTGCCGCACCCGGGCCTCGACCAGCTGCAGCCGGCCCAGGAGGTAACCGAGGTCCTCCGCGGAACCGGTGCTCACGAGGAGGTCCGTGGTGTCCGCCGCCGCCTCGAGGCTGCCGCGGGTGCCGCCGCTGCCGGCGGTGGCGTCTCCCGGCCCCCGGCTCGCTGCTCACGGGGTGGCCAGCCGCCGCGGCCGCTGACCGCGACCGCAGGCGGAGCGGTGACCGGCGGTCCGACCTCGAAGCGCTGCCCGGTGTCCAACGGCACGCTGACCACCACGTCGACGGAGGGCTTGAGCTCACCGCCGAGCGCGGACCAGACGTCGGCGAAGGCCCGGTCCTCCGGCGGGGGCAGCGCGATCGTCATCGGAACGGGCAGGCCCAGGGCGGCCAGCGGACCCTGCAGCAGGTCGGTCGGCACCGCCTCGTGCTTGACGAAGCAGATGAGCAGCGCCGCGAGGAGCCGGTGCTCGTCCTCGGGACGCTGCGTCCATGCCGTGACGAGGTAGGAGAGCTTGAAGTGCCGTGGGGGGAGCGAGCGGGCGACGACGCGCTGGGCGTCGTCGAACTCGTTGATCATGCCGCGCTCGCGCCGGCGCAGGTCCTCACGGATGTCGTAGAGGTAGACGTTCACGGTGGGGGAGTTGCGCCGGCCGGCCCAGTCCCGGGTGGGGGCGTCGAAGACCACCTCGACGTCGCGCATCCCGCCGGCCTCGCGCTCGATGAGGGCACGCAGAGCGGCATCCACCTCCTGGATCACGGCTCGAGTCTGTGCGGGGGGCGCCCGTCGTGCGAGGCGTTGACGGTCCCGGTCCGGGGCACCCGGCGCTGCACGAAGGGGCAACGGCAGGGGGACCTCGTCGGCCACGGCGCTGGAGGCTGCGACCTCCAGCGGGGCTAGATCAGACCCTCGCGGACGGCGTAGGCCACCGCGTGGGAGCGGTTGCGCAGCTGCAGGCGTGTGTTGAGGTCGTGCAGCACGTTCTTCACCGTCCGCTCGCTGTAGCAGAGCCTGCTGGCGATCTCGGCCGTGTCGTGCCCGTCGGCCACCAGCCGGAGCACCTCGGTCTCCCGCGGCGTGAGGCCGCTGAAGGTCAACCCGCGCGGGGCGAGCACCTGCCGCTGCAGCTTGCCGACCTGCTCGAGCAGCCGACCCAGCAGGTCCGCGGGAATCTCGCCGTGGCCGCGGGCGACGCGGCTGATCGCCTGGACGAGGACGCCCGCGGTGGCGTCCGAGCGGCGCAGCAGCCCGCAGACGCCGGCTTCGGCGGCCGCCCGCAGAGCCTGGTCGTCCAGCAGCGTGGCGATCAGCAGCACCCGTTCCGGTCCGGTGCGGCGGAGGTCGTGGAGCAGGTCGGTGGTGGCCCCGTCCACCTGGTCGGCCACGACGACAGCCAGCCGTGCCTCGAACCTGCGGTGCTCGTCCAGCACCTTCACCTCCGGGCACATCCGGAGCTGGCTGACCACACCGGCCTGGGAGATCGGGTCCATCCCCCGGACGTAGACGGCGATCGGGTCGTTCACGATGTCCTCCTGGTTGCGCTTCTGTGCAGCAGCCTCCGCCTGCTGCTCACCAACGGCTCAACGAATGCTCAACGGACGGGGCCGAGGCCAGGTCGACCCGCCACCGGTCTGGTCGCCGGCCACGGCGCGACGGCTGGCCGTCGCGGTCACCTGCGCAGTACCCAGGTACTGCCGATCGAGGGTGAGCAGCACCGTCGGCCGATGTGCAGGCGCCCACGCATGCCTAGCGTCGTCACCATGCGGAGGAACAGCACATGATCAGCGCCGAGGCGCTCACCAAGCGCTACGGCCAGCAGGTTGCCGTGGACGCCGTCGACTTCAGGGTGGGACCCGGTCAGGTGACGGGGTTCCTCGGCCCGAACGGGGCGGGCAAGTCCACGACGATGAGGATGATCGTCGGGCTGGACCGCCCGACCGCCGGCAGGGTCGAGGTGAACGGGAAGACCTACCGCGAGCACCGCGCTCCGCTGCGGGAGGTCGGCGTGCTGCTCGACGCCAAGGCTGCTCACCCGGGACGCTCGGCCTACAAGCACCTGCTCTCGATCGCGGCGACGCACGGCATCGGCGCTTCCCGGGTGCACGAGGTCATCGGCCTGGCCGGACTCGACTCCGTCGCCGGCAAGCGCGTCGGGGGCTTCTCGCTCGGGATGGGACAGCGGCTGGGGATCGCCGCTGCCCTGATCGGCGATCCCGCGACGATCATCCTCGACGAGCCGGTGAACGGCCTGGACCCGGAGGGCGTCCGCTGGGTGCGGACGCTCGTGCGGAGCCTGGCGGCGGAGGGCCGCACCGTGCTGCTGTCCTCGCACCTGATGAGCGAGATGGCCCAGACCGCCGACCGGCTGATCGTGATCGGACGCGGGAGGATCCTGGCGGATGGTCCCCTCGACGACGTCATCGCGGGGGCCACGCACTCCGTGGTCCGCGTGCGGGCACGGGACGCAGAACGTCTGGTCGCGACGGTCGCCGGACCCGGCGTCGTCGTCTCCATGCTGTCTGATGGGGCGGTGGAGATCTCCGGACTGAGCGCTGAGCAGGTGGCCGTCGCCGCGTCTGCAGCCGGGGTCGTCCTGCACGAGCTGGGGTCGTCGACGGGCTCGCTGGAAGAGGCGTACCTCGCGCTCACCGCCGGGGAAGTCGAGTACCGCTCGTCCGCCGTGGTCGGGACAGGAGCAGGCCGGTGATCGCGCTCGAGGAGCAGCGGGCGACCTCCGAGCCGGGCGCCGGAGCCTCGAGCTTCCCCCACGTCCTGCGCTCGGAGCTCATCAAGCTCACCAGCCTCCGGTCCACGGTCGGCCTCCTGCTCGCGATCGTCGTGTTCGGGCTGGGCGTCAGCGTCACGTTGGGCTTGACGGCCTACGACGCAGGCCTGCCGGACGCCCCTTCGGTGGGCTTCATGCTCGACCAGGTCACGATCGGGACCGTGCTGTTCGGGCAGCTCATCGCCGGCGTCCTCGGGGTGCTCGTGATCAGCGGCGAGTACTCGAGCGGGACGATCCAGTCGACCCTGATCGCGGTCCCCTCGAGGGTGACCGTGCTCGCCGCGAAGGCGGTCGTGCTGTTCCTCACCGTGCTGGCGGCCGCACTCGTCGCGACCCTCGGCTCCTGGGCGGCGACGTACCCGATGTTCGCCGTCCACGGCGTCCAGGTCGGCCTCGACGCCCCCGGGGTGGTGCTCGCCCTCCTCGGCGGATCGGTGTACGTCGCTCTCTCCGCCGTCCTCGGCCTGGGTGTCGGGACCATGCTGCGCTCGGTCGCGGCGGGGGTCGCCACCGTCATCTCCCTGATCCTGCTGCTGCCGATCGTCCTGTCCGTGCTCCCGGCGTCGCCCCTGGTCAGGAACCTCCATCTGCTCACGATGTCGAAGGCCGGCGACGCCATGACCGGCGTCCCGGACGCCGGAGGGGTGTTCGTGGATCTCACCGACGGCTACGTCAGCGCGGCTGCTGGTTGGGTGGTCGCCCTCGTGTGGGCCGTCGTCGCCCTCCTGGTCGGGGCGGTCCTGCTCCGTCGACGGGACGCCTGATCACCCTCCAGGGCCGGTCGCGCGGTGCCCGCGCGGGGGGAGCGGGCGATCGACGTCGCGGCGACCACGGTCGCTGGCGACGTCCCCGGCTGGTGGACGCCCTGGTCGTGGCGGTGTACGGAGTGCTCGCCCTCGGCCTGGCGCTGCTCTCGGTCGAGCCGCCGTACGCGACACCGCTGTGGCCGATGATCGCGCTCGCCCTCGGCGGCTTCGCAGCCCTGGCGGCCCGCCGCCAGCATCCGCTGCTGGCCTTCGTCGGCGCGATGGTGCTGTCGGTGCTGTCCCTGGCCGTGGGGTCGGGGGCCGAGTCGCTGCTCGCCGTGCTCGCGATGTACCACGCGGGCGTCCGCCGCGGCGCTCTGGGCGTCTGGCTCTGGTGCGGCGTCGCCCTGATCGGTGGTGCCGTCGGCGGGCTCGCGCTCACCGTCCGGGGAGCAGCCGGTCCACCCGTCCTGGGCCTGGCGCCGCCGCCGGTTCCCCGCGACACCTGGCTGGACTGGGCCAACTTCTCCCTCGTCATCGTCGTGGTGCTCCTGATCCCGACGCTGCTCGGGACGAACGTGGGGCACCGGCGGCGCCACATCCGCGAGCTGGTCGACCGGGCGGAGCGGATCGCGCGTGAGCGCGACCAGCAGGTGGAGATCGCGCGAGCTCTCGAGCGTGAGCGCATCGCGCGGGAGATGCACGACGTGATCGCCCACAGCCTCTCCGTCATGATCGCGGTCGCCGACGGTGCGCACGCGGCAGCCGGGGAGCGACCGGACGAGGCCGAGGAGGCGATCGCCCGCGTGGCCGAGACCGGCCGCAGGACCCTCGGGGAGGTGCGCCGACTCCTCGGAGGTGTGCGCGGGGAGGACGGGAACTCGGCAGCGGAGTTCGCTCCGCAGCCTGACGCGTCACAGCTGGCGCCGCTCGTGGCCGGGTTCCGGGCCGCCGGTCTCCCGGTGCGTCTCGTGGTGACGGGGACCCCGTCGGTGGACCCGCTTCTCGGCCTCACCGTCTACCGCATCGTGCAGGAGTCGCTGACGAACGTCCTGCGCCACGCCCGGCGGGTGCGCTCGGCGACCGTCACGGTCACCTGGACGGCGGAGGAGGTGACGGTCCTGGTCCGGGACCTGGCGTCGCCCGGCACGCTGTCCCCGAGCACAGGGCGTGGCCTTCTCGGGATGCGGGAGCGGGTCGCCCTCTACGAAGGCATCGTGGAGGCTGGGCCCCACGAGGACGGCGGATGGCGCGTCTTCGCACGACTGCGACGGGACGAGCGCTAGCTGTGGGCGACGAGATCCGGGTGCTCCTCGTCGACGACCAGGAGCTCATCCGCTACGGCTTCAGGCTCGTGCTCGAGTCCAGGCCGGGGATCGTCGTCGTCGGCGAGGCGGCTGATGGTGCGCGAGCAGTGGGGGCCGTCGGCCGGCTCCAGCCCGACGTGGTGCTGATGGACGTCCGCATGCCGGGGGTGGACGGCATCGAGGCGACGAGGCGCATCACCAGGCTGCGCCCGGACATGCGTGTCCTGGTTCTGACGACCTACGACCTCGACGAGTACGCCTTCGGTGCGCTCGACGCCGGTGCGGCCGGGTTCCTGCTCAAGGACACCCGCCCGGATGAGCTCGTCGCCGCGATCCGCGCGGTCCACTCGGGTGACGCGGTCGTCTCACCGCGGATCACCGCCAGGCTCATCGAGGTCGCAGCCCCGCACCTCGGCGTGCGGCCGGCCGTCGACGTCAACGAGGCGTTGTCGGCGCTGACGGCACGAGAACGCGAGATCTTCGTCCTCATCGGGCGCGGCGAGACGAACAGCGAGATCGCTGCGGGGCTCTACCTGAGCGAGTCGACGGTGAAGGCGAACGTGGGCCGGGTGCTCGCCAAGCTCGATCTCCGCAACCGCGTCGAGGCGGTGATCCGGGCCTACGAGCTGGGTGTCGTCGGACGTTGACGCGAGCGGGTCCCGTCGCGACGCGGGGCCCGCGAGGTGCTCACTAGGCTGCGATCAGCGCGAACCGGAGCGCCTGCGCCTCGGAGCAGCGCGCCCGACGGAGGGCCACGGCGAAGGAGCTGGACATGACCGCAGAACGTGAGGCCCTCGCGAACCGGATCCGCGCAGCCCTGCCTCAGGACCGCCCGCTCCGCGAGGTGTCGATGTTCGGCGGTCTGTCGTTCATGGTGGACGACAGCATGGTCGTCGCGGCCGGCCGGGACGGCGACCTGCTCGTCCGCATCGACCCCGCGCGGTACGACCAGCTGCTCACGCTCCCCGGCGCCAGGCCCGCGGTCATGGGCGTCGACCGTCCCATGGGACCGGGCTGGATCACCGTCGCCCGCGACGGCCTCGCCACCGACGAGCAGCTCGCGTCCTGGGTGCAGGTCGGCCTGGACCACCGCGACGGCTGACGGCTCACCCGTCCGTGCGGGCGACCGGAGTCGCCAGGAACGACGTCGGGAGATGCCCCTGCGGGAAGCCCCCGTTGCTCGAGAGCAGCTGGCCGTTGCTCGAGCCGCCCTGCTCGGAGAGCAGGAACCGCACCAGGTCCGGTGTCCTCAGCCGCCGGTCGGCGGGCTCGTGGGCGGCCGTGGCCAGGCTCAGCTGACGATCGTGATCAGGTACCGGTCAGCGTCGGGGACCACCGGATCTCCGGTCCAGGGCTGCTCGAGGTGGCCGTCGTCCTCGTCGTCGAAGCCACGCAGCGCCCTCCCGCTGGGCAGTCGCTGGACGTCCTCCACCGTGCCGTCGCGGTGCTCGACGCCCACCTCGGCAACCCGTCCCGGGACCACGAGGCAGGTCAACGCCACGACCTGCTCCCGCTCGTACGCCGGGCCGCAGCACTCGTGCTCCCAGCCGCCGACCTCGACCACCACGCGCATCCCCTGGTGCTGGGGCTGCGGGGTCACCCGTAGCGGTGGCTCTTCTCCGGGTGCGCCGCCTGCCGGGTGCACGCCCGGCCGTTCATCGACTTGTGCCCGCAGAGGTCACCGGCGGCGGTGGCGGTCGGAGCCGGGGTGGTGGGTCGAGCCGTCTTCTCAGCCGGGGTGGGGCCGGCCGCTGGGGCCCCTGCGCGGGCAGCCGCCTCCCGCCGGGTGGGGCCGCTGGCACTGTCACGGGCGTACTTGGCTTCGCGCATCGCCCTCTGGGCGTCGACCTTGCTCATCGTCGGCTCACGCCGAGGAGCCTACGACGATCCACCTGCGCGATGCCGATGACGTCGCTGACGCGCCGCTCCCGCCGGTGTCGCAGCGGAGGACGACGGAGCCCCACCCGCGCCGCGGGTGGGGCTCCGTCTCCTGGTCGTCCGACGGGACCGTCAGCGGCGGGGCCCCGCGTGCGCTCCACGACGACGTCGAAGGTGCTCGTCCGGGTGTTGCCCGCCCGGTCCGTGGCCGTGCAGGTCACCCGGGTGGTGCCGAGCCGGAACAGGCTGCCGGGCGGCGGGGTGCAGGTCAGCCGCACGCGGCCGTCGCGGGTGTCGATGGCCGGAGGCCGGGTGTAGTCGACCCGCACCCCCTGCGCCCGCTCTGCGCGGGCCTCGACGTCGGACTTGTCGGCGATCCGGGGCGGCAGGACGTCCGCCGGGCGGGTCTCGTCATCCTCTGTTCGGTGACCTCATCCGGAGGTCTGCTGGGGGCCGTCTTCCCGGAATCTTCCGAGGAAACGGACGAGCAGAGCCGGGGGCCGCCGGACATCGGAGGGGCCGGCGGCGACCGACGTGGTGCTAGCTGACGCCCAGCCGGGCGTCGTTCAACGTGTCGAGCAGCGCGTAGTACGCGGGCTTGCGGCGGTAGTCCTCGGTGAAGACGTTGGCGAAGCCCTCACCCTGGAAGAACACCGGCACCCAGGAGTAGCGGTCGGTGAAGCCCCAGATGGTGAAGGAGGTGCAGTTCTCCACCCCGAGGCAGGCCTCCAGGGCCTTGCGGTAGTCCGTCGCCTGGCGCTCGAGCTGCGGCCAGGTTGGCTGCTCCCCGGCCGGGACGTCCATCCTGACGTCGAGCTCGGTGATGGCGGTCTCCAGGCCGAGGTCGTCGAAGCGCTGCAGGTTGGCCTCCAGGCTCTCCGGGAACCCGTACCGGGTGGACAGGTGGGCCTGCACGGAGAACCCGTCGACCGGCACACCCTGCTCCAGCAGGTTCTGGACCAGCGCGTAGTAGGCGTCGCTCTTGGGGCCGATGCTCTCGACGCCGTAGTCGTTGAAGAACAGCTTGGCCTCGGGGTCGGCCTTGTGTGCCCAGCGGAAGACGTCGGCGATGATGCCCGGGCCGAGGCGGTCGATCCAGATGTTGCCGCCCTGGGCGGTGGGGCCGACCCGCAGGGCGGAGCCGTCGTCACGGAAGATCTCGTTGGCCACGTCCCACTGCTGGATCTTGCCCTTGTAGCGCCCGACGACGGTCTGCACGTGGTCCTTGAGGATCCGGCGCAGCTGGCGGTCGGTGAAGTCCCCCTCCTCCAGCCACTCCGGGTTCTGGCTGTGCCACAGCAGGGTGTGGCCCCGGACGACCTGGCCGTTGCGGCGGGCGAACTTCACGATCGCGTCCATCTCGCGGAAGTTGTACACCCCCTGCTCGGGCTGGATGAACTCCCACTTGGCCTGGTTCTCCGGGGAGAGGGAGCTGAACTCCGAACGGACGTAGCGGCGGTACTGCTGGTCGGCGAGGAACGGGGACTGGCCGGGCTCGAGCCCCTCGTAGTCCTGGTCCAGGTGGTGACCGCCGCCGGCGGCGGCGGTGCCGATCACGAGGTCGTGAGGAGCTGCGGCCCGCAGCGTCCCCTCGTTGATCTGCGCTCTGCCGTGGTCTGCGGCGGCGGACAGCGCCGTCGACGCGAGCATGGCGGTCGTGGCGGCGATGACCGCCGCCAGGCGGGTGACCTTCAACTGACCCTCCGGGGGAGAAGACGGTGACGTGACCCCTGGTGGGCCAGGTCACATCGGATGTTTCCGGAAAAATACCGGTTCCCCGCTCGGTGTCAAACTGGCTGCGTGCCGGAGCCGGCGGGAGCGGGCTGCGCGCCCGCCGCGTAGCATCCGAGCGACCGGCAGCGCCGCCGAGCGTCCTGACGCCGGCGGAGCGGTGACGACCTCGTTTCGTCCGGCTCCGCGCGTGCAGTCGTCCCGACGGGGCGGTCAGGGCGTCGAACGACCACGGCGAGCCGCGGGCCTGCGTAGGCTCGTCCGGCAAGGAGGAGGCAGCATGTCGGACGTCCAGGCCCGGCCGGTGACGATCTCGGACATCGCCGCCCAGGCGGGGGTCTCCACCCCCACCGTCTCGCGGGTGCTCAACCGGCGGTCCGACGTGGCCCCGCACACCCGTGAGCGGGTCGAGCACCTGCTGCGCGAGCACGGCTACCGGCGTCGCGGAGAGCAGGTCGACGACCGCGCCTGGCTCATCGACCTCGTCTTCAACGACCTGGACAGCCCCTGGGCGGTCGAGGTCATCCGGGGGGTCGAGGAGGCTGCGCACACCGGCGGGGCCGGGGTGGTCGTCTCCGCGATCCACCGTCGGCGCAGCTCGGCCCGGGAGTGGCTGCAGAACCTGCGGGCGCGCGCCAGCGACGGCGTCATCCTCGTCACCACGGCCTTGGACCCTGATCTGCACGAGGAGCTCCGGCGGCTGCACGTGCCCGCGGTCGCCATCGACCCCGCCGGGCTCCCGGATCTGGACATCCCCACCATCGGGGCCACCAACTGGGCGGGCGCGCTGGCGGCGACGGAGCACCTCACCGGTCTGGGCCACCAGCGGATCGGCCTCGTCGAGGGCCGCCCGGGGCTGTCGTGCAGCCGGGCCCGGCTCGGCGGCTACCGGGCCGGCATCGAGTCGGCCGGACTGGCCTTCGATCCCGACCTGGTCACCCCGGGCAGCTTCGACTACGCCTCCGGCTTCGAGGGCGGGACGCGGCTGCTGCAGCTGGACCGGCCGCCGACGGCGGTCTTCGCCGCCAGCGACGAGATGGCCCTGGGGGTCTACGAGGCCGTCCGGCAGCGGGGGCTGCGGGTTCCCGAGGACCTCAGCATCGTCGGCTTCGACGACCTCCCGCAGGCGCGGTGGGCCTCCCCGCCGCTCACCACGGTTCGGCAGCCACTCGAGGAGATGGGGCGGTTCGTGGTCCACACCGTGCTGCGGCTGATGAACGACGGGCGGCTGGAGAGCGCGAAGGTCGAGCTGGCCACCGACCTCGTGGTGCGGGAGAGCACCAGGGCACCGAGGAGCTGAGCGGACCGGGTCCCACGCCCGCCCGCTGGGTCGTGGCCCGGTCCGGGAGCGCCGAGCTCAGCCGAGCGGGGCGACGTCGACGTCGGAGATGAAGCCGGGGAAGCCCGGGGCCCTCGTCCCCGGCCAGCGCAGCACCAGCGCCATGGTGGTCGGGGTGGTCGAGTCGCTGACCAGCGTGTCGGCGACGGCGTCCGCGCCCTGGGAGTGCAGCCGGACCGTGGTCCCGTCGAGCACCACCGAGAAGTCGACGACGCCCTCGCACTCGGGCGCCACCAGGGGCCGGGCCGAGCGGGTCGGGGAGTTCAGCGCGAGCGCCGCGGTCCCGTCGACGTAGGTCCAGCCGTGCAGCCGGCCGTCCCGGCGCACGACGAACAGCAGGGCGTCCTGACCGGGTCGTGCCCCCTCGGTGAACGCGGGGGTCGTCGACCCCAGCAGGACGAACCCGGCGCCGTCGGACTGGTCGGCGGACGGGCCGAAGTGCACCCGCATCGACACCCGGACCGGTCCCGTCAGCAGCCCCACCCAGGGGGCGCGGGCGTAGGTCACGTCGCCCGGTGCCGCGCTCCAACCCAGCTTCCGGCCCGCGAGCCGGATCGGCGGCGCCACCACTTCGAGGCCGCCCGACCGGTAGGGCTGGCCCATGCCGAAAGGCTTGATCCCCTCGCCGAACGGGTCGCCGGACTGGAGGGGGATCGAGTCCGTGGTGAGCCAGGCGTCGTCGGAGAAGACCCCGTCGCAGGCGAGGGCGACCGCGGTCGTCGCCTCGGCCGTCGTCCTGGCCGTGAAGCCGAAGACCCTCAGCCCGGCGGCCTGCATCGCGGCGACGTCCGCCGTGGTCCAGAACCGGAGGTTCCCGCCGACGAAGCCGATCCCGGCGGCCCTGATCGCGTCCGGGCCCGGCACCGGGTACCGGGTGGACAGGAACAGCGTCTGCACCCCCGCCGCCGCGACCTCCCGCGCCACGGTCCAGTCGAAGGTCTGGGCGATGACCGAGGACTGCAACCCTCGGCGCACGACGCCGTCGACGAAGACCCCAGTGGCGGCCGGCTCCTTGAGCTCGGGCACGAGGACGACGTCGCCGCCCCAGCGGTCGAGCACCTCGTCCCACAGGATCGGGCGACCCTCGCGGCCGCCCGGGATCGCCGGTCTGATCCGGGCGCGCTTCCACTCCGCGACGGTCTTGGTGCTGACGAGCCCGGTCCCGATGTTGGTCATCGTCCGGTCGACGGTCGGGTCGTGGCAGGAGACCAGGGTCGTCCCGTCGGCGAGCAGCCGGAGGTCGAACTCGGGGACGAAGCCGAACGACACCGAGCCCGACTTGGCCTCCCAGCTGTTCTCGGGGTAGATGTTCGGGCCGCCACGGTGGGAGATGGTCAGCGGGTAGACCAGGTCGGAGACGCAGGTCGCACCACGGGTGTGCCGGCTCGAGGTGTGGCCGGTACCGGCACCGGCGTCAGCAGCGCCCGCTGCGCCGTCCACGGTTGGTCCCATGGCTCCCATGAGTAGCAGAGGGGGTGTGCCGCGTCAGAACGCGCGGGTCAGGGTCCCCACGGTGACGTGCGGGTAGACCACCCCGCGGAAGCTCAGCAGGGCCACCTGCTGGTACTGCAGCTGCATGACCTCGTTGCCCTCGGGGAGCTGCACGCGCTCGATGGCGAAGACGCACTCCAGGTCCGTGGCGTCGGCGTTGCGGGTGACGAAGGGGATGTTGCTCACCCCGCCGTCGGCGGTGTCCAGGATCAGCCGGGTGACGTGGCGCATCCGCTGCCCCTGCAGCGCGTCCCGCAGCATGGTGATCGGGTCGTCGACCATCGCCTGGGTGATCGTCGAGGGGAGCGGGCTGGTGCGGTACGGCGTGTCGACGCCGAGGTCGTAGGCCGTGTACGGGTTCGCGGTGCCGGGCGGGGGCGGCTCGGTCCCGACGGGGTACGGGACGGTGCTCAGCGACGGGATGTCGGGGATGCCGTCGACGTCGGCGGACTGCGCGAGCCCCACCGCGCAGACGGCGTTCCCGTGCGGCACCGTGGACAACCGGGTGACGCTGGCGTCGGACCCGTCCTCGGCCGTGCCCGGGACGCGTTCTTTGTCTGCTGTCCGCGCCCGAACCGGTCTGGCCGTCGAGGGCTGAGCGCCCGAAGGCCACGTCGCGCAGCTCGAGCTGGGTGGCCATCGCGTCCGGTGAGCCCGGCTCGGAGTCCGGCCGGACGAAGCGCAACAGCTCCAGCCGGGTGCCCCGTCGGGCGGGCGCAGCATGGCGATCTCGGTGCGGGAGCCGGGGATGCCGCTGACGGTGTGGACGTCTCCCATGCCCTGCATCCTCGCGCCACCGGGCCCGTGGATCCGGGCCAGGACGGCGCTCACGTTAGGACTTGTCCCCATCAGCGCCTACCTTGGACGTGTCAGGAGATAGCGCGATCGGCGCACTCTCCGGCCTCGACCCGGAAGTTGAACCAGCTATGCGCGGCACCTTGAAAGCCTCAGGACTCGGATCGAAGAGCTTCGAAGGAGATGAGGGCGTCGCCCTCTCGCCGCGACTCGAGGTCGGCTTCGACTGCCCGGCGCAGCACCGGTTCTTCATCGTCTTCTCCGACGAGGCGCTGCTGCCCACCGCCTGGGACTGCCCGAAGTGCGGCGCGTCCGCCGTCCGGGCCGACGGCGTGGTCGCCGAGGTCAAGGACGTCAAGCCGGTCCGCACCCACTGGGACATGCTGCGGGAGCGCCGCTCCGTCGCCGAGCTGGAGGAGATCTTGTCCGAGCGGCTCGCGCTGCTCCGCTCCGGGGCCATCGGCCCGAACGCCTACGAGCGGATCGCGATGGCCGGGAACAAGAAGAAGGCCAGCTAGCTGTATCCGGTCATGAGGTTGGTCGCAGTCGGCTGATGGGTGGTAGGCCGCCGAGTGCGCTGTGGCGTCGTTGAGTGTTGTAGTGCTCGAGCCAGGGT
>BAAAJN010000006.1:0-180956 GCA_039527025.1 Microlunatus lacustris
GGTGGCCCCCACACCCTCTGCAGGGGGTGTGGCGGCCACCGCCGGGGTGTGAAGTGGCCGACAGGGTGGGGCCGGGAACCGACGGGTGAGTCCGCCGGGAGAGCGGGCCTCGGGTCAGAGCTTCTCGAGCGGGGCGTGCTTGAGCGAGAGCCGCTTCAGTCCGGCCGAGCCGAAGTCGACGTCGGCCTTGGTGTCGTCGCCCGTGCCGGACGTGGCCACCACCGAGCCGAGGCCGAAGGTGGAGTGCAGGACGCGGTCGCCGGCGGTGAGCACCGGGATCTCCCGGACCTTGGGCTTCGGGGCCCCGTAGCCCACCGTGCTGCGCCAGGACTGGTTCGACCGGGTGGTGGCCGAGGTGTTGCGCCACGAGGTGACCGCCCGCTCGGTGCGCCGCCAGTCGACCAGCCGGTCCGGGATCTCGGTCAGGAAGCGGCTGGCCGGGTTGTGCTGAGGAGTTCCCCAGGCCGCCCGGACGATCGCCCGGGACACGTGCAGCCGCTTGCGGGCGCGGGTGATGCCGACGTAGGCCAGCCGGCGCTCCTCGGCCAGCTCGTCCGGGTCGTTGAGCGCGCGCATGTGCGGGAACACGCCGTCCTCGCAGCCGGTCAGGAAGACGTTGTCGAACTCCAGCCCCTTGGCCGTGTGCAGGGTCATCAGGGTGACCACGCCGGCGCTGTCCTGGTCGGGTGAGGGGATCTGGTCGGAGTCGGCCACCAGGGCCACCCGCTCGAGGAAGGCGCCCAGGGAGTCGTCGACCTCGGCGGCCCCCGCGGCCAGGTCCTGCTCGGGGTCCAGCGGGTCGAACTCCGGTGGCAGCTCCGCGAGCCGGACGCCGGCACGCGGCTCCACGGGTGCGGTCAGCGCGGCCAGCTCCGCAGCCGGGTCGAAGGTCGGCTCGACGACGTCGTCGTCGGCCGCGGCCAGCACGGCCACCCCGCTGACGAACTCCCGGGCCACGGTGACGAGCTCGACCAGGTTCTCCAGACGCGTCTGGTCCTGCGGGTCCGAGGAGCTCTGCAGCTCGGCCAGGTAGCCCGACGCCTCCAGCACGCTGGTCAAGATGGCGTCGGCGGGGGCGCCCTCGGCGACCATCGCCTCGTGCGCGTCCATCAGGTCGACGAAGCCGCGCAGCTGGTTCGCCGACCGGGTGGCGAGCGAGGGGATGTCGTCGATCCGCCGGAGGGCCTCGCCGAAGCTGATCCGCTCCCGGTTGGCCAGGTCGGCGACGGCGGCCTCGGCGCGGTCGCCGATGCCCCGCTTCGGCACGTTGAGGATCCGCCGGACCGAGACGTCGTCGCTGCGGTTGCTGATCGCCCGCAGGTAGGCGATCGCGTCGCGGACCTCGCGGCGCTCGTAGAAGCGGACCCCGCCGACCACCTTGTAGGGCAGGCCGACGCGGATGAACACCTCCTCGAACGCCCGGGACTGGGCGTTGGTGCGGTAGAACACCGCGGTGTCGCCGTACCGGCCCTCACCCGCGTCGCTCAGCCGGTCGATCTCGCCAGCCACGAACTGGGCCTCGTCGTGCTCGGTGTCGGCGACGTAGCCGACGATCACCGGGCCGTCGCCCGCGTCGGACCACAGGTTCTTGGGCTTGCGCCCGGTGTTCTGGCCGATGACGGCGTTGGCGGCGGACAGGATCGTCTGCGTCGAGCGGTAGTTCTGCTCCAGCATGATCGTCCGGGCGCCGGGGAAGTCCAGCTCGAAGTCGTTGATGTTGCGGATGGTGGCGCCGCGGAAGGCGTAGATGGACTGGTCGGAGTCGCCGACGACCATCAGCTCCGGCGGTTCGGCCGCGACGGTCTCGGGCCCCGGCTCGACGTCGCCCGAGCACAGCTCGCGGACCAGCACGTACTGGGCGTGGTTGGTGTCCTGGTACTCGTCGACCAGCACGTGCCGGAAGCGCCGGCGGTACTGCTCGCGCAGGTCGGGGAACGCCTGCAGCAGGTGCACCGTGGTCATGATCAGGTCGTCGAAGTCGAGCGCGTTCGCGGCGATCAGCCGACGCTGGTACTCCGCGTAGGCCTCGGCGTAGGAGGCCTCGAGGCTGCCCTCCGCCGCCCGACCCCGCGCCGACTCGTGGTCCACGAGCTCGTTCTTGCAGTTGGAGACCCAGGTCATGATCGCCCGCACCGGGAACCGCTTGGGGTCCAGCTCGAGGTCGTTGGCCACCAGCTGCATCAGCCGCTTGGAGTCGGCGTCGTCGTAGATGGAGAAGGTGCGGGAGACGTGGAACCGGCCGATCTCGGAGCGCAGGATGCGCACGCAGGCCGAGTGGAACGTCGACACCCACATCAGCTTCGCCCGGTTCCCGACCAGGTCCATCACCCGGCCGCGCATCTCGGCGGCGGCCTTGTTGGTGAAGGTGATGGCCAAGATGGAGCCCGGGTGCACCTTGCGCTCCCCCACCAGGTGGGCGATCCGCCGGGTCAGCACCCGCGTCTTGCCGGAGCCGGCGCCGGCGACCACGAGCACCGGTCCCCCGGCGTGCAGCACGGCCTCCTGCTGCGGCGGGTTGAGCCCCTCCAGCAGCGTGTCCGTGCTCGGCGCGGACGACTTCCGGGTGCGCGGGCGGGCCACGGTCACCTCCGGGAACAGGTCGTCCGGCAGTCCGTCGGACGGGGTGGGGACGAAGGGGTGGGGCGCACTGGTCATCTCCTGATCCACCCTAGACGTCGGCACCGACAACGACCTCCTGCCGCGCGCTGCGGCAGGCACCTGACGGAGCAGCGCCGCCGCCCGCCGGGCTACCGTAGAGCCATGTGGTGGAGGCGGATCCGACTGCGCCGGGTGCTGCGTCACACGGTGCTCGCCGTGGCAGCCGTCCAGGGGGCCACCCTGGCAGCGCTGGCCGTCGTGGACCACCGCCGCAAGCGGACCCGCAAGCCGGCGGTCTTCCCCCGCGTCGCGCCGCGATCGGTGACGGCGGGCGGCTCCGAGGTCACCGTCTACACCTACGGCGAGGACCTGTACCGCGACATGCTGGACGCCATCCGGCGGGCCCGCAGCCGGGTGTTCTTCGAGACCTTCATCTGGAAGGGCGATGCCGTCGGCCAGGCCTTCAAGGACGCGCTGGTGGAGGCCGCTGACCGCGGGGTCGAGGTCTACGTCGTCTTCGACGAGTTCGCCAACCTCGTCGTGCCCCGCAGCTTCTATCGGTTCCCTGCCAACGTCCACGTCCGCCGGCACCCGATCGCCCGCTCCTGGCCCACCGTCCGCAACTCCGGCCGTGACCACCGCAAGCTGATGGTCGTCGACGACGCCGTGGCCTTCCTCGGCGGCTACAACATCGGCAGCCTCTACGCCACCGACTGGCGGGACACCCACGCGCGGCTGACCGGCGACATCGTCTGGGACGCCGAGAACGCCTTCATCGACTTCTGGAACCTCTCCGCCGGCCGGCGACGCCCCGCGCTGCCGGACGTGGGCGGTCGGACCTGGCAGTCCGACATCCGCATCCACCGCAACATCCCGCGCAACGTCGTCTACCCCATCCGCGGCGTCTACCTGGACGCGTTCGACCGGGCGGCGCACCACATCTACCTGACCCACGCCTACCTGATCCCCGACGGCGACATGCTCGACGCGCTGCTGCGGGCCGCCAAGCGCGGCGTCGACGTCCGCATCATCGTGCCGGCCGAGTCCAACCACATCCTGGCCGACTGGCTCTCCCGCGGCTTCTACAGCCAGCTGCTCCGCGGCGGGGTCCGGCTGTTCCTCTACCAGGGCGCGATGGTGCACGCGAAGACGGCGACCATCGACGGCCAGTGGTCGACGATCGGCACCGCCAACCTCGACCGGCTGAGCCTCACCGGCAACTACGAGATCAACATGGAGGTGTTCAACGTCGAGGTGGCCAAGCAGATGGAGGAGATCTTCGCCCTCGACTCCTCCAACACCGTCGAGCTGACGCTGGCCGCCTGGCGCCGCCGGCACGCGATGGTCAAGTTCTCCGAGACCGTCCTCACCCCCTTCCGCCCGCTGCTGTGACCGCGCCCCCGAGCCGGGGACGCGGAGGATCAGACGTTGAGCGACTCGGGCGTGCGCTCAGAGGTCGCCGAGGCCGCGTTCCGCCGGTGCCGCTGGACGGCCACCGAGAGGCCGGCGACGGTCAGCACGAGCACGGCGCCGTAGACCAACCAGCGGGTCCCCTCGGCCACGTCGAAGCTCTTGAGCAGGGTGCGGCTGTTGGTCAGCAGGATGAGCCCGCCGACGGCGACCCCCAGCAGGTGCGCCGGCGCGACCCGCACCAGGTAGGCGGCCAGCGGGGCGGCGACCAGGCCGCCGGCCAGCAGGGCCAGGGCGAAGCCCCAGTTGATGCCCGCGGCACCCAGCCCGAACAGGAACCCGAGGCTGGCGGCCGCGCTGACTGCGAACTCGGAGGTGTCGATCGAGCCGATCACCTTGCGGGGCGGCATCCGGCCGTCGACCAGCAGCGCGGGCGTGGCCACCGGACCCCAGCCGCCGCCGCCGGTGGCGTCGATGAAACCTGCGAACAGGCCCAGCGGGGCGAGGAACTTCAACGTCAGGGCCTTCTTCAGCGCCGGCCGGACGCCGAGCACGAAGCGGATGATGATGTACAGCCCGAGCGCGGCCAGGATCGCCGCCATCACCGGAGCCGCCGCCTCGGTGGAGAGGCTGGACAGCACGGTGGCGCCCAGGAAGGCGCCGACCGCCCCCGGCCCGGCGATCCGCGCGACCACCCGCCAGTCGACGTTCTTGAGCTTCCAGTGCGAGAACCCCGACGCCAGGTTGGTGCCGAGCTCGCTGAAGTGCACCGACGCCGAGGCGGCGGCCGGCGTCAGCCCCGCCAGCACCAGCAGGGTGGTCGACGTGACGCCGTAGCCCATGCCGAGGCTGCCGTCGATCAGCTGGGCGCCGAACCCGACGAGGGCGAAGATCAGGAGCTTGCGCATGGGACCACCTCGTTACGCCAACCTAGCGACTTACTAGGGATTGCAGGAACGTAGCAAGCGGCCAGCTCCGTGCACACCGGTCGTCCCGCCAAGTGGACAGACCGTCCACCACGTGGACGAGCGCACCCCGCTGCAGGAGAGGGGCGGACTAGCTCCAGGCGGCTGGGTTGGCGACCAGATCGACGACGCGGGCGGGCAGCTCCCCCGACGCCACGTGCGCCAGGCTGACGCCCTCGAGGATCGAGCGCTCCGAGGCGCGCAGGGCGATCCAGACCTCCTGGAGGGGGGCTGCCGCCCCGACGTACTCCAGGTGCTCGGGTCGGCTGCCCCGGACGTTCGCCAGCTCACCGTCGAGTGCGCGGATGACGTCGGCGATGCTGATCTCAGTGGCCGGCCGGGCCAACCGGTAACCGCCGTCCGGCCCGCGCTGGCTGCGCAGCAGCCCGCCCCGGCGCAACTCCCCGAGGATGCTCTCCAGGTACTTCGGCG
The DNA here is from genome assembly GCA_039527025.1 of Microlunatus lacustris. Classification (GTDB taxonomy): domain Bacteria; phylum Actinomycetota; class Actinomycetes; order Propionibacteriales; family Propionibacteriaceae; genus Microlunatus; species Microlunatus lacustris. Next base: position 5,406 of record BAAAJN010000006.1, read on the forward strand.
GGATGCGCTGGGCGGCCGACAGCTGGTCCACCGTGCGCGGTGCGTCCGCGGCGGCGAGTTCGGCGGTGGCGCGGAGCGCGTAGTCCACCCGCGCCGACAGCCTCACGCCGGCACGTCCGTCGTCATCACGGGGCTCTCCTCCGGCTGGCTGCGCCGAGCCCGGGACGGGGCTGGCCTCCGTGGGCAGCCTAGCGCCACAGCACGGACAGAGCCGCGTTCAGCAGGGTGAGCAGGCCCATCAGCAGCCACAGCCCACGGGGCACCGAGAGGAAGCGCCGGTTGCGGACGAGCAGCAGGACGAGGAAGAGGGTGACGACGGCCTTCACCGCCACCGGTCCCCACCCGACGTCGCCACCCGCCGCCAGGGCCAGCGCGACGAGGCCGGCGCCGCTGGCCAGCGTGGTCCAGCCGCCCCACACCATGGTGGCGTTGACCTCCGGTTCGGCGCTCCGGGTCTGGACGAGGAGGCCGCCGAGCAGCGCGGCGAACCCCACCAGGTGCACCAGCACGACGATCTGCTGGACCAGGTGCATGCGGCAACCCTACGGGTGCTTGACTTGTCGTCGGCGCAGACAGGCCCGGGCTCACCGGGCCCGCCGACCACACCCGTCCCACCAGAGAGAGCACCTCATGATCGGATTCCTCATCAGCCTCGTCGTCGTCGGCCTCATCGCCGGCGCCGTCGCCCGCCTGGTCATCCCCGGCCGGCAGAACCTGTCGATCCCGATGACCATCCTGCTGGGCATCATCGGCTCGTTCGTCGGCGGGTTCCTCGGGTCGCTGCTCTTCAACAGCGGGGGCAACTTCCTGCGTCCGTCGGGGATCATCGGCTCGATCATCGGCGCCATCATCGTGCTGCTGGTCTACACCCGCTTCAACCGCGGTTCGCGCTCCCGCGTCTGACGCGTCCCGCTCCACCGCCAGCCCGGTCGACCCTCGTGGTCGGCCGGGCTGCGTCGTCCTCGGGGCTCAGACCAGCCGGCGGTCGGTGGCCCAGCGGGTGAGCTGGTGGCGGTTGGAGAGCTGGAGCTTGCGCAGCACGCTGCTGACGTGGGTCTCCACCGTCTTGATGGAGATGAACAGCTCGCGCGCCACCTCCTTGTAGGCGTAACCGCGGGCGATCAGCCGCAGGACCTCCCGCTCACGCTGGGAGAGCCGGTCGAGGTCCTCGTCCACCGTGGCCAGGTCGATCGCGCCGGAGAACGCGTCCAGCACGAACCCGGCCAACCGCGGGGAGAACACCGCGTCGCCCTCGGCCACCCGGCGGATGGCGTCCACCAGCTCGGTCCCGTTGATCGACTTGGTGACGTAGCCGCGCGCCCCGCCCCGGATCACCCCGATGACGTCCTCGGCGGCGTCGGAGACCGACAGGGCCAGGAACTTCTGGTCCGGCGCGACGGCGTGCACCCGGCGCAGCACCTCGACGCCCCCGCCACCGGGCAGGTGCACGTCCAGCAGCACCACGTCCGGCTTCGTCCGCGTGATCACCTCGACGGCGGAGTCGACGTCGGCCGCCTCCCCCACCACCCGGACCGCCTGGCCGATCTCGGCCTTGACCCCGGTGCGGAACATCGCGTGGTCGTCCACCACCACCACCCGGGACGGGCCCGCCGGAGCGGCGTCGGGCGCCGGGGCGGGAACCCCGGTCGGGGCCGGGCCGGGCGGACGGGCGCCGGGGGGCGGGGTGGGCTGCGGGTGGGTCATGGTCGGATCTCCAGTCGTACCTCGGTGCCGTCTCCCGGGCGGGAACGGACGGTGGCGGTGCCGCCGTGGCGGGCCATGCGGTCGATGATGCTGCCCCGGACGCCCATCCGGTCCTCCGGGACGTCGTCGAGGTCGAAGCCGTCGCCGCGGTCGCGGACGAACACCTCGATGCGGTCCTCGTCGACCTCGGCGTAGACGTCGATCTTGTCGGCCCCTGAGTGCTTGGCGGCGTTCACCATGGCCTCACGGGCTGCCCGGACCAGCGCCTGCACCGCGTCGGAGGGCTCGGCGTCGCCGACCACGACCAGCTCGACGGGGACCGCCCGCTCGTCCTCGACCTCGGCCGCCGCGGTGGTCAGCGCCGCCTTGAGCGTGGTCTCGGCCAGCTCCTCGCCGTACAGCCAGGTGCGCAGCTCGCGCTCCTGCCGACGAGCCAGCTGCTGGACGGCCCGGGGGTCCTCGGACTGGCGCTGGATCAGGGCCAACGTCTGCAGCACCGAGTCGTGCAGGTGGGCGGCCATGTCGGCGCGCGCGTCGGCCCGCACCTTCTCCGCGCGCACGGTGTTGAGGGCGGTGCGGGAGCGGTGGATCCACGGAGCGACGACGACGGCCAACCCGGCCAGCGCCATCACCGTCATGGCCATCACCTCGGGCAGCTGGTCCAGCTGCCCCTGCTGGGCCACGACCAGGCCGAACGCGGCCCCGACCAGACCCAGTCCGACGATCACCCGGACCAGGGCGGGCCAGCCGCCGCGGGCCACGAAGGGGGCGAGCCAGGCCCGGCCGCCGGCTTCGGCCTGCCAGCGCTTCTGCTGGGCCGAGTCGGCCTGCCGCCAGACCAGCGCGGCCCCGACGCAGGCGAAGGCGACCGGCCAGAAGAGCCGCTGGCTGATCCCGAGCCCGCTGACCTGCACCAGCCACAGCAGTCCGGTGCCCAGCGCCGCCAGCGCGACGACGGGGCCCCAGTCCACCCGGCGCCGGGGCGTCGACGGCTTGCGCAGCCCGCTGCGGGTGGCCGACTCCAGCCCCGGCGCGGCCACCGCGGGCTGGGCAGGCAGCAGCAGCCACAGCGCCCCGTAGGCGAGGACGCCGAGGAACTGGAACGCGGTCAGCGCGACGAAGGCGATCCGGACCGCGAGGACGGGCCAGCCGAGGTGCCGGGCCAGGCCGGTGCAGACCCCGCCGATCATCGCCCCGTCCGCGACGCGGGTGGCGCGGGGCCGGCCGGTCGGGAGCGGCTCCACCCCAGGGGGCGGGACGGCCGCGGGGACGGGAGGCACCGGTGGAGCGGAGGACGCGGGCAGCTCCGGGTGCGGAGCGTGCAGGCGGCTTCCCTCGGCGGTCGACATGGTGCCTCCTACAGTTCCACGCGCGGGACGGTCTGACCACCAGGGAGGTCCCCGGTCACACCCCCAGCGGAGCCCAGCTCTCGTGGCGCCAGGTCGGCGCCAGGGCGGACGAGGGGACCACTGGGGGTCGTCCCTGATGCCCGGGCCCGGCCCGCTGGGCAGGATGGTCACCATGAGCTCCATCTGGACCGTGCGCCGCAGCGCCACCGACACCAAGCTGGCCGGCGTCTGCGGTGGCGTGGCCGAGCACTGGGGCATCGACCCCGTGCTCGTCCGCGTCGGCTGGGTGCTGCTGGCGCTCAGCGGCGGCGTCGGCGTCGTGCTGTACCTCGCCGGGTGGCTGCTGATCCCCCTGCAGGGACGGAGCACCGCCGCCGTCGAGGACCTGCTGGGCGACAAGGCACGGTCCTGGCCCAAGGAGGTGTGGGTCGCGCTGGTCGTGGTCGCCTGCCTGGCCGTGTTCGCCGTCTTCGGCTCGGCCAGCCCCTTCGGCATCGGGCCCGCCGTGGTCATCGCCTGCGTCTGGTACTTCGGGTTCTACAAGCAGCGCCAGGGGACAGCCCCGGTGCCGCCCGCGCCGGTCGACGTCGGCCCGCCGGCCCCGGTGGATCCCAGCCCCCCCGTCTTCGTCAGCCACCCTGGCCCGCCCACGCCGTTCACGGCGGCGGCCGAGAACTGGCGCCGGCGCATCGAGGAGCACGTCGAGCAGGCCCGGACCGCCGCGGCCCCCGCCGCCACCTGGCCGACCGCCCCTCCCGCGACCAGCACCGTGCAGGATCCGGTGCGCGACCCGGAGGTCGACGAGCGGACCACCTTCCTGGCCACCCCGGACCCCGTCGGCCTCTACGCCGAGCCGGTGGCGGCCACCGCGCTGCCCACGCCGGTGCGACGCCGGGACAGCCTGGCCGCGCGCCGCCTCCGGCTGCTGACGCTGCTGGTGCTGGGTCTCGCCCTCGCCGGGCTGAACCTCGCCGACCGCGCTGGTCTGGCGGTGACGCCGGCTGGCTACGCCGCCGCCGCCCTGCTGGTCGTCGGGCTCGCCCTGGTCGCCGCCACCTGGTTCGGCCGGGCCCGCGGCCTGCTCGCCCTCGGGTTGTTGCTGGTACCGGTCGTCGCAGCGACCTCGGTGGCCGCTCAGGTGGTGCCCAGCACGTCGTTCAGCCACAGCGAGCGCTCCTACGTCCGGGTCGACGACCTGCCCCGCACGCCCGAGATCTTCACCTCCGGCCAGGCGCAGGTGGACCTGAGCCAGCTGGCCCTCACCGACGACGCCACCTACACCGCGCAGCTGGACACCGGTCAGCTGGAGGTGAGGGTGCCCGCCGACGTGAACGTGGAGGTCCGCTACGGCGTCGACGTCGGCGCCGTGCAGGCCTTCGGCCAGGAGACCCGCTCCGGCTTCGACCTGCAGGGCAGCACTCGAGAGCCGAACCCCCGGGAGGGCCGACCCACCCTCACCCTCGACCTCTCCGTCGAGGCCGGCCAGGTGGCGGTGGTCCGGTGAGCACCGCACGCCCGGCCCGCAGCCGGCTGGACGTCGTCTCGCTCGTCCTCGGCCTGCTGATGGTGCTCGTCGCGGCCGCCGCCCTCTGGCTCACCTTCGTCGGCCCGCTGGACTGGGGCCTGCTCGGCACCGCCGCTCCGCTGGTCCTGGTCGCCGTCGGCGCCCTCGGCCTGCTGCTGACCCGACGCTGATGACCGCACCACCGTCCTCGTCCCGCCCGTCCCACCTCAGGAAGGTCCCCATGAACCACCCCGTGCACCCCCCGAAGCGGCTGACCCGCAGCCGCCACGACAAGGTCGTGGCCGGCGTCTGCGGAGGCGTCGCCCGCTACTTCAACGTCGACCCCTCGCTGGTCCGCATCCTCACCGTCGTCGCCACCCTGCTGACCAGCGGAGCCGCCCTGCTGGTCTACCTCGTGGCCGTGATGGTCATGCCCGAGGACGAGCCGGTCGGGCCGCCGCCGGGCCCGGCGCCCGTCTGGCCGCCGCAGCCGCCGGCCGCCACCTCCGGCCCGGCTCCGCAGGACCCGGTCTGGGGTCGTGAGGGCGCTCCCTGGGAGCAGGGGCAGCCCGGCACGCCCGCGGCCGGCGAGGACCCCGCGGGCGCGCCGCGACCGGACGCCCGCTAGTCCCTCCGGCCGCGGGCGGACGGCTCAGCGCAGCACGTCGAGGCTGTGGCCGCGCCGCCCGTGGTCGACCAGCTCGCAGCGGTGGCCGTCCTCGGCCACCGCTGCTGCCACGTCGGCGACCGTGGCCAGCCGGCCGGGGTGCTCGAGCAGCACCCGGGCGACCTGCCCGCGGGTGTGCTTGGCCAGGTGCGACACCACCGTCCGCCGGCCCGCCACCTCGGTGAAGACCCGGACCGACAGCAGTCGTCGGGCCGGGTCGCCGGTCGGCGTCCAGGCCGCGGCGTAGGCGCTGGAGCGGCAGTCCACCACCACCCCGTCCCCGGCCAGCGCGGCCATCGGGCCCGGCAGCACGGATCGCCACACCCGGCCCAGCGGGCCGAGCGCGGGCAGCGTCACCGCCATGGACAACCGGTAGGGCGTGATCCGGTCGGCCGGCCCCACCGGACCCCACAGCGCACTCTGCACCCTCAGCACCCGACCGGCTCGGCGCTTGGCCGGCGGTGACAGGGTCGCGAACCCGAGGGCGTCGTAGAGCACGCCGGTGTAGACCTCGAGCGCCCCCGCGGCCGGCGTCGAGCCCAGCCGCATGTTCTGCTCCACCTCCGGGCGCAAGCTCTCCCCCACGCCCAGCACCGCCAGCGCGTCCGCTGCCCCGCTGGCCGTGACGAGGGCGTCGCGGACCGCGGCGCGGGTCGCGGTCAGCTCGGGCAGCCCCAGGGCGGCCAGGTCCACCGGTCGGCCCCGTCGCCGCGGCGCGGCCTTGCCCTCCGACGGCGGCAGCAGGATCAGCACGGGAGCAGGCGGGAGGTCACTCCCACTCGATCGTGCCCGGCGGCTTGCTGGTGATGTCCAGCACGACCCGGTTGACCTCGCGGACCTCGTTCGTGATCCGGGTGCTGATCTTCTCCAGCACCTCGTAGGGCAGCCGGCTCCAGTCCGCCGTCATCGCGTCCTCGCTGCTCACCGGGCGCAGCACGACGGGGTGGCCGTAGGTGCGACCGTCGCCCTGGACGCCGACGGAGCGGACGTCGGCCAGCAGCACGACGGGGAACTGCCAGACGTCGCGGTCGAGGCCGGCGGCGGTCAGCTCAGCGCGGGCGATGGCGTCAGCCTGCTGCAGGATCGTCAGGCGTTCGCGGGTGACCTCGCCGATGATCCGGATGCCCAGCCCGGGCCCGGGGAACGGGTGCCGCCAGACGATCTCCGCCGGCAGCCCCAGCTGGGCACCGACGGCGCGGACCTCGTCCTTGAACAGGGTGCGGAGCGGCTCGACGAGGGCGAACTGGAGGTCGTCGGGCAGTCCGCCCACGTTGTGGTGGCTCTTGATGTTGGCCGCGCCCTCACCGCCGCCGGACTCCACGACGTCGGGGTAGAGCGTGCCCTGGACGAGGAACTCGACGTCGTCCGCGCTGCGGGTGATGTCGCGGGCGGCCGCCTCGAAGGTGCGGATGAACTCGCGGCCGATGATCTTGCGCTTGGTCTCGGGGTCGGTGACCCCGGCCAGCGCGCCCACGAACTGGTCCGCGGCGTCGACGACCACGAGGTCGACGCCCGTGGCCGCCACGAAGTCGCGCTTCACCTGCTCCGCCTCGCCCGCGCGCAGCAGGCCGTGGTCGACGAAGACGCAGGTCAGCTGGTCCCCCACCGCGCGCTGCACCAGGGCGGCGGCGACGGCGGAGTCCACCCCGCCCGAGAGGCCGCAGATGACCTGCTTGTCCCCCACCTGCTCGCGCACCGCGGCGACGGCGTCGTCGACGATGTTGGCCGCCGTCCAGTCCGGCGTGCAGCCGGCGATGTCGAAGAGGAACTGCTCGAGCACCTTCTGACCGGCCTGGGTGTGCAGCACCTCGGGGTGCCACTGCACGCCCGCGAAGCCGCGGCCGGCGTCCTCGAACGCGGCGATGGGCGCACCCTCGCTGCTGGCCAGGGCGGTGAAGCCGGCCGGCACCGCGGCGACGGAGTCACCGTGGCTCATCCAGACCCGCAGCGGCGAGGGCAGGTCGGCCAGCAGCGTCCCCGGGGTGCCGATGACGGCCGAGGTGCGGCCGAACTCGCTGACCCCGGTGCGGGCGACGTCACCGCCCAGCGCGCGGGCCATCGCCTGGAAGCCGTAGCAGATGCCGAACGTGGCGACGCCGGTGTCGAACAGGGCCGGGTCGACCTGCGGGGCGCCCGGGGCGTACACCGACTGCGGACCGCCGGACAAGATGACGGCCTTGGGCTTGCGGGCGGCGATCTCGGCGGCCGTGACGGTGTGCGGCACGACCTCGGAGTAGACGTTCGCCTCCCGGACCCGACGGGCGATCAGCTGCGCGTACTGGGCGCCGAAGTCGACGACGAGGACGAGGTCGTGGTCGACCGCCTCGCTGCCGGCGCGGACCGGGGCGTCCTCGCGGCCGACGGTCTGGGGCTGGCTCATCGGAACTGCACCTCTCGGGCGACGCTCCCCGGGGACGGGGGCCCGGTCGGCCCGGGCACCGGGCAGTCTAGTGTCGGCGCGCGCGCCCGCCAGGCGGCTGGCGCGGGCTGGAACAGGGGTGCGACCAGGACTGTCGGAGGTGGGGGCTAGCGTCGGGGCATGCGAGCAGTCACCTGGCAGGACCGGCGCAAGGTCAGCGTGGACACCGTCCCCGACCCCGTCATCTCCGAACCCACCGACGCCATCATCAAGATCACCAGCACCAACATCTGCGGGTCCGACCTGCACCTGTACGAGGTCCTCGGCGCCTTCATGGATCCCGGCGACATCCTCGGCCACGAGCCGATGGGGATCGTCGAGGAGGTCGGCAGCGGTGTCACCAACCTCCAGGCCGGTGACCGGGTGGTCATCCCCTTCCAGATCTCCTGCGGGCACTGCTGGATGTGCGACCGCAGCCTCTACACCCAGTGCGAGACCACCCAGGTCCGCGAGCAGGGCAGCGGCGCCGCCCTCTTCGGCTACTCGAAGCTGTACGGCCAGGTGCCCGGCGGTCAGGCCGAGTACCTGCGGGTGCCGCACGCCGACTTCACCCATGTGAAGGTGCCCGAAGGCCCGCCCGATGACCGCTTCGTCTACCTCTCCGACGTGCTGCCCACCGCCTGGCAGGCCGTCGCGTACGCCGACGTCCCGGCCGGCGGGTCGCTGGTCGTCCTCGGCCTCGGCCCCATCGGCGACATGGCCTGCCGGATCGCCCTGCAGCAGGACCCGACCCGCACCGTCATCGGTGTCGACCGGGTGCCCGAGCGGCTGGCCCGCGCCAGGGCGCGCGGGGTGCACGTGATCGACTTCGACGAGGTCGGCGACGACCTGACCGCCGTCGTCCAGGAGCTGACCGGCGGTCGCGGGTCGGACTCCGTCGTCGACGCCGTCGGGATGGAGGCGCACGGCTCGCCCGGCGCCTCGCTGGTGCAGCGGATGTCGGCACACCTGCCCGACGCCGTCACCCAGGCGCTGCTCAAGACCGCCGGGGTCGACCGGCTGGCCGCGGTGCACTCGGCGATGGACCTCGTCCGCCGCGGCGGCACCGTCTCCCTCAGCGGCGTCTACGGCGGGATGGCCGACCCGATGCCGATGATGACGATGTTCGACAAGCAGATCCAGCTGCGGATGGGGCAGGCCAACGTCAAGAAGTGGGTGCCCGAGATCCTGCCGCTGCTCGGCGACGACGACCCGCTCGGCGTGGACACCTTCGCCACGCACCGGGTCCCCCTGGAGGAGGCGCCGCACGCCTATGAGATCTTCCAGAAGAAGCAGGACGGGGCGGTCAAGATCATCCTCCAGCCCTGACCCGTCGACGACCCAGGAGCTGCCATGCTGAACAAGCTGACCGACGCGATCACGTCCCGGATCGAGCGGGCCCGGGTGCTGGACCGGCCGGGTGACGCCCTGGCCGACGCGGTCGCGCCGGTCTACTCCAACCCGGTGGTCAAGCACGTCGCGGCGGGCACGCCGATCGGGCACCCGCTGCACCCGTTGCTGGTCACCGTCCCGATCGGGGCGTGGACCAGTGCCCTGCTGTTCGACGCGCTGCGCCGGCCGGAGCCGGCGCAGACGCTGGTGGGGCTCGGGCTGCTGTCCGCCCTGCCCACCGCGTTCACCGGGATGCACGACTGGAGCAGCACCTCCGGCGCCGAGCGCCGGGTGGGGCTGGTGCACATGGCCGCGAACACCCTCGCGCTCGGCGCCTACACCGCCAGCTGGCTGCTGCGGCGCCAGGGCCGCGACGGCGCCGGGGTGGTGACCTCGCTGCTGGGCATGAGCGCGGTCGGCCTGGGCGGCTGGATGGGCGGTCACCTGTCCTACGCGCTGGGCGTCGGGGTGGACACCACGGCCTTCTCCCACGCCGAGGAGCGCTGGACCGACGTGGCCGCAGCCGAGGAGGTGCGAGCCGGCGAGCTGGCGGAGGGCGACCTCGACGGCGTGCCGCTGGTGCTGACCCGGTTGGGTGGACGCGTCGTGGCCTACGCCGACCGCTGCACCCACCGCGGTGGACCGCTGCACGAGGGGACGCTGGAGGACGGCTGCGTCACCTGTCCGTGGCACGGCGGGAAGTTCGACCTCGAGGACGGCTCCGTGGTGCTCGGGCCGCCGACCCGGCCGGCGGCCGCCTTCGAGGTGCGCGAGCTGGACGGTCGGCTCCAGGCGCGCCGGCTGGACCCGCGCGCGCTGCGCACGGAGCCCGTCGGGCGCTGACGCCGTCCTCGGGTCACCCTCCGCCGGCCGGGAGGTGGCCCGGGGTCACGCCGGCGAGGCCGCCCCTTCTCGGCGCGGCGGCTGGGCCGTGGCGATCGCCTCGTGGTGGCGGACCACCTCGGCCACCACGAAGCTGAGGAACTTCTCCGCGAACTCGGGATCGAGCTTGGCCTGCTCGGCCAGGCTGCGGAGCCGGGCGATCTGCTGCGCCTCCCGCGCCGGGTCCGCCGGCGGCAACCCGTGCTCGGCCTTGAGCAGGCCGACCTGCTGGGTGATCTTGAACCGCTCCGCCAGCAGGTGCACCAGGGCGGCGTCCATGTTGTCGATGCTGTCGCGCAGCCGGAAGAGCTCGGCGGTCACCGGGTCGGTCATGGGGCTCACCCTAGTTTCCAGCGCTGGCGGGAGGGCTGACCAGGGCCGGGCGGGGTCCGTCGCCGGCCCGCAGCGGTGTGATGTCGCGCACGTGGGGCTCTGGCCAGGGCGGTGTGCGTCACATGCCCACCAGACGAACTGGACTGATACCAGTGCTGGCGCTCCCCGTCCCTGGACCCGCCCGCCACGGCAGGACCGCGGCCGGCACACCGGCGCAGCCCTCCGGCGGAGGGACCGGTGATACCAGTGGAGGCTCGGTGGTCCGCTGCCCCCGGGCTCTCGACCGGTCGCCGTCCGACCGCCTCGACGGGTCGCTCGAAACGGTCCCCCGGACCCCGAACTCACCTACAGTTGACCCATCGAGTTCGGGATCGACGCGCCGCAGAACGCTGAGGCGGGAGTTGATCTCGGTCTCGGCTCGTCTTCGGACGGGCTCTGACCGGCGCCCTGGCGCCGGGCCGAATCGGGGGCGGTTCGTAGTGCAACAGCGTGCTCGTGCGCAGTCTCCGGTGGCGATGACGCCGCATCCGTCGAGCCGACGGAACTGCCCAGCACGTCGAGGCAGGGGCGGGTCTGCCCGAGCCCTCCCCCACCTCCGCCGTCATCACTGAGCTCTTCCGCCGCTGCGCGACGACCAACCACGAACACCGAATTGTGGGAGTCCCGCATGCCCAACCACGACTACGCACGCGTCGACCGGCACGTGCCGGTCACGCGCCGTGCCGCGTCCGCCAACCCCTACTCGCCCGTGATGATCTTGATCTCCTTGATCGCCACCCTGGGCATCCTCTTCTACGCACAGTTCCTGCTGAACCCGGCCAACCGCGGCGACTTCCTGCCCTACGCGCTGGTGATCTTGGCCGAGACGATCTTGGTCGCCCACGCCCTGCTGGCGATGTGGACGATCCTGTCCGGGGCCAAGAGCCCCCGGGACTTCGGCTTCTTCCAGGCCAAGCGGGAACTGTTCGACACCCAGGCGATCAAGAAGGCCGGCCTCAAGGGCTCGCCCACCCTGTGGCCCGTGCTGGTCAAGGGCCGCGAGGTCGAGATCGACGTGTTCATCACGGTCTACGGCGAGCCGCTGGACAAGATCCGTGCCACCGCGGCCGCAGCCCTGCAGATCAAGGGCCGGCACCGCACCTGGATCCTCGACGACGGCCGCTCCGACGACGTCCGCGCGCTCGCCGACGAGCTCGGCTGCTTCTACATCCGCCGGCTCTCCAGCAACGGGGCCAAGGCGGGCAACATCAACCACGCGCTCTCCATCGCCAAGGGTGACTACTTCTGCGTCTTCGACGCCGACTTCGTGCCGCACCCGGACTTCCTGGTGGAGACGGTGCCCTTCTTCGTCGACACCACCGTGGCGTTCGTGCAGACCCCGCAGACCTACGGGAACCTGGTCAACCTGATCTCCCGCGGCGCCGGCTACATGCAGGCGGTGTTCTACAAGTTCGTGCAGCCCGGGCGGAACCACTTCAACGCGGCCTTCTGCGTCGGCACCAACGTCATCTACCGCCGTGCCGCCGTCAACGACATCGGCGGCATCTACACCGACTCCAAGTCCGAGGACGTCTGGACCTCCCTGATGCTGCACGAGCGCGGCTGGAAGACGATCTACATCCCCAAGACGCTGGCCGTCGGGGACGCCCCGGAGACCATCGAGGCCTACACCAAGCAGCAGCTGCGCTGGGCGACCGGCGGGTTCGAGATCATGCTCAACCGCAACCCGCTCAACCCGCGCCGCCGGCTCACCCTCGACCAGCGGATCATGTACCTGGTCACCGCGACGCACTACCTGACCGGCATCGCGCCCGGCCTCTTGCTGCTGGTGCCGCCGCTGGAGATCTTCTTCGACCTGCGCCCGGTCAACCTGTCGATCGACTGGACCACCTGGCTGCTGTTCTACGCCGGCTTCTACGTGCTGCAGATCCTGCTCGCCTTCTACACCCTCGGCTCGTTCCGCTGGGAGGTGCTGATGCTGGCGGCGGTCTCGTTCCCCATCTACCTGCAGGCGCTCTACAACGCGCTGATCGGCAAGGAGCAGAAGTGGCACGTGACCGGCAGCAAGACGCGCGCCGACTCACCGTTCAACTTCATCATCCCGCAGGTGCTGGTGTTCGTCTTCCTGGCCTGCACCTCCGTCGTCGCGCTCTGGCGTGACTCGAGCAACGGGCAGTTCAGCCTGGCCACCGCCTGGACCCTGACCAACACCTTCATCCTCGGCTCCTTCATGGTCGTGGCGCTGCGCGAGGCCCGGCGGATCAGGCACCCGCGTCCGGCTCCCGTCGTCGTCGACACCGACGCCGCCCTGGCCAGCGAGCCGGCCTCCGTGACCGAGCCGGCCTTCGGCCAGGCGGCCGCCGTCGCCGCCGAGGACGACGACCTGCTCGACGTCCGAGTGCTGCTCGAGGACGACGGGACGCTGCTGCACCGCGACCGGCTCGAGCAGGCCGCCGACCCCACCGACGAATTCCCCGCGCCCCGGCGCGCCCAGAAAGAGGTAGTGCGCTCATGACCTGGACCAACCGAATCCGACTGGCCGCCGGTGTGCTGGCCGTCCTCCTGCTCGTGGCCGCGCTCACCGTGGTGTTCAACCAGCGGCAGAGCCGCGCCGCCAGCCTCTCGGCCACCGTGGCCGCCGACACCTACGCGGTCGGTGCTGCCTACGGCGGCACCGTCGTCGAGCAGTTCGTGTCCGAGGGTGACCTGGTCGACGAGGGCGACGACCTCTTCACCGTGCAGAGCGTCCCGCTCCAGCAGGACCTCGCCAACGGCCTCGAGGTGCAGAGCTCCGCGGCCTACGACGTCGACGCCGAGGCCGGCACGCTGACCTACAAGGCCACGGTCTCCGGCCAGGTCGAGCAGCTCAAGGCCAAGCTGGGCAACGCGCTCGGCACCGGCGAGCCCTTCGCGCAGCTCACCGTCACCGACACCCAGTACGTCGACGCCACCTACCTGCTGTCCCCCGGGGACTACGCCCGGGTCCTCCAGGGCGCCTCGGCCTCCATCCTGCTGCCCGACCACACCACGGTGACCGGGACCGTCAGCTCCGTCACGGTGGCCACCGAGGCCGACCAGGCGCTGACCAAGCTCCGGATCGACGCCCCCGGTCTGCACGAGGGCGGCAACGCCGACCTCGCCAAGTCGGGCACCCCCGTCGTGGCCACCGTCCAGCTGCGTGACGACGGCCCGCTGGCCGGCGTCGGTGACGCCGGATTCGCCTTCCTGCGCCAGATCGGGCTGACATGAGCCCGGGCCGTCTGCTCCGCACCGCCGTGGTCGGCGGGGTCGCGCTGACCGTGCTCGCGGTGTCGGCCTGCGACACCGACCCGGCGCCCGAGCCCGGCGGCAGCGCCGGCAGCACGGACCGCCCGACGAGCACCGCGCCGGTGTACCGGGCCGAGGCCGTCGACCCGCTGGTCGAGGGCGTCGTGCACCGCACGGTCAAGGAGCTGCCGACGACCCGGCTGGCCGAGGGCCTGGTGCCGCCGACCAACCGGTGGTTCTCCGGCCTGGTGTTCGGCGATGAGCCGCAGCCGGTCTTCCCGCTGCCGCTGTCCTTCGGCCTGACCGACACCGGCTTCGCCCTCGGCCTGCCCACCGTCACCGCGACGGAGAAGAACATCGCCGGCGGCTTCAAGCCCGACGTCGCGGTGGACACCGGAGCGGCGTCCTCGGTGGTCAGCGGCTACGACACGCTGACGGTCACGCTGGACCAGCGCGACGACGCCGGCGAGCTGCTGGGCCGGACCGTGCTGGCGCAGGGATCACCGTTCGTGCACTACACCGCCGAGCAGGCCGGCACCGTCACGACGCCGCTGACCTTCACCGCCGCCGGGGACCTCTGGACCGCCGAGGCCGGTGGGGTCACCTACGGGCTGGCCGTCGAGGACGGCACCGTCGACGGTGGTGAGGTCGAGCTGGAGGAGGGCGGCCGGGCGACCTGGTTCCCGGTACCCGCCGACGGCTCGGTGGAGGCGCTCGGCGCGCTGGCTGCCGAGCCCCTCACGGGCAGCACGCTCACCTACGCTCTGCAGGGCGACGACGTCTCCACCACCCTCGGCTACCGCGCCGACGGCGACACCGCCTTCGCCGTCATGCCGCACCAGCGCAGCGGCCTGGCCCAGGGCACCGACTGCGCCCTGGGCAGCTACCCGAGCATCTACGGCACCCTCAGCCTCTGCGCCGGCACCGAGCTGACGTGGACGGTGCCGCGGTCCCCCGCCACCGGCCGACTCGACCTCGGCGAGCTGGACGACGACCAGAAGGCCGAGCTGACCCGGCAGGTCGAGGCCGACATCACCAGCACCCCGGCCTTCCCCGCCGACACCTACTTCGGTGGCAAGGCGCTCTACCGCGCGGCCATGCTCTACCGGCTCGCGGTCCAGCTGGGCGCCGACGCCCCGGCGGCCGAGATCAAGGGCAAGCTGACCGAGACCCTGGCGCAGTGGACCGACCCGCAGGGCTGCGCGAAGCGGGAGGCGTTCTGCTTCGTCTACGACGAGCAGGCCCAGGGCATGGTCGGCCTGACCCCGTCCTTCGGCTCCGAGGAGTTCAACGACCACCACTTCCACTACGGCTACTTCCTGTACGCCGCGGGCGTGCTGGCCGAGGACGACCCGGCGCTGGCCGAGCAGTACGCGCCGGTGATGGACCTGCTGGCGGCCGACATCGGCTCGTCCGCGGCCAACGGGGCGTTCCCCGACCTGCGGGTCTTCGACGCCTACGCCAGCCACTCCTGGGCCTCGGGCACCTCGCCCTTCGCCGACGGCAACAACCAGGAGTCCAGCTCGGAGGCGGTCACCGCGTGGACCGGGCTGGCCCTGTGGGGCCAAGCCCGCGACGACGCCGACCTGGCCGGTGAGGCCTCCTGGCTGCTGTCCAGCGAGGCGCACGCCGGCCTCGCCTACTGGACGAACCTGGACAAGGCCGACCCGGTCTACGAGGGCTACGGGCACGAGATCGTCGCCCTCAACTGGGGCGGCAAGCGGGACTACGCCACCTGGTTCTCCCCGGAGCCGGCCGCGATGCTCGGGATCCTGGTGATCCCGATGAGCCCGGCCTCCACCTACCTGGCCGGCGACCCCGCGCAGATCGAGGCCAACGTGGCCGAGGCCACGGGCGGGGAGTTCGGCCAGAAGTTCGGCGACTACCTGCTGATGTACTCCGGCCTGGCCGGGGAGGAGCAGCGGCAGAAGGCGCTGGCTGAGGCTCGTGAGCTGGACGACGAGTGGATCGACGACGGCAACAGCCGCGCCTACCTGCTGGCCTGGCTGATGAGCGTCCAGGCCGGCTGACCAGCTCGCGCGGTCGGGGCGCCCCGGTCGGTCCCGCTCCGGCGACCCCACCCCGGCCGCGCGCACAGGCCTGGTCCCCTCTTCGGTGGAGGTGGACCAGGATCGGGTACGACGTCACCTCAGCGGCGAGGTGGCGTCGTTTCGTCGTCCCCGCCCGACGGACGCGCTGGTCCAGGGGCGCCCGACCTCGCCCGAGTCCGGCCGCGGCCGGGGATCACCGGCAGGAAGAGCAGAGCGCTGTGCCGCCACCTGGCACAGCGCCCCGCTCCTCGCTCGACCTATCCGGGTGTCAGCGGGTCCCTGCCCCGCTGGCCGCGTCGCTCTGCCCGAGCGCGCGGGCCTCAGGAGCCGCGCTCGTGACCTCCTCGACCACCACGCGGCCCTGCCCCACCACTCCACCATCGCGCTCGGTGAGGACGAGGTTGCCGGCCAGCCCGCGACCTTCGACCGGCGTCGACCGAGCCGTCAGGCTGCCGGTCAGCGTCGCGCTCTTCGCGGTCCCGAGGACGATGGGTGCCGACGAGACGTCCAGCGTCCCGAGTGATGCGGCGAAGTACACGTCCAGGTAGTCGTAGGCGGTCGTCCCCTCGGGGACGGCGTAGCCGATGACGTCGACCGTGTAGGTGCCCGGCGCCGGGTTCGCCAGCGACACCGACTCCTCGGAGTCCCCGTCGGCGTCGGAAGCCACGACCTCGTCGCCGAGCCGCACATCGAGGTCGAGGTCAGCGCCGAGGTCGCTGGTCCCACCGATCGCGACGTCCAACCGCGAGCTGCCGGCCGGGACGACGACGTCGAAGGACTGCGTGTCCCCGTCGGCGATGGACGGACGCTGGGCCCGAGAGCTCCCGAGTCCACCGCCTCGAGCGGTCACCGTGACCGGAGCCGCCTCGTTGGTGAGCTTCCAGGTCAAGGGCGTCTCGACCCCGACCGCCACGCTGTCCAGCGTGACGACGGCCGGATCGACGGCGACGCTCTGCACCTCCGCCCGCAGCGTGAACGGGTTCTGCAGGAAAGGCGAGGTGCGCCGCGACTCCACGGCGATCTCCCAGATCCCGGGGACGGGGTTCGCGTAGCTGCGCACCCGGGCGTTGCAGTTCGCGCTGGTCACGTAGCAGCCGGTGCTGGCGTTGGACTCCACCCCGATGCCGTACGGGTTGAAGGCGAGGAACCGGATGGCACTGCCCGAGGCGACCCCGGAGAGGTTGACCTTCAGCGAGCGCGCTCCCTCAGGCACCGTGACGAAGTAGCTGCGGGTGTCGAACCGCTCGGTGCGGCCCGCGAACGAACCCGTGAACGACGGTGCAGCCAGCTTGGTCGGGGCGATCACGGTGGCGGCGACGTAGCCGTCGGTCCCGTAGGTCGAGGTGTCGTCGACCTTGAGCACGGCGCTGTGCGCACCGGAACCGGGCTTGGCCTTGATCTTGACCGACACCGCCTTGCCGCGGGGCAGCTTCACCGTCGACGGCGCCGAGAAGGTGCCGTCGTTGCCGAGCCACCTGAGCGTGTGCGTGCGCGAGCCCGACGCGCCGCTGCGCCGGGTCAGGGTGACGGTGTAGGTCTTCGACTGTCCGGCCGCGTGCCCGCCCTCGTCGGCAGCACACCGGTTGTAGAGGCCGGCGCCGCGGTCTCGCGTGGCGAGGAAGTCCGACAGCGGCGAGCAGACGGGAGCCGAGACGTCGATCTGACCGGGGACGAGCTTGGCGTCCCGCTTGAGCAGGTCCCAGGCCTGGACCACGCGCAGCGTGCCGACACCTTGGGCGGCGGCGGACCGCGCCTTGTCGTAGGCGGCGCTGCTCGTCATCGCCGTGCGCAGCTGGGCCGGGGTGACCGGGACGTCGCTCGCGCGTCCGGCGGAGAGCAGCAGGGCCGCTCCGCCCGCGGCCTGGGGGGCGGCCATCGACGTGCCGTTGAACATCGAGTAGCCGGCTGGCAGCTGGTAGCCGGTCTCCGCGACGCCCGACCCCGCCAACCAGAGCGGCGTGGTGGAGACGGCCGATCCCGGCGCGGTCAGGTCGGGCTTCATGCCGCCGTCCTCGCGCGGGCCGCGGGAGGAGAACGGGAACAACCGGGTGCCTGCAGAGGTGACGGCTCCGTAGTTCGCCAGCGCCGTGGCCTTCGACAGCCCGGCGGCCACGCTGACCACCTTGGTCGCCACCGAGGGGTCACCCACGGTGTTCAGGCCCGGACCGGAGTTCCCGGCAGAGATGAAGATCTGGACGCCGTAGTCGTCGATCAGCCGGTTGTAGATCTCCGCGCGGGTGTTGTTCCCGTCGTTGAGGGCCGGCAGCCCTCCGATCGACATGTTGACGACGTCGACTCGACGGTTCACGACCAGGTCGATCATGCCTTCGACCAGCGCGACGCTGGTGCACCCTCCCGTGAAGACGCACGCGCGGGAGGAGACCAGCTTCGCCCCGGGAGCAGCGCCGTCCATGGCCCCGCCGAACATGCCGTTGGCCGCCGTGATGCCGGCGACGTGCGAGCCGTGGGAGTCGGCGACGATGCCGATGTTGACGAAGTCAGCCGTCTGCCCGGGCAGTCCGGCCGGCGTGAGGTCGACGTCCTCGCGGTACTCGACCACGAAGGGGACCGACTCGCGGACGCCGGTGGCGGGGTTGTCAGTGCCCAGGTGCCCCACCTGCTGGTCCTCGGCGTACGGGCGCCGCAGCTCCTCGTCGGTGAAGTCGCCGTCCTGGTCGGTGTCGACCCAGATGGCGTGGTCGGAGGCGCGGTAGAGCACCCCGAAGCTGTCGGTGGTGTCGCCGTCGCGGTTGACGTCGCCCTCGAACTCGGAGCCCGCCGTGGCGGACTCGCTGAAGGCGTTGACGGCGAACCGTCCGGCCGGCGCCCTCCACTCCCGGCCGCCGAAGGTGAAGCTCGGACCGGTGGCCTCGGTGAGCATCGGCCGCCAGCTCCGGTCGCCGTCGACCAGCGGGTCGGTCGCC
Organism: Microlunatus lacustris; assembly: GCA_039527025.1. GTDB lineage: Bacteria > Actinomycetota > Actinomycetes > Propionibacteriales > Propionibacteriaceae > Microlunatus > Microlunatus lacustris. The sequence goes on from BAAAJN010000006.1 coordinate 23,877, forward strand.
GTCACCCAGTCGACGATCTTGCGCTCGCCGGTGGTGGTGGTCTGCAGGGCCGGGTGGTCGAGGTCGACCCCTGAGTCCATGATGCCGATGGTCACGTCGCGGCCGTCCCACGTGGGGTGCGCCTTCTTGAAGGTGGTGGCGCCGATCTCGTTGGTCGGCATGTACGGGTTGACGTCGGGGGTGTTCCTGCCCGGTGCAGGGACGGCGGCCTGTGCCGCGGCCTCGGCGGCCGGCCGCGGGTCGATCAGCTCGACCTTGTCGTTCAGGTCGACGCTCACCAGACCAGGCAGGTCGGCAGCGCGCTCGACGGCGTTGACGGGCACCACGGCCCGGACGTAGCCCAGCTTGTCGTTGCGGTAGCTCACGGTGCCACCGAGACGGGTGATCCGGTCGGAGACCTTCGCCGCGGAGCCACGCTCGGTCGCGATCAGGGTGGTGACGAACTTCTGCCCGTCGGCCTTGGCGTCGAGGAGCGTCTGACGGTCGTGCTGACCCAGCTTGTCGCCGCGCTCGGTCGGCGCTTTGGCGGCGGCGGCGTCCTCGGGCGCCTGCGGCAGAGCGGTCGCGAGCTCCAGGTCACGGGACGGGGGGGCGGCCCCGGCGGGGGTGGCGAGCACTCCCAGCGCCAGGGCTACCGGGAGGACTGCGGCGCAGGCTGTACGCCTGCGGGCAGAGGGGGACATGGGCACGAGTGATGCTCCTCGAGTGGTGACAGGGGGAAGGCGGGGACGTCCGACGAGCAGAGTGCTCCACAGGAGGCACGCCCCGGCCAGACCCGATCCTCACCCAACTCTCAGGTGGGCGCAAGGGCTGTCCCCGCAGCACTCGCACCCGTCCACCCGTCCGGGCCCTAGCCGACGACGATCTCCACCCGCTGGAACTCCTTGACGTCGGTGTAGCCGGTGGTGGCCATCGCCTTGCGCAGCGCGCCGGCGAGGTTCATCGTGCCGTCCGGGACGGTCGACGGGCCGAGCAGGATCTGCTCCAGCGTGCCCACGGTCTCGAAGTGGGCGCGCTCACCGCGGGGCAGGGTGGCGTGCCAGGCCTCGGCGCCCCAGTGGAACCCCCGGCCGGGCGCCTCGACGGCCTTGGCCAGCGGCGAGCCCACCATGACGGCGTCGGCGCCGCAGGCGATCGCCTTGGCGATGTCGCCCGAGCGGTTGACCGATCCGTCGGCGATGACGTGGACGTAGCGGCCGCCGGACTCGTCGAGGTAGTCCCGGCGGGCGGCGGCCACGTCGGAGACCGCCGACGCCATCGGCACGGCCACGCCCAGCACGGAGCGCGTCGTCGACGCCGCTCCCCCGCCGAAGCCGACGAGGACCCCGGCCGCTCCGGTGCGCATCAGGTGCAGCCCCGCCTGGTAGGTGGCGCAGCCGCCGACGATGACGGGCACGTCGAGCTCGTAGATGAACTGCTTGAGGTTCAGCGGCTCACTGGCCGAGGCGACGTGCTCCGCGGAGACGGTGGCGCCCCGGATCACGAAGAAGTCGACGCCGGAGTCGACCACCGCCCGGGCGTAGGCCTGGGTGTTCTGCGGGGACAGCGCGCCGGCCGCCGGCACCCCGGCCGCGCGGATCTCGGCCACCCGGGCCCCGATCAGCTCGTGCTTGATCGGCTCGGCGTACAGCTCCTGCATCCGCCGGGTGGCCTGCACGGGGTCGGCGATCGAGGCGATCTCCTCCAGGCAGGGCTCCGGGTCCTCGTAGCGGGTCCACAACCCCTCGAGGTTGAGCACGCCGAGGCCGCCCAGCCGACCGACCGCGATGGCGGTGGCCGGGGACATCAACGAGTCCATCGGCGCGGCGATCAGCGGGAAGGCGAAGGTCTGCGCGTCGATCCGCCACGTCATCGACACCTCCTCCTCGCCCCGGGTGCGCCGGGACGGGACGATGGTGATGTCGTCGAACGCGAACGCCTGCTGCGCGCGCTTGCTCAGGCCGATCTCGAACATGTGGAAGCCTTCCCCGTGCTGGGTCTGCGTTGGCCGTGCGGGAGGTGGGACGGGCTCAGCCGGCGTAGTTCGGCGCCTCGACGGTCATCTGGATGTCGTGCGGGTGCGACTCGCGCAGGCCCGCCGAGGTGATCCGGACGAACGACCCGCGCTCCTGGAGCTCCCCGATGGTGGCCGCGCCGGTGTAGAACATGGACTGCCGCAGCCCGCCGACCAGCTGGTAGGCCACGGCGGCGAGCGGCCCGCGGTAGGGCACCTGACCCTCGATGCCCTCGGCGATCAGCTGGGAGTCGGTGGTGACGTCGCCCTGGAAGTAGCGGTCCTTGGAGTAGGAGGCGCTGCGGCCCCGGGACGCCATGGCCCCCATCGAGCCCATGCCGCGGTAGCTCTTGAACTGCTTGCCGTTGAGGAACATCAGCTCACCGGGGCTCTCGTCGCAGCCGGCGAGCAGGGATCCCAGCATGACGGTGTCGGCCCCGGCCACCAGCGCCTTGGCGATGTCGCCGGAGTACTGCAGCCCGCCGTCGCCGATCAGCGGGACGCCCGCGGGCCGGCAGGCCCGGGAGGCGTTGTGGATGGCGGTCACCTGCGGCACGCCCACCCCGGCGACGACCCGGGTCGTGCAGATCGAGCCCGGTCCCACGCCGACCTTGACCCCGTCGACGCCGGCCTCGACGAGGGCCTTGGCCCCGGCGTAGGTGGCGACGTTGCCGCCCACGATGTCGACGTCGGCCGCCGCCTTCTCGGCCTTGAGCCGGCGGACCATGTCGATCACGCCCTGGGAGTGCCCGTGCGCGGTGTCGACGACGAGCAGGTCGACGCCCTCCTCGACCAGCGCCATCGCCCGCTTCCACGAGTCGCCGAAGAAGCCGACGGCCGCACCCACCCGGAGCCGGCCCTGGTCGTCCTTGGAGGCGTCGGGGTACTGGTCGGACTTCACGAAGTCCTTGAGCGTGATCAGGCCCTTCAGCCGGCCGCGCTCGTCGACCAGCGGCAGCTTCTCGATCTTGTGGGCCGCGAGCAGGGCCATCGCGTCCTCGCCGCTGATCCCGACCCGGCCAGTGACCAGCGGCATCTTGGTCATCACGTCGCCGACCAGCCGCGCGGGGTCGTTCTCGAACCGCATGTCGCGGTTGGTGACGATGCCCACCAGTGTCTGGTCGCGGTCGACGACGGGGACGCCGGAGATCCGGAAGCGGCCGCACATGGCGTCGGCCTCGCCGATCGTCGCCTCGGGGGAGATGGTGATCGGCTCGTCGACCATCCCGGCCTCGGAGCGCTTGACCACGTCGACCTGGTGGGCCTGGTCCTCGATGGAGAGGTTGCGGTGGATGATGCCGAGCCCGCCCTGGCGGGCGATCGCCACGGCCATCCGCGCCTCGGTGACGGTGTCCATCGGCGAGGACACCAGCGGCACCTTGACGCTGACCCGCTTGGAGACGCGCGACTCGGTCCGCACCTCCGAGGGGATGATGTCGCTCTCCGCGGGCTGCAGCAGGACGTCGTCGAACGTCAGCCCGAGGGTCGCGAAGGGTTCGGGCACACCAGCGGCACTGAGACCGGGAGACGAGGACACGGGCCTGGGCCTTTCACGCGGAACGGAGGGCCCATGCTATCGGAGCAGACCCGGGCTCCCCGCCGAGACCAGAGCCGTGGAAGACCCCCCCCCCGGACGCCACGAGGGCCCTCCCCTGCCGGGAAGGGCCCTCGCGGGTCGTGCAGGTCGTGCTGGGTCAGTGGCTGTGGCCGTGACCGCCGGCAGCCGCCGGCTCCTCCTCCTCGGGCTTCTCCACCACGAGGGTCTCGGTGGTGAGCAGCAGCGAGGCGATGGACGCCGCGTTGGCCAGGGCCGAACGCGTGACCTTGACGGGGTCGATGACCCCGGCGGCGATCAGGTCGCCGTACTCACCGGTGGCGGCGTTGTAGCCGCTGCCCGGCTCCATCTCGGCAACCTTCGAGGTGACGACGTAGCCGGGCTCGCCACCGTTCTCGGCGATCCAGCGCAGCGGCTCGACCGCGGACTTGCGGACGATGGCGACGCCGGTCCGCTCGTCACCGGTCAGGCCGAGGTCGCCCTTGAGCGCGGCCGCGGCGTGGATGAGGGCGGAGCCGCCACCGGCGACGATGCCCTCCTCGATGGCCGCACGGGTCGCGGAGACCGCGTCCTCGATCCGGTGCTTCTTCTCCTTGAGCTCGACCTCGGTGGCCGCGCCGACCTTGATCACGCAGACGCCGCCGGCGAGCTTGGCGACCCGCTCCTGCAGCTTCTCGCGGTCCCAGTCGGAGTCGGTCCGGGAGATCTCGGCCTGCAGCTGGGCGACGCGGGCCTTGACCTCGTCGGAGCTGCCGGCGCCGTCGACGATCGTGGTGTTGTCCTTGGTGACCACGATGCGCCGGGCGCGGCCCAGCACCTCGAGGCCGACCTGGTCGAGCTTGAGCCCGACCTCGGGCGCGACGACCTGGCCACCGGTCAGGGTGGCGATGTCCTCCAGCATGGCCTTGCGGCGGTCGCCGAAGGCCGGGGCCTTGACGGCCACGGAGGTGAAGGTGCCGCGGATCTTGTTCACCACGAGGGTGGACAGGGCCTCGCCGTCGACGTCCTCGGCCACGATGAACAGCGTGCCGGAGGCGCCGATGACCTTCTCGAGCAGCGGCAGCAGCTCGGTCATCGAGGAGATCTTGCCCGAGTTGATGAGGATGTAGGGGTCGTCCAGGACGGCCTCCATCCGCTCGGTGTCGGTCACGAAGTACGGCGACAGGTAGCCCTTGTCGAACTGCATGCCCTCGGTGAACTCGAGCTCGGTGCCCATCGTGTTGGACTCGTCGACGGTGATGACGCCGTCCTTGCCGACCTTGTCGAAGGCGTCGGCGATGAGCTCGCCGATGACCTCGTCGCGGGCGGAGATGGTGGCCACGCTGGCCATGTCGGAGGTGGTCTGCACCTCACGGGCGTTCTCGCGCAGGCGCTCGACGACGGCCTCGACGGCCTTGTCGATGCCCCGCTTGAGGCCGACCGGGTTGGCGCCGGACGCGACGGCCTTGAGGCCCTCGTGCACCAGCGCCTGGGCGAGCACCGTGGCCGTCGTCGTGCCGTCACCGGCGACGTCGTTGGTCTTGGTGGCGACCTCCTTGGCGAGCTGCGCGCCGAGGTTCTCGTACGGGTCGTCGAGCTCGACCTCACGGGCGACGGTCACGCCGTCGTTGGTGATGGTGGGGGCACCCCACTTCTTGTCGAGCACCACGTAGCGGCCCTTGGGGCCGAGCGTGACCTTCACGGTGTTCGCGAGGGTGTCGACGCCGCGCTCGAGCGAGCGGCGGGCCTCCTCGTCGAACTGGAGGATCTTTGCCATGGTCTGTTCCTCTGCTCGGCTCTTCTTACTTGGAGACGACGGCGAGGATGTCGCGCGCGTTGAGGAGCAGGAGCTCCTTGCCGTCGTACTTCACCTCGGTGCCGCCGTACTTGCTGAAGATGACGACGTCACCCTCGGCGACGTCGAGGGGCACGCGGTTGCCGTTGTCGTCGACGCGGCCGGGACCGGTCGCGATGACCTTGCCCTCCTGCGGCTTCTCCTTGGCGGTGTCCGGGATGACCAGGCCGGAGGCGGTGGTCTGCTCTGCTTCGAGCGGCTGAACGAGGATGCGGTCCTCGAGCGGCTTGATCGTGGTGGCCACGTCCAAACCCCTTTCATCGAGTGTGGGATGTTCGGGAGTAGGTGGTCGAGACGTCGTCGCGGTGCCGTCCCGTCCGTTGGCACACTCCAGGGGAGAGTGCCAATGGCGAGGTTAGCACTCGACTGCAGGGAGTGCCAGCACCGGTCAGGGGGCGGTGACGACCCGGCGGACCACCAGGGCGACGGCTCCGGACGGGGTCCGCGACAGCACCAGGGTGGCCGCGTGCGGACCGCGCGGGGACAGCGTGCGGCGCAGCACCGCCGGGTCGACGTCGACGCCGCGCTTCTTGATCTCCAGGGTGCCGACGTCCCGCTCCCGGACCCAGCGGCGCAGCACCTTCTCCCCGGCGCCGAGCACCTCCAGCACCTCGAAGGTGGTGGCGAACGGGGTGGCCGGGGCCTCGTCGCCGGTCAGGTAGGCGATCTCGGGGTCGAGCAGGTGTGCGCCCAGCTGGCGGCCGAGCGGGGCGACGCCGCGCGCCCGGATCACCGCGCCGTCGGGCTCGAAGAGGTACTGGCCGACCGGCCCGACCGGCAGCGGCTCTCCCGGCTGACCGGGGCCGGAGCGGGGCACCTCGAGCCGGGCCCCCTCCCCGCCCGAGCCGGGCAGCAGGGTGGCGACGTCGAGGTCGGGGCGCGCACCGGGACCAGCCCAGAGCCCGACCTCGACGGTGTCCCCCGCGTGCGTCACCCACTCCGCCTCGGCCGTCCGGGGCACGAGGCTGTGCGGCAGGGCCGGGCCCAGCTTGACCCCTGCGACCCGGTCGCCGGCCAGCAGCGCACCCACCAGGTCCCAGGAGGGGGTGAAGTCGGTGACCCGCCACAGCCGGCCGCCGCCGGTGCGCCGGGCGGGGTCGCAGAACGCGGCGGTGCCGGGTGCGAGCAGGTCACCGGCCACGTCCTCGGCGTCGGCGCAGAGCACCCGGCCGCGCTCGCCCAGGTTCGCGGCCGCCACCTCCGCGGTGTCGGCGTCGCGCTCGACGGCCACCACCTCCAGCCCCGCGTCGGCGAAGGCCAGGGCGTCGGTGCCGATGCCGCAGCCCAGGTCCACCACCCGGGTCGCGCCGGCGGCGACCAGCCGCGCGGCGTGGTGCGCGGCCACGGCCGGCCTCGTCGCCTGCTCGAGTCCCTCCCGGGTGAAGAACATCGTCGCGGCCCGCTCACCGAACTTGGTCCGGGCCCGACGGCGGAGCGAGACCTGGTGCAGGGCCGCGGCGGCCGCCTCGGGCCCGTGCGCCGCGCGCAGCCGGGTGGCGGCGGCCAGCCCGTCGGGGTCCGGCTCGGCCGTGGCGTCCGCGAGCGCCTCCGGGGTGAGCCCGACGGGCAGGGCGGCGGGTGCGGTCACCCGCGCATCATCCCCCGCCGGGCACCCCTCGGCCCTCAGACGCCGGTCAGCTCGTTGGGGACGTGCGGCAGGGTGACCGACTGCAGGGTCTTGCCGCTGGTCACGTCGACCACGTGCAGCTCCGAGGTGGCCGGCTCGGTGACGTAGGCCAGGATGCCGTCCACGTGCAGCGTCGGGCGGGGCTGCTGCCAGTCCAGCGGCTCGCTCCACGCCTCGACCACGGGCGTCCGACGGGTGACCTCGCCCGAGCCGGGGTCCACCACGTGCAGCGCGCCGTCGGTGCCCAGCACGAGGGCCTCGCCCTCGGGTCCCCGGCCCAGGGAGCGGAAGGAGTAGCTGGTGCCGAGGTCGACCAGCTGGAGCTCCTTGCCCTCGGTGTCGACCAGGCTGACCCGCTCGGGACGCTCGAGCTCGGCGTCCTCGTCCACCTTGTAGTCACCGAGCACCACGGCGGACTCCGGTGAGCCCGCCTGGTTGCCGATCCGGCCGTAGTCGTCCGGGCTGTCGATCTTGGTGAACCCGTCCTCGTCGTGCACCAGGACGCCGTCGGTGCAGCCGATCACCGTCGCGTCGGCGGCCGTCGCCTCACCGTGCACGCCGGGGCAGCTGGCGTCGGAGTCGGTCACCGTGCCGGCCGGGTCGACGACCTGGGCTCCGGTCCGGGCGTCCGCGGTGCCCACCGAGACCAGCAGGTTCCCGTCGTCCAGCGGGACCGCCACGCCGTGGTGCGGGTGCTCCGCGGTCCAGGTGCGCTCGGGCTCGCCGCTGGCCACCGCGTCGGAGTCGACCAGCTGCACGGTGCCGGCGCCGTCGCTGAACAGGGCGGTGGTGCCGGCGTGCACGACGACGTGCCCGGCCTCCGGTGCGGGGTAGGAGGCGCCGGTCAGGGCCGGCGGCCCGCCGTAGTAGTGGACGTGGTCGCCGTGCGCGCGCACCTCCACCCCGGTGTCCAGGACCTCGAACGCGTCGCCGGCGGAGACCATCAGGTGCCGCTCGTCTCCGGCAGGGTTGAGCCGCAGGAAGCCGTCCCTCGGGAGGTCGCCCACCAGCTCGAGCGTGCCGGCGTCGAGCACCATCACACCGCCTGCGTAGCTGACCCCGAGCCGGGTGCCACCGACCTCGGTCCGGGACGGGGTGGGTGAGCTGGGCGGGTCCTGGGCGGCGGGCCCCGCCTGCTGGCCGCAGCCGACCAGGGCGAGGGAGCTGATGACCGCTCCGGCGGCGAGGGCGGACCGGCGCAGGACGCGTCGGGCATCGGGCATGGGAAACTCCTTGCTAGTGATGAGAGTCATTTTCATCTAGAACCTAGCAGGAGGCGGCGGTGGCGTCACCTGGGCAGGCCGGGACCGCCGTCCGTGGACGGCTCAGGGGGGTCGCTCAGAGCAGGATGGTCTCGACCGGCAGCGAGGAGTCCGCGCCGATGTCGAGACCCGACGGCCGGCCGCCGGCGGTGACGATCTCCGAGCCGAGCACGGCGATCATCGCGCCGTTGTCGGTGCACAACGCCGGTCGCGGGGTCCGCAGCTCGATCCCGTGGGCGGCGGTCCGCTCCTGCAGCAGCGCCCGCAGGCGCGAGTTGGCCGCCACGCCGCCGCCGATGAGCAGGGCCGGCGTGTCCGTGGCCAGGCAGGCGTCGACGGCCTTGGCGCTGAGCACGTCGCAGACCGCCTCCTGGAAGCTGGCCGCCACGTCGGCCAGCGGGACGTCCTCGCCGTCGCGCTGCCGGGTCTCGACCCAGCGGGCGACGGCGGTCTTGACCCCGGAGAAGGAGAAGTTGAAGCGGTGCCGCTCCTGGTCCTTGCCCGCGGTCAGCCCGCGCGGGAAGGCGATGGCGCGCCGGTCGCCGGTGGCCGCGCGGTCGATCACCGGTCCACCGGGGTAGGGCAGGCCGAGGACCCGGGCGACCTTGTCGTAGGCCTCCCCCGCCGCGTCGTCGATGGTGGCCCCCAGCTCGGTGATCGAGCTCGCCATGTCCTCCACCCGGAGCAGCGAGGTGTGCCCGCCGGAGACCAGCAGCGCCACGCAGGGCTGCGGCAGCGAGCCGTGGTCGAGCAGGTCGACGGCCACGTGACCGGCCAGGTGGTTGACCCCGTAGAGCGGCTTGTCCAGGGCCAGCGCGAGCGCCTTGGCGCTGGCCAGCCCCACGACCAGGGCCCCCATCAGGCCGGGGCCGGCGGTGACCGCGATGCCGTCGATCTCGCTCAGGTCGACGTCGGCGGTGGCGCAGGCCCGCTCGAGCGTGGGGACCATCGCCTCCAGGTGCGCGCGGCTGGCCACCTCGGGGACGACGCCGCCGAAGCGGACGTGCTCCTCGACGCTGGAGGCCACCTCGTTGGCCAGCAGCTGGTGGCCGCGGACCAGACCCACGCCGGTCTCGTCGCAGGAGGACTCCAGGCCCAGGATCAGGGGACCGCTCACGGCTGCTCCTCGGTCGGGCGGGCGTCGGGGGCGGGCTGCTCGGGGTCGACCGGCCGCGGCGCCCGGGCGTCCTGCTCCCGTTCCTCGGCCTCCTCGGCGAGCTGGGCGGCGTAGCGCTCCGGCCAGGTCTGGAGGTCGTAGAGCTTGAGGATGAGCGCGTGCTGGCCGGGGCCGTAGTAGTCGCGGCGGGCGGTGAGCTGCTCGAACCCGAGGTGCTGGTAGAGCGCGATCGCGGCCTCGTTGTCGTAGTCCACCTCCAGCAGCACGGCCCGGACACCGAGGCGGCGGACGGCCGCCAGCCCGGCGGTGACCAGGGCGGTGCCCAGGCCCTCCCGGCGGTGGCCCGGCGCGACGACGACCCGGTGCAGGTCGGCGTGCTCGCCGACCGTGCGGAGGGCCACCGCGCCCAGCACCTGCTCGGCCCGGGCCAGCAGGACCGTCCGGCCCTCCCCCAGCAGCTCGCCGGCCCAGCTGCGCTCGCTCCACTGCTCGGCCTCGGGGAACCCGGCCCGCTCCAGCGCGAGCACGGCGGGCAGGTCGTCGCGGTGGGCCGGGCTGATGCTCACCGAGCCGGTGCGGACGCTCACCGGGGCCCCCGGGGCAGCAGCACGGACTTGCGGCGGGTGGGCTCGGCCGCGTCGGGGCGGCGGAGGTAGAGCGGTTCGCGACCGGCGTCGGGCAGGTCGAGCCCGTGCGCGGCCAGCACGCCGGCGTCGAGGGTCCGGGGTCCGATCACCGCGTCCAGCACCTGCGGGTAGAGGTCGGCGGCCGGCCCGACGGTCGACAGCCGTGGCACCTCGCCGGGCGCGGACACCCTGGGCCCGTCGACGCGGCTGCCGTCGGCGTCGTAGCGGGCCCAGTAGACCTCGCGGCGGCGGGCGTCGGTCGCGACCACGAACCCCTGCCCCACCTGGTCGCGGTCCCGGTGCTCGAGCACGTGCTGCCGAGCCAGCACGTCGAGGCTGCAGACCCCACGCCACGGTCGGCGCAGCGCGGAGGCGAGCACCTGGGCGGTGACGATGCCGACCCGCAGCCCGGTGAACGGTCCGGGGCCCAGCCCGACGACGAGCTGGTCGAGGTCACCCGGCCGGACCCCGGCCTCGGCCAGGCACTGCTGGACCAGCGGGGTGAGCTGCTCGACGTGGGCCCTCCGGTCGGCCACCCCGGCCACCGCGAGCACCTCGGTGCCGCGGGCGAGACCGACGGCCACGGTGGTCGAGGTGTCCACGGCCAGCACCAGCGGCTCAGCCACGGGGGTTCCCGTGGTGCTGGCGCAACGCGTGCAGGTCGACCCCGGCCCAGCGGGGGCCGACCCCGTGCAGCGCGACCAGCCGGAGGTCGTCGTCGGCGTCCGGGGCGGGGCGGACGGCGATCTCGATCTCGAGCCGGTCCTGCGCCAGTCCCTCGGCCAGCCCGGCGCCCCACTCCACGACCGTGACGGCCTCAGCCAGGGTGGCGTCGAGGTCGAGGTCGTCGAGCTCCTCGGCGCTCTGCAGCCGGTAGGCGTCGACGTGCACCAGGGCCGGGCCGCCGTCGCGCGGGGGGTGGATCCGCGACAGCACGAAGGTGGGCGAGATGACGGGGCCGGTGGTGTCGAGGCCGCGGCCGAGACCCTGGGTCAAGGTGGTCTTGCCGGCGCCGAGGTCGCCGGTGGCGATCAGCAGGTCACCGGGCTGCAGCAGGGCGGCGAGCCGCTCCCCCAGGTCCTGCATGGCCGCTCCGGTGGGGACCAGGACCACCGCGGGCAGGTCCTTGGCCAGCACGACCCCGTGCGGGGCGGACCGGTCGACGACGTAGCCGCGGTGCTCCCAGAAGGTGATCAGCTGGCCGAACTCGGCCCGCGCGAACAGCTCCACGCGGCGGTGGCCGGCCCGGGCGGCCAGCTCCTCCGCGGCGGAGACCAGCGCCGAGGCGATGCCGTGCCGCTGGAAGTCCGGGTGCACCGAGACGCGGGAGAAGGTGGCCACGCCGGGACCGGTGGGCACCACCAGCAGGGCCCCGGCCGGGCGGCCTGCGACCTCGGCGTAGACGCCGGTGCCGCGGGCCAGGGTGGCGGCCACCGAGGCGGCGGTCTCCGTGCTGGCGCTGGACGGCGGGTCGAGGGGCGGCCGGGCACCGAAGGCGGCGTGGATGACCTCGACCATCCCGGGGGCGTCGTCCTGCTCGGCCACCGAGACCACGAGATCCGTCATCGAGGTGCTCACCGGCGGACATGCTAGTGCCCCGGACCAGACGTGATCTCTCACGTCCGAGCCGGGGCACGGGTGCAGCAGGGGCGCCTTGCGGCGCCGGTGATCAGCGCTCGAAGCTGCGACGCTGCGGGCGACGACCCTCGTAGCCGCCGGAGCGGGAGCGCGGCCCGCGCGAGCCGCGGTCACCGGAGGGGCGGCGGTTGCTGCGCGGCGGAGCGATCAGCCGCTCGTAGTCGGAGGAGCTGACGGCCACGCCGCTCGGCCGGACGGCCCCGGTGACGCCGGCCACGGCCGCGTCCCCGGGAGACCCGGTGAGCGACTCGGGCTTGACGCCGGCCTGGGAGGTGAGCCGGGTCATCTCCCGCCGCTGGTGCGGCAGCGCCAGGGTGACGACGACCCCGGTGCCACCGGCGCGGGCGGTGCGGCCGGCGCGGTGCAGGTACTCCTTGGGGCCGGCGGGCGGGTCCACCTGGAGCACGAGTCCGACCTCGTCGACGTGGATTCCGCGGGCGGCGACGTCGGTGGCGACGAGGACCGGCAGCTCGCCGTCCTTGAAGACCGAGAGGATCCGCGTGCGGGCGCCCTGGGTCAGGCCCCCGTGCAGTGCCCCCGCCATCACGCCGGCGTCGCGCAGCTGCTCGGCGACGCGGTCGGCGCCCCGCTGGGTGCGGACGAAGACGACGGTGCGGCCCGGGCGGCCGGCGATCTCGGCGGTCAGGGTGGCCTTGTCGTGCGGGGCCACGTAGACCAGGTGGTGGGCCATGGTGGTGACGCTGGCCTGGCCGGAGTCGACCTCGTGGGTGACCGGGTTGCTCAGGTAGCGCTTGACCAGCCGGTCGATCGCCCCGTCCAGGGTGGCGGAGAACAGCATCCGCTGGCCGCCGGCCGGGATGGTGTCGAGGATCTGGGTGACGGCCGGCATGAAGCCGAGGTCGGCCATGTGGTCGGCCTCGTCGAGCACGATGGTCTCGATGCGGGTCAGGTCGACGGCGTTCTGGTCCATCAGGTCGATGAGCCGGCCCGGGGTGGCGACGACGACGTCGACGCCGCGCTGGAAGGCCCGCAGCTGCGGGGTGTAGGACATGCCGCCGGCGATCAGGACGGTCGACAGGCCGAGGGTGCGGGCCAGCGGGTTCAGCACGTCGGTGACCTGCATGGCCAGCTCGCGGGTCGGCACGAGGACCAGGCCGCGCGGGTGCTTGCTGCTGCCGCCGGAGAGCCGGGTGAGCATCGGCAGGCCGAAGGCCAACGTCTTGCCCGAGCCGGTCTGGCCGCGGCCCAGGACGTCGCGACCCTTCAGCGCGTCCGGGATGGTCGCGGTCTGGATCGGGAAGGGGGCGGTGATGCCGCCGGCGGTCAGCGCGCTGACCAGCGAGGGCGGCAAGCCCAGGCTGGCGAAGTCGCCGTCCGTGGTCGGCTGGGCGGTGGGTGCGGTGGTGGGCTCGGTGACAGTCACGTGCTGGTGCTCCTGCGGGGTGTCGCTCTGGTCGAGCGGACGGATGTCGGACTGGGGGGTGGTGCCGGGCGCCTGGTCGGGCGTCGCAGCGGCTGCACGCTCCTCGCGGTGCGCGGCGGTGCGGGGACGGTCGTCACGCCGGGCGGGGCGCTCGTCCCGGTCGTGGGCCGGGCGCTCGGTGCGCTCGTACGCCGGACGCTCGGTGCGCTCGCCGTACGAGGGGCGACGGTCATCGCGGTTGTACGCCGGGCGCTCGGTGCGGTCCCCGGACGAGGGACGACGGTCGTCCCGGTTGTGCGCCGGGCGCTCGGTCCGCTCGCCGTAGGAAGGACGACGGTCGTCCCGGTTGTACGCCGGACGCTCGGTCCGCTCGCCGTAGGACGGGCGACGGTCGTCACGGTTGGTCGTGGGGCGGCGGTCGTCCCGGTTGTACGCCGGACGCTCGGTCCGCTCGCCGTAGGAAGGACGACGGTCGTCCCGGTTGTACGCCGGACGCTCGGTCCGCTCGCCGTAGGACGGGCGACGGTCGTCACGGTTGGTCGTGGGGCGGCGGTCGTCCCGGTTGTACGCCGGACGCTCACTGCGGTCCCCGTACGAAGGACGACGGTCATCCCGGTTGTTCGTGGGCCGACGGTCGTCACGGTTGTAGGCGGGACGGGCGCTCCGCTCGCCGGAGGAGGGGCGACGGTCGTCGCGGTTGTACGCCGGACGCTCAGTGCGGTCGCCGCCGCCGCCGAAGGACGGCCGACGGTCGTCGCGGTTGTACGCCGGACGCTCGGTGCGGTCGCCGTAGGAGGGGCGACGGTCCTCGCGGTTGTACGCCGGACGCTCAGTGCGGTCGCCACCGCCGCCGCCGAAGGACGGCCGACGGTCGTCGCGGTTGTACGGCGGACGCTCGGTGCGGTCGCCGTAGGAGGGGCGACGGTCGTCGCGGTTGTACGCCGGACGCTCAGTGCGGTCGCCACCGAAGGAAGGGCGACGGTCCTCACGGGCGGCGACCGGGGTGCGCTCGGCCCGGTCGTCTCGACGCGGGCTGGGGTTGGACTGGCCGCCGCGGCGGCGGGGGTCGTGACCCCGGTCCTTCCGCTCGGCCGAGCTCCAGCGCTTCTTCTCCGTGCCGTCCGCCTTGCGGGACTTGGGCGCGGGCTTGCTCTTGGCAGGCATGCATCTCACTTCTGTCCGGCGGTGCGGACCTGGTACAGGCACGTCAACGCCCGAACCATCGCAAGATGTGGTGGGAAGACGAGCCTCGGTGCGCTGCTCCGTCGTGGAGCGCGCGGTGGGCGTGGCCGCTGGGAGCAGCCAGAAGGACAACTTTACCATCCGGGCCGCGAGCCGTTGACCACCAGATTCCAGCTACGCTTCCCGACCCTCCCAGGCCGGGTCCTCAGCCGTAGCACCGGTGGACCCGCTCGACCCGGAGGCCGAACACGGGGTGCAACGCGACCTGCCGCTCGGGCATTCCCGGTCTCAGCCGGTGCCCCCGTCGCCTCGGTAGCGGCGCGGCACCCGCTCCCCCACCCGGGTGACGATCTCGTAGCCGATGGTGCCGCACCACGCCGCCCAGTCGGCGGCCGTCGGCTCCCCCGCCCCACCCGGCCCGAACAGCACCACCTCGTCCCCGATCTCGGCCGGCCCGGGCAGCTCGACCACCAGCTGGTCCATGCACACCCGGCCCCGGACAGGCGCCCGCTCGCCGGCCACCTGCACCTCCGCGACGTCACTGGCGTGCCGCGGCACCCCGTCGGCGTAGCCGAGCGGCACCAGCCCGACGGTGACCGGGCGGGGGGCGATCCAGGTCCAGCCGTAGGACACCCCCGCTCCGGCGGCCAGGTCCTTCACCTGCGCCAGCTGGGCCCGCAGGGTCATCGCCGGACGCAGGGTCACCCCGGCCCGGGCGGCGAGGCCGGGGGCCGGGTCCACGCCGTAGCTGGCGATCCCGACCCGGACGAGGTCGTAGCGCGCCTCGGGAGCCACCAGAGCGCCGGCCGAGTTGGCCAGGTGCCGCAGCGGCGGTTCCAGCCCGGCCACCCGGGCGCGGGCGTACGCGTCGTCGAACGCGGCGACCTGGAGGGCGACGGAGGGGTGGCCCGGCTCGTCCGCCGCCGCGAGGTGGGACCAGAGGGCGACCACCTCCAGGGCACCGGCGGCCTCGGCCTCGGCGGCCGCGGCGCAGAGCGCGTCCCACTCCGACGACGCGGCGCCGTTGCGGGAGAGCCCGGTGTCGATCTTGAGGTGCACCCGCGCCGGCTGCTCGGCGGTGGCGGCGGCGCCGACCAGGCGGCTGACCTGCTCGGTGGTGGACACCGAGACGTCGACGCCGGCGGCGACCAGCGGGGTGAGGTCCTCGTCCACGCCGTAGAGCCAGGCCAGCACCGCTCCGGTGTCGCCGGACTCACGCAGCGCGAGGGCTTCGGCCGGCGTGGCCACGCCCAACCAGGCCGCGCCGACCGACCGGGCGGCCCGGGCGCACGGCACCAGGCCGTGGCCGTAGCCGTCGGCCTTGACCACCACCATCACCGCCGCCGGGGCGACCAGCGCGGCCAGCGCCGAGACGTTGGCCCGGACGGCGTCCAGGTCGACGTCGGCGCTGGCCGTCAGCGGGTCGATCCGGGCGGTCACCGGTCGACGTCCCACCCGTGGTCCCGGGCCACGGCCTCGAGCCGGCCCAGCGTCTCCGGCAGCCGCGCGGCGAGGGTGTGCGGCGGCAGCGGTCCGGGGTGGTCGCGGGCGGTCACCGCCTGGGCCGAGGCGCCGAGCAGTCCCGCCTGCCAGGCCGGCAGGCCGGCCGCCAGCAGGGTGGCGCAGATGCCGCCGAGGACGTCACCGGACCCGGCCTGGGCCGTCCAGGCGGGGCCGGGCGCCGCCACGCCCACCCAGCCGTGCTCGGGGCTGGCGACCAGCTGGCTGGCCCCCTTGAGCAGCACCGTGGCGCCGGTCCGGTCGACGGCCGCCCGGACGGCGCGGTAGGGGTCCTCCTCGACCCAGCCCCGCTCACGGTCGAGCAGCCGGGCGAGCTCGCCGGCGTGCGGGGTCAGCAGCCAGCTCCCGGGCACGTGGTCGGGCAGGTGGCGGAGCCCGTCGGCGTCGACCACCGCCGGCAGTCCGGTGTCGAGGGCTGAGGCCACGACGTCGGCACCGTCGGGCCGCTCGCCCCAGCCGGACCCCAGCAGGTGCGCCTGCACCCGGCCCGGGGAGAACACCACGTTGGGCAGCTGCGCGCGGACCAGGTCGGCGGGCCGGTCGGCGCCGAGGAAGCGGACCATGCCGGCCCCGGCGTGCACCGCGCCGTAGGTGGAGAGCAGCCCGGCGCCGGGGTACTCCTCCGAGCCGGCGTCCAGGCCGACGACGCCCCGGGCGTACTTGTCGCTGGCCGCCCCGGGGTAGGGCCAGGCGCGGGCCAGGTCGTCCTCGTCCAGCCCGTGCAGCCAGCCCTCGGCGGTGTCCTCAGCCGGGTCCAGGCCGATGTCGACGAGGTCGACCACGCCGCAGCGGCTGCGGGCGGGCTCCAGCAGGTGGCACGGCTTGTGCACGCCGAACGTGACCGTCCGGTCGGCCCGGAAGGCCGGTCCGGGCACGCCTCCGGTGTCGGCGTCGACCCCGGAGGGCAGGTCGACCGCCACCACGGGCCAGCCCGCCTGCTGCACCGCGGCGGCCAGCCGGGCCACCGGCTCGGGAAGCCCCGGCCGGCCGCCGATGCCCAGCACGCCGTCGACCACGAGGGTGACCGGACCGGCCAACCGGCCGTCGTCGGGCAGGTCCTCGACCCGGCCGCCGGCGGCGAGCAGGGCGGCGAGCCCGGCGGCGTGCGGCCGGCCCAGGCAGGCGACCGCCCGCACCGCCACCCCCCGGGCCGCGAGCCGGGCGCCGGCGAACAGCGCGTCGCCGCCGTTGTTCCCGGGTCCCACCAGCACGGTGACGGCGGTGCCGTAGAGCCGTCCGGCCCGGCGGCGCAGCTCGGCCAGCAGCACGGCGGCCAGCCCGGCGGCGGCCCGCTGCATCAGGGCGTCGTCGCCGGTGGTGATCATGGTCTGGCGTTCGAGATCCCGCACGGTGCCGGCGGTCGCGGCGATGATCACGGTGCGCTCCTGATCATGGTCTTGAACCTGATCAGGACGGTCCCGATCATGCTCAGCCCTCGCACACCACGACAGCGGAGGCGATCCCGGCGTCGTGGGAGAGCGAGACGTGGATGGCGGCGACCCCGAGGGCGGCGGCCCGGGCCGCGACGGTGCCGGTGACGAGGAACGACGGGCGACCGCTGGCGTCGGTGACGATCTCGGCGTCCAGCCAGGACATCCCCGACGGCGCCCCGAGCGCCTTGGCCAACGCCTCCTTCGCCGCGAACCTGGCCGCTTGCGACGCGACCGGGCGCTCGGCCTCCGCCGGGGTGAAGAGCCGGCGCACCATCCCGGGCCGCCGCTGCACGGCGGTGGCGAACCGGCTCACGTCGCAGACGTCGATGCCCACCCCGACGATCACGACACTGCTCGCCGCAGGGGCTGGAGCTCGCTCCGCTCACGCTGATCTCTTCTCAAGCGCCACGACCACCTGCGGCGTCCGGACGGACGACCTCGCTGCGCTCGGTCATTCGACGGTGACCGACTTGGCCAGGTTGCGCGGCTGGTCGACGTCGTGGCCCTTGCGGGTGGCCAGCTCGCAGGCGAAGACCTGCAGCGGCACGGTGGCCACGAGCGGCTGGAGCAGCGTCGACACCCGGGGCAGCCGGATCAGCACGTCCGCGTGCGGCACCACGTCCTCGTCGTCGTGCTCGGCCAGCACGATCGTCCGGGCCCCGCGGGCCCGCACCTCCTGCAGGTTCGACAAGACCTTGCCGTGCAGCTGGTCGCGGCCCTTCGGCGGCACCACGGCGAAGACCGGCAACGCGTCCTGCAGCAGGGCGATGGGCCCGTGCTTGAGCTCACCGGCCGCGAAGCCCTCCGCGTGGATGTAGGCCAGCTCCTTGAGCTTCAGCGCGCCCTCGAGGGCGACCGGGTAGCCGACGTGCCGGCCGAGGAACAGCACCGACGGGGCGTCGGCGAACTCCACGGCCAGGTCCAGCACCGGTTCGATGGCCTCCAGCACCTCGGTGATCGCGGCCGGCATCGCCTGCAGCTCGGTCATCACGGCAGCGATCTCGTCGCCGAACTTGGTGCCGCGCACCTGAGCCAGGTACAGGCCCAGCAGGTAGCAGGCCACCAGCTGGGTGAGGAACCCCTTGGTGGAGGCGACCCCGATCTCGGGGCCGGCGTGGGTGTAGATGACGGCGTCCGCCTCGCGCGGGATGGTGGAGCCGTTGGTGTTGCAGACCGCGAGCACCCGGGCCTTCTGCTCCTGGGCGTGCCGGATGGCCATCAAGGTGTCGGCGGTCTCACCGGACTGGCTGATCGCCACCACCAGGGTCGACGGGCCGACGATCGGGTCGCGGTAGCGGAACTCGCTGGCCAGCTCCACCTCGCACGGGATCCTGGTCCAGTGCTCGATGGCGTACTTGGCCACCATCCCGGCGTAGAAGGCCGTGCCGCAGGCGATGATCACGATCTTGTCGACGCTGCGCAGCTCGTTCTCGGTGATCCGCATCTCGTCCAGGACCAGCCGGGAGTTCTTGTCGTAGCGGCCCAGCAGGGTGTCGGCCACCGCGCGCGGTTGCTCGTAGATCTCCTTGCGCATGAACCAGTCGTAGCCCCCCTTCTCCGCCGCGGAGAGGTCCCAGTCGACGTGGAAGGGGCGGACCGGGGCGGGACGGCCGTCGAAGCCGGTCACCTCGACGGTCTCGGCGGTGATCCGGACGACCTGGTCCTGGCCCAGCTCGACGGCCTCGCGGGTGTGCTCGATGAAGGCGGCCACGTCGGAGGCGAGGAAGTTCTCCCCCTCCCCCACCCCGACGACCAGCGGGGAGTTGCGCCGGGCCGCGACCACGGCCCCGCTGTCCTGGGTGTCCACCGCGACCAGGGTGAAGGTGCCCTCCAGCCGCGCGCAGACGGCGCGCACCGCGTCGTCCAGCCGGGCGCCGGCGCTGACCGCGCGGCCGAGCAGGTGCGCCACCACCTCGGTGTCGGTCTCGGAGGTCATCGCGACCCCCTCGGCCTCGAGCTCGGTCCGGAGCAGCAGGTAGTTCTCGACGATGCCGTTGTGCACCAGGGCCACCCGGTCGTCGGCGCTGACGTGCGGGTGGGCGTTGACGTCGTTCGGAGCGCCGTGGGTGGCCCAGCGGGTGTGGCCGATGCCGACGCCCTCGCCGACCACCGGGTGCTCGCCGAGCTCCTTCTCGAGGTTGGCGAGCTTGCCCGCCTTCTTCGCCACCCGCAGCCGCCCGTCGTCCACCACGGCGACACCGGCGGAGTCGTAGCCGCGGTACTCCAGCCGCCGGAGGCCGTGCACGACGACCTCCACGGCGGGCTGGGGACCTGCATAGCCGACAATTCCACACATGGGCCGAACCCTACCGGCCGGGACCACCGAGGACCCTGGCGTGACACGGACCCGGCGACCGAGCCTGGAGCGGTTAGATTCCCTCCTGTGCCGGTGGACGCCCAGGTGGGGGGACCCTACGTCGAGCGCAGCCGGGACGACTGGGCTGCGCTCGCCGAGTCGACCGCGGTCGGGCTCGACGCCGACGCGCTGGACCGGGTCCGCGGTCTCGGAGACCCGACCAGCCTGCTCGACGTCCGCGAGGTCTACCTGCCGCTGAGCCGGCTGCTGACCCGCTACGTGCTGCACACGAGCGAGCTGCACCGCTCCTCCAACGAGTTCCTCCGGCTCTCGGTGGACCGGACCCCCTTCGTCATCGGCATCGCCGGCTCGGTGGCGGTGGGCAAGTCGACGACGGCCCGGCTGCTGCGCGAGCTGCTGGCCGCCTGGCCCGAGCACCCCCGGGTCAGCCTGGTCACCACCGACGGCTTCCTGCTGCCGAACGCCGAGCTGGAGCGCCGCGGGCTGATGCACCGCAAGGGGTTCCCGGAGTCCTACGACCGGCGGGCTCTGCTCCGCTTCGTGATGGACGTGAAGTCGGGTCTGGAGGAGGTGAGCGCCCCGGTGTACAGCCACCTCGTCTACGACATCGTCCCCGACGAGCAGGTGGTCGTCCGGCGCCCCGACATCGTGATCGTCGAGGGCCTCAACGTCCTGCAGCCCGCCCGGGTCCGCGGGGACGGCACCACCGGGCTCGCCGTCAGCGACTTCTTCGACTTCTCGGTCTACGTCGACGCCGACACCGACGACATCCGGTCCTGGTACGTGCAGCGGTTCCTGTCCCTGCGCGAGACCGCCTTCCGCGACCCGCGCTCCTACTTCACCCGCTACGGCGAGCTGAGCGTCGAGCAGGCGGTGCGACAGGCCGAGCACGTCTGGGACACCATCAACGGACCCAACCTGGAGCAGAACATCCGGCCGACCCGGGGCCGCGCCACCGCGATCCTGCGCAAGGACCCCGACCACCACGTGCAGTGGGTCCGGATCCGCAAGGTCTGATCGGTCCGGGTACCAGGTCGGTCGCAGCCGGGGCACGAGGACCCCCCACGGCGCGGTTCAGAGCGACAGCGAGGACCGCACCACGTCGGCCAGCCGGTGGGCGATGGCGTCGGCCTGGTCGAAGGTCGCCGCCTCGACCATCACCCGGACCAGCGACTCGGTGCCCGAGGGGCGCAGCAGCACCCGGCCGGAGTCGCCGAGCTCGGTGGAGGCCGCGGCCACGGCAGCGGTCAGCGCCGGGTCGGAGTCGGCGCGGGTCTTGTCCACCCCCGGCACGTTGACCAGCACCTGCGGCAGCCGGGTCATCACCGAGGCCAGCTCGGCGAGCGACTTGCCGGACGTGGCCATCCGGCTCATCAGGTGCAGGCCGGTCAGCACCCCGTCCCCGGTCGTGGCGTGCTCCATCATCACCACGTGACCGGACTGCTCGCCCCCGAGGAAGAAGCCGCCGTTCCGCATCGACTCGAGCACGTAGCGGTCGCCGACGCGGGTCTGGTCGACGGTGATGCCGGCCGCCCGCATGGCCTGCACGAAGCCGAGGTTGCTCATCACGGTGGCCACCACGGTGTCGTGCTTCAGCCGGCCGTCCTCCCGCAGGGCCAGGGCGAGGACGGCGAGGATCTGGTCGCCGTCCACCATCCGGCCGGCCGCGTCGACGGCGAGGCAGCGGTCGGCGTCCCCGTCGAGGGCGATGCCCAGGTCGGCGCCGGTGGCCACCACGGTCTCCCGGAGGGAGTCCATGTGGGTGGAGCCGCAGTTCTCGTTGATGTTGAGGCCGTCAGGCGTCGCGTGGATGCGCACGACCTCGGCACCCTGGGCCTCGAACGCGGCAGGTCCGGCCACGGAGGCGGCGCCGTTGGCGCAGTCCACGACGACCTTGATGCCGTCCAGGCTGACCGGTCCGCCCACGCTGTTCACCAGGTGCGCGACGTAGGTCTCGAGCAGGGCGAGGTCCTCGCTCACCCGGCCCACGCCGGCACCGGTCGGGCGCGGCCAGGGCTCGTCGAGCCGCTGCTCGATGGCGTCCTCGAGCGCGTCGTCCAGCTTGGAGCCACCGCGCGCGAAGAACTTGATCCCGTTGTCCGGCATCGGGTTGTGGCTGGCCGACAGCATGACGCCGAAGTCCACGCCGAGCGCCCCGGTCAGGTAGGCCACCCCCGGGGTCGGCACGACGCCGACGCGGACCACGTCCACGCCGGCGCTGGCCAGCCCGGCGACCACGGCGGCCTCCAGGAACTCCCCAGAGGCTCGCGGGTCACGCCCGACGACCGCCCGCGGCCGGTGGCCGATGGCCTCACCGGTCTGGGCGAGGACGTGCGCCGCCGCGACCGAGAGCTGCAGCGCCAGCTCCGCGGTCAACGCGTCGTTGGCCCGGCCCCGGACACCGTCGGTACCGAACAGGCGACCCATCCAGGGACCGCCGGATCAGCGCTTGCTGTACTGCGGAGCCTTGCGGGCCTTCTTCAGACCAGCCTTCTTGCGCTCCTTGATCCGCGAGTCGCGGGTCAGCATGCCGGCCTTCTTCAGGGCCGGACGGCTGGCCTCCTCGTCCACGGAGTTGAGGCAGCGGGCGATGCCCAGGCGCAGCGCGCCGGCCTGGCCGGTGACGCCGCCGCCGTGGATGCGGGCGATGACGTCGTAGGAGCCGGGGACGGCCGCGGTCGAGAAGGGCTCCGCGACGATCTGCTGGTGCACCTTGTTCGGGAAGTACTCCTCGAGGGTGCGCCCGTTGATGACCCACGAGCCGTTGCCCGGCACGATGCGGACGCGGGCGATGGCCTCCTTGCGGCGGCCGGTGGCGCCGGCGGGGGCGACCACGGCCGGACGGCCGGAGGGCCCGAAGGAGGTCTGCGCGGCCGCCTCCGAACGGTAGGCGATCTCGCGGTCCTCCTCGACGAAGGGCGCGACCTCGTCGGGGGTGGTCTCGGTGACGGTGTCAGACACTGGTGATTCCCTTGGCTCTACTGGTCGCTACTACTGGGCGATCTGGGTGATCTGGTACGGCTGCGGCTGCTGCGCCGAGTGCGGGTGCTCCGGGCCGGAGTAGACCTTCAGCTTCTTGATCAGCTGACGGCTGAGCCGGTTCTTCGGCAGCATGCCCCAGACCGCGAGCTCGACCACCTGGCGCGGGTCCTTGGCGAGCAGGTCGCCGGCCGCGATGGAGGTCAGACCGCCCGGACGACCGGAGTGCCGGTGGTAGAACTTGTCGGTCTTCTTGGAGCCGCCGAGGGCGATCTTCGAAGCGTTGACCACGACGACGAAGTCTCCGCCGTCGACGTGCGGCGCGAACGTCGCCTTGTGCTTGCCGCGCAGCAGCGTCGCGGCCGTGACCGCGAGCCGGCCCAGGACGATGTCCTCGGCGTCGATGACATGCCAAGACCTGGTGATCTCGCCCGGCTTGGGACTGTACGTAGACACGGTCGTGACCAGCTTCCGTTTGTTCGTGAGGTGGATCGTCGTTCGAAGGGTTCAGACAGCTTGCCGTTCATGACCCGCTCGCACGGTCGGACAACACGTGCGCGGGCAACAGCGAGCGAGACTACCGTCGCGTCCCGGACCGGTCAAAACACGCCCGTCAGCTCGAGGGCGCAGACGTCCCGCCAGGTGTCGTGGATCATAGTCCCCCGGCTCGCTAGGCCCTCGCAGGCACGGCTAGGTTGTCGCCATGACTGATTCGCTCACCATTCGCGACAACCGGACCGGGCGCGAGTTCGAGGTAGCGATCACGGATGGGACCATCCGGGCCGCAGATCTCAAGCAGATCGCCGTCGACGGCGAACCGGGGCTGGCGACGTACGACCCCGGGTTCGTGAACACCGCGTCCTGCCGCAGCGCGGTCACCTACATCGACGGCGACGCCGGCATCCTCGAGTACCGGGGCTACCCGATCGAGCAGCTCGCCGAGCACTCCACCTTCCTCGAGGTCGCCTACCTGCTGCTCAACGGTGAGCTGCCGACCACCGAGCAGCTCGAGCAGTGGACCCACGACATCACCTACCACACGTTCCTGCACGAGAACGTGAAGCAGCTGATCGAGGGTTTCCGCTACGACGCGCACCCGATGGGGATGCTGATGGCCTCGGTGAGCGCGCTGTCCACCTTCTACCCGGACGCGAAGAACATCGCCGACCCGGCGAACCGTCAGCTGCAGACCACCCGGCTGATCGCCAAGATGCCGACGCTCGGGGCCTTCGCCTACCGCCACCAGCTGGGCAAGCCCTACGTCTACCCCGACAACAGGCTCTCCTACACCGAGAACTTCCTGGCCATGCTGTTCAAGATGAGCGAGCCGAGCTACCAGGCGGACCCGCGGCTGGTCAAGGCGCTGGACATCTTGCTGATCCTGCACGCCGACCACGAGCAGAACTGCTCCACCAACGCCGTCCGCTCCGTCGGCTCCTCCCAGGTCGACCCCTACTCCGCGGTCGGCGCCGGCATCGGGGCCCTGTTCGGCCCGCTGCACGGCGGCGCGAACGAGGCCGTGCTGGCGATGCTGCGGCGGATCGGCTCGGTCGACAACATCCCCGCCTTCATCGCCGGGGTGAAGGAGGGCAAGGAGAAGCTGATGGGCTTCGGCCACCGGGTCTACAAGAACTTCGACCCGCGCGCCACCATCATCAAGAAGGCCTGCGACGACGTCTTCGAGGTCACCGGGGTGAACCCGCTGCTGGAGATCGCCCAGGAGCTGGAGAAGATCGCGCTGGCCGACGAGTACTTCGTCAAGCGCAAGCTCTACCCCAACGTCGACTTCTACTCCGGGCTGATCTACGAGGCCCTGCAGTTCCCGCCGGAGATGTTCACCGTCCTGTTCGCCATCGGCCGCACGCCGGGCTGGCTGGCCCAGTGGGACGAGCTCGTGCAGGACAAGGACCAGAAGATCGCCCGGCCGAAGCAGATCTACACCGGTCACCGCACCCGGGAGTTCATCCCCATCTCTGAGAGGTGAGCTCGCGCGGGGGCGCTCATGACCCTGGCTGACGGAGCCCCGGGAGGACGACGAAGAACGTGTCGCCTTCCCGGGGCTCCGTCAGTCAGGGTCGCGCCTCCCTCGACGCTCGCTCACTTCGCCTGGGCCATCTCAAGGAAGGACTCTCGCTGCGGTGAAGGTCGTCTACAACAGCTTCAACGGCCGCTACGCCGACAACCCGCGGGCCGTCCACGAGGGCCTGCGCCGGCTGCGCCCCGGGCTGGAGCACGTCTGGCTGGCCGACCCCCGGCACGCCGCCGGCTTTCCCGAGGACGTGCCCACCGTCCCCATCCGCAGCGACGCCGCGGTGGCGGCGCTGGAGTCGGCCGACGTGCTGGTGGCCAACTGCCACACCGACCTGGACCCCTGGACCAAGCAGCCCGGCCAGGTGTACCTGCAGACCTGGCACGGCACGCCGCTGAAGCGCATCCACCGCTCGGCCCTCAGCCAACCCGAGGCCGCGCTGATGGACGCCCTCGACCACGAGATCAGCCGCTGGGACCACCTGATCTCCCCCAGCCCCGCCGCCACCACGCTGCTGCGGTCCGCCTTCGGCTACCGGGGCTCGGTGCTGGAGACCGGCTACCCGCGCAACGACCAGCTGGCCGGTCCCGGGGTGGACGAGCGCCGCGCCCGGGCCCGCGCCCGGCTGGGCCTGGCCGACGACGCCCGGGTGGTGCTCTGGGCGCCCACCTACCGCGACGACGACGTGGACGCCGCCGACGTCCCGGACGGGCTGGACGCGGCTGCGCTGGCCGACCGGCTGGGGCCCGGCACCGTGGTGCTGCTCCGCCGGCACTACTACCTCGGCCACCGGCCGGCCTTCGAGGGCCACCCGCAGGTGCGCGACCTGAGCAGCCACCCCGACATCGGCGAGCTGCACCTGGCCGCTGACGTGCTGGTCACCGACTACTCGTCCTCGGTCTTCGACTTCGTCGTCACCGGCCGCCCGGTGGTCGTCTACGCCTACGACCTCGAGCACTTCCGCGACCGGCTCCGGGGCTTCACCCTCGACCTCGAGACCGAGCTGCCGGGGCCGGTCGTCCAGGACCAGGACGTCCTCGCCGACGTGCTGGCCGAGCTGCCCGGGATGCAAGCCGCCTGGGCCGAGCGCTACGCCGCCTTCCGGGAGCGCTTCTGCGCCCTGGACGACGGCGGGGCCACCGCCCGGGTGGTCGAGGCGCTCTGGCCCCAGCCCCGTGAGCGGGCGTCGAGGGAGGCGCGACCCTAGCGCCCCCGCGCGAGCTCACCCGGATGAAGGGTGTGCCGCTCGACCCGCTTCTCGTCCCAGACGGGCTGATCGGACTCGTAGACGCCACCGTCGCTGCCGAAGACCAGGAAGCGGTCGAAGCCGCGGGCGAACCAGCGGTCGTGGGTGACGGCGACGACGGTCCCCTCGAACGCCTCCATCCCCTGCTCCAGGGCCTCGGCCGACTCCAGGTCGAGGTTGTCGGTGGGCTCGTCGAGCAGCAGCAGCGTCGCCCCGGAGAGCTCCAGCAGCAGGATCTGGAACCGGGCCTGCTGCCCGCCGGACAGGGCGTCGAACCGCTGCTCGGCCGCGCCGGCCAGCTCGTAGCGGTCGAGCTTGCGGGAGGCGAGCTCGCGCCCCATCCCGGCGCGCCCCATCCCGTTCGGTGCGGCGTCGCCGCGGTGCAGGATCTCCAGGAGAGTCCGACCGAGCAGCTCGGGGTGGTGGTGGGTCTGGGCGAACCAGCCGGGCCGGACCCGGGCGCCCAGCCGGGCGGTGCCGGTGTGCGCGACCGGGGCGATGTCCAGGCTGCCCACGGGCTGGTGCTCGACGTCGGGGTCGGAGCCGCCCCGGGCCAGCAGCCGCAGGAAGTGCGACTTGCCCGAGCCGTTGGAGCCGAGCACCGCGACCCGGTCGCCGAACCAGATCTCGGTGCTGAACGGCTTCATCAGCCCGGTCAGCTCCAGGTCGGACACCACGACGGCCCGCTTGCCGGTCCGGCCGCCGCCGAGCCGCATCGAGACCTTCTGCTCCAGCGGCACCGCCTCGGGCGGTCCGGCCTCCTCGAACTTGGCGAGCCGGGTCTGGGCCGCCTTGTAGCGGGAGGCGAGCCCGTCGTTGTACTTGGCCTTGACCTTGTACATCTGCACCAGGTCGATGATCTTCTGGTGCTCCTCGTCCCAGCGCCGGCGCAGCTCCTCGAAGCGGGCGAACCGGGCCTGGCGGGCCGCCGCGAGGGTGGCGAAACCCGAGCCGTGCACCCAGACGCTGTTGCCGGCCGCCCCCAGCTCGAGGACGGCCACCGAGCCGGCGGCCTGGGCCAGCAGCTCGCGGTCGTGGCTGACCAGCAGCACCGACTTCTGGGTGCTGGCCAGCTGCGCCTCCAGCCAGCGCTTGCCCGGCACGTCCAGGTAGTTGTCGGGCTCGTCGAGCAGCAGCACCTCGTCGGGGCCGCGCAGCAGGGCCTCCAGGGCCAGCCGCTTCTGCTCGCCGCCGGACAGCGTGCTCACCTCACGCCAGCGGACCCGGTCGTAGGAGACCCCGAGCGCCGCGGTGCAGCAGGCGTCGAAGATCACCTCGGCGTCGTAGCCCCCGGCGTCGGCGTAGTCGGCGAGCGCCTGCGCGTAGGCCATCTGGGTCGGCTCGGAGTCGTCCTCCATCAGCGCCAGCTCGAGGGCGTCGACGGCGGCGGACGCGGCCCGCAGCCGTGGCGGGGAGAGGGAGACCAGGAGGTCCCGGACCGTGCTCCCATCCCGGATGGAGCCGATGAACTGGCGCATCACGCCCAGCCCGCCGCTGCGCGACAGCGACCCGCTGCTGGGTTGCAGGTCGCCGGCGATGATCCGCAGCAGCGTCGTCTTGCCCGAGCCGTTGGGTCCGACGAGGGCGACGACGGCGCCCTCGCCCACCCGGAACGAGACGTCGTCCAGCAGCACGCGGCCGTCCGGCAGGTGGTAGCCGACGGCCGACAGGTCGACGTGCCCCATGGCGTCCGCCCCTCACTTCTCCGAGTTGTCAGACCCCTAGGGTGCTATGACCCCACCCCGTTCTGACAACTCAGTTGTCGGGGCGACCCTTCAGGCGGCCAGCAGCATGGCCAGTGCCGCGGTGTCGGCGTTGCTCTGCGGGTTGATGCCGTTGCGGCTGACCAGCTGGGTGACGGTGCCCTCGACGTCGGCCTCCACCCAGGCGGCCCGGTGGTCCAGGCCGAGGTGCGGCAGACCGGGGAGGAAGACGCAGCCCGAGGCCACCTCGTACTCCGGGATCGAGCCCAGCGTGCTCGACGGCGGGTGCAGCACCAGGAGCCCGGGCGGCTGGGCGTCGGCGAACAGCCCCGGCCGCAGCGGGTGGTCCCCGATCAGCTGGCCCTCGGCGACGACGAGCCCGACGGCGCCCGCCTGCGGCTGCTCGGGCAGCTCCTCCCGGACGCGGAAGACGGTGCTGAGCGGCAGCAGCCCCGGGACGGCGGCCATCTGCACGGCGAGCACCAGGAACTTGGCCCACTCCACGGTGTCCTGGGGCCAGCGGCCGCTGAGCAGGAAGCCGTACAGCGTCCCGTCCGACTGCAGGGGCGCGACCTCGATCGACGACGGACGACCCTCCACGGGACACCTCCAGCTCGACGCAGCGGCAGCAGCTCCCGGCACGGCGACGGCGCAGCACCCGAGCGGGCTGGCCCCATCGTCAGCAGATCGGGGCTGGCAGACAAGGGGGGTCGAGTGCCAGCCGACCGCACGGGGGCCCGAGCGCGCTGGGACGGATGTGGCGTCTGTGACGCAGATCACGAGGGGTCAGCGGTCACCGGGAGCTCGACGACGGCCTGCAGGGTCCACGGCGGGGCTGCGTCGGCCAGCCGGACCGTCCCGCCGGCCCGCGCGGCGAGCTCCCGGGCGATCGGCAGGCCCAGGCCGGTCCCGCCGACGTCGCGGCTGCGGGCGTCGTCGAGTCGGGTGAAGCGCTCGAACACCCGCTCGCGCTCCTCGGGCGGCAGGCCCGGTCCGTCGTCCAGCACGACGAGCCGTGCGTGGCGGTCCACGACCTCCGCCCGCAGCTCGACCGCGGACCCCGCGTGCCGGACGGCGTTGTCCACCAGGTTCTGCAGCACCCGGCGCAGCTCCTCGGGGTCGGCAAGCACGGGCACCGCAGGCCCGGGCCGGACCTCCACCGGCACCCGGCCGAGGGTCCGCTCAGCCACCTCGGCCAGCAGGGCGCCGGCCTCCACGCGGACGGTCCGGGCGGGACCGCGGGTGTCGGCGTCGGCCCGGGCCAGCAGCAGCAGGTCCTCCACCAGCCGGCTCAGCCGCTCGACGTCGACCAGCAGCTCCGCGGGCAGCTGG
Source organism: Microlunatus lacustris (assembly GCA_039527025.1). Taxonomy (GTDB): domain Bacteria; phylum Actinomycetota; class Actinomycetes; order Propionibacteriales; family Propionibacteriaceae; genus Microlunatus; species Microlunatus lacustris. Next base: position 52,655 of record BAAAJN010000006.1, read on the forward strand.
CCGCCCTCCCCCAGCCGCTCCGCGACCTCGAGCTGCGTGCGGATGCTGGTCAGCGGGCTGCGCAGCTCGTGCGCGGCGTCCGCCACGAAGGAGCGCTGCCGGGCCCGGCCGGCCGCGAGCCGGTCCAGCATCTGGTTCAGCGTCAGGGCCAGGGCGTGCACCTCGTCGTCGGCGGCGGGCACCGTCAGCCGCTCCGCCCGGCCGGCCCCGCTGATCCGCTCCGCCTGCGCCCGCAGCTCCTCGACCGGGCGCAGCGTGGAGCCGACGACCCGCCAGGCCACGGCGCCGAACGCCAGCAGCACCAGCGGGAACAGGGTGAGCAGACCGGTCCGGAGCGCGGCCCGGACGGCCAGCACGTCCCCGACCGGCAGGGCGACCAGCACGCTGACCGGCCCGTCGGCGGCCTCAGCCTCGACCGCCCGGACCCGCAGCGGGACGGCGAGCGCGGCCCGCGAGCCGGGGACCTGCAGAGCCTCGCCGGCCAGGGCTCGCGCCAGCTCGTCGGGTCGCAGCAGCGGGGTGAGCCGGTCGGCGGTGGCGGAGCCGGCGACCACGCGCTGCTGGGCGTCCACCACCTGCACGACCTGGGCCCCGGACACCGGGATGGGGCTGGGCAACCGGCCCGCCTCGACCAGCACCGCCACCTCGTCGGCGGCGGCCAGCGCGCCGTCGTCCAGGGTCCGGTCCACCGCGAAGGTGAGGGCGCCGTAGAAGGCGAAGCCACCGGCCAGCAGCGCCAGGCCCACGCCCGCGACGCCGAGGACGGTCAGCCGCGCCCGCAGGCTGAGCCGGGCGGACCAGCGGCGCGGCGCGGCGCCGCGCCGCCGCGGGGCGCGAGCGCTCACGGCATCAGCCGGTAGCCGACCCCACGGACGGTGACCAGCCGCTCGGCGCCGATCTTGCGCCGCACGTAGCCGACGTAGACCTCGACGGCGTTGGGCGCGACGTCGGCCGCGCTGTCCCAGACGTGCTCGAGCAGCTCGGACTTGGCCACCACCCGGTCGCCCTGGCGCATCAGGTACTCCAGCAGCACGAACTCGCGCGGGGTCAGCTCCGCCGCCGCACCGGCCACCGTCACCTCGCGGGTGGCCGGGTCCAGCCGGAGGTCCCCGACGGCCAGCACGGCCGGCCGGGCGACGACGCCGCGACGCAGCAGCGCCCGCAGCCGGGCCAGCAGGATGACGAAGGAGAAGGGCTTGGTCAGGTAGTCGTCGGCGCCGTCGTCCAGGGCGTCGGCCTGGTCGTGCTCGCCGTCCTTGGCCGAGAGCATCAGCACCGGCACCCAGTTGTCCTCCGCGCGCAGCCGCCGGACCACCTCGTAGCCGGACAAGCCCGGCAGCATGACGTCGAGCACCACGGCGTCGAAGTCCCCGCTGCGCGCCGCCCGCAGGCCGTCGGGTCCGGTGCCGGCGCTGTCCACGGCGAACCCCTCGGCCACCAGCCCCCGGCGCAGCGCCGCGACCAGCCGTTCCTCGTCGTCCACCAGCAGCACCCGCACGGGTCCAGCGTGGCACGTGCCGGCCCGACCGGCCCCGTCCCGCCCTCGTCCACCGGGCTCAGGGTCCTCTCAGCACGTCCGGAGCAGGATGGCGGCATGCAGATCCTCACCCGTCGCCCGGCCCTGCGCTGGGCCGCCCCGCTGGCCCTGGTGGTCGCCGTCGGCGGCACCGGCATCGTGGCCGCCACCGCTGACGCCGACCCGAAGCTCTCCACCAAGACCGCCGAGCAGCTGCTCGTCGACCTGCAGAGCTCCGACGTCGACGGGCTCTCCGGCACCGTGGTGCAGGAGGCCGAGCTCGGCCTGCCCGCGCTGCCCTCGATGGGTGGCGGGGCGGACGCCTCGCAGCTGACGTCCATGCTCAGCGGGAGCCACACCGTGCGGGTCTGGTACGACGGCCCCGACAAGGCGCGGTTCGCGCTGCTGGACGACGACCTCGGCGAGACCAACGTCATCGTCAACGGCACCGACCTGTGGACCTGGTCCAGCCAGGACAACGAAGCCACCCACGCCACGCTGCCCGCACCGCCGTCGGCCGGTGATCGGCCCAGCCGGCCCGGCATGCCGACCACCCCGCAGGAGGCCGCCCGCACCGTGCTCGACGCCATCGGGCCCTCCACCGTGGTGAGCACCGACTCCGCCGTCGAGGTGGCCGACCGCGCGGCCCGCGAGCTGGTGCTGCAACCCACCGACGAGCGCTCGCTGATCAGCTCGGTGCGGATCGCCGTCGACGACGAGACCTCCGCGCCGCTGCGGCTGCAGGTGCTCGGCGACGACGGGCAGACGGTCGCCGAGGTCGGCTTCACCGCCGTCGACTTCAGCGCCCCCGACGCCGCCCAGTTCGACTTCAACCCCCCGCCCGGCGCCGAGGTGACCGAGAAGGGAGCCATCGAGGCTCCCGAGCCGCAGGAGCCCAGCCAGGCCGACCGCGACAAGGCCGAGGCCGCCAAGGCCGCGACCGAGGTCGTCGGTGAGGGCTGGACCACCGTGGTGGTCAGCGAGCTCCCGGCCGACGCCGCCGACGGCCAGCTGGCCGCCGTGCTCGCCACCCTGCCCGAGGTGTCCGGTGACTGGGGCACCGGCCGGCTGCTCGCCGGCACCGCCTTCTCCGCCGTGCTGACCGACGACGGCCGGGTCGCCGTCGGCGCCGTGCAGCCGGAGCTCCTCTACGACGCGCTGGCGAAGTAGCCGGACCGGCGTGGTCGACCAGGACGACCCCTCGGGGGGCACCGGCACGTGGCCGGTGCTCACCCGGGGGCTGACCAAGCAGTTCCGCCACCAGACGGCGGTCGACGCCGTCGGTCTCGCCGTGCCGGCCGGTGCGGTCTACGGCTTCCTCGGACCCAACGGCTCGGGCAAGACGACGACCATCCGGATGCTGCTCGGCCTGGTCCGGCCCACCGCCGGCTCGATCGAGATGCTCGGGATGCCGGTGCCGGAGCGCAGCGGTGAGGCACTGCGCCGGATCGGCGCCCTGGTCGAGGGCCCGGCCTTCCACCCCTACCTCTCCGGCCGGGCGAACCTGGCCCGGCTGGACGCCGCCGACGGCTGCAGCGACCCCCGCACCTCCGCGCGCCGGATCGACGCCGCGCTGGACCGGGTCGGCCTGCTGGCAGCGGCCACCAAGCGCTACCGCGCCTACTCCCTCGGGATGCGGCAGCGGCTGGCGATCGCGAACGCCCTGCTGGTGCCGCGCGACCTGCTGATCCTCGACGAGCCGACCAACGGGCTGGACCCCCAGGGCACCCGCGAGGTCCGCCACCTGGTGGGTGACCTCGCCGCCGACGGGGCCACGGTGCTGGTCTCCAGCCACCTGCTCGCCGAGGTGGAGCAGATGTGCAGCCACGTCGGCGTCATGTTCGAGGGCCGGCTGGTCTCCCAGGGGACGATGGCCGACCTCGCCGCCGGCACCACCAAGACCGTCCGGGTCGACACCGACCGGACCGAGGACGCCGTCCGGGTGCTCACCTCGCTGGGCCTGACCGAGGTCACCGGGACACCCACCCGGGTCAGCGGGGTGCTCGGCGAGGTCGAGGCGGCCAAGATCGTGCCCGAGCTGGTGCACGCCGACGTGCCCGTGCTCGGCTTCACCGTGCAGAGCCCCAGCCTGGAGGACGTGTTCGTGTCACTGACCGGGGAGGGCTTCGATGTCAGCGGCTGAGGTGCTGGACGCCTCCGCGCCACCCGCCCGCTCGAGTGCCTCGCCGCTGGGCTGGCTGCGCTTCCTGCGTTCCGAGCTCGGCATCATCGCCGGTCGGCGGCGCAACATCGCCGGCCTCGCCGTGCTGGCCGTGGTGCCGGTCGTGCTGGCCATCGCGGTCAAGGTCTCCTCGCCCACCGGCGGTGGCGGCGGACCGGACTTCATCAGCGCCATCACCGGGAACGGCCTCTTCGTCGCCTTCGCCGCGCTGACCCTGGAGATCCCCATCTTCCTGCCGCTGGCCGTCGCGGTGATCGCGGGCGACTCCGTGGCGGGTGAGGCCAACATCGGCACGCTGCGCTACCTGCTGACCATCCCGGCGGGCCGCACCCGGCTGCTGGTGGTGAAGTTCGCCGCCATCGTCATCTCGGCGCTGGTGGCGACGTTGGTGGTGGCGGGCGTGGGCACCGTGATGGGGCTCAGTCTGTTCGGCGGCGGCCCGATGACGCTGCTGTCCGGCACCCAGACGTCGATGGCCGACGGGATCGGCCGGCTGCTGCTGACCTGCCTCTACCTCACCGTGCAGCTGTCCGCGCTGGGCGCGATCGGGCTGTTCATCTCCACCCTGACCGAGCAGCCGATCGGCGCCACCGTCGCCGTCCTGCTGGTCAACGTGATGATGTTCGTCCTCGACCAGATCTCCCAGCTCGCCTGGCTGCACCCCTGGCTGCTGACGCACTGGTGGACCGCCTTCGGAAACCTGCTCCGCGACCCGATCGCGACGGAGGACATCACCCGCGGGCTGCTCACCGCCGCCGTCTACGCGGGCGTGTTCTGGTTGGCCGCGTGGGCGCGGTTCTCCGGCAAGGACGTCACCAGCTGAGCGCAGTCCGCTCCGCGCGCACCCGGCTGCTCGCCGGACTGGTCGCGGCCACCGTCGCGGTCGCCCTGGCCGGCTCGACGCCCCGCCCGGTGCCGGCCGGCCTGACCGCCCGACCTGTGCCACCGCCGGAGCACCCGCTCGCGGGCCGGCTGGTGGACCGGGTGTCGGCGGCCGGGGCGGAGCCGCACCTCGCGGCCCTGCAGCAGGCGGCCGACGACCACGGCGGTCACCGGGCCGACGGGTCCCCGGGGTACGACGCCAGCGTCGACCTCGTCGTCGACCGGCTGCGGGCTGCCGGCTTCGCCGTCGAGACGCCGGCGTTCGCGTACCCCGTCGAGGTCGTGCTGGCCCGGCACCTGCTGCTGGACGGCGCCCGGCTGCGGGCCGACCAGCTGGACGGCAGCGCCGCCACCCCTGACGGCGGCGTCACCGGCCCGCTGGTGGTCGCTCCCGACGACGGCACCCCGGGCTGCCAGGCCGCTGACCTGGCGACGCTGCCCGTCGCCGGCGCCGTGCTGCTGGTCCGGCGCGGCAGCTGCACCTTCGCCACCAAGGCCGAGCGGGCCGCCGACGCCGGGGCGGCCGCGCTCGTCGTGGTCAACGACCAGCCCGGTCCGCTGACCGGCGGCACCCTGCGCAGCCGGAGCCCGCTGCCCGTCGGCGGGGTCAGCACCGAGGACGGTGACCGGCTGGCCGCGCGGGCCGGCACCGTCGTCACCCTGGACCTGCGGTCGCGGACCGAGACCCGCACCAGCCGCAACGTCGTGGCCCAGACCCGCACCGGGCGGACCGACGACGTCGTCATGGTGGGCGGCCACCTGGACAGCGTCGAGGAGGGGCCAGGGATCAACGACAACGGCAGCGGCGCGGCCGGGCTGCTGGAGCTGGCCACGGCGCTCGGTCCCGAGCCGGACGTCGCCCGGGCGGTCCGGTTCGCCTGGTGGGGTGCCGAGGAGGTCGGCCTGCTCGGCTCGCGGGCCTACGTCGACGGGCTGGACGCCGGCGCCCGCCGGTCGCTGGGGCTCTACCTCAACGTGGACATGATCGGCTCGCCCAACCCCGGCTACTTCGTCTACGACGGCGACGACTCCGCCGGCGACGGGGCCGGACCGGGGCCGGCGGGCTCGGCCGAGATCGAACGCATGCTCGTCGACCAGCTGGCCGGGCGGGGCGTCGGTCCCGAGCCGACCGACTTCGACGGGCGCTCCGACTACGGTCCGTTCCTCCGCCTCGACGTCCCGGCCGGCGGGCTGTTCAGCGGCGCCGACGCGGTCAAGACCCCCGAGCAGGCGGTGCGCTGGGGCGGCACCGCCGGGCAGCCGTTCGACCCCTGCTACCACCGGTCCTGCGACGACCTCCAGAACCTCGACCTGGCGGCTCTCGACCTGCACCTCGACGCGCTGGCCTGGACGGTCGGGCACTACGCCACCGCGGCCTCGCCCGACCCCGGTCCGGCCGCGCCGCGCGCCGCCGAGCCCGCGCTGGCCCCGCCAGCCTCCCGCCGGGTGGTCCGCGGTCGACCACCGGTCGGCGCACCGGGGCGACCGGGTGGGCCGCCCCGGTAGGTTCGGGGTGTGGAACGCGACCCGGAGCTGCGCGGCAAGCTCGCCAAGGAGGGCCGCCTGTGGGGGCTGGCCGCGGTCTGCGCGACCGTCGGCGCGGTCACCGTCGCCCTCACCGATTCCGTGCCGCCTGGCGTGCTGGCCTTCCTGGTGGCGCTGGCCGTCCTCGGGCCGCTGCTCCGCCGTTACGAGAAACGGCGCCGCCCGTGATCGGCCCCGCCAGCACTGACGAGCCCCGCACCGACATCGCGCACGCCGACCCGCGGCCGCCGCGGGTGCACCGCGAGGTCGTCTCGTTCGTCCGGCGGAGCGCCCGGATGCGGCCCAACCAGCGCCGGGCCTGGGACGCGCACGCCGAGCGGTTCGTGCTGACCGTCCCCCAGCGGGAGACCAGCACCTCCATCGACCCGAGCGCCCGGCTGGACCTGCCGGCGGAGTTCGGCCGGCAGGCGCCGCTCGTGGTGGAGATCGGCCCGGGACCCGGCGACTCGGTGGTGCCGATGGCTGCGGCCCGGCCCGAGGTGGACGTGCTGGCCTTCGAGGTCTACGAGCCGGCGGCCGCCCAGCTGGTCAGCGCGCTGCACCGGGCCGGGCTCGACAACGTGCGGATCGTCGTCGGCAACGCGGCCGAGGGGCTGCAGCACCTGGTCCCGGCCGGCGGGCTGGCGGAGCTGTGGACCTTCTTCCCCGACCCCTGGCCCAAGGCCCGGCACCACAAGCGCCGGCTGGTCAGCCCCGCCCTCGCCGCCCTCGCCGTCCAGCGGCTCCGGCCCGGCGGGACCTGGCGACTGGCCACCGACTGGGAGGACTACGCGGTGGCGATGCGCGCGGTCCTGGACGCCCAACCCGGACTGGAGAACCTGCACCCCGGCGGCTGGGCGCCGCGCTGGGACGCCCGCCCGGTCACCCGCTTCGAGCAGCGCGGGCGGGCAGCCGGGCGGACGGTGCACGACCTCACCTACCGGCGGACCGCTACGGCGGTCGGGTGAGCGGGTCGACCCGGCGCTGGCGGCTGGACCTCGCCTACGACGGCGCCGGCTTCTCCGGCTGGGCGCGCCAGCCCGGGCTGCGCACCGTCCAGGGCGAGCTGGAGACCTGGGTGACGCAGGTGCTGCGGCTGCCCGAACCCGCCGCGCTGGTCTGCGCCGGCCGCACCGACACCGGCGTGCACGCCCGTGGCCAGGTGGCCCACGTCGACCTGCCCGCCGACGCGCTGGCCGACGGCACCCTGCTGGTCCGGCGGCTGCACCGGGTGCTCGCCGGGGACGTCGTCGTCCGCTCCGCCCGGCCCGCCCCGGACGGCTTCGACGCCCGCTTCGCCGCGGTCTGGCGGCGCTACGTCTACCGGCTGAGCGACGGCGGCGCCCCGCTGGACCCGCTGCACCGCGGCTGGGTCGCCGCCGTGCCGGCCGCCCTGGACCTCGACCGGCTGACCGCGGCCGCGCCCGTGCTGCTCGGCCTGCGGGACTTCGGCGCCTTCTGCAAGCGCCGCGAGGGCGCCACCTCGATCCGCACCCTGCTGGAGCTGTCGGCGGCCCGGGTGCCGGACGGACCGCTGGCCGGGGTGGTGGAGCTGACGGTGCGGGCCGACGCCTTCTGCCACTCGATGGTCCGCTCGCTGGTCGGCGCCCTGGTCGACGTCGGCTCCGGTCGGCGCGACCTCGACTGGTTGCAGCGGGTGACCACCGCGGCGGTCCGCTCGCCCGACGTCCAGGTGATGCCGGCTCACGGGCTGACCCTGGAGGAGGTCGGCTACCCGCCGGACGACCAGCTGGTGGCGCGCGGGCTCGAGGCCCGGAGCGTCCGCCACCCGGGGCCGACCGTGGAGGTGCCGCGGTGACCGAGCCGTCCCACTACTTCGACGAGACCCCGACCACCCCGGAGCGCCGGCGGACCGTCACCGCGACGATCTGGGGCCGGGAGCTGGAGCTGGCCACCGCCAACGGCGTCTTCGCCGGCGAGGGCCTGGACCGCGGCACCGCCGTGCTGCTCCGGTCGTCGACCCCACCCACGGGCAGCCCACGGGTGCTCGACCTGGGCTGCGGCTGGGGGCCGATCGCGCTCGGCATCGCCGTGCACGCACCCGCCGCCCAGGTGGACGCCGTCGACGTCAACGACCGGGCGCTGGCCCTGTGCCGCGACAACGCGGAGGCCCTCGGTGTGGCCGACCGGGTGCGGGCGCTGCGCCCGGAGCAGGTGGCTGAGGACCGGCGCTACGACCAAATCTGGTCGAACCCGCCGATCCGGGTCGGCAAGGAGGCGCTGCACGCGCTGCTGCTGCGGTGGTTGCCCCGGCTCGCCCCCGACGGCGAGGCGCGGCTGGTGGTGGGCCGCAACCTCGGCGCGGACACGCTGCAGCGCTGGCTGGTCGAGCAGGGGTACCCCACCGAGCGGGTGGCCTCGGCCAAGGGCTTCCGGGTGCTCGTCGTGCGGCCCGCGGCCGAGCCGCGGTGACCTCCGCCGACGCCCTGCTCGCCGACCTCGACCGCTGGCGGCCCGCCGAGCCGGGCCAGGCCCGGCTGCGGGAGGAGTACCGGACCCTGCTGGCCACCCGCGGGCCGGCGGCCCTGCGCCGGGACGGTGGACCGGAGCACCTGACGGCCAGCTGCTTCGTCTTCAGCCCGGACCTGACCGAGACGCTGCTCTGCTTCCACGGCAAGGGCCGGTTCTGGGTGCAGACCGGCGGCCACCTCGAGCCGGGCGACGTCGACGTGGCCGGGGCGGCGCTGCGGGAGGCACGCGAGGAGAGCGGTCTCCCCCGGCTCGTCCGGGTCCCCGGCCCTCTCGACCTCGACCGGCACGCCCTGTCGGTCGGGTTCGGGCCGTGCCGCGTGCACTGGGACGTCGGCGTCGCCGCCCTGGCCGGCTCCGACGACCCGCCCCGGGTGAGTGCGGAGAGCGAGCAGGTGGGCTGGTTCGGCGTCGACGACCTCCCCGACCCGCTGGCCGGCAGCGTCGCCGCCCGGGTCCGGCGCTTCCGTGCCGCCCTCCAGCAGCAGACGGCACCCTGGTCGCCGGTCCGCGGACCGTCCCCGGTCTGAGAACATGGGGCTGCTCGACGTCGGCGCACCGGTGGGCCGACCCGGCCGGATGGAGGAGCAGGCGTCGTGAGCACACCGGGACCCGCCGTCACCAGCCCGACGGGACGGCCGGGGGCACCCCCGCGACCGCGCTGGCTGGTGACGCTGCCGCTGATGCTGGGCAGCGGAACGCTGGTGGCCGTGCAGTCGCAGGTCAACGGGACCCTGTCGGGTCAGCTCGGCACCGGACTGCGGGCCGGGGCCCTGGCCGCGCTGATCAGCTTCGGCTCCGGCCTCGTCCTGCTCACCCTGCTGGCGCTGCTGCACGGCCCCACCCGGCGCGGAGTGGCCGGCCTGCGGACCGCCCTCGCCCGTCGGCAGCTGCCGCGCTGGATGGTCCTCGGCGGTCTGGGCGGCGCGTTCTTCGTCGCCTCGCAGAGCCTCTCGGCACCCGTCCTCGGCGTCACCTTCTTCATCCTGTGCGTGGTGGCCGGCCAGGCGGTGATGGCCCTGGTGGTCGACCACCACGGCTGGGGCCCCTCCGGCGTGACGGCGCTCAGCCGACCCCGGGTGGCCGGGGCGGTGCTCGCGGTGGTGGCCGTCGGGGTGTCCGGGGCGGGCCTGCTGACCTCGGTCCCGGTCACCGGGCTCCTGCTGCTGGTCGCCGCCCTGCCGCTGCTGGCTGGCGCGGTCAGCAGCGTCCAGCAGGGGATCAACGGCCGGCTGACCGCCCACGTCGGCTCCTGGGTGACCACCTGGAACAACTTCTGCATCGGCACCCTCGGACTGGCCGCCTTCTTCGGCGTCGCGCTGCTCCGGCCCGGGCACCTGGTCGGCCTGCCGGCCACGCCCTGGCTCTACCTCGGCGGACTCTGCGGGATCGGCTTCATCTGGGCCTCCACCGTCACGGTGCCCGTGCACGGCGTGCTGGTGGTCGGAGTCTTCAACGTGGCCGGTCAGGTCCTCGCCGCGGCGGTGATCGGGGCGGTCGTCGGTGGCCGGCTCGGCCCCACCACCGTGGTGGCTGTGGTCCTCAGCCTGGCGGGCGCCGGCGTCGTCGGCCTGGCCGCGCGCCGCCGTCAGCCCGCCTAGCGGTTCTCCGACACCGCGGCCATCACCTCGGGCCAGCGGCGCTCCAGCAGCCGGCCGCCCTGGGCCACCCCGACGCGGAGCGCCAGGGCCCCGGTGACCAGCCCGACGAGCACCGCCAGCCAGCCCACCCAGGGCGTGAAGAACGACCAGACGACGAGCGCGCCGGTCGGCAGCGCCACCACGGCGGCGCCGAGGGTGGCCACCGTGAAGGACAGCAGCGCCGGCAGCCCGCCGCTGCTGCCCTTCTGGAACGGGCTGGCCCCCGGCGGTGGCGCCGGCCACTGCCACAGGCCGCCGACGAAGGCCCCGGCGCCGAGGCCGCCGAGCAGCAGGGCCAGCGTGAGCGCGAGCACCGGGGCGAGCAGGTCCCAGCGACCGGTCAGCAGCACGGCCGCGGCCAGCAGCACGACGAGCACGGGGCCGAAGATGGTCAGGCTGGACAGCACGCGTCCCCAGCGGTCGGCGGCACCGGAGATGCCGGTGGTGACGTGGGCCCACAGCGCGCTGCCGTCGTAGGAGAGGTCCTGGGCGACGCTGGCCCCCACCAGCAGGCCCAGCAGCGCGGGCGCGATCAGCGGGACGAACCAGCTGCCCTCGGGGTCGAACAGGTAGCTCGCGATCATGATCACCGGTGCGATCAGGAAGCCGGCCACGCCGGCCAGGTACCGCGGGTCGCGGCGCCAGTAGCGCAGCGTCCGCGCCGCCACCCCGCCCGCCGGGGTGGCCGGGTAGAGCCGGTCGACCCAGCCGCTGCGGCCGGCCCGCGCCGCCTCGCCGCCACCCTCCACCGGCTCGACGAGCCGGGCGGCCAGGAAGTGCTCCCAGGCCTTCCACAGCGCGACCACGAGGAGCAGCGCGAGCACCAGGTGCACGGCGGCCATGCCCCACGCGCCGCGCGCCACGTCGGCCGGCAGGGCCCACGCCCAGCCGAACGGGGTCCAGCCCGCGACCTGGGCGGCAGTGGCCAGCGCGGCCCGCAACCGGTCCGGGCCGGCCTCGGCCAGCCGGCCCAGCAGGTTGCCACCGATCGCGAGCACCGCGCCGACCATGGCCAGCAGGACGAAGGCCAGGTCGCGGAACTTCCGGGACGAGAGGAAGGAGGCGAAGGCCGCCGTGGCGGCCCGGGCCAGCAGCAGGCAGGTCAGCACGCCCAGCGGCGCCGCGACGAGCGCGGCCAGGGTGAGCGGCAGCGAGCGGGTCCAGGCCAGCAGGACGCCCAGCCCGATGACGACGGTGGCCGCCCCCGGCACCCCGATGGCACCCGCCACCAGCAGGCCGGGCAGCAGCTCGCGGGCCCGGACCGGCAGCAGCGCGAACTTGGCCGGGTCGACGGTCTCGTCGACCCCGAAGACCAGCAGGGACAGCAGCAGCCAGCCGGCCCCGAGCAGGGCGTAGGCCAGCACGGTGACGTCGGCCGTCATCTCCAGCGACGTCCAGCGCAGGGCTGCCAGGCCGACCAGCACGCCGCCGACCAGGCCGAGCGCGTACAGACCGCCCAGCACCAGCCCGACGGTGCGCCAGACGCTGCGCCGCAGGCCGTTGCGGAGCAGCGTCAGCTTGAGGCGGACGAGGAGCGCAACCACGCCAGGGTCTCCTCTCCGCTGGCCTGGAACCCGACGAGGTCGAGGAACCGCTGCTGCAACGTGCTGCCCGCCCGGACGTCGTCGATGGTCCCGGTGGCCAGCACCCGGCCCACGGCCACCACCGCGAGCTCGTCGCAGAGGCTCTCGACCAGCTCCATCACGTGGCTGGACAGCACGACGGTGCCCCCGCTGGCGGTGTAGCCGCGCAGGATGGACCGGATGCCCTCCCCCGACACCGGGTCGACGGCCTCGAACGGCTCGTCGAGCACCAGCAGCCGCGGGGCGTGGATGAGCGCGCAGGCCAGGCCGATCTTCTTCGTCATCCCGGCGGAGTACTCGACGACGAGGGTGTCCCGGTCCGCGGCCAGGCCCAGCGCCTCCAGCAGGTCGCCGGACCGGCTGGCGATGTCGGCCGGCGGCACCCGCCGCAGCAGACCGACGTAGCGCAGCAGCTCGCCGCCGCTCAGCCGGTCGAACAGCCGCACGCCGTCGGGCAGCACGCCCATCAGCGCCTTCGCGCCCGCCGGGTCGGACCACACGTCGTGGTCGAGCACCCGGGCCGTGCCGGCGTCGGGGCGGAGCAGACCGGTGGCCATCGAGAGGGTCGTCGTCTTGCCCGCCCCGTTGGGGCCGACCAGGCCGAACATGCAGCCCCGCCGCACCTCCAGGTCGAGGCCGTCGACCGCCCGTTTGGACCCGAAGCTCTTGGTCAGACCCTGCAGGGCCAACGCCGGTGACATGCGTCCAGTCAAACACCTGACCGCCCCGTCGTCTCGGTGCGCACGCCCGGCCGGGGACCGGCTCGAGGACCACCGTTGACGTCATGACGAGCGGTGCTACCGTGGCTGCTACGGGTGTGAGAGCGCTCTCACACCACTCGGGGGCACCAGCGAACTCTGCCCTGAGGAGCACCGACCGTGTCCCATGCCCCCGTTCCCGCCACCGCTCCACCGCCGAGCAGCCCGCCGGACTCCCGAGCCCCCGTCCCGGTCCGGCTGCGGAGGCGCGGAGCCGCCGCCCTGGCCGTGGCTGCCCTGACCATCGGCGGCCTCGCCGGTGCCGTCGCCCCCGAGCGCGCGAGCGCGGCCACCACGGGTGTCGGTGCCGGCTCCTACACGACCACCCTGCCCGCGGGGGCGGCGCTGCCGTCCGGCTGCGGCGACCTGTCGACCAACCCCCGCGCCTTCGTCACCGCCAACGCCCCGAAGGGCGCGGTGCCCACCAACGACTGGTGGAGCCCGCTGCTCTACAAGCGCCTGGACTGCTCCTTCGGCGAGCCGATGATGGCCCACCCGGCCTCCTACGACACCGACCGCTCCGGCCTGGGCGTCTCCTACACCACCACCCCGGTCATCACCGGGACGGCCACCGGCGTCGGGGAGTACAAGTTCCCCTACACCGCCGACCTGCAGGTGGGCGTCGCCGGGCTGGACGCGCCGAACGTCAAGGTGGACGGCTGGACCGACTGGACCGTCACCCCCGTATGGGACGACGGCCAGCAGACCCTCAAGGCCACCATCGGCCACGGCCTGCCGCTGTCCTACTACCAGGTGACCGGCGGGAACGCCGAGATCCGGGCCGAGGACGCCCCGCGCGTCTGGTCGCGGAGCGGCGCCACGGTCGGGTTCACGGTCCGCGGTCACGACTACGTCGGCTACGCGCCCACCGGGGCCACCTGGACGCAGAGCGGCTCGACGTTCAGCTCGACGCTCGGCGGCAAGGGCTACTTCAGCGTCGCCGTGCTGCCCACGACCCCGAGCAGCACCGACGCCACCCGGCAGGCGCTGGCCACCTCCTACGGCGCGCACGCGCACGCGGTCGTCACCGGCACCCAGCTCACCTACAGCTACGACGCCGGCACCGCCGCCGCCAAGGCGCGCTACGCCGTCACCACCACCCGTCGGGAGGGGTCGGGGGCCGGCACCGTGCTCTCCCTCTACCCGCACCAGTGGAAGGCACTGGCCGGCGGCACCCCGATCAGCCAGACCTACGTCTCCCCGCGGGGCCCGATGAAGACCCTCGTCGGAGCGAGCAGCTTCGCGACGACGCAGGCCTTCCGCGGCGTCCTGCCCGAGGTGCCCGCCGTGGCCACCAGCAAGGGCGCCGACAAGGCGACGCTGACCGCGCTGCTCGCCGAGGTGGCCGACAACCCCGCCGGGGAGCAGAAGCCCGACACCTACTGGGCGGGCAAGGGCCTCGGCCGCGCCGCCCGGATCGCCGAGATCGCCGACCAGCTGGGCAGCACCGCCGTCCGGGACAAGGCGCTGGCCACCATGCGCGCCACGCTGACCGACTGGCTGACGGCCTCCCCCGGCGAGCAGGACCACCTCTTCTACTACGACCGCAACTGGGGCACGCTGATCGGCTACGGCGCCAGCTACGGCTCCGACTCCGAGCTGAACGACCACCACTTCCACTACGGCTACTTCATCGCCGCGGCGGCCACCCTGGCGAAGTTCGACCCGGCCTGGGCGGCGACCGGCAAGTATGGCGGCATGGTCGACCTGCTCATCCGGGACGCCAACAACTACGACCGCACCGACGTCCGGTTCCCCTACCTGCGCGACTTCGACATCTACGCCGGCCACGACTGGGCCTCAGGCCACGGCGCCTTCGCCTCCGGCAACAACCAGGAGTCCTCGTCGGAGGGGATGAACTTCGCCGGCGCCCTGATCCAGTGGGGCCAGGCGACCGGCAACACCGCCGTCCGCGACGCCGGCATCCACCTCTACACCACCCAGGCCGCGGCCATCCAGGAGTACTGGTTCGACGTCGACGGCACGAACTTCCCCGCCGCCTTCGGCCACTCCACCGTGGGCATGGTCTGGGGCGACGGCGGCGCGTACGCCACCTGGTTCACCGCGGACCCCGAGAAGATCCAGGGCATCAACATGCTGCCCATCACCGGCAGCCACTTCTACCTCGGCTACCGCCCGGCCTACAACACGACCAACTACGCCGAGGTGGTCCGCAACCGGGGCGGCGAGCCGACCGTGTGGCAGGACATCCTCTGGGAGTTCCTCGCCCTGGGCGATCCGGACGCCGCGCTGGCCAAGTACCGGGCCAACCCCGGCTTCACCTCCGAGGAGGGTGAGACCAAGGCGCACACCTTCCACTGGATCCGCAACCTCGCCGCCCTGGGCACCGTCGACACCACGGTGACGGCCAACCACCCGATGGCGATGGCGTTCACCAAGGGCGGCCAGCGCACCTACGTGGTGGCGAACATCTCCACCACAGCCCTGAGCGTGACCTTCTCCGACGGCACCAAGGTCGCGGCCCCGGCCGGTCGCACCGTGTCCACCGGTGCCCAGGTCTGGAGCGGCGGCAACGCCGGCGCTGTGCCGACCACCCCGCCCACCACACCGCCGACCACCCCGACGCCGACACCCACCCCGACGCCGAGCCCGACGCCGACGGCTCCGCCTGCCAGCCCGAGCCCCAGCCCGACGCCGACCGCCCCGCCGACCACCACCCCGCCGACGACCCCGCCCGTCAGCGGGGCCACCCGCTACCTGCGGGCCGACGGCACCCTGGCCTCCGCCGGCAGCCCCGGTACGGTCACCGTCGCGGCGGCGAACGGCAACTACGACGGCACGCCGCACGCCGCGCGCACCTTCACCGCGACCGGGGTGACCGGCCGCTGGACCGGAAGCACGGCCTTCGACCTGGCCGTGGACGCGGGCACGGCGGTGGGCAGCGCCACCCAGGTCCGGGTCTCCTACGACCTGACCGGGAACGGCTCGGCCGAGCGGGTGGAGACCTACCGGTACTTCGCCACCGACCCGGTGCCGGGCTACGAGCGCTACACCCAGGGCGCGCAGCTGCTGACCAGCTCCGGGACCGGCGGCAACCTGTCCGGCGGCACGGTGACGGTGCAGATCTGGAGCGCCATCGGCAACGCCCCGACCACCCTGGGCGTGGGCAGCACCTCGAAGGTGGTGCTGCCGATCAGCTGACCCGCAGCCTCCCCGGCCCGGGCCCGTCCTCCGCGAGGAGGGCGGGCCCGCGTCGTCGGGACGGGGACCGCGCCTGTCGGCGCGCGGCGGCCCCGCCGTACGATGCGAAGAGGTCATGTCACCGGCCCGCGACATGACGAACCTCCACTCGAAGGGATCTCCATGGCCGACTACACCCTGCCGGATCTGCCGTACGACTACAGCGCGCTCGCTCCCCACATCTCCCCCGAGATCATGGAGCTGCACCACTCCAAGCACCACGCGACCTACGTCAAGGGCGTGAACACCGCGCTGGAGCAGCTGGCCGAGGCGCGTGAGGGCAGCTCGTTCGGCAACATCAACAAGCTCGAGAAGGACCTCGCCTTCCACCTGGGCGGGCACATCAACCACTCGGTGTTCTGGCCGAACATGTCCCCCGACGGCGGCGACAAGCCGGACGGCGAGCTGGGCGCGGCGATCGACGAGTTCTTCGGCAGCTTCGACGGCTTCCGCGGGCAGTTCGAGGCCAACGCCAACGCCATCCAGGGCTCTGGCTGGTCGGTGCTGGTCTACGACACCCTGGGCCAGCGTCTGAACATCGTGCAGCTCTTCGACCAGCAGGGGAACGTGCCGCTGGGCCAGATCCCGGTGCTGCTGCTCGACATGTGGGAGCACGCCTTCTACCTGCAGTACAAGAACGTCAAGGCCGACTACGCCAAGGCCTGGTGGAACGTCGTGAACTGGGCCGACGCCCAGCAGCGCTTCGCCGCCGCCAAGGCCCAGACCGCCGGGCTCATCGCCCCGTTCTGACCAGCGTCTGAGGTTCGTCGACGGCGTCCACCCTGCGGGGTGGGCGCCGTCGTCGCGTCCGGTGGTCAGCCGCCGGCGACCTGTCGCCGGACCCGCACCCCGTCCCCCGCCCGCTCCACCCACCAGACCTGACCCGCCCCGGCCACCCGGGCCCGGCCGTCGGCGTCGAGGACCAGCACGGTCCCCTCGTCCACCGCCACCCCGGACGTCACCAGACCGGCGTCCACCGCCGCCACCAGCCGGGTCAGCGTCCCCCACTGCGCGGCGTGCACGTCGACCGACGGCCCGACCAGGCCCAGCCCGTCGACGACGGTGAGCTCGTCGCACTCCTCCGCGTTGTCCTCGGCGGTCACCACGGCGCCAGCCAGCCGGAACCCACCGACCAGGGCCTCGCGCGCCGCCACGGCGGCCCCGGCCGAGAACCCGAGGTAGGGCGCTCCGCCCGCCACCAGGGCCCGGACGGCAGCCGCGGCCGGGCTGAGCGCGGCGGCGTAGGCCGGGGTCAGGCCGCCCGCCACCAGCAGACCGTCCAGGCCGGAGAGGGCCTCCGGTCCCAGCCGACCACCCTCCGGCACCGCCAGCGGACGGCAGCGGACGTCCCCGGTGGCCGCCAGGGCCGAGCTGAACCAGTCGAGGTCGGCCCGCCCGTCCGAGTCCGGTTCGTGCACGACGACGACCCCGATCTGCGGCGCGGCCGCGGACCGCCCGGCCGCGCGAGCCGCGGCCTCGGCTCGGAAGGGACCGTGGACGGCTGGGTGGAGGGCGAGGTCGCGGCCGCCACCGACCAGATGGGTGCTCATGGCGGCAGACTAGGACCGCCGGCCGCCCCCGCGGCCGCACCGGTCCACCGGCTCGAGGAGGAGACCGTGACCCAGACCCGCACCGAGACCAGCCCGCGCCAGGTGGTGGTGGTGGGCGCCAGCTTCGCCGGTCTGCTGGCCGCCGCGGCGGCTGCCCGGGCCGGACGCCGGGTGACGGTGCTCGAGCGGGACGAGCTCACCGACGAGCCCGGTCCGCGGCGGGGCGTCGCCCAGGGCCGCCAGCCCCACGTCCTGCTGCACCGCGGGCTGCTCGAGGCCGCGACGCTGCTGCCGGGGCTGGCCGAGGACCTGCGGGCCGCCGGGGCGGTCCCCGTCGACACGGGCGCGCTCCCCTGGTACGGCCCGCACGGCTGGCAGCCGACCTCCGTCCCCTCCTACGAGGTGCTCTCACTCACCCGTCCGCGGCTCGAGCACGTCGTCCGCGGGCGGGTGCTGGCGCTGCCCGGGGTGGCGCTGCGGGCGGGCAGCCGCGTCCGCGGCCTCGAGCGCGACGGCCACGGCTGGCAGGTGCGGACCGAGGACGGCTCCGCTCTCGCGGCCGACCTGGTGGTGGACGCCTCCGGGCGGGGTTCGCGGATGCCGGCCTGGCTCGCGGCCCTGGGGTACGAGGTCGAGGAGCCCGAGACGGTGGACGCCGAGCTCGGCTACGCCAGCAGGCTCTACCGCAGCCGGGACGGCCGCCCGCTGCCGACCGGCGTGGTGGTCCAGGCCACGCCGGACTCGCCCCGCGGCGGGCTCGCGCTCCCGGTGGAGGACGGCGGCTGCATGGTGCTGGCCAACGGGTACGGCGCGGACCGGCCGGGCCGCGACGTCGACCTCGTCGCGTACCTGGGCGCGGTCCGCGAGCCGGCGCTCGGCGAGCTGGTGGCCGGTCTGGAGCCGGCCGGGGAGCTGGCGCTGCACCGCCAGACGGGCAACCGCCGGCACCGCTACGGACGGCGGGAGGACTGGCCGCCCGGGCTGCTGGTGGTCGGCGACGCCCTGTGCGCCTTCAACCCCCTGTACGGCCAGGGCATCGCCGTCGCCGCCATCCAGGCCCGCACCCTCGGTGACGCGCTGCGCGGCCGGCGCGCGTGGGACACCCGGCGGGTCCAGCGGCAGTTCCAGGCGGCGGCCGACCTGCCCTGGACGGTGGCCACCGGCGAGGACCGCCGCTACCTCGACGCCGCCGGCCCGACCCCGCTGCCCGGCCGGCTCGTCGACGCCTGGACGACGGAGGTCGGGCACCTGCTGATGGCCGGCGACCGCCGGGCGGTGCGCGCCTTCAGCCGGCTCTACCACCTGATGGGCTCGCCACGGGAGCTCCTGCACCCGGCCCTGTTCGTGGCCGCGGCCCGTCGCCGTCGCCAGCCCGCGGCGCCCCCGCCGCCCCGGCCCCCGGAGCTGCGGGCCCTGCTGGCCGCCGTCCGGGCCGACCACCCCGCTACCTGAGCCCGTCGGAGACGAGCCACTGCACGGCCTGAGCCTGTCGAAGCCGCGGCCTGAGCCTGTCGAGGCCGCGGCCTGAGCCTGTCGAGGCCGCGGCCTGAGCCTGTCGAAGGCCCTTCGACAGGCTCAGGGAACGGTGGGGCTCAGGGGGCCGGCTCCTCGGGCGCGCGGAGCGGCCCGCCGAGCGCCCGGACCGTGTCCAGGCTGTCCACGCCGTCGGCGTCCTTGTCCTCGCGGTAGCGCAGCACCCGGGCGAAGCGCAGCGCGACGCCGCCCGGGTACCGGGTCGAGGCCTGCAGGCCGTCGACGGCGATCTCCACCACCAGCGGCGGGTCGACGTGCACCGTTCCCGGGGTGCGCCGCACCTCCCGCGCCAGCAGGTGCTCGGTCTGCCAGCGGAGCAGCTCGTCGGTCAGGCCCTTGAACGTCTTGCCCAGCATGACGAACCCACCCGTCGCCGGGTCCCGGGCCGCCAGGTGCAGGTTGGACAGCCAGCCCTGCCGTCGGCCGTGCCCCCACTCCGCGGCCACCACGGCGAGATCGAAGGTGTGCCGGGGCTTGACCTTCACCCAGGCCGCGTCCCGCCGGCCGGCCGCGTACGGCGCCTGCAGGTTCTTGACCACCACGCCCTCGTACCCCTGCGCCACCGCCTCCGCGAAGGCCGCGGCCACCTCGTCGACGTCGGAGCAGGTGCGCCGCGGCACCCGGAGCGGCGCGGGCACCACCTGCTCCATCACCGCCAGCCGCTCCTGCAGCGGCTCGTCCAGCAGGTCGCGGCCGTCGACGTGCAGCAGGTCGAAGAAGAAGACCCGCAGCGGCGTGCCGTCGGCAGCCGGGTCGGTGGCACTCATCGTCCGCGACGCGACCACCTGGAAGGACTCGGGCGTCCCGTCGGCGCGCAGCGCCAGCACCTCGCCGTCCAGCACCAGGCGGGTGTGCGGCAGCGACCGGGCGACCGCCACCACGTCGGGGAGCCGGGCGGTGATGTCGTCGAGGCTGCGGGTGAAGACGGCCACCTCGTCCCCGTCCCGGTGCACCTGCACGCGGACCCCGTCCAGCTTCGCGTCCACCACCGCTGGCAGACCGGTGCGCTCCACCGCAGCCTCCGGGCCGGGGGCAGCGGCGGCGAGCATGGGCTGCACGGCGGTGCCGACGGCCAGCCCGACAGCCTCCAGCGCCGCCAGCCCGCCTTCCACCAGGAGCGCCGCCGCCGTGGTGGTCGAGGAGGTGAGCATGGCGGCCCGGCGGACCGCCGCGACCGGCACCCCGAACGCGGCGGCCAGCCCGTCCTGGACCTGGGACTCCAGGGCGCCCTGGCGCAGCTCCCCGGAGACCAGCCCGGCGACCAGCCGCTGCTCGGCGGCGGTGGCCCGGGCCAGCAGGTCCGCAACGGCGGCCGTCCGGGCGGCGGCTGATCCCGGCCCTGCGAGCTCGGAGACCGCGGCGAAGACGGCGTCCACCTCGGCCACGGTGAGGGTCGGCTCGGCCGCCGGCGGCGGCGCGGCCTGCAGCGTCCGCCAGCCCACCCCGGTGCGCCGCTGGCGCAGGCTGCCGCTCAGGTAGGCCACCACCACCTCGACGTCCTCCGGCCGGGTCTCCCGCAGGACGGCAGCGATGAGCTCGCGCTTGGCCAGCCGCGACCGGGTGGCCGCCAGCGCCGCGGAGGTCTCCGCCAACCGGTCGAGGAGCATGGCGACATCCTGCCGGGCAGCACTGTCGACGACCAGCACCGGCGGAGCGACACGATCCGCCGGATCGCCCGCTCGAGCCCGTCCATCGTGCTAGGAAGACGGGGCTGGTCCTGGGTCACCCTCTGGTCCCGATCCGGCCGAGGATGGCGCCAACCATTGACACCGAACCGGTTAAGTGATGGGTTGACCCCCAGACGTTCGACGGAGAGCGAGGAATGACGCAGATGCTGCCCGCCGGGGGATTTCTCCTCCATGCCGCCTGCCCACGGGTGCACCTCACCTGTCGGGGTGCCGCACCAGCGCCCACCACGCTCCCCACGTCCCACCACACCGCCCCGGGACTGCTCCCGCCGGCGGCGCGGTGAGTCCTGCGGCCCCTCCGGCCCCAGGTCGCAGGCCCCGGTCCTCCCGGTGCCGGCCCGCCGGCGGCGCAGCCAGCGCCGCCACCTCCGCCCACCCGTCCCCGGGCTGACCGCCGCTCCCCGGCGACCAGCCTCCGAACGCCCCGCTCGACTCATCGACCACAGCAACGACGCGATCCTTCGAAAGGACCTCGATGACCCACCCCCAGATCGACCCGGCAGGCCCCGCGCTCGGCGGCGGCTCCCCGGCCCAGCCGTGGGGCACCAGCCGCCGGCGCTTCCTCTCCCTCTCCGGCCTGGCCGTGGGCGGCGCGCTCGTCGGCGTCGGCGCCACCGGCTGCGGCACGGCGCAGACGGGCAACAGCACCGGTGAGGGCGCCAGCCAGGGCCGCCCCGGTGCGTCCGGCGACACCTTCTTCGTCGCCGGTTTCCAGTGGGGCCCGCCCAGCAGCTTCAACCCCGTCTCGGCCACCCCGGCGTGGCCGACGGCCGGCGGCCAGAGCCAGCTGATCTACGAGTCGCTGCTGCGCTTCAACATGATCGACGGCTCGCTGCAGCCCGGACTGGGCAAGGAGCTGCAGGAGACCGACGACCAGACCTACACCGTCCCGCTGCAGGACGGCACCACCTGGTCGGACGGGAGCGAGCTCACGGCCGACGACATCGTCTACACCTTCGAGCTGGGCAAGGAGTCGAGCACCAACTACTCCAGCGTGTGGACCTATCTCGACTCGGTCACCGCCTCCGACCCCCGCACGGTCGTCTTCAAGCTCAAGACCGACCCGTACAACCCGGGCTCGGTCCGCGACGCCATCGCCAAGGTGCTCATCCTGCCGAAGGCGATCTTCGGCAAGATCGACCCGAGCAAGGTGGCGGCGGAGACCAACCTGGAGCCGGTCGGCAGCGGTGCGTACCTGATCGACAAGGCCGACCAGACCCAGATCGCGCTCAAGCGCAACGACAACTACTGGGGCAACGGCGTCTACGGCCAGCCGGCCCCGCTGGCGGTCGTGCACCCGATCTTCAAGAGCAACAACGACGGCGACCTGAAGCTGGAGAGCGGCGAGATCGACGCCAGCCAGCAGTTCACCGCCCAGATCTGGAAGATGTGGGAGGACAAGCAGAAGCCGGTCGGCACCTGGATGAAGGAGAAGCCCTACTACCTGCCGGGCAACCTCCCGCTGCTGATCTTCAACCTGGAGCGCAAGGGCCTGGACAACGTCAAGGTCCGCCAGGCCATCGCCTACGCGATCGACTACCCGAACATCGCGGCGACGGCCATGTCGAGCTACTCCGACCCGGCCCAGGCCAGCCTGATCGTCCCGAAGGGCTACGAGGAGAAGTACTTCGACCAGGCCGGGGTCGACGCCGAGGGCTGGTCCTTCAACAAGGAGCGGGCCGTCGAGATCCTCGAGGGCGAGCTCAACTGCACGAAGGGCTCGGACGGCATCTACTCCCTGCCCGACGGCACCAAGCTCGGTGGCTGGGAGCTCATCACCCCGACGGGGTGGACCGACTGGAACACCGCCTGCGAGATCGTCGCCAAGTCCGCCCAAGCGGTCGGCATCGGGATCGAGACGAAGTTCCCGCAGGCGCCGACCATGCAGAAGTCCATGCAGAACGGTGACTTCGACCTCTGCATGTACTCCTACTCCGGGGTCAGCTCGGCCAGCCCGTGGATCCGCTTCCGCGACGCCATGGACGACCGGGGCATCCCGGAGGCGGGCAAGACGGCGTTCTACAACTACAACCGGTTCTCCCACCCCGACGTGCCCGGCCTGCTCGACGCGGCGGCGGCCGCCAAGACCGACGAAGAGGGCAAGACGGCCTACACCGCCCTC
Source organism: Microlunatus lacustris (assembly GCA_039527025.1). Lineage (GTDB taxonomy): Bacteria > Actinomycetota > Actinomycetes > Propionibacteriales > Propionibacteriaceae > Microlunatus > Microlunatus lacustris. The sequence continues at coordinate 75,324 of BAAAJN010000006.1, forward strand.
GACAAGATCTACCGCGAGCAGATCCCGGTCGTGCCGCTGATGTACCGGCCGCTGGAGTTCTACGAGTTCAACGAGACCAACTGGACGGGCTTCCCGACCGAGGAGGACCCGTACGCCCCGCCGACCTGGTCGGGAGCCGGCATCAACTGGCTCTTCAAGATCAAGAAGGTGGGCAGCTAGAGGACGACGAGAGAGCGAGAGGACTGACCGGACATGGGCCTGACCCGCTACCTCGGACGAAGACTGTTGTGGTTCCTCGGCACCCTCGTGGTGGCGCTGCTCCTCAACTTCTTCCTGCCACGCCTGATCCCCGGGAACCCGGTGGACAACATCGTGGCCAACCTCGCCCGAGGTGGCGGGGTCGGCGGCGAGGACCTCAGGATCATCTACGAGAACTACAACCGTGAGTTCGGCCTCGACAAGCCGATCTGGCAGCAGTTCTTCGTGTACCTGGGCCAGCTGGCCCAGGGGAACCTGGGGACCTCGTTCGCGCAGTACCCGGCTTCGGTCAACACCCTCGTCGGGGACGCCCTGCCCTGGAGCGTCGCGCTCCAGGTGCCGGCGATCCTCATCGGCTGGATCGTCGGGAACATCCTCGGCGCCATGGCCGCCTTCCGTGGCGGGTGGTTCGACCGCGGCGCCTTCGTGACGTCGCTGTTCGCCACCTCCATCCCCTACTACTGCCTGGCGATCCTGCTGCTCTTCATCTGCGGGGTGCAGCTGGGTGTGCTGCCCATCGGCGGCGCCTACTCCTTCGGGCTCACCCCCGAGTTCAGCGCCGCCTTCTTCGGTGACGCGATCACCTACTTCTGGCTGCCGTTCTGGTCGCTGGTGGTCGTGTTCATCGGGGGCCAGGCCGTCGGCATGCGTTCGATGGCCATCTACGAGCTGGGCGCCGACTACGTCAACTACGGCCGCGGTCTGGGGCTCACCGACAACCGGATCACGGGATACGTGTTCCGCAACGCGATGCTGCCCCAGATCACCGGCCTGGCGCTGTCCATCAGCGGCCTGGTCGGCGGGGCCCTGGTCACCGAGCTGGTCTTCTCCTACCCGGGCGTGGGCACCCTGCTGTTCAACGCGATCAGCACGGTCGACTACCCGGTGATCCAGTCGGTCACCTTGATCATCACGCTGGCCGTGCTGCTGGCCAACTTCGCCGTCGACATCGTCAACGGCCTGATCGACCCCCGGATCCGGGCCGCACGGAGTGGAGAGCGCTGATGAAGTCGATCAACCTGACCCCGAGGTTCTGGGTCGCCACCGCCCTCGTGCTGCTCACCCTGTTCATCGGGCTGATCGGGCCGTTCATCGTCCGGACCGACCCGGACACGGTCATCGGCGGCCTGTACGACAGCCCGAGCGGCAGCCTGCCGCTGCTGCTCGGCACCGACAACGAGGGCCAGAGCGTGCTGGCCAACCTCGTCTACGGCACCCGCACCTCGCTGCTGGTGGGGCTGGTGGCCGGCCTGATCGCCAGCGCCATCGGTCTCATCCTCGGCCTGGTGGCCGGGTACCAGGGCGGCTGGCTGGACGACGTGATCTCCGGCCTGACCAACGTGGCGCTGGCCATCCCGTCCATCGTGCTGGTGATCCTGCTGGGCATCGCGCTCAACGACCGCAGCTCGCTCGCCCTGGCCTTCATCATCGGCATCACCTCGTGGCCGTGGATGGCCCGCGCGGTGCGGGCGCAGTCGACCAGCATCCGGGCGCGCGAGCACATCGACGTCGCCCGGCTCTCCGGGGCGTCCTGGGTGAGCATCCTGACCCGCGACGTGCTGCCCTACCTGCTCAGCTACGTGGTGATGGCCTTCGTGCTGCAGGTCTCGGGCGCGATCCTGGCCGAAGCGGCGCTCAGCCTGCTGGGCCTGGGGCCGTCCGGCACGACCAGCCTCGGCGTGATGCTCTACTGGGCGCTGCAGTGGGGCTCGATCCGCACCGGCGCCATCTGGGCGTTCCTACCGCCCACGGTGATGCTGACCCTGATCGCCTTCTCCCTGCTGCTGCTGCAGTCCAGCCTCGACGAGGTGTTCAACCCGCGGCTGCGTCGCGGCAAGCTGGCCAAGCGCAAGACCAAGGGCGGCCAGGCGCTGCCCGGTCCGGTCGCCACGGAGGCCCCCACCCCGATCGGGACGGGCGGCATCGCCGACAACCCCGTCCCCGCGTCCACCGGAGGAACCCGATGACCACCCGGCTGCTCAACGCCGAGAACCTGCGCGCGGCCTACCGCACCCCCGACGGTCGGCAGGTCTTCGCCGTCGATGACGTCAGCGTCTACATCAACGAGGGCGAGGTGCTCGGGGTCGCCGGCGAGTCCGGCTGCGGCAAGTCCACCCTCGGCGCCATCCTGTCGCTCACCACCCGGCCGCCGCTCTACGTCGAGAGCGGGACCCTGGAGATCGACGGCAAGCGCCAGGAACTGGGCGAGCGGAGCAAGATCCCGCGCACCTGGCGCGGCTCGGTGGTGTCCCTGCTGCCGCAGGGCGCGATGAACTCGATCAGCCCCACCCAGCGGGTCCGTGACCTGGTCTTCGACGTGATGCGCGCGCACGACCGCAGCATCAAGCGCGACGAGGCCCTCGACCGGGCGCGGGACCGGCTGAAGTCGCTGGACCTGCCGGTCCGGGTGCTCGACTCCTACCCCCACCAGCTGTCCGGGGGCATGAAGCAGCGCACGGTGACGATCATCTCCACCTTGTTGAACCCGCGGCTGCTGATCGCCGACGAGCCCACCTCCGCGCTGGATGTGTCCTCGCAGAAGGCGCTGATCGACATGCTGCTGCAGATGCTGGAGCAGAAGATCATGTCCGGCGTCGTGTTCGTCACCCACGACCTGCCGGTGCTGCGGACGGTCTCGGACCGGATCGCGATCATGTACGCCGGCAAGATCGTCGAGGTCGGCGACGCCGAGGAGATCACCGAGCGCCCCCGGCACCCCTACGCGGCGGCGCTGCTCAGCGCGGTGCTGGTGCCCGAGCCGCGCTACCGCGAGATGCGGGTGTTCGGCATCCCCGGCTCCCCGCCCAACCTGCTCAACCCGCCGTCCGGCTGCCGCTTCCACCCGCGCTGCGGGGTCTCCTACCCCGAGTGCGAGACGGAGGCGCCGCCGCACGTCGGCGACGAGCTGCGCTTCTCCAAGTGCTTCTGGGCCAAGAAGCACCCCGGCGAGTCGGTGCCGCTCAAGGCGGTCACCTCCGACCGGCTGGAGGACGCCGACCCGGTCGGCGACGACCCGCGGCCCGCGGAGTCGGAGCAGCACGACGACATGGACGGGACGGACCCGTCGGGCCGGGCCGAGGGCCGTGAGGTCCCGACGGGAGGGAGGACGGCATGAGCGAGGACGTGCTGGTCGCCAGCGGGGTGACCAAGACCTTCGGCCACGGCAAGAACGCCGTGCAGGCCGTCAAGGACGTCTCCTTCTCCCTTGCGGAGAACGAGGTCGTCACCGTCGTCGGCGAGAGCGGCTCGGGCAAGTCCACGCTGGCCCGGATGGTGCTCGGACTGATGCCGATCACCTCGGGCACGCTGACCTTCCGCGGGAACGACGTCAGCAAGATGAACGCCCGCGGCCGCACCGAGTACTGGAAGGACGTCCAGGCGGTCTTCCAGGACCCGTTCTCGGCGTTCAACCAGTTCTTCACCGTGCGCCGGCTGCTGGCTCGCTCCAGCCGCCTGCTGGACGACAAGGTGGGCGCGGAGCGGCTCGAGGAGGCCCTGGGCCACGTCGGCTTCCCCAACCCGGCCGACGTCCTGGACCGCTTCCCGCACGAGCTCTCCGGTGGTCAGCGGCAGCGGGTGATGATCGCCCGGGCGCTGATGATGCGGCCCAAGCTGCTGGTCGCCGACGAGGCCACCTCGATGCTGGACGCCTCGCTGCGGGTGAACGTGCTCAACGTGCTGACCGACCTCCGCAAGGAGCTCGGCATGACGGTGCTGTTCATCACCCACGACATCGGCCAGGCCTGCTACGTGGCCGACCGCGTGCTCGTGATGGAGAACGGGGTGATGGTGGAGCAGGGCCGGGCCGAGGACGTCATCTTCAACCCGCAGCACGAGTACACCCGGCGACTGCTGGCCGACGTGCCGAAGTTGCACGAGTCCATGAACGACGACTCGCCGTCGCGCGCCGCGGCGTCGCAGGCCCCGGCGGCCCCTGCCGGGGCGCACGTCGAGTTCTAGGGTCCCCTCCCCGGGACTGCGGGGCCGGCCGCGGAGCAGGTCCGTGGCCGGCCCCCGCGCTCCCGGAGTGCGGGAGCCGGCTCAGCGGGGCCTGATGACGCTGACGATGGCGGTCACGGCCTGCTCGATGTCGGCGAAGGCCTGGCCGTAGAGCTCGGCACCCTGCCGGTAGGGGTCCACGACGTCATCGAGGGACAGATCGGTCACCTGCCGCCGGTGGGCGGCCAGCATCGGCACCGCGGCCCGCAGCCGCTCCCCCGGACTGCCGTCCGGCAGTGCCGCCGGGTCGACCTCCCCCAGCAGCCGCGCGAACTCCTTGAGCGTGAAGGTCCGCCGGACCGCCTTCGGCCACAGCTCGGCCACGTCACCGCGATGGGCCCGGGTCAGCGCCAGCACCAGGTCCGCCGGTTGCACCAGACGCTCGGTCAGCCGGCGCGCGGTGAAGCCGTCGGGTTCCGCGCCGGCGTCGCGGACGAGCTGGTCCATCGGCGGCGAGATGGGCTGCCCGACCAGTGCGTAGGTCCCGGCGGAGGTGACCTCGACGTCGGGTCCCAGCCGAGCGGCGAGCAGCCGCTCGGCCGCCGGGGACCGGCAGATGTTCCCCGTGCACACGCAGAGGATCCGGAAACAGTTCTCAAGGGCCATGACGTTCCTCCACAGCAATCGGGATGCCACCGGCGGTCCCGGGTGCGGGGGCGGCTACGCTCCCAGCATGCCCAAGAACCGACCGGGCAACTGGCCACTGCTGGCCATCGGGGGGTTGGTCGTACTCAACGTCGTGCTGCTGGTGGCGCTGTTCGCCCGTCAGCCCACCACCGCCGTTCCTGCTGCTGCCCCGCCCCGGGCCTCGACGTCCGTGACGGTCGAGCCCTCCGGTTCCCCCGACGCAGAGCCCTCCCCCACGCCGACTGCCACGGCGAGCCGCGAGCCGGAGGCGGAGCGAGAGGTGCCCGTCGCCTCCCGGCTGCTGGCCGTGTCCTCGGAGCGGGTCGCCTGGCGCGCATCCCGGGGCGGCTGTGACGACGAGGCGGACGTGGAGGTGACCACGAACGGCGGGCGCACGTGGCGCTCGGCCGACCCGGGGGTGTCGGCTGCCGTCCGGCTGAAGAGCTACGGCGAGACCTCGGTGTTCCTGATCGGTGCGGACGGGCAGTGCCGGCCCAGCTACGCCTGGCAGACGAGTCCCGACGCCGAGTGGCAGCGCGACGCCACCCGGGCGGACGACATCTGGTACCGGATGCCTGACAACCCCGACCGCGTGCACGCGCCGGGAGGCCGACGCTCGGTCCCCTGCTCGGCTGGCCTGGCTGACCTGGCCGGCCTCGGCACTGAGCGGGCCGCCGCTCTGTGCCGCGACGGCCGCCTGCGCACCACCGACGACGGCGGCCGCTGGACCACCGTGCTCAAGGACTCCGGCGGGCGGGCGCTGAACGCCGACGACAACGACTTCGTCGTCGCCCGCGAGGTGCCGTCCTGCTCGGGTCTGGTCGTGCAGCGGTTCGACGTCGAGGGTGGCGGTCTGGACGACGCGTCCCCTCTTTGCCGCCGCGGCCTGAGCCCGGACGACTCGGTCGCGGTGGCCATCGCCTCTTCCACCATCTGGCTCTGGTCGGGCGACGAGGTCGAGGTCTTCTGAACTGTCCCCTCCCTCGCGGAGGGAACGATGGGGCGAATCTGTCAGCTGCGCTTCCTGCCGTTGAGGATCGCGGTGGCGCCGACGTTGCGAGGGTGCGGCTCCTCCACGACGGGCCTCTCCACGGTAGGTGTCTCCGCTGCCGGACCCGCTTGCGGTGTCGCAGTCGGCGGTGCTGGTGATGCGTGCTGATCCGGTGCATGGGCCGGGACCACGGCAGCGGCGGGGACGTGCGCCTCCTCTTCGCTCATCTCGGAGGAGTAGTACCCGTTCTCGTACACGTACGGCCGCGAGTCGCGCCGAGCGATCTTGTTCAGCACCAGGCCGTGCAGCTGCGCGTCGGCCGTCTCCAACGTCTCCAGCGACTCCGCAAGCTGCGCCTTGTGGATTCGGTCGGCGCCCACGATGACCAGCGCCCCGCCGGCGAGCTTGGTGAGGATGGTCGCGTCGGTGACTGGCAGCAGCGGCGGGGTGTCGAGCAGCACCACGTCGTAGGAGGCCTCGAGCTTGGTGAGCAGGTCCCGCATCGCGGCTGAGCCGAGCAGCTCGCTCGGGTTCGGCGGCACCGGGCCCGACGGGAGCACGTCGAGCCCGCTCTCGCGCCAGGGCTGGATGACGTCCTCGACCTCTGCACGGCCGATCAGCACGCTAGTCAGGCCGGCGCGGCCCTCGAGGCCCAGGTAGCCCGCCACCGACGGGCGGCGCAGGTCTGCATCGACGAGCACCACGCGCGTTCCTGCATCGGCGAGTGAGACGGCGAGGTTGATCGCTGTCGTCGACTTGCCCTCGCCCGGGATGGACGAGGTGATCACGACGGACTTGGACCCGCTGGCCACGCCGACGAACTGCAGGTTCGTCCGCAGCCGCCTGATCGCCTCCGCCGGCGCGCTGTGCGGCTGGTCGGTCACCATGACTGGGTGCGTCGGCACGGCGTCATCGAAGGCGATGGCGCCGAGCAACGGCTGGTCGGTCAGGGCGCGGACGTCCTGGTCGTTGCGGACCTTCGTGTCAAGAACATGGCGCAGCAGGGCGAACCCGGCCCCCAGGATCAGGCCCAGGGCGAGAGCGACTGCGAGGTTGCGGAGCACGTCTGGCGAGGAGGGCGACGAAGGAAGCAGAGCTGGGGCCAGAATTGTCGCCTGGACGGCGTCGGACCCGTCCTCGCGCTCGGGCACCAGCGTGGCGGCCACCTCGGACAGCTCGTTTCCGACCGCATTCGCGACATCTCGGGCGCGAGCTGGGTCCGGATCGACCGCCGAGACCTCGAGGATGACGGTATCGCTGGGAACGGTCGTCGTGATAGAACCGGCCAGCAGATCCGCCGCCGTGTCCAGGCGGAGGTCACGGATCACCGGGTTGAGCACGAGTGGAGAGGTGGCAACCTCCGCGTAGGAAGTCATCTGCTTCTCGGCGAAGGTCGATCCCTGCGCGAGATCGGTGACCGACTCCGACCCCTGGACGGAGAAGAAGAGGCGTGTGGTCGCCGTGTACTGCGGCGTCGACAGCAGCGTCAGCGCCGAGGCAGTGGCCAGGACAGCCAGGGCCACGACCGTGGCACCCAGCCAACGGCGGCGCAGGATCTCCAGGTAGTCACGCAGTTCCACGACGAGTCCCTTGGTTTAGACGTTCGGAGCAATTCCCCCCGGAGATCTCCGCGTGCATCATGACACAGGTGGCCTCAGCGCTTCACGCATCGACGAGCGCTTCGACGCCAGGACAACCCACACCGTCCTGAACAGGACAGCCAGGTCTCCTCGGAATGTCCGGGTGGCGACGTACTCGACGTACAGAGCGACTTTCTGCGGCAGCAGGACCCGGATGTAGTACTTCTCCGGGTCGGGCACGAGGGCAAGCTGGTCTCCCTCGTGCCGGAACACCAGGCTGGCCGGATCGGTGATACCCGGGCGCAACGACAAGATGACCGCCTTCGCCTCGGCGCCCCACAACTCCGCGTACTCGGGCACTTCTGGACGCGGACCGACCATGCTCATCTGTCCGCTCAACACGTCGAGGAGCTGTGGCAGCTCATCCATCTTGGTCCGGCGCAGCACCGCTCCCACGCGGGTGATCCGCCGGTCCCCTTGAGCGCTCACCGATGGCCCCGCCGCATCCGTGCGCATGGTGCGGAACTTGTGGATGCGGAACGTCTTCCCATGACGACCCATCCGCACCTGTCGGAACATGACCGGTCCAGGACTGTCCAGCCGCACGGCAACCGCGACGAGCAGCAGCACCGGCGAGCTGACGACCAACCCGACGGCAGCGCAGAAGACGTCGAACAAGCGTTTGCCCACGAGCCCCGCATCCTGGTCGGCTGCGCCTGGCTCGTGCGTCACGTCAACAACTGCTGGGCAGCGGAGACCACGTGGCCCACTTCGTCGTCGCTCATCTTCGAGTAGATGGGCAAGCTGACCACCCGCTCATAGGCGCGCGAGGCACGCGGGAACATCTGATCCTGGAGACCTCGCTGGTCACGCCAGTAGGGCTGCTTGTGCAGCGGGATGAAGTGGACGCTGCAACCGACCCCTGCGCGGCCCATGCCGGCGATGAAGTCGTCCCGGCTCCCTACCTGCTCGACGAGCCGGACGACGTAGAGGTGCCACGCGTGAGTGTCACCGATCCCAGCGTCCACGGGGTGGTGCAGCGGGAGGTCTAAGAGTTCCGACCGGTACCGAGCCGCGATCGCTGCCCGGCGGTCCCGCATCCCCTGGGCCCGACTCAACTGCACCAGCCCCATCGCAGCGGCGGTGTCCGGCAGGTTGTACTTGAACCCGGGAGCCACCACCTCGTAGTGCCACGCCGGCGACGTGCTCCGGTAACGGTTGAACACGTCACGGCTGATGCCATGCAGCCGCATGGTCCGCATGCGTGCGGCGAGTTGGGGATCCTTGGTCACCACCATGCCTCCCTCGCCCGTCGTCATGGTCTTGGTGGCGTAGAAGCTGAAGACGACGACGTCGCTGGTACCCGTTCCGACGAGCCGGCCGCCCGAGACCGTGGGCAGAGCGTGTGCGGCATCCTCGACCACGGCCAGGTCGAAACGGCGGGCGAAGGCGGACAGCCGCTCGCGGTCCACGGCGAGCCCAGCGAAGTGGACCGGCATGATCGCCTTCGTCCGCGAGGTGACCGCGTCCGCAGCCCCGTCCAGGTCGATGTTGAAGCTGCTCTCGTCCACGTCGACGAGCACCGGCTGCGCTCCCAGATAGCGGACCACCTCGGCGGTGGCGGTGAAGGTCCACGTGGGAACGAGCACCTCGTCTCCAGGCCCGACACCCAAAGCTTCCAGCGCCAGGTGCAGCCCTGCCGTAGCCGAGTTCACCGCCAGAGAGTGCAGTTCGGGCTCACCTAAAAAGCTGCTGAAGCTCTCCTCGAAAGCAGCAGCCCGTGGGCCGGTGGTGAGCCAACCACTCCGCATGGTCTCGGCCACGGCCTCGACCTCAGCCTCCCCGATATCGGGCAGGGCAAAGGGGATGAAAGTCTCTGTCGTGATCACGCTGTACCTCAACACTCCCCGAGCGCCGATTTCAAGCGTCTGAGTTCACCTTGTACAGTTCCGTCTGACGTCCAGCTCACGCTACATCGTGGACGGTTGCTACCCGGGGGGGGCGGCTGAGGATCGACGTCATGCCCTGCACCAGAAAGGACCCCGGTCGGTGCGCTTCGGACTCCTCACGCAGTGGTATGACCCCGAACCGGGGCCTGCCGCGCTACCCGGAGTGCTGGCCCGTGGACTGCACGAGCGGGGCCACGAAGTGCGGGTCCTCACGGGCCTGCCCAACTACCCGACCGGAAAGCTCGCAGCGGGTTACCAGATGCGCCTGCGTCAGCAGGAGCAGCTCGGTGGCGTAGACGTTCACCGCGTCGCCCTGTACCCCGATCACAGCAGTTCCTCGATTCGCCGCATGGCCAACTATGCCTCCTTCGGCGCTGCCGCCACGGTGCTGGGTCTCGGCGCTCTGCGCGGCCTCGACGCCCTCTGGGTGAACTACTCGCCGATCACCGTGGCCTGGCCGATGCTGACGGCGAAGCTGGCTTTCGGGGTGCCCTCGGTAGTCCATGTGCTCGACCTCTGGCCGGACACGGTGCTGGCTGGGGGCTTTGCTACGGATGGTCGGCTGTACCGCGCGGCATCCTCCCCCCTCAACGCCTGGTGCCGGAGCATGTACAGCGCTGCGACCGCCGTCGCCTACATCTCTCCGGGGGTCGGTGATGTGCTGCACGGACGGGGGGTGCCTCGAGACAAGTTGCACTTCGTGCCGATGTGGGCTGATGAGCAGGTCTTCCGACCCAGCTCCGTCCACCTGCGACATGAGCTCGGGTTGAGCGAGGACCAGATCGTCCTGCTGTACGCCGGCGCGCTCGGTGGCGCCCAGGGACTTGGCAGCCTGCTCCAGGCATGCGCCCGCATCCGGGACCCGCGATTCGTCGCCCTGATCGCGGGCTCGGGAACGGCGGAGAGCGCCCTGCGGTCGGAGGCCGACGAGCTGGGCCTCACCAATGTGTGTTTCCTGGGCCGCTTCCCGCAAGACCAGATGACGGAGTTGATGGCGACCGCTGACATGAGCTACGTCAGCTTGTCTTCGCATCCGCTCTCGGCGGTGACGATGCCCAGCAAGACCCAAGCCGCCCTCGCCGCCGGGCGCCCGGTGGTGGTGGCGGCCGACGGTGACGTTCTCCGCATCATCGACGAAGGCGGCACAGGTTTCACCGCGGCCGCCGGCGACGTCGACGGCATTACCCAGGCCCTGGATCAGGCCTGCGAGCTCGGCCGGCCTGGACTGGCCGAACTCGGCAAGCGTGCCCGTAGGTACTACGACCGCCAGTTCTCGGCCCGCAGTGGGGTCGATCGGATCGAAGGCCTCCTGCTGGAGGCGGCAGCCAAGGGAGCAAATGCATGAATGCAGACGTGATGAGCGGAGCCACGGTGGCGATCACCGGCGGCACGGGCTCTTTTGGTTCGACGATGGCTGGTCACCTGCTCGAGCGCGGGGTGTCGGCCGTGCACATCTTCTCCCGGGACGAGGCGAAGCAGGACGACATGCGGAAACGGTTTTCCGACTCCCGTCTGCGGTTCTTCCTTGGCGATGTCCGGGACCTGTCGAGCGTCATGGACGCCTTCCACGGTGCCGACTTCGTCTTCCACGCGGCCGCACTGAAGCAGGTACCTTCCTGCGAGTTCTTCCCGCAACAGGCCGTGAAGACAAATGTTCAGGGCAGTCACAACGTCATCGAAGCGGCCTCGTCGCACGGCGTCCGGAGCGTGGTCTGCCTGAGCACTGACAAGGCCGTCTACCCGGTCAACGCCATGGGCATGTCCAAGGCGCTGATGGAGAAGACTGCCCAAGCCTTCGCTCGGAACAACGCCGGCTCGCCCACGACCGTGTCGATCACCCGGTACGGCAATGTCATGTACTCCAGAGGTTCGGTCATCCCGCTGTTCGTCGAACAGATCAGGGCCGGTCGTCCGCTCACGATCACCGAACCCACCATGACTCGTTTCCTCATGTCGCTCGAGGAGTCGGTCGACCTGGTTGAGCACGCCTTCACCCATGCCGACCGCGGCGACCTCTTCGTCCGCAAGGCGCCAGCGTGCACCGTGGAGGTGCTGGCCCGTGCGGTGGCCAGCCTCCTGGGTGACGACGACCCCGACATCCGCGTCATCGGCACCCGGCACGGTGAGAAGCTGCACGAGACCCTCTTGTCGAGCGAAGAGATGATCAAGTCGAGCGACGAGGGCAACTACTTCCGCGTGCCGCTGGACGCCCGCTCACTCGAGTACGAGTTGTACTTCGAGCAGGGTGAACAACGTCTTGCTCGGCTCGAGGACTACACCTCGGCCAACACCCGGCGACTCGACCTCGAGGCGACGAAGGCGCTGCTCCTCACCCTGCCCCAGATGAAGGCGCTGGTCGGGGTGGCCGCATGAGGGTGCTGCTCACCGGTGCCGCTGGATTCCTGGGTCAGCACACCAGGGTGCGGCTGACTGCCGTCGCCGGCCACGAGGTCGTGCCGGTTGGACGCGACGCCTGGTCGCTGCTGCCGGACCTGCTGGTCGACGTGGACGCCGTCATCCACGTGGCGGGAGTCAACCGAGGGTCGGACGACCAGGTCGAGCACGGCAACGTCATCCTGGCCCAGGAACTGACCGCCGCCCTCCCTCAGGCCCGCCAGCTGCGCCACCTGGTGTTCGCCAACTCGATCCAGAGCGGGACAGACAGCCCCTACGGTCGGGGCAAAGCGCGCGCGGCCGAGTTGCTGGGAACTAGCGCTCGAAGCCTGGGAGCCTCTTTCGCTGACGTCCACTTGCCGAACCTCTTCGGCGAACACGGCCGGCCGGACTACAACTCCTTTGTCGCAACCTTCGTGGCCGCGGTTCTCGCCGGACGGGCCCCTGACGTGGTCGACCGCCCGATCGAGCTCCTGCACGTCCAAGGAGCAGCTGAGGCTCTGATCGACGGTCTCGACTCCGCCACCGGCACATATGCACCGACCGGGACCTGGACGTCGGTAGGTACCGTCCTCCGCAAACTGCAGACCTACGCCTCTCTCTACGCTAACGGCGACATACCGCCGCTGCTCGACGACCTGGACGTCGATCTGTTCAACACGCTTCGTGCTGCGCTCTTCCCGGACCACTACCCTCTCCCTCTCCCGGTGCGGGCCGATCAGCGCGGGAACTTGGTGGAGACCGTTCGGAGCCACGGCGGGGCCGGTCAAACCTTCGTCTCCACCACCCGACCCGGCGTCACCCGCGGAGAGCACTTCCATCTGCGCAAGGTCGAGCGCTTCGTGGTCCTGTCGGGAAGCGCCTCGATTCGGCTGCGCAAGATGTTTGACGACCAGGTGGTGACCTTCGACGTCGCAGGCGATCAGCCCTGCATCGTGGACATGCCCACGTCCTGGGCTCATAGCATCGCCAACACCGGGGACTCGGACCTCACCACGCTCTTCTGGACCAACGAGCTGTTCGACCCGCAGGCCCCCGACACCTACCCGGAGCCGGTCGGTCAACCTGCCGAGGCTCGCGAGCAGGTACAAGCGTGATGACCGCCATCACTCTTGGCGCTCTTCAGCCAGCGGACGTGCGGCCGCTAGCCCGCTTGCACCGGCGCGCCTTCCCCGACTTCTTTCTCAGCACCCTCGGAGAGCCGTTCCTCGTCGAGTTCTACCGGGGCTTCCTGCACGACGACACCGCCGTTGCCGTCGTAGCCCGTGGGCCAGAGGGCGCCGTCCTCGGTGCCGCCGTCGGCACGCTGCGTCCCGTCGACTTCTTCCCACGGCTGCTCAGGCGGCGGTGGCCGGGATTCGTCTGGGCCAGCCTCCGGGCGGTGCTCAGCCAGCCCTCGGCGACGCCGCGCCTTCTCGGTGCCGTCCGTTACCGCGGGGGCGCTGACGGCCACGGGAGCGGAGCCCTGCTGAGTTCGATCTGCGTCGACCCGGGCCACCGCACCCGAGGGTTGGGCGGTCAGCTGGTGAAGGCCTGGGCGCGACGGGCTGGCGCTGCGGGGGCCAGCACCGCGTTCCTCAACACGGACGCCGAGGGCAACGACGCTGTCAATGCCTTCTACCGCAAGAACGGCTGGGTACCGTCCCAGCACTTCACCACTCCCCTAGGACGAGCCATGATCCGCTACTCGCTCGAACTGGAGCGCGAACGATGCTGAAGGTCGTCACCGTCGTCGGAACTCGCCCTGAGGTGATCCGCTTGTCGCAGGTCATCAAGCGTCTGGACAGCACCACGAACCACGTGCTGGTGCACACGGGTCAGAACTACGACCACGCGCTCAACCAGATCTTCTTCGACGACCTTGGCCTGCGCGCTCCCGACCACGTGCTAGGCGTCGACACGAGCTCCTTGGGCAGAGTCCTCGGCGAGACCCTTATCGGCGTCGAGTGGGTGCTAGCTGAGGAGCGCCCCGACGCGGTGCTGGTGCTCGGTGACACCAACAGCTGCATCGCCGCGCTGATGGCGAAGCGCATGCGGATCCCCGTCTACCACATGGAGGCCGGCAACCGCTCCTTCGACGAGAACGTCCCTGAGGAGACGAACCGCCGGATGGTCGACCACGTCGCCGACTTCAACCTCGTCTACACCGAACATGCCCGTCGCAACCTGCTCGCCGAGGGGTTGCAGCCGCGACGGATCGCCCTGACTGGGTCGCCGATGCGTGAGGTTCTGGAGAGCTACCGGAGCCAGATCGACGCCTCCGTAGCCCTCCAGACGCTCGGCGTCACGGAGAGCGGCTACTTCCTCGTCAGTGTCCACCGAGAGGAGAACGTCGACTCGCCCGCTCGATTGACGCAGGTGCTCGACTGCCTAGAAACTGTGGCTGAGACATTCGGTCTACCGGTGCTCGTCTCGACCCATCCTCGTACACGGAAGCGACTCGCCCTGCTCGACCGAGTCCTCCCCGACGGAATCGCCTTCCACGAACCCTTCGGCTTCCACGACTACAATAGGCTCCAGCTCGCCGCGGCTTGCGTCCTGTCGGATTCCGGCACCATCGCGGAGGAGTCGACGCTGCTCGGCTTCCCCGCAGTCACGCTACGAGACGCCATTGAGCGCCCGGAGGCCCTTGACACCGGAGGGATCATGATGACCGGCCTCGACCCTCAGGATGTGATCGCCGCCATCCGGCTGGTGAAGGATGCCGATGGCTCCTGCAACGCCTCGAGCCGCCTCGTACCGGAGGACTACCTCGTGGCGAACACCTCGGAGCGCGCCGTGAAGTTCATCTTGTCGACCGCCCGCAGGCACCACGCCTGGGCAGGGATTCGGACCTGACATGGTCATCTCTCGAGAAGGGGCGCTCTACCAGCGACTTCGGCTCGCGCGCAACGCCGCCGTGATTGTGGCCAAGGGGCTGCGCTCCGTAGCGCCGACATGCTCGATCCACCCCACGAGCCACCTGGCCCGCGATCTGGAAGCAGGCCCCTATGTCTTCATCGGCCGGCGCTGCACGCTATCTCCCGGGGTCCGGATCGGCAGCTACACCATGCTCGCCTCCGGCGTGGCCATCGTCGGCGACGACCACAACTGGCTCGACCCAGAACAGCCGATGCAGTTCTCGGGACGGCCACCTCAGCGACGAACGGAGATCGGGGCTGATGTGTGGCTCGGTCACGGCACGATCGTGATGCGGGGTCTCCGGATCGGTGACGGCGCCATCGTTGCGGCCGGTTCGGTGGTTACAAAGGATGTCCCCCCGCGGGAGATCTGGGCTGGAGTTCCGGCGCGCAAGTTGCGTGACCGCTTCACCGACTCCGCTGACGTCGATCGGCACGTCGCAGCGCTGGCTAGACCACTCGTTACACCCCGATTCGCCGAACGGCAGCAAACGGGGTGAGCAGCCGACGGCGCGTCCTCGTTGTGGCAGGATACTTCGACTGGTTCAGTGGATATCAGGAGACCGTTCTGGTGCCAGCCCTCGCAAAGCACGCTGACGTCGAGGTGATGGCCTCTGATCGAGTTAGCCCTGCTTTCCAGGACAGTCACCTCGCGGCGCTTGGACTGAAGCGTCGCTACGGAACCGGTACGCGATGGGAAAATAACATCCTCGTGGCGCGTCATGCGTCGTTTGAGAAGCGGTCGATGGTCTGGTCGACGACCGTCCGTAAGGCGATCGACTCCGGGACGTACGATCTCATCGTCCAGGTCATGCCCGGCCAGCTTCTCTCGTCAGCACCGGCATTTACCTGCAACCCAGCCCCTCGCGTTGCGCTCTACGGCGACAACAAGGCCATGTGGTCTCATCTTCCGCGCTGGAAGCGCATAGCCAAGGGCGGCGCATTTGCAGTGTCAAAGGGCCTCCTGTACACCGTGGTGAACAGACGGAGCGAGGCCATCTATGGCTACACACCGGACACCATCAGACGACTCCGGCCCTTCCAGGCCGGGCGTCCGGCTCATCTCCTGCCGCTGGCGTTCTCCGCCGAAACCTTTCACCCTGACGACGCCGTCCGCCATCTCTACCGAACTGAGCTTGGCCTGTCCGAGGATGACGTGCTCCTGCTGGCAGCAGGCAAGATTCAACCGCAGAAGCGCCTCGAGTGGCTCCAGGAGTCTTTCGAACAGCTCGCGGTGGACCACCCGAGAGTGCACCTGCTTCTGGTTGGAGCCGACTCCTCGGATTACTCCGAGCGCATCCAGCAAGCCTTTCGAACCTCGGTTTTTCGCGACCGCATGTATGTGCGGCCCTTCACCAACGGGGCCGGACTTAACGCTGCCTTCAACGGCGCCGACCTCGGCGTGTGGCCACGTAACCCTGCCATCACCATCCAACAGGCCCTAGGTACGGGCCTGTCGGTGCTCCTGCCGAGGAACGATCTCGTGGGCCACCTCGTGAGGAAGGACAGTGGCCACTACTTCGAACTTCGCGAGGGCGAGGAAGTCGAGCGACTGGCGGAGGCTTTGAAGCGCGCTCTCGCCCAGACGGATTTCTCACAGGCAGCACGCCGTACTCGGGCCACCAACAACCGCTGGCTCAGCGCCGACAGCGTCGCCCGGCAACTCCTGGCCGGGACGGGGACACCATGACGACGTCATCGCGGGTAGAAACTGGCCAATGGCGGAAGGCCGATCGAGGCGATTTTTCGCGCAGCCAGCTGGCTAAGGGGCCGCACGTGCGCACCCGGCGCCGCACCACCCGAATCGGCGCTCAAGGCTGGGGGGACGCCGCCGTCGGGGTCGTCTTCGGTCTGCTTGCCGCATCGAACCTCGTCCAGGGCATCTGGCTTCGCGCGGTCCCCTGGCTCGATCTCACGACTGCCAGCTTTGCTGTCGCGCTACCCGTAGCGCTCCTTGGAGTCCTGCGACGAACCACGATCCAGCAGATCGGCGTTGTCCTGCTGCTCTTTGCAGCCCTCATCCTCGGCTACCTCACGCCGGCACTAACTGCCAACGCCGAGAACAAGCGGATCAACTTGCTCCTTGGGGTGGCCTTCGTTTTCGTCGCAAGCTTCCTGTCTTTGACCAACGCGCGGAGGCTCCGCGCCTTTTTGGTGACCATCGCAGCGCTGGCGTTACCGGTCGTCATCGGTCAGGCCCTCCTGGCTGATCCCGCGGCTCTTATGACGGGGCGAAGAACTCCTGTCGGAGTAAATGCCATCGGCGCGGGACGTGAACTCGGGTCCGCGCTGATCCTCCTACTGGCCCTCCTAGGCTCTGGCCACCGCCGATACAGATCCGTTCTGGTGCTCCTGGCTCTCGTTCTAGGCGCAGGGCTTTATCTCGCAGGCAGCCGCGGCCCAGTGGCGGGTGTACTCGCCGCCCTAGTCGTGCTGATCCTCACGCATCCGACGTGGAGGCGGCGGACGCAGGTGGCTTTGCTAGCAGCGCTATTACTGCTGGGGGCGCTCATCTACTCGCGATCGACGCTCACTAGTTCGAGGTTGGCCGACGCCACCAGCTCTGGCCGGCGAGAGATCTACGCAAGTGCGCTCAGGATTGCTGGCGAGCGACCCATGGGAATCGGCTGGGGGAACTTTGCGAGGTTTGCCCCGGCCGAGCAGCTCCGAACGGCTCAGGGGGACAACCTATACGTCCACAACATCGTCCTGGAATTCTGGATCGAGGCTGGCATCGCCGGCGCTCTCGCGTTCAGCTTCTTCCTGATCGTGATCGTGATTAGGGCTCTGCGCGCAGCGTCGATTTCTCCACTCAGATACGCATTGTCGGCCCTGACGGTCAATCTGCTTGTCGGCGCAATGCTCAGCAGCGATGTGGTCGGCAACCGAATGCTGTGGGTAGTGCTAGCGGCAGTATTGGCCGGCGCAGCGTCACGCGATGTTGGCTCCCGCACCGTCCCCGCCAGCCGATCCCATCAACGCACTTCTGGCCGGAGGGTGCCGCGGCTGTGACGAGAGCAGGCGCCCGTCGGCGGCTCAGAGCGAGTACGCCCGTACGTCGCGGTCTGGCAGTAATTCTCGGCGGCACCATGGGCGGGCAGCTGCTCGCTCTGGGAGCCGCCCCTGCACTCACGCGCCTGTACTCCCCAGCCGACTTCGGCATCTTCACAATCATCAGCGGCGTCACGCTCGCTGTGGCCAGCAGTTCTGCCCTGCGCTTCGAGCTTGCGGTGCCGGTACCAGCGGAGGAGCGTGACGCCCACTCCCTTGTAGCCTTGGGACTGATCGCGGCGTCGCTCACTGCTGTCATCGGCACAGTCGTGGTCGCGCTCGCCGGCCAGACTATGAGCAAGCGATTCAATCAACCGGACCTGATGCCTTGGTTGTGGCTGGTACCCATCACGGCGGCGGTGATGGGTGCGTATCTGGTGTTGAACCAGCTGGCCGTGCGGAACCAGCGCTATACTGCCATCGGCCGGCGTAATCTATTTCAGACCACGGTCCTGGTTCTGACCCAGCTAGGGGCCGGTGCCGTGGGATTCAGGCCGGGTGGATTGGTGCTCGGCCTGGGACTGGGGCAGGTCGCCGGTGCGGTCAGTCTGCTCTGGGGGTCAGGGCTGCGTTCTGAGCCTGCACGTGCTGGCCGTCGGCCGCAACAACTCTGGGTGGCCCTGAAGCGGTACCGTCGTTTCCCCTTGCTGCTCACGCCCTCGGGGCTGTTAAACGTCCTCGGGCTACAGGTGCCGGTTCTCATCATCGCGCTGCACTACGGCGATGTAACCGCCGGCTGGTTGGGACTCAGCCAACGTGTGCTCGCGCTCCCGCTTGCCCTGGTCGGCGCAGCCGCAGCCCAGGTCTACCTCGGTGAATTCGTCCGAGCCACTCGGGCAGGTGTTGGCGACGCGACAAGGCTCTTCGCTAGCGCCAGTCGTCGGCTCGCCCTCGTCGGACTCCTAGTCGCCACCGTCCTCTTGACGGCGGGACCCTGGCTGTTCAGCGTGGTCTTCGGCCCGGTGTGGCTAGTCAGCGGCGAGTACGCGCGTGCACTAAGCATCGGTCTAGCCGCACAATTGGTTGCGGCACCACTGTCCCAGACCCTGTCGGCCCTGGAGCGACAACACTTGCAACTCGCCTGGGACATCGGTCGACTCGTCATCGTCGCCGGTGTCACAGGGCTCTGCGCCCTCGCAGACATGCCCGCAATCACAACCGTGTGGTGCTTCGGACTTGCGTCGGCCCTCACCTATGGCGGGTCATGGTTGTTGTGTCGACACGCCGTTCGCAAGGGGCGCCTCGCGCCGGGCCAAGTCCTGGAGGGCCTCAGCGAGGCTGGGCCGGCGGACTTTAGGCCACTCCCATGATCGAACTCGAGTCAGCGGAGCAGCTCCCGTTCGAACTTACCCGCCGGCAACGGCTATGGTGAAGAGGCGCGCTCGTCGAACTCGGTGGGTCCTAGCTCTGATCATCGTCTTGGCGCTCGGTCTCGCAGTCGTGCTCGGTCTAATATACCCGGAAAATCGAAGTCGCTCTGATCCGCTGACCGCGTCCGATCAACAACGAGCCACGCCACTGCCGCCGTCACCAACAGGTCGCTTCATCCTTGGAGCGTACGACAGCCCCGTCCTGGAGGCGAACGAGTCATCACCGGTTCCGCGCATTGACGTCGACCGGACAATTTCCGCCCTTCAGGCAGCTAAGGTGAATACCTACGCCTATCTCATATGCCCGGACTACCGGGCCAATCCGCAAACCAGCCTGACTCAGCTAGATCAACTTCCGGAGTTCGCTAGGCGTGCCGGCGCGGCAGGGATCGACGTACTTGTCTACCTCGTCCCCCCGACCGAGGCGCCGGAGGCGGCTTATCAGCCCTATGGTTGGGACTACGTCCGCTGGTTCGACCACGTCGGCCGGCTCGCTGCCGAACAGCCTGCGATCAAAAGCGTGATCCTTGACGATTTTGGGGGGAACGTCATTGCCCGACCAACCCTGAACTTCCACTTCACACCGCTCTACACCCACCGAATGACCGCAGCTGCTAGGCGGCACGCACCTGGGCTGAGCTTTTTGCCCGTCCTGTACCACCACGATCTGATCGGTCGCCACGCCGTTCTCAGCGAGTACCGGCATCTCATCCAGGGAGTCGTCTTCCCATATTTCGGCTATTCAGATGGTCGTACAGTCGCCGGCAACACCGTAGACGCCACGAAAGCGCTGAGCCAGGGTCTAGAGGTGTCTGACGCGCTCCGCTGCCCGCGGGCAGCTGGTTGCACACAGATCGTCCTCCCCGCCCGGAACGCGACCGACGAGACAGTCGACACAGCAGTTTGGAGCAGTACTATCGTGCCCATGCCTGGCGAGCGTCGCTTCGTCAAAGTCGAGGTACATGACGACGCCGGCTCCAGCGCTGATGTCGATTACCGCCTCCAGGTCGTTGTCGACGGTATGACGGTTGGCACTGCAAGCCGCGGTACGGGTTGGAAAGAACGCGTCTTCGACCTCAGTGCTGTGACCACTCGCCGGAGCAACGCGGCGGTGGAGGTACAGCTCGTCCGAGGCGGCAGCGGTACGGAGCGAAGCCGAGTTACCGTGCAGATCGGTGATATCGAGGGGCACGGCATGACTGTTGATCCCGAATGGACCGAACCCGCGAGGATGAGCACAGGCTTGACCTCGGCAAACACGGTAGACACACCTCTGGTCTTCATGCCGTACGCAGTTCCCCTCAGTGCCGAGCAGGGGCAGGGCGCTTCGCCCGCGTACTTCGCCAGCGTCCTTCACCAGATGGACGTTCTACGCACTAGCGGACGGATTACCGGATCCCTTGTTTTCAAACTCCCGCTCGAGCACACCGTGCTGGGGCAGCCGGATCCTCGGTATCAGATTCTCGCTCGCACATACACCGCATGGGGACCGAGATGAGCGCGACCGACGGAGAAGCTCATTAGTTGATGGGGTCTATGAGGGGGCAGCGCGACCTATCACGACGACCGTTACGTTGGGAAAGGCGCCGTCCTTCAGGCAACGCCGCCCGTCGACCACGACTCGGACCCCGGGGAGATCACGCGTTGTCCAGTGTGCGTAATCGTCGTGGTCGGTCTGAACAATGGCGATGTCAACTTGCGCACCTGCCACGTACGGTGCCAGACCAAGTGATCGCAGCTCATCGTCCTGGTAGAGGGGATCGTGCACTGTCACAGCGGCCCCGGCGGACTTAAGTGACTCGACGAGCGCGAAGACTCCAGAGAAGGCAGTCTCCTTGACCCCACCCCGGTAAGCCGCCCCGAGCACCACAGTTCGGGCGCCGGCCAGATTCCCGTATGCCGCCGCTGCCAACCCGACGGCGTAGCCCGGCATCGACGCGTTCGCCTCTCGGGCAGCTCGCACCACCGTCGCGTCTGGATCGCTCCACAGGTACAGCCGGGGATACACCGGTATGCAGTGACCGCCCACGGCAATGCCGGGCTGGTGGATGTGGCTGTACGGCTGCGAGTTGCTCGCCTCGATCACCTGGTAGATGTCGATGCCGTTGCCAGCGGCGAACTTGGCGAACTGGTTGGCCAACCCGATGTTGACGTCCCTGTAGGTGGTCTCGGTCAGCTTCGCCAGCTCGGCGGCCTCCGCGCTGCCGAGGTCCCAGACCCCGTTCCCGCGCGGAAGGTCCGGCCGGTGGTCAAACTCGAGCACGGCCTCGTAGAAGGCACGCGCCTGCTTCGCGCCGACTTCGCTTAGCGCGCCAATGAGCTTGGGATACTTCCTCAGGTCGGCGAACACCCGCCCGGTCAGTACCCGCTCCGGTGAGAAGACGAGGTGGAAGTCCTCGCCCTCCACCAAGCCGGAGTACTGCTCAAGCTGCGGCTTCCACCGGGTGCGCGTCGTGCCGACCGGCAGCGTGGTCTCGTAGGAAACGAGGGTCCCGGGGCGCAGTCCGCGACCGATATCCGCCGTGGCGGCGTCCATCCATCCGAAATCCGGTTCGGCCGCCTCGTTGACGAACAACGGGACGACCACCACCACGGCGTCGGCCTCCGCCACCGCCGCTGCCGTATCGGTCGTGGCACGCAGCCGACCGGCCTGCACCATCTCCGACAGCTTCTCCTCCAACTGAAACTCCCCCGGAAACGGGGCGTCCCCGCGGTTGACCTGCTCAACGACCAGGTCGTTGACGTCGGCCCCGACGACTTGGTGTCCGCGCCCGGCGAACTGCACGGCAAGAGGTAGACCGATCTTGCCCAGCGCCACGACGGCGATCCTCACAGCGGCGCCTCCACCTGGACTGTCGAGCCGTGGCGGGCGGACTCGATGATTGCCTCGGCCACCACCACGGTGACCAGCCCCTGCTCCATGGTCACGATGTCAGCCTTCATCCCCAGCAAGGCGTCGCGGAAGTTCTCGTGCTCGACTCGGAGCGGCTCCGGCTTGGCGATGGCATAGCGGATGACGTCCCCCTCGGACACGCCGCGGAACTGCTGAAGGCCGCCCCAGGTGGTGGGTACCGACCCGTTCGCATAGAACGTCAGATCCGCCGTCAAGGTGTCGGCGACGAAGGCGCCGCACTCCCCGGTGATGATTGTCACCCGCTCCTTCAACGGCGAGAGCCAGTTCACCAGGTGGTTGGTGACCGTACCGTCGGCGAGCATGCCGACCACGGCGACCAGGTCCTCGTGCTGTCGTCCGCTCTTGAACGCGGTGCGAGCCGAGACAGATGTGAAGCGCTGCTGCGCCACCCACGCCGTGAGGTCGATGTCGTGCGTAGCCAAGTCCTTGACCACCCCGACGTCCGCGATTCGACCCGGAAACGGACCCTGGCGCCGCGTGATGATCTGGTAGACCGTCCCCAGCTCACCCTGCTCGATCCTCCTCCGCGCGGACTGGAGGGCGGGGTTGTAGCGCTCGATGTGCCCGACCGCTCCGATCAGGCCCGATCCGGCGAAGGCCTCGGCCAGTTTGCGGGCCGAGACCACGTCCTGCGCCAGCGGCTTCTCGATGAGAGCGTGAACCCCGGCCGCCGCCAACTCGAGTCCGATCTCCTCGTGCAGGGCGGTGGGAACCGCGACGACGCAGTAGTCCAGCCCGAGCTTGATCAGGTCCTCGACGGTGGACAGCACGGGCCGGCCGCCGGCCACCCCGTGCACGTCTCCTTGACCGTCCGCCATGCCGACGAGCTCCACCCCGTCGAGGGTGGAGAGCACCCTGGCGTGGTGACGGCCCATCATTCCCAGGCCCACCAGGCCTGCTCGCAAGCTGCTCATCGCGACGCCCCCGCCCGGGCCACGGCGTTCACAGCGGTCACGATCCGCTCCAGATCACCCTCGGAAACCGAGGGATGCACCGGGAGCGACAGGCACTCCCGCGCTGCCCGATCGGTCTCGGGCAGGTCGACGTCAGAGCGCAGCGAGGGCAGTCGGTGGTTCGGCACCGGGTAGAACATGCCGGACCCGACCTGGTGCTCCTCACGCAACGCCTTGGCCATCCCGTCCCGGTCCTCGGGCACCCGCACCGTGTACTGGTGGAACACGTGCACCGCCCGCGGATCGACTACCGGGACGACCACGCCCTCCAGATGAGCGGACAGAAAGGCTGCGTTCTGCTGCCGCGTGCGGGTCCAGCCCGCCACCTTGGTGAGCTGGACACGACCGATGGCGGCGTGCAGGTCGGTCATCCGGGCGTTGTAGCCGACGATCTCGTTCTCGTACTGCCGCTGCATGCCCTGGTTGCGGTAGAGCCGGAGCAACCGCTCGACCTCGGCCGACGCCACGGACACCATGCCACCCTCCCCGGAGGTCATGTTCTTGGTCGGGTAGAGCGAGAACATGCCGAAGGAGCCGAAAGCGCCAACCGGAGTGCCGTTGAAAGACGCCCCGTGGGCCTGCGCGGCGTCTTCGAAGATCTGCAGGCCGTGCTGTTCGGAGAGGGATTGCAGGGCGGCCATGTCGGCCGGGTGACCGTACAGGTGAACGGGCATGATCCCTACCGTGCGAGGCGTGATGGTCGCCTCGACGGCGGAGGCGTCCAGGCAGAAGGTGGCCGGGTCGATGTCCGCGAAGATCGGAGTGGCTCCGGTCAGCGCGACAGAGTTGGCTGTCGCGGCGAAGGTAAAGGACGGGACGATCACCTCATCGCCCGGCCCCACGCCTGCGGACAGCAGCCCGAGATGCAGCCCGGACGTGCCCGAGTTCACGGCGACGCAGGCCCGGTCGAGGCCGAAGTGATCGCTGAACTCCTGCTCGAAGGCCGCCACCTCCGGCCCCTGAGCCAGCATGCCGCTGCGCAGCACCCGGTCGACAGCCGCCCGCTCCTCGTCCCCGATCAGCGGGCGGGCGGGCGGGATGAAGGCCTGCTCAGTCATGGCTCTCCTGGGAGGTCGTGGAGCGGCTGTCCGCCGGCACGTGATCTACGCTGAGGGCCCCGTCGTGCTCGGTGTAGGTCTCGCCCGTCGCCGGGCAACACCAGTGGTCTTCAGCGGTCTGCTGGAGCGGGACACCGGCACGACCGACCCAGCCGATCTGCCGGGCCGGGGTGCCGACCACCAGTGCGTGGGCAGCGACATCAGTGATGACCACCGCCCCGGCTGCCACCAGGGACCAGGCACCGATCGTGACTGGTGCGACGCAGACCGCGCGCGCGCCGATTGAGGCACCCGTGTGGACAGTGACACCCACAGGCTGCCAGTCCTCGCCGCTCTTGAGGCGCCCGTCGGGCATGATCGCGCGCGGGAAGTGATCGTTGGTGAAGACGGCTGCCGGCCCGACGAACACACCGTCCTCCAGCACCGCAGGCTCGTAGACCAGCGCATAGTTCTGGAGCTTGCAGCGGTCGCCGAGGCGGACGCCGGATCCGACGTAGGCGCCGCGGCCGACGACGCAGTCACGCCCGAGCCGCGCCCCTTCACGGACCTGGGCGAGGTGCCACACGGTCGTACCCACCCCGAGCTGCGCGGAGGCGGCGACGTCCGCACTCGGGTGCACGGTGGTCACGATCGCGTCCTGAGTTCACCAGAACGATCTGCGCGGCGGTCCTGCAGTGGATAGCTCTCCGGGAGCCGGTGGTGAGACCGGGCGGCTCCGAGGGCCATCTCGAGGCTCTCGGGCAGGAAGGGCACTTCGGCCGGGTCCAGGGGTGGCACCGGGACGTGGGAGATCTGCGGGTGGCGCCTCCGCTGCCCGAGCTCGTTCTCGCTCAGCAGCACCTCGTGCATCTTTTCACCAGGGCGCAGGCCGGTGAAGATGATGTCGACGTCAGCGCGGGACTTGGCCACAAGGCGGCGCGCGACATCAAGGATCTTGACCGGCTGCCCCATGTCGAGCACCAGGACCTCGCCACCCCGCCCGATGGCCGCAGCCTGGATGGTCAGCTCGCAGGCCTCAGGGATGGTCATGAAGTAGCGGGTGATGTCAGGGTGCGTGACTGTCACCGGCCCGCCGGCTTTGATCTGCGCGGCGAAGGTGTGCAGCATCGAGCCACGGCTCCCGAGCACGTTCCCGAAACGAACCGAAAGATAGGTCCCGTGCTGGTGCTCGGCGTACCAGGCGGTGAGCCGTTCCGCCATGCGCTTCGTCTTCCCGAGCACGCTGGTGGGGTCCGCCGCCTTGTCGGTGGAGATGTTGACGAAGGTCGCGCAGCCGTACTTGGCCGCCGCACGGAGCACGTTCAGCGTGCCGAGGACGTTGGTCTTCCAACCCTCGTCCGGGTACTGCTCCAACATCGGCAGGTGCTTGAGCGCCGCGGCGTGGAACACCACCTCAGGACGGTGGGCGGCGAAGATTGCGTCGAGCGCCTGCTCGTCGCGGATGTCGCACAGCACCATGTCCGGCGTGTCCAGCAAACCCCTGCCGTAGATGGACAGCTGGACCCCGTGCAGACCGGACTCGTCCCGGTCGAGCATCACCAGCTCCTTGGGGCCGAACCGGTGCACCTGTCGGGCCAGCTCGGAGCCGATGGAGCCGCCGGCGCCGGTCACCAGGACTACTCGGTCGGTGAGGTAGCTGGCGATCTCGCCGAGGTCGGTCTCCACCTGGTGGCGACCGAGGATGTCGGCGATGTCCACCTCGCGGATGTCACTCAGGTGAACCCGACCGTCGATCAGGTCCTGCACGGCTGGCAGGACCAGCAGCCGGAGCCCAGCACTTTCCACCGTGCTCGAGACGCGACGCACCAAGTCGGAATCTGCGTGGGTGATCGCGAGGATGACGGTCGTGGCGCCGCGCTCGGCAGCGACGTCGACGAGCTTCTGCTCCCCGCCCAGCACCGGGACACCGAGCATCCGCAGGTTCCGCTTACCCCGGGCGTCATCGATGAAGCCGACCACCCGATAGGGCGACTTCCGCTCTTGCACGATCAGGCGCAGCAGCTGGTAACCGGCGTTGCCGGCCCCGTAGATCAGGACACGCTCGGCGTCGGCGTCGGGCGCCAACCGCTCACGCCAGGCCCGGTAGGACCAGCGGCCCGCGGCCATCACCAGCAGCGCCACCGGGGGAGTCAGGACCGCGGTGGCGCGGGGAAAGGGGCCAACTTGCCAGAATCCGACGAAGGCGACGGCCAGAAGCAAGCCGACGACCGCGACCGTGACAGCCAGCCCGAGACTCTCCTCGAAGGTGGCGATGCGGTAGCGGCCCCGGTAGAGCATCAAGACTGTGCCGGCCACGACCTGGAGCAGGCAGGCCGCGAGGACGTAGGCAGCCACACTCGACCAGAGGATCGCATCCAGATCGAAGTCGTAACGAGCACCCACGACGATGAGGGTCGCCACCACCCAGCTGGCGCAGTCCCAGACGGCGCGCAACACTCGACGGAAGGTGGAGTACGGCAAGTGAAGACCTTTCGTCTGCCATCCCCGAGCTAAGACGAATTTGTTCAAGCCCGGCCGATCATAGCGGGAAAGGGCAGTCGTCACCACCGGTCCGAGGTGTGGCCCAATGAGCCGGAGAGGCCATTGCGCACTTACAAAATTCGGGTGAACATGGTAAAGACTGCCCTCACGCCGCGTGCCGTAGAATCCGAGGACTGAGCGCAGGATCGGGGGAGGCTGCGGACGACTCGACATGACGGGATGCATGTGTCCACCTTCTTCCCACCCGAGAGCGACGCGCCCGCCGACGAGGTGGAGAATCCGACACCACGCCGCAGGCACCGGGGACTGGCGATCGCGCTGATCGCCCTCGCGGTCATCGTCGTGGGGGCGATGGCCTCGGCGGCCCTTTACGTCGGCAGCGTCGACCGGACGGTCGACAGCAACGTGCAGGTGGGCCAGGACCTACCGCCCGAGGTCCCGGAGGACGAGGGCGAGGAGCCCCGACCGCCCAAGGTCGCCACCGACGCCGTCAACTACGTGATCATGGGCTCCGACACCGGCTCAGCGGGCCGCAGCGACGTCCTGATGGTCGCCCACCTCGCCGCCGACCGGCAGAGCGCGGCGCTGATCTCCTTCCCCCGTGACATGTGGGTCAGCATTCCCGGGCACGGCAAGAACAAGATCAACGCCGCCTACGCCTTCGGTGGGCCCCAACTGACCGTCCGGACTCTCGAAGGACTGCTGAAGACACGGATGGATCACACCGTCCAGATCGACTTCGAGGGCTTCGTCCAGGTCACCAAAGACCTCGGGGGTGTGACGGTCGACAACCCGCACTACTCCCGGTCGGGCGAGTGGGAGTTCCCCGTGGGCGAGATCACCCTCGAGGGCGACCAGGCCCTCGCCTACGTCCGGGAGCGCAAGCAACTTCCCCGTGGCGACCTGGACCGGGCCGAGCGGCAGCGGCTGGTGGCCCAGGCCATCCTCGAGCAGGCCCTGAGCCCCGAGACCATCGCCAACCCGCTGAAGTTCAACCGGATCGTCGGCTCGGTGGCCAAGCAGGTCACCGTCGACCGGGGCCTCACCGGCTCCGAGATGCGCAAGACCGCCCTCTCCGTCCGGTTCAAGCCCGACGACATCGCGTCGCTGCAGGCGCCGATCTCAGGTTTCGCCACCAGGAACGGTCAGAGCGTCGATCTGGTGGACGAGGCGAAGCTCGACGAACTCGCCGAGGCTCTCCGCGACGACGACCTGCAGAGTTACCTGGACCGCTACCCGCGCAGCTGAACAGGGCCGCCTCGAGGACGACCCGGCTCAGGCGCGGCCCACCGCCGCTCAGCGGGGGAAGTACTCCGGCCGCGGGGTGAAGATCAGGTTCTGGCCCACGACGCCGCGCGGCCGACGGAGGCCGTGCACGATCTCAGCGGCCACCTCGGCGGGGTCCATCATCCGCTCGGCGGGGATCTTCCACTGCTCCATCATCGGGGTGTCCATCGCCGCCGGCATGATGCCTTGGATGCGGCACGGGTGCGAGAACTCGCGCACCTCGGTCTGGAAGATCTCCGTCGCCTTGGCGAAGGCCGCCTTCGAGCTGTTGTAGGCCACCGCGCCACTGCCGACGGTGACCGCGGAGATGGAGATGACGTTGAAGATCTCCGCCTCGGTGTCCTCGGTCCGCACGCCGAGGTAGCCGTTGAGGAAGGCCTGCATGAGGAACACCGGGCCGTGGCAGTTGACGGCGAACACCTGGGCGTAGGCGCCCTCGTCCACGTCGGTGAGGTATCCCGGCCGGTCGATGCCGGCGACGTTCACCAGGATGTCGAACCGGGCCCCGAAGCGCTCGAAGAGGGAGGAGACGACGGTGGTGCGGTCCTCGCTCACGGTGACGTCCAGCCGGACGGCTTCGCCGGAGCCACCCGCCGACTCGATCGCCTCGACGGTCACCTTCGCGCCGGCCTCGTCGATGTCGGCGGCCACCGCGTGCACCCCCTGGGCCGCCAGCGCCAGGCAGGTCGCCCGCCCCAGGCCGCTCGCTCCGCCGGTGACCAGCGCCACCCGCCCGTCCAGTCCTGCCACGCGCACCTCCTCGTCCACCGACCGGCCTACCCGGTCGCCGAACCCGTACCGTACACAGCAGGTAGGAAGCCCGAGCGCTGGGTAGGAGAGGGTGGGATTCCCACTCCTCCGACCGAACGGCACTGCGTGCGCATCCTGCTCTGGAACGTCCACGGCGGCTACAGCGACTCCCTGACCAGCGGCGGACACACCTACCTGTACCTGCCCGCCGACGAGCACGGCAGCGGCGGACTCCCCCGGCTGGACCGGCCCGACGGGGTCGACGTCCGGCTGACCAGCCCCGAGGAGCTGCGGGACGCACCCCCGGACGTCGTCATCCTGCAGCGACCCGAAGAGCTGGACCTGGCCGTGGCCGCCGGCGTCCGCCCCGGGGTGGACGCGCCGGCCGTCTTCTGCGAGCACAACACCCCGCGCGGCGACGTCCCCGACAGCCGGCACCCGCTGGCCGACCGGGACGACCTGACGATCGTGCACGTCACCCACTTCAACGCCCTGTTCTGGGACTGCGGCAGCACCCGCACCGCGGTGGTCGAGCACGGCATCGTCGACCCGGGCCCGCTCTACACCGGCGCTCTCCCCCACCTGGCCTTCGTGGTCAACGAGCCGGTGCGTCGCTGGCGCAACACCGGCACCGACCTGCTGACCCGCTTCGCCGAACACCCCGTGGACGCCTTCGGCATCGACGCCGACCTGCTGCCGGCCGCGCTGCCCGGCTCGCCGCGCGTCCACTACGCCGGCAACCTCACCCCGTCGGAGCTGTACGCGGAACTGGCGCAACGCCGGGCCTACCTGCACCTGAACCGCTGGACCTCGCTGGGGCTGTCGCTGATCCAGGCGATGCTGCTCGGCCTGCCCGTGCTGGTGCTGGACACCACCGAGGCGTCCCGGGCGGTACCCCCGGGTGCGGGTGCCCTCTCCACCGACGTGGAGGTGCTGCGCCGCGAAGCCGCCCGACTGCTGGCCGACCCCGACGAGGCGGCCGCGCGCGGGCAGGTCGCCCGCGCGGCGGCTCTCGAGCGCTACGGCCTGGAGCGCTTCTGCCGCGCCTGGGACGCCGTGCTGGAGCGCGCCATCGAGCAGCACGCCCCCTGAATGGACCCTCGAGAGGAACCACCCATGACCGCACCGCTCCGCGCCGGCGTCCTGCTGGACGTCGACGGCACCCTGCTGGACACCAACTACCTGCACGCGCTGGCCTGGTGGCAGGCCATGCGCGACGGCGGCGTGGAGGGCGTCACCATGACCGACTGCCACCAGGCGGTCGGCATCGGCAGCGAGGAGCTGGTCCGCCGGCTCGCGGGTCGGGAGGACGACGCGGTGGTCGAGGCGCACTCGGAGCGCTACGACGCCCTGCAGGACCAGGTCGTCGCCTTCGACCGCTCGGCCGACCTCGTCCGGCACCTGGCCGGCACCGGCCTGGCCGTCGTGCTGGCCACCAGCGGCCGGGAGCAGGACCTGGAGTGGATGCTGCCCGCGATCGGCGTCGAGGACGACCTGATCGACGGCTCGACCACCTCTGGTGACGTCGAGCAGGCCAAGCCGCACCCCGACCTGCTGAGCACGGCGATGGAGCAGCACAGCCTGGACCCGGAGCGGACGGTCGCGATCGGCGACACCGTGTGGGACATCCAGGCGGCGCACGACGCCGGTGTCCGCATCGTCGCCTTCACCACCGGCGGCATCCCGCGGTGCCAGCTGGAGCAGGCCGGGGCCGACGAGGTCTGGTCCGGTCCGGCCGACCTCCTTGAGCACTGGTCGTCCTCGATCCTCGCCGAGCTGGCCTGAGCGAGCCCACCCCGGGAACGACGAACGGCGCCCACCCCCTCGCGGGGACGGGCGCCGTCAGCGTTGGTGCAGGTGGAGCGTCAGGCCTTGGTCGGGCCGTCGGTGGTCGCGTCCACCGACGCGTCGACCGCGGCCTCCTCGACCTCGACGTCGTCACTCGGCGCCTGCTCGGTGTCGGTGGCGGCGTCGCGCTCCTCGGTCCCCGTGACCAGCTCCTCGGCCGGCGTGGCCTCGGTGCTGCCCTCGGACTGGACCGTGTCGTCGGGGGCGTCGGTGCCGGCCGGGGCACCGGCGGCGGTCGCCGCCGGAGCAGCGCCGCGGCGCGGAGCCGCGGACGCGGAGGCCGGCCGGTTGGCCTTCTTGCTGTCCTCGACCGACTCGGTCACCAGCTCGATCATCGCCATCGGCGCGTTGTCACCCTTGCGCGGACCGACCTTCGTGATCCGCAGGTAGCCGCCCTCGCGGTCGGCCATGGTCGGCGCGATCTCGGTGAACAGCGTGTGCACCACACCCTTGTCCTTGACGGTGGTCAGGACCAGCCGGCGGGAGTGGATGTCACCCCGCTTCGCCTTGGTGATCAGCTTCTCGGCCAGGGGACGCAGCCGCTTGGCCTTGGCCTCGGTGGTCACGATCCGCCCGTGCTCGAAGAGCTGGGTGGCGAGGTTGGACAGGATGATCTTCTCGTGCGACGGGCTGCCGCCGAGTCGATTGCCCTTGGTAGGTGCAGGCATGCTCAGTTCTCCATTTCAGAGCGCATTCCGATGTAGTCCGCGCGCGGGGGGTCGAGGGGGTCGCCCCCCTCGCCGATGATCAGTACTGCTCGGTCTCGCTGAAGTCGGCGTCTTCCTCTTCGAGGTCGTCGTAACGGCCGATGGCCGCCAGCGGGTCGAAGCCGGGGGCGCTGTCCTTGAGGGACAGGCCCATCTCGTGCAGCTTCAGCTTGACCTCGTCGATGGACTTGGAGCCGAAGTTGCGGATGTCGAGCAGGTCCTGCTCGCTGCGGGAGACGAGCTCGGACACCGTGTGGATGCCCTCACGCTTCAGGCAGTTGTAGGACCGGACGGTGAGGTTGAGGTCCTCGACCGGCAGGGCCAGGTCGGCGGCGAGCTGCTCGTCGATCGGCGAGGGGCCGATCTCGATGCCCTCGGCCTCGACGTTCAGCTCACGGGCCAGGCCGAACAGCTCGACCAGCGTGCGCCCGGCCGAGGCCACGGCGTCGCGCGGGCGGATGGCCGACTTGGTCTCGACGTCGAGGATCAGCTTGTCGAAGTCGGTGCGCTGCTCGACACGGGTGGCCTCGACCTTGTAGGTGACCTTGAGCACCGGGGAGTAGATCGAGTCGACCGGGATGCGGCCGATCTCCGCGTCGGCCATCTTGTTCTGCACCGAGGAGACGTAGCCGCGGCCACGCTCGACGACCAGCTCCATCTCGATCTTGCCGGTCTCGTTCAGGGTGGCGATGTGCAGGTCGGGGTTGTGCACCTCGACGCCCGCCGGCGGCGCGATGTCGGCCGCGGTGACCGCGCCCGGACCGGCCTTGCGCAGGTACATCGTGACGGGCTCGTCCTCCTCGGAGGAGACGACGAGGCCCTTCAGGTTCAGGATGATCTCGGTGACGTCCTCGACGACGCCCTCGATGGTCGAGAACTCGTGCAGGTTGCCGTCGATCTTGAGGCTGGTCACGGCCGCGCCCGGGATGGACGACAGCAAGGTGCGACGCAGCGAGTTGCCGAGGGTGTAGCCGAAGCCGGGCTCGAGCGGCTCGATGACGAACCGCGAGCGGTTGTCGGAGACGACCTCTTCCGACAGAGTCGGACGCTGGGCGATGAGCATGGTGTGGTTCCTTCTTCCTCCGCGCTTCCCGCTATTTGAAGGCGCGGTCCCCCGGTGCATCCGGCGCCAGGGGTGGTGCTGCCCTTCGACAGGCTCAGGGCGCGGAGAACGCGGTGTCCAATCCCTGAGCCCGTCGAAGGGCGTGTGGTCCTACTTGGAGTAGAGCTCGACGATCAGCTGCTCCTGGACGTCCACCACGATCTGCTGACGGGTCGGCAGCTGGTGGACCAGGACGCGGCCACGCTCGGGCAGGGCCTGCAGCCAGGCCGGGACGTCGCGCTCGCCGTGGGTCTCGCGGGCCACCACGTGCGGGGTGGTCTCGCGGAGCTTCGGCGCCAGGTCGATGATGTCGTGCGCGGAGACGCGGTAGGACGGGATGTCCACCTTGTGCCCGTTGACCAGGAAGTGGCCGTGCACGACGAACTGGCGCGCCTGCCGCCGGGTCCGGGCGAACCCGGCGCGGTAGATGACGTTGTCGAGGCGGGACTCCAGGATCTGCAACAGGTTGTCACCCGTCTTGCCCTGGGAGCGGTTCGCCTCCTCGTAGTAGCGGCGGAACTGCTTCTCGAGGACGCCGTAGGAGAAGCGCGCCTTCTGCTTCTCGCGGAGCTGGAGGAGGTACTCCGACTCCTTGGTGCGCCCCTTGCCGTGCACGCCGGGCGGGTACGGGCGGCGCTCGAAAGCCTTGTCCCCACCGACCAGGTCAACACCCAGCCGACGGGACTTCTTGGTCATGGGACCGGTGTAGCGAGCCATGTTCTCTTAGTCCTGTTCGTTTCTCGGGTCAGACGCGGCGGCGCTTGGGAGGGCGGCAGCCGTTGTGGGGCACGGGAGTGACATCAGCGATCGCGCCGACCTCGAGGCCGACGGCCCCGAGGGAGCGGATCGCGGTCTCCCGGCCCGAACCCGGACCCTTGACGAACACGTCGACGCGCTTCATGCCGTGCTCCATGGCGCGACGGCCCGCAGCCTCGGCCGCCATCTGGGCGGCGTACGGGGTCGACTTGCGCGAGCCCTTGAAGCCGACGGTCCCGGCCGACGCCCACGCGATGACCGCGCCGGTCGGGTCGGTGATCGAGATGACCGTGTTGTTGAACGTGCTCTTGATGTGGGCGTGGCCCGAGACGACGTTCTTCTTTTCCTTCTTCCGCACCTTGGTGGAGCGGGTGTTGCGGCCTGCAGTAGCCATGTGTTCTCAGATTCTCCTGGAGTCTCGCCCAAGTAGGCCCGGAGGCTTACTTGGCCTTCTTCTTGCCGGCGACGGGCTTGCGGGCGCCCTTGCGACCACGGGCGTTGGTGCGGGTGCGCTGGCCACGGACCGGCAGGCCGCTGCGGTGACGTCGGCCCTGGTAGGAGCCGATCTCGACCTTGCGGCGGATGTCGGCGGCCACCTCGCGACGGAGGTCACCCTCGGTCTGGTAGTTCGCCTCGATCCAGTCGCGGAGCTGCACCAGGTGCTCGTCGTTCAGCTGGTGGACGCGGAGGTCGCCGCTGATCTGGGTGGCTTCCAGGGTCTCCAGGGCGCGGGTGCGACCGACGCCGAAGATGTAGGTGAGGGCGATCTCGAGGCGCTTGTCGCGCGGGAGGTCGACACCGATGAGACGTGCCATCAGGCGGTACTGCCTTTCGGGATGGTCGATGCCGGCCCGGTCAGGGGCCCCGGCCAGCCGGCCGGTGCATCGCGGAGGTGTCTGGCGTGATGCGTCCCTGGCTGCCTTGCGGACGAGGCTGCTCGTCCGACCAGGGCCCCGGCCTCCGACCGGGGGTGGCTCCACCGGCGGGCCGGCGGAGGTGCGATCACACGTTCTGGGGTGGTGCGGGTGGTGCAGGTGACCGACCGGAGCCGGTCACCGGTTCGAGCGGAGCGGGAAGCTCAGCCCTGCCGCTGCTTGTGGCGCGGGTTCTCGCAGATGACCATCACGCGACCGTGGCGGCGGATGACCTTGCACTTGTCGCAGATCCGCTTGACGCTCGGCTGGACCTTCATGGAGCTCACTCCTGGTTCTGCTCCGCGCGCGACCGCTCGTGAGGAGCGGGCTGACCCGGAGGGTGGTGGTGTGGACAGCGGCCAGGCGGCTCCGGGAGGATCCGGCACCACACCCTGCACGCCGGTCCTGCCGACGATCCGTTCCCGGACACGCCCGCACGAACCACCGACAGGCGGCCAAGGGGATACATTACGCCCGCCGCCCCTCGGACTCAAGTTCACCGAGACGGCGTCGGTGGGTGCGAGCGGGCCGCCGACCAGGCGCCCGCGGGCCTCACTTGTGGCGGTAGACGATCCGGCCGCGGGTGAGGTCGTAGGCCGAGAGCTCGACGACGACGCGGTCGGCCGGGAGGATGCGGATGTAGTGCTGCCGCATCTTGCCGCTGATCGTCGCCAGCACCTTGTGCCCGTTGGTCAGCTCCACTCGGAACATCGCGTTCGGCAGGGCCTCGACGATCGTTCCCTCGAGCTCGAGTGCGCCCTCTTTCTTGGCCATGGATCCCAATCTGTTGTGGTACGGGGTGGGGGCCGACCCTCCAGGCGCGCCTGGGCATGGGTGACCGACGTTGCAGTCTACGCGTCCCGTGTGGACGGCTCAAACGCCCGGAGCGAGCCGGGCGCTCAGAGCAGCAGGACCAGCAGCAGCGCGATGAGCAGCACGGCACCCGCGATGCCGGCCACGGTGACCAGGGTCAGGCCGTTGCCGCTGCGAGCCGGGGCGAGCTCGCCGGGACGCCCGCCGGAGCTGGTCACCAGGGCCGGGGCGTCGTAGGTGGCCAGCGGGGGCAGGCCCTGCACCACGGGGACCAGCTCACCCAGGGTCCGGGCGGCGAACAGCCGGTCCAACCGGGCCTGGTAGTCGTCGGCGTCGAGCGAGCCGGCCTCGAAGGCCGCGTTCAACCGCGTGCTCAGCCGGTTGCGCTCGTCCTCGGCCACGGGCAGCGCGGGCGTGCTGCGGTAGGGCGAGGAGATCGGCAGCTCGTCGGACACCCCGCCACGCTACCCCGCGGCCAGGGCGGTGCCGGCGAGGAGCGCCCGCCGCTCCTCGGCGTCCTCCGGCAGCACCGGGGGGAGTCCGAACCGGTCGAACAGGGTCGGCTCGAAGAACGCCACGACGTGGGCGAAGCCGCGCTCGGTCAGCGTGGGCACCTGGACGTGGAAGGCGTGGTGCCGCCCGTCCTCACCCCGCATGTACAGCGCGAGGGCCGGCCGGCCGTTGGCCATCACCGGCACCATCAGCTGGTCGCCAGGCCCTGACGCCGGGCAGTGGGTGCTGATCAGCGTCCCGATCGCTGCCGCGCCGCGGTACCAGCCGTCGAACGGCGGCATCTCCCACGTCGCGTCCTCGGTGAGGAGCTCCACGATCCGGGCGATGTCGTACCGCTCGAACGCGTCGACGTAGTCGGCGAGCAGCTGCTGCGCGCGCTCCTCCTCCACCGGCGGCAGCTCGGCGTCGGGGTCCAGCTTGGCCAGCTGGGCGCGGGCCCGCTGCAGGCTGCTGTTCACCGCGGCCACGGACAGGCCGAGGAGCTCGGCCACCTCGCTGGCGTGCCAGGCCAGCACGTCGCGCAGGATGACCACGGCGCGCTGCGGCGGGGTGAGGTGCTGCAGCGCGGCGACGAAGGCCAGCCGGACGCTGTCCCGGCTGAGCACCGCCGCGGCCGGGTCTGCGTCGCCGTGGCCCCAGACGACGGTGTCGGGCAGCGGCTCCAGCCACGGCGTCTCCGGGCGGCTGGACAGCTGGCCCGAGGGGTCCGCGGCCGGCTGGCCGAGCCCGGTGGGCAGCGGGCGCCGCTGCCGCGACTCCAGCGCGGTCAGGCAGACGTTGGTGGCGATCCGGTACATCCAGGTGCGCAGCGACGAGCGGTTCTCGAAGCCGTGGAACGCGCGCCAGGCCCGGATGTAGGTCTCCTGCACCAGGTCCTCGGCGTCGTGCGCGGAGCCGGTCATGCGGTAGCAGTGCGCGGTCAGCTCCCCGCGCAGGGGCTCGACCAGGGTGAGGAAGACGTCGTCGTCGGTCGCAAGGCTCACGAGGACGAAAGTACCGCCGTCCCCGATGATGCGCAGCCCCTGACGGGGTCTGATCTGCACAGCATCTCGCTGCCCCCGAGGAGAGGACCCCGCCGTGAACCGCATGATCTTCGTCAACCTGC
This sequence comes from Microlunatus lacustris, assembly GCA_039527025.1. Classification (GTDB taxonomy): domain Bacteria; phylum Actinomycetota; class Actinomycetes; order Propionibacteriales; family Propionibacteriaceae; genus Microlunatus; species Microlunatus lacustris. The sequence goes on from BAAAJN010000006.1 coordinate 111,605, forward strand.
CGGTCGTCGACGTGGAGGCCAGCAAGGCCTTCTACACCGGGCTCGGTTTCGCCCTGGACCCCGAGTACAGCGACGCGTCGACCGCCTGCGTCGTCGTCTCCGACACGATCGTGGTGATGGTCCTGCAGCGGGACCGGTTCGCCGACTTCGTGGCCGGCCCCGTCGGCGACCCCGCGGCTGCGACGACTTCGATCAACTGCCTGTCGGCGGAGAGCCCGGCGGAGGTCGACGCCCTCGTGGAGCGCGCGCTGCGGCACGGCGGCAAGCCGTGGCTCGACAAGATGGTCGACGGCCCGATGTACGGGCACAGCTTCGCCGACCCGGACGGCCACGTCTGGGAGGTCCTGCACATGGCCCAGGCGGCCTGATCCCGCCCCCCTGAACCGGCCCGGGAGCCGGTCGCCCGACCGCTAGCGTGGGCGGCATGACCTATGTCGCCGACGACGCCCGCTACGACGTCCAACCCTACCGCCGCTGCGGCCGCAGCGGCCTGAAGCTCCCCGCCGTCTCCTTGGGGTTCTGGCACAACTTCGGGGACGACAAGCCCCTGGAGACCCAGCGCGCCGTGATGCGCCGGGCCTTCGACCTCGGGGTGAACCACTTCGACCTGGCCAACAACTACGGCCCGCCCTACGGTGCCGCCGAGGTCAACGCCGGGACGATCCTGGCCCAGGACTTCAAGCCGTACCGCGACGAGCTGGTGATCTCCTCCAAGGCCGGCTGGGACATGTGGCCCGGCCCCTACGGCGACCACGGTTCCCGCAAGTACCTGACGGCCAGCCTGGACCAGTCGCTGCAGCGGCTGGGCCTGGACTACGTCGACATCTTCTACCACCACCGTCCCGACCCCGAGACGCCGCTGGAGGAGACGATGGGCGCGCTCGACGCGGCCGTCCGGGCGGGCAAGGCGCTCTACGTCGGCGTCTCGTCCTACTCCCCCGAGCACACGGCCGCTGCGGCGGCGATCCTGCGCGACCTCGGCACGCCGATGCTCATCCACCAGCCCTCGTACTCGATGTTCAACCGCTGGATTGAGGGTGGCCTGCTGGAGGTTCTGGAGACCGAAGGCGTCGGGTGCATCGCCTTCACCGCGCTGGCCCAGGGGCTGCTGACCAACCGCTACCTGGACGGCGTCCCCGCCGACTCGCGCGCGGCGCAGGGCAAGTCGTTGAGCACCGACCAGATCAGCGAGGACAACCTCGCGCGCGTCCGTGCGCTCAACGAGATCGCCGAGAGCCGCGGCCAGACCCTGGCCCAGCTGGCGCTGGCCTGGGTGCTCCGCGACGCCCGGGTCACCTCGACGCTGATCGGCGCCAGCAGCGTCGCGCAGCTGGAGGACAACGTCGCCGCGGTGCAGAACCTGGAGTTCACCGCCGACGAGCTCGCCGCGATCGACGAGCACGCCGTCGAGTCCGGCGTCGACCTGTGGGCCGGTGCCCGGGACGCCACCGCCGGCTGAGCCAGCTCCGCGCTCTGAGCTCGTCGAAGGGCCGCGGGCCTGAGCCGACCACCGTTGCCTGAGCCGACCACCGTTGCCTGAGCCCACCACCGTTGCCTGAGCTTGTCGAAGGCCCTTCGACCAGCTCAGGGCGCGGGACAGACTCAGGGCCCTCCGACAAGCTCAGGGCGCGGGACAGGCTGAGGCCCTTCGACAAGCTCAGGGCGCGGGACAGGCTGAGGGCCCTTCGACAAGCTCAGGGCGCGGGACAGGCTCAGGGCCCTCCGACAAGCTCAGGGCGCGGGACAGGCTCAGGGCCCTCCGACAAGCTCAGGGCGCGGGACAGGCTGAGGGCCCTTCGACAAGCTCAGGGCGCGGGGTCGAATCAGGCGCTGGGCGGGACCAGGCCGGTGTGGTGCGCGGCGAAGGCGAGCAGGTCGGCCCACTCGGCCGCCTGCAGCGCGGTGGGCTTGCCGGCGCCGTGCCCGGTGGCCACCTCGACCCGGGTGAGCACCGGCGCGTCACCGGTCTGCGCGTGCTGGAGGGCCGCCACGAACTTGTGGCTGTGCAGCGGGACGACCCGGTCGTCGTGGTCGCCGGTCACCACCAACGTGGCCGGGTAGCGGGTGCCGGGGCGCACGTTGTGCAGCGGCGAGTAGGCCAGCGCGTCCGCGAACTGGTCCGGGTCGCGGGGGTCGCCGTAGTCGGAGATCCAGGCCGCGCCGATGGTGAACAGGTGGAACCGCAGCATGTCCAGCACCCCGACGCCGGGCAGCGCGACGGCCGCGAGGTCGGGCCGCTGCGTCATCACCGCCCCGACCAGCAGGCCGCCGTTGCTGCGGCCGTGCAGCGCCAGCTGGTCCCGGGTGGTCACCCCGGTGGCCTGCAGGTGCTCGGCCACGGCGATGAAGTCGTCGAACACGTTCTGCTTGCGGCTCAGCCGGCCGGCCTCGTACCACTCGGTGCCGTACTCGCCCCCGCCCCGCAGGTTGGCGATGGCCAGCACGCCGCCGGCCGCCAGCCAGCCCGCCCAGCCCGGCCGGTAGTCCGCGGCCAGCGGGATCTTGAAGCCGCCGTAGCCCCACAGCAGCGTCGGCCGCGGTCCGGTGGCGTCGGTGCCCGCGGCCCGGACCAGGAAGTAGGGCACCCGCGTGCCGTCGGCGCTGGTCGCGCTGGCTCGCGCCACCTGGACCTGCGGCGGCTGGAAGCCCGAGGAGCCCTGCACCAGTTCCGGTAGCGGGGTGACCGCGCCGGAGGAGAACGCGACGGCGTACGCGGCGGTGGGACTGACCACCGTCGAGAGCCCGACGAACACCTCGTCGTCCCCGGCGTGCCCCTCGAGGCCGACGACGGCCCCACCGGGCAGGTCGAGGGTGCCGAGCAGCCGGCCGGTCAGGTCGTAGCGGCTGACCCGCGGCTGGGCGTCGACCAGGTGGACGGTGACGAAGCCGTCGCCGGCCGCGACCACCTGGGCGAGGGTGTGCTCGGTCTCGACGACCACCTCCCGCCAGGCGTCCCGGCCGCGTCCGAGGGCGTCCAGGTCGACGGCGACCACCCGGCCGCGCTCGGCGTCGTCGTCGGTGGACAGGTACAACGTCGAGCCCTCGGACCGGACCAGGGTGAACTCCGCCACCGGCTCGTCGACCACCTTGACCGGCTCGCCGATACGACTGGTGCCGGCCTCGGTGCTCACCGGGTAGGCCCACAGCCGGTTCTGGTTCTCGGTGCCGGCGACGATGCTGACCACCAGCCACCGGTCGTCGTCGGTGGTCTCGGACCAGATCATCAGGCGTTCGTCAGGGAACTCCAGCAGCAGGGCGTCCTGCTCGACGAGCTCGCCGACCCGGTGCAGCCGCAGCTTCCCGCCGGCCAGGGCCGAGGTCTGGGTGCCGTCGCCGTGGCCCTCGTGGTCGAAGGCGGTGTAGACGTACGAGCGGCCGTCCGGCAGCCAGACGGGCTCGGAGAACTTGGTCTGGACACCGACGTCGTCGACCTCGGCGCCGCTGTCGACGTCGAGGAGCCGGAAGGTGTGCCAGTCGCTGCCCCCCTCGCTGACCGCGTACGCCAGCTGGGCGCCGTCGCCGCGCACCACCAGCGCCGCCAGCGAGCTGGTCCCGTCGGCGGAGAAGGTGTTGGGGTCGACCAGCACCCGGCCGCCCGCGAGCAGCTCGGGCAGCGAGTCGACGACGTACCAGACGTCCTGGTTCTGCCGGCCGTCGTTGCGGTTCACCAGGTAGCGGCCCCCCCGGTGCAGCGGGGTGCCGGCCCGCGGGCGGCCCAGCACGGCGGCCATCGTCTCGCCGAACCACGCGCGCTCGGGCAGGGCCGCCAGGTAGGCGCCGCTGACCTCGTTCTGCCGCCGCACCCAGTCCACCGTCTCCGGCGCGTCAGGGTCCTCGAGCCAGCGGTAGGGGTCCGCGACGGTCCGGCCGTGCAGCTGCTCGCGGGTGTCGTCACGTCGGGTGTGCGGGTGGTTCACGTCGAGCCACGCTACCCGCCGTAGTCCGGCCGGCTGCAGGCTCAGTCGGCCAGCGGGCCGAACGGTGCGCCCAGCGCGGTGAGCATCTCCTCGCCGCCGTCCTCGGCGGTGAGCACCCAGATGCCGTGCTCGGTGACGGTCATGGTGTGCTCCCAGTGGGCGGCGACCCGGCCGTCGTCGGTGACCACGGTCCAGTCGTCGGCGAGCACGTGGTTGTCGGGTGCGCCGAGGGTGAGCATCGGCTCGACGGCCAGCGCCAGCCCCTGCACGATCTTCGGTCCGCGGCCGCGGCCCGGCAGCACGCCGCGGGCCACCAGGTTGGGCACGTCCGGCGGCTGGTGCATGGCCGAGCCGATCCCGTGCCCGACGTACTCCTCGACGATGCCGTAGTCGGCGTCGGCCCCGCGGACGTGCTCCTCGACCGCGGCGGAGATGTCCCCGACGTGACCGCCGAGCCGGGCAGCCGCGATGCCGTGCCACAGGGCGCCGCGGGTGGTCTGGCTGAGGGCCAGGGTCTCGGCCGCGACCTCGCCGACCGCCACCGTGACGGCGGAGTCACCGTGCCATCCCTCGACGACCGCCCCGCAGTCGATGGAGAGCAGGTCGCCCTCGACCAGGGTGCGGGACCCCGGGACCCCGTGCACGACCTCCTCGTTGACCGAGAGGCAGGTGACGCCCTGGAACCCGCCGACGCCGTCGTGCGCGCCGTAGTCCAGGAACGACGGGGTGGCCCCGGCGGACCGGATCACCTCGGCGGCGACGGCGTCGAGCTCGCGGGTGCTGACGCCCGGCCGGACCGCCGCTCGGGTGGCGGCCAGGGCGGCGGCGACGACCAGGCCGGCCCGCCGCATCACCAGCAGCTGGTCGCGCGTCTTGATCTCCACCCCGCGGTGGCTGCCGAACACCACGGGCTAGCCCTCGGTGCTGAGGACCGGCGCGCCGCCGATCTTGGCGTCCAGCGCGTCGAACAGGCGCTCGGAGACCTCGGCGACGGGGCCGAGCCCGTCGACCTCGACGAGCAGGTCGCGGCGGCGGAAGATCTCGAGCAGCGGGGCGGTCTGCTCGGCGTAGACCTGCTGTCGGACGCGGATGGTCTCCTCGCGGTCGTCGGCGCGGCCGTCGGTCTCAGCGCGCTTGAGCAGCCGCTTCACGACCTCGTCGGTGTCGGCGACCAGGCAGATGACGGCGTCCAGGGCCTCGCCGCGGCCGGCCAGGAAGGCGTCGAGCGTTTCGACCTGGGCCGGCGTCCGCGGGTAGCCGTCCAGCAGGAAGCCGCGGACGCAGTCGACCTCGGCGAGCCGCTCGGCGACGATCTCGTTGGTGATCTCGTCGCTGACGTACCCGCCGGAGTCCATGATGTCGCGGACCTGCTGGGCCAGCGGGGTGTCGGCGGTCTTCATGGCTCGGAAGATGTCGCCCGTCGAGACGGCCGGGATCCCGTAGCGCTGCGCCACGTGCGCGGCCTGGGTGCCCTTGCCCGCCCCCGGCGGACCCATGATGAGGAGGCGCATCAGCGGAGGAACCCTTCGTAGTTGCGTTGCTGCAGCTGGCTCTCGATCTGCTTCACCGTGTCCAGGCCGACGCCCACGATGATGAGGATCGAGGTGCCGCCGAAGGGGAAGTTCTGGTTCGCGTCGAGGAAGATGAACGCCACCGACGGCAGCAGGGCGATCAGGCCCAGGTAGAGCGACCCGGGGAAGGTCAGCCGGGACAGCACGAAGGCCAGGTAGTCCTCGGTCGGTCGGCCGGCCCGGATGCCGGGGATGAAGCCGCCGTACTTCTTCATGTTGTCGGCGACCTCGTTCGGGTTGAACGTGATGGCGACGTAGAAGTAGGCGAAGAACACGATCAGCAGGAAGAACGTGATCATGTAGACCGGGTGGTCGCCGCGGACGAAGTTCGCCGAGATCCACGACGAGAACCGGCCCTCGGGTCGGAACTGGGCGTAGAGCGCGGGCAGGTAGAGCAGCGACGAGGCGAAGATGACGGGGATGACGCCGGCCTGGTTGACCTTGATCGGGATGTAGGTCGTGGAGCCGCCGAGCATCCGGCTGCCCACCATCCGCTTGGCGTACTGCACGGGGATGCGGCGCTGGGACTGCTCGACGAAGATGACGCCGGCCATCACGACCAGGCCGAGGGCGACCACCAGCAGGAACACGACCCAGCCCTCGGAGCCGGGGCGGGCGACCTTGAGGCCCCACAGGGCGCTCGGGAAGGTGGCGGCGATCTGGGTGAAGATCATCACCGACATGCCGTTGCCGACGCCGCGCTCGGTGATCAGCTCACCCATCCACATGATGACGCTGGTCCCGGCGGTCATCGTCAAGATCATGGTGACGACCGGGAAGATGCCCTTGTCGTAGACCAGTCCGGGGCAGCCGGTGAAGAGCCGGTCGTTCACGGCCACGGTCACGAAGGCGGTCGAGTTGAGCACGGCCAGCACCAGCGTGAGGTACCGGGTGTACTGGGTGATCTTGGTCTGGCCGGCCTGGCCCTCCTTCTTGAGGGCCTCCAGCCGCGGGATGACGACGGTCAGCAGCTGCAGGATGATGCTCGCCGTGATGTAGGGCATGATCCCGAGCGCGAAGATGGCCAGCTGCAGCAGCGCCCCGCCCGAGAACAGGTTGATCAGGGAGTACAGGCCCTGCTGCTCCCCGCTCTGAGCCTGCCGGAGGCAGAAGTCGACCTGGCTGACGTTGACGTTCGGCGTGGGGATGATCGACCCGAGCCGGAACACGGCGAGGATCGCCAGCGTGAAGAAGATCTTCTTCCTCAGGTCCGGGGTCCGGAATGCGTTGGCGAATGCGGTGAGCACTCCCGCCCTCCCTCTCTTGTTCGACAGCCCCGTCGTGGCCGAGCGTGTCTCGGGACCACCCCGACCGCGCAGGACCGGACGACTTTATCAAGGGATCGCGGTGAACCGCGCATCGTCGACGGCGCCCACCCCCGCCGACAGCCCTGCCGGCACCGCCGCGCAGGCCCCCGACAACGGCAGCCGCCGGTCGACCCGGGTGGGTCGACCGGCGGCTGAGGAGCGCGCCTTGGAGGCTCAGAGCTCCAGGCGGGAGATCCAGTAGTCGGTGGTGGTCGGATTGGCGGTGCCGAACCGGGCGTTCGGCAGGTAGAGGCTGCCGCGGTAGAAGGCCGCGGTGGTGGGCACGTCGAAGGTGGCGTCGCCGTCCAGGTCCGCCGCCGTCAGGGTGTCGACCAGCCTGCCGCGGCTGCCGCTGCGGTCCAGCCGCACGACCGCCACCTGGTTGAGCCGGTTCTGCACGGCGTAGAGGGTCCGGCCGCGGAGCAGGAGGCCGTCACCGTTGGTCAGCCGCGTGCTCCCCAGGTCGACTCTGCGGGCCACCCCGGTCCGCGGGTCGACCCGGAACAGTGAGCCGGTGGCGGAGTCCACGACCAGCAGCGACCGGCCGTCCGGGCTCTGCACGATCCCGTTGGCGCTGTTGGTGCCGGCCGGTGCCTGCACCCAGTCCCCCCGCAGCCGCAGGGTGCGCACTCGGGCGTCCTCGGCGTCCCGGGTCCGGGAGACGGCATACAGCTGGGGCTGCCGGGAGTCGGTGAACCAGGCCGTCTTCTTCGTCAGCACGACGTCGTTGACGAAGCTCTCGCCCCTGGTGAACCGGTAGCTGGCCAGCAGGGCCCCGGTGCGGGCGTCGACGACCCGACCGGTGCCCGCGTTGCCGCCGGCGACGAAGATCCGGTTCCGGTCGACCTTGAGGCCGATGGAGGGGAACCCCGTCCCTGGGCCCTGGCTGATCACCCCGCCCCGACCGGTCCGCAGGTCGACGGCGTAGATGTCGCCGTCGGTCCGTGAGCCGAGGTAGGCGATGGGGCCGCGATCGGTCGCGATCCCCTCCGGCTGGAAGCCGGCCGGCAGCGCGATCCGGTCGGGCACGTCGGGGCGGCCGTGGCCGTGCCGTGGTCCGGCGGAGGCCGGCGCGACCAGCGTCGCGGTGAGGGCGGCGGCGGCCGCGGCCACGCCGAGCAGTCGAAGTCGTGAACGCATCGTCATCGGTGGTTCCCCTGGGGTTCGTGCCGCGGCACCGGGCCGCGACGGCTGATGGCTCCACCCGAGGCTACGCAGCGCGCCCAGGACGGGTTCACCGACGCGTGCCGCGGTGGCTCAACCCTCCTGCGGCCGCTCCCCCGCCTGCTGCGCCCGTCCCCGACGCACGCGCCGAACCACCAGCCAGACCACCAGCAGGGCCAGGGCGGCGTAGACCAGGTAGTTGAGCAGGTCGGCGTACTCCGCGACCGTGGCGTAGCTGCCGCCCAGCGCGGCACCGGCGCCGATCAGCAGCGTGTTCCAGACCCCGCTGCCGGCCACCGTGAACAGCGAGAAGGTGATCAGCGACATCCGCGCGGCTCCAGCGGGCAGCGAGATCAGGCTCCGCACCCCCGGGATCAGCCGGCCGAAGAAGATGGAGGCGCGGCCGTGCCGGTCGAACCAGGCCGAGGCCCGCTCGAAGTCCTCGCGGTCGACCAGCGGGAGCCGGGCCAGCACGCGGATCGAGCGGTCCAGCCCCAGCCGGGCCCCCAGGCCGTAGAGCAGCAGCGCACCGAGCCACGCGCCGGCGGTGGCGGTGGCCACCACGAGGGGGAGGCTGATGGCTCCCTGGGAGGTCAAGAAGCCGGCCAGTGGCAGGATCACCTCGCTGGGCAGCGGCGGGAAGACCGTCTCCAGCAGCACCAGCAGGCCGACGCCCCACTCCCCCAGCGCCGTGATGACCCGCTCGGCCCAGCCGAGCAGACCGGTCAGCTCCAGGGGGATCACGCGAGAGCTCCTGAGGGTCGAAGGGGGCGGCGCACGAGCGTCGAGCCTAGGAGGGTCGGCCAACCCGCCAGAACGCCAGCAGGGCCGCCCCGGACGGGACGGCCCTGCTCAGACGTGCGGTGCTCGGAGCGCAGGCTCAGAGCTGGGTGGTGCTGCCGCCGGCAGCGGCGATCTTGTCCTTGGCCGAGGCCGAGAACGCGTCGGCGGTGACCTGCAACGCCACGGTGATCTCGCCCGTGCCCAGGACCTTGACCGGGTGCCCGGCGCGGACGGCGCCGGCCTGGACCAGCTCGTCGACGCCGACGGTGCCGCCCTCGGGGAACAGCGAGCTGAGCCGGTCCAGGTTCACGACCTGGTACTCGACCCGGAACGGGTTCTTGAAGCCGCGCAGCTTCGGGACCCGCATGTGCATCGGCATCTGCCCACCCTCGAAGTTCTCGGGGATGTTGTTGCGGGCGCCGGAGCCCTTGGTGCCGCGACCGGCGGTCTTGCCCTTGGAGCCCTCACCGCGACCCACACGGGTCTTCGCGGTCTTGGCGCCGGGCGCCGGCCTCAGGTGATGGACCTTGAGTGCCATGTCAGTCGACCTCCTCGACCGTGACGAGGTGCGTCACGGTGTTGATCATTCCGCGGATCTCGGGACGATCCTCCTTGACGGACACGTCGCCGATGCGCTTCAGGCCGAGCGTCCGGAGGGTGTCCCGCTGGTTCTGCCGGCCACCGACGGCGGACTTGACCTGGCTGACCTTGAGCCGCGTCACGACTGGGCCCCCGCCCGGTGTGCCCGCAGCAGGGCGGCCGGGGTGACGTCCTCGACGGACTTCCCGCGACGCTTCGCGACCTGCTCCGGCATCTCCAGGCCCTGCAGCGCGGCGACCGTGGCGTGCACCACGTTGATCGCGTTGGCCGAGCCCAGCGACTTGGCGAGCACGTCGTGCACGCCGGCGCACTCCAGCACCGCCCGGGCCGAGCCACCGGCGATGACGCCGGTACCCGGGGAGGCGGGACGCAGCATGACCACGCCGGCCGCCTTCTCACCCTGGACGGGGTGGGAGATGGTGCCCTGGATGCGGGGGACGGTGAAGAAGTGCTTCTTCGCCTCCTCCACGCCCTTGGCGATCGCCGCGGGCACCTCCTTGGCCTTGCCGTAGCCGACGCCGACCGTGCCGTCGCCGTCACCGACGACGACCAGGGCGGTGAAGCTGAAGCGACGACCGCCCTTCACGACCTTGGCCACGCGGTTGATCGCGACGACCCGCTCGATGTAGTTGCTCTTCTCGGCCGCCTGGCCACGTCCGCCATCGCGACCGCCACCACGACGGTCGCCCCCACCTGCGCCGCCTCCGCGGCGCTGGGTTCCACTCATCGCACTACCTCTTTCATCTCAGTCATGTCAGAACCCGAGGCCGGCCTCGCGCGCACTGTCAGCCAGTGCGGCGATGCGACCGTGGTACTTGTTGCCGGCGCGGTCGAAGACGACCTGCTCGACCCCGACGGCCTTGGCCCGCTCGGCGACCAGGGCGCCGACCTGCTTGGCCTTGGCCGACTTGTCGCCGTCGGCCGACCGCAGGTCCGCCTCCATGGTGGAGGCCGACGCGAGGGTCCGGCCGGCGGTGTCGTCGATGACCTGAGCCATGATGTGGCGGGCCGACCGGGTGACGACGAGCCGCGGGCGCTCGGGCGCACCGAAGATCTTCTTCCGGGCCCGGATCTGACGGCGCAACCGTGACCGGGTCTTGGTTGCGGTGCCCTTGTGCGAAGACAGCGAGACAGCCATCACTTACCAGCCTTTCCGACCTTGCGACGGACGTGCTCGCCCGCGTAGCGAACGCCCTTGCCCTTGTAGGGCTCCGGCTTGCGCAGCTTGCGGATGTTGGCCGCGACCTCGCCCACCTGCTGCTTGTCGATGCCGATGACCGAGAACCGGGTCGGCGCCTCCACGTTGAACGTGATCCCCTCGGGCGCGGTGATCGCGACCGGGTGGCTGAAGCCGAGCGCGAACTCGAGCTGCGTGGGGCCCTTGGCCACCACGCGGTAACCGACGCCGACGATCTCGAGCTTCTTCTCGTACCCGGTGGTGACGCCGGTGACCATGTTGGCCACCAGGGTCCGGGTCAGACCGTGCAGCGACTTGCTCTCGCGCTCGTCGTCGGGGCGGCTGACCTGCAGCGCGCCGTCCTCGGAACGCGCGACCGTGATCGGCTCCTTGACGTGGTGCTGCAGCGTGCCCTTGGGGCCCTTGACCGAGACCTGCTGGCCGTCGAGGGTGATCTCGACGCCGGACGGGACCGGGACAGGAAGCCTGCCAATGCGTGACATGTTGTTTCCTCTCTAGATCTCGTCGGTCACCAGACGTAGGCGACGACTTCGCCACCCACGCCGGTGTAGTGAGCCTGGCGGTCGGTCCGCAGCCCCTGGGAGGTCGAGATGATCGCGATGCCGAGGCCACCGAGGACCTTGGGCAGCCCGGTCGACTTGGCGTACACCCGCAAGCCCGGCTTGGAGATGCGGCGCAGCCCGGCGATCGAGCGCTCACGGTTCTGGCCGTACTTGAGCGTGATCGCGAGGGTCTTGCCGACCTCGCCCTCCTTGGGCTCGTCCACCGTGTAACCGGCGATGTAGCCCTCGCTGGCGAGGATCTCGGCGATGCCGACCTTGATCTTGCTGTGGGGCATGACGGCCGTGTCGTGGTACGCCTGGTTGGCGTTCCGGATACGGGTCAGCATGTCCGCGATGGGGTCTGTCATGGTCATGGCTGTCGGTACTTCTTTCTCACCGTGGTTTCCCCTCCGGGGACCTTCAGTGTTTCTGGTTCTGGTGCGTGCGGGTCAGCGGAGAACTGGGGTCACCACGAGGACTTCGTGATGCCCGGCAGCTCACCCGCGTGCGCCATGCTGCGCAGGCAGATGCGGCAGAGGCCGAACTTGCGGAAGACCGAACGCGGCCGCCCGCACTTCTGGCACCGGGTGTAGCCCTGCACCGCGAACTTGGGCTTGCGGGCCTGCTTGACCCGGAGCGCTGTCTTGGCCATCTTCTGAGCCCTCTCTTAGTTCTGCCGGAACGGGAAGCCGAGGTGGCGCAGCAGCGCCCGACCCTGGTCGTCCGTCGTCGCCGAGGTCACGAACGTGATGTCCATGCCGCGGACCCGGTCGATCCGGTCCTGGTCGATCTCGTGGAACATGACCTGCTCGTTGAGACCGAAGGTGTAGTTGCCGTGGCCGTCGAACTGCTTGGGCGACAGGCCGCGGAAGTCGCGGATGCGGGGCAGGGCCAGCGACACCAGACGGTCGGCGAACTCCCACATGCGGTCACCGCGCAGGGTGACGTGGGCGCCGATCGGCATCCCCTCGCGCAGCTTGAACTGGGCGATGGACTTGCGGGAGCGGGTGACCTGCGGCTTCTGGCCGGTGATCGTCGCGAGGTCCTTGACCGCGCCGTCGATCAGCTTCGAGTCGCGCGCAGCCTCGCCGACACCCATGTTCACGACGACCTTCACCAGGCCGGGGATCTGCATGACGTTGGCGAACTGGAACTCCTGCTGCAGGGCGTCGCGGATCTCCGCGCGGTAGCGCTGCTTCAGCCGCGGCAGCGGCCTGGCCTGCGTCGAGGTCTGCTCGGTCTCGGTCGCGGTCATCAGATCTCCTCTCCGGTCACCCGGGCGATGCGGACGGCGCGGGTCGACTTGTACTCGGAGCCGTCCGGGCGGCGCTTGGTGACCTCGACGCGGTCGTAGCCGATCCGGGTCACCACCTCCTCGCCGCTCTCGTTCTTGACGACCAGCTGGACGTTCGAGGCGTGGATGGGGGCCTCCGAGGAGACGATCCCGCCGCTGGTGGCCGCGCGACCCTGCTGCTGCCCCGTGGTGTCCTTCAGGTGCCGCTTGGCGATGTTGACGCCCGCGACGGTCACCTTCTGGCGCTCGGGGAAGACGGCCAGGACCTCGCCGACCAGACCCTTGTCCTTGCCGGCGATGACCTTGACGCGGTCACCCTTGACGACGTGCAGCTTGTTGACGCCGCTCTTGAGGGCGGTGGGCTTCTTGCTGCTCATGCTCAGATCACCTCCGGGGCGAGCGAGATGATGCGCATGAAGCGCTTCTCGCGGAGCTCACGGCCGACCGGGCCGAAGATTCGGGTACCGCGCGGCTCGCCGCTGTCAGCCCGGAGGATGACGGCGGCGTTCTCGTCGAACTTGATGTACGAGCCATCAGCGCGACGACGCTCCTTCACGGTTCGGACGATGACGGCCTTGACGACCTCGCCCTTCTTGACGTTGCCACCGGGGATGGCGTCCTTGACAGTGGCGACGATGACGTCACCGATGCCGGCGTAACGGCGACCGGAACCGCCGAGAACGCGGATGCACAAGATCTCCTTGGCACCCGTGTTGTCGGCGACCTTGAGCCGCGACTCCTGCTGGATCATCTGTTTTCTCCTGGTTGTCTCACCGGTTCCCGGGATCCGGGCCTCGTGGAACGTGTGGTTTGCCTCCGACCAGGCCCAACCCCGGACCACCTCGCGGTGTTCCGGGGCCGGGCCGGCCGGCCTGCGCTACTTGGCCTTCTCGAGGATCTCGACGATGCGCCAGCGCTTGGTGGCGCTCAGCGGACGGGTCTCCATGATCCGCACGCGGTCGCCGACGCCGGCGGCGTTGCCCTCGTCGTGCGCCTTGAGGCGCGACGTCTGGCGCATCACCTTGCCGTAGAGGCGGTGCTTGACCCGGTCCTCGACGGCCACGACGACGGTCTTGTCCATCTTGTCGCTGACCACGAGGCCCTCACGGACCTTGCGGGCGCCGCGCTCGGCCGGGGCCGTCGCGTTCTCGTTCAGCTGCTCACTCATGTCAGGCCTTCACTCTCTCCACCGCGGGTGCGGCTGCTCCCTCGTCCGAGCTGTCCTCGGCGGAGGCCAGGTCGGGGTCCTCGACGATGCCGAGCTCGCGCTCCTGCAGCACCGTGTAGATCCGCGCGATGTCCTTGCGGACCGCCCGGAGACGGCTGTTCGACTCGAGCTGGCCGGTCGCGGACTGGAAGCGGAGCGTGAACAGCTCCTCCTTCAGCTCGCGGACCTTGGCGTCGAGGTCGGCACGGCCGAGGCCGCGCAGCTCGGCGGCGGTTGTGGTCTTCGCCATCAGATCTCACCTGCTTCGCGCTTGATGAAGCGCGCCTTCATCGGCAGCTTGTGGATCGCCAGCCGGGTGGCCTCGCGGGCCAAGGCCTCGTCGACCCCGGACAGCTCGAAGAGCACGCGTCCGGGCTTGATGTTCGCGATCCACCACTCGGGCGAACCCTTGCCGGAGCCCATCCGGGTCTCGGCGGGCTTCTTGGTCAACGGACGGTCGGGGTAGACGTTGATCCACACCTTGCCGCCGCGCTTCATGTGCCGGGTCATGGCGATACGGGCCGACTCGATCTGACGGTTGGTCAGGTACGAGGGCTCGAGCGCCTGGATTCCGAACTCGCCGAAGGCCAGCTTGGTGCCGCCCTTGGCGGCGCCGCGACGGGTGGGGTGGTGCTGCTTGCGGAACTTCACCCTGCGAGGGATCAGCATGGTCAGGCCTCCTGTCCGGCGGTCTCAGCGGGGGCGGCGGACGCGCCGGCCTCGACGGGCGCGGGGGTCTCGGCACCCTCGACGCGACGACGACCGCCACGCTCGGGCCGGCCCTCGGCGCCACGGGTCGGGCGACCGGCGCGCTGCGGACGGGCGCGGCCGCCGGCGGCGTTGCGGGCCGCCTTCTGAGCGGCGCGCTCGGCGCGGGAGCCGGACACGTCGCCCTTGTAGATCCAGACCTTCACACCGATCCGGCCGAACGTCGTCTTGGCCTCGTAGAAGCCGTAGTCGATGTCCGCGCGCAGCGTGTGGAGCGGCACCCGGCCCTCGCGGTAGAACTCCGAGCGGCTCATCTCGGCGCCGCCGAGACGACCTGAGCACTGGATCCGGATGCCCTTGGCCGCACCGGAGCGCATGGCGCTCTGCTGGGCCTTGCGCATCGCGCGCCGGAACTGCACGCGGGAGGCGAGCTGCTCGGCCACGCCCTGGGCGACGAGCTGGGCGTCGGTCTCGGGGTTCTTGACCTCGAGGATGTTCAGCTGGACCTGCTTGCCGGTCAGCTTCTCCAGCTCGCCTCGCACGCGCTCGGCCTCGGCGCCGTTGCGGCCGATGACGATGCCCGGGCGGGCGGTGTAGATGTCGACGCGCACCCGGTCCCGGGTCCGCTCGATCTCGACGCTGGAGATGCCGGCGCGCTCGAGGCCCTTGACCAGGAGCTTGCGGATCTTGACGTCCTCGCCGACGTAGGCGGAGTAGAGCTTGTCGGAGTACCAACGGCTCTTGTGGTCCGTGGTGATCCCGAGGCGGAAGCCGTACGGGTTGATCTTCTGGCCCATGCTCAGGCCTCCTTGGGCTCGACGACGACGGTGATGTGGCTGGAGCGCTTGAGGATGCGGCTCGCGCTGCCCTTGGCCCGCGGGCGGATGCGCCGCATGGTCATGCCCTCGTCGACGAACGCCTGCGACACGACGAGGTCCTCGCTGCGCAGGTTGTCGGTGTTGGCCGCGTTGGCCGCCGCGCTGGCGACGACCTTGTAGACCGGGTCGCTCGCCGCCTGCGGGGCGAACTTGAGGGTCACCAGGGCGTCCTCGACGCTCATGCCACGCACCAGGTCGACCACCCGGCGCGCCTTGGTCGGGGAGACCCGGACCTGGCGCGCCACGGCGTACGAACCGGGACGGTCACCGAGCAGCGCCTGGCGGCGGCTCGGACGGATGTCCTTGCTCATGTTTCGATTCCTTCTCTGGTTCGCACCGCGTCAGCGGCGGCGAGACTTCCGGTCGTCCTTGACGTGGCCACGGAACGTCCGCGTGGGAGCGAACTCCCCGAGCTTGTGGCCCACCATGGAGTCGGTCACGAAGACCGGCACGTGCTTGCGACCGTCGTGCACCGCGATGGTGTGACCGATCATGTCCGGCACGATCATCGAGCGGCGCGACCAGGTCTTGATCACGTTCTTGGTCCCGCGGCCGTTCTGCACCTCCACCTTCTTGGCGAGGTGGTCGTCGACGAACGGGCCCTTCTTGAGGCTGCGTGGCATCTGTTTTCCCTAGCTCCTGCTCAGCGCTTCTTGCCGGACTTGCGGCGGCGGACGATCATGCGGCTGCTGGCCTTGTTCTTGTCGCGGGTGCGGCCCTCGGCCTGTCCCCACGGCGAGACCGGGTGGCGACCACCGGAGGTCTTGCCCTCGCCACCACCGTGCGGGTGGTCGATCGGGTTCATGGCCACACCGCGGACGGTCGGGCGCTTGCCCTTCCAGCGGTTGCGGCCGGCCTTGCCCCAGTTGATGTTCGACTGCTCGGCGTTGCCGACCTCGCCGATGGTGGCGCGGCAGCGGACGTCGACCAGGCGCATCTCGCCCGAGGGCATGCGCAGCGTGGCGTTCTTGCCCTCACGGGCGACCAGCTGGATGCTCGACCCGGCGGAGCGGGCCAGCTTGGCGCCACCGCCCGGGCGCAGCTCGACGGCGTGGATCGTGGTGCCGACGGGGATGTTGCGCAGCGGGAGGTTGTTGCCGGGCTTGATGTCGGCGCCCTCGCCGGCCTCGATCTGGCTGCCCTGGGTCAGACCCTGCGGCGCGATGATGTAGCGCTTCTCGCCGTCCGCGAAGTGCAGCAGCGCGATGCGCGCCGTGCGGTTCGGGTCGTACTCGATGTGCGCGACCTTGGCCGGCACACCGTCCTTGTCGTAGCGCTTGAAGTCCACCAGGCGGTAGGCCTGCTTGTGGCCGCCACCGATGTGCCGGGTGGTGATCCGGCCGGTGTTGTTGCGGCCACCGGTCTTCGGGCTGGGGACGAGGAGCGACTTCTCCGGGGTCGAGCGGGTGAGCTCGACGAAGTCGGCCACGCTGCTGCCGCGACGACCCGGCGTGGTCGGCTTGTACTTACGGATACCCATGTCTGTTCCTTACCTGTCCTCAGCCTGCGGGTGCGGAGAAGATGTCGATCCGCTCGCCGTCGGCGACGGAGACGATGGCCCGCTTGGTGTCGGGACGCTTCCCGATGCCGGCCCGCGTGCGGCGCTTCTTGCCGGTCCGGTTCAGCGTGTTCACGCCGGTGACCTTGACCTTGAAGACGGCCTCGACGGCGATCTTGATCTCGGTCTTGTTCGCGTCGGGCGCGACGAGGAACGTGTACTTGTTCTCGTCGAGCAGCCCGTAGCTCTTCTCGCTCACCACGGGGGCGAGCAGGATGTCGCGGTGGTCGCGGATCTTGACGTTGGTCACTGGGCCTCTCCTTCGGCAGCGAGCTCGGCGTTCGTCGGCTCGGCGTCCACCAGCTCGAGGCTCTCGGCCTCGGACCCGGTCGCCACGGCCTTGGCCGAGCGGCCCTTGGCCGGACCCGCCACGTAGGCGTCGAGCGCCGCGGCGGTGAAGACGACCTCGTCGTTGACGAGCACGTCGTAGGCGTTCAGCTGGTCGACGGCGATGGCGTGCACGTCGGCGGCGTTGCGCAGGCTCAGCCAGGCGAGGTCGTCATCGCGGTGCAGGACGACGAGCACCTTCGGGCTGGAGGCCACGGTGGCCAGCGCGGTCAGCGCGGTCTTGGTGGAGGGCACGTCGCCCAGCACCAGGTCGCTGACCACGTGCACGCGGCCGTCGCGGGCCCGGTCGGACAGCGCGCCGCGGAGGGCGGCGGCGATCATCTTCTTGGGCGTCCGCTGGGCGTAGCCGTGCGGCTGCGGTCCGTGCACGACGCCACCGCCGACGAACTGCGGCGCGCGGGTCGAACCCTGACGGGCCCGGCCGGTGCCCTTCTGGCGGTACGGCTTCTTGCCACCGCCACGCACCTCGGCGCGGGTCTTGGTGGCGTGCGTGCCCTGACGGGCCGCGGCCAGCTGAGCCACCACGACCTGGTGGATCAGCGGGACGTTGGCGGTGACGTCGAACAGCTCGGCGGGCAGGTCGGTCGTACCGGCCTTCGCGCCGCTGGCGTCCAGGACGTCGACAGTGCGGGTCTCGCTCATGCGGGGTCTCCCTTCTTGGCTGCGCTGCGCAGGACGACGAGGCCGCCCTTGACGCCGGGGATCGCACCCTTGATGAGGATGAGTCCGCGCTCGGCGTCGACCGCGTGCACGGTCAGGTTCTGCACGGTGACCCGCTCGACACCCATCCGGCCGGCCATCTTCATGCCCTTGAACACGCGACCGGGGGTCGCGCAGCCACCGATGGAGCCCGGCGAGCGGTGCTTGCGGTGCACACCGTGGGAGGCGCGCAGACCGTGGAAGCCGTGCCGCTTCATGACACCCGCGGTGCCCTTGCCCTTGCTGACGCCGGTCACGTCGATGACCTCGTCGGCGGCGAAGACCTCGGCGGTCAGCTCCTGGCCGAGGGTGAACTCGGTGGCGTCGGTGGTGCGGATCTCCACGAGGTGCTTGCGCGGGGTGACGCCGGCCTTCTCGAAGTGCCCGGCGGAGGGCTTGGTGACCTGCTTGGCCTTGACGGCGCCGAAGCCCAGCTGCACGGCCCCGTAGCCGTTCACGTCGGGGGTGCGGACCTGGGTCACGACGCACGGGCCGGCCTGGACCACCGTGACCGGGACCACGCGGTTGTTGGCGTCCCAGAGCTGGGTCATGCCCAGCTTGGTGCCCAGCAGGCCCTTGACCTTGCGGTCGGAGGAAACAGAAGGAGTGCTCATGGTTCTTTCGTCCTCAGAGCTTGATCTCGATGTCGACACCCGCGGGGAGGTCGAGACGCATCAGAGAGTCAACGGTCTTGGGGGTCGGGTCGATGATGTCGATCAGACGCTTGTGCGTCCGCATCTCGAAGTGCTCCCGGCTGTCCTTGTACTTGTGCGGAGAACGGATCACGCAGAACACGTTCTTCTCGGTCGGGAGCGGCACCGGCCCGGCGACCTGGGCACCCGTGCGCGTCACCGTGTCCACGATCTTGCGCGCGGAGGAGTCGATGACCTCGTGGTCATAGGCCTTGAGCCTGATGCGGATCTTTTGTCCCGCCACAGTTCGTCCTTACGTCTCAGTACATCCGGCATTGAATCCTGCACTTGCTCCCACCCCCGCGCTCGGGCGTGTCGGCCGCCTTCCGGCGCACGACGTCCCGCAGTTCCCTGCGGTAGGGGGTGACCAGGTGGTCCAGGGACCACCCTTCCCGGTCCGGAGGACCAGGAGGTCGGAGGTCGTCGGTGCGGCAGCTCCCCGCCCCGGCCGTCCGAAGACGTCCTCAGGCGTGGCGCACCCCGGCAGACCTGCCAAAGCAACCTGGCAATCTTGTCAGACGTGGGCGTGCAGATCAAATCTGGGCCGCGTCTGCACCGCCTCGCGGACCACGCGGGTCCGCCCCGGCCGGGGCAACCGCCCGGGACGTCGTCAACCGGGCTGCGCCCAGCATAGGCCCTGCCGCGATCTCGGGCGTCGCCCACGGTGCGGCGGCGCGCCGGGGTGCCGCTCCCCCACCCCTACGCTGGGCCGGTGCAAATGAGGGCCGGGGTGGCCGCGGGCCACCCCTCGACGGCGGAGGCGGGCCTGGCGACCCTGCGGGCGGGCGGCAACGCCGTCGACGCCGCCGTGGCCATGATGCTGGTCAGCTGCGCGGCCGAGACCATCTTCACCGGGCTCGGCGGAGGCGGCTTCGCCACCGTGGTGGATCCGTCCGGGGAGGTCACCTGCGTCGACTTCTTCGTCGCGGTGCCCGGACTGGACGGCACCTCGCCGGGGGCGGGCACGGCGATCGAGGTCACCTTCGTCGGCCAGCCGATGCCCTACGAGATCGGTCCGGCCACCGTCGCGGTGCCCGGGGTGCCGGCCGGGGCCGCCCACCTGTGGCGGCGCTGGGGCCGGCTGCCCTGGGCCGACGTGGTGGCCCCGGGCCTCGACGCCTCCTACGGCACGCCCTTCCCGCGGACGCACGCCGACCTGCTGCCCGTGATCGCGCCGGCGATGTGCGTCGGTGACGGGCTCGAGGTCTACCGCCGCCCCGACGGCACCTTGCTGCAGGCCGGTGACCGGCTGCACCACCGCGACCACCACCACGCCTACCAGCTGCTGGCCGAGGACCCGGACGCCTTCTACCGCGGGGCGTACGCCGACGCCCTCGTCGCCGCCGTGGCCGACGGCGGGGCGCTCAGCGCGGAGGACCTCGACGCCTACCGGGTGGTGGAGTCCCGGCCCCGCCAGGCGCGCTTCGACGAGTTCACGGTGCACGCCCGCGGCGACGACCTCGACGACCTGCTGGGCACCCTGGCCCGCGCGGCCGGGGCGGTCCCCGGCGACCCGACGACCGACCCGACCTCCGCCCTCGGGCTGGTCGACGCGCTGCGCGGTCCGGACCGCCGGGCCGAGACCACCAACGTCGTCGCCGTCGACGGCCAGGGCGGCGCCTGCGCGCTGACCACCAGCCTGGGGCTCGGGTCGGGGGTCTGGGTGCCGGGCTACGGCGTCCACCTCAACTCGATGCTCGGGGAGGGCGAGCTGATCCGGGAGACGCTGGACCCCGGGCTGCGGATGGGCTCGATGATGTCGCCGCTGGTGGCCCTGGACGCCGAGCACCGCGCCATCGCGGTCGCCGGCGCGGCCGGCGGCAGCCGGATCCGACCCGCCCTGCTGCAGGTGCTGGTGCGGATCCTGCGCGGTGCCACCCCCCAGGACGCGATCGACGCCCCCCGGCTCAACGCGCTGCCCGACCTGGTCCGGACCGAGCCCGGCTTCACTCCCGAGGTGCTGGCCGAGCTGAGCCGGCACACCGCCGTCGCGGTCGCCCGGTCCCGGGACCCCTACTTCGGCGGCGTCTCGGCGCTCAGCGCGCTCGGCGGGGGCGCGGACCCGCGGCGCAACGGCTCGGTGGCGCTGATCTGAGCCGGTCGTCGGGGTCGTCTCACGCCCTCTAGGGTTCCGGTGTGACCACTCAGGTACCCGCCTCCACCTACCGTCTCCAGGTCCAGCGCGACTTCACCCTCGCCGACGCGACCGCCCTCGTCGACTACCTGGCCGACCTCGGCGCCGGCGCCGTCTACCTGTCGCCGCTGCTCCGCTCCACCACCGGCTCCGCCCACGGGTACGACACCGTCGACGTCAGCCAGATCGACCCCGACCGCGGCGGTGAGGAGGGTCTGGAGGCTCTCTTCACCCGCGCGGGCGAAGCCGGGCTGGGGGTGGTCATCGACATCGTCCCCAACCACCTCGGGGTCGAGGTCCCCGCCGAGAACCCCGCCTGGTGGGACGTCCTGCAGCACGGCCGCGAGTCCGCGCACGCCTCCTGGTTCGACATCGACTGGAGCCGGCCCCGGCTGCTGCTGCCGGTGCTCGGGGACGACGCCGTGCTGAGCGTGCAGGACGGGGAGCTGCGCTACTACGACCACCGCTTCCCGCTGGCTCCGGGCACCTGGTCCGAGGGTGAGGACGCCGAGACGGTGCACGCCCGGCAGCACTACGAGCTCGTGCACTGGTCGCGGGGCAACACCGACCTGGGCTACCGGCGGTTCTTCGCCGTGACCACCCTGGCCGGCGTCCGGCAGGAGGACGAGGCCGTCTTCGACGCCACCCACGTCAAGGTGGCCGAGTGGGTCGGGCGCGGCGTCGCCGGACTGCGCATCGACCACCCCGACGGCCTGGTGGACCCCGGTGAGTACCTCCGCCGGCTGCGGGCCCTGGCCCCGGACCAGTGGATCACCGTCGAGAAGATCCTGGAGCCCGGCGAGCAGCTGCCCGCGGACTGGCCGGTCGAGGGCACCACCGGCTACGACGCCATGCGCGAGGTCAACGGCCTGTTCGTCGACCCGGGTCACGAGCACGAGCTGACCGCCCTCTACCAGCGGTTGGCCGGTGACGAGCGGACGATCGCCGAGCACGTCGAGGCCGGCAAGCGGATGGTGGTCACCGAGCTCCTGGTCGCCGAGATCCGTCGGATGGCCGCTCTGGTGCCCGAGGTCGAGGACGCCTCGGCCGCGATCGCCGAGGTGGCCGTGGCCTTCGCCGTCTACCGCTCCTACCTGCCCGACGGGATGGCCGACCTCGACCACGCCCTGGCTCTGGCCGCTCGGCGCAGGCCCGAGCTGCGGGACACCCTCGACGCCCTCAGCCCCCGGCTGCACGACGCCGACGACGAGCTGGCCCGCCGGATGCAGCAGCTCAGCGGGGCCACCATGGCCAAGGGCACCGAGGACACCGCCTTCTACCGGTACGCGCGTTTCGTCGCGCTCAACGAGGTGGGCGCGGACCCCGACGAGCTGGGCATCGACCTGACGGCGTTCCACGCCGCCCAGGTGGCCCGGCAGGACGGCCAGCCCCGCTCGATGACCGGGCTGTCGACCCACGACACCAAGCGCGGCGAGGACGTGCGGGCGCGGCTGGCCGTGCTGGCCGAGATCCCGCGGGCCTGGGGCGAGTTCGCCGAGCGGTTCCTGGACGCCACCGCCGTGCCGCGCCGTGCCTTCGGCTACTTCCTGGCCCAGACCCTGGTCGGCGCCGGTCCGATCGAGCGCGAGCGGATGCACGCCTACGCGGAGAAGGCGATGCGCGAGGCCAGCGACGGCACGACCTACACCGACGTGGACGAGGCCTACGAGGCTGCCGTGCACGCGGCGGTCGACGCGGCCTACGACGAGCCCCAGCTGCGCTCGGCCTGGGACGACCTGGCCGCCGCGGTGACCCCGCACGGCTGGACCAACGCGCTGGGTCAGAAGCTGGTGCAGCTGACCATGCCGGGCGTGCCCGACGTCTACCAGGGCACCGAGCTGTGGGACGACTCGCTGGTCGACCCCGACAACCGTCGCCCCGTCGACTTCGACCGGCGACGGAGGCTGCTGAGCGAGGCGCGGCAGAGCCACCCGGGCGTCGACGACACCGGGGCGGCCAAGCTGTGGGTGACCACCCAGGCCCTGCACGCGCGCCGCGAGCGCCCCGAGCTGTTCACCGGCTACACCCCGCTGACCGCCTCCGGCCCGGCCGCTGACCACCTGGTGGCCTTCGACCGCGGCGGGGCGGTCACCCTGGCCACCCGGTTGCCCGTGGGGCTCGCCGCGGCCGGCGGCTGGTTGGACACCGCCCTGGAGCTGCCGGGCCGCTTCGTCGACGCCCTCACCGGCCGCGAGCTGGAGGGCACGGTGCAGGTGGCCGAGGTGCTCGACCGCTACCCCGTCGCCCTGCTGCTGAAGGCCTGAGACCCACCTCCGGCTCCTCGTGGCCTGAGCCTGTCCTCGTGGCCTGAGCCTGTCCTCGTGGCCTGAGCCTGTCGAAGGCCCTTCGACAGGCTCAGGGGGCGGTGGGCCCTTCGACAGGCTCAGGGGGCGGCGGGCCCTTCGACAGGCTCAGGGCGCGGGTCAGATCGGGTCGAGGATGCGCTTGAGGAAGGTGCGGGTGCGGTCCTGGGTGGGGTCGGCGAGCACCTGGGCCGGTGTGCCCCGCTCGAGCACCACGCCGGCGTCGAGGAAGAGCACCTGGTCGGCGACCGACTGGGCGAAGCGGATCTCGTGGGTGACCACGACCATGGTCCAGCCCTCGCCGGCGAGGTCCTTCATGACGGCCAGCACCTCCCCCACCAGCTCGGGGTCGAGCGCGGAGGTGGGCTCGTCGAACAGCATCAGCTGCGGCTTCTGGGCCAGCGCCCGGGCGATCCCCACCCGCTGCTGCTGGCCGCCGGACAGCTGGAAGGGGTGCTGCTCGGCCTTGCTGGAGAGCCCGACGCGCTCGAGCAGGCCCAGCGCCTCGGTGCGCACGTCGGCCTCGGGCCGGCCCTGCACCACGGTGGGCCCGAGCATCACGTTCTGCAGGACGCTGAGGTGGGGGAAGAGGTTGTGGGCCTGGAACACCATGGCGCTCTGCCCCCGCAGCCGGCCCAGCTCACGCTTGCCCGGCCCTCGCTCGAAGTCGAGCGCCACGTCCCCGATGCGCACCCGTCCGGTCTCGGGGACCTCCAGGCCGTTCAGCGAGCGCAGGACCGTGGTCTTGCCCGAGCCGGACGACCCGATCAGCACGGTGACCGTGCCGGACTCCGCCGTGAAGTCGATGCCCTTGAGCACCTCGAGGTCGCCGAACCGCTTGTGCAGGTCGGCCACCTCCACCAGGGGTCGGTCGGTCATCGCGCCACGTACCTCTCCAGCCGTCGTTCCAACCGTTGCTGCCCGAACGACAGCACCAGGCAGATCACCCAGTAGTAGAGCGCGGCCAGGGCGTAGAGCGGGAGGAACTGGAAGCTCTCCCCGGCCGCGATCTGGGCCACCCGGGTCAGCTCGGTGACCAGGACCACCGAGGCCAGCGAGGTGTCCTTGACCAGGGAGATGAGGGTGTTGGACAGCGGCGGCACCGCGGTCCGGGCGGCCTGGGGCAGGATCACCCGGCGCAGCGTCGTGGCGTAGCCCATCCCGATGGTCGACGCCGCCTCCCACTGGCCCTTGGGCACCGACAAGATGGCGGCCCTGATCACCTCGGCCGCGTAGCCGCCGACGTTGAGGCTGAAGGCGATGACCGCGGCGGTGTAGGGGTTGAAGGTCAGCCCCAGGGCGGGCAGGCCGTAGAAGATCAGGAACAGCTGCACCAGCAACGGCGTCCCCCGGATCAGCGAGACGTAGACGCGGGCGACCTGCGCCAGGCCGGGCACCGAGGAGAGCCGCATCAGGGCGACGACCAGGGCGATCACCAGCCCGACGGCGAAGCTGATCACGGTGAGCGGGATCGTCGCCTTGAGCGCAGCCAGGGCCATCGGGCCGGCAGAGGCCAGAGCCAGGTCCCACGGCGACCGCTGCTGCACCGCAGGTCCGGCCTGCTGGTCTTCCGAGGTGCCGGAGGAGACGTCCTCACCGAAGTACTTCGTCGAGATCGCGGCCAGGGTGCCGTCGGCACGGAGGTCGTCGAGCGCGTCGTCCACGGCGTCCCGCAGCTCGGTGTCGTCCTGCCGCAGGGCCATCACCTGCTCGCTGCGGTCGCCCGTCTGGGCGGCGACCCGCACCTCGGTGTCGCCGGTGGTCTTGAAGTACTCCAGGGCTGCGAGGTTGTCGTTGACGGTGGCGTCGACGCGCCCCTGCTTGACCAGGGTGACGGCCTGCGCGAAGCCCTCCACCGCCTCGACCCGCGCTCCCGCGTCCTCGGCCACGCCGGCCCAGTTGCTGGTCGAGGACTGGGCCGTGGTCTTGCCGCGCAGGTCGGCCAGCCCCGAGATCGAGGTGTCGTCGCTGCGGGTGACGATCACCCCGTCGGAGAAGGTGTAGCCCTGCGACAGCGCGTAGGTCGCCTCCCGCTCCGGGTTGCGGGTCACCTGGTTCGCCACGACGTCGAACCGGCTCGACTGCAGGCTCGCGAACAGGGCGTCGAAGGGCGCCTCGACGAACTCCGGCCGCGCCCCCAGCTCGCCGGCGACGGCCGTGATCACCTCGATGTCGTAGCCGGTGAGCTCGTTGGTGGCCGGGTCGTGGAAGCTGAACGGGCTGTAGGTCCCCTCGGTGCCGACCCGCAGCACGCCGGTCTCGCGGACCTCGTCCAGCGTCGACTGCGGTCCCCCGGCCGAGCACGCGGCCGCGAACCAGAGCAAGGCCAGCACGGCCACGAGTCGAGCGGTCGGTCGGCGCATCGGTCTCCCTGGGTGGTCGCGTCCCGCACACCCTAGACGTCGGCTCCGACAGCTCAGCCCAGCGTGACCGTGCTCTGCTCCCCCGCCTCCACGAAACCGAGCTTCCGGGCGAGCCGGCGTGAGGCGGCGTTGTCCGTGCGGGCCCGCCACTGGCCGACCAGTCCGACGTCCAGGGCGTCGTTCAGGGCCAGGGCGGCCGCGACGGTGCCCCAGCCGGTACCGCGCAGCTCGGGCGGGGTCAGCACCCCCAGGTGCCCCAGCAGGCCCTGCCACTCGTCGTAGCCGGCGCCCGACGTCGGCTGGTCGCGGTCGTCGAGGGTGACGAACACCCGGGACAGCTCGGCCAGGCCGACCTCGGCGACGTCGTCGGGCGGACAGGACCGCTCCAGGCTGGCCGCGGCGGACGGCGCGTCGTCGACCGGCACGTCCTCGAGCGCGATCCGGCCCGGTACGGACGGCTCGGCGTAGCGGTCGGTGAAGCCCAGGACCGCGTGCCCGAGCAGCCGCGCCGGGCGGCCGTCGCAGGAGCGCAGCAGCGTGGTGGGGTCGACCAGCACGGCGGGGTCGACGTCGGCGGTGCGCTCCTGGAACCAGTCGGGGCCCAGCACCACCCAGGTGTCCCAGAGCCGCACCACCATGGCCTGGCCGGGCGCCACCGAGCGGACGGTCCGCACCGGGTTGGCGGCGGGGTCGAGGGTGTCGTCCGGCAGGCCGAGCAGCCTCGACCAGGCGAGCCGGACGATGGCCTCGGTGTTCGCTTCCACCCGCTGATGGTAGGCGGCCCAGGGCACGAGAAAGGCCCCGGACCAGTGGTCCGGGGCCTCCTTCGTGATCAGCTGATCAGCGTGTCGCTGAGGTCACTTGATGATCTTGGTGACCCGGCCGGCGCCGACGGTGCGACCACCCTCACGGATGGCGAACTTCAGCTCCTCCTCCATGGCGATGGGCTGGATGAGCTGCACGGTCATGTCCGTGTTGTCACCCGGCATCACCATGTCGGTGCCCTCGGGGAGGTTCACCACACCGGTCACGTCCGTCGTGCGGAAGTAGAACTGCGGGCGGTAGTTGTTGAAGAACGGCGTGTGACGGCCGCCCTCCTCCTTGCTGAGGATGTAGACGCGCGCCTCGAAGTCGGTGTGCGGGGTGGTCGTGCCCGGCTTGATCACGACCATGCCGCGCTCCACGTCCTCGCGCTTGGTGCCACGGAGCAGCAGACCGACGTTCTCGCCCGCCTGGCCCTCGTCGAGGAGCTTGCGGAACATCTCGACACCGGTGACCGTGGTGGTCTGCTTGGTGTTGCGGATGCCGATGATGTCGACGGTCTCGTTGACCTTGACGATCCCGCGCTCGATACGACCGGTGATGACGGTGCCACGACCGGTGATCGTGAAGACGTCCTCGACGGGCATCAGGAACGGCTTGTCGATCTCGCGCTCCGGCTGCGGGATGAAGGTGTCGACGGCGGTCATGAGCTCCATGATCGCGTCGCCCCACTTCTCGTCACCGTTCAGCGCCGGGAAGGCCGCCACCCGGACGACGGGGGTCTCGTCGCCGTCGAACTCGTACTCGCTCAGCAGCTCGCGGACCTCGAGCTCGACGAGCTCCAGGATCTCCTCGTCGTCGACCATGTCGCACTTGTTCAGCGCGACGACGATCGCCGGCACGCCGACCTGGCGGGCCAGCAGGACGTGCTCACGGGTCTGCGGCATCGGGCCATCGGTGGCGGCCACGACGAGGATCGCGCCGTCCATCTGAGCGGCGCCGGTGATCATGTTCTTGATGTAGTCGGCGTGACCGGGGCAGTCCACGTGCGCGTAGTGCCGCGACTCGGTCTGGTACTCGACGTGCGCGATGGAGATGGTGATGCCGCGCTGACGCTCTTCGGGCGCCTTGTCGATCTGGTCGAACGCCGACGCCTGGTTGAGGGTCGGGTACTTGTCGTGCAGCACCTTGGTGATCGCCGCGGTCAGCGTGGTCTTGCCGTGGTCGATGTGCCCGATGGTGCCGATGTTGACGTGCGGCTTAGTCCGCTCGAACTTGGCCTTGGCCACTGGGGCTCCTTCTGGATTCCTCGCCACGCGCTCGCGGGGCGAATTCTGGGATAGCTGGTCTGTGCTGACCGGACGTGCCGGTCAATTCTGGGGCCGTGGGCAGGCCCAGTCAAAACGGGTCGTCCCGACGGGCCCGTCCGCCCGGGGAGTCGAGAGGGGGCGACCCCTCCCGACCTCCCGGGCGGAGCGGGGATCACTCCCCGCGGGCCTTCTGGATGATCTCGTCCGAGACCGACTTCGGCGTCTCGGCGTAGGCGTGGAACTCCATCGAGTACGACGCCTGGCCCGAGGTCTTCGACCGCAGGTCGCCGACGTAACCGAACATCTCCGACAGCGGCACCAGGGCCTCGACGACCTTGTTGCCGTGCACGTCGTTCATCGCCTGGATCTGCCCGCGGCGGGAGTTGAGGTCACCGATGACGGTGCCCATGTACTCCTCCGGGGTGGTCACCTCGACGGCCATCACCGGCTCCAGCAGAGCCGGGTCGGCGCGGCGGGCGGCCTCCTTGAAGACCATCGATCCGGCGATCTTGAACGCGAGCTCGGAGGAGTCGACGTCGTGGTAGGCGCCGTCCTGCAGCGTCACCTTGATGTCCTCCACCGCGTAGCCGGCCAGCACGCCGAACTGCATGGCGTCCTGGATGCCGTTGTCCACCGCGGGGATGTACTCCTTGGGGATGCGGCCACCGGTCACGGCGTTCACGAACTCGTAGCCGGAGCCGGCCTCGAGCGGCTCGAGGTCGATGATCACCCGGGCGTACTGCCCCGAGCCACCCGACTGCTTCTTGTGGGTGTACTCGATCTTGGTCACCGGGCGGCGCAGCGTCTCGCGGTAGGCCACCTGCGGCTTGCCGATGTTGGCCTCGACGCGGAACTCACGCTTCATCCGGTCGATCAGCACCTCCAGGTGCAGCTCGCCCATGCCGGCGATGATCGTCTGACCGGTCTCGTCGTCGGTGTGCACCCGGAAGGTCGGGTCCTCCTCCGCGAGCCGCTGGATGGCGACACCCAGCTTCTCCTGGTCGGACTTCGTCTTCGGCTCGATGGCCTGCTCGATGACCGGGGCCGGGAAGTCCATCGACTCCAGCACGACGGGGTTCGCCTGGTCGGACAGCGTCTCGCCGGTGGTCGTGTCCTTGAGACCCATCACCGCGACGATCTGGCCCGCGCCGACGCTGGCGATCTCCTCACGCTTGTTCGCGTGCATCTGGTAGATCTTCCCGATCCGCTCCTTGCGACCCTTGGTGCTGTTCAGCACCGTGGAGCCGGCCTCGAGCTTGCCCGAGTAGAGGCGGATGTAGGTCAGGCGGCCCAGGTGCGGGTCAGCCGCGATCTTGAACGCCAGCGCGGAGAACGGGTCCGTGTCGTCCGGGTGCCGCTCGATGACGGTCGACTCGTCGCCGGGCTTGAACCCGTCGATGGCCGGCACGTCCAGCGGGGACGGCAGGTAGGCGATGACCGCGTCGAGCAGGGGCTGGACGCCCTTGTTCTTGAAGGCGCTGCCGCACAGCACGGCGGTGATCTGCGAGGAGAGCACGGCGCGACGGATCGCGGCGTCGATGAGCTCGGGGGTCATCGCCTCCTCGTCCTCGGCCAGGTAGGCCTCCATCAGCGTGTCGTCGTACTCGGCGACCAGCTCGATGAGGTCGGCGTGCGCCTGCTCGGCCTGCTCGACCATGTCGGCGGGGATCTCCTCGACGGCGTAGTCCTCGCCGATCGTGGTCTCGCCGCGCCAGGTGAGGGCACGCATCCGGACGACGTCCACGACACCGAGGAACCCGCCCTCGGAACCGATCGGCAGCTGCAGGATCGCCGGGACGGCCATCAGGCGGCTCTTGATCGTGGAGACGCAGAAGTCGAAGCTCGCGCCGGTGCGGTCCAGCTTGTTGATGAAGCAGATCCGCGGGACCTTGTAGCGGTCGGCCTGGCGCCACACGGTCTGGCTCTGCGGCTCGACGCCGGCCACGCCGTCGAACACGGCGACCGCGCCGTCGAGCACGCGGAGCGACCGCTCCACCTCGACGGTGAAGTCCACGTGACCGGGCGTGTCGATGATGTTGATCTGGGTGTCGTGCCAGTGGCAGGTCGTCGCGGCGGACGTGATGGTGATGCCGCGCTCCTGCTCCTGCTCCATCCAGTCCATCGTCGCCGCGCCCTCGTGCACCTCACCGATCTTGTAGTTGATCCCGGTGTAGAACAGGATCCGCTCGGTGGTGGTGGTCTTGCCGGCGTCGATGTGGGCCATGATGCCGATGTTGCGGACCTTGGACAGGTCGGTCTTGATGTCGACTGCCATCGCGGCGTCTTCAACCTCTCGTCTGGGGGTGATCCGACCCCCTCCGACGGGCGGGACGGTGGTCCCGCCGGCGGAAGAGCCGGGAAGAAGTGCTGGGGTGGGTTACCAGCGGTAGTGGGCGAAGGCCTTGTTGGCCTCGGCCATCTTGTGCGTGTCCTCGCGACGCTTCACCGCGGCACCGAGGCCGTTGGAGGCGTCGAGGATCTCGTTCATGAGACGCTCCGACATCGTCTTCTCGCGACGGGCGCGGGCGAAGCTGACCAGCCAGCGCATCGCGAGCGTGGTCGCGCGGTTCGGCTTGACCTCGATCGGGACCTGGTAGGTCGCGCCACCGACACGGCGGCTCTTGACCTCCAGCGCGGGGCGGACGTTGTCCAGGGCGCGCTTCAGGGTCTGCACGGGGTCGACACCGGTCTTGGTGCGAGTGCCGTCGAGCGCGGTGTAGACGATGCCCTGGGCGATGGTCTTCTTGCCGTCGACGAGGATCTTGCTCACCAGCTGGGTGACCAGCGGGGAGCCGTAGACCGGGTCGACCGGCAGCGGACGCTTCGGGGCGGGGCCCTTGCGAGGCATTACTTCTCCTTCTTCGCGCCGTAGCGGCTGCGAGCCTGCTTGCGGTTCTTCACGCCCTGGGTGTCGAGCGAGCCGCGGATGATCTTGTAGCGGACGCCGGGCAGGTCCTTCACGCGACCACCGCGCACGAGCACCATCGAGTGCTCCTGCAGGTTGTGGCCGACGCCGGGGATGTAGGCCGTGACCTCGACCCCGGAGGAGAGGCGGACACGCGCCACCTTGCGCAGAGCGGAGTTCGGCTTCTTGGGGGTGGTGGTGTACACGCGGGTGCACACACCGCGACGCTGGGGCGAACCCTTGAGCGCCGGCGTCTTGTTCTTGCTCACCTTGTCCGCCCGGCCCTTGCGGACCAACTGCTGAATTGTGGGCACTGCGTCCTATCTCTTTCTCTTGGGCTGCGCGGGGCGCGGCACTGACTCACTGCCATGGCTGGAACTACGAGGAGCAGGCCCTCAACGAGGCTGAGGAGCCCGCCGTGCGCGCTCGGCCACGTCGCAAGACACTCGGGGCACGCACGAGAGGTCGGGCAAGCCCGAACACAAGGATCTAGGCTACCCGGCGTCATCCGAGCGGTCAAAACACCCGACCCTGCCCCAGAACCACCGCTGGTCAGCGGAGGCACGCCCGATCGGCCTCTGGTGCAACCGCCGCTCCACCGGAGTTGTTCCGGTGCCGCCGCACCGCTAGTCGAGGACCACGAGGCGGCGCTCCCGGGCGGCCTCGGCGATCTCCGGCTCGAGGTCGTCGCCCGCCGCCAGCAGCTGCGGCAGCAGGTCGCGCTCGGTGGTGGTGGCGCGGAAGACCAGGGCCGCGGTCACCTCGTGGTCGGGCCGGTGCACCACCTCGACCGGGTCGCCGGCGCGGATCGTGCCCGGCACCACGACGCGGAGGTAGGTGCCCGGCCGGCCCGCCGCGGTGAACGTCTTGGCCCAGGCCCGCTCGCCCATCCGCCCACGGAAGGTCGCGCAGGGGATGCGGGGAGAGGTCACCTGCAGCCGGACCGTGTCGCCGACCTGCCAGACCTCGCCGACCAGGGCCTCGTTGACGTCCATCCCCGTCGTGGTCAGGTTCTCCCCGAACGCGCCGTCGGCCAGCGGCCGGCCCAGGGTGACCTCCCAGGCGTCGAGGTCCTCGCGCTGGAAGGCGTAGACCGCCTGCAGGTCACCACCGTGGTGCTGGGTGTCCCCGACGAAGTCCCCGACCAGACCGCTGCCGAGGCCGCCGTGCTTGGGACCCGGGGCCCGCACCTCGACCGGCCCCGCGACGGGCTGCTTGCCGATGCCGGTCGACTTCGCCGACTTGTACGGGTTCGGTTCGGCGCGACCGACGTTGACGGAGAGGATCTGGCCCACCGGCTCAGCCTAGGGGACCGGGCGGTGGGGTCGGCCGGGATCCACGTCGCCGCAGTCAGTGACCGGTCAGCCGCCGGTACCGGCCGACCAGCGCCGGCCGCCAGCCCGCCGCCGTCCGCAGGTCGACCTGCTGCTCGAGGTCGTCGCCCTGCCCGCGGAACCGGTGCCGCCGGTCCTCGGCCTCGAGCACCAGCGCACCGTCGGCGAACCAGCCCGTCGCCCTGGCCGGGGGACCACTGCTGGAGTCGAACCGCCACCAGTCCACGTGCTCGGAGACGGCGGAGCGGAACACTCCGTGCGCGGTCAGCTCGACGCCGTCGGAGCGGACCTGGCGGTAGTCCTGCAGCACCGCGGTGCCGCCGAGGTCCAGCCGGAGCACCAGCGAGGCCCGGGCGGTGAGCGGGTCCCCAGCCTCGACGGGGAGGCGCTCCAGGCCGGTCCAGGTGCCGAGCAGGGGCAGGAAGCGGGCGGCCAGGTCCACGGGCCCACGCTACGGGCCAGACGCCGCCCCGTCCGGGTAGACCGCGACGTCGGAGGCCTTGACGGTGGCCCAGACCGGCGATCCGGGCCGCAGGTCCAGCTCGGCCACCGCGGCGGCGGTGACCTCGGCGAGGATGCCGGCCGTGCCGTCCAGCGCCTCCCCCACCTCGACCCGGACGCCGGAACCGTGCGGCTCCAGCCCGGTGACCCGGCCGCGCCAGACGTTGCGCGGCGAGCCTTCCGGGCACCGGGTGAACAGCGACACGGCGGCCGGCCGGAAAGCCGCCCGCACGGGTCCGCGGACGGCCTCGGCCACGTGCACCACCCTCCCGCCGGGCAGCCGGACGACGGTCCCGTCGCCCTCCCCCGCCAGCAGGTTCAGCCCGACCAGCCGAGCCACGTAGTCGGTCCGGGGCCGGGCGGCCACCTCGGCCGGGGAACCGGTCTGCACCACCCGGCCGCCCTCGACGACGACCAGCCGGTCGGCCAGCACGGCCGCGTCCACCGGGTCGTGGGTGACCACCACCGTGGCACCGCCGAAGGCCTGCAGGTGCCGGCGCAGCTCGCCGCGGACCAGCAACCGGGTGCGGGCGTCGAGGGCGGCGAGCGGCTCGTCGAGCAGCAGCAGGCCGGGTCCGGGGGCCAGGGCCCGGGCCAGCGCCACCCGCTGCGCCTGCCCACCGGACAGGGTCCGTGGCCGGGCCGCGGCCAGCTCCGCCAGCCCCATCCGGGCCAGCCAGCCGGCGGCGGTGGCGCGGGCCTCGGTGCGGGGGCGGCCGCGGGCCGTCAGCCCGAACGCCACGTTGTCGAGCACGGACAGGTGCGGGAACAGCAGGTAGTCCTGGAAGACCACCCCGACCCCGCGCTCGTGGGCAGGGAGGTGCAGGCGCCGGGACGCGTCGGCCAGCTCCCGGCCGTCCAGCTCGACCCGGCCTCCGTGCAGGGCGAGCAGGCCGGCCAGCGCCCGCAGGGCGGTGGACTTGCCCGCGCCGTTGGGCCCGACGAGCGCGACCACCTCCCCGGCGCCGACGTCGAGGTCGAGGCGCAGGTCGAAGCCCGCCCGGAGGACCGCCAGCCGGGACGACAGCCCGCTCACCACCGGGCGGTCCAGCGGTCCCGCAGCAGCGCCAGCACGGCCACCGACACCGCGAGCAGCAGCACCGAGAGCAGCAGCGCGGCACCCGGATCGGTCTCCAGGGCTAGGTACACCTCGAGCGGCATGGTGCGGGTGGTGCCCGGGAAGCTGCCGGCGAAGGTGATGGTCGCGCCGAACTCGCCGAGGGCCCGGGCCCAGGCCAGCACCGCGCCGGCGGCGATCCCCGGGCCGACCAGGGGCAGGGTCACCCGGGCGAAGACGGTGACCGGGCGGGCGCCGAGCGTGGCGGCGGCGTCCTCGTAGCGCCGGTCGGC
The DNA here is from genome assembly GCA_039527025.1 of Microlunatus lacustris. Classification (GTDB taxonomy): domain Bacteria; phylum Actinomycetota; class Actinomycetes; order Propionibacteriales; family Propionibacteriaceae; genus Microlunatus; species Microlunatus lacustris. The sequence goes on from BAAAJN010000006.1 coordinate 145,033, forward strand.
GCCCCGCAGCGCCCCCTCCACCGCGAGCACCAGGTAGGGCAGGGCGACGAACACCTGGGCCAGCACCACCGCGTACGGGGTGAACGGGAAGGCGAAGCCGGTCAGCGCGTGCAGCGGTCGACCGACGATCCCCGAGCGGCCGAGGACCGAGAACAGCGCCACCCCGCCGACCACCGGCGGCAGCACCAGCGGCACGGTGACCAGCGCCCGGAGCAGCGGCGCCCCGCGCAGCCCGGGGCGGGCCAGCAGCCAGGCCAGCGGCACGCCCAGCAGCAGCGCGACCAGGGTGGAGGCCGTCGCGGTGACCAGCGACAGGCGCAGGGCCTGCAGGGCGCTCCCGCTGGTCAGCAGGGTGCCGGCCTGGCTCCAGGGGGCGCGCAGCACCAGTCCGAGCAGGGGCCCGAGCAGGAACAGCAGGGCCAGCACGGCCGGCAGCCCGAGGACCCAGGGCACCCGGCCACGGGTGTCGGCGGGCTGCGGGGCGGTGGCGGTCCGGCTCATGGTGGGCCGAAGCCGGCGTCGCGGAGGACCTGATGGCCCGCGTCGGAGAGCGCGAAGTCGACGAAGGCGTGGGCCGTGACCGGGTTCCGGCTCGCCGTCAGGACCGCCACCGGGTAGCGGTTGGGCGCCTGCACGGCCTCGGGGAGGGCGAGGCCCTCGACGCGGCCCGCCGCCGACCGGACGTCCGTGGTGTAGACCAGCCCGGCGTCGACCTCGTCGGCGGCGACCTTCTGCAGGACGGCCTTGACGTCGGACTCCAGGGTGTCCGGGGCCGCGGTCACCCCAGCCTCCCGGAGCACCTGCTCCGCGGCCGCCCCGCAGGGCACCTGGGCGGCGCAGAGGGCGATCCGCAGCCGCCGGTCGGCGAGGTCCGGCAGTCCCCTCACCCGCCCGGGGTTGCCCGGCGGGACGGCGATCTCGAGGGTGTTGGTCGCCAGGTCCACCGGGTCCGCGGCGGCGCCTGCGTCGGTGGCCGTCGCCATGGTGGCCGTGCTCGCCGCGGCGAAGACGTCAGCTGGCGCGCCCTGCACCGCCTGGGTGGCCAGCGTCGCGCTGGAGCCGAAGGAGAAGGTGACCGTCGTGCCGGGGTGCGCCGCCTCGAACTGCGCGCCGAGCGTGCTGAACGCCTCGGTGAGGGAGGCGGCGGCGAGGACCGTCACGGGCCCGCTCGGGGCGGCGCCGCTGTCGGCGGGCACCGATCCGTCCGCCGTGCAGGAGGCCGACGCGAGGACCAGGACGGCGGCGAGGGCGCCGACCGTGGCGCGGGTCGGGACGCTCACGGGCGCTCCGGCACCTCGACGACGACGTGCGTGGACTTCACCGACGCCACGGCCAGCACCCCCGGCTCCAGCCCCAGCTCGGTCGCCGCCTCGGCCGACATCAGCGAGACCACCCGGAAGGGCCCGCACTGCAGGTCGACCTGGGCCATCACGGTGTCCTTGACCACCCGGGTGACCAGCCCGGTGAGCCGGTTCCGAGCGCTCGCTGCGACGGGGTGGCCCAGCTCGGGGGCTGTCGCCACCTGCTGGGCCAGGGCGGCGAGGTCACGGCCCTCCACCTGGGCCGGCCCCGGTCCGTCCACGGTCGGCAACCTTCCTGACTCCACCCAGCGACGGACGGTGTCGTCCGAGACCCCGAGCAGGGCGGCGGCCTGGGCGATCCGGTACTGGGGCATGCGGCCATGGTAGATCCGCAGGTGCGGAATTTGTCGCCTAGTACCTCCGCATCTGCCCGGCTGTCCGCGCGCGGCACCGCACCCGGCACACTGGAGGCGTGAGCGCGGCACACGGCAGGGTCATCGTCATCACCGGAGCGATGGCCGCGGGGAAGTCGACGGTGGCCGAGCTGCTGGCCCGGCGGCTGCCCAGGTCCGTGCACATCCGCGGGGACGTCTTCCGGAAGATGGTCGTCAACGGCCGGGCGGACATGACGCCCCAGCCGGAGCCGGAGGCCGTCGCCCAGCTGCAGCTGCGCTACGAGCTCGCCGCCCGCACCGCGGACCGCTACGCCGAGGCGGGTTTCGACGCCGTGGTGCAGGACGTCATCATCGGCACCGAGCTCGAGCACTTCGTCGCGCGGATCCGCAACCCGGAGCGGTACCTCGTCGTGCTCTCCCCCAGCGTCTCGGCCCTGGAGTGGCGCGAGGAGCAGCGCGCCAAGTCCGGCTACGTGCACTTCTCCCCCGGGGCGCTGGACGAGGTGCTCCGCCGCGAGACCGCGCAGATCGGGTACTGGCTGGACTCCAGCGCGCAGACCCCCGACGAGACCGTCGACGACATCTTGGCCCACCTGGATCGCGCCGCCGTCTGAGCCCGCCGCGGTCCTCGTCGTCACCGAACTGTCGGCGGGTGCCGCTACTGTCCGCGCATGGACCTGGCGATCGAGGCGAGCGGGCTCGTCAAGCGCTACAAGAGCTTCACCGCCCTCGGTGGAGTAGACCTGGCGGTGCCCCGGGGGACCGTGCTGGGCCTGCTCGGCCCCAACGGGGCGGGCAAGACCACCACCGTCCGCTGCCTCACCACCCTGCTGCGACCGGACGGCGGCTCGGCCCGGGTGGCCGGGATCGACGTGGTCGCCGATCCGGGCGGGGTGCGGAAACGGATCGGGCTGTCGGGCCAGTACTCCGCGGTCGACGAGTACCTGACCGGGATGGAGAACCTCGTCATGGTGGGGCGGCTGTACCACCTCGGCGGCGCTCGCAGCCGGGACCGGGCCCGTCAGCTGCTCCGGCAGTTCGGGCTCGAGGAGGCCGGCGGCAAGCCGGCCAAGGCCTACTCGGGCGGCATGCGGCGTCGGCTCGACCTGGCTGCAGCCCTGGTGGCCGAGCCCGAGGTGCTGTTCCTCGACGAGCCGACCACGGGCCTGGACCCCCAGGGGCGGATCGAGGTGTGGGAGATGATCGGCTCCCTGGTGGCCGGGGGGACGACGCTGCTGCTCACCACCCAGTACCTGGAGGAGGCCGACCGGTTGGCCGACGAGATCGTCGTCATCGACCACGGCCTGGTCATCGCCCAGGGCACCGCGGACGCCCTCAAGGCCCAGGTGGGTGGCGAGCGGCTGGAGCTGACGGTGTCCGACCCCGGCCAGCTGGACGCCGCCGTCGCCGTGGTGACGGAGCTGACCTCGGCTGCGGTGACCGCCGACCGGCACACCCGAGGTGTCACCGCGCCGGTCACCGGCGGCGCCGGGGTGCTGATCGAGGCCCTCCGCCGGCTGGACGGCGCGGGGGTCGCCGTCGACGACGTGGGGCTGCGCCGGCCCACCCTGGACGACGTGTTCCTGTCCCTGACCGGCCATGCCGCGGAGGAGGAGAAGTGAGCGTGCTCAGCTCGTTGGGCGACGGCCTCGTCGTCGCCCAGCGCAACCTCATCAAGATCCGGCGGGTGCCGGAGCTGCTGGTGTTCACCACCTTGTCGCCGATCATGTTCGTGCTGCTCTTCGCCTACGTCTTCGGCGGGGCGATCTCCGGCGGCGACCCGCAGCAGTACCGCGAGTTCCTGATCGCCGGCATCTTCGCCCAGACGGTCATCTTCGGAGCCACGACGACCGGCGCCGGGCTGGCCGATGACGTCCAGAAGGGCATCATCGACCGCTTCCGGTCGCTGCCGATGTCCCGGACGGCGGTGCTCACGGGTCGGACGCTCTCCGACGTGGTGAACAACGTCATCGTGCTGGTCGTGATGTCGCTGACCGGCCTGCTGGTCGGCTGGCGGATCCGCAGCTCGTTCCTCGACGCCCTGGCCGGATACCTGGTGCTGCTGGTCTTCGCCTACGCGATCTCCTGGGTGATGGCGTTCGTCGGCCTGCTCGTGCCGAGCGTCGAGGTGGTGAACCAGGCCTCGTTCATCGTCATCTTCCCAATCACGTTCATCGCCAACACGTTCGTGCCGCTGGAGTCGTTGCCGCGGCCCTTGGAGGTGTTCGCGCAGTGGAACCCGGTCTCGGCCATCACCGCCGCCGCCCGCGAGCTGTTCGGCAACGACGCCCTGACCGCTCCGGCCACGGTCTGGCCCCTGCAGCACCCGGTCATCTACACGCTGATCTGGTCCGTCGTGGTGCTGGTGATCTTCATCCCGCTGACCACCTGGCAGTTCCGCCGCGCCGCCAGCCGCTGACCGCCGCGTCCGGTCCGGCACCCTCACCAGTCCGTCCCGGCTATCCCCGGCCTCCAACCCCAGGCCCAGCCCCAGCCGGGCACCCCTCATCCCGGTTGCCACGTCGGCCCAGGCCCCGACCCCCGTCGGTCCGCCACTTCACACCCCGGGAGTAGCCGGCACACCCCGTGCAGAGGGTGTGCCGGCCACCGCAGGGGTGTGAAGTGGCGGACCTGGGGAGACGTCAGGGTCAGCGGAACCGGAGGCGCCACCTCGTGTCGCGGATCTGGCTGGAAGCGTCCTCGTCGCGGACGGCTAGAGCGGACGACCGGCGCGGGCGAAGGCCCGCACGAGGCGCTGCTGGATGACCAGCGGTCGGGCGAGGTCGGCCCACACCCAGCGGACGACCTGCCAGCCGGCGTCGCGCAGGGCGTCCTCGCGCAACTTCTCGGCGTAGACGACGTCCTCGGGTCGCTGGCCAGGCTTGAGCAGGGCGCCGTACTTGATGCGGCCGTCGAACTCACCGATGGTGCGCCGGTCGGGCCACGCGAAGTCGACGCGGGCGATCATCGTCCCGGCGGAGTCGTAGACCTCGTGCTGCAGGATGGGCGACGGCAATCCGAGCTCACCGATCCGCACCCGGCTGACCGACTCCCCCGCTGACTCGGCCCGTCCGTCGAGGAAGTCCGCCACACGGCGCGCCTGCCGCACGCCGGGCCACTGCTCCATGCACCGCAACACGTCCTCGAGGTGGCCGAAGTCCAGTCCCAGGGCAGCGGCCCGGTCACCGGCCGCGACGGCCCGGCCGAAGGGCAGGAGCCGCGCCAGGTCCGCAACGGTCCGAGGCAGATTGGTGACGAGCAGACGGTCGATCAGGGTGACGTGCTCCGGCGGCAGCGTGGCCGTGTGCACCTCGACGTCGCGGCGCCGCCTGGCCCCGGTGCTGCGGTTCCGCGTGAGGTGCACGCGCTCGATCGACTCCGGCCAGACCGGCAGCCCGTGCAGCACTGCGGCAGAGCCGTGGCTGAGCACGGCGGCCGGGTGCGCCTGGGCCGCCACCGCCGCGAGCAGCAGCCGGTGCTTCGACTCGGCCGTCACCGCCTCACCCGCTGGTTCCTCGAGCGTCGCCCAGGCTCCGCGACGGAGGTGCACCAGGCGACCGTCGCGCTGCAAGCGACGGAGCTCGTCGGGCGCGTAACCGTCCTCGAGCACCTGGCGGGTCAGACGGATCTCGGGCACCCACCCAGGTCACCGCAGATGCACGTGCCGTGACCGGCCGTCCACAGGGTCGGAGGTCCTGCTGCTCACCGCCCCGGTCGTGCGGGGGTCGCCCGCGATCGGCCTTCCTGGCGACCTCACACCCGGTCGGTCCGCCTCACACCCGTTGCACGGGATGTGAGGTCCACCAGCGGGGTGTGATGTGGGGGTCTGGACGAGGACCCGGGGCGGCGGGCGGCGGGCCGCGGGCCGCGGGCGGCGGGCGGCGAGCAGCGGGCGGCAGGGGCGGGCAGCGGGCAGCGGGCGGCGGGCGGCGGGCGGCGGGCGGAAACGCCCGGAGGGCGGGCCGGGTTGCCCCGACCCGCCCTCCGGCGGTCCTGCTCGCGACTAGCTCAGCGGTAGTCGCCGAGGTCGAACTCCTCGAGCGGCACGGCCGCGCCCGAACCCTGACCGAAGTCGTAGTCGAACGAGTCGTAGCCGACCATCGAGTAGGCCTGCGCCTTGGCCTCCTCGGTCGCCTCCACCTTGATGTTGCGGTAGCGGTCGAGACCGGTGCCCGCCGGGATCAGCTTGCCGAGGATGACGTTCTCCTTGAGTCCGATGAGGCTGTCCGACTTGCCGTTGATGGCCGCGTCGGTCAGGACCTTCGTCGTCTCCTGGAAGGACGCCGCCGACAGCCACGACTCGGTGGCCAGCGACGCCTTGGTGATGCCCATCAGCACGGCACGACCCGACGCCGGCGACCCACCCTCGGCCACGACCTTGCGGTTCTGGGCCTCGTAGGTGAGCCGGTCGACCAGGTCGCCGGCCAGCAGGTCGGCGTCCCCGGACTCGATGACCGTCACCCGGCGCAGCATCTGCCGGATGATGATCTCGATGTGCTTGTCGTGGATCGGCGCACCCTGCGTGCGGTACACCGACTGGACCTCGTCCACCAGGTGCTCCTGCACCCGACGGACACCGAGCACCCGGAGCACGTCGTGCGGGTCGGGAGTACCAGCGGTGAGCTGCTGGCCGACCTCGACGTGGCTGCCGTCCTCCACCAGCAGACGAGCACGGCGAGACACCGAGAACTCGGCGGCCTCCGACCCGTCGTCGGGGGTGATGGTGATCTTGCGGAGCCGGTCGGAGTCCTCGATCTGCACGCGGCCGGCGGCCTCGGAGATCGGCGACTTGCCCTTGGGCTGCCGGGCCTCGAAGAGCTCGACCACGCGGGGCAGACCCTGGGTGATGTCGTCACCGGCCACACCACCGGTGTGGAAGGTGCGCATCGTCAGCTGCGTGCCGGGCTCACCGATGGACTGCGCGGCCACGATGCCCACGGCCTCGCCGACGTCGACCAGCTTGCCGCTGGCCAGCGAGCGCCCGTAGCACATGGCGCAGGTGCCGGTGACGGCCTCGCAGGTCAGCACGCTGCGGACCTTGACGGTGCGGACACCGTTCTCGACCAGCAGCTTGATGTTGACGTCGCCCAGGTCGGTCCCGGCCGGCAGCAGCACCTCGCCGTCCGCGTCGCGGACGTCGGTGGCGAGCGTCCGGGCGTAGACCGCGGTCTCGACGTGCTCGTCCAGGGCCAGCGCCCCGTCGTCGCCGACGGCGATGGTCTTGGTCAGGCCACGCTCGGTGCCGCAGTCCTCCTCGCGGATGATGACGTCCTGGCTGACGTCGACGAGTCGACGCGTCAGGTAACCCGAGTCGGCCGTCCGCAGCGCGGTGTCGGCCTGGCCCTTGCGACCACCGTGGGTGGAGATGAAGTACTCCAGGACCGAGAGGCCCTCACGGAAGTTCGACTTGATGGGCCGGGCGATGATCTCGCCCTTCGGGTTCACCACGAGCCCACGCATGGCGGCGATCTGGCGCATCTGCACCATGTTCCCGCGGGCACCGGAGTGGACCATCATGTAGATCGGGTTGGTCTTGGAGAAGTTGGCCTCCATCGCCGCGCCGAGCTTGGACGTGGCGTCGGTCCAGATCTCGATGAGCTCCTGACGACGCTCGTCCTCGGTGATCAGACCGCGCTCGTACTGCCGGTCGATCTTGCTGGCCCGGTCCTCGTAGCCCGCGAGCAGCTCGGCCTTGTTGGCCGGGGTGGTCACGTCGCCGATGGACACGGTGACCCCGGAGCGGGTGGCCCAGTGGAAGCCCAGGTCCTTGAGGGCGTCCAGGCAGAAGGCCACGTCGACCTTCGGGTAGCGCTCAGCCAGGTCGTTGACGATCTGCCCCAGCTGCTTCTTGCCCACCTCGTAGTCGCAGTAGGCGTAGTCGGCCGGCAGCGCCTCGTTGAACAGGGCGCGACCCAGGGTCGTCTCGAGGATGATCGAGCCGTTGGGGGACAGCGTGTGACCGGCCGGCGCGACGATGTCGGTGAGCCGCAGCTTGATCTTCGCCTGGACCGACAGCTCCTTGCGGTCGAAGGCCATCAGGGCCTCGGCCACCGAGCCGAACGCACGCCCCTCGCCCGCTGCTCCGTCGACCTGCATGGTCAAGAAGTAGTGGCCGATGATCATGTCCTGGGTGGGCATGGTCACGGGACGGCCGTCGGCCGGCTTCAAGATGTTGTTGGTCGACAGCATCAGGATGCGGGCCTCGGCCTGCGCCTCCGCGCTCAGCGGGAGGTGGACGGCCATCTGGTCACCGTCGAAGTCCGCGTTGAACGCGGTGCAGACGAGCGGGTGGATCTGGATGGCCTTGCCCTCGATGAGCTGCGGCTCGAACGCCTGGATGCCCAGCCGGTGCAGGGTGGGCGCCCGGTTCAGCAGCACGGGGTGCTCGGAGATGACCTCCTCGAGCACGTCCCAGACCACCGGACGCTGACGCTCGACCATGCGCTTGGCGGACTTGATGTTCTGGGCGTGGTTGAGGTCGTCGAGCCGCTTCATCACGAAGGGCTTGAACAGCTCCAGCGCCATCGCCTTGGGCAGGCCGCACTGGTGCAGCTTGAGCTGCGGGCCGACGACGATGACCGAACGGCCGGAGTAGTCGACGCGCTTGCCCAGCAGGTTCTGGCGGAACCGGCCCTGCTTGCCCTTGAGCATGTCCGAGATGGACTTCAGCGGCCGGTTGCCCGGGCCGGTGACCGGACGGCCACGACGGCCGTTGTCGAACAGCGAGTCCACGGCCTCCTGGAGCATCCGCTTCTCGTTGTTGACGATGATCTCGGGCGCGCCGAGGTCGAGCAGCCGCTTGAGGCGGTTGTTCCGGTTGATCACGCGGCGGTACAGGTCGTTCAGGTCCGAGGTCGCGAAGCGGCCACCGTCGAGCTGCACCATCGGGCGGAGGTCCGGCGGGATGACCGGGACGCAGTCCAGGACCATGCCGGCCGGGCTGTTCTGGGTGGACAGGAACGCGGAGACGACCTTGAGCCGCTTCAGGGCGCGGGTCTTGCGCTGGCCCTTGCCGGTCTGGATGATCTCGCGCAGCGACTCCGACTCGGCGTTCAGGTCGAAGGTCTGCAGACGCTTCTGGATCGCGTCCGCCCCCATCGAGCCGGCGAAGTACTTGCCGAACCGGTTCTTCATCTCGCGGTAGAGGATCTCGTCGCCCTCGAGGTCTTGGACCTTGAGGTTCTTGAACCGGTTCCAGACGGCGTCGAGGCGGTCCAGCTCGCGCTGGGCACGGTCACGCAGCTGCTTGACCTCGCGCTCGGCCCCCTCGCGCACCTTGCGCTTGGCGTCGGCCTTGGCACCCTCGGCCTCGAGGCCGGCGGTGTCCTCCTCGAGCTTCTTCATCCGGTTCTCGATGTCGGAGTCGCGCCGACCCTCGAGCTGCTTGCGCTCGACGTCGATCTTGCCCTCGAGGGAGGACAGGTCGCGGTGGCGGGCCTCGTCGTCGACGGAGGTGATCATGTAGGCGGCGAAGTAGATGACCTTCTCGAGGTCCTTCGGCGCGATGTCGAGCAGGTAGCCCAAGCGCGAGGGGACGCCCTTGAAGTACCAGATGTGGGTGACCGGGGCGGCGAGCTCGATGTGGCCCATCCGCTCGCGGCGGACCTTGGAGCGGGTGACCTCGACGCCACAGCGCTCGCAGATGATGCCCTTGAAGCGCACGCGCTTGTACTTGCCGCAGTAGCACTCCCAGTCCCGGGTGGGGCCGAAGATCTTCTCGCAGAACAGGCCGTCGCGCTCGGGCTTGAGCGTGCGGTAGTTGATCGTCTCCGGCTTCTTCACCTCACCGTGGGACCAACCACGGATCTCGTCGGCCGTGGCCAGGCCGATGCGGATCTGGTCGAAGAAGTTCACGTCGAGCACGTTGTTTGTCTCTTCTCTTTAGTACGCGATCTCAAATGCTGTGGACCGATCCGTGCCCTGAGCCTGTCGGAGGGGCGGCCCTCCGACAGGCTCAGGGAGCGCAGATCAGACTTCCTCGACGCCGAGCGACTCACCCGGACGGCGGGACAGGTCGATGCCGAAGTCCTCACCGCCGCGGTAGTCGTCCTCGGAGTCCCGCAGCTCCACCTCGGTGCCGTCGGAGGACAGCACCTCGACGTTCAGGCAGAGCGACTTCATCTCCTTGACCAGCACCTTGAACGACTCCGGGATTCCCGGCTCGGGGATGTTCTCGCCCTTGACGATGGCCTCGTAGACCTTCACGCGGCCGGGGACGTCGTCGGACTTGATCGTCAGCAGCTCCTGCAGGGCCCAGGCGGCGCCGTAGGCCTCGAGAGCCCACACCTCCATCTCACCGAACCGCTGGCCGCCGAACTGGGCCTTACCGCCCAGGGGCTGCTGCGTGATCATCGAGTACGGACCCGTGGAACGGGCGTGGATCTTGTCGTCCACCAGGTGGTGGAGCTTCAGCATGTAGATGTAGCCCACCCCCACCGGCATCGGGAACGGCTCGCCGGACCGGCCGTCGAACAGCGAGGCCTTGCCGTCGGAGTTGACCAGCCGGTCGCCGTCGCGGGTCGGCAGGGTGTTGCCGAGCAGACCCGTGATCTCCTCCTCGGTCGCCCCGTCGAACACCGGGGTGGCGAGGTTGGTGCCGCCGTCGACGTGCTCCAGCCCGACGCCGCGCAGCCGCTCGGCCCACGCACCCTCGACGCCCGAGACGTCCCAGCCCTGGCTGGCGACCCAGCCCAGGTGGGTCTCCAGGACCTGGCCGACGTTCATCCGGCTGGGCACGCCCAGCGGGTTGAGCACGATGTCGACCGGGGTCCCGTCCTCCATGAATGGCATGTCCTCGACCGGGAGGATCTTGGAGATGACGCCCTTGTTGCCGTGCCGGCCGGCGAGCTTGTCGCCGTCCTGGATCTTGCGCTTCTGGGCGACGTAGACCCGCACCAGCTGGTTGACGCCCGGGGACAGCTCGTCGTCGGACTCGCGGTCGAAGACGCGGACGCCGATGACGGTGCCGGACTCGCCGTGGGGCACCTTGAGGGAGGTGTCGCGGACCTCGCGCGCCTTCTCGCCGAAGATCGCACGGAGCAGCCGCTCCTCCGGGGTCAGCTCGGTCTCGCCCTTGGGCGTGACCTTGCCGACCAGGACGTCGCCGGTGGAGACCTCGGCGCCGATGCGGATGATGCCGCGCTCGTCGAGGTCGGCCAGCATCTCCTCGGAGACGTTCGGGATGTCCCGGGTGATCTCCTCGGCGCCCAGCTTGGTGTCGCGGGCGTCGACCTCGTGCTCCTCGATGTGGATCGAGGTCAGCAGGTCGTCCTGGACGACGCGCTGGCTGAGGATGATGGCGTCCTCGTAGTTGTGGCCCTCCCACGGCATGAACGCCACGAGCAGGTTGCGCCCGAGCGCCATCTCGCCGCCGTCGGTGCAGGGACCATCAGCCAGCGGCGTGCCGGCCTCGACCCGCTGCCCGTCGCGGACCAGGGGCCGCTGGTTGATGGCGGTGCCCTGGTTGGAGCGCTTGAACTTGCTGAGCCGGTAGGTCCGGTAGCTGCCGTCGTCGTAGGCGATCTCGATCAGGTCGGCGCTCACCGCGGTGACCACACCGCCCTGGGAGGCCGTGGTGACGTCACCGGCGTCCACCGCACCGCGGTACTCCATGCCGGTGCCCACGTAGGGGGCCTCGGAACGGATCAGCGGGACGGCCTGGCGCTGCATGTTCGCACCCATCAGGGCACGGGAGGCGTCGTCGTGCTCGAGGAACGGGATCATCGCGGTGGCGACGGACACCATCTGCCGGGGGCTGACGTCCATGTACTGGATGTCGTTGGCCGGCACCGTGTCCGGGTCCGCCTTGCGCCGGCGGGCCAGCACGCGGTCCTCCGCGAAGTGCAGGTCCTCGGTGAGCGCGGCGTTCGCCTGGGCGATCGTGTAGCGGTCCTCCACGTCGGCGGTCAGGTAGTCGATCTGGTCGGTGACCTGGCCGTTCTCGACCTTGCGGTAGGGCGTCTCGACGAAGCCGAAGGCGTTGACCCGGGCGAACGACGCGAGCGAGCCGATCAGGCCGATGTTCGGGCCCTCGGGGGTCTCGATCGGGCACATGCGGCCGTAGTGCGACGGGTGGACGTCACGGACCTCCATGCCGGCGCGGTCACGGGACAGACCACCCGGGCCGAGCGCCGACAGCCGACGCTTGTGCGTCAGGCCGGCGATCGGGTTGGTCTGGTCCATGAACTGGCTCAGCTGGGAGGTGCCGAAGAACTCCTTCAGCGCCGCGACCACGGGCCGGATGTTGATCAGGGTCTGCGGCGTGATGGCCTCGACGTCCTGGGTGGTCATCCGGTCGCGGACCACGCGCTCCATCCGGCCGAGGCCGGTGCGCAGCTGGTTCTGGATCAGCTCGCCCACGGTGCGCAGGCGACGGTTGCCGAAGTGGTCGATGTCGTCCTCCTCGACCAGCAGCTCGCCGCGCGGGGCGTCGAGCACCTCCTTGCCGTCGTGCAGCGCGACGACGTAGCGGATGGCCGCCACGATGTCGTCGGTGGTGAGGACCTGCTTGTCGAAGGGCTCGTCCAGCCCCAGCTTCTTGTTGATCTTGTACCGGCCGACCTTGGCGAGGTCGTAGCGCTTCGGGTTGAAGTAGTAGTTCTCCAACAGCGCCTGGGCGGCCTCGCGCGTGGGCGGCTCGCCCGGGCGCAGCTTGCGGTAGATGTCGAGCAGCGCCTCGTCCTGGGTGGAGGTGTGGTCCTTCTCCAGGGTGAGCCGCATGGACTCGTACTGGCCGAACTCCTCGAGGATCTGCGCGTCGGTCCAGCCGAGCGCCTTGAGCAGCACGGTGACGTTCTGCTTGCGCTTGCGGTCCAGCCGGACGCCGACCATGTCGCGCTTGTCGATCTCGAACTCGAGCCACGCGCCACGGCTCGGGATCATCTTGCAGGTGAAGATGTCCTTGTCCGAGGTCTTGTCGGTGGTCTGCTCGAAGTAGACACCCGGGCTGCGGACCAGCTGGGAGACGACGACGCGCTCGGTGCCGTTGATGACGAACGTGCCCTTGTCGGTCATCAGCGGGAAGTCGCCCATGAAGACGGTCTGGCTCTTGATCTCGCCGGTCTCGTTGTTCATGAACTCAGCCGTGACGAAGAGCGGCGCGGCGTAGGTGACGTCGCGGTCCTTGCACTCCTCGACGCTGTTCTTCGGGGGCTCGAAGCGGTGGTCGCGGAACGACAGCGACATGGTGCCCGAGAAGTCCTCGATCGGGGAGATCTCCTCGAAGATCTCCTCCAGGCCGGACTTGGTGTTGATGTCGGTCCGGCCCTCGGCGAGCGCGGCGTCGACCCGCGTGCGCCAGGCGTCGTTGCCGACGAGCCAGTCGAAGGAGTCGACCTGCAGGTCGAGGAGATCGGGAACCTCCATCGGCTCGGCGATCTTCGCGAACGAGATGCGGCCGGTGGATGAGACGACTTTGGTGTTCGAGGCGGTGCGCGAGGCGGCCAACAGTGGGTCCTTCCGAGACTCTCGGGCGGGTGGAGCTATGAAGTTGGATGAGTTCACGTGTTCAGGTCCGGACGCCCGGGGGGACGGACCAGACCGGCCTTCGCGCACGCGAAACGGCCCGCGTCAAGCGAAACGGGTCGACGAATGCGGAGGGCAAGGTTCTAGTCTAGGGACGAGGTCGGGGTTTGACAAGTCCGAGGGCAGCACGAACCAGAACGGTCAAATCGGACCCGGGACGCGGGAGTGCGAGGCACTCGAACCGCGACGGTCTCGCCGAACGCTTGCCGGAAGCATACCCGTCACTCCCGCCCTCGCAAGCACCTCCCGCCGGCCGGCCCGTCGCGTCCTCCCACGGCCCCGCCCACGCCGCGTCACGACCGGTCAGCCGGGCACCCCCGCCGTAGACTCGCCGGGTCGTCGAGGACAGGAGAACCATGCAGCGCGTCGCCCAGGTCGTCGGACTCGCACCGGAGGCGGTCACCCGCTACAAAGAGCTGCACGCCTCCGTCTGGCCGGACGTGCTGCGCACCATCCACGCCTGCGGCATCCGGAACTACTCCATCTTCCTGCGCGAGCCCGAGCTGCTGCTGTTCGCCTACTTCGAGTACATCGGCGAGGACTACGAGGCCGACCAGGCGGCGATGGCTGCCGACCCCGTGACCCAGGAGTGGTGGCAGATCACCATGCCGATGCAGCAGCCGCTGGAGGCCCGGGGCGAGGGCGCCTGGTGGGCCCCCGCCGAGGAGGTCTTCCACGTCGACTGAGCCCTTCGACAGGCTCAGGGAGCGGTGCCCCTCGACAGGCTCAGGGATCGGGGCCCCTCGACAGGCTCAGGGAGCGGGGCCCTTCGACAGGCTCAGGGAGCGGCGCCCCTTCGACAGGCTCAGGGGACGGAGCCCTTCGACAGGCTCAGGGAGCGGGGCCCTTCGACAGGCTCAGGGGACGGGCGCGGTCAGCGGGCCAGCCAGCCGCCGTCGACCGGCAGCACCACCCCGTGCACGTAGGCGGCGGCCTCGGAGCTGAGGAACACCACCGCACCGGCCAGGTCCTCGCCCCGCCCCCAGCGACCGGCCGGGATCCGGGCCGAGATGGCGGCGTGCCGCTCGGCGTCGGCGAGCAGGGCCTCGTTCATGTCGGTGTCCACGTAGCCGGGCGCGACCGCGTTGACGGCGACGCCGCGGCCCGCCCACTCGTTGCACAACGCCTTGGTCAGCTGCGCGACCGCACCCTTGGACGCGGCGTAGGCCGGCACCCGGATGCCGCCCTGGAAGCTGAGCAGCGACGCGACGTTGACGACCCGTCCCCAGCCCCGCTCCAGCATCGGCCGGCCGAAGGCCTGGCAGAGCTGGAACACCGCACGGGTGTTGACGGCCAGCACCGCGTCGAAGTCGGCCAGCGGGAAGTCGGTGGCGTCGTGCCGCACCTGGGTGCCGGCGTTGTTGACCAGGATGTCCACCGGACCGAGCTCCAGCGCCGCCGCCACGGCCGCGTCCACCGAGGCCTCGTCGGCCAGGTCGACGGGAACCCGGTGCAGCCGGCGTCCAGAGGCCTCGGCCAGCCGCTCCAGGGAGGCCGGGACCGGGCCGCGCTGCAGCCCGACGACGTCGGCCCCGGCGGTGAGCAGCCCGGCCGCGACGGCGGCCCCGATGCCGCGGGAGGCGCCGGTGACCACCGCCGTCCGGCCGGTCAGGTCGAAGGGGCCCCGGAGGGCCGGGCCCATCACGCCCGTCCCGAGCCGAGGGCGGCCAGCCGGACCGGGTCGATCCGGTAGACGCGGGCGGCGGTGCCGCCGAGCACGGCGGCCGACGCGTCCGTCCCGAGCTGGGCGACCAGGGGGTGCAGGCTCTCCCACACCGCGGTGTAGCCGCCGGCCAGCACCGACACAGGCCAGTCACCGCCGTACATCAGCCGGTCGGGCCCGAAGACCTCGACGGCGTGCTCCACGACCGGCCGCAGCAGGTCGACCGACCGGTCCGTCAGGCCGCCGTCCGGGTACAGCCCCGACACCTTCGCGAAGACGTTGGGCGCCTGCGCCGCCCGGGCCAGCAGCATCCGCCACCGGGCCAGCTCCGCCGCCGGGCCGCCGAGCGGCGGCGCGGCGAGGTGGTCGACGACCAGCCGCAGCCCGGGGTGCTCGGCGGCGAGCACGGGCACGTGCTCGAGGTGGCGGGGCAGCACCCCGACGACGTCGAAGGCCAGCCCCGCGCCGGCGACCAGGCCCAGGCTCTCCCGGACCTCCGGACGCAGCAGGAAGTCCGCGTCGGGCCGGTCGTGGACCAGGTTCCGGATGCCGACGACCAGCGGGTCGGCGGCCAGGGCCGGCAGCCGGGCCGCCGTGGCGTCGGGATCCGCCAGCGGCACGTACCCGACGACGGCCACCACCTCGGGGTGGGCGGCTGCGGTGTCGAGCATCAGCGCGGTGTCGGCGTCGTCGTCGGCGGCCTGCACCAGCACGACCGCGTCGATGCCGTGGGCGCGCAGCCGGGGCAGCAGCTCGTCCTCGGTCACCGTGCGGAAGATCGGGCCGTGCTGGGGGCCGAGCCAGGGGTAGGCCACGCGGTCGAGGTCCCAGACGTGCTGGTGGGCGTCGATGATCACGGCTCTCCCGTCGGTCTGCTGCGCTCGCGTGGCGGCGCAGCAGCCGCCGCCCCGGCGCCGATCCTAGGGCGGGTCACCGCCGCATGCCCGCCCGCGCAGGCCCTAGGGTCGAAGACCCGACCGACCGACCAGGAGTCCCGCGTGCCGCTCATCACCGCCGTCGACGTCGTGGACGTCCGCTTCCCGACCTCGCTGACCGCGGACGGGTCGGACGCGATGAACAAGGACGGGGACTACTCCGCGGCGTACGTCGTGCTGCGCACCGACGCGGACGGGGTCGAGGGCTACGGCCTCACCTTCACCATCGGCCGGGGCAACGACCTGGTGGCGCTGGCGGCGCAGCAGCGCGGCGAACCGCTGCTCGGGCTGGACGTGGACGAGGTGGTCGGCGACCTCGGCGGCACCTACCGCCGCCTGCAGTCGGACTCCCAGCTGCGCTGGCTCGGGCCGGAGAAGGGCGTCGTGCACCTCGCCCTGGCCGCGGTGATGAACGCCGTCTGGGACCTCGCCGCCCGCCGGGCGGGGAAGCCGCTCTGGCGCTTCGTCGTCGACCTGGAGCCCGCGGCCCTGGTCGACACGATGGACCTCAGCTACCTCTCCGACGTGCTGCCCCGGGATGAGGCGGTGGCCATGCTGACCGCCCTGCGGCCCACCCTCGACGAGCGGGTCGCCGTGCTGGCGGCCTCGGGCTACCCCTGCTACACCACCTCGGCCGGCTGGCTCGGCTACTCCGACGAGAAGCTGCGGCGGCTCTGCCAGGAGGCGGTGGACGAGGGCTACCGCTACCTCAAGCTCAAGGTCGGGGCGTCCCTGGAGGACGACCTGCGCCGCTGCGCCATCGCGCGGGAGGTGATCGGTCCGGACCGGAACCTGATGATCGACGCCAACCAGGTGTGGGACGTGGGCACGGCCATCGCGTGGACCCGCGCGCTCAGCCACGTCGACCCGCTGTGGGTCGAGGAGCCGACCAGCCCCGACGACGTCCTCGGGCACGCCACCATCCGCCGCGCCGTGGCCCCGGTCGGCGTGGCCACCGGCGAGCACGGGATGAACCGGGTGCTGTTCAAGCAGCTGTTCCAGGCCGAGGCGATCGACTTCTGCCAGCTCGACTCCTGCCGCCTGGGCAGCCTGAACGAGATCCTGCCGGTGATGCTGATGGCCGCCAAGTTCGGCGTCCCGGTGTGCCCGCACGCCGGGGGCGTCGGGCTGTGCGAGCTGGTCCAGCACCTCTCGATCATCGACTTCCTGGTGGTCTCCGGCAGCACCGAGGGCCGGGTCGCGGAGTACGTCGACCACCTGCACGAGCACTTCGTCGACCCGTGCGTCGTCGAGGGCGCCGCCTACCGGCTGCCCACCCGTCCCGGCTACAGCACGCAGATGCACCCGTCGTCGCTGGACGTCTACCGCTATCCGGGCGGGAGCTACTGGGCCGGACGGCCTAGCGTGGTCTGACCCACCAACCCCGAGGAGGAGGAACCCCCCGATGAAGCTGGCTCGACTGGGCCCCGAGGGCCGCGAGACCCCCGTCGTGGTCACCGACCACGGCACCTACGACCTGAGCGGTGTGGTCTACGACCTGACCGGCGAGTTCTTCGCCAGCGGCGGCCTGGACCGGGTCCGCGACGCCGTCGCCGCCGACGAGCTGCCGCTCTTCCCGACCGAGGGGGTGCGGGTGGGGGCGCCGGTCGCCCGGCCCAGTGCGGTGGTCTGCATCGGCATGAACTACGCCGCGCACGCGGCCGAGTCCGGCGCCGCCCCGCCCGAGCAGCCGGTGCTCTTCCTCAAGACCCCGAACACCGTGGGCGGACCCGACGACCCCGTGCCGATCCCCCGCGGGAGCGAGAAGACCGACTGGGAGGTCGAGCTGGCGCTGGTCATCGGCCGCCGCACCGCCTACCTCGACTCACCCGCGCAGAGCCTCCAGCACGTCGCCGGCTTCACGATCTGCGACGACCTGTCCGAGCGGGCCTTCCAGCTGGAGGTCTCCGGCGGCCAGTGGAGCAAGGGCAAGTCCTGCCGCGGCTTCTCGCCCACCGGTCCGTGGCTGGTCACCCCGGACGAGGTCGACCACACCGACCTGCGGCTGCGGAGCTGGGTGAACGGGGAGCCGCGGCAGGACTCCAGCACCGCCGACCTGATCTTCGGCGTGGAGGAGATCGTCTACCAGCTGAGCCAGTTCATGGTCCTCGAACCGGGCGACCTGGTGCTGACCGGCACCCCCGAGGGCGTCGCGCTCTCCGGCCGCTTCCCCTACCTGCGAGCCGGTGACGTGGTGGAGGTCGAGATCGAGGGCCTGGGTCGGCAGCGGCACACCTTCACCGACTGGGCGCCGCTCGAGGACGTCCGGTGAACGGCGAGCTGGACGGCCTGGTGGCCGTGGTCACCGGCGGGGCCTCCGGGATCGGTGCGGCCGTCGCCGCCCGGCTGCAGGCCGACGGTGCCCGGGTGGCGGTGCTGGACCTGGACGCGGACGCTGCCGCGGAGGGGCAGCTCGCGGTGGTCTGCGACGTCTCCGACGACGCGTCGGTGCGGGCCGCGGTGGCCCGGGTCGTCGAGGAGCTCGGCGGGCTGGACCTGGTGGTGAACAACGCCGGGATCGGCGCGGCCGGCACCGTGGCGGACAACGACGACGAGGAGTGGCACCGGGTCCTCGACGTCAACGTGCTGGGCATGGTGCGGGTCACCCGGGCCGCGCTCCCCCACCTGCGGGCCTCCTCGGCCCCCGCGGTGGTCAACACGTCCTCGATCGCCGCCACGGCCGGGCTGCCGCAGCGGGCGCTCTACAGCGCGTCGAAGGGCGCGGTGCTGGCGCTGACCCGGGCGATGGCCGCCGACCACGTGCACGAGGGCATCCGGGTGAACTGCGTGAACCCGGGGACCGCGGACACCCCGTGGGTGCAACGGCTGCTGGACGCGGCGGAGGACCCGGCGGCGGAGCGGACCGCGCTGGAGAACCGGCAGCCGCACGGCCGGCTGGTCTCGGCGCAGGAGGTGGCCGACGCGGTCGCCTACCTGGTCAGCCCGCGGTCGCGCTCCACCACGGGCACCTCGATCGCCGTCGACGGCGGGATGCAGGAGCTGCGGCTCCGGCCGCGCGGCTAGGCCCGCCGAGCTCGAGCCGCGGGGACGACGAAGCCCCGACCTCGAGGAGGTCGGGGCTGCGTCGTACGTGGTGCAGGTGGGTCGCCTAGGCGACCCGGGTGATCACTTGAGGGTGACCTTGGCGCCAGCGCCCTCGAGGGCCTCCTTGGCCTTGTCGGCCTGCTCCTTGGTGACCTTCTCCAGGACGGCCTTGGGGGCGGCCTCGACCAGGTCCTTGGCCTCCTTGAGACCGAGGCTGGTGAGGGTGCGCACCTCCTTGATGACCTGGATCTTCTTGTCGCCAGCAGCCTCGAGGATGACGTCGACCTCGTCAGAGGCCTCCTCCTCCTCGGCAGCCGCGCCGCCACCGGCACCGGCCGGGGCCGCAGCGGCGGCCACGGGGGCCGCAGCGGTGACGCCGAAGGTGGTCTCGAACTCCTTGACGAACTCGGAGAGCTCGATCAGGGTCAGCTCCTTGAAGGCGTCAAGGAGCTCTGCAGTGCTGAGCTTCGCCATGATGGGCGTCCTTCCTTAGTTTTCTTCCGCAGCGTCAGCCGCGACGGTGGTGGTGGTGTCCGCGACGGCAGCAGCCGTCCCGGTGTCCTCCGCAGCGGGTGCTGCCTCAGAGCTTGCCTCGGCGGCAGGAGCCGCCTCGGTGGTGTCTTCCGTGCTCGACTCCTGGTCCGCCGCCGGGGTGCCGGCGCCGCCGATGATCGAGGGGTCCTCCTGCGCCGCCTGCTCCAGGGCCGCGGCGAGCCGGGCGACCTGGGACAGCGGAGCGGAGACGAGCGAGACGGCCTGCTGCAGGACGCCCTGCATGCCGCCGGCGACCTTGGCGAGGAGGACCTCGCGGGACTCCAGGTCGGCCAGCTGCCGCACCTCGTCGGGGTTGAGGAACTTGCCCTCCAGGACCCCGCCCTTGATGACCAGGAGCGGGTTGGTCCGTGCGAAGTCACGCAGACCCTTCGCGACGACGACGGGGTCGCCGTCCACGAAGGTGATCGCCGTGGGGCCGACGAGGTGCTCGTCGAGACCCTCGACACCCGCCTCGCGGGCGGCGATCGTGGTCAGGGTGTTCTTCGACACGGCGTAGGTGGCGTTCTCACCGAGCGAGCGGCGCAGGTCCTTCAGCGCCTTCACGGTGAGACCGCGGTACTCGGTCAGGACGACGGCGGCGGAGCTGGAGAACTTGTCCTTCAGCTCTGCGACCGCGGCTGCCTTGTCCGGCCTCGCCATAGTCTCCTCCACTTCGTTCCGTGCTACGTCTGTAGCGCTTCCGAAGGGCTGGCCCTGGCGTGAGGGGCACGGACCGGGGCAAAAAAAATCCCCCGACGCACAGGCGTCGGAGGGCGGTGCTGACGTGACGGACCCGGGCTCCCTCGCGGGGGCATCGGGGCTGACAGCTCAGCGACGATCTTCGATCAACCTGCGCGGGCCATCCGTGACGAGCACGACGTCTTCGGACCTCACCCCGAGGGGATCGGCCGACCAGCGGTCTTCGGCGTCCGCCAGCGTAGCCGCGCCGACCGCGGAGACCAAATCGTGACCGGAGGACGGTCTGCGGCTGAGAATCGGAGGCAGAAGCCTGAGAACCTAGCGCGTCAACCCGGCGCGCGCTGAGAATCCTCAGACTTTTGGCGAATTGATCTCGTTTGGATAACGTGTGCCCGCCAGTCCGCGTCGACACCGTTGTCGAACCACCCGAGGGCCGGCTCGTCGACTCGAGGGAGACCCACCATGGGCAAGATCTTGAAGAGAGCAGCGTCGCTGGCGACCGGACTGGCCCTGGCCGTCTCCGTCACCGCGACCGCAGAGCTCCCCGCCAGCGCCGCCTCGACCTGCAGCGCCTCGTTCAGCAAGTACCAGGAGGTCGCCAAGGGCAGCAAGGGCTCCCAGGCCCGCGCCGTCGAGTGCCTGCTGCGCAACGCCGGCTACGCCGCCAGCGTCAACGGCAACATCTCGAGCTCCGACGCGGCCCGGATCGCGAAGTTCCGTTCCTCGGCCGGGCTCAGCCCGCTCAAGGTCGTCGGTCCGCGGGCCTGGAGCGCCCTGCTCGCCCGCGGCTCCCGCCCGGCGCTCGAGCGCGCCGACCGCGGCGCCGACGTCCTCCGTCTGCAGCGCTCCCTGCGCGCACTCGGCTACACGAAGGTGGACCTGACCTCCTACTTCGGACCCGCCACGCAGAGCGCGGTGACGTCGGTCCAGAAGCGGCAGGGCCAGCGGCAGACCGGCAAGACGACCTCCGCCCTCTGGAGCTCGCTGCAGCGGGGCCGCGTCGCCGCCCTCCCGGCGCCCAAGAAGAAGAAGGCCGCGCCGAAGCCCAGCTCCTCCGGCTCGAGCAGCAAGGGCGCCAAGGCGGTCGCCTTCGCCAAGAAGCAGATCGGCGACTCCTACCGCTACGGGGCCACCGGCCCGAACTCCTGGGACTGCTCCGGCTTGACGGGCGGCGCCTGGAAGGCCGCCGGCGTCAAGATCCCGCGCACCTCGCAGGCCCAGTACCGCAGCGGCAAGAAGGTGGCGAAGTCCGCGCTCAAGCCGGGCGACGTGGTCTTCTTCTACTCCGGCATCACCCACGTGGGCATCTACGCCGGCAACGGCGACGTGATCCACGCCTCACGCCCGGGCAAGCCCGTCGCCAAGATCAAGATGAAGTACATGCCCTACCAGGGCGCCCGTCGCTACTGATCCACCGCTCACCCACCACGTCCGCAGCTCCCGGTCCGCCGGGACTGCGGACGTCGTGCGTCCCGGCCCCTCCGGTCACGGGCGGGGCATCACGTCCCGACCGGCCCAGGCCTGCCGGCGGTCGACGTCGGGGTCGCCCTCGACGTGGTCCCCGCGCGGGTCGAGCACCAGGGTCGCACGCTCCGGCAGGGTGAAGGCCGGCCAGTCGTGCCCCGGGTCGAGGTCGCGCGCGAAAGCCAGCCAGCGGCGGCGCATCCGGCCGGCCAGCGCCTGGCGCTGAGGGGTGCGGCGGCCCCGCAGGACGAAGGCCGACGCTCCCTGCCAGTTCCACAGGTAGGGCAGCTCGGCGGCGTGGGTGGCGCCCAGCAGCGGGACCGCCGCGTCGAAGCGGTAGCACCAGGTCGGCCCGCCGGCGCCGGCGTGCCGTTCGGCGAAGTGCCGGGTGGGGAACGCGAAGTTGAGGTCGGTGCCCAGCGCCCGGGTGCCGGCGGCCGTGTCCGGGTAGTGCCGCAGCAGTCGCTGGGCCTCCGTCCAGCCGAGCACGGCCTGCAGCCGGGCGACCAGGGTGCGCCGGCTGGTCGGCATGATGTCGCCGGGCATGGTCTGGAAGAGGGAGACCTCGTCGCGGTTGTGACCGGCCAGCAGCGCCACCTCGGGCCGGGTCGCCCGGCGGGCCTCCTCGAGCGAGGCGGGCACCAGGTCGCCGTCGAACCAGGGGGCGGCTGGGAGCGTGCCGGGGAACTGCGCGTCGACCACCTGCTGCGCCGTCAGCAGCTCCTGCGGGGTCAGCTGCCAGAGCCGGTCGCCGTCGCCGCGGCCCAGCCCCAGGTTGCGGGCGTAGGCCCGGGCCACCTCCTGCCGGGCCTCGTCCCCGTGGATGAGGCTGTAGGAGCCGCTCTGCATGACGGCGCCGCGGAACAGCCCGGCCGTGGACGGGGCGGCGAGCAGCAGCGCGACCGAGATCGAGCCGGCTGACTCCCCCGCCACCACCACCTGGGCAGGGTCACCGCCGAACGCCGCCACGTTCTCCTGCACCCAGCGGAGGGCGGCGATCTGGTCGCGCAGCCCCAGCAGGCTCGGCACCTCGGCGTCCACCGCGGAAGCGAGGTCGACGAAGCCGAAGACGCCCAGCCGGTAGTTCACCGTGACCACCACCAGGTCGCCCTGCTCGGCCAGCGGGCCGCCCCGGTACAGGGCGCCGCTACCACCGGTGAAGGCTCCGCCGTGCAGCCAGACCAGGACCGGCCGGGGCCGGCCGTCGGAGCGTGCTGCGGTGGGGGCGTGCACGTTGAGGTAGAGGCAGTCCTCGCCCACCGCCGACCCGAGGGCCCGGGTGGAGCCGCCGAAAGACCCGCCCTGCAACGCAGCACCCGCGGGCCGCGTCGCCGGCCGCACGCCGTCCCAGGGTTCGACGGGTGCGGGGACGCGGAACCGGCGCGGACCCAGCGGGGCCGCGGCGTAGGGCAGCCCCAGCCACGACGTCACGCCGTCCCGGTCGACCCCCTGCACCCGCCCGCCGGCCACCGTCACCACTGCGTCCTGCGCGTCCGTCATCGCCTGCCCCTCCCTCGCTCCGACGCCCGATCCTGCCACCGCCCGCTCGGGCCGGACGCGCGGTGGCCCTGCGCGCCGTTCCGGGCGCGCAGGGCCGGGCCGTCGCGTCAGCTCACCTCGCGGTGCAGCAGCCGGTGGGTGCCGACGGCGAGCGGCAGCAGCACCCAGAGCCCGACCGACGTCGCCAGCCGGAGCCAGTCACCGCTGGCCATGCTGCCCTCGAGCAGCGGGCCCGTGGTCACCGTGAGGTCGAGCCAGCGGGCCGGTGTCTCCAACCACGAGATCATCACGGCGAGCACCGACCACAGCGTGGGCAGCACCAGGAACGCGACGATCGCGGGAGCGCTGCTGCCGATGGCAGCCCCGAAGCCCACGCCCTGCGCCACGCCGATCACCTGGAGCAGGGTGGCCCCGCCCAGCTGGGCGGCATCCAGGGACCAGGAGCCGTCGCCGTCCAGCCACAGCATCCCGACCACGTTGGCCAGCGCGCCGACGGCGAGGGCCACGACCACCGCGACCAGGCCGACCAGGGTCGCGGCCGCCAGCTTGGCCACCCCCACCCGCAGCCGTCGCGGCTCCAGGGCGAAGGTCACCAGCCCGGTGCGGTGCGTCCACTCGGCCGTGGCGGCGAGGATGCCGAGGACGGGCAGCAGGAAGGCCTGCGGGAGCGCGGTGGCGAGGGCGAGGCTGCTCCACGTCAGGTCCTCGGGCTCGCCGGTGAGCAGCACCACGGCGACGGTGGCCGCGGTGACCAGCGCGATGGCCAGCAGCAGCCCCCGGCCGGCCCGGGTGTCGACGAGCTTGCGGGTCTCGACCAGGAGCAGCCGCCCGAAGGGGATCCCCGACGGAGCGGAGCGCCGGGCGGGGGCACGGTCGGCCTCGGCCGGCGGCCTGGGCGTGGTGCTGGTGGTGCTGGTGCTGGTGCTGGTGCTCATGCCCGCACCTCCTGGCGTGCGTCGTCGGCGGTGAGCTCGAGGAACATCTGCTCCAGCCCCCCACTGTCGGCAGCGCGGAGCTCGGTCAGCGGCAGCCCTTCGGCGGCGGCCAGCCGGCCGACCCGGTCGAGTGCAGCCGCGGCGACGAGGGTGCGGCCGCCGGTCCGGGTCACCGCGATGCCGGCAGCCTCCAGGGCGGCGGCCAGGGTGTCGAGGTCGTCGGAGCCGACGACGACGCCGGAGCTGGCCAGCAGCTCGGCCTTGGACCCCTGCGCCACGATCCGGCCGCGGCCGATCAGCACCAGCTGGTCGGCCACCACCTCCACCTCGTGCAGCAGGTGGGAGGACAGCAGCACGGTCCCACCCCGCGCGGCGAAGTCGCGGAGCAGACCGCGCATCCAGTGGATGCCCGCCGGGTCGAGCCCGTTCGCCGGCTCGTCCAGCACCAGCACCTGGGGGTCGCCGAGCAGGGCGTGGGCGATGCCGAGCCGCTGCCGCATGCCCAGCGAGTAGTGCTTGACGCGGCGCCGCGACTCGGCGGCCGACAGCCCCACCAGGGCGAGCATGGCGTCCACCCGGCTCCGGTCGACGCCCATCAGGACGGCGGCCAGGGTGAGCACCTCCCGGCCGGTGCGGCCCCCGTGCTGGGCGCCCGCGTCGAGCAGGACGCCGACCTCGCGGCCGGGGTTGCGCAGCGACCGGTACGGCTGCCCGAGGACGGTCGCCGAGCCGCTGCTGGGTGGGGTGAGCCCCACCATCATCCGCATGGCGGTGGACTTGCCCGCGCCGTTGGGCCCGAGGAACCCGGTGACGCTCCCCGGACGGACCTCGAAGCTGATGTCGTCGACGGCGGTGAACGACCCGTACCGCCGGCTGAGCCTGTCGATGGTGATCATGGGTCCACCCTGGTCGGGCCACCCGGTCGCCGGCATCGGTCTCCGGGCCGCTCCGACCCCCGACCTTGGTCTGCCCGGTCGAGCCGGAGGTCGGTGGTGGAGCGGCAGTGGTCGCCCTAGCCTGGGCAGGTGCCCCACCGTCCTGCCCCTCCGCCGCTCACGCGGTTCCAGGAGGGCTGGCGGCTCACGGTCGCGGCCCTCGGCGGGCTGCTGCTCTGGGTGGGCCAGTTCGGGACGAACGACCACCTGGTCGGCTGGGTCGCCGCGGCGGACCTGCTGATCGGCGCCGGCTGCGTCGTCCTCGCCCACCACCGTCGCCGGTGGCCGGTCACCGTCGCGTGGGTCACCACCCTGGCGACCGCCCTGTCGGCCACCGCGGGGGTGGCCGGGGCGCTCGCCTACGTCTCCCTGGTCACCACCCGGCGCTGGCGGCCGATCGTCGCCGTGTCGTTGGTCGGGCTCGTCACCGGCTACCTCTACGAGTACGTCCCCAGCCCGGGCCGTGGGACCGGTGACCTGCCCTGGTGGGCGACGCTGGTCTTCCTGGCCCTGGCCACCGGCATCGCCCTCGTCGCCGGCCTCTACATCGGGGCGCGCCGCGACCTCGTGCAGTCCTACCGGGAGCGCGCGGAGACCGCCGAGCGGGAGCAGGCCGCCCGGGTCGAGCAGGCCCGGATGGGTGAGCGTGCCCGGATCGCCCGGGAGATGCACGACGTGCTGGCGCACCGGATCTCCCTGGTCGCCCTGCACGCGGGCGCGATGACCTACCGCACCGACCTGGCCGCCGACGAGCTGCGCTCCTCGGCCCGGGTGGTGCAGGAGAACGCCCACCTGGCCCTGAGCGAGCTGCGCGGCGTGCTGGGGGTGCTCCGCGACCCGGCGCCGTCCCCCGGTGGCGACAGGGCCGTGCCGGCGCGACCGCAGCCGACGCTGGCCGACCTGCCGTCACTGGTGCAGGAGACCCGCGAGGCGGGTACGCCGGTGCAGCTCGCCGACCTGCCCGCACCACCGGGGGCGGTGCCCGACGCGGTCGGCCGGACGGCCTACCGGGTGGTCCAGGAGGCGTTGACCAACGCCCGCAAGCACGCTCCCGGCTGCCCCGTCGACCTGCGGCTGACCGGCCGACCGGGGGGCCGGCTGGAGATCGCGGTCACCAACCCGCTGCACCGCACCCCGGTCGCGGCCGCGCGAGCGGCGGGTCCCGGGGCCGGCAGCCCGCACCCGGCCCCTGTCGACGTCCCGGAGTCCGGGCTGGGCCTCGTCGGCCTGGCCGAGCGGCTCGGGCTGGTGGGCGGTGGGCTGGAGCACGGTGCCACCGGCTGCCGCTACCAGGTCCGGGCCTGGTTGCCGTGGCCGGCGTGAGCGCCACGGGAGCCGAGGCCGTCGTCCGCGTCCTGCTGGCCGACGACGACGCCCTGGTCCGGGCCGGGCTGCGGATGATCCTCGGCGGCCACCCCGACCTCGAGGTGGTCGGCGAGGCCCGGGACGGCGTGGAGGCCGTCGAGCTGGCCCGGACGTCGGAGGTGGACGTGGTGCTGATGGACATCCGGATGCCGCGGCGCGACGGCCTGGCCGCCACCGAGCTGCTGCTGCGGGAACCGTCGCCGCCGGCGGTGCTGGTGCTGACCACCTTCGACACCGACGACTCGGTGCTCACCGCGCTGCGACTCGGGGCGAGCGGGTTCCTGCTCAAGGACACCCCGCCCGACCGGATCGTCGACGCCGTCCGCCGGGTGGCCGCCGGCGAGCCGATGCTCTCCCCCAGCGTGACCAGCCAGCTGATCGCCGCCGTGGCGGGAGGCGAGCACCCGGACCGGGCGGCGGCCGCGCGGGGGCGGCTGGCGGCCCTCACCGAGCGCGAGCGGGAGGTGGCGGTGGCCGTCGGGGCCGGCCGCACCAACGCCGAGATCGGCGCCGAGCTGTACATGAGCGTCGCCACGGTCAAGGCGCACGTGTCGCGGGTGATGGTCAAGCTCGGGGTGGAGAACCGGGTGCAGGTAGCCATCGCGGTGCACGACGCCGGCCTGGGGTAGGCCGGCAGATCAGGCCGGCGGTCGCCCACCGCAGCGGCCGAGCCGACCCAGGAGACACCGGCGGGGACCCGTCCGGGTGCGGGGACGCAGACGGGCCGCGCACACCGTGCGCGGCCCGTCCGTCGAGCTGGTCACCCCCAGGTGAGGAGTGCGGTCACTCCGCCTCGGGCTTGGTGCGGTTCGGGTCCAGCGGCAGACCCGGGCCCATCGTGGTGGAGAGGGTGATCTTCTTCAGGTAGCGACCCTTGGAGGCGCTCGGCTTCAGCCGCAGGATCTCGTCCAGGGCGGCGTAGTAGTTCTGCTCCAGCTGCTCGGTGGCGAAGGACGCCTTGCCGATGATGAAGTGCAGGTTCGCGTGCCGGTCGACCCGGAACTCGATCTTGCCGCCCTTGATGTCGGTCACGGCCTTGGCCACGTCGACGGTCACGGTGCCGGTCTTGGGGTTCGGCATCAGACCGCGCGGGCCGAGGACACGGCCGAGCCGGCCGACCTTGCCCATCAGGTCCGGCGTGGCCACGACGGCGTCGAAGTCGAGGTAGCCGCCGGCCACCTTCTCGATCAGCTCGTCCGAGCCGACCTCGTCGGCGCCGGCCGCCTCGGCCGCAGCCGCCCGGTCACCGGTGGCGAAGACGAGGACCCGCGCCGTCTTGCCGGTGCCGTTGGGCAGGTTGACCGTGCCGCGGACCATCTGGTCGGCCTTGCGGGGGTCGACGCCGAGCCGCATGGACACGTCCACGGTCTCGTCGAACTTGGCCTTGGTGTTGGTCTTGGCGAACTCCATCGCCTCGCCCGGTGCGTAGAGCTTCTCCGCGTCGATCTTCTCGGCGACGGCGTTGTAGACCTTGCTGCGCTTCATGTTCTGGTTCCTCTCACCAGTTCTGGTGCGGACCGCGCTGGCCCTCCCAGGATTTCAATGGGGTCGTGCAGGTGGTGCGACGCGCCCTTCGACGAGCTCAGGGAGCGGTGGTGCGGTGCGCCCTTCGACGAGCTCAGGGAGCGGTACTCGGCTGACGCCAAGGATCGCGCCTCCGTCGAGAGGAGCAACCAGGGGAACACGCTTTTCGTTCCCTGGTTGCGACGTCGACGGAGGGTCGGAGCGATCCGAGCGACCGAGCGGAGCGAGGTCAGTCAGACACCGTGACGCCCATGCTGCGGGCGGTGCCCTCGACGATCTTCATGGCGGCGTCGACGTCGTTGGCGTTGAGGTCGGGGAGCTTGGTGGTGGCGATCTCGCGCACCTGGTCCCGGGTGATCTTGCCGACCTTGGTGGTCTGCGGGACGCCGGACCCCTTGGTGACGCCCGCGGCCTTCTTGATCAGTTCCGCGGCCGGCGGGGTCTTCGTGACGAAGGTGAACGTGCGGTCCTCGAAGATGGTGATCTCGACGGGGATGACGTTCCCGCGCTGCGACTCGGTCGCAGCGTTGTAGGCCTTGCAGAACTCCATGATGTTGACGCCGTGCGGACCGAGGGCGGTACCGACCGGCGGCGCCGGGGTGGCGGCGCCCGCGTTCAGAGCGACCTTGACGAGGGCCGCGACCTTCTTCTTGGGAGGCATTGCGTGTGGGTCCTTCTCGATGTGCGGCGGGTACGTACCCGCCGCGGTGGTCGTGCCGGGTCGTGCGACCCGGCGTGGGTGGTGGTCGGGCCCTGCGGCCCGACCGGCCTCAGACCTTCTGGATCTGAGGGAAGGTCAGGTCGACCGGGGTCTCCCGACCCAGGATCTCGACGAGAGCCTTCAGCCGCTGGTTGTTCACGTTGATCTCGGTGATGGTCGCGTGCACCCCGGCGAAGGGGCCGTCCACCACCATGACGGAGTCGCCGACGGCGAAGTCCGCCACCTCGACCTTCTTCTTGCGACGGCTCGGGGTGTCGCTGGCGGCGTTGGCGGCCGCGAGGACGGCCGGGGCCAGCATCTTCTCGACCTCCTCCAGGCTCAGCGGGACCGGGGAGTTGGAGTGCCCCACGAAGCCGGTCACCGACGGCGTGTGCCGGACGGTGGACCAGGACTCGTCGGTCAGCTCCATCCGGACGAGCACGTAGCCGGGGAGGACGGTGCGCTTGATCTGCTTGCGCTGGCCGTTGCGGATCTCGGTGACCTCTTCGGTCGGCACGACGATCTCGAAGATGAAGTCCTCCATGTTGAGCGAGGACACCCGGTTCTCCAGGTTCTGCAGCACCCGGTTCTCCATGCCGGAGTAGGTGTGCACGACGTACCAGTCGCCCAGCTTGGCGCGGAGCTCGCTGCGGAAGGCCTCCAAGGCGTTGGTGCCGGCCTCGGACTCCTCCTCCTCGTCGTCCTCGTCCTCCTCCTCGGGCTCCGGCTCGCCGAAGTTGAGGTCGATGCCCTCGCCCTCGCCGGCCACCGCGCCCGCGGCGGGGGTGGAGCCGCCGAAGTCGAGGTCGATGTCCAGGTCCTCGTCCGCGGCACGGTGGTAGTCACCCTGGCCGAAGTCGATGTCGAAGTCGGCCGCGGTGTCGTCGGCGGAGGTGCTCGGGAGCGCGTCGCTCACCGGGGTGCTGTCGGCAGCGCCTTCCCGCGGCTCCGCGGCCTTCTGCGGCTCGTCGGCTGAGAAGGTGTCTGACACGTGGATATCTCCGTCACTAGTGGGGGTGCGGGTCATCAGGCGAAGACCCGGAAGATCGCCCAGCCCATGCCGAGGTCCAGCAGGCTGACGTAGGCGATCACGAACAGGACGAAGACCAGGACGACCACGAAGTAGTTGAGCAGCTGCTGCCCGGTCGGGTAGACGACCTTGCGCAGCTCGCCGACCGACTCCTTGACGAAGCCGGCGGGCCCGGTGCGCCGCGCCTTCTCGGGCCGGCGGTCACGCGACGGCGTGGCCTCGCCCTTGCCCTGGGGGGCCGGGCGGCGCTCGCGCGCGGGCTTGATCCCGCGGCCGACGGTGCCGGCCGCCACGGGCTCCAGCGCGTCCACCTCGGCGTCGACCTTGTCGTCGTCGGTCTTCTCGTCGTGCACGCTGCCGGTCCCGGTGTGGTCGAGGTCGGCGACGTCGGACCGGCCCGCGGTGTCGTAGCCCGAGGCGGCGAGCTCCTCACCCGTGGGCTCCCGGCCCTCCTCGACCTCGCGGTCGGCGCTGGCAGCCGAGTCGTCGGCGCGCATGGCGTGGGACCCGGAGGAGGAGGAGGAGGCCGAGGGCGCGGACCGGTCATCGGAGGTCGGCTCGCCGGCCGTTCCCTCCTCGTCCTTGTCTGCCACGGTGTGACCTTCCCTCGCGTTGAGCTGGCCTGCCGGCCCGACCTCGGACCGCGCCGGCCCCGGACCTGACCTTCGCAGGGCAAGAGGGACTTGAACCCCCAACCTTCGGTTTTGGAGACCGATGCTCTGCCAGTTGAGCTATTGCCCTTCGGTGGCTCCCGCCAGCGGCCCGGGCACCTGAGGGCGCACGAAGTCACTGGTGGACGTCACCAAGAGGTCGAGTCTAGCGACGTCCCGAGCCCGAGTCGAACCGGACCCGGAGCGCCCCCGCGCCCCGACCTGCTCGTCCGAGGTTACCCGAAGCCGACCCCGGCGACCGCACGCGGAACGGCTAGGACTGCTGACCCAGCTGCTGCTCGAGCGCCGCGAGCAGCACGCAGACCGCGAGGCCCTCGATGGCCGCGGCCACGGCGTCGGGGCTGGGCATGGTCGGCGCGATCCGGATGTTGCGGTCGCGCGGATCGCGGCCGTACGGGAAGGCGGCACCCGCCCCGGTCATCGCGATGCCAGCCTGACCCGCCAGGGCGACCACCCGGGTGGCGGTGCCGTCGGCGACGTCGAGGCTGATGAAGTAGCCGCCGTCGGGGTCGGTCCAGCTGGCCGCACCGTGGCCGCCGAGGCGCTCGGACAGGATCTGGTCGACCAGGGCGAACTTGGGGGCGATGATGGCCCGGTGCGCCCGCATCAGGGCCCGGACGCCGTCGGCGTTCTCCAGGTACCGCGCGTGCCGCAGGTGGTTGACCTTGTCCGGGCCGATGGTCCGCTTGCCCAGGTGGCCGAGGTACCAGGCGACGTTGGCCGCCGAGGAGGCGAAGAAGGAGACGCCCGCCCCGGCGAAGGTGATCTTGGAGGTCGAGGCGAACAGGAGCACGCGGTCGGGGTGCCCCGCCTCCGCGGCCAGGCCGAGGACGTCCAGTGCCGGGGTCTCCACGTCGGTCAGGTGGTGGACGGCGTAGGCGTTGTCCCAGAAGATCCGGAAGTCGGGCGCGGCGGCCGGCATGGCCAGCAGCGCCCGGGTGACGTCCTCGCTGTAGACCGCACCCGTCGGGTTGGCGTAGGTGGGCACCACCCAGATGCCTTTCACGCTCGCGTCGTCGGCGACCAGGGCGCGGACGGCGTCCAGGTCGGGCCCGTCGGCGCCCAGCGGCACCGGCACCATCTCGATGCCGTACTGCTCGCAGAGCGCGAAGTGCCGGTCGTAGCCGGGCACCGGGCAGAGGAACTTCACCGTCTCCTCCTGCGCCCAGGGCCGCGGCGAGCCGACGGTGCCCTTGAGGAGAGAGAACACGATCGCGTCGTGCATCACGGAGAGGCTCGCGTTGTCGCCGGCCACCAGCTGGGCCACCGGGACGTTGAGCAGGGGGGCGAAGATCTCCCGCAGCTCGGTCAGCCCCTGGAGACCGCCGTAGTTGCGGACGTCGACCCCGGAGGCGTCGGTGTGGTCGTCCTCACCGGGCAGCGAGAGCAGCGCGTTGGAGAGGTCCAGCTGCGCCGACGAGGGCTTGCCGCGCGTGAGGTCGAGCTTCAGCCCCTGCGCCACCAGGGCGTCGTAGGCGGCGGACTGCTCGGCGTGCAGCGCGACGAGCTCGTCGCGGCTGAGCTCGGACAACGACATGGGTGCACCACTCCTGCAGGGGTTGAGGCCGTCGGCCACTCTAGCCGGGCCACCCCGGGGCGCACGGTGCTCGCGCCCCGGGGTGGACGGGTCAGGGTGGTGCGGTCAGACGACCGCGGTCAGCGGGCGCCCATCAGGTGCTCCAGGGCCAGCTGCTGCAGCCGGACGAAGCCGAAGCCGCGGCCGTTGTAGTACGGCGCCGGGTCGAAGTCCTCGAAGGCGGACCGGTCGGCCAGCAGGGCGTCGTAGTCCTCGCCCGGGTTCAGCGTCGGCTGACCCAGCTCGGCGACCTTGGCCGCGGCCAGCGCCTCCTGCACCTCGGCGTCGGCCCGGAAGGACTGGGCGCGCTCCTTGAGCAGCAGGTACATGCTCATGTTGGCCTTGGCCGACTCCCACACGCCGTCGTAGTCCTCGGTGCGCGAGGGCTTGTAGTCGAAGTGCCGCGGGCCGTCGTAGGCCGGGCCGCCGTTCGGGCCGCCGTGCTCCAGCAGGTCGACCAGCGAGAACGCGTTCTGCAGGTCGCCGTGGCCGAAGACCAGGTCCTGGTCGAACTTGATGGAGCGCTGGCCGTTCAGGTCGATGTGGAACAGCTTGCCCGCGTCGAGGGCCTGGGCCACGCCGTGGGTGAAGTTCAGCCCGGCCATCTGCTCGTGGCCGGTCTCGGGGTTGATCCCGAACAGCTCCGGCTTGTCGAGGGTCTCGATGAAGGCCATCGCGTGGCCCAGGGTCGGCAGCAGGATGTCGCCGCGGGGCTCGTTCGGCTTCGGCTCGATGGCGAAGCGCAGGCCGTAGCCGCGGTCGGTGACGTACTCGGCGAGCAGGTTGACGGCCTCGCGGTAGCGGGCCAGGGCGGCCTGCACGTCCTTGGCGGCGTCGAACTCGCTGCCCTCGCGGCCACCCCACATGACGAAGGTCTCCGCACCCAGCTCGGCGGCCAGGTCGATGTTCTTCAGCACCTTGCGCAGCGCGTAGCGGCGGACGGACCGGTCGTTGGAGGTGAAGCCGCCGTCCTTGAAGACCGGGTGGCTGAACAGGTTGGTGGTGACCATCGGGACGACGATCCCGGTGCTCTCCATGGCGCCCTTGAGCCGGTCGATCTGCGCGGTGCGCTCGGCGTCGGTCGCCTCCAGCGGGAAGAGGTCGTTGTCGTGGAAGGTCAGCCCGTAGGCGCCCAGCTCGCTCAGCTTCTCCACGGCCTCGACGACGTCGAGGGGCTCACGGCTGGCGCCGCCGAACTGGTCCTGGCCGACCCAGCCGATGGTCCACAGGCCGAAGGAGAACTTGTCGTCGCGGGTAGGGGTGGGGGTCATCGTCGATCCTTCGCAGTTCGCGGGTGGTGGGGTGCGAGGCGCGTCGAAGCGCCCCCTCCCCCGGTGCTGGTCTGATCCTGCCGTCTCGCCGCGCGCGTGTCAATCGTTATCGATAACGTTCTACACGCGTTAGGCTGCTCTCATGCCCAGCCGAACGACGATCCGCGACGTGGCCGCCCAGGCGGGCGTCTCGGTCGCCACGGTGTCGAAGGTGCTGAACGCCCGCTACGGGGTGAGCGCCGTGACGCAGGCTCGCGTCCAGCAGGTGATCGACGAGCTGGGCTACCAGTCGAGCATCGTGGCCAGCAGCCTGCGCAGCCACCGCACCGGCGTCCTCGGCGTCCTCGTCGCCGACCTGGAGCCCTTCAGCACCGAGCTGCTCAAGGGCGTGGCCGCCGCGGTCCGCGGTACCGGGTACGAGCTCGTCGTCTACTCCGCGGGCGGCCGCTCGGAGGAGCGCATCGGCTGGGAGCGGCGCTACCTGTCCCGGCTGGGCGGCACCCTCATCGACGCCGCCGTGCTGGTCACCCCGACCGTGGTGGACGCCGACAACGGTCTTCCGGTGGTGGCCGTGGACCCGCACGCCGGCGCGTCGTCGGTGCCGACGGTGAGCGCGGACAACGAGCGCGGCGCCCGGTTGGCGGTCGACCACCTGCTGGGGCTGGGTCACCGCCGGATCGCCTTCATCTCCGGCTGGCCGGGTCTGGAGTCGACCCGGCTCCGGCACCAGGGGTACCGGGCCTCGCTGGCCGCGGCCGGCGTGCCGGAGGACCCTGCCCTCGTCCTCGAGGGGGACGCCACCCAGGAGCGGGCCCACGCCCTGGCCCTGGACCTGCTGCGGCGGCCCGAGCCGCCGACCGCCGTGTTCGCCGGCAACGACATGGCCGCGCTCGGCGTGCTGGCCGCCGCCCGCGAGCTGGGGATCGCGGTCCCCGGGCGGCTCTCGGTGGTCGGCTTCGACAACGTCCCCGAGGCGGTGATGGCGACGCCAGCGCTGACGACGGTCGAGCAGCCGATGCAGGCGATGGGCGAGCAGGCGCTGCGGATGTTGCTCGAGCTGCTGGCCGGCGGCAGCCCGCCGCCCCGCGTCGTGCTCGACACGCACCTGGTGCTGCGGCACTCGACGGCCGTCGCCCGGTCCTGACCCCGCCCGGAACCCCGATCCGGCCCGGTCCGGCCGTCTCCGGCGCCCACGCGTCTACGCTCGGGCCATGACCGGGAACTCCAACATCGCCGTTTGGGTCGCCGACCGGGCGCTCTCCGACCCGCACCTGCCCGCCATCCAGCAGGGCGAGACGATCCTCAGCTACGCCGCCCTCGACGGGGCCGCCGCGCGGTTCGCCACCCAGCTGGCCGAGCGGGGGGTCCGCGCCGGCGACCGGGTCGCGCTGATCATGCCGAACGTCGCCTACTTCCCGATCGCCTACTACGCCATCCTGCGGCTGGGCGCGGTGGTGGTGCCGATGAACCCGCTGCTCAAGGCCGGCGAGGTGGCCTACACCTTCGACGACGCCGGGGCTCGGGTCGCGGTGGTGTTCCCGCTGTTCGCCGAGGAGGCGCACAAGGCGGCCGCCACCACCGGCACCGAGGTGCTGGTGACGGTGCCGCAGGAGTTCGAGCAGGGCCTGTCCGCCAGCGAGCCGACGGCCGAGGTCGCCGTCGTCGACGCGTCCGACACCGCGGTGATCCTCTACACCTCCGGCACCACCGGCCAGCCCAAGGGCGCCGAGCTGAGCCACGCCAACCTGCGCAGCAACGCCGCCACGACCCGCGAGACGCTGATGCCGAACGGGCCCGGCGACGTGCTGTTCGGCGGGCTGCCGCTGTTCCACTCCTTCGGCCAGACGTGCGGGTTGAACGCGGCGATGGCCGGCGGCGCGTGCCTCACGCTGCTGCCGAAGTTCGACGGCGAGCAGGCGCTGGAGGTCATCCAGCGCGACCGGGTGACCATCTTCCTCGGCGTCCCCACCATGTACATGGGCCTGCTCGCGGTGAAGGACCCCGGCCGCTTCGACGTCAGCACGGTCAAGGTGGGCGCCTCCGGAGGCGCGTCGCTGCCCGTGGAGGTGCTGCGTGGCGTGGAGCGGACCTACGGCTTCCCGGTGATCGAGGGCTACGGGCTCTCCGAGACCTCCCCGGTGGCCTCGTTCAACCACCCCGACCGGCCGAGCAAGCCGGGCTCGGTCGGCACCCCGATCCGCGGCGTCGAGTTCGCCCTGCACGACGAGGAGGGCAACGCCATCGGCGACGACGCCACCGGCGAGGACGCCATCGGCGAGATCGTCATCCGCGGCGAGAACGTGATGAAGGGCTACTGGCGCCGACCCGAGGAGACCGCGGAGGCGTTGCGCGGCGGCTGGTTCCACTCCGGCGACCTGGCCACCCGCGACGCCGACGGCTACTACTTCATCGTCGACCGGCTCAAGGACATGATCATCCGCAACGGCTTCAACGTGTACCCCCGCGAGGTGGAGGAGGTCCTCTACGCCCACCCCGCGGTGGCCGAGGCCGCGGTGTTCGGCATCCCCGACCCCGCGCACGGCGAGGAGATCGCCGCGATGGTCACCCTCAAGGACGGCGCGAGCGCCACACCCGACGAGCTGCGCGACTTCGTCGCCGACAAGATCGCCGTCTACAAGTACCCGCGGGTGGTCCGGCTGGGCGTCCTGCCCAAGGGCCCGACGGGCAAGATCCTCAAGCGCGACATCCAGATCTGGGGCCCCGCGGCCTGAGCCGCCCCGCGGCCTGAGCCTGTCGAAGGCCCCGCGGCCTGAGCCTGTCGAAGGCCCCGCGGCCTGAGCCTGTCGAAGGCCCCGCGGCCTGAGCCTGTCGAAGGCCCCGCGGCCTGAGCCTGTCGA
>BAAAJN010000006.1:181054-316647 GCA_039527025.1 Microlunatus lacustris
GAAGGCCCTTCGACGAGCTCAGGGCGCGGGGATCAGCTCAGGGCGCGGGGATCAGCTCAGGGCGCGGGGATCAGCTCAGGGCGCGGGGGATCAGCTCAGGGCGCGGGATCGGGTCAGGGCGCAGAAACCGGCTCAATCCTGGTGGCGGTGGACGACGACGGCGGAGTGGCCGTCGAGCCGCACCAGGTCGCCCTCGGTGCTCACCTGGCCCACGCTGACCAGGATCTCCAGCGGACCCCCCTGGACCTCGACCTCGCTCGGGGTGCCGCTGAAGTTGGCCACCACCACGACCGCCCCGCGCTCGAGCTTGAGCCAGCCGGCGTCGTCGTCGGCCGTCGCCTGCCCGTGGTCGAACCGGGGGTCGGTGAGGTCGGGGTAGCTCCGGCGGATCCGCAGCAGCTCGGTGCTGAGCGCCAGCAGCGTCGCGTGGTCCCCCGTCGCCGGCTCGGACCAGTCCAGCTTGGACCGGGTGAAGGTCTCCGGGTCCTGCGGGTTGGGCACCTCGGCGGAGGCGTCCCACTCCATCTCGGCGAACTCCTCCAGCCGGCCCTTGGCCACCGCCTCGCCGAGCTCGGGCTCGGGGTGGGAGGTGAAGAACTGCCAGGGCGTGGAGGCGCCCCACTCGTCCCCCATGAAAATCATCGGGGTGAACGGGCTGAGCAGGGTGATCACGGCCGCGATCCCGACCTGGTCGGTGCTGATCTTGCTGGTCAGCCGCTCCCCGGTCGCCCGGTTGCCGATCTGGTCGTGGTTGTCCCAGCAGACCACCAGCCGCCACGTCGGGGTGCGGAAGGTGTCGATCGGCTGGCCGTGCGAACGGTGCCGGAAGCTCGACTTGGTGCCGTCGTGGAAGTAGCCGGCCTCGAAGACCTTGCCCAGGGCGGCGAGGGAGTCGAAGTCGGCGTAGTAGCCGCTGGTGTCGCCGGTCAGGCTGACGTAGAGCGCGTGGTGGAAGTCGTCGCTCCACTGCGCCGTCAGCCCGTAGCCGCCGCCCTCGCGGGCGGTGATCAGCCGCGGGTCGTTGAGGTCGGACTCCGCGATCAGCGGCAGCGGCCGGCCGACGAAGGCGCTGAGCGCGTCCACCTCGACGGCCATCTCCTCCAAGATGTGCATGGCCCGGGTGTCGGCGAGGGCGTGCACGGCGTCCAGCCGCAGGCCGTCGACGTGGTAGTCGCGCAGCCACATCAAGACGTTGTCGATGATGT
This sequence comes from Microlunatus lacustris, assembly GCA_039527025.1. Lineage (GTDB taxonomy): Bacteria > Actinomycetota > Actinomycetes > Propionibacteriales > Propionibacteriaceae > Microlunatus > Microlunatus lacustris. The sequence goes on from BAAAJN010000006.1 coordinate 182,260, forward strand.
AGCGGCGGACCTCGTCGGACTCCGGTCCGTCCAGGTTCGGCGACTCGCCCCAGGTGTTGACGCCGGCGGCGTTCAGGTAGGGGCCGAACTCGGGCAGGTAGTTCCCGCTGGGGCCCATGTGGTTGTAGACCACGTCCTGGATGACGCCGAGCCCGCGCTCGTGGCAGGCGTCGACGAAGCGCTGGTAGCCCTCGGGGCCGCCGTAGGCCTCGTGCACGGTGTACCAGAGGACACCGTCGTAGCCCCAGTTGTGGACGCCGTTGAAGTCGTTGACCGGCATCACCTCGACGAAGTCGATGCCGAGGTCGACGAGGTGGTCGAGCTTGCCGATCGCCGCCTCGAGGGTGCCCTCGGGGGTGAAGGTGCCCACGTGCATCTCGTAGATGACGCCGCCGGCGAGCTGGCGACCGGTCCACTTCTCGTCCGTCCAGCCGAAGGCGGTCGCGTCGTAGGTGCGCGACCAGCCGTGCACCCCCTCGGGCTGGCGCTGGGAGCGGGGGTCGGCGAGGACGGTGCCGGAGCCGTCGCCTCCGGCGCCTGGTTGACCGAGGACGTAGCCGTAGTCGAACTCCCCCACCCCGTCCGCGGGCAGCGGGGCCGCCGGGCGCCACCACCCCTCCTCGTCGCGCTCCATCGGGATCCGGCTCTCGTCGTCCGGCCCGGACCCGACCGGGCGGATCCGCAGCTCGACGGACTCCGGCAACGGAGCCCAGACGGCGAAGTCGAAGGTTGTCACAGTTCACACCCCACAAGGACTGGTTCAGGCACCAAGGTGATGCCGTACGTGCTCTCCACCCCGGCGCGGATCTGCCGGGCCAGGTGGAGGAGGTCGCTCGCAGTCGCCGAACCGCGGTTGGTCAGCGCGAGCGAGTGCTTGCTCGATACCCGCGCGGGCCCGTCCCCGAAACCCTTGCCGTAGCCGGCCCGCTCGATCAGCCACGCGGCGCTGGTCTTGACCCGCCCGTCGGGCTGGGGGAAGCGGGGGGCGTCGGCGGGCAGCGCGTCGGCGCGCGCGGGGTCCAGCACCGGATTGGTGAAGAAGGAACCCGCGCTCCAGGTGTCGGGGTCGGCGTCGTCGAGCACCATCCCCTTGCCGCGGCGCAAGGCCAGCACGGCGTCGGCCACGTCGCGCGCCGGAGCCCGCTCGCCGACGGCGATGCCGAGCGTGCGGGCCAGCTCGGGGTAGCGCACGGGCGCGGACAGCGAGCCCAGCCGGAGCTGGAAGGTCACCGACAGGACGAGGTAGCGGCCCGGCTCGCTCTTGAAGCGCGACGAGCGGTAGCCGAACTGGCACTCCACCGCGAAGAAGGTGCGGACCGCGCCGGTGCTGCGGTCCAGCGTCCGGACGGTGCTGATCAGCTGGCCGACCTCGGTGCCGTAGGCCCCGACGTTCTGGATGGGGGTGCCACCCACCAGGCCGGGGATGCCGGCGAGGGTCTCCAGCCCGGCGTACTCGTGCTCCAGGGTGTGCCGGACCAGGTCCTCCCAGGGCTCGCCTGCGGCGACCGTGAGCACGGCACCGGAGCAGGCGGCCACGTCGTCGTCGATCCCCCGGGTCACCACCTTGACCACGGTGCCGTCGAAGCCGGCGTCGCTGACCAGCACGTTGGAGCCGCCGCCCAGCACCAGCACCGGCTCGCCGGCGGCGTCGAGCTCCCGCACCGTCTGCACCAGCTCGGCCTCGTTGGCCGGCTCCAGCACCCGTCGGACCGGGCCGCCGACGCGCAGCGTGGTGTGCGCGGCCAGCAGCGCCGGGACCGCGTCGACCGTGGCCTCAGCCACCGAGCTCGACCTGGGCCCGGGCCGCGCCGAGCACCTTCTGCCCGTCGCAGACCACCTCGAGCCCGACGGTGGCCACGGTGCCCTCCAGCGCCACGACGGTGCCGGTGACCACGACCTCGGCTCCGACGCCGTCATCGGGCACGACGACGGGCTTGGTGAAGCGGACGGCGTAGGAGCGGACGCGGCCGGGGTCGCCGACCCAGTCGGTGACCAGCCGCAGCGCGGTGCCCATGGTCAGCAGACCGTGCGCCACCACACCGGGCAGGCCGACGGCCGCGGCGAAGTGCTCGGAGTGGTGGATGGGGTTGAAGTCGCCCGAGGCGCCCGCGTAGCGGACCAGGTCAGTGCGGGTCAGCCGCACGGTCAGCGGCGGCAGCTCGGTGCCGACGGCGACGTCGTCGACGCGCGGGGAGGCGGGCGCGGCGCTCACGCGGCAGCCTCCCGGCTGTGGAAGAAGGTGGCGGCGGCGGTGGCGACCGGCTCGTCGTCGAGGGTCGCGACGGCCACCGAGGCGCCGATGATGTCGGCGGAGTCGCGGACGCGGACCTTGTCGATGGTCAGGGTGGCCCGCACCCGGTCGCCGACGCGCAGCACCCGGTGCAGGTCGAAGCGCTGGTCGCCGTGCACGATCCGGCGCAGCGCCAGCCCGAGCTCGGGGTCGTCGAACATCGCCTGCCAGGCGGTAGCGGCGATCACCGCGGCGAAGGTGGGCGGCGCGACGGCGGTGGCGCCCCGGTAGCGGGGGTCGTCATCGCCGAGCGCGGTGGCGAACTCGGCGACCTTCGCCGCGGTCACCTCGTACGGCTCGGTCGGGGGGTAGGTCCGCCCGACGTGCTCCTGCGCGATGGCCATGGCCCCAACGCTAACGGAGTCCGGAGCGCTGCCACGCAGCCGCGTGGCGGCGCAAGACCATCGGCGCGGCGAGGTCCCCCAGCGGCGGCAGGACCGTCCAGCCGCGCTCCCGGGCCAGCGTCGCGAGCGGCCCCAGCAGCAGGCCCGGGGAGAGGAACAGGGGCAGCAGGGCCACCGGGTCGCCGAGCTCGGGCAGCACGGCCGGCGCCCGCGGGTCGGCGGTGGCGAAGGCGGCCCGGACCCGACCGCCACGGCGCCGCTCGAGGCGGGCGGCGAGGTCGTGCACGGCGTCGTTGGCGGCGGCGTTGGAGGAGCCGACGGCGTAGAGCAGGACGTCGTGGTCATCGGGGACGGCCCCCGCGGCCAGGCTCGTGCGGAGCAGGGCGAGGGTGTCCTCGCCGGTGCCGAGGATGTCGGCGACGACGAGCTCCAGCCCGGTCGAGGCCGAGGCCTCCGCCACCGCCTCGGGGACGTCCACCGTGGCGTGGAAGGCGACGGTGAACAGCAGCGGGACGACGACGGCGCTGCGGTGCCCGGTGGCCACCAGCGCGGCGGCGGTGGTCCTCAGGTCGGGCTCGGCCAGGTCCAGGAACGCCGGCCGGGCGTCGACATCCCCGGTCGTGCCGACCAGGGCCATCAGCTGCTCGACGGCACGGGTCCCGTCGGCGTGCCGGCTGCCGTGCGCCAGTCCGACCAGGGCGGGAGCAGGCCCGGAAACGGACGAGCCGCCCGCGTTCGCGGACGGCTCGGTCGTGGGTCGCTGACCCGGCACGCTCGTGGTGCTCAGCGGGTCTCGCGGTGCGCGGTGTGGCTGTGGCAGCGCGGGCAGAACTTGTTCAGCTCCATGCGGTCGGGGTCGTTCCGCCGGTTCTTCTTGGTGATGTAGTTCCGCTCCTTGCACACGGTGCAGGCCATCGTGATCTTCGGCCGGACGTCCGAGCTCTTCGCCATGGTGATCCTTCGTTCTTCTCGGTTGCTCGAACCTACTGGGTGATGCTCGAGCGGGTCGTCGGTGAGGACGGGTCGTACTGGTCCCTCGTGCTGGGGCCACCGGGTAGCGGGAGCGGGACTTGAACCCGCGACACAGCGATTATGAGCCGCTTGCTCTACCACCTGAGCTATCCCGCTCTGAGTCAGCTCCGGCCGCCGCCAGGTCAACGGCCCGGTCCGGGCGCGTGTTCCCGCCGGGCGAGGCCGCCGGACGGCCGCACCGGAGGAGTCTCCGAGCCCCCATGCGGATTCGAACCGCAGACCTTCTCCTTACCATGGAGATGCTCTACCGACTGAGCTATAGGGGCCTCTCGGACCGGCCCCGAGGGGCTGGACCGACAACCGAAGATACACACCCACCCGTGGTGGACGCGAATCCTCGCGTGGCAGGTGTTGGGTTCGAACCAACGTAGGCGATGCCGGCAGATTTACAGTCTGCTCCCTTTGGCCACTCGGGCAACCTGCCGTGCCGGCGATCCAGGATCGGTCGGCGGGAAGGAACAATAGCAACTCCGCTCCCCGCCCGCGAACCGGTCACCGGACCGGTGCGGGCGGCGCGACGGTTGGGCATGATGAGGACGAGCGGCGGGCCCACCCGCGCGGCTGCACCGAGCCGCCTCCCGTCGCACGCACGCGAGGAGGAACCGGACGTGGCATCCGAGAGCTCGATGGACGTCGTCAGCAAGGTGGACCGCCAGGAGGTCGACAACGCCCTGAACCAGGCCGCGAAGGAGGTGCACCAGCGCTTCGACTTCAAGAACACCGACGCCTCGATCCGCTGGTCGGGCGAGACGATCGAGATCGAGGCCAACTCCGAGGAGCGGGCCAAGGCCGTGCTGGACGTCTTCCAGACCAAGCTGGTCAAGCGCGGGGTCAGCCTCAAGTCCCTCGACGCCGGCGAGCCCCGCTCGTCGGGCAAGCTCTACAAGATCACCGCGACCACGACCGAGGGCATCAGCCAGGAGAACGCCAAGAAGGTCTCCAAGCTGGTCCGCGACGAGGGCCCCAAGGGCGTCAAGGCGCAGATCCAGGGCGACGAGCTGCGGGTGAGCAGCAAGAGCCGGGACGACCTGCAGGCCGTCCAGGCCCTGATCAAGGCCCAGGACTACGACTTCGCGGTGCAGTTCACCAACTACCGCTGACCCGGCCACCCGGGGCGGTGCGCCGTCGGCGCGGAACGCCGGGGGCCTGGTCGTCCGACCTAGGATGAGCGCGCTCGGCACGTGCCGGAGCCTGACCCGCTGAGGAGCCGGCATGAGCGCGCCCCCCACCCCGCCCGGACCGGTGCACGACGTCCGACCCGACCCGGTCGTCAGCCTCGACTACGAGGAGCGGGCACGCGGCCTGCTTCCGCCGCACGTCAGCGCCTACATCGGCGCGGCGGCCGGCTCCGGTGGCGGTTCGGCCGAGGGCATCGCCGCCTGGTCGGCGGTGCGCTTCCGGCCCCGGGCGCTCCAGGACCTGCGGGAGATCAGCACCTCCACGACCGTGCTGGGCACGCCGGTGCAGACGCCGGTGCTGGTCGCGCCGATGGCGCAGCAGCTCGGCGCCCACGCCGAGGGCGAGGCGGTGGTGGCCCGGGCCGCCGCCGCGGCCGGCAGCCTGCTCGGGGTCTCCACCAACGTCGCGGTGCCCTTCTCGACCATCGCGGCCGCCGGGGCACCGTGGTGGTTCCAGGTCTACGTGATGCGCGACCACGGGCTGACCGAGCTGCTGGTCCGGCGGGCGGTGGAGCACGGCGCCCGCGCGCTGCTGCTGACGGTGGACATGGTGGCGCTGCTGCCGGCGTCGGTGAACCCGCGGCAGTGGCCGGAGGGACCGGCGAAGTCCCGGCTGACCAACCTCACCGCGGAGGAGCTGACCGCTGCTGGTCCGGGCGCGGTGGACATGGACGCCGGGATCAGCCTGGCCACCATCGGCTGGCTGCGCGAGATCAGCGGCCTGCCGGTGCTGGTCAAGGGCGTGCTGCGCGGTGACGACGCGGCCGCCTGCCTCGACGCCGGGGCGGCCGGGGTGATCGTCTCCACGCACGGCGGCCGGCGGCTGGGACCCTCGGTCACCGCCGCCCAGGCCCTGCCTGAGGTGGTCGCCGCCGTCGGCGACGCCGGCGAGGTCTACGCCGACAGCGGGATCCGCTCGGCCGAGCACGTCGCTGCCGCGCTGACCCTGGGGGCCCGCGCGGTGTTCGTGGGTCGGCCGGCCCTGTGGGCGCTGGCCGCCGACGGCGAGACCGGCGTGCGGGCGGTGCTGGACGGGCTGACCGGCGAGCTGCGCCAGGTGCTGACCCAGCTGGGGGCGCCGTCGCTCGACCGGCTGACGCCCGATCTGCTCGCCTGAGAGGCTGGGGCCGTGACCTCCCCCGCCCCGCAGGCCGGCTGCCCCGTCCGCAAGCTCGACCCTGAGGGGTCCTCCGACGGCCCGCCGCTGGAGCACGTCACCGGCGACGGCCCGGAGCGGTACGTGGTGCGCTCCTTCGACGTGGCCCGGCAGGTGCTGCGCGACCCCGAGGGCACCACCCAGGCCGGTTTCGGCGCCGAGGGCGTGCTGGCCGGCGCCCGGGCCTCCCGGCCGGCCCGTGGTGGCAGCCCGGCGGCGCCGGCGATGCGGCCGCCGGTCCTCTACCTGGAGGGCGAGCAGCACCGGACCCAGCGCAAGGCCGCGGCCCGGTTCTTCGCCCCCAAGGTGACCGAGGAGTACCGGTCGATGATGGAGGCGCTGAGCGCGGAGCTGGTGGGCCGGGTCCGGACGGACCGCCCGGTGGACCTCAGCCGGCTCTCGATGCGGATGGCCGTCGAGGTGGCCGCGAGGGTCGTCGGCCTGACCAGCTCCTCCACGCGGGCGATGAGCCGCCGCCTGGACACGTTCTTCTCCGGCGACCCGCTGGCCGAGCGCCGCGGTCCGGCGGGTTGGCTGCGGGCGGCCCGCACCGGCACGGCCACGGCCCGCTTCTTCTGGCTGGACGTCAAGCCGGCGATCCGGGCGCGGCGGCGCCACCCGCAGGAGGACGTCATCAGCCAGCTGCTGGCCGAGGGCTTCAGCGACCTGGACGTGCTCACCGAGTGCCTGACCTACGGTGCGGCCGGGATGGTGACCACCCGGGAGTTCATCTGCGTCGCCGCCTGGCACCTCTTCGACGACCCCGCCCTGCTGGCCCGCTACCGGGCCGGTGACCGCGACGAGCGGCAGGCCGTGCTGCAGGAGACGCTCCGGCTGGAGCCGGTGGTCGGTCACCTCTACCGCCGCCTGCGGGTGCCGCTCACGGTGACCGTCGACGGCACCGACCAGACGCTGCCGGCGGGTGCGCTGGTCGACCTGCACCTGCGGGCCGCGAACGCCGACGAGGCCACCGTCGGCGAGCAGCCCCTGGGGCTGTGCCCCGGCCGCCCGCTGCCCAAGGCCGTCCCGCCCGCGCTGATGAGCTTCGGCGACGGGCACCACCGCTGCCCCGGCGCCCCGATCGCCATCATGGAGAGCGAGATCTTCCTCAGCGCGCTGTTCGCCCACGACGTCGTCGCCGACGGCCCACCCCGGGTGGCCTGGAACCCCGTCTCGCAGGGCTACGACCTGGACCGGTTGATGGTGCGGCGGGCCGCCTGACCGCCCGCACCCCGAACACCCCCCTCGGGTGAGCGGTGCGGACGCCTGCCGCCCCTAGGCTGACGGCGTGCTGCTGCCTCGACCGCGCTCGGTCTCCCGCCGCCCCGACGTCTCGTTCACGCTGACCCCGGAGCTGGCGGTGGACGGCCCGGCCGGCTGGGCCGCGGTCGTCCGCCGGCTGCTCTCCCCCGGGACCGGGCTGGAGCTGCCGCGGGCCGAGGGCGGTGCGCTGCGGCTGCGCGCCGACGAGGAGCTGCCCGTCGAGGCCTACCGGCTGGAGGTGGCCGCCGACGGCATCACCATCACCGCCGGGGACGACGCCGGGGTCAACTGGGCGGTGCAGACGCTGCGCCAGCTGCTGCCGCCGGCCGTGCTCCGACCGGCCCCGAGCGGGGCGCCGCTGGTGCTCGAGGGCGTCCTGGTCGAGGACGCTCCTGCCTACGCCTGGCGCGGGGTGCACCTCGACGTCGCCCGGCACTTCATGCCACTGGCCGACGTCTTCCGGATGGTCGACCTGATCGCCCTGCACAAGTACAACGTGCTGCACCTGCACCTCACCGAGGACCAGGGCTGGCGCTTCGAGTCCCTGCGCTACCCGCGGCTGCAGGAGGTGGCCAGCTGGCGCCGGGAGACCCGCCGGCCCGTCGACCCCGAGGGCGACGGCACCCCGCACGGCGGCTTCTACACCCAGGACCAGCTGCGGGCGCTGGTCGCCTACGCCGAGCAGCGGGGCGTCACCGTCGTCCCCGAGCTGGAGTTCCCCGGACACGTCTGCGGCGTGCTGGCCGCCTACCCCGAGCTGGGCAACCACCCGGAGACGGGGTACGAGACCGCGACCACCTTCGGCATCTTCGACGAGGTGCTCAACCTCGACGACGCCACCATGAAGGTGGTCTACGACCTCTTCGAGGAGCTGCTGGACGTCTTCCCCAGCCGCTACGTGCACGTCGGCGGCGACGAGTGCCCGCGGACCGAGTGGCTGGCCAGCTCCGACGCCGCCCGGTTGGCCGCGTCCCGCGGGCTCAGCGGTCCCGACCAGCTGCAGCGCTGGTTCACCACCGAGCTCGGCGCCTGGCTGGCCGAGCGCGGCCGGATCCTGGTGGGCTGGGACGAGATCGCCGACGACGGCCCCGTCGCCGACTCCGTGGTGATGGCCTGGCGGGACTCCTCCTACGGCCGGGCCGCGACCGCGGCGGGCCTGCCGACGGTGATGGCCCCGATGACCCACCTCTACCTCGACTTCTACCCCAGCGACTCCGACGACGAGCCGTACTCCATCGGCGGACTGACCACCGTGGAGAAGGTCTACGCCTTCGACCCGCTGGACGGCATCCCGGAGGAGTCGCACCCGCTGGTGCTCGGCACCCAGTGCCAGCTGTGGACCGAGTACATGCCGAGCACCCGACGGGTGGACTACATGCTGTTCCCGCGGGCCTGCGCCCATGCGGAGGTGGCGTGGTCGAGCGCGGAGGGCCGGTCGTGGGCGGAGTTCGAGCCCCGGCTGGTCGCGCACCTGGAGCGGCTGGACGCCGTCGGGGTCGACTACCGGCCGCTGGCCGGTCCCCGGCCGTGGCAGCAGGGCGGCACCGGCCGGTTGCGCCGACCCGACGCGCACCGCACCGCAGCGCTGTCCTAGGCTGGCCGGGCCAAGACGCGGGAGCTCGACGAGATCGGGCTGAGAGGGTGGCTGCCGGCCACCGACCGCTTGAACCTGAGCCGGGTAATGCCGGTGGAGGAAGTGGGCCGTGCTCGACGTCACCTCAGCTGCTGTCCGCGACTGTCGCTCCGCGCTGCCGGCGCCCGCCACGCCGACCCGGCCGCCCGGGAGCTGGTCGGCCCGGCTGTGGACGGTGCTCGCCCCGGTCGACGCCGCGCTGCTCGCCCACCCGTTCCTGACCGGGGTCGCCGACGGCAGCCTGCCCGCCGACGTCTTCACCGGCTACCTGGTCCAGGACGCGCACTACCTGGCCGAGTACGCCCGCGCGCTGGCCCTGCTCGGGGCCCGGGCCGAGCAGCTGGCCGACACCGCGGTGCTGGCCCGGCACGCGGCCGGCACCGTGGAGGTGGAGCTGGCCCTGCACGCCGAGCTGCTGGCCGCGGTCGGCGTCGACCGGGCGGCCCTGGCCGCCGTGCCGCCGTCGCCCACCAACCACGCCTACACCCGGCACCTGCTGGCCACCGCCGCCCTCGGCAGCGTCGCCGACGGGGTGGCCGCGGTGCTGCCCTGCTTCTGGCTGTACGCCCGGGCGGGGACGGCGCTGGTGGCCGCGGGCAGCCCCGACCCGCGCTACCAGCGCTGGGTCGACACCTACGCCGGCGACGCCTTCGCCGCCGTCGTCGAGGAGGTGCTCGCCCTGGTCGACCGGCTGGGGACGGGTCTGACGCCGGCGCAGCAGGCGCACGCCGAGGCCGAGGCGCTGACCAGCGCCCGGTACGAGTGGATGTTCTTCGACGCCGCGCTGCGGCAGGAGAGGTGGCCGGTATGAGTGCTGCACCCGAGATGACCAGCGCGCAGGTGCTGGAGGTGCTGACGGCGGTGCGGGAGCGGGGGCCGCTCGTGCACTGCATGACCAACATCGTCGTGGCGAACGTCACCGCCAACGTCTTGCTGGCCGTGGGCGCCTCCCCCGCGATGGTCGAGAACGACGAGGAGTCGGCGGAGTTCGCCGGCATCGCCGACGCGCTGCTGGTCAACCTCGGCACGCTGTCGGCCGAGCGGGCCCGCGCCATGCGGCTGGCCGCGGCCTCGGCCCGCGAGCACGGGAAGCCGTGGGTGCTGGACCCGGTGGCCGTCGGGGCGATGACCTTCCGCACCCGGCTGGCCGCCGAGCTGCTGGCCTCCCGGCCGGCCGTCGTCCGTGGCAACGCCTCGGAGGTGCTGAGCCTGGCCGGGGCCGCCGGCGCCGGCCGTGGGGTGGACAGCACGGTCGGCGCCGAGGCCGCCGTCGGCACCGCCCGCGAGCTGGCCCGCCGCACCGGCGGCGTGGTCGCGGTCAGCGGGGCCGTCGACCAGGTGACCGACGGGGAGCGGGTGCTGCAGGTCCGCACCGGGCACGAGCTGATGACCCGGGTGACCGGGGTGGGGTGCGCGCTGGGGGCGCTGGTCGCCGCCTGCTGCGCCGTCGAGGACGACCCGCTGCTGGCCGCGGTCGCCGCGACGACGGTGCTCACCGTGGCCGCCGAGGAGGCGGCGGCCGTCAGTCCTCGGCCCGGCTCGTTCGCCGTGGCCCTGGTGGACGCCCTCGACGCCCTGGACGGGTCGACGCTGGACGCGCGGATGCGGGCCCGGGCGGTCGCTCCGTGAGCCGGCCACCGCTCGACCTCGGCCTGTACCTGGTCACCGACTCCGGCCTCTGCGGGGACCGCGGTGTGGTGGAGACCGTCCGGCAGGCGCTGCCCGGCGGGGTGACGGCGGTCCAGGTGCGCGAGCCGCACGCCACCACCCGGGAGCTCTGCGCCCTCAGCCGGGCCCTGCTCGAGGTGCTGGCCGGGACCGGCGTCCCGCTGCTGGTCAACGACCGGCTCGACGTGGCCCTGGCCGTCGGCGCCCAGGGGGTGCACCTGGGCCAGTCCGACCTGCCCGCCGAGGACGCGCACCGGGTCGCGCCGGACCTGCTGCTGGGGCTGTCGGTCTCCACGGCCGCCCAGGTCGACCGGGCCCCGGACTGGCTCGACTACCTCGGCGTCGGGCCGGTCCAGGCCACGGCCACCAAGCCCGAGGCCGCCGCGCCGCTGGGCCTGGACGGAACGGCCGCCCTGGCCCGCCAGTCCCGGGTGCCGTGCGTGGCCATCGGTGGGGTCGGGCCCGCCAACGCGGCCGCGGTCCGGGCCACCGGGGTGGCGGGGATCGCCGTCGTCTCCGCGGTCTGCGCGGCGGCCGACCCCCGAGCGGCGGCCGCCCAGCTGGCCGGGCGGGCGCCGTGATCCCCACCGTGCTGACCATCGCCGGCACCGACCCCAGCGGGGGCGCCGGCGTGGCCGCGGATCTCAAGACTCTCGCGGCGCTCGGCGCCTACGGCACCCTGGTCGTCACCGCGGTCACCGCGCAGAGCACCCGCGGCGTGACCGGGGTGCACCAGCTGGACGGCGCCTTCGTCGAGCAGCAGCTGGAGACGCTGCTGGCCGACGTGCGCGTCGACGCGGTGAAGATCGGCATGCTGGGCAGCGCCGAGGTCACCCGCGCCGTGGCCGCGGTGCTGCGCCGGCACCGGTTGCCGCACGTCGTCCTCGACCCGGTGATGGTGGCCACCAGCGGCGACCGGCTGCTGGCCGCCGACGCCGTGGCCGCGCTCCGCGACGAGCTGCTCCCGCTGGCGGACCTCATCACCCCCAACGTCGCGGAGGCCGCGGACCTGCTGGGGGCTGCCGAGGCCCGGGACGAGGAGGAGATGGGCGCGCAGGCGGCCCGGCTGACCGGGCTGACCGCGCGGGTGCTGCTCAAGGGCGGGCACCTCGACGGCCCGGAGAGCGTCGACCTGCTCGTCGACGGCGACGACGTCGTCCGGCTGACCGCAGCCCGGGTGGACACCACCAGTACGCACGGCACCGGCTGCACCCTCTCATCCGCCGTGGCCGCGCTGCGCCCGGCGGCCGCGGACTGGCCCACCGCGGTCCGCGGGGCCAAGGACTACCTCACCGAGGCGCTGCGAACCGCCGACCGGCTGGACGTCGGCTCCGGGCACGGTCCGGTGCACCACTTCCACGCCCTCTGGCCCGCCTGACCACCGCGCCCAGAGCCCGTTGAAGGGCCTTCGACCAGCTCAGGACGCGGGTCGGCTCAGGACGCGGGGCGCCTCAGGTCGGGGGCGGGCTGGTCAGCTCCTCGATGCCGTGCCGCAGCAGGACAGCGCTGGGGGCGGCGGCGGTGTGCTGCGGCTCCCAGGCCAGGGCGTCGAAGGGGCACTCCTCGACGCAGATGCCGCAGTACATGCACAGGCTCCAGTCGATCTCGAACCGGTCGAGCACGTTGCGGGTCCGCTCGCGGGCGCCGGCCGGCAGGTCGGGCACCGGCTCGGTGTGGGAGTCGATGGTGATGCACCAGGCCGGGCACTCCCGGGCGCAGACCATGCACGACGTGCAGGCCGGCTCGATCAACGCGATGGTGCCGTGCTCGCTCATCCCCGCCGCCCGGCTCCCGGCCGGCGGCGGACCCGGCCGCCGACGGCCGACTCGGCCACCTCGTCCGGGTCGGCCGGCCCGGCGTCGGGGTCGCGGTCGCCCCACACCGCCGGGTCGGGGACCCCGGGCGGCACCATCCGGCGTCTGCTCGGCGAGGCTGCGCTCTCCCCCGGCTCCTTGGCACCGGGCCAGGCCAGCCCGGTCCGGGCACCCAGCACGGCGTCCTTGCGCAGCGGCGCCCCCTCGAACTCCGGCCCCAGCAGCAGCCGTCGTCCGTCCCCGCCGGCGAAGGTCAGCCCGAACATCTCCGCCGCCTCCCGCTCGTGCCAGGCTGCCCCGGCGACGAGGCCGCGGAGGCTGTCCAGCGTCCCGCCGTCGCGCGGCACCACGGTGCTGAGCCGCCGGATCTCGGCCGGCCGGTCGAGGTGGCGCAGCACGACGACGACGCGGAGCACGTCGTCCCGGCCCACCTCGTCCACCACGCCGAGCCACTCGAAGAAGGTGAAACCCTCGGCCAGCGCGGCAGCGACCGTCGCCCGCCAGGCCTGCGCGGCGACGGCGACGGCGGTCACACGGGCACCCGGAGGTCGTCCAGCACGGCCTGCAGGGCGTCGGGCGGCGGCGGGCAGCCGGGCACGTAGACGTCCACCCCGACCAGCGCGTCGACGCCCTTGGTCACGGCGTAGGAGTCCCAGTACGGGCCACCGGAGGAGGCGCAGACCCCGAGGGCGACCACGGTCGGCGGGGTTCCGGTGAGCACGGCGCACGCGTCGACCAGGGCGGCCACCGCAGGCGCGAGCCGGTCGGTCACGGTGCCCGAGACGACGACGACGACGTGGGTCCCGGCGGGCAGGTCCGTCGGCAGGGCCGCGGTGGAGAGGGTGGCGGCCTCGACCTCGAGGCTGCAGCAGGCCAGGCCGATCTCCAGGACGTGCAGGGTGCCGTCGCCGTACCAGTCGAGCCAGCGCATGGGGAACACGCTAACCCGCTCCGCTGTTGCACACAGTGCCGGCGGTTCTCAGCCGATGGATGGTCAGGAGGCCGAGTTAGGGCCGCCTTATCATGGATCGCTGGGGCGCGACGCGGCGTCGGCACCGAGCATCCGTCGGCACCGTCCTCTCCGAACCACCTCCGGCTCCCGGGCTGCGCGTCGCGCGCGCGGGACGCTCCGGTCCAGAACACCGTCCGCCACAGAAGGGCACGTAGCTGTGAAGCAGGTCCACACCCTCGACCGCGTCGTCATCCGGTTCGCCGGGGACTCCGGCGACGGGATGCAGCTGACCGGCGACCGGTTCACCGCCGACTCCGCCGTCTTCGGCAACGACATCTCCACGCTGCCGAACTTCCCGGCCGAGATCCGGGCGCCAGCCGGCACCCTGCCCGGCGTCTCCAGCTTCCAGCTGCACTTCGCCAACTACGACATCATGACCCCGGGCGACCGCCCGGACGTGCTGGTGGCGATGAACCCGGCCGCGCTCAAGGCCAACATCGCCGACCTGCCGCGCGGCGGCGTGGTCATCGCCGACACCGCCGACTTCACCAAGCGCAACCTGGCCAAGGTCGGCTACGCGGCCAACCCGCTCGAGGACGACAGCCTCGCCGACTACCAGGTGCACGCGCTGGACCTGACCGGGATGACCGTCGAGGCGGTCAAGCCGTTCGGGCTCAGCCGCAAGGACGCCTCCCGGGCCAAGAACATGTTCGCCCTGGGGCTGCTGTCCTGGCTGTACCACCGCCCCACCGAAGGCACGCTGGCCTTCCTGACGCGCAAGTTCGCGTCCAAGCCCGACATCCGCGACGCCAACGTCACCGCCTTCAAGACCGGTTACGCGTTCGGGGAGACCACCGAGGTGTTCGCCGTCCGCTACGAGGTGGCGCCGGCCCCGATGCCGGCCGGCCGCTACCGGCAGATCAACGGCAACACCGCCCTGGCCCTCGGGCTGGTCACCGCGGCCCGCAAGGCCGATCTGCCGCTGTTCCTCGGCGCCTACCCGATCACCCCGGCCTCGGACGTGCTGCACGAGCTGAGCAAGTACAAGCGCTTCGGCGTGACCACCTTCCAGGCCGAGGACGAGATCGCCGGCGTCGGTGCCGCGCTCGGAGCCAGCTTCGCCGGCCACCTCGGCGTCACCACGAGCTCGGGCCCCGGCATCGCGCTCAAGCAGGAGACGATCGGCCTCGCGGTGATGACCGAGCTGCCGCTCGTCGTCGTCGACGTCCAGCGCGCCGGCCCCAGCACCGGGATGCCGACCAAGACCGAGCAGTCGGACCTGCTGCAGGTGCTGTACGGGCGCAACGGCGAGGCGCCGGTGCCCGTGCTGGCCGCGCAGTCCCCGTCCGACTGCTTCGACACCGCCCTGGAGGCGGTCCGGATCGCGGTCAAGTACCGCACCCCGGTGATGCTGCTCTCCGACGGCTACATCGCCAACGGCGCGGAGCCGTGGCACGTCCCGGACCTGTCCGCCATCGCGCCGATCGACCCCCAGTTCGCCACCGAGGCCAACGGCGTGGACGCCAAGGGCGAGCCGATGTTCCTGCCCTACCTGCGCGACGCAGAGACGCTGGCCCGGCCCTGGGCCAAGCCCGGCACCGACGGACTGCAGCACCGGATCGGCGGCATCGAGAAGGCCAAGGACACCGGCGCGGTCTCCTACGACCCGGCCAACCACGACGCCATGGTCCGGACCCGTCAGGCCAAGATCGACGGCATCGTCCGCGACATCGCGGACCTCGTGGTCGACGACCCGGCCGACGCCGACGGGAACACCGCCCGCGTCCTGGTGCTGGGCTGGGGGTCGACCTACGGGCCGGTCACCGCGGCCGTCCGCCGGGTCCGCAACGGCGGCCGGCTGGTCGCCCAGACCCACCTGCGCCACCTCAACCCGTTCCCGGGCAACCTCGGTGAGGTGCTGCGCGCCTACGACCGGGTCATCGTGCCCGAGATGAACCTCGGTCAGCTGGCCATGATGCTGCGCGCCAAGTACCTGGTGGACGTGCACAGCTACTCCCGCGTCCGGGGCCTGCCCATCTCGCTGAGCGAGCTGGCCCGCGACCTCGAGTCCGAGATCGACGCCCTCCAGCCCGACCGCTCCACCTCCGGCCTCACCCAAGGAGTCCCCGCGTGACCACGCTCGACCGTCCCTCGACCACCCCCGGCAGCACCCCCCGCTCCGGCATCGCCGGGGTGCCGCTGGCGCTGGAGCCGCTGAACCGCAAGGACTTCACCTCCGACCAGGAGGTGCGCTGGTGCCCGGGCTGCGGCGACTACGCCGTGCTCGCCGCCTTCCAGGGCTTCATGCCCGAGCTGGGCATCAAGAAGGAGAACACGATCATCGTGTCGGGCATCGGCTGCTCGTCGCGGTTCCCGTACTACGTGGACTCCTACGGCATGCACTCGATCCACGGTCGGGCCACCGCGATCGCCACCGGCGTGGCCACCGCCCGCGAGGACGCCGCGGTCTTCGTGATCACCGGGGACGGGGACGCCCTGTCGATCGGCGGCAACCACCTCATCCACATCCTGCGGCGCAACGTCAACGTGACGATCCTGCTGTTCAACAACCGGATCTACGGGCTGACCAAGGGCCAGTACTCCCCCACCTCCGAGATCGGCAAGGTCACCAAGTCGACCCCGCTGGGCTCGCTGGACAACCCGTTCAACCCGGTCTCGCTGGCCCTGGGCGCCGAGGCCACCTTCGTGGCCCGGACCATCGACTCCGACCGCAAGCACCTGACCTCGGTGCTGCGGGCGGCCGCCGCGCACCGCGGCACGTCGCTGGTGGAGATCTACCAGAACTGCCCGATCTTCAACGACAACGCCTTCGACGCCCTCAAGGACCCGAGCACTTCGGCCGACGCGATCATCCCGCTCGTGCACGGCGAGCCGATCCGCTTCGGCACCGACCAGCGGTTGGGCGTCGTCCGCGACCCGGCGACGGGTGAGTTCAGCGTGGTCGAGGTCTCCGAGGTCGGCGTCGAGGCCCTGGTCGTGCACGACGCCCACCTGCAGGACCCGTCCTACGCCTTCGGGCTGTCCCGGCTGACCGACGCCGGGGTGCTGCACCGCGCCCCGATCGGCATCTTCCGCGACGTGGCCGCGCCGGCCTACGACGACCTCGCCCGGGAGCAGGTCGCCCTGGCCAGCGCCTCCGGCGGGTCCGACGACGACGCCCTGCAGTCCCTGATCAACGGTGGCGACACCTGGGTCGTCGGCGGCGCCCAGGAGGACTGACCCGCCAACACCAGCCCCGGGCGGCGAGGTGAGCCCGTCCGGTCGGCTTCCCCCTCGGGCGGGTCAGGGCAGCGCGAGCAGGAAGCCGTCGGCGCGGATGCCTGTGCCGTCGTCCCCGCGGAGGGCGAACAGCCAGTGGCCGCCCGCCGCCGCCGCCATCGCCTGCCGGTCCTCGCCCGCCGGCAGGGTGGGTGCCGTCGTCCGGCGCTGCCTCCGCCTCAGGCGACGACGACCTTCCCGGCCTCGACCGACCAGCTCTGGTCGAGGGCCACGTTGCCGAGCAGACGCCGGTCGTGGCTGACCAGCAGCAGGGCGCCGTCGTAGGAGGCGAGCGCCTGCTCGAGCTGCTCGATGGCGGGCAGGTCGAGGTGGTTGGTCGGCTCGTCGAGCACCAGCAGGTTGACCCCGCGGGCCTGCAGCAGGGCCAGCGCCGCCCGGGTCCGCTCGCCGGGTGACAGCCGGCCGACGCGCCGGGCCACCTGGTCGGCCTTCAACCCGAACTTGGCCAGCAGCGTCCGCACCGAGCCGGCGTCCATGGACGGCACCACCGCCTCGAAGGCGTCGCCGAGCGGCAGGTCCTCGGCCAGCCCGGTGCGGGCCTGGTCGATCTCGCCCACCGCCACCGACGCCCCGAGCGAGGCCCGCCCGGAGTCCGGCTGCAGCCGGCCGAGCAGCAGCTCCAGCAAGGTGGTCTTGCCGGCGCCGTTGGGCCCGGTGATGCCGATCCGGTCGCGGGCGTCGACCTGGAGCGAGACCGGCCCGAAGGTGAAGTCCCCGCGCCGCAGCACAGCCGCGTCGAGCACGGCGACCACCGAGCTGGAGCGCGGGGCGGCGCCGACGCTGAACTGCAGCGCCCACTCCTTGCGCGGCTCCTCGACCTCCTCCAGCCGGGCGATCCGCGACTCCATCTGGCGGACCTTCTGGCCCTGCTTCTCCGAGGACTCCACACTCGCCTTGCGGCGGATCTTGTCGTTGTCCGGGTTCTTCTTGATCGCGTTGCGCACCCCCTGGGAGCTCCACTCGCGCTGGGTGCGCATCCGCGCGACCAGGTCGGACTTCTTGTCGGCGAACTCCTCGTAGGCCTCGCGGGCGTGCCGGCGGGCCACCTCGCGCTCGTGCAGGTAGGCGTCGTAGCCGCCGTCGTGCACGGCGACCTGGTGCTGGGCCAGGTCCAGCTCGACGACCCGGGTGACCACCCGGGAGAGGAACTCGCGGTCGTGGCTGACCAGCACGACGCCGCTGCGCAGGCCGCGGACGAAGGACTCCAGGGTCTCCAGCCCGGCCAGGTCCAGGTCGTTGGTGGGCTCGTCCAGCAGCACCAGGTCGAACCGGCTGAGCAGCAGGGCGGCCAGCCCCGCGCGGGCGGCCTGACCGCCGGACAGGCTGGTCATCAGCGCACCGGGGTCGGCGTCCAGACCGAGGTCGGCGAGCACGGGCGGGATCCGGTCGTCGAGGTCGGCGGCGCCGCTGGCCAACCAGCGGTCCAGCGCGACCGCGTAGGCGTCGTCGGCGCCCGGGACGTCGGAGCCGAGCGCGGCGGCGGTGGCCTCCATCGTCACGGTCGCCTCCGCGGCGCCGGTCCGGCGGGCGAGGTAGCCGGCCACGGTCTCTCCGGGCACCCGCTCGTGCTCCTGCGGCAGCCAGCCGACGAACGCGTCGCTCGGCGCGGTGCTCACCGTCCCGGCCAGCGGGGCCAGCTCGCCGGACAGCAGGCGCAGCAGGGTCGACTTGCCGGCCCCGTTCGCCCCCACCACCCCGACCACGTCACCGGGTCCGACGCTGAGGTCGAGCTCCTCGAAGAGCGTCTGGTGCGCGTAGCCACCCGCCAGGCCCTTCGCCACCAGAGTTGCACTCACCGGCCCATCGTAGGAGCGCGTGCTGACGGCACCGCCCTCCATTCCTCACACTGGTCGGGTCGGCGGCGCCCGGGCCCCGCTCGGGGCCAGGAGCAGACGCTGACTGGTGTGACTTCCTGAGGGCCACCCCTTCCCGTGGACCCCCACGGGCCGCGCCGCACCGGTGCGGGAGACTGGCGGGATGCCGGAGACTGAGCTGCTCGAGAACGTGCTGCCCGCGTCGCTGCCCTGGATCGAGCGACTGGTCGCGATCGACACCACCAGCCGGAACTCCAACCTCGAGCTGATCGAGGTGCTGGAGGAGGAGATGGCCCGGCTGGGCCTGACGCCCGAACGGATCCCGAACGGCGACGGCACCAAGGCCAACCTGGTGCTCACCCTGCCCGCGTCCGACGGCAGCACCGGCGGCGGCGTGGTGCTGTCCGGGCACACCGATGTCGTGCCCGTCGACGGCCAGACCTGGAGCAGCGACCCGTTCGTGCCCGAGGTCCGCGACGGCCGGCTCTACGGCCGCGGCACCGCGGACATGAAGTCCTTCATCGCGGTGATCATGCACCAGCTGCCCGAGCTGGCGGCCGCCTCGCTGTCCGAGCCGGTGCACCTGGCCTTCTCCTACGACGAGGAGGTCGGCTGCTTCGGCGGCGCCCAGATCGCCGAGGCCCTGGGCGCCCGGCCCGAGCCGCCGCGGCTCTGCATCGTCGGCGAGCCGGCCAGCATGCGCGTCATCGCCGGCCACAAGTCCAGCAACCTCGTCGAGCTGATCTTCCGCGGCCGCTCGGCCCACTCCTCCCTCACCCCGCAGGGCGTCAACGCGATCGAGTACGGCGCGCGCGCGATCACCGCGGTCCGCCAGCTGGCCGACCGCCGGCGCACCGAGGGCCCCTACGACGAGGCCTACGTGGTCCCCTTCACCACCGCCGGCGTCAACGTGGTGAGCGGTGGGATCGCCACCAACACGGTGCCCGAGCTGTGCACGGTCCGCTACGAGTTCCGCACCGTCGCCGAGGACGACCCGGCCGCGGTGATCGAGGAGATCAGCGCCGTGGCGCGGGGGCTCGAGACCGAGATGCGCGCCGAGCACCCCTCCGCGTCGGTCGAGGTCCGGGTGATGGCCCAGGTGCCCAGCCTGGACTCCAGCCCGGACGGCCCGGCCGGACGGCTCGCCGTGGAGCTCGGCGGCACGGCGTCGGGGGACAAGGTCACCTACGGCACCGAGGCCGGCCAGTTCGCGGACGCCGGCATCGACGCCGTCGTCTGCGGCCCCGGCGACATCGCCCAGGCCCACGCGGCCGACGAGTACATCGAGCTCGACCAGGTCGTCGCGTGCGAGCAGTTCATCGAGGCGCTGCTCGCCCGGCTGACCCGCACCGACGGCTGAGGAGCCCCATGAGCCAGACCACCGCCACCATCACGCCGCAGCAGCGCAGCACCGCGCGCCGCGCCGTCATCGCCTCCTCCATGGGCAACGCCCTGGAGTGGTTTGACATCATCGTCTACGCCTCGTTCGCGGTGGTCATCAGCCGGTTGTTCTTCCCCGCGGCCGACGGGGTGACCGGGCTGCTGTTCACCTTCGGTGCCTTCGCGACGTCCTACCTGATCCGCCCGCTGGGCGCTCTGGTGCTCGGCTCCTACTCCGACCGGGCGGGTCGCAAGAACGCGCTCACCCTGACCATCGCGATCATGACCGTCGGCACCGCGATCATGGCCTTCGCCCCCACGGCCGCGACGATCGGTTCGGCGGCCGGGCTGGTGATCCTGGCCTCCCGGTTGCTGCAGGGGTTCTCGGCCGGCGGCGAGTTCGGCACCGCGACCACCTTCCTGGTGGAGAACGCCCCGCACCGCAAGGCGTTCTACGCCTCGTGGCAGGTGGCCACGCAGGGCTTGGCCATGCTGATGGCCTCGTCGTTCGGGTTCGGCCTCAACTACTTCCTCAGCACCGAGCAGCTGGACGCCTGGGGCTGGCGGATCCCGTTCATCTTCGGCCTGCTGGTGGGCCCGGTCGGGCTCTACATCCGGCTGAAGATGGACGAGACGCCGGAGTTCGCGGCCAGCGAGAAGGTGAAGTCCCCGGTGGTGCGCACCCTGGTCGACCACACCGGCCGGGTGCTCAGCGCGGCCGCCGCCGTCGGCCTGGCCTCCATCTCGGTGTACCTGATCCTCTACATGCCGACCTTCGCGGTCAGCAACCTCGAGCTGCCGCGCTACGCCGGCTTCCTCGGCGGCATCATCAGCGGCCTGGTCAGCTTCGTCGGCGTGCCCTTCGTCGGGAAGCTCGCCGACCGGGTCGGGCCGCTGTGGATCATGCTGCCTGCTGCCGTCGTCTCCCTGGTCCTGGCCCTGCCGCTGTTCCTGGTGCTGGTGGCCAACCCGTCGGTGCTGGTGCTGACCCTGGTCCAGGTGGTGCTGGGCGTCCAGATGGCCTTCTACTTCGGCCCGCTGCCGGCGCTGCTGTCGTTCATGTACCCGACCGCGATCCGCACCACCGGGCTGTCCATCTCCTACAACCTCGGGGTGACCCTGTTCGGGGGGTTCGCCCCGATCGTGCTGACCTGGCTGATCCGCGCCAGCGGCAGCCTGCTCTCGCCCAGCTACTACTTCATGGCTGTGGCCGTGGTCTCCATCGGCGGCCTGCTGGTCATCCGCAGCCGGGGCTACGTCGACGGCGGCGCCTCCCCGGCCCGGTCGCAGCCGGTGGTCGGGGCTGGCCGGGGTTGATCCAGGTCTGCGGGGAGCGCCACCCCCGGCTCGGACCGCGGGCGGGGTGCCGGGGACGGGCGGCGCAGGTCCGCGCGTAGGGTCGCCGTATGCCTGATGAGCCGCTGGAGACCGTCGACGTCCGCAACAACCGGGAGTCCCGCGCCGCAGCGGCCACCCACGCGAGCTCGGTGGCCCGGGCCAGCGACGGCGGCGCCCCGCCGCGTTCTGGTCCGGACTCCGGCGACCTGCCCGAGCCCGTGCTCGACGGGACGGCGGACGGCAACCCGGTCTCCGGCGTGACGATCAGCGACCACGACGCCGACGAGGCGGTGGAAGCCGACAGCGGCCCCGAGGAGCTCGGCTTCAAGGGCCCGCAGGGGGTCAGCGGCGGTCGCTGACCCCGCTCACCACGGGACGGCGACGCCGAGCTCGGCGGCCGCCGTCCCCAGCAGAGCCCGGTGCTGCTCACCGACCGGGATGCCGTCGGCCCGGTACGCCCGGGCGCGCTCGGCCTCCACACCCCCGGGCAGGTAGCTGCGCGGACCCGGGGTGAAGGGCCGGAGCTCCCGGACCGCCCGGACGTAGGCGTCCATCTCGGCCTTGAACTCCGCGGGCTCGGCGAACAGGGCGATCTTGAGGACGACGACCATCGAGCCCTGGTTGGCCCCGGGCCAGCGCCGCGCGGCGCGGGCCGGGTCCAGCGGGACGCCGGCGAGGAATCCGCCCCAGGACTGGCAGACCGCGCCCATCCCGATCGCGCGGTGCACGAGCCCAGGGGCGAGGGCGGCGATCTCGTCGCGGTGGGGGGAGTCGGCGTAGAGGTCGTGCATCGCGCCGAAGTCGAGGACCAGCGGGTCCTCCTCGCTGGTCGGGGCGGAGAAGGCCATCGGGGACCCGCCGGCGGCGCCGTAGACCGGGTCGCCCGGGCTGAGGTCGAGCTGGTGGCCGGAGGTGACGAAGCAGAGCACGTCGTGCCCCAGCGTCATCCGGGCGTACAGCCCCGCTGCCCCGAAGTGCCCGTGCTGCCGGGTGACCAGGACGGCGACGTCGCCGTCGGCGACCTTGGCCAGCAGGCGCCGGGTGCCCTCGGCGGCCGCGAAGTAGCCGAGCCCGCCGTCGCCGTCGACCAGCAGGCTGTTCGCCGTCTCCCGGACGACGGCCGGCTCCGGCGCCGGGTTGAGCGAGCCGTCGCGGACGAGCCGGACGTAGGTGGCCAGCTGCTGCGTCCCGTGGCTGACGACCCCGCGCAGGTCGTTGGCGCTCAGCAGCTCGGCCAGCAGCCCCGCCCGCTCCGGCGGCATCCCCGCCGCCTCGCCGAGCCGGGTGGCGAAGGTCTGCAGCGCGTCGGCGTCGACCCGGACGGACGTCTCCGGTGGGATGTTCACGAGTTCCTCCAGGTGGTCGGGAGCGTGCAGGCGCCGTCAGCGCAGGTGGCTGGCCCCGTTGAAGTCCACGACGGCGCCGGACACCCACTCCGCGCCCGGGTCGGCCAGCGCGACGATGGCGCGGGCCACCTCCGCGGGCGTGGCCACCCGGCCGAACGGGCTCTGGGCGCGGATGGCGTCGCCCTCGGGGGCGTCCAGCAGGCCGGCGGCCATGTCGGTGGCGATGAAGCCGGGGGCCAGGCTGACCACCGCGATGCCCTCGGGGGCCAGCGCGATGGCCATCGACTGGCCGAAGGCGTGCAGGCCGGCCTTGCTGGCGCCGTAGGCGGGGACGTCGGGCTCGCCGCGGTAGGCGCCCCGGGAGCCGACGTTGACGATCCGGCCGCGCGGCGCGCCGTCGGCCGGCGCGACGTCGACCATGTGCCGGGCGACGCACCAGGTGAGGTTGGCCGCGCCCAGCAGGTTCGTGGCCAAGGTGGTCTGCCAGGCCCGGACCCAGGCGTCGTAGTCGACGTCGGTGATCCGGTGGTCACCGCGCCGGCTGCCGCCGTCGGCCGGGTCGAGGAACAGGGCCGCGTTGTTGACCAGCACGTCCACCCGGCCGAGCGCGTCGACGGCCGCGGCGCTCAGCCGCTGCACCTCGGCCGGGTCGGCCAGGTCGGCCCGGACCAGCGCGTGGCCCTTCCCGGGCAGGGACGCCAGCAGCTCCCGGGCCTGGTCGTCGGCCGACCGGTAGTGCACGACGACGCGGTCCCCGCGGGCGGCGAACGCCGAGGCCGTCGCCGCGCCGACGCCACGGGAGGAGCCGGTGACGAGGACGCCACGGCCGCTCACCCGAGCACCTCGGCCACCGTGGTCAGGGTGATCAGCGGCGCGTACAGCGCCATCGCGTCCAGGGCGCGCTGGTGGTCGGCCTCGCTGGCCCCGGCGCAGGCGTCGGTGACCACCTGCACGGCCACCCCCGCGTCGGCCGCGGCCAGCGCCGTGGACAGCACGCAGCAGTCCGTGGAGACGCCGGTCAGGACCAGGGTGCTGGCGCCCTGCACGGCGGCCGCGAGCGCCGGGCCCCACTTGCCGAACGTCGGCGCGGTCACCACCGGCACGTCGAGGTCGGCCAGCTCGGGGGCCAGTGCGTAGAGCGGATCCTGGTCGGGCACCAGCGCGAACGGCCAGGCCGCGTAGTAGGGCACCCAGGCGCCGGCGGGTGCGGCCGGGGCGACGAAGCGGGTGAGCACCGTCCGCCCGGCGAAGGCCGGCAGCAGCCGCGAGGTGCCGACGACGGCGCGCGGGTACTGGGCCGAGGCCCACGGGCTGGCCGGGTCGCCGAACACGTGCTGCAGGTCGATGCCGACCAGCCAGGCGTCCTCGAGGCTCACCGGGCCTCCTGCGTCCGGACCGCGCGCCGCGTCATCGCCACGGTGCCGACGAAGCCGACCACCAGGGCCACCAGCACGCCGAGGTTCGCGAACGCCCAGTCGCCCTCGCGGCCGCCGAGCGGACCGAGCAGGTAGCCCTGCCAGGCCAGCCAGCCGGCGTAGGTGTTGGTGACCAGGCCCCAGCCGAGCACCGTGGCCGCCACCATCAGCACGATCGGCACCGGCCGGACGTCCCCGTAGCGACCGCGGACGTCGTAGAGCGCCGGGTCGTCGTAGTCGCGGCGGCGCAGCGCGACGTCGGCCAGCATGATGCCGCACCAGGCGGCGACCGGGACCCCGAGCGTGATCAGGAAGCCCTGGAAGGTGACCAGGAAGCTGTCGCTGAAGAAGACCACGTAGATGGAGCCGAGGACCATCAGCACGCCGTCGAAGCCGGCGGCGACGGGGCGCGGGACCCGGACGCCGGCGCCCAGCAGGGCCAGGCCCGAGGAGTAGATGTCCAGGACGGCCCCGCCGACCAGGCCGAGCACCGCGACCAGCGCGAACGGGACCAGGAACCACGTCGGCAGCAAGGTGGTGAGCGCACCGATCGGGTCCGCGGCGATGCCCTCGCCGAGCTCGGTCGAGGACCCGGCCAGCAGGACGCCGAAGAACACCAGCAGCACCGGGGCCGCCGCGCCGCCGAGGGTGGTCCACAGCGTCACCCCGGCGCCGGAGGTGTGCCGCGGGAGGTAGCGGGAGTAGTCGGCGGCGGCGTTGACCCAGCCGAGGCCGAAC
Source organism: Microlunatus lacustris (assembly GCA_039527025.1). Taxonomy (GTDB): domain Bacteria; phylum Actinomycetota; class Actinomycetes; order Propionibacteriales; family Propionibacteriaceae; genus Microlunatus; species Microlunatus lacustris. Next base: position 206,921 of record BAAAJN010000006.1, read on the forward strand.
CCGGTCATCATGAACACCAGGGCCCCGATCACCGCGGCGGTGGAGCCGGCCGGCAGTGCCGCGACCGCGCCGAGGTCGATGTCGTCGACCACCAGGAGGACGTACCCGATCGTCAGCACCCCGGTGACGATGGTGATCCAGCGCTGCAGCCGCATGATCGCGGTGAACCCGGCGACGCCGGCCGCCACCACCAGCGCGGCCACGACGACGAGGGCGACGACCTTGGTGCCCGTGCCGCCGCCGGCGCCGAGCCGGTCGAGCACGGTGGCGGTGCTGAGCACGGCCAGCGAGGTGAGCACCGTCTCCCAGCCCACCGTCAGCACCCAGGACAGCAGCGAGGGCAGCCGGTTCCCGCGAACCCCGAAGGCCGCCCGGCTGAGCACCATGGTGGGCGCCGAGCCGCGCTTGCCGGCCAGAGCCACGAACCCGCAGAGCAGGAAGGAGACGACGATCCCGACCACCGCGACGACGGTCGCCTGGGCGAACGAGACGCCGAAGCCGAGCAGGAACGAGCCGTAGCTGATGCCGAAGACGGAGACGTTCGCGCCGAACCAGGGCCAGAAGAGGTCGCGCGCGGCGCCCTTGCGCTCGCTCTCGTCGATGGTGTTGAGGCCGTTGACCTCAATGCCGCCCCGGGTCTCCCCCGGCGCGGTCGCGGTGCTGGGGCGGGCGCCGCCGTGGTCGGTGCCCGTCGGGGTGCTGGTCATGCCTCGATCCTAGGGATGCCGAGGTGGTTCGACCGGCTAATCTCTCCGAGGCGGAGGGCCACATCAGCAGGGGAGGGCGACGGGTGACCGAGCAGGACCGTTCGCGTCGGGGCATCCTCTACGGGCTGGGCGCCTACGGGTTGTGGGGCGCGGTGCCGGTGTTCTGGCCGCTGGTCGCCCGCGCCGGCTCGCTGGAGCTGCTGGCCCACCGGATCGTCTGGTCCCTGGTCATCTCGGCGCTGCTGGCGCTGGTGCTGCTGCCGCGGGGCTGGTTCGGCCGGCTGGCCACCCCCCGGACGCTGCTCATGCTGGGGCTGGCCGCCGCCGTGGTCTCGGTCAACTGGGGGCTCTACATCTGGGCGGTCAACCACGGCCACGTGCTCGAGACCTCGCTGGGCTACTACATCAACCCGATCCTGTCGATCCTCGTCGGCGTGGTCGTGCTCGGCGAGCGGATGGCCGCCCTGCAGTGGGTGAGCGTCGGGCTGGCCGCGCTGGCGGTCGTCGTGCTGACGGTGGAATACGGCCGGCTGCCCTGGATCTCGCTGGTGCTGGCGGCCAGCTTCGCGACCTACGGGGTGATGAAGAAGCAGGTCAACGGCGGGGCGGTGGAGACGCTGACCGTGGAGTCCGCCCTGCTGACCCCGGTCGCGCTGGGCTACCTGGTCCACCTGCAGGCCCAGGGTGGCAGCACGTTCGTCACCCTCGGCTGGGCGCACAGCCTGCTGATGGTGGCCACCGGGGTGGTCACGGTGGTGCCGCTGCTGTTCTTCGCCGCCTCGGCGACCCGGCTGCCGCTGAGCACCCTGGGGCTGCTGCAGTACCTGGCCCCGACGCTGCAGTTCGTCCTGGGCGTCGTGTACTTCGGCGAGCAGATGTCCACCGGGCGCTGGGTGGGGTTCGGGCTGGTCTGGCTGGCGCTGATGCTGATGAGCGGCCACGGGCTGCACCGGGCGAACGCGAACCGGCGCCAGCGGCTGGTGGCCGAACCGGTCTGAGCCGGCTCAGCGGGACGGGCGTCTGGTCAGGGTTGGGCGAGGGCCGGGCCGGGCGTGCCGCTGGACCGCCGCAGGGGCTCGGCCTCGGCGATCTTGCGGATGCCGTCCGGGGTGGGTCGCTTCAGGGAGTCGTTGACGCGCACGAGCAGTCGGGCGCGCTGCACGTCGGCGCTGGTCACCTTCACGACCTTGGCCATCGGGGTGCTCCTCCTCCTCGGTCTGCTCCTCCAGTATCGCCCGGCCCGTCAAGGCCGGCTGCCGCCAGCTCGGCCGCACCCAGCTCGAGGGCCACGACCGCGTCGGGATCGGCCTCCATCTCCTCCTGCAGCCGGCGGAGCCCGGCGGTGATCGCCTCGGAGACGGCGTTCAGCTGGGACTCCGTCAGGTCGCCGGCGTTCAGCAGGTACTGCAGCTGGGCGACGCCGAGCCGGCAGGTGACGGCGTCCGGCTCCAGGGCGAAGGAGATGTAGCGGTCGACGTCGGCCTGTCGGCGGGTGGCAGCCGCGGTCCGGGTGACGCTGCGGTAGGCGATGATCGGCCCGAGGAAGGTGCCCAGCGCGGCCAGCGCCGCGGCCCCGAAGGTGGCCCACTCAAGCACGGCGCCGCCTGCTCACCCGTCCACCCGTCCCACGTCCTGCCGTCACAGCTCCACGCTAGCGGGAGGCAGCGGGCTGGTGAGGTAGCGCTGCAGGGTCGGGCCCAGGGCGGCCACCACGGCCGGGTGCCCGGCTGAGGCGAGCGGCTCCAGCCGCAGCACGTAGCGGATGAGCAGCAGGCCGGCGACCTGGCTGGCCACCAGCTCGACCCGCCACCGCCGCTCCGCCTCCGGTCCGGGCAGGGCGGCGGCCAGCGGCCGCAGCACCTGCGTGAGCAGGAGGTCGCGCAGCAGGGCGGTGCCGTCCTCGTCCTGCAGGGCGGTCCGGACGGCGGCGATCGTCGCCGCCCCGGCGGGTGAGTCCCAGAGCACGAGCAGCCGGCCCAGCAGCCGACCGGCCAGCTCGTCGAGCGGCCCGGGCAGCACGGCGGCGAGCTCGGTCGCCGGGTCCAGCGAGACGTCCAGCGCGGCCCGGAAGAGGCCGCTCTTGGAGCCGAAGTGGTGGGTGACCATGGCCGGGTCGACCCCGGCCCGGGCGGCGACGCGGCGCAGCGTCACCGCGTCGAAACCGCGGGCGGCGAACTCGGCCCGGGCAGCCTCCAGCACCGCCTCCCGGGTCCGGCTGGGGCCGGGACGGCGGCCGGCGGGCGGCACTCAGCCGGCCCGGCGGGCGAACGCCGGGGCGTGCTCGGGTCGGGGACCGAAGGCGACCAGCCGGGCGGGCAGCGCGGTGAGCGCCGGCACCCGCCGGGCCACCGCGGACGCCACCCGGAACGCGGCCGGTTGGCGACCGGCCAGCGCGGGCCGGAAGACCAGCCGGTGCAGGCCGCGCTGGGCGATCTGGACCAGCACGGTCGGCCAGCCGCGCCGGCGCTGAACCGCAGCCAGGTGCGACTCCAGCACCCGCCGTTCCCGGAGCGGCCCGGCGAGCAGGGTCGCGGCGGCCACCGCGTCCTGGACGGCGAGGTTGATGCCGACGCCACCGGCCGGGGACATGGCGTGGGCGGCGTCACCGATCAGCAGCAGGCCCGGCCGGTGCCAGCGCCGCAGCCGGTCCAGCCGGACGTCGAGGTGGTGCAGGTCGTCGGTGGAGGTGAGGGCGTCGAGGCGGTCGGCGAATCCCGGCCGCAACCGGGCCACCCGTTCCCGGAACCGCTCGATCCCCTCGGCGCGGAGCTGGGCGTCCAACCCTTTGCGGTTGAAGTAGGCCACCTGGAAGTAGTCGGTGCGCGGGAAGCTGAGCAGGATCTCCTGCCCGACCCGCGTCGGCACCAGCGAGGCCTCCTCGCCCTGCTCGGCCTCGGTCCGCGGGAGCCGGAACCACCAGGTGTCGAAGGGCACCGGGTACTCCCGCGGCACCAGACCGGCCGCTCGGCGCAGGACCGAGCCGCGCCCGTCGGCCGCCACCACCAGGTCGGCCCGCAGCTCCTCCTCCACCCCGTCCGCGGTCCGGGTCCGCACCCCGGTCACCCGCCGGCCCTCGCGCAGCAGGTCCACCGCGGCCGTGCTCATCCGCAGCGTGAAGGTCGGTTCCTGCCGACCCGCTGCGGCGAGCAGGTTCAGCAGGTCCCACTGCGGGACCATGGCCACGTGGTCGTACGGCGGCCGCAGCCGCCCGAAGTCACCCAGCGTGAGCAGGGTGCCGTCCGGCTGCGGGAGCTGGAGGTTGCGCAACCGGTTCTGCGGCAGCGCGGCGAACCGCTCCCCCAGGCCCAGCTCGTCGAGCAGCCGGAGCGTCGAGGCGTGCACCGTGTCGCCCCGGAAGTCCCGCAGGAAGTCGGCGTGCTTCTCCAGCACCACGACCCGGACCCCGGCCCGGGCCAGCAGCAGACCCAGGACCATCCCGGCCGGTCCCCCGCCGGCCACCACGCACGTCGTCCGCACCGCCCACCTCCACTCGAATTCATCAACCGGTGAATTCAGGATGCACCCGTGGATCCGTCCTGTCCAGAGCTCGGCCCGACCGCCCCGGACGGCGCAGCGGGGGCGACGTAGGCTCGGTCGGGTGAGCGAGACGACCCCTGCCCCTGCCTTCCAGTTCGACGACTTCGACACCTCCGTCCGGATCCAGGACGACCTGTACCGCCACGTCAACGGTGGCTGGGCCGCCCGCACCGAGATCCCGGACGACAAGCCGCTGGTCGGCTCGTTCGTGGACCTGCGGGACCGGGCCGAGGCCGCCGTCCGCGACATCATCACCAGCTCCGGCGGCGCCCCGGGCAGCGACGAGGCCAAGATCGCCGACCTCTTCGCCAGCTTCATGGACACCGAGACCATCGAGGCCGCCGGCGCTGAGCCGCTGGCCGGGCCGCTGGCCGAGGTCGACGCGGTGCAGACCCCGGAGGACCTGGTGCGGCTGGTCGGCCGGTTCGCCCGTCGCGGGGTGGCCGGGCTGATCGGCGTGGAGGCCGAGTCCGACCCCGGTGACCCGACCCGCTACGTCATGTTCGTCGAGCAGTCCGGTCTCGGCCTGCCCGACGAGGAGTACTACCGCGCCGACACCTACGCCGACATCCGCACCGCCTACCAGGCGCACGTCGCCGCGTCACTGGCGCTGGCCGGCACCGCGGACAGCGAGGCGCTGGCCGCCGACGTGATGGCCCTGGAGACCGACATCGCGGCGGCGCACTGGGACAAGGTCAAGACCCGCGACCTGCGGCTGATGTACAACCTGACCCCGTTCGAGACCTTCCTGGCCGACGCGCCAGGCCTGCACCTGCGGGCCTTCCTCGACGGCGCCGGCATCCCGGAGTCGGCGACGCAGGAGTTGGTCGTCGCCCAGCCGTCCTTCTTCCCCGCGGTCGCCGCGCTGCTCACCGACGAGCGGCTGCCCGCCTGGCGGGCCTGGGCGCGGTGGAAGCTCATCTCCTCGCTGTCGCCCTACCTCTCCAGCGCCTTCGTCGACGAGCGCTTCGGCTTCTACGGCACCGTGCTGTCGGGCACGCCGCAGATCAAGGAGCGCTGGAAGCGGGGCGTCGCCCTGGTGGAGGGCGCGCTGGGCGAGGCCGTCGGCAAGGTGTACGTCGAGCGGCACTTCTCCCCCACCGCCAAGGAGCGGATGGACACCCTGGTGGCCAACCTGATCGAGGCCTACCGCCGCTCGATCACCGACCTGGAGTGGATGACCGAGGAGACCAAGGAGCAGGCGCTCGACAAGCTGGCCAAGTTCCGACCGCACATCGGCTACCCGTCGACGTGGCGGGACTACACGAGCCTGGAGATCCGGGCCGACGACCTGCTGGGCAACGTGGTGCGGGCCAACGCCTTCGAGGTGGACCGCTCGGTGGCCAAGATCGGCGCGCCGATGGACCGCGAGGAGTGGCTGATGACGCCGCAGACGGTGAACGCCTACTACCACCCGCTGAAGAACGAGATCGTCTTCCCCGCCGCCATCCTGCAGCCGCCCTTCTTCAACGAGACCGCCGACGACGCCGTGAACTACGGCGGCATCGGCGCGGTGATCGGGCACGAGATCGGCCACGGCTTCGACGACCAGGGCTCGACCTGCGACGGTGACGGCGCGCTGCGCGACTGGTGGACGGCCAAGGACCGGGAGGCGTTCGAGACCCGCACCGCCGCGCTGGTCGAGCAGTACGACGCGCTCTCCCCCGAGGGCGGCGCCGGCCAGCACGTCAACGGGCGGCTGACCATCGGCGAGAACATCGGCGACCTGGGCGGGTTGAGCATCGCCCACCTGGCCCACCAGATCGCCACCGAGGGCACGTCGGACGATCCGGTCGACGGCTACACGCCCGAGCAGCGGCTGTTCCTCAGCTGGGGCGCCATCTGGCAGTCCAAGGCCCGCCCGGAGACCGTGCAGCAGCGGCTGGCCACCGACCCGCACTCGCCGAACGAGTTCCGCTGCAACCAGATCGTCAAGAACGTCGACGCCTTCCACACCGCGTTCGGCACCACCGAGGCCGACGGGCTGTGGATGCCCGAGGAGCAGCGGGTCAAGATCTGGTGACGGGCGAGCCCTTCGACGAGCTCAGGGCGCGAGACGAGCTCAGGGCGCGAGACGAGCTCAGGGCGCGGGACGAGCTCGGGGGACGGACGGCCGACGAGTTCGCCGCGCTGCTGCTGCGCCGCCGGTGGGCCGGCCGCTGCTGGTCGACGGGGTGCTGACGCCGGTGCGGGCCGGTCGGGCGGTGGCCTTCCGGCGTCCGCAGTGGGAGGCCCGCAGCCGACCGGGGGCGGTGGCGGTGCCGGCCGGGATCGACCACCTGCTGGTCGAGGGGGTCGGCGTCGGGCGGGCCACCCTGCACGACGCCTTCGACGTCCACCTGTGGGTGGAGACCCCATCCGAGCTGCGGCGGGCCCGGGACGAGGTGCGGCTCGCGGCCGGGGAGATGGGCCGGCCCTGGGAGCGGGCCGACGTGGTGGTCGCGGGCGACCGGACCGGCGACGACGGCCGGCTGCGGTTCCGGCTCAGGCCGCGCGGGTGACGACGGAGTCGCAGAGCTCGACCAGTGCGAGCTGGGCGGGCCCGGGCGGCAGGTCGTCGAGCAGGTCCCGCGCCACCGCGGCCCGCCGCTCGACCTCGGCGCGCGCCTGGTCGATGGCCGGGTGGACCCGGAGCAGCGCGAGCGCCTCGCCCAGCGCGGCGTCGTCGCTGAGGTCGGAGTCCAGCAGCTCCAGCAGCCGGGCGTCCGCCGGGTCGGTGGAGCGGCGGACCAGCAGGGTGGGCAGCGTGGGGATGCCCTCGCGCAGGTCGGTGCCCGGGGTCTTGCCGGTCACGTCGCTGGTGATGTCGATGATGTCGTCGCTGAGCTGGAAGACCAGGCCGATCTGCTCGCCGAACTCCGCCACCTGCTGCTGGAGCGCCGGCGAGCAGCCGGAGAGCTTGGCGCCGAACAGCGCGGAGGTGGCGATCAGCGCGCCCGTCTTGTCGGCCAGCACCCGCAGGTAGTGGTCCAGCGGGTCCTCGCCGGCCGGCGGGCCGACGGTCTCGGCGATCTGGCCCTGCACCAGCCGGGCGAAGGTGCGGGCCTGGATGGAGACGAACTCCGGACCCAGCTCGGAGACCAGGTCGGAGGCGCGGGCGAAGAGGAAGTCGCCGACCAGGATGGCGACGGTGTTCCCCCAGCGCGAGTTGGCGCTGACCGAGCCGCGCCGCACCAGCGCCTCGTCCATCACGTCGTCGTGGTAGAGGCTGGCGACGTGGGTCAGCTCGACGACCACGGCTGCCTTGACCACATCCGCGTCCACCGCGGCGGGGCCGAGCTGGGCGGTGAGCGCGACGAGCAGGGGGCGGAACCGTTTCCCGCCGGCGGCGATGATGTGCTGCGCCGCGTCGCTGATCATCGGCGTCTCGGCCTCGGCCGCCTGCAGGAGAGCCGCCTCGATGACGTCCAGCTGACCGCGCAGGCCGAGCTCGAAGACGTCGTCCCGCGTACCCACTGCTAGCACTTCGCTCCTTCGGCGGCGGCCTCCTGGCGCGACCAGCCTATCCGGCCCGCCGAGCGGACCGAACCCTCACCAGGGTGACCCTGGACTCAGCGGATGAACTCCCCGGCCTGCTGGGCGAGGTCCAGCACCGGACCTGGGAACACCCCCAGCGCGACGGTCGCCACCACGGCCACCCCCACGGCCAGCAGGGTGACCGCCTGCGGACGGGCGACCCGCACGTCGGCGCCGTCGGACCGGCCCGGCTCGGGGTCGGTGAAGAACATCAGCACGATGACACGGATGTAGAAGAAGGCCGCGACGACGCTGACCACGACCGCGACGACGACCAGCCAGCGCATCCCCCCGGTCCAGGCTGCGGCGAAGACGGCCCACTTGCCGATGAAGCCGCTGGTCAGCGGGATCCCGGCGAAGCTGAGCAGGAACAGGGCGAACACCACCGCGGTCAGCGGCGACCGGCGGCCGAGCCCGGCCCAGCTGGACAGCAGGGTCGCCTCCCCGCTGGGGTCGCGGACCATGGTGACCACGGCGAAGGCGCCGATCGTCGCCGCCCCGTAGGCGACCAGGTAGAACAGGATCGACGAGACGCTGGTCAGCGATCCGGCCGGTGCCCCGGTGGCAGCCTGCGATGCTCCCACGAAGGCGGTCATGATGAAGCCGGCGTGGGCGATCGAGGAGTAGGCCAGCATCCGCTTGATGTCGGTCTGGGTGATGGCCAGCAGCGAACCGAGGGCCATCGTCGCGACGGCGACGATCGCCATCAGCGGCTGCCAGTCCCAGCGCTCGGCGCCGAGGCCGACGTAGAAGACCCGCAGCAGCGCGCCGACCGCGGCGATCTTGGTGCACGCGGCCATGAAGCCGGTGACCGGCGTCGGTGCGCCGGCGTAGACGTCGGGGATCCAGGAGTGGAACGGCACGGCGCCGAACTTGAACAGCAGGCCGATCGCCACCAGTCCCATGCCGGCGAGCAGCAGGCCCGTGCTGCCAGTGCCGGCGCTCAGCGCCGCGTCGATGGCGGCCAGCTCGAACGAGCCGGCGTAGCCGTAGAGCAGGGCGACGCCGTAGAGGAAGATCGCCGACGACAGGGCGCCCAGGAGGAAGTACTTGAGCGCGGCCTCCTGGGAGAGCAGCCGGCGGCGCCGGGCCAGCCCGCAGAGCAGGTACAGCGGCAGCGACAGCACCTCGAGCGCGACGAACATGGCCAGCAGGTCGTTCGAGGCGGGGAACATCATCATCCCCGCCAGCGCGAACAGGGCCAGCGGGAAGACCTCGGTGTGCTCGACCCGCTTCTCCACGGCCTCCCGCTCGGCCGCGCTGCCGGGCACCGTCGCCGCCTGGGCCGCGAACGCACTGCCCACCGCCCGCTCGCTGAAGGTGAGGATCGAGACCAGGCCCAGCACCAGCAGCAGGGCCCACATGAACGCGGTCGGGCCGTCGACGGCCAGCGACCCGACAGCGGCGATGGCCACCCGGTCCGACGCCCAGTTGAGGGCGTTGACGGCGAAGGCAGCACCGATGGCCAGCACGGTCAGCGCCAGCTGCACCGGGCGGCGCATCGAGCGCGGCACCAGGGCCTCGACGAGGATGCCCACGCAGGCGCCCGCGAAGACCAGGATGAACGGCATCAGCAGGCCGTAGTCCAGGTCGGGGGCGGGGATGGCCTGCAGCACCCCGGCGGTGGTGGTCATCAGCGGCCTCCCTCTGCCGTCACCCGCGGTTGCGGGTCGCTCACGCCGACCAGGGTCATCGTCGCCTCGACCGCCGGGTTGATCGCGTCCAGCATCGGCCGCGGGAAGACCCCGAGCGCGATGATCAGCAGCACCAGCGGGGCCATGGCCAGCCGCTCGCGGCCGCTCAGGTCGCGGACCGGCTCGGCCTCGAGCCGCGGGTTCAGCGGACCGTTCATCGTGCGCTGGTACATGATCAGGATGTACAGCGCGGCCAGCACGATCGCCAGCGTGGAGACCACCGCCACCCCCGGGTACCGGGTGAAGGTGCCGGCCAGCACCATGAACTCGGACACGAAGCTGGACAGGCCCGGCAGGGACAGCGTGGACAGGCCAGCGAACAGCATCAGCCCGGCCAGCACCGGCGCCACCTTCTGCACCCCGCCGTAGGCGTTCATGTCGCGCGAGCCGCCGCGGCGGACCAGGTAGCCGGCGGCGATGAAGAGCGCCGCCGTCGACAGCCCGTGGTTGAGCATGTACAGCGTGGACCCGGCCAGGCTCTGCGTGGTCAGGGCGAAGATGCCCAGCACGATGAAGCCGAAGTGGCTGATCGAGGTGTAGGCGATGAACCGCATCAGGTCGCGGCTGCCGATGGCCAGCACGGCGCCGTACAGGATCGAGACCGTGGCCAGCACGAGCACGACCGGCGTGGCCCACTGGCTGGCCTCGGGGAACAGGCCCAGGCAGAACCGGATCATCCCGAAGGTGCCGATCTTGTCCATGACGCCGACCATCATGGTGGCGCCGCCCGGGCTGGACTCCTCGGCCGCGTCCGGGAGCCAGGTGTGCAGCGGGACCAGCGGCGCCTTGATGGCGAACGCGAACATGAAGCCGACGAACAGCCAGCGGCCGGTGCCCGTGGCGATGTCGAGCTGGGTCAGGTCGCTGAGCAGGTAGCTCGGCGAGCCGTCAGCCGCCGAGAGCACGTACAGCCCGATCACCGAGGCCAGCATGACGAACCCGCCGAGCAGGCCGAAGATGAGGAACTTCGCCGCCGCCGCGGAACGCTTCGCCGTCGGCCCGAAGCCGCCGATCAGGAAGTACATCGGGATGAGGATGACCTCGAAGAAGACGTAGAACAAGAAGACGTCGGTGGCCAGGAAGAGGTACAGCGCGCAGGTCTCGACGGCCAGCACCAGCGCGAAGAACACCCGGCTGTCGTACTTCGGCGGCAGCGGGGCGGTGATGCCGGGGAAGGTGCGGACGGGGTCGTCCAGGTCGCGCCAGCTGGCCAGCACCACCACGGGCGTGACGATGACCACCAGCAGCACCAGGGTGAGCCCGATGCCGTCCAGGCCGAGGGCGTAGAAGGCGCCGAGCGGCCGGATCCAGGCGAGCTGCTCGGTGAGCTGCATGCCACCGCCCGGGTTGTAGCCGGCGGCGATGACGACGGCGACGACGAGGGTGAGCAGCGACGCGGCGAGCGCCACGTGCTTCGCGGCGCGGCGGCCGGTGAACGCGACGACCAGGGCGCCGACCGCGGGCAGGACGGCGAGCAGGGTGAGCCAGGGAAGGTTCATGGTGTGCTTTCCCTCAGCCCAGCCGGCCGAGCACGAGGACGGCACCGACGACGGCCGCGCCGGCCATCATGGTCAGGGCGTAGGAGCGGACGAACCCGTTCTGCACCCGGCGCAGCCGGCTGGAGAAGTCCGCCAGCGCGATCCCGGTTCCCCGGACCACGCCGTCGACGGCGTTCGTGTCGAACCGGCCCAGCGCCGCGGTCATCTTCTGGCCGGGACGCATGAAGACGGCCTCGTTGACCGCGTCGCCGTAGAGGTCGCGGCGGCCGGCGACGGTGAGCGGGGAACGGCTCTCAGGTGCCTCGCGCGGGATGGCCCGGCGGGGGCCGAACAGCGCGACGCTGACCGCGACCCCGGCGGCCACCACCAGCAGGGTGGCCAGCCCGACCAGCGAGAAGTGCAGCAGGCTCGGGTGGGCCTCCTCACCGGCCGGCGCGCCGCCGGTCGCCGGGTGCAGCCAGCCCTCGATCCAGTTGTTGAGCACCAGCCCGCCGACCACCGAGGCGGCGCCCAGCACGACCAGCGGCACCGTCATCACCAGCGGCGACTCGTGCGGGTGCACCCCGCGCTCCCAGCGCTTGGCGCCGAAGAACGTCATCAGCATCAGCCGGGTCATGTAGAACGCGGTGACGCCGGCGCCGAGCAGGGCGAGCACACCGACCAGCACGTTGTGCTCGAAGGCCGCCTCGATGATGTGGTCCTTGGAGTAGTACCCGGCGAAGAACGGGAAGCCGATGATGGCCAGGTAGCCGGCGGCGAAGGTGACGAACGTGATGCGCATCGGCTTGGCCAGGCCGCCGTAGTGACGCATGTTCACGTCGTCGGCCATCCCGTGCATCACCGAGCCGGCGCCGAGGAACATGTTCGCCTTGAAGAAGCCGTGGGTGAGCAGGTGGAAGATCGCGAACGGGTACCCGGCCGGGCCGATGCCCGCGGCCAGCATCATGTAGCCGATCTGGCTCATGGTGGAGCCGGCCAGCACCTTCTTGATGTCGTCCTTGGCGCAGCCGATCCAGGCGCCGAAGAGCAGGGTCACCGTGCCGACCACGACCACCGCGGTGCTGGCGGCCTCGGACTCGGCGAAGACGGCATGGCTGCGGGTGACGAGGTAGACGCCGGCGGTGACCATGGTGGCCGCGTGGATGAGGGCCGACACCGGGGTCGGGCCCTCCATCGCGTCGAGCAGCCACGACTGGAGCGGCACCTGGGCGGACTTCCCGCAGGCGCCCAGCAGCAGCAGCAGGCCGAGCACGGTGGCGACCAGTGACGGCATGGCGGCCGCGCCGGCGTTCACGTCGACGAAGGCCGAGGAGCCGAAGAGGTAGAGCATGAACATGATCGCCAGGCTCATGCCGATGTCACCCACCCGGTTGACCACGAAGGCCTTCTTGGCCGCGGTGGCCGCGCTGGGCCTGTGGGACCAGAAGCCGATCAGCAGGTAGGAGGCCAGGCCCACGCCCTCCCAGCCCACGAACAGCACCAGGTAGTTGTCGGCCAGCACCAGCAGCAGCATCGCCGCGACGAAGAGGTTGAGGTAGCCGAAGAACCGGCGGCGGCGCTCGTCGTGCGCCATGTAGCCGATGGAGTAGACGTGGATCAGCCCGCCGACGCCGGTGATCAGCAGCACGAAGACGATCGAGAGCTGGTCGACCAGCAGCCCGACGCCGATGCTCCAGCGGCCGCTGCCGAACCACTCGTACAGCGGCAGCCCGACCGAGCGGGCGGCCTCCTCCCGCGCCAGCAGCTGCACGAACAGCGCCAGCCCGATCGCGAAGGACGCGAACGGGGCCAGCGTGCCCAGCAGGTGCCCCCAGGCGTTGCCGGCCCGGCCGATGAGCAGCAGCAGGGCGGCGCTGGCCGCCGGGATGGCGATCATCAGCCAGGCGAGCGAGAACAGCCCGGTCGCGGCGACGGGGGTGACGACTTCCAGTGCGAGCATCGACGTCCCCTAGAACTTCAACAGGTTCGCGTCGTCGACCGAGGCCGAACGGCGGGTGCGGAAGATCGCGATGATGATGGCCAGCCCGACCACGACCTCGGCCGCGGCCACCACCATGACGAAGAAGGCGGCGATCTGGCCGTCCAGGGTGCCGTGCACCCGGGAGAAGGTGACCAGGGCGAGGTTGGCGGCGTTCAGCATCAGCTCGACGCACATGAAGGCCACGATGGCGTTGCGGCGCGTCATGAAGCCGATCGCGCCGATGGTGAACAGGATCGCCGACAGCACGATGTAGTGGTCCGGGTTCACCGCGCGTCCTCCCCCGCGGAGCCGGCGCGGCCCGGTGTCTCCGAGCGGTGCGGCGGCCGGTCGGCGTCCACCCCGTCGGCGGTGAGCGCGGCGACGGTGGCGTCGGTCGGGGCGACGAGGTCGCGGCTGTCCAGGATCTCCCCGCGGGCCCGCAGGGTCGCCGAGACGCTGAGCTCCGACACGCTGCCGTCGGGCAGCAGGGCCGGGGTGTCCACGGCGTTGTGCCGGGCGAAGACGCCGGGCGTGGGCAGCGGCCCGGGGTGCTCGCCGGTGGTGGCGTAGCGCCGGAGCCGGTCGCCGGCCAGGTCGGCCTGGGTCGGCTTCGGGGTGAGCCGCTCCCGGTGCGCGAGCACCATGGCGCCCACCGCGGCGGTGATCAGCAGCGCCGAGGTCGCCTCGAAGATGAAGACGTAGCGGTTGAACAGCAGCGCAGCGATGCCCTGGACGTTGCCGCCGTTCTCGGCGTTCACCCCGCCGAGACCGACCGGCGGGTCGACCACCGCGTTGCCGACGGCGAACACCAGCAGGGACCCGAAGCCCAGACCGGCCAGCAGGGCCAGCGGGCGCTGCCCCTTGATGGTCTCCACCAGGGAGTCAGCGGCGTCGACGCCCACCAGCATCAGCACGAACAGGAACAGCATGAGGATCGCGCCGGTGTAGACGATGATCTGGACCGCGAACAGGAAGGGGGCGTCCTGGGCGGCGTACTGCACCGCCAGGGAGATCATCACCGTGGCCAGGCAGAGGGCGGAGTGCACGGGCTTGCGGGACAGGATCATCCCCAGGGCCGCGAGCACCATCACCGGGGCCAGCAGCCAGAAGGCCACCTCGGCCCCCGTCACCATCGGGACCAGCACCACCGGGACCTGCTCGGGGACCATGCCGCTCACCTCCCCTCGCCGGACGCCACGGCGGTCCCCGTGCCGGCGGCCTTGCGGGCCGCGCGCTTCTTGTTCGTGTAGCCCTGGTTGATGGGCTCCGGGACGACGCCGCTGAGGTCGCCGGCCCGGTCGTCGGGCCGGCCGGAGCCGGGCAGCCCGAGGAAGTATGCCTGCTCGTCGTCGCCGAGTCGACGATCGTGCGGCGGCGCGTCCATCCCGGGCAGCAGCGGGGCAAGCAACCGGTCCTTCTCGTAGATCAGCGCGGCTCGGCTGTCGTCGGCCAGCTCGAACTCGTTGGTCATCGTGAGCGCCCGCGTCGGGCAGGCCTCGATGCAGAGCCCGCACAGGATGCAGCGCAGGTAGTTGATCTGGTACACGCGGCCGTAGCGCTCTCCGGGGGAGAACCGCTCCTCGTCGGTGTTCTGGGCACCCTCGACGTAGATGGCGTCGGCGGGGCAGGCCCAGGCGCAGAGCTCGCAGCCCACGCACTTCTCCAGCCCGTCCGGCCACCGGTTGAGCTGGTGCCGGCCGTGGAAGCGCGGGGCCGTCACCTTGGGCCCGTTGGGGTAGCTCTCGGTGAAGGTCTTGCGGAACATGGTGCGGAAGGTGACGCCGAAGCCGGCGACCGGGTCGAACAGGCCCATCAGGGCTCTCCCCTCTCGGGTTCGCGTGCGGGGGCGGGTGGTCGGTCGGCGTCGCCCGGCAGCACCTGGGCCAGCTCGGGCAGCTCCTGGCCACCCGTGGGCGGCACCGGGTAGCCGCCGGCGAAGGCGTCGAAGGGCCCGGTCGGCCGCTCGGGGGCGGCCTCGTCCTTCTCGCCGCCGAAGAACGACGCGGCGAGCAGGGCCACGAAGACGACGGCGGCGACCACCCAGAAGACCGGGGTGGCGAACCAGCCCTCACGCCGGCCGACGCGGAAGACGGCGACCAGCACGATCCAGCCCAGCGAGATCGGGATCAGCCACTTCCAGCCGAAGGCCATGAACTGGTCGTAGCGGATCCGGGGCAGGGTGCCGCGCAGCCAGACGAAGACCGACAGCACCAGCACGACCTTGAGCAGGAACCAGAGCAGGCCCCACCAGCCGGTGTCCATCGCCGGGATCAGGTTGAAGGGCAGCGGCGCCCGGTAGCCGCCGAGGAACAGCGTGACGGCCAGCGCGGACACCGTGATCATGTTCATGTACTCGGCCATGAAGAACATGGCGAAGCGCATCGAGGAGTACTCGGTGTGGAACCCCCCGACCAGCTCACCCTCGGCCTCGGGCAGGTCGAACGGGGCGCGGTTGGTCTCACCGACCATCGCGATCAGGTAGATGATGAACGACGGGATCAGCTGCGCCGCGAACCAGATCGGCAGGTCCTGGCCGAAGATCGTCACAGCCGGCTCGGCCTGCTTCGCCACGATCTCCGAGGTCGACAGCGAGCCGGCGTAGAGGAACACCGCGACCAGGGCCAGGCCCATCGCCACCTCGTAGCTGATCACCTGGGCGCTGGAGCGGAGGGCGCCCAGCAGCGCGTAGGTGGAGCCCGACGACCAGCCGGCCAGCACGATGCCGTAGACGCCGACGGAGGCCACCGCCACGATGAACAGCACCGAGACCGGCAGGTCGGTGACCTGCAGCGGCGTGGTGATGTCGGTGAAGGGGATCCGCACCTCACCGGCCACCGGGATCACCGCGAAGGCGGTGATGGCCGGGATGGCGATCACGAAGGGCGCCAGCGTGAACACGACCTTGTCGGCCGCCTTCGGCGTGAAGTCCTCCTTGAACATGAGCTTCATGCCGTCGGCGAGGGACTGCAGCAGCCCGAACGGGCCGTTCATGTTCGGGCCCTTGCGGTGCTGCATGAAGCCGACCAGCCGGCGCTCGTACCAGATGGTGAAGAGCGTCAGCAGCAGCAGCAGCACCAGCGCCAGCAGGGCCTTGACCGCCACCAGCCACCAGCTGTCGGCCAGGAACGGACCGAGGTCCAGGGGCGTGAGGCCCAGCGCCGTCGCGCTCATCCGTGGCTCCTGCTCGGGCTCGGGTCCGCGGAGACCGACGTCGGCACCGGGACCGAGACGTCGACCAGGGCGCCGGATGCGGCGCCGAGGTGTTCGGCCAGCCCGAGACCGGGCGCCTTGGCGGGCAACCAGATCACGCCGTCGACCATGGCCGCGTCGACCTCCAGCGGGAAGGTCAGCGTTCCGCGGGGGCCGCGGACGGTCACCGCCGTGGTCAACCCGGCGGCCGCGGCGGTGGCCGCGTTCATCCGGGCCTGCGGCGGCCGGGCCGTGGCCATCAGGAAGGGCTCCCCGTCGACGGCCCGGCTGTCGTCCAAGGCCAGCCGCCAGGTGGCCAGCACGAGCCGGGTGACGTCCGCCGTGGCGGGTCGCCCCGGCCCCAGGTTCGGCGCCGTGGCCCGGGCACCCTCCCAGGCGCCGAGGTCGGTGAGGTCGGCGCGCGCGCCCTCGGCGCTGCGGAACCCGAGGTCAGCACCCAGCCCCTCGGCGAGCGCGGCCAGCACCCGCAGGTCCGACAGCGCGTTCGGCTGGCTGAGCACCGCGCCGAACGGCCGCTCCCGGCCCTCCCAGGTGACGAAGGTGCCGCTGCGCTCGCTGACCAGCGAGACGGGGAAGACGACGTCGGCCCGCTCGGTGACCGCCGAGGCCCGGGCCTCGAGGCTGACGACGAAGCCCACCTCCTCCAGCGCCCGTCGGGCGAGGTGCGGGTCGGGCAGGTCGTCGAGCTCGACGCCGGCCACCACCAGCGCGCCGAGCCGGCCTTCGAGGGCGGCGCTCAGCATCTGGTCGGCGTCGCGGCCCGGGTCGCCGGGCAGCGGACCGACGCCCCAGGCGGCCTGGGTGTCGACCCGGGCCGAGGCGTCCAGCAGCGGACGTCCGCCGGGCAGCAGGTTGGGCAGGCAGCCGGCGTCGACGGCGCCGCGGTCCCCGGCCCGGCGCGGCACCCAGGCCAGCCGGGCGCCCGTCCGGCGGGCGAGCCGCAGGCAGGCGCTCAGGGTGCCGGGCGAGCGCGCCGCCCGCTCGCCCACCAGGACGACCGCACCGGCGTCCAGCGGCAGGTCGAGCGCGTCCAGCACCGCCGCCTCACCGCCGGGCAGCGCCGGCAGCAGCGTGGCGCCGAGCTTGGCCGCCCCTCGGCTCAGCAGGGGGGCCACCGTCCAGGACGTGAGGCTGGACGTGCGGGAGGCCTTGCGGAGCCGGAGGAAGAGCGTGCCGGCCTCCTCCTCGGGCTCCAGGCAGACCAGCAGCACCGAGGACGCGGTCTCCAGGTCGGCGAAGGTGACGCCGCGTCCGGTACCCGCGACGGCGGCGGCGAGGAAGCGCGCCTCCTCCTCGGAGTGCGGACGGGCCCGGAAGTCGATGTCGTTGGTGCCCAGCGCCACCCGGGCGAACTTGGCGTAGCCGTAGGCGTCCTCCAGCGTGAGCCGACCCCCGGTCAGCACGCCGACCCCGCTCGGGGCGGGAGGCTCGTCGGCGTCACGGGGCTCGGGGCTGAGGGCACGGCGCAGGCCCTCGACGGCGACGTCGATCGCCTCCGGCCAGGACGCCGCGCGCAGCGTGCCGGTCTCGTGGTCGCGGACCAGCGGGCGGAGCAGCCGGTCGTCCCCGCTGCCGTAGCGGTGGGCGAACCGGTCCTTGTCGGTGATCCACTCCTCGTTGACCTCGGGGTCGTCCCCGGCCAGCCGGCGGACGACGACCCCGCGCCGGTGGTCGACGCGGATGGCCGAGCCGCAGGCGTCGTGCTCGGCCACCGAGGGGGTCGAGGTCAGGTCGAAGGGCCGCGAGCGGAACCGGTAGGCCGCGTTGGTGAGCGCCCCCACCGGGCAGATCTGGATGGTGTTGCCGGAGAAGTAGGACTGGAACGGCTCGCGCTCGTAGATGCCCACCTGCTGCAGCGCACCGCGCTCGACGAGCGCGATGAACGGGTCGCCGGCGATCTGCTCGGAGAACCGGGTGCAGCGGGCGCAGAGCACGCACCGCTCCCGGTCCAGCAAGATGTTGGCGCTGATGTTGACCGGCTTGGGGTAGGTCCGCTTGACGTCGGAGAAGCGGCTCTCCCCGTACCCGTGGGACATCGCCTGGTTCTGCAGCGGGCACTCCCCGCCCTTGTCGCAGATCGGGCAGTCGAGCGGGTGGTTGACCAGCAGGAACTCCATGTTGCCGTGCTGGGCCTTGTCGGCGACGGGCGAGGTGACCTGGGTCTTCACCACCATGCCGGCCGCCGCCTCGAGCGTGCAGGAGGCCTGCGGCTTGGGGATCCCCCGGCCGTTGCCGGCGTCAGGCACCTCGACCAGGCACTGCCGGCAGGCGCCGACCGGTTCCAGCAGCGGGTGGTCGCAGAACCGCGGGATGTCCACGCCGATCAGCTCGGCGGCGCGGATGACCAGGGTGCCCTTGGGCACCGAGACCTCGACGTCGTCGATGGTCAAGGTGATGAGGTCCTCGCGCGCGGCGAGCTCACCCCCCGCTCCTGCCGAGCCCGTCGACGAGCTGGTGACCGTCATGCCTGATCCTCCTGGAGTGCGCGCCGCGGCGCCGGACCGGCCAGGGCCGGCTCGCGGACGAAGATCGTGCTCCGCTCGTAGGGGAAGAGCTCCCAGGCCGGGGTGTGCATGGCGGCCTCGAACTCCTCCCGGAAGTACTTGATGGCCGAGCTGATCGGCGAGGTGGCGCCGTCGCCGAGGGCGCAGAAGGAGCGACCGAGGATGTTCTCGCAGAGGTCGAGCAGCTTCTCGATGTCGCCCTCCTCGCCGTGGCCGGCCTCCATCCGCTTGAGGATCTGCACCAGCCACCAGGTGCCCTCGCGGCACGGCGTGCACTTGCCGCAGGACTCGTGCTTGTAGAACTCGGTCCAGCGCAGCACCGTGCGGACCACCGAGGTGGTCTCGTCGAAGCACTGCAGGGCCTTGGTGCCCAGCATCGACTTCACGCTGGCCACGCCCTCGTAGTCCAACGGCACGTCGAGGTGCTCGGGGGTGAGGATCGGCGTGCTCGAGCCGCCCGGGGTCCAGAACTTCAGCTCGTGGCCGGCGCGGATGCCGCCGGCGAGGTCGAGCAGCTGGCGCAGGGTGATGCCCAGCGGGGCCTCGAACTGGCCGGGGCGGGTGACGTGGCCCGACAGCGAGTAGATGGTCATGCCCTTGGACTTCTCGGTGCCCATGGAGGAGAACCACGTCGCCCCGCGGGCGAGGATCGAGGGCACCGAGGCGATGGACTCGACGTTGTTGATCACCGTCGGGCTGGCGTAGAGCCCGGCCACGGCGGGGAACGGCGGCCGCAGCCGGGGCTGGCCCCGACGGCCCTCCAGCGAGTCGAGCAGGGCCGTCTCCTCACCGCAGATGTAGGCGCCGGCGCCGGCGTGCACGATGATCTCCAGGTCGTAGCCGGTGCCCAGGATGTTCTGCCCCGCGTAGCCGGCCGAGTAGGCCTCCCGCACCGCCTGCTGCAGCCGCCGGACCACGTGCACGACCTCACCGCGGACGTAGATGAACGCGGTGTGCGAGCGGATGGCGTACGCGGAGATGATGACGCCCTCGACCAGGGTGTGCGGCGAGGCCATCATCAGCGGGATGTCCTTGCAGGTGCCCGGCTCGGACTCGTCGGCGTTCACCACCAGGTACTTGGGCTTCGGGTTGTCCTGGGGGATGAAGCCCCACTTCATCCCGGTCGGGAACCCGGCGCCGCCGCGGCCGCGCAGACCCGCGTCCTTGACCTGGGCGACGACGTCGGCCGGGTCCATGGCCAGCGCGGTGCGCAGCCCCTGGTAGCCGCCCGTGCGCTCGTAGTTGACGAGCTTCCAGGCGCGCTCGTCGCCCCAGTTGGCGGTCAGCACCGGGGTCAGCAGGTCGGTCATGACTTCTCCGTCGGATCGTCGTGCTGCTCAGGAGGGGGTGCGCTGGGGGCGGACCAGCCGCGCTCGCGGGCGATCTGCAGGCCGAGCCGGGACGCCTCACCGGAGGTGGGACCCTCGTCCGCCCGGCCGTCGGGGAAACCGGCGAGCACCCGCTCGGTCTCCTTCCAGGTGACAACCTGCGCGCCACGGGTGGCCTGCACCGGGGCGCCGGCGCGCAGGGCGTCCACGACCTCCACCGCCCGCTCGGGGGTGGTGTTGTCGAAGAACTCCCAGTTGACCATCATCACCGGCGCGTAGTCGCAGGCCGCGTTGCACTCGAGGTGCTCCAGGGTCACCTGGCCGTCCTCGGTCGTCTCGTCGTTGCCGACGCCCAGGTGGTCCTGCAGCCGGGAGTACACCTCGTCGCCGCCCATGATCGCGCAGAGCGCGGTGGTGCAGACCCCGACGTGGTACTTCCCGACCGGACGGCGCTTGTACATCGTGTAGAAGGTGGCGACGCCGCTGACGTCGGCCGTGCTCAGCCCGAGGATCTCCGCGCACGCCTCGATCCCCGCCGGGGTCACCCGGCCCTCGACGCTCTGCACCAGGTGCAGCATCGGCAGCAGCGCCGACCGCGCCTGCGGGTACCGACCGGCGATCATCCGCAGCTCGTCGAGCACGGCGTCGTCGATCAGGCTGACCGGCCCGTCGAAGTCCAGGCTCGGCTCGTCGAAGTGCGTCTTGAAGTGCCCGTGCCCGACCAGCTCCTCGCTGGCGGTGGTGCCCGCAGGCGCACCCGCCCGGGCGCCCGGCCCCTGCGGCTCGACCAGCTCGCTCATGCCCTCCCCCTCGACCGTGGACGTGCGCCCCAGGGCGCGCTGGTGACCGACGCGCCGCCCGCGGCAGCCAGCTTCGCCCCGGCGCCGGCCGGGGTGACTGGTGCCGTCGACCGGACCCCCGCGCGACGAGACCGTCGCGGCGTGAGGTGGTCAGCGGCGCCTGGCCGGGTGGGTCGGGCGTTTGGCGCGGAGCGCAGCGCTGGCGGAGCGCAGCGCCGAGGGCGGGCCAGGCGCCGCTGACCACCGCGCGGCGCGACACGCCCCACCCCTTCGACGAGCTCAGAGCGCGAGATGACGCTCAACGGTCCACCCCGCCCATCACCGGGTCGAGGCTCGCCACCGCGACCACCACGTCGGACACCATCGCGCCCTCGCACAGCGCGGGCATGGCCTGCAGGTTCACGAAGCTCGGGTCGCGGTAGTGCGTCCGGAACGGCCGGGTCCCGCCGTCGGAGACGACGTGCGCGCCGAGCTCGCCGCGCGGGCTCTCCACCGGCACGTAGGCCTGGCCGGGCGGCACCCGGAAGCCCTCGGTGACCAGCTTGAAGTGGTGGATCAGGGACTCCATCGACTCGCCCATGATGTGCTTGATGTGCTCGTTGGAGTTGCCCATGCCGTCGGAGCCGATCGAGAGCTGCGCGGGCCAGGCGATCTTCTTGTCCGCCACCATCACCGGGTCGCCCGTCATCTTCTCCAGCCGGGCGACGCACTGCTCGACGATCTTCAGGCTCTCCCACATCTCGTTGAGCCGGATCCGGAAACGCCCGTAGGCGTCCATCGTGTCCCAGGTCTGGACCTCGAAGTCGTAGGTCTCGTAGCCGCAGTACGGCTGGGTCTTGCGCAGGTCCCAGTCGTAGCCGGTGGCCCGCAGCGGCGGCCCGGTGACCCCGAGGGCCAGGCAGCCGGCGAGGTCGAGGTGGCCGACGCCGGAGAGCCGGCCCTTGAAGATCGGGTTCTCGTTGCAGAAGGCGGCGTACTCGGGCAGGTGCTTGCGCATCCAGACCACCAGGTCGCGGACGTGCTCGAGGGCGTTGTCGGGCAGGTCCTGCGCGACGCCGCCGGGGCGGATGTAGGCGTGGTTCATCCGCAGACCGGTGATCAGCTCGAAGGCGTCGAGCACCTTCTCCCGCTCGCGGAAGCCGATGGTCATCACCGTCAGCGCGCCGATCTCCATGCCGCCGGTGGCGATGCAGACCAGGTGGGAGGAGATCCGGTTGAGCTCCATCATCATCACCCGGATGACGCTGGCCTTCTCCGGGATCTCCTCCTCGATGCCGAGCAGCCGCTCGACGCCGAGGCAGTAGGTGGTCTCGTTGTGCAGCGGGGCGAGGTAGTCCATCCGGGTGACGAACGTGGTGCCCTGGGTCCAGTTGCGGTACTCGAGGTTCTTCTCGATGCCGGTGTGCAGGTAGCCGATGCCGCAGCGGGCCTCGGTCACCGACTCGCCCTCCATCTCCAGGATGAGCCGCAGCACGCCGTGCGTGGAGGGGTGCTGCGGCCCCATGTTGACCACGATCCGCTCGTCGCCGCGCTCAGCCTGCTCGGCGGCGATGGAGTCCCAGTCCTGACCGGTGACGGTGTAGACCCGGCCCTCGGCGGCGTCGGCGGCGGCGCCGTAGGCGTCCTCGGGCTGGTCCCCGTCCGCGGCGCTGGTGGTGTCCTCGAGGTGGGTGTCGGACATGCTGCTCATCAGTTGTACGTCCTCCGCTGGTCGGGGGGCGCCACGGCAGCCCCCTTGTACTCCACGGGAATGCCGCCGAGCGGGTAGTCCTTGCGCTGCGGGTGGCCGGGCCAGTCGTCCGGCATCAGGATGCGGGTGAGGGCCGGGTGGCCGTCGAAGACGACGCCGAACATGTCCCAGGTCTCGCGCTCGTGCCAGTCGGCGGTCGGGTAGGTGGCCACCACCGACGGCAGGTGCGGGTCGGCGTCGGGCACCGAGACCTCGAGCCGGATCCGCCGGTTGTGGGTCATCGACTGCAGGTGGTAGACGACGTGCAGCTCGGCCCCGGCGTCGGCCGGGTAGTGCACGCCGGAGACGCCGCTGCAGAACTCGAACCGCAGCTGGGCGTCGTCGCGCAGGTGGCGGACCAGGGTGGGCAGGTGCTGGCGGGCCACGTGGAAGGTGATCTCGCCGCGGTGGATGACCACCTTGGTGATCACGTCGGAGTAGCCGGGCACCAGCTCGCCCAGGCGGTCGTTGACGGTGTCCCACCAGCCGCCGAACGGCGGGGCCGCGGCGGAGGGGAACTCGATCGTCCGGGTCAGACCGCCGTAGCCGGAGGTGTCGCCGGTGCCCCGGACCCCGAACATCCCGCGCCGGGTCTCGAGCACCTCGGCGGTGGGCTGGCTGGAGGTGGTCAGCTCGGAGCGGTCCTCGCCGGCCTCGGTGTCGTCGGTGGAGACCTCCGGCGCGGAGCCGGTCAGCGAGCCGGTGCGGGTGCCGGCGTCGGGGGCGGACTCGCCCTCGTCCACCGCGCCCTTGACGCGGGCCTTGGCGTCGGACTCGGCGCTGATCGGCTCGCCGCCGGCCGTGCGGTCGCCGCGGTTGTCCCCGCTCACCGCAGCAGGCCCTTGAGCTCGCGGGTCGAGGGTGCCGTCAGCTGCGCCTGCTCGGCGGCGGCCTCGACCTCCTGGGCGTGGGTGCCGATCGGGGTGGAGGCCACCTTGTCCTTGAGCTTGAACATGGCGTCGATCAGCATCTCCGGCCGCGGCGGGCAGCCCGGCAGGTACATGTCGACGGGCACGACGTGGTCGACACCCTGGACGATCGCGTAGTTGTTGAACATGCCGCCGGTGCTGGCGCAGACGCCCATGGCCAGCACCCACTTCGGGTTGGGCATCTGGTCGTAGATCTGGCGCAGCACCGGGGCCATCTTCTGGCTGACCCGGCCGGCCACGATCATCAGGTCGGCCTGCCGCGGCGAGGCGCGGAACACCTCCTGGCCCCAGCGTCCGGAGTCGTAGCGGGGCGCGCCGTAGGTCATCATCTCGATGGCGCAGCAGGCCAGGCCGAAGGTGGCCGGCCAGAAGGCGGCGCTCCGCATGTAGCCGAACAGGCCCTCGACCGTGGTCAGCAGGACCCCGCTGGGCAGCTTCTCCTCGACACCCATGTCAACACACCCCTTGGTCGGTGATCAGTCCCACTCGAGCCCACCTCGGCGGAGTTCGTAGACGTATGGGATGCAGATGAACAGCAGGAACAGCATCATCGCCCCGGTCGCGAACACGGGCAGGATGTCGAACGACACCGCCCACGGGTAGAGGAAGACGATCTCGATGTCGAAGATGATGAACGTCATCGCCGTGATGTAGTACTTCACCGGGAACCGGCCACCGCCGACCGGCTGCGGGGTCGGCTCGATCCCGCACTCGTACGAGTCGTACTTGGCCCGGTTGTAGCGGCCCGGTCCGACCAGCAGGCTCGTGACGATGGTCAGCGTGACGAAGCCGGCCGCGAGGGCCAGCAGGATCACGATGCCCAGGTAGGGGTTCATGTCCGCCCTTCCACCGTCGTCGTCGACGTGCTCGTCAGAGGTCTCGAAGTGCTCGTGAATCGCTTCACGAAGTCCGTGCTCGCCCACTCTACGACGCCCGGCTGACGTTTTTCGCACCCGGATGCGGGGGCGTCCACCGTCGGATCACCCCGGCAATTCCGCAACATCCGGCGTGCGGAAATGACGCGCGGCAGCCGGTGGCAGGATGGCGGGGCTGACGAGGGACGAGATGGATGAGCGGAGGTCGATGACGGTCGCAGAGCGGGCCGACGTCGTGGTGGTGGGAGCCGGCCCGGCCGGGTCCTCGGCGGCGGCCTGGGCCGCCCGGTCGGGGGCGGAAGTGCTGCTGGCCGACGCCGCCACCTTCCCCCGGGACAAGACCTGCGGTGACGGTCTCACCCCCCGCGCCCTGGCCGAGCTGGACCGGCTGGGGCTCGGCGGCTGGAGCCGCGGCCGGGCGACGAACCGGGGCCTGCGGGCGCACGGGTTCGGTCAGGTGCTCGAGCTGCCCTGGCCCGGCGGGTCGCTGCCCGACCACGGCTCCGCTGTGCCCCGGGCCGACCTCGACGACCGGATCCGGACGGCCGCCCTCGAGGCCGGGGCCACCGCGCTCGACGGCGCCCGGGCCGTCGACGTGGTGCGCGACGGCGACCGCGTCTCGGCCGTGGTCCTCGCCACCGCGGACGGACCGCGGACGGTGGCCTGCCGCCGGCTGGTGGTCGCCGACGGCGTCCGCTCGCCGCTGGGCCGGCTGCTGGGCCGCACCTGGCACCGGGACACCGTCTACGGGGTGGCCGGGCGCTGCTACGTCGACACCGACCGCGACGACGACTGGATCTCCTCCCACCTGGAGCTGCGCGGTGAGCAGGGCGAGCTGCTGTCCGGCTACGGCTGGATCTTCCCCCTCGGCGGCGGCCAGGTGAACCTGGGGGTCGGCACGCTGGCCACCGCGAAGCGGCCCGCCGACGTGGCGCTGCGGCCGCTGATGCGCTTCTACGCCGACCAGCGGCGCGACGGCTTCGCGCTCGGGGAGGCGCTGCGCTCCCCGACCTCGGCGCTGCTGCCGATGGGCGGCGCGGTGAGCGGTGTGGCGGGGGCCAACTGGGCGCTGGTCGGCGACGCCGCGGCGTGCGTGAACCCGCTGAACGGGGAGGGCATCGACTACGGGCTGGAGACCGGTCGGCTGCTCGCCGACCTGCTGGCCGGGGACGACGACCTCAGCCGCGCCTGGCCGGCGCTGCTGACCGCCCACTACGGCTCCACCTTCAGCATCGCCCGGCGGTTGGCCGGGCTGATCACCGTGCCCGGCCTGCTGGGTCTGCTCGGCCCCGTCGGCATGCGCTCCCGGCTGCTGATGACCATCGCGCTGCGCGTGATGGGCAACCTCGTCACCGACGAGGACCGGGACCTCACCGCCCGCCTGTGGCGGGGCGCCGGCCGGGTCAGCCGGCTCGCCGACGCCCGCGCGCCCTTCACCTGAGGGCCGACTCGCCGAGTTGTCAGACGTGGCCGGGGCCCAGACCCCGGTGGCGTCTGACACGTCGGGCCTGGGTGAGTGGGCGGGTCAGCCGCGGAGCCAGGTGTCCAGCTGGTCGTGGTCGTCGACGTCGAAGGTGGCGGCGGCCGGCAGCGGGCACGGGGCCGGGGGCGGGTCGAGCCGGTGCACGAGCCGGCGCGCGGACTGCCCTGCTCCGCCGTCCGGGCCGGCCAGGGTGACCAGCTGCTCGGCGGCGGCACACCGCAGGGCCAGCTGGAGCACCTGTTCCCGGCCGTGCACGTCGACACCGAGCACGGCGTCGTGGCCACCGCTCAGCAGAGCCTCGCGCAGCACCCCGGCCGCGCGGCCGGCGCCGGGGGCGTCACCGGGCAGCACCAGCACCAGCTCGGCCCCGCCGGCCAGGGCGTGCCGCAGCCCCGCCACCAGGGCGGCGGTCGGGCCGCCGCCGGGCGGGTCCTCGCGGACGGCGGTGACCGCGCGCTCGGTGCGCCGCACCGGCCCCACCAGCACCACGTCGACGTCCTCGGGCAAGCCGGCGAGAGTGTGGTCGAGCAGCGGCCGGCCCCGCACCGGGTGCGCCAGCTTGTCGCTGCCGAACCGGCGCGACGTGCCACCGGCCAGCACCACGGCGGTGGCCCGGCCGGAGGCGGGACTCACGACCGCGGCTCCACCGTCACGTCGCCGAGCGCCTCCCGCATCGGCAGCAGCTTGGCGGCGGACTCGGCCAGCTCGGCGGCCGGGTCGGAGCCGGCCACGATGCCGCAGCCGGCGAACAGCCGGATCCGGCGGGGGTCGGTCTCCTCCAGCTGCCCGCAGCGCAGGGCGATCGCCCACTCCCCGTCCCCGGCGGCGTCCACCCAGCCGACCGGGCCGGCGTAGCGCTCCCGGTCCAGGTGCTCCAGGGCCGGGATGAGCTCGCGGGCGGCCTCGGTCGGGGTGCCGCAGACCGCTGCGCTGGGGTGCAGTGCGGCGGCGAGGCCCAGCGCCGTCGCGCCTGGGCGGGCGACGGCGGTGACGTCGGTGGCCAGGTGCAGCACGTTCGGCAGCTCGAGCACGTAGGGGGCGTCAGGGACGTGCAGGCCCGAGCAGGAGGGAGCCAGCGCACGGGCGACCGAGGCGACGGCGTACTCGTGCTCCTCCAGGTCCTTGCCGGAGCGGGCCAGCGCGGCGGCCAGCTGGAGGTCGGCGTCGCCACCGGCGGAGCGCCGGATGGTGCCGGCCAGCACCCGTGAGGTGACCAGGCCGCCCTCGCGGCGGACCAGCATCTCCGGGGTCGCCCCGACCAGCCCGTCCACCAGGTAGGTCCAGCAGCTGGCGTAGCGGTCGGCGAGCCGGCCGACGAGCCAGCGCGCGTCGATCTCGTCCTCGGCGGTGGCCAGCACGTCGCGGGCCAGCACCACCTTGTCCAGCGCCCCGGTGCCGATCCGGCGGACGGCCTCGTGGACCGCGTCCTGCCAGGCCTCCGGGGAGAGCGAGCCCGCGCCGAGCCGGACGCCGGTGGGCGCCCGGGGTGGTGCGGTGGGGGCCGGTACCGGCTCGTCGTCGGCGGCGGGACCGACGCTGATCCGGGTCAGCCAGGCCCGGCCGTCGCGCCGGCCGACGACCGTGGCCGGCACGACCAGGGCCGAGCGGCCGGCGGAGTGGGGGTCGAAGACGAAGCTGCCGAACGCGACCAGGCCGGCGCCGACGGGGGCATCGGCGAGCTCGGCGGAGACGACGACGTCGCGGCTGAGCCCGGACCACCACTCCTCGGCGTCGCCGATGCTGGTGGGCTTGTAGCGGTCGACTTCGCCCCACCCGACCATGCCCTCCCCGCGGCGCAGCCAGGCGAGCGCCCCGTCCCGGGGCAGCAGGGCCTCCAGGGGCCCGGGGTCGGGGATCTCGACGGTGCTGACGTGCAGCGGGGGCGGTGTCGGGCCCTCGGCCCGGCCAGACCGCGCAACGCCCGTCTCGATCACCTCTTCAGCCTAGTGCGGCACCCGGCGGCGACCCCCGTCCGCGGCGGCCGGGGTGGCCAAGGTCACGCACGGCCAATCTGCCGGGCCCGCCGCGACGAACTCCTGCCGTGACCACCACCCTCGAGCGTCCCGCCGCCCCGGCTCCGCAAGGCCGTCCGGTCGCGCCCCGGCCCGGGCTGCGCGCCCTCAGCGGCGTCGCCGCCGCGGGCGCCGCCGTGGGGATGGGCCACCTGGTGGCGGCCCTGACCAACCCGGTCGCCTCCCCCGTGCTGGCCGTCGGCTCGGCGCTCATCGACGCCGCCCCGACGCCGGCCAAGGAGTTCGCCGTCCGGACCTTCGGCACCGCCGACAAGCCGATCCTGGTGGGCGCCGTCGGCCTCGTGCTGCTGGTCTTCGCCGCCGTCGTCGGCCTGGTGGCCTGGCGACGACCCCGGACGGCGGTCGTCGCCATCGGGCTGCTCGGCGTGGTCGGCGCCGCCGCCGCGCTCACCCGGGGACCCCTGACCGACGTCATCCCGTCCGTGGTCGCCGGCGTGGTCGGCGTGCTGGCGCTCCAGCTGCTCCGCACCCGCCGGCCTCGGCCGGTCACCGACCCCGCGGGTGCGACCGACGCCGCCGCCGGCCGCACCCGCCGCGGCTTCCTGGCCGCCCTGGGCGGCACCGCGGCCGTGGCCGCCCTGGCGGGCGGTGGCGGTCTGGTCGTGGGCAGGGTCCGCGACGCCGGCGCCGCCGCCCGGCGGGCCCTCGGGCTACCCGCCCCGGCCTCGGCCGCCCCGGCTCTGCCGGCCGGCGTCCAGCTGCCGGGGATGACCCCGTTCAGCACGGCGGCCGAGGACTTCTACCGGGTCGACATCAGCCTGGTGACGCCCCGGGTCGACGCGTCCTCGTGGTCGCTGACCATCGACGGCATGGTCGACGAACCCCTCACCCTCAGCTACGACGACCTGCTGGCCATGCCGATGGTCGAGCGGGACATCACCTTGACCTGCGTCTCCAACGAGGTCGGCGGGTCCTACGCCAGCACCGGCCGCTGGCTCGGCGTGCCGTTCGCCGACATCATCGCCCGGGTCGGTGTGCAGCCCGGCGTGGACCAGGTGTTCTCCTACTCCTCCGACTCCGGCTACACCTGCTCGACCCCCTTCCAGGCGGTCAGCGACGGCCGGGACGCGATGGTCGTCGTCGGGCTGAACGGCGAGCCGCTGGCCGACGAGCGCGGCTACCCGGCCCGGATGCTGGTCCCCGGCCTGTTCGGCTTCGTCTCGGCCACCAAGTGGCTGGAGCGGATCGAGTTCACCACCTACGCCGAGCGCACCGCCTACTGGACCGAGCGCGACTGGGCCACCGACGCGCCGATCCTCACCCAGAGCCGGATCGACGTCCCGAAGAGCCTGGCCACTCTGGCGAAGGACAAGCCGGTGATCGCCGGCGTCGCCTGGGCGCAGCACCGCGGCATCGCCAAGGTCGAGATCCGCATCGACGGGGGCGACTGGCAGGAGACCACCCTGGCCGCTGACGGCGGGATCGACCTGTGGCGGCAGTGGTCCTTCCGCTACGAGGGCGACGCCGGGCTGCACAGCGCGGAGGTCCGCGCCACAGACCTGGACGGGGAGACCCAGCCCGAGGAGCGCACCAAGGTGTTCCCCGACGGCGCCCGGGGGTGGCACCAGATCCAGTTCACCAGCGAGTAGGCACCACCGGGCGGGCCGGGATCAGCGCTTGCGCTGCTTGCTCTGGGTGGCGGCGGCGTCGCGCAGCTTGCGCTGGCGCTCCAGCTCCTTGCGCTGCTCGGCCTGGCGGGCCCGGACCGACTCGGCGTCCATCGAGTTGAGCAGCACCGCTGCGGCGATGGCGGCGATCGCCAGCGACCAGACCGGCGAGGCGCCGAGCAGCATCGGCGCGGTGACCAGGATGGCCACGTCGAAGCCGCGGAAGATGTTGGTCATCAGCCCGGCCGGGAACGCGCCGGCCTGGGTGGAGACCATCGGCGCGCTGAAGTCGACGCCCTTGGCCTGGGTCCAGCGGACGGCGGCGAGCAGCCCGGCGGCCGCGGTGGCCACGGCCATCAGCGCCGCCTCGGGCACGCTCCGCTCCACCGCCCCGTCGCCGAAGCCCCGGTAGGCCGCGGTGGTCAGCAGCGCCCAGACCCCGGCCAGGATGGCCGGCACGGTGATCGAAGCCACCTTGATCTGCGCCAGCGAGAACGGCAGGCAGCGGGCGAGCCCGCCGGTCCGGGTCAGCACCCGGAGACCGCCGAGGGTGGGGATGAGGGCACCGAACAGGGCCAGGGCCGCCAGCACCGGGGTGAGCACGCTCATCCCCAGGGCGTCCGCGGCGTAGGGCACCACGACGGTGGCGGCCAGCACCAGCAGCGGCTGGGGGAACCGGCGCAGCCGCTGCCACTCCCGCCAGGTCAGGGCCTGGACGCCGACGCCCTGGCCCCGCTGCGGCTTGACGTGGCCCTTCTCGACCGCCCGCCGCTCGACGACGATGTCGCGGGCCAGCCCGATGTCCAGGGCGAAGAACGCACCGGAGACGCCCCTGACCAGGGCACCGCCGCTGGTCAGCCGGGTGCGGCGGATCTGCTTGAGCCGGATCCGGGCCAGCAGGTAGCTGACCACGAGGACCACCAGCGCGAACCCCCCGAGCACCAGGCCCAGCTCGGTCCCGACGCTGTCGCTGACGCCCAGCTGCACCCACTCGGCGGCCACGGCGACGACCAGGAACAGCGCGGCCACCCCGACCAGCCCGAAGATGTAGCCGACGGCGTGCGTCAGCCGGGTCCGCTCCACCCCCTGCTGAGCGGCCGCGAAGGAGACGGCGGCGGCCCCGGACAGCCCCGTCGCCGCGGCCCAGACCAGCACCTCCACGCCCGGGGAGCCGGTCAGCGCCGACACCAGCGCCCCGAGCACCGCCCCCAGGGTGAAGGCGGCGGCCACCGCACCCAGCAGCCGGGCGCGGAGCAGCTGCGCCCGCGAGATGGGGGCGTCGAGCAGCCAGAAGCCCTCGGCGGCCGAGGCGAGCACGGGGCCGAACAGCCGGCTGACGGCGAGCGCCACCGCCACCGCGGCGGCCAGGCCGGCCCACGGCAGCACAGCGCGGGCGGACAGGCAGGACACCGAGTCGCACTGGGCGATGGTCCGCTGGGCCTTGAGAACGACGTTGACCAGCATGGCGCCGATCATCAGCGCACCGATCAGGGCGATGTAGGCGTCGTGGAACACCTCGCTCAGGTGCTTGGTGGCCCGCCCCCGCCGCCAGTCGCGGATCAGCCGCTTGAGCTCGCGCGGCGAGGCCGGCGTCAGCTGCGGCTCGGCCCCCGCTCCCCCGTCGGCCTCGGTGGTGTCCAGCGTGCTCATCCGCGCGGAGCTCCTAGCTCGACCACCCGGGTGGCGACGGTCTCGACCAGGGCCGGCTCGTGGCTGGCGAAGACGATGGCCAGCCCCTGCTGCCGCTCGGCCTTGAGCTTGGTGGCCAGCCAGCTGACGCCCTCGGTGTCCAGCCGCTGCTCGGGCTCGTCGAGGATGAGCAGCTTGCGGGGCCGGACGAAGGCGGTGGCCAGGGCCAGCCGACGGCGCTGGCCCGAGGACAGGGTGCCGGGCAGCTGGCCGGACTGCGGCACCAGCTGCACCTGCTCCAGCACGTCGTCCACCAGCGCGTCGGGGTCCGGGGTGCCGTGCGCCCGAGCCAGCAGGTCCAGGTGCTCGACGACGCTGAGGTCGGGGAAGAAGTCGAGGTCGTCGATCACGGTGGCCACGTCCCGGCGGATCTGCGGAGACGTCTCGGACATCGCGTTGCCCAGCACCTCGACCGTGCCGTCGTCGGGCCGGTCGGCGCCGACGAGGCAGCGCAGCAGGGTCGACTTGCCGGCGCCGTTGCGGCCGGTCAGGGCGATGGCCTCGCCCGCGCGCACCTCGAGGGAGAACGAGTCGATGATCGTCACCGGCCCGAAGGCCCGGCGGAGGCCGGAGACCTTGAGGACCGCGTTGCGCTTGGCCATGGGGACGATTCTGCCTCGCCCGGCGGGGCCGCCCGACCAGCCGCGTCCGCCCGGTCCCCCACCGGTGTGGCCGAGGTCGACCAAACCTCGGGGCGCGCGGCGCCGAATGCCTGACGAGCGACGGACCCGACCTGGACCGTCCCGAACCCGGGAGGAAGCCGCGCATGAACGTCCCCGACCGCCACCACCGCGGCCCCGCGCACCGACACGGCCAGCCGGCCGAGGTCCGGAACTCCCCCGGTGCCGCGTGAGACAGTGCGCTCGGCCACACCTCGTCCCCCGATGGAGGAACCGCACGCGATGAACATCTCCGTGGTCCCGGCGGGGTCGGGAGGCGAGGCGCCCCGACCCGGACCGGGTCCGACCGGGCGCGAGGCCGACGCCGCGCGCCTGGTCGATCTGATGGCCCGCTCCGCGCGCGGTCACGAGGACGCGTTCGCCGAGCTCTACGACCTGACCTCGGGCCGGGTCTACGGCACCATCCTGCGGGTGCTGCGTTCCGCCGACCACGCGGCCGAGGTGACCCAGGAGGTCTACGTCGAGGTCTGGCGCCAGTCCGCCCGGTACGCTCCGGAGAAGGGCAGCGTGCTCGGCTGGATGACCACCATGGCCCACCGCCGCGCGGTCGACCGGGTCCGCTCGGTCAGCAGCGAGGTGGCCCGTGACGAGCGCTACGCCGTGACCGGGGCCGACCGCGAGGTCGACCACGTGTGGGAGGGCGTCGAGCAGCGCCTCGACGTCGAGCGCGTGCGCAAGGGGATGACCAGCCTGACCGCGATCCAGCGGGAGGCGCTCACCCTGGCCTACTTCGGTGGGTACACCCAGAGCCAGGTGGCTTCGTTGCTGAAGCTGCCACTGGGGACCGTGAAGACCCGGATACGCGACGGCCTGATCGGCCTCCGCGACGCCTTGGGGGTGGAGGCATGAGCGAGATCCACGGAGCCACCGGCTCCTACGTGCTGAACGCACTCGACGCCGACGAGCTGGAGGAGTTCGAGGCGCACCTGGCGGTCTGCCCGACCTGCAGCCGCGAGGTGGTCGAGTTCTGCGAGACGGCCGCCGAGCTGTCGCTGCTGGCCTCGGCCCCGCCGCCGCCGGCCCTGAAGGGCTCGGTGATGTCGGCCATCAGCGGGGTCCGGGTGCTCCCGCCGGACGTGCCCGCCGACGACCAGACCGCTCCGGTCGACGAGCCCCGGCCGCAGCCGGTGGCCGCGGCCGCACCGGTCGACGAACTGGCCCTGCGCCGTCAGCGCCGGCTCACCCGGGTGCTGTCGCTCGCCGTCGCCGCCGCCCTGGTGGTGGCGCTCGGACTGGGCGGCTGGGTGGTGGCTCTGACGCAGCGCGACGTCCCGGTGGCGACGTCGACGCTGGAGACCGAGCTGCTCAACGCCGCCGACGTCAAGGGCTACACGATCGAGCTCGCCGAGGGCGGGGAAGCCACGTTCGTGGCGTCGAAGAGCCTGGGCCGGGCGCTGTTCTCCAGCGGGGACCTGCCCGCGCTGCCGGCGGACCAGACCTACCAGCTGTGGACGCTGGCCGGATCGTTGGACGCCCCGACGCGGGTGACGCCGGACAACATCGTCAGCGGCGGTGCCCCGGCCAAGTCCTGGCTGCGGGGCCCGGTCGCCGAGTCCGACGCGCTGGCCATCAGCGTCGAGCCGGCCGGCGGTGCGGACACGCCGACGACGATCGTCGGGGCCACCGCTCTCTGAGCCCCGTGCCCTGAGCCCTGGGGCGTGTCGGACGACCCTCCGGGGCCGCCCGGGGGCCGCCCGGGGGGCGTCGGGGCTGGTCGCCGGACCAGAACTGTCAGCCCGGCGTGGGAGGCTCGTCGACGTGGTGGAGAACGCACGAGCGACGCTCGAGAAGCGCCGGGCCGACGTGGCGGCGATGTTCGACCGCGTGGCGGTCCGGTACGACCTGCTCAACGACGTGCTGTCCCTCGGCCAGGACCGCGCCTGGCGGCGCCGGGTGGTCGAGGCCGTCGGCCCCAGGCCCGGGCAGACGGTGCTCGACCTCGCGGCCGGCACCGGCACGTCCAGCGAGCCGTTCGACCGGGCGGGCGCCACCGTGGTGCCCACCGACCTCTCCCTGGGCATGCTGCAGGTCGGCAAGCGCCGGCGCCCCGCGCTCGGCTTCGTGGCCGGCGACGCGCTGGCCCTGCCCTACGCGGACGCGGCCTTCGACGCCGTCACCATCTCCTTCGGGCTGCGCAACGTCGAGGACACCCTCGGCGCCCTGCGCGAGCTGCGCCGGGTCACCCGGCCGGGCGGCACCCTCGTCGTCTGCGAGTTCTCCACCCCCACCTGGCGACCCTTCCGGGCCGTCTACTCCGACTACCTGGTGGCGGCACTCCCCCGGATCGCCACCACCTTGTCCCCCAACCCGGCGGCCTACCGCTACCTGGCGGAGTCGATCCAGGCCTGGCCCGACCAGGCCGCGCTCGCGGCCGTGGTCCAGCAGGCCGGCTGGCAGCAGGTGGAGTGGCGGAACCTGAGCGGCGGCGTCGTCGCCCTGCACCGGGCCCGCGCGTGATCGAGGTGCGGCCGCTCCCGGTCCCGGCGGAGCGCGGCACCGTGCTGCTGGGGGCGTCGGCTGCCCGCAGCTGCCCGGTCAAGACGCACAACGCGTTCGACCCGAGCGTCCCCGCGCCCCCCGAGGGGCCCGGCGAGCTGCCTGCGCGGGTGCAGGCAGCCCGCGCGTTCGAGACCCAGCAGCTCGAGGCGCTGATCGAGGCGGTGCCCGGACTGGTCGTCGACCTGCGGCTGCTCGACCACGAACCGGCGGCCCAGGCCTGCCGGCAGGCGATGCAGGTGGGAGCCGCGGTGGTCGTCGGTGGACCGCTGCCCGTCGACCCCGCCGGGCACCGGCTGGGCCGCCCGGACCTGCTGGTCCGCGGCGCCGACCAGGCCGACGGCCGCGCGAGCTACCACCCGGGTGTGGTCAAGGCGCACAAGGTGCTGCTGCCGGCGAAGCGACGCCCGCCCGAGGACGCCGTCGCGAGCCCGAAGGAGGACGCCGTCCCGAGCCTGTCGAAGGGCGCCGTCACGAGCCCGACGGAGGACGCTGTCCTGAGCCTGTCGAAGGACGCTGTCCTGAGCCTGTCGAAGGACGCCGAGCTGCCGACCCCGGCGGTGCGCTGGTCGCCGCTGGCCGCCCCGCGACCGCTGGACCTGCAGCCCTGGGACGGCGTGGGGCCCCGGCTGGGCAGCAGGGAGGGTGACTTCCTGCAGCTGGCCCACTACCACCGGATGCTGCAGGCCGCCGGCTTCGCGAGCCCGGAGGCGCTGGGCGCGGTGATCGGCACCGACACCGTCCAGCCCAGTCCGGGCCGGGATGGGACGGGGCCGGGCGGGCCGGTGCTCGTCTGGGTCGACCTGGCCGCACCCGTCGTCCGCACCTTCTCGCGCAGCGCCGAGCAGGGTTGGCGGCTCCGCAGCCTCCTGGAGCGCTACGACCACGAGCAGGGCCTGCGGGTCGACGTGGCCCGCGCCGCCGCCAGACGGAGCGGCGACCCGGCGCAGGACCCCGAGCCGCTGGTCCGGCCGGTGGTGCAGCGCGAGTGCCAGACCTGCCGGTGGTGGGCGCACTGCCGGTCGGTGCTGGCCGACGACGAGGTGAGCCTGCGCATCGACAAGGGCGCCCTCGACGTCCGCGAGGTGCTGGCGCTGCGCCGTCGTGGGATCGCCACCGTGGGACAGCTGGCCACCACCGACCTCGACGCGCTGCTGCCCGGCTACCTGCCCGAGGTCAGCCACCGCGCGGGCACCGAGAAACGGCTGCGGGTGGCCTCCCGGCGGGCCCGGATGCTCACTGCGGGTGTCTCCTTCGACCGCGAGACGACCGGCCCGATCGAGGTGCCGGCGGCCGACCTCGAGATCGATCTGGACATCGAGAGCGCCGCTGACGGGCGGATCTACCTCTGGGGGTTCCTGGTGCACGGCACGGGGTCGGTGGAGCCGCCCCGCTACGTCGCGTTCAGCCGGTTCACCGAGCTCGACGACGACACCGAGGCGTCGCTGGCCGACGAGGCGTTCACCTGGCTCCGCCGCCTGGTGGAGGGTCCGCGGAGCGTGCGCGTCTACCACTACAGCGCCTACGAGCCCACGGCCATCCGCACCCTCGCGACGCGGGAGCCGGGTCACCCCGCGCTGGGGTGGGCCGCCGGCTACGCGGGCGAGCTGGTCGACCTCTACGACGTGGTCAAGGCGCACTTCTTCGGGGCCGGTGGGCTGGGCCTCAAACCGATCGCCCAGCACGCCGGCTTCGCGTGGCGCGACGACGACCCGGGCGGGCTGAACTCCCAGGCCTGGTTCGCCGACGCCGTCGGGGCGCCCGACGCGGGCGTCCGGGAGCGCACCCGGACCCGGGTGCTGGAGTACAACGAGGACGACGTCCGGGCGACCGCCGCCCTCAGAGCGTGGCTGCGATCGCAGTGACGGCTTCGCTGAGCGTGCGCCGCTGCGTGCGGTCGACGGCGGCCTCCACCAGCTCGAGACCGACCGGCGGCTCCGCCAGCACGGCGGCCAGACCGGTGACGTCCTCGACCCGCTGGTAGTGGGCACCGGAGACGGCAGCGAGGGCCTCGAACGAGGCGCCGTGCGGGGTGCCGAACATCCGCTCGAACGCGGCCGCGTGCTCGGGACGGCCCTGTTCGAGGGTGGCGAAGATGCTCCCGCCGTCGTCGTTGGCCACCACGATGCGCAGGTCGGGACGCGGTTCGGACGGACCGATCAGCAGCCCGCCGGCGTCGTGCAGCAGGGTGAGGTCGCCCATCAGCGCGTGCGTCGGCCGATCCCGGGTGAGGGCGATCCCCACCGCGGTGGACACCGTGCCGTCGATGCCGGCGAGCCCGCGGTTGGCGTAGACCGGAGCCGGGTCGGCGGCCACCGGGGCGAGGTCGAGGTCGCGCACCGGGTTGGACGAGCCGATCACCAGCGCGTCCGAGCCGCCGAGCCCGGCCCACAGCGCAGCGGCCAGCGCCGGGCCGGTGAGCGTCGTCTGAGCGGCCAGCAGCTCCTCCAGCGCCGCCCGGGCCCGGGAGTCAGCCTCCTGCCAGGCGTTCAGCCAGTCGTCGGGGCCTTCGACAGGCTCAGGCCACCGATCGGCGAAGGCCACCGCGTCCACCACCGCGGAGGCCGCCCGACCCGGGTCGGGCCAGTCCGCGTGCGCGGAGACGACGACCAGCTCGACGTCGGTGCGGGCCAGCAGCCGCGTGACGGGCCGGGACAGCGTCGGCCGGCCGAGCACGACCACCCGTTCCACGTCCTCGGCCAGCGAGGAGCCGAGCAGCAGCCGGTAGGTGCCCAGCGCCGCCGGTCCTCGGCGGGCGTTGCTGGACGGCTCGGCGAGCAGCGGGACGCCGGCGGACGCGGCCAGCTCGGCGGCGGCGACCCCGGCGGCCGGCGGCAGGTCGCCGGCCACCAGCACGGTCTGCGGTCCGGCGGGCAGCACCAGCGGCTCGGCGCCTCGGACCGCGCTGACCCGGACCTCCGGCCCCGTCGGCAGCGGAGCCACCGGTCCGGGGACCAGCGGCTCGGAGAAGGCGACGTCGAGGTGCACCGGCCCGGGCTGCCGGGTCCGGACCCCGGTCGCCGCGGTCAGCAGCCGACCCAGCTCGAACCTCCAGCCGGCCACGTCGCCGCCGTCGGCACCGACCGCGGAGTCGGAGACGCTGCCGAAGGCGCGGACGTGCCGGCCGAACAGGTGCGCCTGGTCGGTGGTCTGGTTGGCCCCGGTGTGGGTCATCGTCGGCGGCCGGTCCGCGGTCAGCAGCACCAGGGGCAGGTGAGCGTGGAAGGCCTCCAGGACGGCGGGGTGCAGGTTGGCCACCGCGGTCCCCGAGGTGGTCACCACCCCGACCGGCTGCCCCGAGCCCTTGGCCAGCCCGAGCGCGAGGAAGCCGGCGCTGCGCTCGTCGATCCGCACGTGCAGGGTGAGCAGGCCGATCCGGTCGGCCTCGAACAGCTCGTAGGCCAGCGGGGCGCTGCGGGAGCCGGGCGCGAGGACGACGTCGCGGACGCCGGCACCCAGCAGGCCCTCGACGAGCACCCGGGCGAGCCGGGTGGCCTCACCCACGACCGGCTCCGGCGGCGGCCAGCGCCCGCGTCTGCACGAGCCGAGCCTGCCAGAACGCCCCTACCGCGGCCGGCGCCCGGTGCCGCTCCAGCACCGGCCCTGGCACGTCGAGGGCGGCCACCGGCAGCTCCCCGTCCACCGCGACCAGCGGCTCGGCGGCCAGGTCGCCGGCCAGCAGCCGGACGGTGTTGAGCCCGCAGGCGAACGGCAGCTCGGGCAGCGCCGCGGCCAGCGCCAGGCCGGCGCGGATGCCGATCGACGTCTCCAGCGCGCTGGAGACCACGACCGGCAGCCCGACCCGTTCGGCGACCTCCAGGCACGCCCGGACCCCGCCGAGGGGCTGCACCTTGAGCACGGCCACGTCGGCCGCCTCCAGCGCCCGCACCCGGTAGGGGTCGGCAACGCGGCGGATCGACTCGTCGGCGGCGACCAGCAGGTCGGTGCCGGAGCGGGCCAGCCGGCGGCGCAGGTCGGCCAGCTCCTCCACCGAGGCGCACGGCTGCTCGGCGTACTCCAGCCCGAACCGGGCCAGGGCCCGCAGCCGGTGCTCCGCCTCCTCCACCGACCAGCCGCCGTTGGCGTCCACCCGGACGCGGCCGTCGGGCCCGAGCGCGTCGCGGACCGCCTCCACCCGGGCCAGGTCGTCGGCCAGGGTCTGGCCGGGCTCGGCCACCTTGACCTTGGCCGTCCGGCAGCCCGCCGCGACGGCCAGCCGGTGCGCCTGCTCGGGCCCGACGCTGGGGATCGTGCTGTTGACGGCCACCCGGTCCCGCACGGGCGCCGGCCACCCGGTCTCGGCCGCCTCGTCGGCGGCGCGCAGCCAGGGCACCAGCTCAGCGCCGTCGTAGTCCAGGAACGGGCTCCACTCCGCCCAGCCCGCAGGCCCGCGCCAGACCATCCCCTGCCGCTCGAGGATGCCGCGGAAGCGCACGCGCAGCGGCAGCGCGTAGGTGGTGGGCTCGGGCACCGACCCAGTCTGGCCCACCGCTCCTGCGCGCGAGCGCCTAGCCTGGCGGGCGTGCAGCACGCGGGTCGAGACGCCACCGTCGTCGGGACCTCCGGGCTCCGGCTGGCGGAGCCGGCCGAGCTCCCCACCGCGCTGGCCGACGCCCTGGCCGCCGGGCCGCCGGTCGCCCCACTGCCACCCGCTCCGCTGGAGCGCGAGCAGGCCCTGGCCATGCTGGCGCCCGACCGCCCGCTGGAGGAGGGCACCGCCGTCGTCGTGGCCACCTCCGGCTCCACGGGCCGGCCGAAGGGCGTGCTGCTGTCGGCCGCCGCGGTGACGGCGTCCGTGCGGGCGACCGAGGAGCGGCTGGGCGGCCCCGGCGACTGGGTGCTCGCCCTCCCCGGGCACCACGTGGCCGGCCTGATGGTGCTGGCCCGTGCGCAGCTCGCCGGCACCCGGGCGCACCC
Source organism: Microlunatus lacustris (assembly GCA_039527025.1). Classification (GTDB taxonomy): domain Bacteria; phylum Actinomycetota; class Actinomycetes; order Propionibacteriales; family Propionibacteriaceae; genus Microlunatus; species Microlunatus lacustris. Next base: position 246,114 of record BAAAJN010000006.1, read on the forward strand.
CGCCGCCGCCGACCTGGCCGACCTGCCCGCCGTGCTGGCCGGGATGGAGGGCCGCCGCTACCTGTCGGTGGTGCCGACCCAGCTGGCCCGGGCCCTGCCGCAGCCGGCCCTGGCCGAAGCCCTGGCCCGGCTCGACGCGGTGCTGGTGGGCGGCGGGGCGCTGGCGACGGAGCTGGCCGCCGCGGCGCGCGCGGCCGGCGTCCGCGTCGTCACCACCTACGGGATGAGCGAGACGTGCGGCGGCTGCGTCTACGACGGCGTGCCGCTGTCCGGCGTCGAGGTGGCGCTGACCGCGGACGGCCGGGTCAGCCTGGGCGGCGCGGTCCTGTTCTCCGGCTACCGCGGCCGGCCGGACCTGACCGCGGCCGCGCTGGTCGACGGGCGGCTGGAGACGGCGGACCGGGCCCGCTGGTCCGACGGCCGGCTGGTGGTGCTCGGCCGGATCGACGACGTGGTGGTCAGCGGCGGGATGAACGTGGACCTGGCCGAGGTGGAGCGCCGGCTGCGCGGCTGGCCAGGGCTGGCCGGCGCCGACGTCGCCGTCGTCGGGGTGCCCGACCCGGAGTGGGGCACCGCCGTGGTCGCCGTCGTGGAGCGCGGCACCTGGTCCGACGCCGAGTCCGAGGGCGCCCGGGCGCACCTGCGCGCGGGGCTGCCGCACTACGCCACCCCGCGCCGGGTCCTCGGTCAGGCCTCGCTGCCCCGCACCAGCAGTGGGAAGATCGACCGGCTCCGGCTCGTCGCCGGGCTGAGCACCCCCGGGGAGCCCGGGGCCTCGACGACAGGAGACGCGTGACCACCGAGACCGCCCGACCGACCGCCGGCCAGTGGCTCGAGGGGGCGCGTCCCCGGACCCTGCCGGCCGCGGCGGCGCCCGTGGTGGCCGCCAGCGGACTGGCCGCGTTCGACGACGCCTTCTCCCCCGTCCGCGCGCTGCTCGCCCTGCTCGTCGCGCTGGCCCTGCAGGTCGGCGTCAACTACGCCAACGACTACTCCGACGGCATCCGCGGCACCGACGCGGTCCGGGTCGGGCCGCTGCGCCTGGTGGGGTCGGGGGTGGCCGAGCCGGCGACGGTGAAGCGGGCGGCGTTCGCCTGCTTCGGCCTGGCCGGCCTGGCCGGGCTCGGGCTGGTCGCCCTGACCGGCCAGTGGTGGCTGCTGGCCGTGGGCGTCGTCTGCGTGCTCGCCGCCTGGTACTACACCGGCGGCCGCCGGCCGTACGGCTACCGCGGGCTGGGCGAGGTCTTCGTCTTCGTCTTCTTCGGCCTGGTCGCGGTGTGCGGCACCTACTACGTGCAGACGGGCCGCGTCTCCGTGGCCGCGCTGCTCACCGGGGTCTGGGTGGGCGCGCTGGCCTGCGCGCTGCTGGTGGCCAACAACCTGCGCGACCTCGAGGGGGACCGGGCGGGCGGCAAGCGCACCCTGGCCACCCGGTTCGGCGACCGCGGCACGCGGTTCTTCTACGTCAGCCTGGTGCGCGGGGCGGCGCTGGTCGTCGTCGTGGTGGCCCTGCTCACCAGCAGCTGGGCGCTGGCCGGGCTGGTCGGGCTCGTGGTCGCCCTGCCGGCGTCCCGCCGGGTGCTCGAGGGCGCCAGCGGCCGCGACCTGGTCCCGGTCCTCAAGGCCACCGGCCTGGCCGAGCTGGTAGCCGCCGTCGCCTTCGCCGTGGGCCTCGCCCTGGTGGGTGCCGGGGTGCTCTAAGCGCCCAGTGGTCAGAACGGACTTGACCCAGGGGTCACCTGCGGTCTGACAACTCGGGCGGACCTCAGCCCCGCCACACGCCCGTCCGGAGCAGCTCGTCCAGGACGGCCCGGTGCGGAGCCAGGTCCCAGCCCCGCTCGGCCACCCACGCGTCGTCGTAGTAGCTGCGGGCGTAGCGCCGGCCGTCGTCGCACAGCAGCGTCACCACGCTGCCCCGCTGCCCGGACGCCCGCATCTCCGCGACCAGCTGCAGGGCGCCCCACATGTTGGTCCCGGTCGAACCGCCCACCCAGCGGTCCAGCTTCTCCGTCGTCCAGCGCATGGCCGCCACCGAGGCCGCGTCCGGCACCGCCACCATCCGGTCCACCACCTGCGGCACGAAGCTGGGCTCCACCCGCGGCCGGCCGATGCCCTCGATCTTGGAGCCCGCGGCGGTGACGCCGGGGTCGCCGGTCCGCCAGGAGGCGTGGAAGGCCGAGCCCTCCGGGTCGACGACGCAGAGCCGCGTGTCGAGCTTCTTCAGCCGCAGGAAGCGGCCGATCGTGGCGCTGGTGCCGCCGGTCCCGGCCCCGACGACCACCCAGGTGGGCACCGGGTGCGGCTCCCGGTCGAGCTGGGCGAACATCGACTCGGCGATGTTGTTGTTGCCGCGCCAGTCGGTGGCCCGCTCGGCGTAGGTGAACTGGTCGAGGAAGTAGCCACCGCAGGCCTCCGCGAGCTGGTCGGCCACCGCGTAGATCTCGCCCGGGTCGTCCACCAGGTGGCAGCGGCCGCCGTAGAACTCGATCAGCGCGCACTTCTCCCGCACCGTCGAGGCGGGCATCACGGCCACGAAGTCCAGGCCGAGCAGCCGGGCGAAGTAGGCCTCGCTGACCGCGGTCGAGCCCGAGGACGCCTCGACCAGCGGGGTGCCCTCGGTGATCCAGCCGTTGCACAGCCCGTAGAGCACCAGCGAGCGGGCCAGCCGGTGCTTGAGGCTCCCGGTCGGGTGCACCGACTCGTCCTTGAGGTAGAGGTCCACGCCCCAGTCCGGCGGCAGCGGGAAGACGTGCAGGTGGGTGTCGGCGCTGCGGTTGGCGTCCGCCTCGACCTGGTCGATCGCCCAGGTCGACCAGGCCCGCTCCGGAGGCTTGGGTGTTCCACCGCTCATGCCTCCCACGCTACCGACCCCCGCTCGCCCCACCGGTCAGATGATCGGCGGGTGCCCGGCCAGCAGCATCCGGCCGACGGTGCCCCAGCTCATCGGCCGCCGCCGGCCACCGGGCTGGGTCAGCCCCAGCCAGTAGCCGCGCAGCGTCTCGGCCAGCGCCACCCGCGAGCGCAGTCGCGAACCGCCCACCAGCACCCACGACAGCACGTAGAGCACCCCCACCGGCAGCGGCAGGTTGCGGCGGGCCAGCCAGACGCGGTTGCGGGCCTGGAAGCGGTAGAATTCGGCGTGCCGGGTGGGTTGGATCGCCGGGTGGTGCACCTCGATCTCGCCGTCGTAGCGGACGTGGAAGCCCCCGTCCCAGACCCGCCAGGCCAGCTCGATCCCCTCGTGGGCGTACCAGAAGCGCTCCGGCCAGCCGTTGGCGTAGTCGAAGGCCTCGCGGCGGATGGCGACCGCCCCCTCCCACACCGACATCGCCGGGCTGCTCCGCCCCGGGTCCCCCACGCGGAGCCGCGGGGTCCAGCGGCGCGGTGCGGGCCGGCCCTCGGGGTCCACGACCCGCGGCTGGATGAGACCGAGCTCCGGGTCGTCGCCGAACTGCCGGGCCATCGTGGCCAGCACCTGGTCGTGCGGCAGCCGCGCGTCGTCGTCGAGGAAGAACAGCAGGTCGCCCTCCACCAGCGGCACCCCGGCGTTCCGACCGGCGGGGATGCCCAGGTTCTCCGGCAACCGGTGGGCCCGGACGCCGGCGGGCAACCCCACGGGCTGCCAGCCGTTGCCGACCACCACCACGTCGAGCTCGACGCCGGTCTGGCCGAGCAGCGAGGTGAGGGCCCGGTCGAGGTCGTCGGGCCGGTTGCCCATGGTCAGCACGACGGCGCCCAAGCGGGGGACCTCCGCCGCCGGGCCGGCGGTCGGGCTCGGCGCGCTCACCGCAGCCGCGCGGACGCCAGCACGGCGGCGAGGTGGCCGATGACGGTGACCACGGCGGCGACCACGAGCCCGGCGAGCAGGACGCGGGTGGCGGCGCCGTCGGCGACCAGGTCCACCAGCGCCGCAGCCAGCACCAGCAGCGACAGCTCGACGGAGTGGAAGACGCGGTGGAAGGGCACGAAGCGCGCGAGCTGGCGAGCCCTGCGGAGCAGGCCCCGGGCAGGCACCCGCACCTCCTCGGCGTCGCGCACCTGGGTCATCTGCGCGTAGTGCCGGGCCACGTGCACGAGGTCGTTCTCGACCTTGTTCAGCGCGACGAGCAGGCCGAGCAGCAGGCCGGCGCTGATCCACGGGCCGCTGGTCGCCAGGCCGCCGGTGGCCCGGACGCCCAGGGCGACGGCGATCCCGCACTCGGCGACGTAGTGGCCGACCCGGTCCAGGTAGACCCCCAGCGGGGACGAGGTGCCGCGCCAGCGCGCCACCTCCCCGTCGCTGCAGTCGAGCAGCATCTGCAGCTGGACGAGGACCACGACCAGCACCGCGCCAAGCAGGGTGGGCCAGCCGGTCGCCACCGCGGCCAGGGCGGCGCTGAGGATCATCAGCCAGGTCACGCCGTTGGCGGTGAAGCCGGCCCGGAGCAGCACGCGGGTGAGGTGGGGCGAGACGTCGCGGAGGTAGGCGTGGGCGACCCAGTGCTCCGCGCCCGCCCGGGTGCGGACGCTGGGCGGCTGGGTGACCTCGCGGAGCTGGGCGATCGTCGGAGCCGCGGGCCGCGTCGCGGCGAACGCTGGGTCGGTCATCCGGCTGCCGCCCGGAGTTCATCCAGAGTTGGGGCGGCGGACATGACGCTCAGCCTAGCCGCCGCAGCGCTGCCCCCTGCCCCCGCAGCCCCGCGCGGTTGTCCCGGCCGGTGCCGCGACGCATACTCGACCCATGGGGCGGTACCTGCCGATCATCATCGTGGCCCTGCTGATGATCTACTGCGTGGTCGAGGTGGCTCAGGCGCAACCGCTCGCCGTCCGCCGGATGCCCCGCTGGCTGTGGGCCGTGGCCATCATCTGCGTGCCGCTGGTCGGGGCCGTCGCCTGGCTGCTGCTCGGACGGCCCACCGCCGAGAGCCGGGGCGAGCGTCGCCCGCGTCCCCGCCCGACTGCGCCCGACGACGACATCGACTTCCTCCGCGGCCTGTAGCTCGACTCCGCTCAGCCCTCCGCGTCGGCGAGGGCGTAGCACGCCTCGACCGCGGCAGCGAAGCGCGCGGTGCTGGCCCGGCCGGCGGTCTCGCCGAAGTAGTGGCGGGTGAGGTCGGCCAGCGCCGCACCGTCTTGCCCCTGCAGCCGTTCGAGCACCCGGTCGGCGTGCTGGGCAGCCAGCAGCGGTAGCCGTTCCAGCAGGGCGGACGGGGGGCGCAGCGCCCCGCGGGCCGGCTCGGTGACCACCAGCGGCTTGCCGGTGGCCAGCCAGTCGTAGGCCACCGCGGACACGTCGGTCACGCAGGCGTCGGCGAAGGTCCACTGCCACCCGTACGGCCCGGTGTCGACGAGGTGGTCCTCCCCCGCCCGGGCCAGCAGCCCGCGGATCCGCCGGTCGGCGGTAGCGTGCGCGGCGGAGGCGACACCGGTCCGCGGGTGCGGGCGGTAGAGGACCCGGATGTCACCGGCGTGGAGCAGCGCCTCGACCAGCGGCACGCCGTGCGAAGCCAGTGAGCCGTAGCCGATGCTCGGCCGGTCCCCCTCCCAGGTGGGCGCGTAGAGCACCCGCCGCCGCCCGTCGGGTGCCCAGTCCGGCGCACCCGGGTACGCGTGGTCCAGCTGTGGCCGGCCGATCTGCGCGGTGCGGGTGGCCGGGTCGAAGCCGCGCAGCGCCGCGCCCAGCCGCTCGCTGCCGGCCGGCCCGCCGACGAAGGTCAGGTCGTAGGCCTTGTGCTGGTTCGACACGCTGGAGGCCTTGTCGCTCTCGCCGTGGCCCAGCTGCACGTGCACGGGCGCGGCGAAGCGGAGCATCCGGAAGTTCGCCTCCACCTGGTTCAGGTAGAGCACCACTCGGACGTCCCGCTCGGCGACCAGCGTCTCCAGCGCCGCACTGCCGCGGGCCAGCGTGACGGGCAGCCGGCTGCGCCGCAGCACCGCCTCGCCGGTGTCGGCCCGGTCCACCACGACCACCACCGGCCGCTGCGCGGCGAGCTCCTCCAGCGGGAGCCGCCACTGCTCGAACTGGTAGAGGTTCTCCGGGCCGGTCGCGAAGAAGACGGCCACCGCCCGCTGGGGCAGCATCGCCTGCCGGGCCGCGCGACGGGCGAAGCGGGGGGCACCGACCTCGTTCGCGGCCCGGGTCACGGCCACCCGGGCCAGCCGGCCCGCGCGCCGCACCGGTCGCAGGGCTCCCGCCGGCAGTACGGGCGCGCGCATCCTCAGGCCGGCGTCGGGTCCGACTTCTCCGCCGGCTCCGGGGGCAGCACCTGCGCGTCCGCGTCGTCGATCGAGGTCTCGCTGCGGTCGGCGGTCCACTCGGTGTGGAAGGAACCCGGCTTGTCGACGCGCCGGTAGGTGTGCGCGCCGAAGAAGTCGCGCTGCGCCTGGATCAGCGCCGCCGGCAGCCGCTCGGCCCGGATGCCGTCGTAGTAGGCCAGCGAGGAGGAGAACGCCGGCGTCGGGATGCCGTTCTGCGCCGCCAGGGCGACCACCCGCCGCCAGGCGGCCAGGCTGGCGCCCACCGCATCGGCGAAGTAGTCGTCGGCCAGCAGCAGCGGCAGGTCCGCGTCGCGCTCGTAGGCCTCGGTGATCCGGTTCAGGAAACGGGCGCGGATGATGCAGCCGCCCCGCCAGATCCGGGCCATGGCCCCGCGGTCGATGTCCCAGCCGTACTCGGCGCTGGCGGCAGCGATCTGGTCGAAGCCCTGGGAGTAGGCGACCACCTTCGAGGCGTAGAGCGCCTGCCGGACGTCCTCGACGAAGGCGTCGCGGTCGGGCACGTCCCAGTCCGCGGTGTGCGCGGCCAGCTTGCCCCGGGCGGCCTCGCGCTGGGGGACCGAGCCCGACAGCGCCCGGGCGAAGGTGGCCTCGGCGATGCCGGTGATCGGCACGCCGAGGTCGAGGGCGTTCTGCACCGTCCAGCGGCCGGTCCCCTTCTGCTCGGCCCGGTCCTGGATCAGGTCCACGAAGGCCTGGCCGCTCTCGGCGTCGGTGTGGGCCAGCACCTCGGCGGTGATCTCGATCAGGAAGCTCTCGAGGTCGCCCTCGTTCCAGGTGCGGAAGATCTCCGCGATCTCGGCCGCACCGGCCCCGGTGCCCTGCTTGATGAGGTCATACGCCTCGGCGATCAGCTGCATGTCGGCGTACTCGATGCCGTTGTGCACCATCTTGACGAAGTGGCCGGCGCCGTCCGGGCCGACGTAGGTGCAGCACGGCACGCCGTCGACCTTCGCCGCGATGTCCTCCAGCAGCGGGCCCAGCGACTCGTAGGACTTGCGCGATCCGCCCGGCATGATCGACGGGCCCTTCAGCGCGCCCTCCTCGCCACCGGAGACACCGGTGCCGACGAAGTGCAGGCCGTGCTCCTTGAGCTGGGTCTCCCGCCGGATGGTGTCGGGGAAGTGCGCGTTCCCGGCGTCGATGACGATGTCGTCGGTCTCGAGCAGCGGGATCAGCTCCTCGATCACCGCGTCGGTGGCCCGACCCGCCTTGACCATGATGATCACCCGGCGCGGCCGCTCGAGGGAGGCGACGAAGTCGGCCATCGACTCCGAGGGCACGAAGGTGCCCTCGGAGCCGGCTTCGGTGAGCAGCGACTCGGTCTTGGCGTAGGTGCGGTTGTGGATGGCCACCCGGTGGCCGTGCCGTGCGAAGTTCCTGGCCAGGTTGCGACCCATGACGGCGAGGCCGGTCACACCGATCTGGGCGAGCTCAGGCATGCAGGGACTCCTCGGGGGCTGTGAGACGATCAGAGCGCGATCAGTTCGCGCGGCTCAGCGTAACCACACGCTCCCGGGGTGGGCCGCGGCTGGCGCCGCAGTCTCATCACCAGAAGCCGGAGGAACGTCATGCTCCAGCCGCTGGGCATCAGCGCCGAGGCGGAAGCGATCTACCTGGTGCTCGCGCCTATCGGGAACGCCAGCAGCGCCCAGCTCGCCGAGCTGAGCGCCGTGCCCCCGGACGAGCTCGAGCGCAGGCTCGACGAGCTGCGCAAGCTCGGCCTGGCCACCGAGCTGTCCCGTGGGAGCTGGCGCGCGCTCCCCCTCCCCGACGTCGCCAACGCCCTCAAGGCCCAGCGGCTGTCGGAGCTGGAGATGGCCAGCCTGGCCGCGGAGTCGCTGCACAGCCACCTGCTGGCCGCCACCCAGAACCAGAGCGACGACATCCGCATCGTCGTGGGACGGGAGGCCATCTCGGCCAGCAACTCCGACCTCTGCGCCAAGGCGCAGAAGGAGATCTGCATGTTCGACAAGCCGCCCTACGCCGACGAGCGCGAGGCGGACGAGCGGATCCTCGAGGAGGGGGCCGAGGAGTGGAAGGCGCTGGACCGGGGCACCGGGCTGCGCTGCGTCTACCACCCGGGCTTCGACGCGGACCGGCTGAAGGAGCTGTCGCTGTTCGCCGCCAAGGGCGAGGAGTCCCGGACGGCCCCGGTTCCGATGAAGCTCGTCATCGTCGACGCCTCGGTGGCGCTGATCCCGTCGATGCGGTCCTACCTGCCCGGCCACGAGTTGCGGATGTCGATCGTGCGGCACCCGCTGCTGGTGGAGGCCCTGCAGTGGCTGTTCGAGGCGGTCTGGGACACCGCGGTGCCCATCGTCGCCTCGACGTACACCGAGAACGACCCGCGCCGCCAGATGCTGATGTCGCTGCTGATGACCGGCTCGACCGACCAGGCGATCGCCAGCAACCTCGGCATCAACGTGCGGTCGGTGCGGCGCTGGATCTCGGAGCTGATGGACGAGCTGGGCGTCACCACGCGGCTGCAGCTGGGTGCGGCGATGGTGCGCGCCGAGTACATCCGCACCCAGACCTACGCCAAGGTCGACGCGGGCACCTTCTCCCGGTCCTAGGAACGCACGAGCGCCCGCGCCCCCCGAGGGGAACGCGGGCGCTGGAGCTGGGGTGGTGGCCGGTCACGCTGCAGGACGCAGCGGGACCGGCCGACCCCGGTGCGGCCGGGTCAGACGCCGCGGCCGTCGGTGGTCACGATCGACCTGACGCCGCGGCCGGCGTCGTCGGAGGTGACGGTCGCGGCGGTGCCGCCGACGAGCAGCAGCGTGACGACGGCAGCGCTGGCGCCGGCGACGATCTTGCGAGCGGTACGTGAAGTGCGCATGAGGGGATTTCCTTCCGATTTGTCCCACCATCGGGGGGAGGGTGTTGATGGCGGGAACCTGACGTTTCAAGAGGAAATCTATGCAGCCCGGGCAGACCGCGTCACCACCCAGCGCTGTCAAGTATCGGACATGTCCACAACTGGACATGCCAAAATCGCGTTAGGTGCCAGAACCGGCCACCTACGCGTGAGGGACGTCGATCACCGCACCCGGTCCACAGCCCCCGTGGTCGTGGAATCGCTCGCTCCTGCGCGGAGGAGCCGTCACCGTGTGCCGGCCATCTCGACCGGAGAAAGCCGGGGCGCCTTTCGTCCCGCCCATTTCCGCTGATCAGCCTTTCTCCATTACCCGGCGTCGTCAAGGGTGCCACGTCGAATTCCGCCACCAGTTCTCGATCGCGGCCCCCAGCTGCGGCGCCGGGCGTCGGCGTACCGTGGCCTGTCAGTGGTCCCTGCCAGCATCATCTCCGACGACGAGACCCCGGGAGACCCCGTGCGCTGCACCTTCATCCCCCCGTACCTGCTGGACCACCTGGCCGCGGCGGCGGCGCCCTCGCCCGCGGCGGCCTCCGGCCGTTCGACGCTGGTGCTCGACCGGCGGCTGCGCGAGCAGCGCACGGCGCCGTCGGTGCTGCCCCGGGTGCGCTCCCTGCGCGCCGACGCGCCGGCGCAGCGTCGCGTGGTGCACAGCGCCGGCGGCACCGAGACCCTGCCCGGCACGCCCGTCCGCTCCGACGGCGACCCGGTCAGCGGCGACGCCGCCGTCGACGAGGCCTTCGACTCCTCGGGCCAGGTCTGGGACCTGTTCGCCGAGGTCTTCGACCGCCGGTCGGTGGACGGGGAGGGCACCACGCTCTCCATCACCGTCCACTACGGCGAGCGCTACGACAACGCCTTCTGGGACGGGAGCCAGCTGGTGTTCGGCGACGGCGACGGCGAGGTGTTCGAGCGGTTCACCAAGCCGATGGACGTGATGGCGCACGAGTTCACCCACGGTGTGACCCAGTTCAGCGCCGGCCTGACCTACCAGGGCCAGTCGGGCGCCCTGAACGAGAGCGTCAGCGACGTCTTCGCCGCGCTGACCGAGCAGCGGGTGCAGGGGCAGGACGCCGCGTCGGCGGACTGGCTGATCGGGAAGGGCCTGTTCCGACCCGGTGTCGCCGCCCGCGCCCTGCGCTCGATGCTGGAGCCGGGCACGGCCTACGACGACCCGCGGCTGGGCCGGGACCCGCAGGTCGGGTCGATGGCGGACTACGTCGTCACCGAGGAGGACAACGGCGGGGTGCACCTCAACTCCGGCATCCCCAACCGGGCGTTCGCCCTGGCGGCGGTGGCGCTCGGCGGCCCGAGCTGGGAGCGGGCCGGCCGGGTCTGGTACGACACGTTGACCGGCGGGCAGATCGGCGCCGACGTGGACTTCGTCGGGTTCGCCGAGGCGACCGTGGCCTCGGCGCAGCAGCTCTTCGCCGACGAGCCCGAGGTGGCGACGCAGGTGCGCACCGGCTGGGTCCAGGTGGGCGTGCTGGCCGCCGTCGACGACGGCCAGGTCGCCCCCGCGCCGCCGGCTCCGGTGGACGCCGCCCCGCCCGTGCCAGGTGTCCCGGCAGCCGGGGCACGGACGGTCGCGGTCCGGCGCAGCGGCGGCTTCACCGGAGGCGTGCGGGCCGGCGAGCTGGACCTCGACGGCGACCCGCAGGGGCCACAGGTGCGGCAGCTGCTGCTCGACACCGACCTCACCCGGTTGGCCGGCAGCGCGCCGGCACCGGACCGGTTCGTCTACACCGTGGACGTCGGGGACTGGCACCTGACGGTGCCCGAGCAGGACCTGACCCCCGAGCTCGACCAGGTCGTCCGGATCGTGCTCGGTGGCGGCCGGCTCGACCTCGGCTGAGGCCTCGCGGCCCTGAGCTCGTCGCAGGGCCGCCGCCGAGGCCGTCAGCCCAGCGGGGGGTCCTCCCAGGGCAGCGGCGTCCCGGCGGCGACCGGGTGCACCGGGACGACCACCACGGGCCGGTGCTGCCGGTGCGCCAGCTGGGCGGCGACGGAGCCCCCGAAGAACTCCTTGAGCCCCGAGCGGACACCGCGGCGCCGGCTGCCGACCACGATCAGCTCCACGTCGCAGATGTCGGCCAGCCGGGCCAGGGCGTAGGCCCGGTCGCCGGCGAGCTCGCGGAACGTCACCGGGACGTCGCCGACCAGGCCGCGGACGTGCTCGGCCAGCACCGGGTCGAAGTCGCTCTCGGACAGCTCGGGCAGGTCCGGGTCCAGTGGACGGGAGACGACGGTCCCGTCCGGTCGTTCCTCCACCACGTAACGGCCGACGTCGACGTGCGCGCAGACCAGCTCGGCCGACACCGCCCGCGCGAAGCGGACGGCCTGCTCCAGCACGACGTCGGCCTGGTCGTGGTTCACGCCGACCAGGATGCGGTGCTGACCAGGGGTGCTGCCCATGACTCCTCCTCGCGCGAGCTACCGGTGCTGGGAACGATAGCCCTCGGGGGCGGCGCCCGCTTCCAGCGCGAGCAGCCCCGTCTTGACGTCCAGGCCGCCCACGTAACCACCCAGGCTGCCGTCGGAGCGCAGCACCCGGTGGCAGGGCACGACGACGGGGACGGGATTGGTGGCGCAGGCCGAGCCCACCGCCCGGACGGCGCGCGGGCTCGCCGTCGCCTGCGCCACCTCGGTGTAGGTCTCGGTCCGGCCGTAGGGCAGGACCCGCAGGTGGTCCAGCACCGTCCGGCGGTAGCCGCTGCTCAGCCGCAGGTCGACGTCGAGGGCGAACTCCTGCCGGACGCCGGCGAAGTACTCGTCGAGCTGGCGGCGGACGTCGTCGAGCCGGGCCGGCGCCCGCAGGACGCGCGGGCTGACCCGCTCGGCCAGCCGGGCGAGCACGGCGTCGTGGTCCTCGCGGGCGAAGGCGAGCCGGAGCAGTCCCTGGCGGGTGGCGGCGAGCAGCAGCGGGCCGAAGGGCGAGTCGGTCGTGGTGTAGCCGACGTCCAGCAGGTCCGCGCCCTCGGCCGCCGCGGCCAGCCGGTCGCGCAGCCGCCCCAGCTCGGCGGCGGTGGGGGTGCCCAGCGCCGGGCCGTCGGTGGTGGGGGTGCTCATGGTTGCTCCTGCTGGTCGGTGCGGGCGGAGGTTGACGAGCGGGTCGGCACGGAGGACCGCAGGGCGGCGATGCCGTCGGCAGCCGCGCGGCGCGCGGCCGTGGCCGTCCCGCCGAGCAGCGCTGCCACCTCGGCGTAGGGCAGGCCGGCGACGTGGTGGTAGGCGACGGCCTGGCGCTGCTTCGGCGGCAGCGCCCGCAACCGGTCCCACAGCTCGTCGTCGGAGGGCTGCCAGACGCCGAGCTCGGAGGGCCTGGCCGGGACCTCCTCGACGGCCAGCGGTCGCCGACGGGCGGCCCGGAGCGCGTCGAGCGCCTTGCGCTGCGCGATCCGCACCAGCCAGGCCTCGACGTTCGCCCCGGGCGGCAGCTCGGGGTAGGCGCGCAGAGCGGCCAGGAAGGTCTCCGACCAGGCGTCGTCGGCGTCCTGGGTGCTCAGCACGGAGCGGCAGACCCGCAGCACGGTGGCCCCGTGGCGGGTGACGACGTCGTCGAACGGTACGCTGCTCATCACCGGGTAGACGCCGGCCGGGCCACGGATGTGAGGTCGGGGGCCGGGTCCGTGACTGCTGGTCGCGTCCTGCACCTCACCGACGAGCTCCTCGATGATGTCCTCGAGGAACAGCCTCCGGGTCGATCACGGGTGAGCGGACCAGGCGTTGGCGGCGCCGATCACGGGCACCACCTCGGGCCGCCCGGGTTCGGTCAGCGGGCCCTCGAGCAGCGGGCTCACCGCCGGTGACCAGCGCGAACTCGGACGCGACGAAATCCCCGTGCCCACCGTCAGGACCAGGCCGACGGCGACCACCGGCCAGTCGCCCACCATGCCGACCTCTCCCGGGGTGGAGGGTCAGCCTCGCGACTCCTCCTCCAGACCCGCGTAGGCGGCGCTGGGCACCTGGGTGGCCAGCTTGCCCCCGCTGACGTCCACCAGCGTGCCGGTGATGTACCCCGCCAGGTCGCTGGCCAGGAAGCACAGCAGGTTGGCCACGTCCTGCGCCTCGCCCCAGCGGCGCAGGCTCAGCGTGTCCAGCTTGGCCGACTGCTCCGCCGGCGGCAGGTCGGCGAAGCCGTTCATCGCCGTCGGGATCATCCCGGGGGCGTAGGAGTTCGCGGTGATCCCCCAGGGTCCCAGCTCGCCGGCGATGGTGCGGGTGAACTGGACCACGGCGGCCTTGGAGGCGGCGTAGGCCGAGGAGCCGACGCTGGGCACGATGGCGGCGAAGGAGGCCGCGTTGAGGATGCGGCCGGAGCGCTGCCGCTTCATCACCGGGGCCACCGCCCGGCAGGTGGTGAAGGTCCCGCGGACGTTGACCTCGAAGCAGCGGTCCCAGGCCGCCGCGTCGAGGTCCTCCAGCCGGCCCTCCACGTTGATGCCGGCGTTGTTGACCAGCACGTCGACCCGGCCGAAGCGGGCGACGGCGTCGTCGACCACCCGCTGCACCGCGTCGGCGTCCCGAACGTCGGCGGTGGCCGGCACCACGGTGGCGCCGTCGGCCGCCAGCGCCCCGGCCACCTCCTCGACCTCGGCGGCCACCAGGTCCAGGGCCACCACCCGGGCGCCGTCGCGGGCGAAGGTCTCGGCGATCGTGGCGCCGATCCCCCGGCCGGCTCCGGTGACGAGCACGACGCGGTCCTGCAGGTCGATGAGCACGCGGGCCTCCTGGGACGGGCCGGCGGGGCCGGCGCTGGTGACGACGGGGCGGTGCGAGAGAGTGGGGCACACCCTAGTCCCGCGCCGGTCGGCCGGCGTCGGCAGCGTCGAGAGGACCCCCGTGAGCACCGTCCCCACCCCCTCCGTCGACGGCGACGACACCCCTCGGACCGTCTGGGTGACCGGCGCCGGGAGCGGGGTTGGCCGTGCGGTCGCGGTGTCCGCCGGTCGAGCTGGCGCCCGGGTGGTGCTGACCGGCCGCCGGGCGGCGGCGCTGTCCGAGACCGCCGCCCTCGTCCACGGCGCCGGCGGCGAGGCCCTCGAGCTGCCCGCCGACACCAGCGACGAGCACCAGCTGCAGCAGGCCTGGACGACGCTGCGGCAGACCTGGGGCGACCCGACCGACCTGGTGCTCTCCGCGGGCCTCAACCACCCGCGGCGCTACTGGCGCGACCAGAGCATGGCTGACTTCCGGGCCATCGTCGACACCAACCTGACGGCCGCCGCGCTCGTGGTCGACCTGGCCCTGCCGGTCCTGCGCGCTACCGGTGGCGGCGTGGTCGTCTTCGTCTCCTCGGTCTCGGGGTGGCAGTTCTCGCCCGACGCCGGCGTGGCCTACAGCGCCAGCAAGACCGCCGTCGGCTCGCTGGCCGCGCACCTCAACGCGCAGGAGAACCGGAACGGCATCCGCGCCTGCTCGATCTGCCCCGGCGACATCGACAGCGACTTCCTCAGCCTGCGGCCGGTGGTGCCGGGCGAGGACGACCGGGTGGCGATGCTGAGCCCGGAGGACGTCGCCCGCACCGTGCAGTTCGTGCTGGACAGCCCGCCCCACGTCTGCGTCAACGAGCTGGTCGTCACCCCGACCAAGCGTCAGGCCGCCACGTCGAGCCCCTGACCCCGGCGTGAGCGGCGCCTTCCGGTCCCTGGTCGAGGCGGTGCCGCGGCCCTGCGCTGGCCCCGTCCCCTCCGGAAGGAGCCCCGCCCTGCGTCTGCTCACCCGGGCCCTGGTCGCCGCCCTCGTCTGCGTGGCGATGTTCGCGCTCGAGGCCGCCACGATCGCCAGCGGACGCGATCCCTTCGGCGACCCCGTCGTCGCACTCTTCTTCTTCGCCGGCCTCGCGGCGCTCCTGGTCACCTCCGTGCTGACCGGTGCTGCGCTGGCCCTCGGGGTGGTCGGCAGCGCCCTGGTGGCCGTCGTGGCGACCGCCGTGCTCCGGTCGGGGCTCCTGGGCGTGGGGCGAGGTCGACCTCTGGGTGATCGCCCTGCTCACCCTGTCCGCGGTGCTGCTGCCGCGGGCGAGGCCGGGCGGCCCGCCCGCAGCGGTGGACGGCGGCCTCCAGCATAAGCATTGACTTATACAGCGCGCACTGCTCAGATGAACGCGTGCACGCACTCGACGTCCTCGGCGATCCCGTCCGTCGCCGCCTCGTCGAGCTGCTGCGCGACGGCGAGCAGCCGGCCGGGGCCCTCGGAGCCCGGGTGACCGCCGAGTTCGGCATCTCCCAGCCCGCCGTCTCCCAGCACCTCCGCGTGCTCCGCGACGCCGGGTTCGCCCGAGCGCGGGCCGTCGGCAACCGGCGGCTCTACGCGCTGGAACCGGCCCCGCTGCAGGAGGTCGACGCGTGGCTGGAGCCCTACCGGGTGTTCTGGGCGCACCGCCTGGACGCCCTCGACACCGAGATCCGGCGAGGACGCCGGGACAGGAGCACCTCATGAGCGACACCACCACCGCACCTCCCCCCGACTCGGCCCTCGGCCGGCTGGGCGCCGTCGTCCGCGAGGACGGGGAGGTGCTGCTCCGCTTCGAGCGGCACTACGACGCCCCGGCCGCCGACGTCTGGTCGGCGCTCACCGACCCCGACCGGACAGCACGGTGGCTGGGGCGCTGGACCGGCGACCCCGCGAGCGGGCAGGTGCTGCTGACGATGGCCGACGAGGAGGGCACCCCGACCGAGCCCGTCACCGTCGACCGCTGCGAGCCTCCCACCCGGCTCGACGTCACGATGACCACCGGCGACGGCCCGTGGCCGCTGACGGTGCTGGTCACCGAGGAGGCGGGCCGTACCCGCCTGCTGTTCACCCACCGGCTCGCAGAGCCGTTCGACGCCAGCGCCGTCGGGCCTGGCTGGCACTACTACCTGGACCGGCTGGGCGCGGTCGTCGCCGGCGTGCCGGTGCCGGACGACTTCACGGTCTACCACCCGCGGCTGGCCGCGGCCTACCCCGTCCCGCCCGCGTAGCGGGAGCAGCCTCAGGCCTTGACCGCCATCACCGGGTGGTGGACGGTCAGCAGGATCCGGCTGGCGGCGCTGCCCAGGATCAGCTTGCCGACCGGGCTGCGGCGGCGGAGCCCGATCACCACGAGCTCGGCGTCGACCTCCCCCGCGATGCGGTCGAGGTCGTCGGCCACGTCCTCGCCGTTGCTGTCCTGGCGCAGCTCGGCCTCGACGTCGAGCGCGGCCAGCTCGGCCTGCAGCTCCGCGACGGCGCGGTCCTGGAGGTACCGCTCGTCGACCAGGGCGTCACCGCGGGTGGTGTTGACCACCACCAGCCGCGCCCCCCGGAACCGCGCCTCCTCGATCCCCCGGGCCAGCGCCGCCCGGCCCTCCGGACTGGGCACGTAGCCCACCACCACCGCACTCATCGTGGCTGCTCCCTCCCCCTCATCGACGGACCCACGAACGACTCATCCCACGGCCTCCTGGCGTCGACGCGTCAGCTTCAGCAGCGGGGGCAGGACGACCGCGAGCAGAGCGACCAGCAGCACCACCCGGCTGAACCACGAGTCGACCAGCGTGGTCAGGTCGCCCTCGCTGATGGCCAGCGCCCGGCGCAGGTTGGTCTCGGCGATCGGCCCGAGGATCAGCCCGATCACCGCCGGGGCCACCGGCCAGCCGAAGCGCCGCATGACGAAGCCGAGCAGGCCGAGGACCAGCAGGATCACCAGGTCCAGCGGCTGGGCGTTGACCGCGTACGAGCCCAGCGAGGCGAACAGCAGGATGCCGGCGTACAGGTAGGGCCGCGGGATCTTCAGCAGCTTCACCCAGATGCCGACCAGCGGCAGGTTGAGCACCAGCAGCATGACGTTGCCGATGAACAGCGAGGCGATCAGCGTCCAGACCAGGGTGGACTCCGTCGTCAGCAGGGTCGGGCCCGGCTGGATCCCGTAGCCCTGGAAGGCGGCCAGCAGGATGGCCGCGGTGGCCGAGGTCGGCAGGCCCAGGGTCAGCAGCGGGACCAGCACGCCGGCCGCCGCGGCGTTGTTGGCCGCCTCCGGTCCGGCGACGCCCTCGATCGCCCCGTGACCGAACTCGTCGGGGTGCTTGGTCAGCCGCCGCTCGGTGGCGTAGGAGAGGAAGGTCGGGATCTCCGCGCCGCCGGCCGGCAGGGCGCCGAAGGGGAAGCCGAACGCCGTCCCGCGCAGCCACGGCTTCCAGGAGCGGCGGAAGTCGGCCCCGGTCATGAACGAACCCTTGGAGCTCATCACCTGGACGGGACCGTGCCGCAGCCGCGAGGCGACGTGCAGGGCCTCACCGACGGCGAACAGGGCCACCGCGACGATCACGACGTCGATGCCGTCGGCCAGCTGCGGCAGGCCGAAGGTGAACCGCTGCTGCCCGGTGAGCAGGTCGGTGCCCACCAGCCCGAGGAACAGCCCGACGCAGAGCGAGGCGAGCCCGCGCAGCGGCGAGGAGCCCAGCACCGTGGCCACGGCGAGGAAGGCCAGCAGGGCCAGCGCGAAGTACTCGGCCGGCCCGATCGCGATCGCCAGCTCCACCACCGTCGGGGCCACCAGGGCCAGCAGCAGGGTGGCGATGGTGCCGGCGACGAAGGAGCCGATCGCCGCGGTGCCCAGCGCGGCCGCACCCCGACCGGCCTTGGCCATCTTGTTCCCCTCGAGGGCGGTCATGATCGAGCTCGACTCGCCGGGGGTGTTCAGCAGGATGGACGTCGTCGAGCCGCCGTACATGCCCCCGTAGTAGATGCCGGCGAACATGATGAAGGCCGCCGTCGGCTCGAGCACGTAGGTGATCGGCAGCAGCAGCGCCACCGTCATGGCCGGCCCGATGCCGGGGAGCACGCCCACCGCGGTCCCGAGCAGCACCCCGAGCAGCGCGAAGAGCAGGTTCAACGGGGTCAGGGCTTCGCCGAAGCCGTCGAGCAGCTGGACGAACGCCTCCATCAGACCTCCCCGCCCGCGGCCGTCACAGCCACTCCGTCGCCAGCTCGAGCAGGATCCCGCCGGGCAGCACCACGCCGAGGGCCTTGACGAACAGCAGCCAGATGATGACGGAGGTGATGCCGCCGGCGACCAGCGGCCGGACGATGCCGCGGGCCCCGAGCGCCCAGGCGACCACGCCGAACATCGAGGTGACGGCCAGCGGCCAGCCGACCACGTTGATCAGCAGGGCGTGGACCAGAAAGGCGACCGCGATGATGCCGACCGCGCGCCACGAGGTGGGGGCGTCGGGGTCGATGTCCTCGCCGTCCTCCTCCGGGCCCCGGTCGCCGCGCAGGACGCGGACCGCCAGCACGGCGCCGACGACGACGGTCGCCCCGCCCACCAGGTAGGGGAAGAAGCGCGGGCCGACGGTGTTGGCGGAGCCGGGCACCGCGATGCCCCGGGCGTCCAGCACCAGATAGGCGCCCAGGGCGACGAGCAGCACGCTGAGCACCAGCTCCCCTCGGCGCGGTCCGCGCTCGGGAGGGGTCTGCGCAGGCAGCGCGGTGGCCCGCGGGCTGGCCGGTGGGGCGGTCACGTCAGCCCGATGTCGGACAGGATCGCTTGCACGCGGGTCTCCTCCTCGGTCAGGAAGGTGGCGAACTCCTCACCGGCGAGGAAGATGTCGTCGAAGCCGTTCTTGGCCAGCACGTCCCTCCACTCCGGGGTGTCGTGCGCCGAGGTGACCAGGTCGGTGAGGGCCGTCCGGGCCTCGGCGGTGAGCCGCGGGTGCGACATCAGCCCGCGCCAGTTGGAGAGCACGACGTCGTAGCCGGCCTCGGCGATGGTCGGCACCTCGGGCACCTGGCCGGAGCGCTGCTCGCTGGACACGGCCAGGCCCTTGAGGTCGCCGGACAGCACCTGCGGGCCGTACTCCCCCACCCCGGAGATGCCGGCCGCGACCTTGCCGCCCAGCAGGGCGGCCAGCGACTCGCCCCCGCCGGAGTAGGCGATGTAGTTGATCTTCCGCGGGTCGACCCCAGCCGCGCCGGCGAGCAGGCCGGCGAGGATCTGGTCGGTGCCGCCCGCCGAGCCGCCGGCCACCGCCAGTCCACCGGTGTCGTCCTTCCAGGCGGTGACGAAGTCCTCGAGCGTCTCGTAGGGCGAGTCGCCGGGGACGACGATGATCTCGGCCTCGCCGACCAGCCGGGCGATGGGCGTGACGTCGGTCAGCTTGACCGCCGACTTGTTGGTCTCGACGGCTCCCACCATCACCAGGCCCATCATCATCAGCAGCGCGTCGTCGGACTCCCGGCTGAGCTGGCCGAGGCCGATGGTGCCGCCGGCCCCCTCGACGTTGAACACCTGGACGTTGCGCGCCAGGCCGGTGGAGCGGATCACCCGCTGCAGCAGTCGCGCCGTGGTGTCCCAGCCGCCCCCGGGACTGGCCGGGGCCATGATCCGCAGCCGCGACAGGTCACCCGGGCGGGCGATCGTCCCGGCGCAGCCGGTGAGGGCCAGCGCCGGCAGGCCGAGCACGCCGGTCAGCACGGTCCTGCGCGTCAGCGTCACGTCGTCCCCGTCCTCCGACCCCGGTGTCGGTTCGGACGCTACACCGACCCGCCGACAGGGCGGGAGACCCTGACCCGCCCGAGGTCGGACCGGTGGCCGGGCGGGCCTCAGGGCGAGCCGAGCGCGTCCAGCCGGCGGGCTCGGCCCAGCAGCCCGACGCCGACCAGCATCACCGCGCCAGCGAGCAGCAGGGCGTAGGACCCGCCGAGGTGGCGGGTCACCGCGGCCGCCGCCAGGGCACCCAGCCCCATCGTGACGATGGCGCCCAGCCGGCGCAGCCAGGCCTCGCCGCTGCCGCCCCCGGCCCGGCTGTCGGTCGACAGGTTCACCATGGTCATCGTCACCACCACCGTGGACAGGTCGCGGATGCCGATCTGCTTGACCCCGGCCGCCTGCGCGCCGAGCAGCAGGGCCAGCAGCCCGGTGATCACCACCATGACCGGGGTGCCGATCGCGCCCAGCGCCACCCAGACCGCGCCCAGCGCCAGCACCAGCACCGTGTTCGCCAGCAGCATCACCAGGGTGCGGCGGCGCAGCCGCGCCCGCGAGCCGGCCCGGCCGGCGAGCCGCCCGCCCAGCACGGCGCCGAGCATGAACGCGAGCAGCGCGACGAGGTTGTTCAGCAGGGGGATCTCGTCCACCCCGATCAGCCCGAACCCGATGAACAGCACGTTGCCCGTCATGTTGCCGGTGAAGACCCGGTCCAGGGCGAGGTAGCTGACCCCGTCGATCGCGCCGGTCGCCACCGTCAGCACCAGCAGCCCCCCCTCGTACGCGCGCTGGGGCCAGGGTCGGTCGGGCATACCAGGTTCTCCTCGCGGACGGCGGCAGGTCGCGGTCACCCTAGAGGTGCACCCCGGGCCCCCGGTCGGGCGTCTCGGAGCCGTTCCTAGACTCCCGGGCATGGACTACCGCCAGCTCGGCCGCTCCGGCCTCCGCGTCTCGACCATCACTCTCGGCACCATGGGCTTCGGGGGCAGCGGCTGGGCCGCTGCCGTCGGCAAGATCGACGTCGAGGGCGCCAAGCGCCAGATCGGCCTCGCCCGCGACGCCGGGGTCAACCTCTTCGACACCGCCGACGTCTACTCCGACGGCACCTCGGAGGAGATCCTCGGCCAGGCCCTCGGGTCGGCCCGCGACGAGGTGCTGGTGGCCACCAAGGTCCGGATGCCCATGGGCGACGGGCCGAACGACGCCGGTCTGTCCCGGCACCACGTCATCCGGGGCGCCGAGGCGAGCCTGCGCCGCCTCGGCACCGACCACATCGACCTCTACCAGGTCCACGAGTGGGACGGCCACACCCCGCTCGAGGAGACCCTGCACGCCCTCGACACCCTCGTCCAGTCGGGCAAGGTGCGCTACGTCGGCTGCTCCAACTACGCGGCGTGGCAGCTGACCAAGGCGCTGTGGACGGCCGACCGGCACGGCTACCAGCCCTTCGTCAGCCAGCAGGTCTACTACTCCCTGCAGGCCCGCGACATCGAGGACGAGCTGGTGCCGCTGGCCGTCGACCAGGGCCTCGGCATCCTGGTCTGGAGCCCGATCGCCGGTGGTCTGCTGTCCGGCAAGTACCGCCGCGGCGTCGACGCGCCCGCCGGCAGCCGGCACCTCGGGGAGTGGAGCGAGCCGCCGGTGCACGACGAGGACAAGCTGTACGACACCATCGAGGAGCTGGTGGCCATCGGTGCGGCGCACGGCGTCTCCGCAGCCCAGGTCGCGCTGGCGTACACGATCGCCAAGCCCGCCATCACCTCGGTCATCGTCGGGGCTCGCACCGAGGAGCAGCTGGCCGACAACCTGGCCGCAGCCGAGCTGGCCCTCACCGCCGAGGAGATGGACCGGCTGGACGCGGTCAGCGCGCAACCGCTGCGCTACCCCTACTGGCACCAGGCCGCCACCTCCTCGGACCGGCTGAGCCCGGCCGACCTGACGCTGCTGCAGCGGCACCTGGGCTGAGCACCGCGCTCCCCGTCCTTGCCGCGTCGTCCCGGCGCTGCTAGGACGGGGGCGTGAGCACCACCGCCACCCCGGGGCTGCGGCCCGCCACCTCCCCCACCGTCACCGACGGGGGCCTGGAGACCGAGCTGGTCTTCCACGCCGGCGTCGAGCTGGCCCACTTCGCCGCGTTCCCGCTGCTCGACCACGAGCAGGGCCGGGCACTGCTGCGCGACTACTACCGCGACTACGCCGAGGTCGCGGTCCGGGCCGGCGCCGGACTGCTGCTGGAGACGCCGACCTGGCGGGCCAACCCGGACTGGGGCGCCCGGCTCGGCCGCGACGCCGCCAGCCTCGCCCGGACCAACCGCGGCGCGGTGGCCTTCCTGTCCGACCTCGGCGCCGGCTACGCCGACCAGGTGCCGGCGGTCACCGTCGCCGGCATGGTCGGCCCACGAGGCGATGGCTACCGGGCTGACGACGACGTCGACCCGGTCGAGGCGGCGGCCTACCACCGCCCGCAGGTGGAAGCCTTCGCCGAGGCCGGCGCCGACCTGGTCACCGCCCTCACCCTGACCACCGCGGGCGAGGCGGTCGGCGTGGTGCGCGCGGCCCGGTCGGCGGGACTGCCGGTCGCGGTCTCGTTCACCGTGGAGACCGACGGCCGGCTGCCCGACGGCAGCCTGCTGGCCGACGCGGTCGAGCGGGTCGACGCCGACGGCGGGCCCGACTTCTTCCTGCTGAACTGCGCCCACCCGCAGCACGTGCTGCGGGCCCTCGAGGAGCCCGGCGGCTGGCAGTCCCGCATCCGCGGGCTGCGCTGCAACGCCTCGACCGCCAGCCACGCCGAGCTGGACGCGGCCGAAGAGCTGGACGAGGGCGACCTGGACGTCTTCGCCGCCGGCCACGCCACCCTCCGGTCGCGGCTGCCGTGGCTCACCGTGCTCGGTGGCTGCTGCGGCACCGACGTCCGCCACGTCGCCCGGATCTGGGGCGTCGAGCCGCCCCGCTGAGCATGGGCGGACGGGTGGCAGGGCTTCACGCTGCCGTCGCCGCTCGGACACCGAAGCGTCACCTGAGGAGTCCAGGCTTCGAGCCGTCCAGCCCCTCGACGGCCGCGTGCCGCCGGTGACCGACGGAGACCCATGCAGACCCTGCCCATGCTCGGCCAGACCCACGGGAACCGCAGCGCGGTGACCTGCCACCTCAAGTGCGACAGCGCGTGCGCCCACCCCGCCCCCAACACCTCGGACGCCCCGAGCTTCCGCGACGTGGCCAGCACCCAGCTGAGCCGCCGCACGCTGCTGGCCGGCGCCGGGGCCGGTGCCCTGGCGCTCAGCACCACCCTGCCGACCCTCGCGCCGCAGCAGGCTGCCGCCGCCCCGACGAGCGCCGCGGCCGCCGGGCGCCGGGCGCCCCGGAGCCCGCTCGCCTTCGACCCCATCACCTCGGTGGCCGACACCGTGGACGCCGTCACCGTGCCGAAGGGCTACCGCTGGAACACCATCCTGCGCTGGGGCGACCCGCTGTTCCACACCTCGCCGGCCTTCGACCCGACGCACCCCGACGCCGAGGCGCAGGAGGAGCAGTTCGGGTACAACAACGACTACCTCGACATCATGGTCACCGACCGGCGCGGCCGCGAGGCGCTGCTGGTCTGCAACCACGAGTACACCAACCGCGCGATCATGTTCCCGCCGACCGCCGACGACGCGGCCGAGGCCGAGGTGCTGCGGACGCTGATGGCCGCGCACGGCATGAGCGTG
Source organism: Microlunatus lacustris (assembly GCA_039527025.1). Taxonomy (GTDB): domain Bacteria; phylum Actinomycetota; class Actinomycetes; order Propionibacteriales; family Propionibacteriaceae; genus Microlunatus; species Microlunatus lacustris. Next base: position 269,407 of record BAAAJN010000006.1, read on the forward strand.
GTGGACCTGCGCCGCGGCGGCAAGGGCCGGCCGTGGCGCTACGTCCGCGGCGGTGAGCACAACCGCCGGATCACCGCGAACACCCTCTTCCAGCTGACCGGCCCCGCCGCCGGCAGCGAGCTGGTCCGCACGGCCGCCGACCCCAGCGGCACCCGGGTCAAGGGCACTTTCGGCAACTGCGCCGGCGGCACCACCCCGTGGGGCACCGTTCTGTCGGGCGAGGAGAACTTCAACGGCTACTTCCGGGCCGACCCCACCGCGAAGGGCTCCAAGCGGTACGGGCTCACCGACGCCCCGAGCGTCTACGGCTGGGAGGCCATCGACCCCCGGTTCGACGCGCGCGAGGGCGACCACGTCAACGAGCCGAACCGCTTCGGTTACATCGTCGAGATCGACCCGAGCGACCCGGACTCGACGCCGCGCAAGCACACCGCGATGGGCCGCTTCAAGCACGAGGGCGCCAACGTGCACATCGGCCGCGACGGCACCGTCGCCGCCTACATGGGCGACGACGAGCGCTTCGACTACCTCTACAAGTTCGTCAGCCGGTGGAAGTACCGCCCGGGCTCCAGCAAGGCAGCCCGTCGGCACAACCTCAAGCTGCTCACCGAGGGCGACCTCTACGTGGCCCGCTTCAGCGGCAGCCAGAAGCCGACGAACGACAACCTCGGACGGGGCGCGTGGATCCCGCTGACCCTCGACGGCCGGTCGATGGTCCCCGGCTTCACCGTCGAGGAGGTGCTGGTGCACACCCGGCTCGCCGCCGACGTCGTCAAGCCGACCCCGATGGACCGCTGCGAGGACGTGGAGCCCAACCCCCGCACCGGCAAGGTCTACGTCGCCTGCACCAACAACGACCGCCGCGGCGTCGGCGCCAACCCGGCTCCGGACCCGGCCAACCCGCGCCCGGCGAACAAGAACGGCCACGTCATCGAGATCACCGAGCGGCACGGGGACCCGGGCGCCACGTCGTTCGACTGGAACCTGTTCCTGGTCTGCGGCGACACCGACCAGGCCGGCACCTACTTCGGCGGCTACGAGGGCCCGGTCGCCCCGATCTCCTGCCCGGACAACGTCGCCTTCGACTCCGGCGGCAACCTGTGGATCTCCACCGACGGCCAGCCGAGCTCGATCGGCAAGAACGACGGGCTGTTCCGGGTGCCGCTGGAGGGCGAGGACCGCGGGCACGTCGTCCAGTTCCTCGCCGTCCCCACCCAGGCGGAGACCTGCGGGCCGGTCATCCACGACCGCGACGGGTCGGTGTTCGTCGCCGTCCAGCACCCGGGCGAGGACGGCAGCTGGGAGGAGCAGATCTCCTACTTCCCCGACTACGTGGCCGCCGGCTCCCGGCCCCGCAAGGGCGCCTGGCGCGGGCCCCGTCCCTCGGTGATCCAGGTCACCCAGGACTGAGGACCGGCTGCGGCTCCGCTCACCCGCGGGGCCGCAGCCGTCGTCCGGCGGCCCGCCGGAGCCGCGTGGCCACCTCGCCGACGAGCTCGGCGCTGCGCACGTCGCGCAGCCGCCGGTCTCGACGGTCGCGCTCGGCGCGGTCCGCCAGGAACGCGCCCCGGCCCAGGGCCGCGGAGAGGGTGCCGACGACCATCGCCGCGGCGGCGTCGACCGGGACGCTCGCGGTCCGGGCCGGCGGTTCGTCCTGCCCCGCGGCCGGTCTGGCGAGCACCTCGAGGTCGCCGACCACCCGGACCCCACTGGCCGCGATGCCGTCGGCGTAGCGCCGGCCGAGCTCGGAGGCCCGGTCCGCAGCCCAGCGGGGCAGCTGCAGGAGGGTCTCCCTGGCGCCCGGCGTGCGCGCCTGCAGCAGCCGCGCGATCCCGCCCTCCCGCAGCAGGACCTCGTAGTCGCCCCACTCCACACCCTGGCCCTTGACCGCCCGGTTGACCTGGCGCATCAGCTCCGACTCCGGCAAGGACATCGAGCGGTTGGCCTGCAGCCCGCCCAGGGAGGAGTCGACCAGGAAGCCGGGCGGCAGGTCGAGCAGGGCCTCGAAGGCGTCGGTCAGCTGGGTCGGCCGGGCCTTGTCCACCACGACCGCCGTCACGTGCTCCGCCCCCGCCGCGGCCGCCCAGCGCCGGACGACGCCTGCCTGGTCGTTGCGCCGGTGGAAGGACGGCGTCACCTTCTGCTCGGGCGGGTCGGCCAGCACCGCGCGGAGCCAGCGCTCGAAGGTGTGGGTGGTGCCACCCTTGAGGTACTGCTGCCACGACGACACCAGGACGGCGGCGAACGGGCGCAGGGTGACCACCACCTGGATCGGCTCGCCGAGCTCCTCGACGAAGCGCGCCGCGGCCTCGTCGTCGGCCTCCGAGGCGAACTCGTGGCTGATCCAGACCCGGCGCCGGGTCTCGGCCCGCACCTCGGTCATCAGCCGATCCCAGTGCCGCCGCGGGGGGACGACGGCGCCGGGGCCGTTCCAGCCCCAGCGCCGGCCCATCAGCGCCGACACCGCTTCGCGGTGGTTGATGCCGCCGCCCGGGTAGCGCACCCCCGCCGCCAGCAGGTCCGCCCGGCGGGCCTGGGCCGTCGTCTGCAGGGCCGTGGTCCCGGTCTTCGGCAGGCCGATGTGCAGCAGCCGTGCGCCGGCCGGCAGCGGCGGGGTCAGCCGAGCGGGCCCGCCGGGGTCAGCGGTCTCCAACTGGGTCCTCCTGTGGACGTGGGCGGGGCCCCGGGGCGCCCGTCGAGAGCCCCCACGCTAGGCCGCGGTTCCTCAAGATCGACTCAGGGGCACTCGCGCCGCCGCCGATCCCGGCCAGCCGGTGCTACCTTCCCAGCATGAACAGAGGAATTATCGGAACCATCGTCGGTGTGCTCGTCGTGATCATCCTCGTGCTGGTGATCATGCGCCTGGCCTGAGCCAGGGAGATCACCGCTCGACGACGAGCACCTCAAGTGTGCGCGGTCCGTGCACGCCCTCCACCCGGTTCAGCTCGATGTCACTGGTCGCACTCGGACCGCTGATCATCGTCGTCGGCCGGGTGACATCGAGGGCGCGCACGGCCTGCGGCACGTCAGCCACCACCTGCCCGGGCAGCACCACGCACAGGTGGTAGTCGGGGATCAGGCTGACCACCCGCCGTCCCTGGCCCGCACTCCCGTCCAGCACCAACGTCCCCGTCTCGGCCACCGCGAGGGCACAGCCGGAGAGCACCCCGTCGAGCTCGTCGAGCTCCGCCACCGCCAGCTGGCCCTCCGCGTGCGGGCCGTCGGTCCGCACGTCCACGTCGGCCTCCAGCCGGCCGAGCCAGGCCGGGTCCAGCCCGGCCGGCACCACCAGCCCGCGGACCCCCCGCTCCCGCAGCGCCACCGCCACCGTCGCCGGCAGCTCCTCGGCGGAGCACCGCCGCACCAGGGCCTTGTAGTCGAGCAGCCGGTCCACCAGGCGCTCGACCAGGGCGTCGTGACCCAGGTCCGACGTCGTCCGGTACCCCCGGGCCAGCCCGTCGTAGCGCAGGTCCGGCGGCGGCGCGGCCGCATGTGCGGCCCGGATCCGGGCCAGCACCTCCTCGCGCGCGCTCACTGCACGTCCTGCGACGGCGCCGCGGTGTGCTCGGCGGCCCACCAGTCGCGGAAGGTCTGCTGCGGCGGCCGGGCGAGGTCCCGGGTCGCCGTCCACTGCGCCGCCACCGGGAGCGGCACGTCCCCGATCACCCCGCGGCGACGACCCAGCACCCGTCCGAGCCGGCCGCTGCGCAGGGCCAGGGTCCAGCGGGTCGGGTTGCTCATCACCCAGGCCGCCGCCTTCATCGCGCTCGCCTCGACGCTCGGCACCCGGTGCTCGGCGGCGTAGGTCTCGGTGTGCTCGGCCCGCAGGTGCACCAGGATGCTCGGGATGTCGATCTTGACCGGGCAGACGTCGTAGCAGGCCCCGCAGAGCGACGACGCGTACGGCAGCGACGCGTTGTCCTCGATGCCGGTCAGCTGCGGGGACAGGATCGCGCCGATCGGGCCCGGGTAGACCGAGCCGTAGGCGTGCCCGCCGGCCCGCTCGTACACCGGGCAGACGTTCAGGCAGGCGCTGCAGCGGATGCAGTTGAGCGCGTCCCGGCCCTGCGCGTCCGACAGCACCGCCGTCCGGCCGTTGTCCAGCAGCACCAGGTGGAAGGCCTGCGGGCCGTCACCCGGGGTGACCCCGGTCCACATCGACGTGTAGGGGTTCATCCGCTCACCCGTCGACGAGCGCGGCAGCAGCTGCAGGAAGACCTCGAGGTCCTCGGCCCGAGGCACCAGCTTCTCGATGCCCATCACGGTGATCAGCGTCTCGGGCAGGGTCAGGCACATCCGGCCGTTGCCCTCGGACTCCACGACGGCCAGCGTCCCCGTCCCGGCCACGGCGAAGTTGGCTCCGCTCACCGCGACCTTGGCGGACAGGAACTTCCGCCGCAGGTGCTGCCGGGCGGCCGCGGCCAGCGCGGCGGGTTCGTCACTCAGCCCCGGGTCGACGTCGGCCATCTCGCGCAGGAAGATCTCCCGGATCTCGGCCCGGTTGCGGTGGATGGCCGGCACCAGGATGTGCGACGGCTTGTCGTGCCCCAGCTGGACGATCAGCTCGGCCAGATCGGTCTCGAAGGCGGCGATGCCCGCTGCCTCCAGCGCCTCGTTGAGGGCGATCTCCTGGGTGGCCATCGACTTCACCTTGACCACCTCGTCGGCACCGGTGGCCCGGACCAGCTCGACGACGATCCGGTTGGCCTCCTCGGCGTCGCGGGCCCAGTGCACCACCCCGCCGCGGGCGGTGACCGCCTCTTCGAGCTGGACCAGGTACTCGGGCAGGTGGGCCATGGTGTGCACCTTGAGCTGGCGGCCGGCTTCGCGCAGCTCCTCCCAGTCGGGCAGCTCGGCGACGACGGCCGCCCGCTTCGCCCGGATGGTGCTGGTCGCCTTGCCGAGGTTGCGGCGCAGCTGGGTGTCGGTGAGGGAGTGGCGGGCGGCGTCGGGGAAGCTCTCATCGCCGCGCAGGTGACCCGTCCCGCGGGGGGAGATCACCGGCATGCCCAGGTGGACCGCGCTCATCAGGCCACCGCCTCCGGGCCGGCGTGCACACCGGAGTCCTGGCCACCGGCGGCCAGCACCATCGGCTGGTCCCGCGTGGCGGCCAGGATCTGGGCCAGGTGCACCGTCTTCGCCCCGGTGCGCAGCCTCGAGAGGCCACCGCCGATGTGCATCAGGCACGAGCTGTCGCCCGCGGTGCAGATCTCGGCGCCGGTACTGGTCACGTGCCGCATCTTGTCGGCCAGCATGGCGCTGGAGGTGTCGACGTTCTTGATCGCGAAGGTGCCGCCGAAGCCGCAGCACTGGTCGGCCGCCGGCAGCTCCACCAGGTCGATCGCCTGCACGGCCTGCAGCAGCCGCAGCGGCTTGTCCCCCACCCGGAGCATCCGCAGCGAGTGGCAGGTCGGGTGGTAGGTCACCCGGTGCGGGAAGTAGGCGCCGACGTCGGTGACCCCGAGCACGTCCACCAGCAGCTCCGAGAGCTCGTAGGTCCGGGCGGCCGCCGCGGCCACCTGCTGCTGCAGCTCGGGGCTGCCGAACCGCTCCGCGACGACGGCGTGCTGGTGGCGCACGGAGCCGACGCAGGAGCCCGAGGGGGCGACGACGGCGTCGTAACCGGCGAAGGTGTCGGCGTAGCGCTGCACCATCGGCAGCGCCTGCTGCTGGTAGCCGGTGTTGACGTGCATCTGACCGCAGCAGGTCTGCTCCGGGGGGAACTCGACGCGGTGGCCGAGCCGCTCCAGCACGGTGACGGTGGCTCGCCCCACGTCGGGGAAGAGGGCGTCGGCCAGGCAGGTGATGAACAGCGCGATCCTCATGGGGTCTGCGGTCAGCCTCTCGTGGGGTCTGGTGCGGCCGAGCCTAGCCGTGGCCGCCCCCGCGCCCGACCGGCTGCCCGGGGACGGGGGTCGCCCGGGTCCCTGGTGATCCCGGCTAGCGTGACGGCGGCACCGCAGGTCCACCGACGCAGGAAGAGGGGACGGTCCGTGCAGCATCACGAGGACACCATCGAGGGCTACGTCACCAGTGTCTCGTCGCGGCCGGAGGTGCTCGGGGTGGTGGTGGTCGGCTCGGTGGCCCGCGGGATCCCGCGGGAGGACTCCGACGTGGACGTCTACCTCGTGGTCACCGACGAGGCTTACGCCGACGCGGCGGCCCGCGGCCGGATCGCGGCGGTCAGCCAGGACGGCGTGACCTACCCGGGCGGCTACGTCGACCTCAAGCTGGCCAGCCCGGGCTATCTGGGCGCCGCCGTCGAGCGGGCCGACGACCCCACCCGGGCGTCCCTCCTCGGGGCCCGGGTGGCCTTCGACCGGGCCGGGGACCTCGCGGACCGGATCAGCGCCATCACCACCCTGCCCGAGGAGGAGTGGTCCCGGCGGGTGGTTGCCCACCGCGCCCAGACGCGGCTGCACGGCGGCTACTTCCTGGAGCAGGCCGACCAGCTGGGCGACCCCTTCCTGCTGCAGCACGCCGCCGTCCACCTGGCGCTCTCGGCGGGCCGGGTGGCGCTGGCCACCGCCCACCGGTTCTTCGCCGGCCCGAAGTACCTCGCGGCGGCGCTGGCCGAGCTGGACCTGCCGGAGGACTTCCGCACCTCCTGGCAGCACGTGGTCCGCGGCCCCAGCGCGGCGGCCGGTCGCCTGCTGCTCGAGGCGGTCGACGGCTGGCTGGGCGACGCGGAGCCTTGTGACGCGCAGCTGTCCCGCTTCATCTCCGACAACGAGCTGGCCTGGCTGAACGGCACCGTCCCGCCCGAGTTCTGGTGATCACGCTCAGCCCGCGGGCGTGGTGTTGCGGGCCCGGTAGGCGGTGGGGCTCATCCCGTGCGCGCGGCGGAAGCAGCGGCTGAAGTAGTTGGGGTCGGGCCAGCCGACCTGCTGCCCGACCCAGGCGACCGGTCGGTCGGTCTGCACCAGCAGGGAGGCCGCCATCTCCGCGCGGGTCCTGGCCAGCCAGGCCATCGGCGTGGCGCCCAGCTGGCTGCGGAACTCGCGGTGCAGGTGTGAGACCGAGTGCCCGACCGCCGCCGCCAGCTCCTCCATCGCCCAGGCCCGCTGCGGCTCCCGGCCCAGCAGCAGCACCGTCCGGCGCACGGCGGGGCTGAAGGCCGGGATCGGCACGCCGGCGTCGAGCGGGATCCGGGCCAGCTCGGCCAGCACGGTGGTGGCCAGGCCGACCACCTGGACCGCACCGGCGGTGCCCGGGCGGGCGCGGACTTCGGCCAGCTCCGCCAGGCGGGCCCGGACCCGCTCCCGAGCACCGGGGTCCAGGCGTCCCGCCGACGATCCGCCCCGGAGCAGGAAGCGGCTGAGGGCGCCGACGTCGAGCAGCCACCGCAGCTCGTGGTGCAGCAGCTCCTCACCCAGGTAGAGGTTCCCGATCACCGCCTGCTCCGGCTCGGTGTAGCCGTGCCACCGCCCGGGCCGCACCGCCGTCACCGCACCTGCGGTCAGCACCTCCCGCCCGGTCGAGGTCAGGTGGGTGACGGTGCCGCCGAGCAGCACGGCCACCTCGAGGAAGTCGTGCGTGTGCCCCTCGACCGGGGCGGACAGCGCGACCACCTGGCCGGCCCCGGGGAAGCCATCGGCGGCGAACACGTCCCGGCGGCGGAGCCTGTCCACAGCGCCTCCAGCAGGATCGTCCTAGCGGTCGGTCGTCCTGAGCCTAGTCACCGAGGGCCGTCGGCGGGCAGCGTGGAGCTCCCGCCCCCCGTCCAGCCCAGGGAGAACGCCATGCAGGCCCCGCTGACCACCGACGTCCCCCAGGTCGAGACCCGGACCCTCACCGAGCACGAGATCGCCGGTTACCGCGAGGACGGCTTCGTCCACCTCCGTGGCGTGCTGGCACCCGCGGAGGTGGAGCGCTACCGGGCCGCCGCGGCCCGGGCGTACGACGAGCTCGCCTCCCTCGACGCGGACAACCAGATGTTCCGTCAGATCGTCCAGGTCTGGCACTCCGACCCGACTCTGCGCCAGCTGACCCTGCACCCGGGGTTGGCCGGTTACGCAGCCCAGCTCGCCGGGATGCCCGTCCGCCTCTGGCACGACCAGCTGTTGATCAAGAAGCCGCACAACGGGACGCCCACCGAGTTCCACCAGGACGCCCCGTACTGGCCGCACGCCGGCAGCCGTCATCAGCTGTCGGCCTGGGTGGCCCTGGTCGACGTCCCGGTGGAGCGCGGCTGCATGACCTTCATCCCCGGCAGCCACCGGCGTGACGACCTCCGTGCGGTCGACCTGACCGACGCCCACGACCTGTTCGACGCCGCCCCCGACCTCGCCTACGAGAAGCGGGTGACCGTCCCGCTGCGGGCCGGCGACTGCACCTTCCACAACGGCTACCTGGCCCACACAGCCAACGCCAACGACACCGACGAGTTCCGCTTCGCCCTGGTCACCATCTACGTCGACGCCGAGACCCGCTACAGCGGGGCGCGGCACGTCTGCACCGACCCCCTCGGGCTCACCGTCGGCGAGGTGCTCCCCGACGAGGAGTTCCCCCGGTTCGGCTGAGCGGCAGCCCGCCTCAGCCCTTGACCGCGCCCGATGTCATCCCGGCCACGATCTGGCGGTTGAAGAAGATGTACATCACCAGCGGCGGGATGGTGATCAGCAAGATGTTGGTGAACAGCAGGTTCCACTGGTTCAGCGTCTGGCTCTGGAAGTTGTAGAGGGTCAGCTGCACGGTGACGTTCTCGTTGCCCGGCAGGAAGTACAGGGGCCCCTGGAAGTCGTTGAAGATGGCGACGGCCTGCACCACGATCACCGTGATCACCACCGGTTTGAGCAGCGGCAGGATGACCGAGAAGAACAGCCGCAACGGGCTGGCCCCGTCCACCGTGGCCGCCTCGTCGAGCTCGCGCGGGATGGAGGCGACGAAGGCACGGAAGAGCAGGACGCAGAACGACATCCCGAAGGCCACGTTGACCAGGACCATGCCGGCCATCTGCTTGAACAGCCCGAGCTCCTGCAGCACCCAGATGGTGGGCACCACGGCCGGCGGGACGATCAGGCCGGCCATCACCATGGCGTTCACGAACGGGTTCCACCGCGACCGGCGCCGCTGCAGGACGTACCCGACCATGGCGGAGAGCACGACCATGATCGCGACGCTGGACACCGTCAGCGTGGTGCTGTTGATGAACGCCCGCAGCACGACGAACTGGCGGATCGTCATGACCGTCTGGATGTTCTCCCACAGCCGCCACTCGGTCGGCAGGCTGAAGTCGAAGTTCGCCGCCGCGGGCGCCGACTTGGCCGCGGTCAGGAAGATGAAGGCGAACGGCACCAGGAAGATGACCACCGAGGCCAGGACCGCGACGACACCGACCACCCAGCCGATGACCTTCTGCCTCTTCATCAGGCCTGCACCTCCCGCCGGCTGAGGATCCACTGGACGGGGAGCACGATGGCGGTGACGACCACGAACAAGATCACGTTGCCCGCGGTGGACAGGCCGTAGTACCCCGCCTGGTAGTTCTTGTAGATCAGCGACCCGATCACGTCGCTGCTGAAGCCGGGGCCACCTCCGGTGGTGGCCCAGATCAGCTCGAACGAGCGCAGGCCCCCGATCAGCGACAGCAGGACCACCGTCGCGGTGGCCGGCATCACCAGGGGCAGCGTGATGGCCCAGAAGTTCTGCCAGGCCGAGGCGCCGTCGACCCGGGCGGCCTCGTAGTACTCCTGCGGGATCCCCACCAGGCCGGCGATGTAGATCAGCGTGGCGATGCCGACGCCCTTCCAGATGTCGATCAGCGCGATGCTGTACAGCGCGAGCGACGGGTCGGTCAGCCAACCCGGACCGGTGATGCCGATGACCGCCAGGCTCTGGTTGATCAGGCCCTCGAAGGGGTCCATCAAGATCTTGAAGGTGATGCCGACACCGATGGTCGAGACCAGGACCGGGAAGAAGACGACCGAGCGGAGGTATCCCCGGGCCACGATCTGCGAGGTGAGCAGCAGGCCGAGCAGCAGGCCCAGCACCACCTTCGCCCCGGAGGTCACGAAGCCGTAGATGAAGGTGTTGACGAAGCCCCGGATGAGGAAGGGTTCGTCGAAGAACTGGCGGAAGTTGTCCAGCCCGATGAACTCGGTGTCGAACAGGGTCCACCGGGTCAGGGAGAAGTAGAACGACGCGAAGGTGGGGACGGCGAACAGGACGAGGAACACCACGGCGGCAGGTAGGTAGAACCACAGCGGGTACGCGCTGTGCCGCTTCCGAGGTGCTGGGGGCGGCGTGGCCTCCGTGCTGGGCGCGGACGCGGTGGTGATTGACGCCATGTGGTCTCCGTCGGTCAAGAGGTGGGACGCGCACCGCGGCTTGACGCCCGGTCGAGGAGTGGTCCCGGCAGCGGGCGACCGGCGACCAGCCGGGCGCCCGCTCTCCGGGACGTCGGTGACGAGCGACCGCTCGTCACCGGGACTGGGTCACCAGCCGTCGAGACCCAGCTGCTGGGCCTGCTTCTTCACGTCCTCGTCGTAGAGGTCGGCGCCCTGCTCACCGGTCTTGATCTTGGTGCCGACCTCCACGGTGATCTGGGAGAGGTTCGGCCCCTTGATCGGGGACAGGAACTCCAGCGCCGGGGCCGACTTCCCGCCGTCGATGTACTCCTGCACCTCGGTCACCATCGGCGGCACGTCCGCAGGGGTCTGGCAGTTGGTGGTGGAGAAGGGCCCGCTGACGGTGTTCACCTCGGTCTGGATGGTGCAGCCGTCCGGAGAGTTGATGAAGGCCACGAGCTTCTTGGCCGCCTCCAGCTCGGCGCCCTCGCTCGTCTTGGGGATGTAGACCGCGTTGGGCAGCCAGATGGTGAGCCGGGTGTCCTCCGCCTTCTGCGCCGGCATCGCGAAGACGCCGACGTCGTCCAGGTTCTCCTCGAAGTTCTGGCTGATCACCGAGAGGGCGCTGGTGAGCATGGGGTAGTGCGCGGCCGTCCCGGTGGCCACCGCCTTGACCCCGTCGTCGTAGAGCGCGGAGGCGAAGTTCTTGTTGTACCAGTTCTTCCCCGCCACCTCCTCCTGGTTGAGGAAGCTCTGCAGGGCGGGCTGCGTCGAGTAGTTGCGCTGGTTGGCCGTGTACTGCTCCGGCCACTCCGGGTCCTGCGCCGACACGTTCGCGAAATCGGCGAGGACGAACAGCTGGGCGGTCCAGGTGTCGCCGAAGGTCTGCTGGATCGGGTCGACCTCGCCGTCGGCCTTGATCTTCTCGTTGTTGGCCAGGAACTCCGCCCAGGTGGTGGGGATCTCCAGCCCGAGCCGCTCGTAGACCACCTTGTTGTAGAGCACTCCACCAGCCTGGGTCGTTCCGGTCGGCGCGCCGTAGGTGCCGTTCGGGGTGCTGACCACCTTCGTGAAGTCCTCGGACAGCGTCGAGACCCACGGCTCGTCGGTCAACGGCACCAGGTTCTGGTCGGGGTTGATGGCCTGGAACAACGATCCGGAGTTGTAGGTGAAGACGTCGGCCATCTCGCCGGTGGCCAGCTTGGTCTTGACCAGGTTGTCCCCCTCGGTCCCCCCGGGCTGGGTGTCCATGGTGACCTTGATGTCCGGGTTCTGCTCCGAGAACTTCTGGATGAGGGCCTCGACGAAGGTGGGACCCGAGCCGCCCTCCTGGGTCAGGAAGGTGATCTCGGTCTGGCCCCCGGTGGAGCCGGTGTCACCGCCGATCTCGCCGACGGAACAGCCGGTGAGCGCGAGCGACAGAACGGCGACCGAGCTCACCGCGAGGGTGACGACGCGCCGACGGTATGCGGACACTCCTTACCTCCTTGTAAGTGACGTGGACGGACGAGCGGACAGCAACCTTGAAACGATTCAGCAACTGGGCCCAGGATAGGGACCGCCGCGGTGGGCCGTCAAGGGACAAACCGGAAACTTCTACCCAGCGACTCGAGTGGTGAAACGGTCGAGACCCGGGCCCCTCGGCCGGGCGCGGACGAGGGGCTCGGGGCCGTCGCTCAGGCCGGGGCGAGGGCGGCCGAGAGGCTGTGCGTGCCCGGGCCGACCTCGCGCTCGGTGCCGTCGGGCAGCCGGACCAGCGCGGTGACGTCGGCCGGCAGCTCCAGCTGCAGGGAGAACCCCTCGCCCTCCAGGGACCAGGACACCGCGACCCGGCCGCGCCGGGTCGCCAAGGCGGTCTTGGCCCAGGTGAGGTCGCCGCCGGGCTGGGGTGCGACCAGCACCTTGGCGTAGCCCGGCTCGAGCGGGGCCAGCCCGCCGACCGTGCGGTGCAACCAGTCCACGACCGCACCCAGGGCGTAGTGGTTGAAGCTGGTCATCTGCCCCGGGTTGATGGTGCCGTCGGGGAGCATGGAGTCCCAGCGCTCCCAGATGGTCGTGGCGCCCATGGTGACCGGGTAGAGCCACGACGGGCACTCCTCCTGCATCAGCAGCCGGTAGGCGACGTCGAGGTGCCCGGTCACCGTCAGCGCGTCGGCGACGAACGGCGTCCCGGCGAAGCCGGTCTGGATGTGGAACCCTCCCTCCTCGACCAGCTCGGCCAGCCGCTCACCCGCGAGCCGGACCTGCTCCCCCTCGAGCAGCCCGAAGGCGATGGCCAGCGCGTACACCGTCACCGCGTCGCTGGTGATCCTGCCGTCGGCGCCCACGTAGTGCTCGAGGAACGCGGCTCGGGTCCGGGCGGCCACCTCCTCGAAGTGCGCCTGGTCCTCGTCGCGGCCGAGCAGGGCCGCCACCTCGGCGACGATGGTGGCGCTCCTGGCCAGGCAGGCGGTGGCCACGACCCCGTTGTCGGCCTTGGCCAGGATGGGGTTCTCCGGCGGTGCGGTGGGATCGAGCCAGTCGCCGAACTGGAAGCCGGTGTCCCACAGCCCGCTCGGTGACGTCAGCGTCTCCACCCGGGCGACGTGCGCAGCCATGGAGTCGAACTGGTCGGCCAGCAGCTGGCGGTCCCCGTAGGCCTGCCAGAGCGCCCACGGCACCCAGACCGCCGCGTCGCTCCAGACCGCGGTCGAGTCAGGCTCGGGGAAGGAGGAGGCCCCGGGGTTGTCCTTGGTCACGTACTTGAGGACGTCGGGGATGACGAACGCCACCATCCCGTCGGCCGCCTGCTGCTCGGCGGCGAGGTCACGCAGCCAGTCGCGCAGGAAGGCCTCGACGTCGAAGAGGAACGCCGCCGACGGGGTGAAGGCGGCGATGTCGCCGGTCCAGCCCAGCCGCTCGTCACGCTGCGGGCAGTCGGTCGGCACGTCCAAGAAGTTGCCCACGGTCCCCCACACCGCGTTGCTGTGCAGCTGGTTGAGCAGGTCGTGGGAGCAGGAGAACTCCCCGATCCGCTCCAGCTCAGAACTGACGACCACGGCAGTGAGGTCGCCGTCGGCCAGCTCGCCCGGCCACCCCTGGACCTCGGCGTAGCGGAAGCCGTGGAAGGTGAAGGTGGGCTCGAAGACGTCGTCCGCCCCGCTCAGGATGAAGCGGTCCGTGGCCAGCGCGCTCCGCAGCGGCCGCACGCCCAGCTCGTCGTGCTCGAGCACCTCGGCGTGGCGCAGGGTGACCTCGGTGCCGGCCGGGCCGGTGACCCGCACCCTCACCCAGCCGACCAGGTTCTGCCCGAAGTCCACCAGCGTCCTGCCCGCAGGGGAGGTCCAGGTGCGGACCGGGGCGAGCTCGGCCTGGCGGCGCACCGGCGGGCCGATGTAGGGGGTGAGGGTCGTGCGGTCGAGCTCGCCGGTGTGCACGCCGGTCCAGCCCTCGCCGGCGAAGCCCGGCTGCAGCCAGGCGTCGGAGTACCGGCGCGCGTCGACGGTCTGGCCGTCGTAGAGGTCGTTGGCCAGCACGGCCGAGGGTCCGGCCGTCCACGAGCCGTCGCTGAGCACCTGCTGGACGTGGCCGTCGGCGTAGGTGATCTCCAGCTGGGCGAAGGCCCCGAGCTCGGAGCCGTAGTAGTTGCGTCCACCGTTCCAACCCAGCCGGCCCCGGAACCAGCCGTTGCCCAGGGCGAGACCGAGCACCGAGTTGGACCGCAGCAGCGCCGTCACGTCGTAGCTCCGGTAGCGGAGCCGCCACTCGTACGCGCTCCAGCCCGGACTGAGCACGTCGTCGGACACCGGCTGGCCGTTGAGGAACGCTTCGAACACGCCGTGCGCGGTCGCGTGCAGCGTGGCCGAGGTGACGTCGCCGTGACCGGTCTCCAGCACGAACTCGCGACGGAGCAGCGGCGCGCCGTCGAAGTCGGAGTCGGGGACGATGAGGGCGGCGGACCAGTCGGGCATGACACTCCTGAGGGTCGGGTGGAGCGGCCCGGGCGGCCGCGATGAAACGATCTAGAGGGAGGCAACCACCCGCCGCGCACGGTTGTCAACGGCCGCGCTCCCACGACCCGCCGTTGCGTGCTGCACGAGGCAGCGTTAGCATGCTGCCCGACTTGAAACGTCTCACTGAGGAGGATGCCGTGGTGGCCTTCGCCGACATCGCCGACCAGCTGGCCGGCCAGGCCATCGAGCTGCCCTCCTGGGCCTTCGGCAACTCCGGTACCCGTTTCCGGGTGTTCGGCACACCGGGCACCCCCCGCACGGTGCAGGAGAAGATCGCCGACGCGGCCAAGGTGCACGAGCTGACGGGCCTGGCCCCGAAGGTGGCGCTGCACATCCCCTGGGACCAGGTCGACGACTACGCGGCCCTCCGGAGCTCCGCTGGCGACCACGGGCTGCAGCTGGGGACGATCAACTCCAACACGTTCCAGGACGACCTCTACAAGTTCGGCAGCCTCACCCACAGCGACGAGGCCGTCCGCCGCAAGGCTGTCGAGCACCACTACGAGTGCATCGAGATCATGCACCAGACGGGGTCGCAGGACCTCAAGATCTGGCTGGCCGACGGCACCAACTACCCGGGTCAGGGCGACATCCGCGGCCGCCAGGACCGGCTGGCCGAGAGCCTGGCCGCGATCTACGACCGGCTCGGACCCGAGCAGCGGCTGGTGCTGGAGTACAAGTTCTTCGAGCCGGCGTTCTACCACACCGACGTCCCCGACTGGGGCACCTCCTACGCCCAGGTGAGCGCGCTCGGCGACCGGGCGATGGTCTGCCTGGACACCGGCCACCACGCCCCCGGCACCAACATCGAGTTCATCGTCGCCCAGCTGCTGCGGCTGGGCAAGCTCGGCTCCTTCGACTTCAACTCCCGGTTCTACGCCGACGACGACCTGATCGTGGGCGCCGCCGACCCGTTCCAGCTGTTCCGGATCCTCTACGAGGTGGTCCGCGGCGGCGGCTTCGGCCCGGACTCCCCGGTCGCCTTCATGCTCGACCAGTGCCACAACGTCGAGGACAAGATCCCCGGTCAGATCCGGTCGGTGCTCAACGTGCAGGAGATGACCGCGCGCGCCCTGCTGGTGGACGCGGTCGCGCTGCGGGAGGCGCAGGAGGCGCACGACGTGCTGGGCGCGAACGGCATCCTGATGGACGCGTTCTACACCGACGTGCGGCCCGACCTCGCCGCCTGGCGGGAGGGCCGGGGCCTGCCCGCCGACCCCCTGCGGGCCTACGCCGAGTCCGGCCACCAGCAGCGGCTCGCCGCCGAACGCGTGGGCGGCGCCCAGTCCGGCTGGGGAGCGTAGTTTCTCCCCTCGCTCCGCTCGGGCGCGGAGGTCGCCCAGACCCGGCTCCTTCGTCGTCGTGACCTCCGGCCCTCCCGCACCCACCACTAGGAGCTCTCTCATGGCCACCAACCCCACCGTTGCTGACCTGATCGGCCGCTCGAACCGGCTCGGCGCCGACCCGGAGAACACGAACTACGCCGGCGGGAACACCTCGGCGAAGGGCGCCGAGACCGACCCCGTGACGGGGGAGGCTGTGGAGCTGCTCTGGGTGAAGGGCTCCGGCGGTGACCTCGGCACGCTGACGGAGAAGGGCCTGGCCGTGCTCAGGCTGGACCGGGTGAGGGCGCTGGGCCAGATCTACCCCGGGGTCGAGCGCGAGGACGAGATGGTCGCCGCCTTCGACTACTGCCTGCACGGCAAGGGGGGTGCGGCGCCCAGCATCGACACCGCGATGCACGCTCTGGTGGACGCCGCCCACGTCGACCACCTGCACCCCGACGCCGGGATCGCGCTGGCCACCGCCGCCGACGGCGAGGCCCTCACCGCGAAGATCTTCGGCGACACGGTCGTCTGGGTGCCCTGGCGGCGTCCCGGCTTCCAGCTGGGCCTGGACATCGCCGCGATCACGACGGCCAACCCCGACGCCATCGGCTGCATCCTCGGCGGGCACGGGATCACCGCCTGGGGGGCCACCTCGGAGGAGTCCGAGCAGCGCAGCCGGCAGATCATCGAGACCGCCGCCGCCTGGATCGCCGAGCACAGCCGGCCCGAGCCGTTCGGCCCCCCGTTGCCCGGCTACGCCGCGCTGCCCGAGGCGGAGCGGCGGGCCAAGGCCGCGGCGCTGGCTCCCACGCTGCGCTCGATCGCCTCCCACGACAAGCCCGTCGTCGGGCACTTCACCGACGCCGAGGTCGTCCTGGACTTCCTCGCCGCCTCCGAGCACCCCCGGCTCGCCGCACTCGGCACCTCCTGCCCCGACCACTTCCTGCGCACCAAGGTCAAGCCCCTGGTCCTGGACCTGCCCGCCGACGCCCCCGTCGAGCAGGCGCTCGCGCGGCTGCAGGAGCTGCACGCGGCCTACCGCGAGGACTACCAGGCCTACTACGACCGGCACGCGACGCCGGACTCCCCCGCCCTCCGCGGTGCCGACCCGAGCATCGTCCTGGTGCCCGGCGTCGGGATGTTCTCCTACGGTCGTGACGCCCAGACCGCCCGGGTGGCCGGGGAGTTCTACGTCAACGCCATCAACGTCATGCGCGGTGCCGAGGGGATCTCCCGCTACGCGCCCATCGACGAGGCGGAGAAGTTCCGGATCGAGTACTGGGCGCTGGAGGAGGCCAAGCTGGCGCGGATGCCCGCTCCGAAGCCGCTGGCCACCCGCATCGCCCTGGTCACCGGCGCCGCGTCCGGGATCGGCAAGGCCATCGCCACCCGGCTCGCCGCCGAGGGCGCCTGCGTCGTCATCGCCGACCTCGACGCCGAGAAGGCGCGGGCGGCCGCCGCGGAGATCGGTACGACGGACGTGGCCGTCGGCGTCGCGGCCGACGTCACCGACGAGGCTGCGGTCCAGGCCGCCGTCGATGCCTGCCTGCTGGCCTTCGGCGGGCTCGACCTGGTGGTCAACAACGCCGGGCTGTCGCTGTCGAAGTCGCTGCTGGACACCACCGTCGCCGACTGGGAGCTCCAGCACGCGGTGATGGCCAAGGGCTCGTTCCTCGTCGCCCGGGCCGCGGCCAAGGTGCTGATCGAGCAGGGGCTGGGCGGCGACGTCGTCTACATCTCCTCCAAGAACTCGGTCTTCGCCGGCCCCAACAACATCGCCTACTCCGCCACCAAGGCCGACCAGGCCCACCAGGTCCGTCTGCTCGCCGCCGAGCTGGGCGAGCACGGCGTCAAGGTCAACGGCATCAACCCCGACGGGGTGGTCCGGGGCTCCGGCATCTTCGCCGGCGGTTGGGGCGCCAAGCGGGCCGCCGTGTACGGGGTGCCGGAGTCCGAACTCGGCGCGTACTACGCCCAGCGCACCCTGCTGAAGCGGGAGGTGCTCCCCGAGCACGTGGCCAACGCGGTGTTCGTGCTCTGCTCGGCCGACCTCAGCCACACCACCGGTCTGCACGTCCCGGTCGACGCCGGCGTCGCCGCCGCCTTCCTCCGGTGACCGTCCCCCCGCGCCCTGAGCCCGTCCCCCCGCGCCCTGAGCCCGTCGAAGGGCCGGCCGTCTTCGGCGCCATCGACATCGGCGCGTCCAGCGGCCGCGTCGTCGCCGGCGTGCTGGGCGCCGGGGGCCTGGAGCTGGAGGTGGTGCACCGGTTCCCCAATGGCGCCACGGAGGTCGACGGCCACCTCCGCTGGGACCTCAGCGGGCTCTTCGCCGAGGTGCTGGTCGGGCTGGCCGCCCTGGCTGAGCGGCACCGGGGGGTCCGCAGCGTCGGCATCGACACCTGGGCCGTGGACTACGGCCTGCTGGGCGCCGGCGGCGAGCTGCTGGCCGAGCCGGTCGCCTACCGGGACAGCCGGACCGACGCCGTCGTCGACCTGGTGCACCGCCGGGTCGACCCGGCGCGGCTCTACGCGGTCACCGGGCTGCAGTTCCTGCCGTTCAACACGCTCTACCAGCTGTCGGCGGAGCGGCAGGGCCCGCTCTGGCCGCGGGCGGCCCAGGCGCTGCTGCTGCCCGACCTGCTCGCGTACTGGCTCACCGGGGAGCGCCGGACCGAGGCCACCAACGCCTCCACCACCGGCCTGCTCGACGCCACCACCCGGACCTGGTCGACCGAGCTGCTGGAAGCCCTCGGGCTGCCGCTGGACCTGTTCCCGCCGCTCATCCAGCCCGGCGAGACGCTCGGCCCGCTGCTGCCCGCGGTGGTGCGCCAGACCGGGCTGGACCCGTCGACGACGGTCGTCGCCGTCGGGTCGCACGACACCGCCTCGGCCGTGGTGGGGGTGCCGGCGCAGGGCCGCTCCTTCGCCTACGTCTCCTGCGGCACCTGGTCACTGGTGGGCCTGGAGCTGGACGCGCCGGTGCTGACCCCGGCCAGTCGGGCCGCGAACTTCACCAACGAGGGCGGGGTGGACGGCCGCACCCGCTACCTGCGCAACGAGGGCGGCCTGTGGCTGCTGCAGGAGAGCCTGCGCACCTGGGCCGAGCAGGGCCTCACGCTCGACCAGGACGCCCTGCTCGCCGACGCGGCCGCGCTGCCGGCGGACGGGCCGACCTTCGACGTGGACGCCCCCGACCTGATCGCGCCCGGTGACATGCCCGCGCGGATCCGACGGGCGGTGGCGGGCACCGGTCGGGTGCTGCCCGAGATCCCGGCCGCGGTCGCCCGCAGCATCCTGGACTCCCTCGCCGTCGCCTACGCCCGCACCACGGCCGAGGCGGAGCGGCTCGCCGGGCGGTCGGTGGAGGTGCTGCACGTCGTCGGCGGGGGCAGCCAGAACCCGCTGCTCTGCCAGCTCACCGCGGACCTGTCCGGCCGGCCGGTGCTGTCAGGTCCGGTGGAGGCCACGGCGCTGGGCAACCTCGCCGTCCAGGCCCGGGCCGCCGGCCTGCTGCCCGCGGAGCTCGACGCGCTGCGCCGGACCCTGCGCCGCGGACTCGCCCTGCAGGCCTACGCGCCGTCGGCGCCCGCACCAGCCCACTAGATTGAGCGCGTCGGACCAGCAGTCCCGGCGGGCGTCCGGCCCCGTGCACGTCGGAGGGTAGGAGGGTGTCCCGCGTGGCGCGCAAGACCTCGATCAGCATGAAGGACGTGGCGGCCCTGGCCCGGGTGTCGCTGGGCACGGTCTCCAACGTCGTCAACTCCCCCGAGCTGGTCAGCCCGCCGACCCGGGAACGGGTGGAGACCGCGATCGCCAAGCTGGGCTGGGTGCCCAACGCGTCGGCCCGGCAGCTGCGCGCGGGGCGCAGCAGCGCCGTCGGGCTGGTGGTGATGGACATCGCCAACCCGTTCTTCACCGACGTCCTGCTGGGCGTCGAGGAGCACGTGCTGCAGCGCGGCTACTCGGTCCAGGTGGGCAACAGCGCCTCCCAGCCCCAGCGCGAGGACGACCAGCTGAGGTTGTTCGAGCAGCAACGGGTCCGGGGCGTGCTCTGCGCCCCCATCTGGGGCGTCAACCAGCGGGTCGACGACCTGCGCCGGCGCGGGATCCCGGTGGTGCTGGTGGACCGCGCGCCGGAGGAGTCCGGCTTCTGCTCGGTCTCCGTCGACGACGTCGAGGGGGGTCGGCTGGCGGTGGACCACCTGATCCGGCTCGGCCACCGCAGCATCGCCCTGGTCGGCGGGCCCTCCCGGCTGCCGCAGATCCGCGACCGCCGGCTGGGGGCGGACCTTGCCCGGGCGGAGCACGGCGACGTCGTCGACCTGCTCGCGCTCTCGACCAGCGGTCTGGACACCACGGCCGGCGTGCTCGCCGCCGACGAGCTGGCCGCACTGCCGGACCGCGAGCGCCCGACGGCGGTCTTCGCGGCCAACGACCTGCTGGCCATCGGGCTGCTGCAGGGCTTCGTCACCCACGGCCTGCGGGTGCCCGAGGACATGGCGCTGATCGGCTACGACGACATCAGCTTCGCCGCCGCGGCCGCCGTCCCGCTCTCCTCGGTCCGGCAGCCCCGGGTGGACCTGGGCCGGCGCGCCGCCGAGCTGCTCTTCGAGGAGATCGAGGCCGACGACGACGACCGGCCCCACGAGCACCAGAGCGTCCGGTTCACCCCGACGCTGGTCGTCCGCCGCTCCACCGTGGGTGCCGGCTCCGGCCAGCCCGGCTGAGCCGAGCCCGGTGCCGGTTCCCGGACGCCGACCTGCGAGGATCCTGCCCTCGCCCCCGCGAACCGTCGTCTCGACGCCGCCCACCCGAGGAGCACCCCGTGTTCGCCCTGGTCGTCCGCTTCAACCTGACCGACGAGAACGCCGCTGCCCGCTTCGACGAGCTGGTGGCGGACCTGCTGCCGCAGATCGCCGCGCACGAGCCCGGGACCCTGACCTACGCCGTCCACACGGTGCACGACGCCCCGCTGTCCCGGCTGTTCTACGAGTGCTACCGCGACCGGGACGCCCTCGACGAGCACGAGCGGCAGCCGCACACGGCGCACTTCCTGCAGGCCAAGGACGCCCTGCTGGCCGGTGCGCGGGTGGAGTACCTGACCCCGACCGGCAGCGGCACCTGAGCTGGGCGTCGGGCCGGCCGACGAGGGGGGTCAGCGCCGACGGCGGACCACCCGACGGCCGAGCTGGCGCAGGGCCACCCCCACCCGGCGCCGCCGCGACCGCTGGCGGTCGGTGACCTCGGGCAGCACCGCCGACGGCGGCAGGGCCACCTCGAAGACCCGCGGCCCGCGCAGTGAGCGGGCCAGGGCGCGGGCGTCGAGCAGCTCGATGCGGGAGCTGCGGGTGGCCGGCCACTGCCACCAGGGGGCGTCCACCCCGGCGCCGAGCCGGACGAGCGGTCCCTGCGGGCCGTGCACGTGCAGGGTCAGCCCGAGGTCGTCGAGCCGTTCGGCGAGCGGTCGCACCAGCGGCCGGGTGGAGCTGCCGCCCAGGGACGGCACCGGCGAGAAGCTGACGGTGACGTCGCGGCCGCCGTCGGCCTCCACCCGACCCGTGCAGCGGGTCGGACGGGCCGAGCGGCTCGGCACGTCGACAGTGAAGCTCAGGTCAGCCGTGACCCGGAGCTGCTCGTCGCTCATCGCGGACGTCGGCCCTGCCGTCAGGACGCGTTGTCGGTGGTGGTGATCTGCAGGGTGCCGTCGAGCTTCCAGGTCGCCCGCGGAGCGTCGGCCCCGGTGTCGCGCGGGACCTCGACGGTCATGTCGATCAGCTTGTAGTTGATGGCGGCGCCCCGGCCCGTGAGGTAGGACCACATCTCCTTGCCCAGCTGGGTCCAGGACTGCGGCTCCTGGCCGTCGGTGCCTTCGGTCGGCTGAGAAGTCATGAGTGTCTCCCTGTCGTTCGAGGTCTGCAGGTGCAGACGACTCTGGTTCCCAGGGTGGACCCCGGGCGGATGCAGCACCCGCACCGGGGCCCGCTGGTGCTGGCCCGGGGGCGCTGGGTCAGCAGCCCTCGTACGCCGTGATCTCGTCGACCTTCGCACCCGAGGGGGTGCTCGGGTCGAAGACGTAGCCGAGCCACTCCTTGGCCAGCCGGCGCGCCAGCTGCAGGCCGATGACCCGCTGGCCCAGCGTCAGGATCTGGCAGTCGTTGGAGAGGATCGAGCGCTCCACGCTGAACGAGTCGTGGGCGACCGTCGCCCGGATGCCCGGCACCTTGTTGGCCGCGATGGCCACGCCGATGCCCGTGCCGCAGAAGAGGATGGCGCGGTCGGCCTCCCCGGCCCGGATCTTCTCCCCGGCCGCGATGGCCACCGACGGGTACGAGCCGCCGTCCAGGTCGCCGGCGTGGACGCCGAGGTCGACGACCTCGACGCGCTCGTCGGCCTGCAGGTCGGCGAGGATGGCGTCCTTGTAGTCGAAGCCGGCGCTGTCGCTGCCGACCAGCAGGCGGATCTTGTCGCTCATGGTGGTGTCTTCCTGTGTGGGGGGACGGAGGTCAGCTCGAGGGGGACGTCTCGTCGAGGACAACACCGACGGCGGTCACGATCATCCCGAGCGAGACCGCGCCCGGGTCCGGGGTGCCGATGCTGCGCTCGGCCAGCGGCCGGGCCCGGCCGATCCGCGGGGTGAGGGACGCGGTGTCCTCGGCGGCCCGGACCGCCACCTCGGCAGCGCGGCGCCAGGCCGGACCCAGCTCGGCTCCGCCCTCGACCTCGGCCTCGAGGGCGTCGACGAACGGGAACAGTGCGTCGAGCATGGTCTTGTCGCCGAGCTCGGCCTTGCTGAAGGTCTGCAGCTTCTGCACCGCCGACCGGACGGCCTCGACGACCCGGCCGGTGCTGGCCTCCTCGGTGTTGCCGACGCCCTGGCCGATGCCGTCCAGCAGCACGCCCCAGAGGATGCCGCTGGTGCCCCCGGCCCGGTCGCCGAAGGCGGCCCCGGCCGCGCTGAGCACGGTCTGCACCCCACCCCGGGTCTGCTCCGCGGCCTCGGTGGCGGCGGTCGCCCCGCGGGACATCCCGATGCCGTGGTCGCCGTCGCCGGCCACCGCGTCCAGCTGCCCGAGCTCCTCCTTGTGCTCCTCGACGCAGGCGTGCAGCGCCGCGACCGCGCGGCGGGCGACGGCGGCGGCCGCGACGGAGGCCTCGCTGGCCTCCTCGGCCGCGCCGGCGTCGGCCTGGGGCACCGCCCGCTGGCGGGGCGAGCGGCGCTGGGTCTTGACGGCGTTCCCGCGCTTGAAGGCCGGGGTGTCCGCCGGAGCGGTCCAGTAGGTCTCCAGCTCCTCGTCCAGCCAGGTCACCGAGAGCGAGCAGCCCGCCATGTCCAGGCTGGTGACCAGCTCACCCACCTCGGGGGCGACCAGCTCGACGCCGGCGTCGGCGAGCAGTGCGGCCACGTCGCCGAAGAGCACGAACAGCTCCTCGTACTTGGTGGCCCCGAGCCCGTTGAGCAGCACCGCCGCGCGGCCACCCGCGCCCTCGGGGCGCTCGGCCAGGACCTTCTCGACCAGTTGGGCGGCCAGCTCACGAGCCGGCATCCAGGGGGCGGAGCTGATCCCCGGCTCGCCGTGGATGCCCAGGCCGAAGTCCATCTGGCCGGGCTCGACGTGGAACAGCGGGGCGTCGGCCCCCGGCATCGTGCAGCCGTCGAAGGCCACGCCGAAGGAGAAGGTGGCGGCGTTGGCCGCCCGCATGACGCGCTCCACGCCGTCGAGGTCGAGGCCGGCCTCGGCGGCCGCACCACCGGTCTTGTAGACGGTGAAGGTGCCGGCGATGCCGCGGCGCTGGTCGGGCTCATCGGCCGGACCGGAGGCGATGTCGTCGGTGACCCAGACGATCCGGGTGTCGATGCCGTCGGCGCGCAGCCGGTCCGCGGCGACGGCGAAGTTCAGCCGGTCGCCGGCGTAGTTGCCGAAGGCCAGCACGACGCCGGCCCCGCCGTCGGCCGCCCGGCCGATCCGGTAGACCTGTTCGGCGGACGGGGACGCGAACAGGTCGCCCAGCACGGCGGCGTCGGCGAAGCCGGTGCCCACCACGCCGTTGTAGGACGGGTAGTGGCCGGAGCCGCCACCGATCAGCAGGCTGACCTTGCCCTCCCCGGGACCGCCGGCGCGGACGAAGCCGGACGCGCCCTCGACCCGCTCCACGTGGGCGGGGTAGGCGGCGGCGAAGCCCCGGAGGATCTGGTCGCGGAAGTCGGCGGGGTCGTTGTGCACGTGGGTCATGGCGCTCCTGTGGTCCGGGCCGGCGCTAGGCGGCGACGGCGTAGTCGATCCCGGCGGCCGCCCAGGCCGCCAGGATCGCCGGGTCGGCCCCGGCGTCGGTGATGATCAGGTCCAGCTCGGTCAGCGACGCGATCTTCAGCAGCGCCAGCCGGCCGAGCTTGGTGTGGTCGACGAGCAGGTACTTCTTCGTGGCGGAGTTCAGCATCTCGCGCTTGAGCGCGACGATCTGCTCCTCCTGGTGGTACATGTCGGTGGCCGAGACCGCCGAGGTGGACATGAACACGGCGTCCACGTGGATGCCGCGCACCTGCTCGTTGGTCTGCACCCCGACGAAGGAGTCGTGGGCCACGTCGTAGCGGCCGCCGATCCCGATGACGGTCAGGTTGTGGTCGTGGGTGAGCTCGCTGAGCTGCCGCAGGCCGGCGACGAAGGTGGTGGCGACGTGCAGCGGGGCCCGGTCCGGCAGCCCCTCCACCATCTTGAGCGTGGTCGTGCTGTCGTCCAGCAGGATCGACATCCCCGGGTGGACGTGCTGCAGCGCCGTCTCGGCGATGGCGGTCTTCTCCGAGCCCATCGTGGCCAGCCGGTAGGACATCTGGGACTCGAAGATGCCCGACGGCTGGGCGGTGACCCCGCCGTGGAACTTGCGCACCACGCCGCGCCGCTCGAGCTCGTCGAGGTCGCGGTGGATGGTGACGATGCTGACGCCGAACCGGGTGGCCAGGTCCTGCGCGGTGGCCGAGCCGGAGTCGAGCACCACTTCGGTGATGAGCCGCTTCCGGGTCTCGGTCTTGCGCTCGCGCGGCGAACCCGTCTCCGCTGCCGTCATGGGCTGTCCCGTCCCTCCTCGCAGGTGTCGCGGTCCGAGCTCGTGCGGGGCCGCTGGCCGTACCCGGAGTCTCCCCCGGGCCCGGTGCCGCGACGCGGCGGGACCCCTCGAGGGCCCGCCGCGTCGCCGGGGATCACTCGCTGAGGACGAAGTTGTCCAGCTTGTCGGCGTTGTCCTTGGTGATCAGGACGCAGTCGATGGCCTGCTTCTCGTCCGCGACACCGGTCTCGCCGTTGGTCAGCACGCCGTGCAGCTGCTCCACGGCCTTCGTGGTGCCCTCGACGATGGGCTGCAGGACGGTGGCCACCATCTCACCGTCGGCCACCGCGTCGGCCGCGTCCTGGTTGCCGTCGAAGCCCAGGACCTTGACCTGGTCGAGCTTCTTGGCCTCCTTCAGGGCGTTGATCGCGCCGAGCGCCATCTCGTCGTTGCCGGCGATCACCCCGTCGATGTCGGGGTTCTTGGACAGCAGCGACTCCATCTTCTCCTGGCCCTCCTGGCGGTCCCAGTTGGCGATCTCCTCACCGACCTCCTCGAGGTCGGGGTACTGGGAGATGACCGACGCGTAGCCGTCGGAGCGGACCTGCGCGTTGTTGTCGCTGGGCTTGCCGAGCAGCTCGACGTAGGTGCCCTTGAACTCCATCGCCTCGGCCCACGCCTCGGCGCCGGCCACGGCGCCCTGGGCGTTGTTGGAGACGATCTGGGCCTTGGCCAGGCCGGTCTTGCTGATCTCGGCGTTGACCAGCACCACCGGGATCTCGGCGTCGACCAGCTTCTGGACGGCGGCGACGCTCTCGTCGGCCCCGGCCGGGTCCAGCACGACGCCGGCGACCTTGTCGTTGATCGCGGTCTCGATGAGGCTGTTCTGGGTCTCGGGGTCGTTCTCGTGCGCGTTGGTGGTGGTCTGGTAGCCGAGCTTCTCGGCCTCGGCCACGGCCGTGTCGACCTCGGCCTTCCAGTACGGGTTCGAGGGGTCGACGGTGATGACGGCGATGGTGCCGCCGGCGGACGCCGCCGACGAGGAGGCGCCGGAGGCGGCCGGCTCGGCGGCGTCACCGCCGCCACCGCCGCAGGCGGCGAGGCTGAGCAGGACCGCGCTGGCGAGCGCGGTGCGGAGGACCAGGCGAGGTCGCATGGAGTTCCTTTCAGGGTGGGGCACGGCGGTGTGGACGGGCCCTGCGGTCGTCCGGGGAGTCCCCCGGGACGGGTCGTACGGGTCGAGCAGTCGTACGGATCAGACGGGACGGGCCGCCGGGGGCGTCGCGTCCCGGCTGGCCGCCTTGGCGTTGGCGACGGCGCGGCGGGCGCTGCGACGTCGCTGGATGATCTGCTGGATCTGGTCGACGGCCACCGCGAGGATGATCACGGCACCGGTGATGACCTGCTGCCAGAAGGGCGAGACGCCGACGATGACCAGGCCGTTGGCCAGGAAGCCGATGACGAAGGCGCCGATGATGGTGCCGCGCACGGTGCCGCGGCCGCCGGACAGCGCGGCGCCGCCGATGACCACCGCCGCGATGGCGTTCAGCTCGTAGAACTGGCCGAGGTCGGCAGTCGAGGAGCTGATGTTGGCCATCTGCAGGATGCCCACCACGCCGGCGCAGAACCCCGAGATCACGTAGATCCGGGTCTGCACGCGCTTGACCGGGACGCCGGACAGCTGGGCCGCGCGCTCGTTGCTGCCGGTGGCGTAGAGCCAGCGGCCGAACGGCGTCCGGGTCAGCAGGATGGAGAAGACGACGGCCAGGATGATCATGACCCAGGCCGAGATGGGCAGCCCCAGCGGCCGGCTGGCGAAGACCTCGAAGAAGCCGGTGTTGCCGAGGTAGTCCTGCCCGCTCAGCTCGTTGGTGATGTTCTGGCCGTTGAGCAGCACCTGGGTGAGGCCGCGGGCCACGTAGAGCATGCCCAGGGTGACGATGAACGGGGCCAGGTTGAGCCGGGCGATCAACAACCCGTTCACCCAGCCCACGAGCATGCCGACCGCGACCGAGAGGACGACGATCACCCACACCTGGGGGAACATGATCGCCTGCGTGAGCGGGAGGTCGAGCCCCCGGAACAGGTTGCCGGCCACGGCGGCGGTCAACCCCACGGTGGAGCCGACCGACAGGTCGATGCCGCCGTTGAGGATCACCATCAGCATGCCGAGGGCGACGATGGCGTTGAAGGCCACCTGCTTGGTGATCGTGGTCAGGTTGCCCGTGGTCAGGTAGTTGTCACTCATCACCGCGAAGATCGCCACGATGATCACCAGGGCGATCAGCGCCCGGCCCTCCATCAGGACGGCGTTGAGGTTGAACGAGCGGGTCGGGGTGCTGCCGCCCGCGCTGGGGCCGGCCGCGGGCGCCGGGGCGGTGGTGGTGCTCATCAGGAGGCTCCGTTCGGCTCGTGCTGGAAGTCGGTGTCGTGCTCGCCGGAGGCGGCCATGATGTCGTCGCGGGTGCAGGTGCGCGGGTCGAACTCGCGCACGATCCGGCCCTTGCTCATCACGAGGACCCGGTGGGACGCGGTCAGCGCCTCGCCGACCTCGGAGGTGACGTAGAGGACGCCGAGGCCCCGGGCGGCCTCGCGGAAGAGGAGCGAGAAGATCTCGCCCTTCGCGCCCACGTCGATGCCCCGGGTCGGCTCGTCGAGCAGCAGCACCTCCGGGTCGGTCAGCAGCATCTTGCCGATGACCACCTTCTGCTGGTTGCCGCCGGAGAGCGAGGTGATCAGCGCGCCGGGGCCGGCGGTCTTGACCCGGACGTCGGAGATCTCCCGCTCGACGTTCACCCGCTCGGCCCTGCGGTTGAGGAACCAGTTCTTGACCGTGGACAGCAGGCTGGGCAGTGACATGTTGGCGCCGACGCTCATCATCTGCACCAGGCCGTCGCGCTGCCGGTCCTCCGGCACCAGGCCCAGGCCCAGCTCGATCCGCTCGGCGATGGTGCGCCCGGCGAGGTCGGCGCCGCCCAGCAGCACGCGACCGCCGGACAGCGGGTCCCGGCCGGCCAGGGCCTCCATCAGCTCGGTGCGGCCGGCGCCCATCAGCCCGTAGAGGCAGACGATCTCGCCCTGGCGGACGTCGAGGGACACGTCGTCGACCGCCACCCGGCCGGTGTCCAGCTCGGCGACGGTGACGTTCTGGATGGACAGCGCCACGTCGCCGTAGTCCCGCGGCTCGTCGCGGAAGTCGTAGTCGGCCTCGCGGCCGACCATCTGGCGCACGACCCAGCTGAGGTCGATGTCGGCGGCGTCGGCGGTGGCCACCAGGTCGCCGTCGCGGAACACCACGGCGTGGTCGGCGATCTCGATCGCCTCCTCGAGGTGGTGGCTGATGTAGACGATGGCGACCCCGTTGGCGGTCAGGTCGCGGATCACCTTGAACAGCACCTCGACCTCGCTCGCGCTCAGCGCGGAGGTCGGCTCGTCCATGATCAGGATGCGGGTGTCGGCGGCCAGCGCCCGGGCGATCTCGATGATCTGCTGCTGCCCGACGCGGAGGTCCTGGACCAGCGTCGAGGCCTTGATCGGCTCCTCGAGCCGGCGCATCAGGTCCTCGGTGATCTCCCGCTCGCGGCCGTAGTCGACCGCCCCGGTGCGGGTCCGCAGCTCGCGGCCGATGAAGATGTTGTCGCGGACGCTGAGGTTGGCGCAGAGGTTCAGCTCCTGGTGGATGATCGAGATCCCGCGCTCGACGGCGTCGGTCGTCCCCGTCAGGGTCACCGGCTCGCCGTCCAGCACCAGCTGGCCGGCCGAGGGCTGCTCGACGCCGGAGAGGATCTTCATCAGCGTCGACTTGCCGGCGCCGTTCTCGCCGAACAGCACGGTGACCTTGCCGCGCCGGACCTCGAAGTTGACGCCCTTGAGCGCTCGGGTGACCCCGTAGGTCTTGGCGATGTCGACCGCGCGCAGGACGACGTCGCCGTCCGCCCCGGCGGCCGGCGCCGGCACGGCCTCGACGGTGCCGGCGCTCACGAGCCGACCTCGACCGAGACCGGCTGCACGTTGACCGGCTTGGCCCGCGGGACGGCGCTGCCGGTGGCCTGCACGCCGACGGCGCCGAGCACGGTGACCTGCTCGCCCTCGAGGCTGCCGGGGTCCGGCACGCTCTCCTCGACCCCGGCGAGCATCAGCTTCTTCAGCTCGTCGCCCACGTACTGGTAGGCGGTCTGGCCCGGGGCGTCGGCGAACTTGAAGCCCATCACGTCGCGGACCACGCTGCCGTTGACGGCGGTGCTGAGTGGCACCAGGACCGGAGTCTGGCCGGGCACCCCGTCGACCTCCACCCGCAGGGAGGCGTCGCTGGCCTCCACCACGGTGCCGGTCAGCTCCACCGGGAAGACGTAGGAGCCCTCGGCCGGGACGGTGGCTTCGTACTGCTCGGCCGCGGCAGCCACGTCAGCCTGCATCGCGGGCACGACCTCGCCGAGCGGCTGGGCCCGGCCCGGCAGCTCCTCCGCGGCCTTGGCGTACAGGTCGGTGGCGACCTGGGCCGGGTCGAAGGGCTTCGGGGCGATGGCCGCCACCTCGGCGGGGGTGAGGAACTTGGTGTTCAGCGCCATGGCCACCACCAGGGCCACGAGGACCACGGCCCCGATAATACGGGCCCGGGTGCGGGATCGATGCGCTCTCTGCATCAGGTGCTCCTTCAAGCTGGGGGCGGGCAGCGGCGCCACGCCCAGGGTCCGGCCAGCCGGACCCGAGGAACGTACCGGACCTGCCGCGATATTTGCAACGAATGGTGAAAAGTTTTCGTTCTGCGCTGCGGGAGAGGTGGGCTGGCGTCCGTGCCCGAGCGACGACCGGGGAGCTCAGGAGCGCCGGGCGGCGAACGGGGCGCAGAGCTCGAGCAGTCGGAGGTAGCCCTCGACGTGCCAGCCCGCGCGGCCGACGAACAGGCCGTCGGTGTGCGGGTCGGTGAGCAGCTCCTCGGCGTTGTCGGGGTGCACGCCCCCGCCGTAGAGCACCGCCAGCGGGGAGCCGCCACCGGCGGCCTCGGCGACCACCGAGGCGATCAGGGCCATCACCGGGGCGATCTGGTCCTGGGTGGCGGGGCGGCCGTGCTCGCCGATCGCCCAGATCGGTTCGTAGGCGACCAGGACGCGGGCGACGTCGGCCGGCTCGACCTCGGCCAGGGCGGCGCGCAGCTGGGCGGCCACGAAGTCGGCCGCCCCTCCGGCGTCGCGGACCTCGAGCGGCTCCCCGACGCAGACCAGCGGCACCAGCCCGTGCCGCAGCGCGGCGGCGGCCTTGAGGGCGACGGTGCGGTCGGTCTCCCCGAAGCTGGCCCGCCGCTCGGAGTGGCCCATCTCGACGATGCGGGCACCGGCGTCGGCCACCATCCGCATCGAGACCTCCCCGGTGCCGGCCCCCTCCGGACCCCAGTGCGCGTTCTGGGCGCCGAGCAGCACGGGCGAGCCGGCCGGCAGCCGGTCCCGGACGTGCGCGAGGGCCGTGTGCGCGGGCAGCACGAAGGGCTGCAGCCCGGCCGGGATCTCCGCCGCCGCCAGCGCGTCGACGAAGGCCGCCGCCTCCGCGAGGGTCTTGTTCATCTTCCAGCTGGTGCCCACCCAGAGGGCACCCCGCCCCGGCGTCGGCGGGCGCGCCGAGCCGGAGGGCGCCGCCGCGACGGCGCCCTCCGGGACCGACCCGGTCACGGGATCAGCGAGACCTTGATCGACTCCTTGCCGCTGGCGACGAGGTCCAGACCCTTCTGGAAGTCGGCGAGCGGCAGCTGGTGGGTGCAGATCTTGTCCATCGGCAGCCGGCCGGACTCGATCATCCGGATGGCGGCGGGCCAGCAGTGCGGGCCGAGGTGGGCTCCGCGCACGTCGAGCTCCTTGTCGTCGCTGATGATCGACCAGTCGACGGTCACGTCGCTGCCGAACACGCTGTACTCGACGTAGGTGCCCAGCTTGCGCAGCAGGTTGAGGCCCTGGCCCACCGCGGACGGGTGGCCGGTGCCCTCGATGTAGACGTCGGCGCCGTAGCCGCCGGTGAGCTCCTTGACCCGGGCGACCACGTCGTCGGTCCCGATGTTGATCACCAGGTCCGCCCCGCACTCGAGCGCGAGGTCGAGCTTCTCCTGCGCCATGTCGAGGCCGATGACGAGCTTGGGGTTCTTGGACTTGGCCCCGGCGATCATGCCCAGGCCGATCGGTCCGCAGCCGGCGACCACGACGACGTCCTCGAACTGGATGTCGGCCCGCTCGACGGCGTGCAGCGCGCAGGACAGCGGCTCGGCGAAGGCGGCGTGCGCCGGCGGCAGGTCGGCCGAGACCTTGTGCACCAGGGCGTCCTTGGAGAACAGCATGTACTCGGCCATGGCGCCCGGGGTGCGGCGCTTGAAGCCGAACATGTCGTGGGGCTGGCACATCCAGTACTTGCCGTCCAGGCAGTAGCGGCACTTCCAGCAGGGGACGATCTGCTCCGCCACCACGCGGTCGCCGACGGCGACCCCCCAGCGCTCGGCCGCCGCGTCGTCCAGCTGGATGATCGTGCCCACGAACTCGTGCCCGGGGATGACCTCGGTCTCGGCCCAGGCCGGCCGGTTGGCGTCGCCCCAGAACTTCGGCGCGCCGTGGTAGCACTTCAGGTCGCTGGCGCAGATGCCGACGCCCTCCACCTTGACCAGAGCCTCGCCCGGACCCGGGCGCGGGACGGCGACCGTCTCCAGCTGGTAGTTCTCGGGACCGTGCACGATGACGGCCTGCATCGTCTCGGGCAGCCGGGGGCCGCTGACGGCCGACTCCGGGGTGGTGGTGTTCTCGGCCGGTGCTGCGGACATCGTTCAGCCTCCATGCTGGTCGGTCGTTCTGGCCCGGGTCGTCGGGTGCGGCGACCGGAGCGGCGCGGCGTGCCGCGCTCCGGCAGCACGCTAGCCACTGGACCGGGTTCTGTCCAGAATGGTTGCGAGGTTGTCGGCCCAAACTGAAAAACTTGAGCCGAAGAGCGACAGAACCGCATCTTCGACCGGTCGGAACCCGGTCACTCTCGTGGGAACCGCTGACGGGTGACGAGCCCGGAGGCGCCCCCGCGGGCGACCCTCCAGCGGTTCCTCGACCGCCCGCGCGCCGAGCTGTCAGTGCCGAGGTCGACGATGGCGCTATGGCACTGGCGACGGACCCGGACCGCGGTGGCTGAGCCGGGCACGCCCCCCGCGGCGGAGGCCCTGGTGGCGGACAGCCTGGCCGCCCTGGGCTGGCCGCCGGCGGTCGGGGAGGTGGTGCTGCTCGCCGGCGGCCGGTCCGGAGCGCAGGTGTTCCTGGTCGAGACGGCCAGCCGGCGGGTCGTGCTGAAGGTCACCGAGGACCCCGGCTGGCGGCGGCCCGCGCTGCGGGAGCTCGCCGTCTACCAGACCGAGGACCGGGTGCGCGCAGCCTTCCGTCCGCGCCTGCTGGCAGCACAGGACGACGGCGCGGCCGTCCGGCTGCTGCTCGCCGCCCACGAGCCGTACCCGCCCGCCCGGGAGCTCGGCGAGGACGACTGGCTGGCGGTCGCCGCCGGGCTCGGTCAGCTGCACCGCCTGCCCCTCCCGCCTGGGAGGTGGCCCGGCCCGCCCGGCCGGCCCACCTCCCAGGCGGTCGCCGCCGCCCTGCGGGAGTGGGACCGGCACGGCTGGTCCGGGGTGGCTGCCCGGGCCGCCCGCCGACTGGCCGCGGCCACCGGTACCGGGCCGGGTCCGGTGCTCGCCCACGGGGACTGCCACGTCGGGAACCTCGTGCGCGGCCCGGGCGGACGACCGTGCTGGGTGGACTGGCAGGAGGCGTGCCTCGGTTCGGGCCTGGGCGACCTGGTCTTCCTGTGGCAGCGAGCCGAGTTCGACGGCGCCCGACCGCCACGCACGGCCATGACGTCCACCTACGCCGGCGCCCGTGGCGTCCGGCTCGACGATGGCCTGCGGTCGGCCCTGGACGGCGTGGAGCTGCGGCTGCCGCTCCTCTCCTGGCCCGCCTTCCTCGGCTACGGCAGCGGGGCCGGCCGGCAGGTGATGGGCGACCGTCTGGCGGAGCTGGCGTCGCGGACCGACCCCGGCCGAGCGCCGACGGCGCGCCCTGCTGGTCGCGGCCCGCGCTAGGGTCGCCGACATGCAGCTCTCCCCCGCCTCGTCGGTGTCCACCGCGCCCGTGGTCGCCCTCGGTCTGCTCGGCGGCTACCTGACGGCTCGGGAGACGGGCATCCGGCCGCTGGGCGGCGTCGTGCTCGGGGCCGCCGGGGTCTTCGCCGGCCGTACCTGGCTGGCCAAGGGCGGTCCTGCCGTGACGGCGGCGCTGGCCGCGGTCTACCTGCTCGGCTTCGGCGCCTCGCACCCGCTGGCCAGGAAGATCGGCGCCTGGCCCTCGGTGCTCGTCGTCACCGCCGTCAGCGCCGGGGCCTCCTGGGCCCTGGTGGACCGCCGCTGACGCCGGCTGCTGCTCCGACGTCGGCGAGGGCTCCCGCGAGAGCCAGCAACCCGGCCTCCCGCAGCGGAGCGACGGGATCCGCACCGGCGTGGCGGCGCCGGTAGGCACCCGGCGGCGCCCCGTAGACGGCCCCGAACCGCCGCGAGAGGTGGTAGGCGTTCGCGAAACCGGTCGCGTCCGCCACCTCCGCGAGGGAGGCGTTGCTGCGCTGCAGCAGCACGGCGGCACGGGACAGCCGGACCAGTTCGAGCACCCGGGCCGGGCCGCAGCCGTAGTGCTGCCGGAAGACCCGGAACAGGTGCCCGACCGAGACGCAGGCCGCGCCGGCCAGCTCGTCCACCTCCACCAGCCGGACGCCCTCGGCCGACCAGATCCGGCGGACCGCGTCCACCGCGGCCGCGACCGGCTGCGGCACCGGAGCGGGCGGCTCCTCGAACGGCCCGCGCACGAAGAGGTCGAGCAGCAGGCCGAGGAGCTGGTCGCTGCGCGCGCGAGCGGCGGCGGTGTGCTGCGCCCCCAGGTCCTCGAGGTAGCGGCAGAGGCCGGACAGCACCGGCGCGCCGGCCAGGTCGCGGACCACCGGCCAGCCGGCCGGGTCGGGCAGCGGACCCGGGTCGTCGACGCGGAAGTGCGCCCAGGCGTGCCGGGAGACGACGTCGCGGTCCCAGTGGAAGGAGTCCACCGCCCCAGCCGGAGCCAGCAGCAGGGTGCCCGGGAGCACGGTGACCAAGCGGTCCGGACGGGCAGCGCGCGTGGCGCAGCCCCGGTGCACCGTCCAGACGGCCGAGCCCTGCAGCAGCCAGAGGAACTCGAAGTCGACCAGCTCCCGGGGCCCGAAGCTGGAGCCGGGCTGGTAGTCGACGACCTGGACCACGCCCGCCCCGCCCACCTGCACCCGGGGCAGCGCCGTGGGAAGGGACGGCTGCAGACCGGCGGGCTCCGCCTCGGAGGTCACGATCAGATAGTAATGGGCGCGTCGGGGACATTGGCGGCCGCGCGCACCGGTGCCAGGGTGAGGTAGCACCCCGTCCCCGACCCGAGAGCCTGCCATGACCGACCTGCTGCCCTCCCGCACCGCCACCGGGGGCCCCGCGCTCCCGCTCTTCGACACCGCCGACGAGGCGTTCGTGGCGCACTACGCCGAGCACGGCTTCGCGCTGCTGGCGCAGGCGCTCACCCCCGACGAGGTGGCGGCCGTCAACGCCGACGCGCTGCGGCTGTGCCGGGGTGACTACGGCGACATCGGCTACGGGTGGAGCGGGCAGCAGGCGGCCGAGCCCGCCGACGCCCTGTCGGACGAGGAGGTGCTGCGGCGCTACCTGTGCATCCACTACCCGCACAAGGTGTCGCCCCCGGCGCTGGCGGCGCTGCAGACCCCACGGGTCGTCGACGCCCTGGTCTCGGTGATCGGGCCGAACGTCAAGGCCATGCAGTCGATGCTCTTCGTCAAGTCCGAGGGCAAGCCCGGGCAGGCCTGGCACCAGGACGAGTACTTCATCCCGACCCGTGACCGCTCCCTGACCGCCGTCTGGATCGCGCTCGACGACGCCACCATCGAGAACGGCTGCCTGTGGGTGCTGCCCGGCTCCCACCGCCGGGGGGTCATCTACCCCGAGCGCGAGCAGGACGACCCGCGCTTCGACTGCAGCAGCGAGGCCTACGACTTCCCCTACACCGACGAGCAGTCGGTGCCGGTGGAGATCCCGGCGGGCACGGCGCTGGTCTTCAACGGCTACCTGCTGCACCGCTCGCTCGAGAACTCGGGGCGGCACGGCTACCGCCGGGCGCTGGCCAACCACTACATGAGCGCGGAGTCGCTGCTCCCGTGGCGGCCGCCCGGCCCGGGCGAGCACATGGCCATGACCGACTACCGCGACATCGTGCTGGTGGCCGGGGAGGACCCCTACGCCTGGAAGGGCACGGCCGACCTGGCGAAGCCGTACTCCCGGCCCGACAAGGACGGCGGCTGCGACCGCTGACCCGCACCACCCCCCGTCCGCACGCGTTCAAGGAGGAACCATGCCCGACCCGTCCCCGTTCACCGCTCCCCCGGCCGGCCCTGACCGGTGGGCCACGAGCCGCCGGTCGTTCCTGTCCCTCACCGGCCTCGCCGTGGGCGGCGCGGCCCTCGGCCTCGGCGCGGCGGGCTGCGGGACGGCGCAGACGGGCAACAGCACCGGTGACGGCGCCGCCTCGGGCCGTCCCGGTGCGTCCGGGGACACGCTCTTCGTCTCGGGCTTCCAGTGGGGTCCGCCGAGCAGCTTCAACCCGCTCAGCCCGTCCCCGGCCTGGCCGACCGGGGGCGGGCAGAGCCAGCTGGTCTACGAGACGCTGCTGCGCTTCAACCTGATCGACGGCTCCCTGCAGCCCGGCCTGGGCCGCGAGCTCCAGGAGACCGACCGGCAGACCTTCACCGTCCCCCTGCAGGACGGCACCGCCTGGGCCGACGGCAGCGAGCTGACCGCCGCGGACGTCGTCTTCACCTTCGAGCTGGCCCGGGAGGTGAGCACCGGCAGCTCGAGCGTCTGGACCTACCTCGACGCGGTGACCGCGCCGGACCCCCGGACGGTGCAGTTCACCCTGAAGAGCTCGCCCTACAACCCGGGCTCGGTCAAGGACGCGATCGCCAAGGTGCTGATCATCCCGAAGTCGGTCTGGGAGGCGTTCGACACGAGCAAGATCACCACCGAGACCAACCTCGAACCGGTGGGCAGCGGTCCGTACCGCGTGGCCACCGCGGACCAGACGCAGGTGTCGCTGGAACGCCGTGACGACTACTGGGGCACCGCGGTCTACGGCACCCCGGCCCCGCTGGCGATCGTGCACCCGATCTTCAAGACCGGCAACGACGGTGACATCAAGCTGCAGAGCGGCGAGATCGACGCCAGCCAGCAGTTCACCCCGCAGATCTGGAAGATGTGGGAGGACGCCGGCCGGCCGGTGGGCACCTGGCTCAAGGAGAAGCCCTACTACCTGCCCGGCAACCTCCCGTTGCTGATCTTCAACCTGGAGCGCAAGGGCCTCGACGACGTCCGGGTGCGCCGCGCCATCGCGCACGCCATCGACTACCCCAACGTCGCGGCCACCGCCATGTCCGACTACTCCGACCCGGCCCAGGCCAGCCTGATCCTGCCGACCGGGTACGAGGAGAAGTTCTTCGACGCGGCGGCGGTGCAGGCCGAGGGCTGGTCGTTCGACGCCGACAAGGCGGTGCAGATCCTCGAGGAGGAGCTGGAGGCCACCAAGGGCTCCGACGGGATCTACGTGCTGCCCGACGGCACCAGGCTCGGCGGCTGGGAGCTCATCACCCCGACGGGCTGGACCGACTGGAACACCGCCTGCGAGATCGTGGCCAAGTCCGCCAAGGCCGTCGGCATCGGGATCGAGACGAAGTTCCCGCAGGCGCCGACGATGCAGAAGTCCATGCAGAACGGTGACTTCGACCTCTGCATGTACTCCTACTCCGGGGTCAGCTCAGCCAGCCCCTGGGTGCGCTTCCGCGACGCCATGGACGACCGCGGGGTGGCCGCGGCCGGCAAGACGGCGTTCTACAACTACAACCGGTTCTCCCACCCCGACGTGTCCGGCCTGCTCGACGCGGCCGCCGCCGCGACCAGTGACGAGGAGGCCCGGACCGCGTACGCCGCGCTGGACGCGATCTACCGGAAGCAGATCCCGGTCGTGCCGCTGATGTACCGCCCGCTGGAGTTCTACGAGTTCCAGACCTCGAACTGGACGAACTTCCCGACCGCGGAGAACCCCTACGCGCCGCCGATGTGGCAGGGCGCCGGGATCAGCTGGCTGTCCAAGATCACCAAGGTCGGCAGCTAGGAACGGCCGCTCAGGCCAGGTTCGACGCTCCAGAGCGCGAGGATGCGGGAGGGATGCGGGAGCGGGCGGTGCCCGCCTCGCGCATGTCGCTGGCCGAGCCGATGGCCTCGCGCAGGTGGGACACGAAGAGGGCGACGAGCAGCGCCACGCTGATGCCCTCACCGGTGGCCAGGCCCCCGCCCCAGCCGGTCGCTGCGAGCACGGCGGGACGTCACCCGTGCGGTCGGTGCGCCCGTCGCGGGGGGACCAGCGGTCGCGGCACGGCGGCCAGCCGGCGCCGGCCGCGGACGTCCGGAGCCAGGCTCAGCACGCCGGTCAGGGACACCGCGGCGCTGACCAGGGCCGGCCGCCGCCGTCCCCGGTCAGCCACCGCGAGCGCCAGCATGGACGCGAGGTGAGCGAGGTCGGTGAGCAGCCACAGCCGGCTCAGCCGGCTCAGCCGGCTCGGCAGGGCGGTCTGCAGCAGGCCCTGCCCGAGGTGCCGCAGCCCGAGGACGGTGACGACGCGGTGCTCGACGGCCGACGGCGCCCGTGCGGTGAGGCCGCGCCAGATGCCGTCGCCCCGGCCGAGCAGCGCCGCCCCCCAGGCCAGCCCGGCCAGGCCGGGGACCCGGGAGCTCACGGCCGCCGGGCGACCAGGGCGGCGAGGCCGCCGGCCAGCAGCACCCCGGCCCCCGCGGCCAGCGGACCGGCCCGGTGCGACAGCCACTGCTGCACGCTGGACTCCTTGGCCCGGTCGTCGAAGGTGCCGTGCGCGCCGAAGTCCCGGCCGCCGGCGCCGTCGAGCGGGGTGAACAGGTTGTCCGGGCGGCCCTCGTCCTCGGGCTCGTCGACCTGCTGGTCGCTGAACCCGGTCCGGGCCAGGTAGCGGTCGAGGAGCCCGGGGGCGACGGCGTTGCCGAGCAGGGTGCCGACGGTGCTGCCGCCGACCCACCACTCCCGCCGGCCCGGGTGGTCGATGGCGTGCAGCACGGCCCGGGCAGCCACCTCAGGCTGGTAGATCGGCGGCACCGGCTGCGCCTTGTCCGGCAGCTTCGAGCGCACCCAGCCGAACTGCGGGGTGTTCACCGCGGG
The DNA here is from genome assembly GCA_039527025.1 of Microlunatus lacustris. Lineage (GTDB taxonomy): Bacteria > Actinomycetota > Actinomycetes > Propionibacteriales > Propionibacteriaceae > Microlunatus > Microlunatus lacustris. Next base: position 307,368 of record BAAAJN010000006.1, read on the forward strand.
CAGCTGGACCATGGTGACCTGGATGCCGCTGCCGTCGTGCAGCAGCTCGGTGCGCAGCGACTCGTGGAAGCCCTGGATGGCGTGCTTGGCCCCGCAGTAGGCGGTCTGCAGCGGGACGCCCCGGTAGGCCAGGGCCGAGCCGACGTGGACGATCGTGCCGCGGTCGCGGAGTCTCATCCGGCGCAGCGCGGCCATGGTGCCGTAGACGTAGCCGAGGTAGGTCACCTCGGTGACCCGCCGGTACTCCTCGGGGGTCACGTCACCGAAGCGGGCGAACACCGAGGTGAAGGCCACGTTCACCCAGACGTCGATGGGTCCCAGCCGCTGCTCGACCTGCTCGGCGGCCGCGTCGACGGCCTCGGCGTCGCTGACGTCGACGGGCACCACCAGCGCCTCCCCGCCGTGCTCGGCCACCTCCCGGGCGGCCGCGGCCAGTCCGGCCTCCCCGCGGGCGAGCAGCGCGAGCCGGTCCCCTCGGGCGGCCAGCTCGCGCACCACCGCGCGTCCGATCCCCCCGCTCGCCCCGGTCACGACGACAACCCGTCCAGCCATCCGGCTCCTCCTCGGTCCAGGCCGGCGGGTGCCGCACGACCTGGTCCCTGTATAGCCGGACCGCGCCTGGTCGACGCGGGTGGTCGTCCGTGCGGACCGTCCTACCGGGTCGCGTGCGCGTGCGAGCCGCGGAGCCCGCCCCACCGGCGGCGGCGCTCCGCCCGGCGGACGGCCCGCGACGCGGCGTAGCGCCGCAGCGCCGACGGGGGTGCCACCTGCGCTGCCAGCCGGTCCATCGCCGCGATGTCCTGCAGCTCGGTGGTCCTGGCCCGGTGCTCCCAGCCGAAGCTGTAGTCGTCGGTCATCGTGGTCCCCTCTCCTGAGCGGGCCAGGTGGCCCGTGCTCGAGCACCACGTTCGTCCTGAGGTGGGGTCCCCGGTATCGGACGAGCGACGTATCTCCGGCCCGGGCAGGGGGCGCACCCGGGTCTGAGGTGGCTGGTGCCGGCGGTCCTCACCCTGAGGTACCGGCCGCTGTCAGTGCTCTCTGCCACGATGACCGCATGTCCGCTGCCGCCGCGCCAGCTCCCCTGGTGGGGCGCGCTGACGAGCTGGCCGTGCTGACCGCGGCGGCCGGTGCCGGCCCGGACGCCCACTCGGGTCTGGTGCTGCTGAGCGGGGACGCCGGCATCGGCAAGTCCCGGCTGCTCGCCGCGCTCGGCGACCACGCCGCCGCCCGGGGCTGGCGGGTCGCGGTCGGGCACTGCCTGGATCTGGGCGGCAGCCCCCTGCCCTACCTGCCCTTCACCGAGATCGCCGGCCGCCTGCAGGCCACCAGGCCCGAGGTGATGCAGCACCTGGTGCAGCGCTGGCCGGCCGCGGCCCGGCTGCTGCCCGGGAGTGCGGGAACGGACACGGCGCTGACGGAGCCGGTGGACCGGGGCGCGTTCTTCGCCGCCCTGCACGCCGTGCTCGCCGAGCTCGGCTGCGCCGGGCCGCTGCTGGTGGTCATCGAGGACCTGCACTGGGCCGACCGCTCCACCTGCGACCTGCTCAGCTACCTCTTCAGCCGCGGGTTCGCCGAACCGGTCTCGCTGGTGGCCTCCTACCGCAGCGACGACCTGCACCGCCGGCACCCGCTGCGCACCGTGGCCGCCCAGTGGTCACGGCTGCCCGGGGTCCGCCGCGTCGAGCTCGGTCCGCTGTCCGACGCCGCCGTGCGGGACCTCGTGCAGCGCCTGCACCCGGACCCGTTGGACGCCGCCGCGCTGCGCGCCGTCGTCGAACGGGCCGAGGGCAACGCGTTCTTCACCGAGGAGCTGGTCGCGGCGGTGGGCTCGACCGTGGTGCCCCGCGACCTGGCCGGGCTGCTGCTGCTGCGGCTGGACAGCCTCGACCCCGACGCCCGGCGCGTGGTCCGGGCCGCGGCGGCCGGCGGGCGGCAGGTCCGCGACGACGTGCTGGCCGCCGTCACCGAGCTCGGACCGCAGGAGTTCGAGGCCGCGGTCCGCTCCGCCGTGGAGCTGAACGTGCTGGTCGCCGACGTCGACGGCTACCGTTTCCGCCACTCGCTGCTGGCCGAGGCCGTCTACGAGGACCTGCTGCCGGGCGAGCGGCGCCGGCTGCACGCCGCCTTCGTCCGGGCCTTCGCGACGGTGGGCAGCGGCGGGGCCGCCGACCTGGCCCGGCACGCCGTGGCGGCCGGGGACCACCCGACGGCGGTGCGGGCCAGCGACCAGGCCGGTGACGAGGCCCTGACCGCCGGCGGCCCCGACGAGGCGGCCCGGCACTTCGCCCAGGCCTTGGACCTGCACCCCGGCTGGGGAGCACCCGACGTGCCGGACCTCGTCCGGCTGACCGAGAAGGCGGCCACGGCGGCGGCGGCCGCCGGGCACGTCGTCCGCGCCGAGTCGGTGGTCGCCGAGCAGCTGGCGCGGCTGCCGGTGGGCGCACCGGTCGAGGACCGCGCCCGGCTGCTGGTGGCCCGCGCGGAGGCGGCCCTGCTGTCGGAGTCGGCGACCGACGTCGTCGCCCTCGCCGGCGAGGCGCTCGCCCTGGTCCCGGCCGAGCCGCCGACCCCCCTGCGCAGCCGGGCCGTGGCGGTGCGGGCGGCCGCACTGGCCTCGGTGCGTTCCGACGAGGAGGCGTTGCGCTGGGCCGAGGAGGGTCTGGCCACCCCGCCGGAGGTCCGGGTCGGAGAGGTCACCACCCTGTTGCAGACGGTGCTCGCCCGGGTCACCGAGCGCGGCGGCGACCCGGCCGCCTCGGAGCGGATGCTGCGCCGGGTGCTCGAGGAGGGCCCGGACGACCTGGCCCGGCTGCGGGTCCGCTACCAGCTGGGCTGGGTCGAGATGGAGGGCGGGCAGCTGGAGCAGGCCCTGGAGACCTTCCGGCTGGCGGCCCGGCGGAGCGCCGAGCTGGGCCGGCCCTACGCGCCGACGGGGGCGGACTCCCGGGTGCTCGCCGGGCTGGTGGCCTACCAGCTGGGCCGGTGGGACCTGGCCGAAGAGCTGACCGAGCCCGGGGCAGGACAGCCTCCCCCGCTGGCGGCTGCCGGACTGGCGGCCGTCACGCTGGCCGTGCGGGCCGGTCGCGGGCGGCCGGCAGGCTGGCCGGAGCTGATGGCGCGGGTCCGGCCGCAGTGGACGACGGACGGCATGGTCGGGGTGCACAGCACCGCTGCGGCCATCGACCTGCACGGCAACGCCGGAGACCTGGACGCAGCCCTCGCGGTGCACGACGACCTGGTCGACTGCATCGGCGCCGTCTGGGGGACGCGAGAGTTCCAGGGCGAGATCCGGCTGGCCGGGCTGCTGATCGGACAGCTGGCCGGCCAGATCGGCGACGTCGACCCGCGACGTCGGGCGGAGCTGGTCGAGCGCGGCGCGGAGCTGGCGGCTGCCGCGAGCCAGGCGCGGGCGATGGGTCGCCGGCCGGAGCCCGGCCTGGAGAGCCAGGCCTGGTTGGCCCGGGTGCACGCCGAGCTGCTCCGGCTCCGGCACGCAGCCGGGGAGACCGTCGACGCCGAGGAGCTGGAGCAGGCCTGGGCGACGGCCGTCGGCGCGGCCGAGCGCTACGGGCAGCCGTACGAGCTGGCCCGGAGCCGGGCGCGCTGGGCCGCGGCGCTGAAGCGACGGGGCCGGACGGCGGAGGCGGTGGAGACCGCCCGGCTGGCCCAGCAGACCGCCGACGCGCTGGGGGCCGCCCCGCTGACGGCCGAGCTCCGGCCGCTGGTCGGCCGTCGGGGTGCGCCCGAGGTGCTCACACCCCGGGAGGCCGAGGTGCTGGCGCTGGTCGCGGAAGGGCTCAGCAATCGCGAGGTCGGTGGCCGCCTCGTCGTCAGCACCAAGACGGTGAGCGTGCACGTGTCGAACATCTTGGCCAAGCTGTCCGTCCGCTCGCGGACCGAGGCCGTCGCGGTGGCACGTCGGCGTGGCCTGCTCAACTGACGGATCAGCACACCTGGCTACCCCGGCCGGCGTCAGCTCAGCACGGCGTCCAGCGCCCAGTAGGCCTGCTGCGCCGTCGTGCAGGGGTACTGGGCGGCCGGCTCGAGGTCCTCCGACCGGCACCGGCGGCACCGCAGGTGCAGGCTCTCCGTGCCGTCGCCGGCAGGCGTGGCGCCGTGCTCGGCCAGGATCAGGAACAGGGCCGTCGTGAGCCGCTGTCCGCTGGTCCCCGCCCGGCGGAGCACGTCGGCCACGTCGGCGACGAAGGCCTGCTGGTCGGCGAGCACCCGCTGCGGCACCTGGGGCGGGACGTGCGGCCGGTGTGCCGCGTGCGGGACGGGTGCGCGACGTCGCACGGTCTGGACCGTCAACGAGGGCTCCTTCCGGAACAGCTGGGAGGATCAGGCTGCCGAGGCCACCTCTGGCCCGGCCGGCCTTCGGCGCGAGGTCCGCTCAGGACCTGCCGAGCATCAGCCGGCACACCGGGGGCCCTGGTCCCTGCCGGATCGTCCGCGATACTGGTGGCAGAGCCGCCGTCGCCCCGGTGCCGGTGGCTCCCGACCTCGCCGACGAGCCAGGACCGAAGTCGCGGGCTGCCCGAACGCCCGCCGAGACCGCCGGACGCGCAGCGCGCGCCGGCCAGGAACGGAGTGCAGATGACCGACGTCGCCAGCCAGGGCCCCGCAGCGGGCCAGGAGGAGCGGGCCGTCCTGACCAACCGTCAGGGCCACCCGGTCTACGACAACCAGAACCAGCGCACCGTGGGGGCCCGCGGGCCCGCCACGCTGGAGAACTACCAGTTCCTGGAGAAGATCAGCCACTTCGACCGCGAGCGGATCCCCGAGCGGGTCGTGCACGCCCGCGGCTTCGTCGCCTACGGCGAGTTCGAGGCCACCGGCACGTGGGGCGACGAGCCGATCGCCACCTACACCCGGGCCAAGCTGTTCTCCGAGGTGGGCAAGAAGACCGACGTCGCGATCCGCTTCTCCAGCGTCATCGGCGGCCGGGACTCCTCCGAGGCCGCTCGTGACCCCCGGGGCTTCGCGGTGAAGTTCTACACCGAGGACGGCAACTGGGACCTGGTCGGCAACAACCTCGCCGTCTTCTTCATCCGGGACGCGATCAAGTTCCCGGACGTGATCCACTCCCTCAAGCCAGACCCCATCACCTTCCGCCAGGAGCCGGCGCGGATCTTCGACTTCATGTCGCAGACGCCCGAGGCCATGCACATGCTGGTCAACCTCTTCAGCCCGCGCGGCATCCCGGCCAACTACCGGACGATGCAGGGCTTCGGGGTGAACACCTACAAGTGGGTCAACGCCGACGGGGTCACGCACCTGGTGAAGTACCACTTCCAGCCCCACCAGGGCGTCAAGAGCCTGACCGCCGCGGACGCCGCCAACATCCAGGCCGGCGACCTCGGGCACGCCTCCAAGGACCTCTTCGAGGCCATCGAGAGCGGGAACCACCCGAAGTGGGACCTGTACGTGCAGCTGATGAGCGACGACGAGCACCCCGAGCTGGACTTCGACCCGCTGGACGACACCAAGGTGTGGCCCGAGAACGAGTTCGAGCCGAAGTTGGTCGGCACCATGACGCTGAACCGCAACGTCACCGACCACCACAACGAGAACGAGCAGATCGCCTTCGGCACCGGTGTGCTGGTGGACGGGCTCGACTTCTCCGACGACAAGATGCTGGTCGGCCGGACGTTCAGCTACTCCGACACCCAGCGCTACCGGGTGGGACCGAACTACCTGCAGCTGCCGGTGAACAGCGCCAAGAACGCCCGGGTGGCCACCAACCAACGGGGCGGCCAGATGTCCTTCTTCACCGACCTCGGCGAGGGCCAGAACCCGCACGTCAACTACGAGCCCTCGATCACCGGCGGGCTCCGCGAGGCGCAGTACCCGACCCACGACGACCAGGGACCGGAGATCGTCGGCCGGCTGACCCGCAAGCGGATCCCGCGGACGAACGACTACACCCAGGCCGGCCAGCGCTACCAGCTGCTGGAGCCGTGGGAGAAGGATGACCTGGTCGCCAACTTCGTCGAGCTCATCGGCCAGGCCGTCCGCGAGGTCCAGGAGCGCATGGTCTGGCACTTCCTGATGGTGGACGACGAGCTGGGGTTGCGGGTCGGCGAGGGCCTGGGCATCTCACCGGACGACGTCCGGATGCTCGAGCCGCTGCAGAGCCAGACGCTCTCCGAGGACGAGCTGGACCGGCTGGCCAACCTGGGCAAGAACGGCCCGCGCGACGTCACCGGTCTGAAGATGACGCACACGGTGCCGAACGAGCACGTGGTCGTGGAGCGCTGACCACAGGCTCGACCTGATCGGTGTCGACCCGGCTCGGTCCGAGCCGGGTCGACGCACGTCAGGGCAGGGACGTCGGAGGAGGGCGTGTGGAGGAGACCTGGGACCAGCTGACGGGCGCGGGTGTGGTCACCGGCCTGCTGACGTTCCTCGTCGTCGTGGCCCTGCTGCTGGCGCCCCGCGACCGCCGGCCGTCCTCGGCCCTGGCCTGGATCCTGCTGATCAGCTTCCTGCCGGTGATCGGTCTGGTGCTCTTCGCCCTGATCGGCAGCCCCAAGCTGCCCCGCAGCCGCCGCGAGAAGCAGCAGAGCATGACCGAGCTGATCACCGAGCGGTCCCGCGACCTCGAGCAGCTGGGTCCCGTGCCGGGGCTGCCGGCCTGGCTGCCGTCGGTGGCCCGGCTGAACCGCTCCGTCGGGGCGATGCCGATGCTCGAGGACAACGACGCCCACCTGCTGACCACGTTCGAGCAGCAGCTGGACGCCCTGATCGCCGCCGTCCGCGGCGCGCGGCGGTACGTGCACGTCGAGTTCTACATCCTCTCCCTCGACGACACCACGGCCCCGTTCTTCGAGGCGCTGGCCGAGGCGGTGCAGCGCGGGGTCACCGTGCGGGTGCTGATGGACCACCTGGGCTCGCGCAAGGGGCCGGGCTACCGGAGGACCCGCAAGGCGCTGGACCGGATGGGCGCCAGCTGGCGGCTGATGCTGCCGGTCCAGCCCTACCGCGGTCGCTACCAGCGACCGGACCTGCGCAACCACCGCAAGCTGCTGGTCGCCGACGGCGAGATCGGCTTCGTCGGCTCGCTCAACCTCATCGACCCCGGTTACGGCAAGCGTGCCAACCGGCGACGGGGGTTGCGCTGGCACGACGTGCTCGCCGAGGTCCGCGGTCCGGTCGTCCACGAGATCGACGCCCTGTTCGTCACCGACTGGTACAGCGAGACCGAGGTGCTGCTCACCAGCTCCCAGGAGCAGGCCGGCGAGGAGCAGCACACCGGAGAGCTGCTGGCCCAGGTCGCCCCCAGTGGGCCGGCGTTCCCCACCGAGAACAACCTCGCCCTGTTCAACTCGCTCATGTACCACGCGGAGCGGCGGATCAGCATCACCAGCCCCTACTTCGTTCCCGACGAGTCCCTGCTCGCGGCGATCACGACGGCGGCCCGGCGCGGCGTGCGCGTCGAGCTGTTCGTGGGCGAGATCGGCGACCAGTTCTTCGTCTTCCACGCCCAGCACTCCTACTACGCCGAGTTGCTGGCCGCCGGCGTGCGGATCTACCTCTACCCGAAGCCGTCGATCCTGCACGCCAAGCACATCTCCGTCGACGACGACGTCGCGGTGGTCGGGTCCTCCAACATGGACATCCGCTCGTTCCAGCTGGACCTGGAACTGATGCTCATGGTGTGCGGCCGCTCGTTCGTGGACGAGATGCGGGCGGTGGAGGACGGCTACCGTCGGGTCTCCCGCGAACTGACCGCCGAGGAGTGGGGGCGTCGCTGGGACCTGCACCGGGTGGTCGACGACCTGACCCGCCTCACCTCCGCCGTGCAGTGAGTGCCCCTGGTCAGCGGCGCCCGGCCACCGCAGGCTCGGGGACGACGGCCGGTGCGGACACCCGGAGCCGGCGCTCCAGCACCACCAGGCCCACGAGCGCGACCGCGGAGAGGACCGCGGGGACGTAGAACACCTCGGGCAGGCCGAGCCGGGCGACCCCCAGGCCACCGATCAGTCCCCCGGCCGCCGCCCCCAGCGTCATCGAGCTCAGGAACACCCCGGAGGCGGTGCCGACGCCTTCGGGGTACAGGTGCTGGGCGATGGACACGCCCAGCGCCCCGAGGGCAGCCCACAGCCCGGCCGCGAGCAGCTGGCCGAGGAACAGGCCCGCGACGCCGGTGCTGGTCGCGAAGGCCAGGTTGGCCCCGACGCCCAGAGCGAGCCCGACCACCATCACCCGCATCGCCCCGTACCGGTCGGCGAAGCGGGCGAGGAACGGCATCAGGGCCAGCTCGAGCAGCGGCTGCACGGCGATGACGGCGCCCCGGAGTGCGTCGGGCACCCGGAGCTCGTCGACCATGTACAGCGGGAGGTAGCCGAACTTGATCGTGTCCCCCGTCATGGCCAGCACGCAGAGCCCGGTGAACACGAGCAACGGGACCATCCGACGTCTCGAAGCTGCCGCCGGGGCGTCACCGGCCCGCTCCGCCTCGGGACGCCGGTAGCGCAGCACTCGCTGCCGCCCGAGGGGCAGCACCTGGCTGAGGGTGAGGACGGCCGTGGCCACCAGGAGCGGGCGCAGGCCGACGACGCTGCCGAACCAGCTGCCGAGCACCGGGCCGAGCACCCAGCCGGCGGTGAAGGCCATCCTGATGGCGGACATCACCCGGTTGTCGGCGCCGGTCGGGTGCCGGCTCAGCTCGTCACGGGTCGCCGCGAACAGCTGGGCCATCGAGGCGCCCGAGATGCTCAGCGCGACTGCGCTGATGACGAAGGGCATCCACACGGCCGTGCTCAACGACATGGCCAACCACCCCACGGCACCGACAGCGGCGCAGAGGCGGAAGAGTCCGAGCCTGTTCTCCTGGCGGTCCGACCAGCGGCCGATGAGGAAGCCGGCGATGGGAGCCGCCAGGTTCGTCACGTAGTAGAGGCCGGCGACGGGCAGCGAAGCCCCGAGGTCGCGCACCAGGAACAGCGTGAGCTGAGGGGCTGTGGCGGAGAGGGCCAACCCGCTCAGCAGCAGGGCGACGAAGGCGCTGCGGTAGAAGCGGGACGCCAGGATTATCTGCACGGTGGACGCGCGAGGGCTGGTCACGGGTGGTGCTCGTTCCAGGCGAGAGGCGGGAGCCGACGACGGCGTCAGGCTGAATCGATACAGCCAAAGCCTAGCAAGCGGGTCTTCTGACTCACCGTTCCCCGGGCGGAGATCGTGTCTGGACGTAGAAATACTTCAAGCCCGACCCCCGAAGGGGTCAGGCTTGAAGTGTGTTGTCCGGCGACGTCCTAGTCTCCCACACGGTCCCCCG
>BAAAJN010000007.1:0-286036 GCA_039527025.1 Microlunatus lacustris
CAGAGTCAGACCAGGCACGGGTTACTTAGTGCATATTTGGCATTGACTTTAAGCACGCTGTTAAGTTCTCAAGACTCGCTCACACACCGCACCAGGCTTTTCATTTCCCGGCTTGGGGCGACTCGTAATACTTTAGTCCGGCCCTTTCCTCGAGTCAAATCGAGTTCCGCGCTGGACTTCTATCCCCAACCTCCTGCCCTACCGCTGCGATGAGCCACCAATTGGGCGGACAAATCCCTTGCGAGATGAAGCTGAAGGTTGTTCCCCGGGCCGGCCACCAGGTCTTCGACCGGTGTCCCGCACCCTCAGGGCTCGGACTACGTTACGCGGAGATGACAACGAGGTCAACTCCGGCTCGGAAGTCCGAGGTCGTGCTCCCCCGGGCGACGAGACGCACCGGTTCGGACGGCTCCGTAGAGCGCGACCCGACCCGACGACGTCGACTGGGGTTCCCCCGGTCGGCCACCGACTCTGGCGAACCAGAGCTCGTGGTGTCCTGCATCCCGTGGGGCTTGGACCACGTTACGTGGCCCCTGCGCACCTTCTCAACTCGACGACCTGTGGCCCTGCTCACAGGACTCGGCGGCCGATCGGCTCAGGAGACGACGACGGTCACGGCCCCGACGGTCCGCTTGCCCCGACGGGCGATGACGAAGCGGCCATCGAGCAGGTCGTCGGGGCTGAGCACGGCCTCCACGTCGGTCACCTTGACGTTGTTGATGTAGGCACCACCCTCGGTGATGGCTCGGCGGGCCGCGCCGCGGGAGGCCACCACACCGGTGCGCTCGAGCACGTCGACCACGGTCGGCAGCTGCTCGGGTACGGCCAGCTCCGTCCCTCCGAGCTCGGCCACCACCCCGGCGAGCACGTCGGCCGGCAGCTCCCGGAGATCCGACCGCCCGAAGAGTGCGGCTGCGGCCGCTACAGCCGCGTCTCGCTCAGCGGGTGAGTGCACGAGCGCGGTGACGTCGTCGGCCAGCGCCTTCTGCGCCGCGCGCAGCTGCGGCCGCTCCCGGGTCTGGCGCTCCAGCTCGTCGATCTCCTCCCGGCTCCGTCGGGTGAAGACCCGGAGGTACTCCCCCACCTTGGCGTCCTCGGCGTTCAGGAAGAACTGGTGGAACGCGTAGGGCGAGGTGAGGGCTGGGTCGAGCCAGACGGCACCGCCCTCGGTCTTGCCGAACTTCGTCCCGTCGGCCTTGGTCATCAGCGGGGTGGCCAGGGCGTGCACCCGCACGTCGTCAGCCCGGCGCACCAGCTCGACCCCGGCCGTGATGTTCCCCCACTGGTCGGAGCCACCGAACTGCAGCGAGCAGCCGTAGCGCCGGTGCAGCTCCAGGTAGTCCATCGACTGCAGCAAGACGTAGGAGAACTCGGTGAAGGAGATGCCGTCGTCCAACCGCTTCCGCACGACGTCACGGGCGAGCATCCGGTTGACCGGGAAGTGCTTGCCGATGTCGCGGAGGAAGTCCAGCACCGGGAGGTCGCCGGTCCAGTCGAGGTTGTTGACCACCCGGGCGCCGTTCGGGCCGTCGAAGTCGAGGTACTGCTCGACCTGGCCGCGGATCCGCTCCACCCAGCCGGCGACGACCTCCTTGGAGTTCAGCGTCCGCTCTCCGGAGTCCCGTGGGTCTCCGATCTGGCCGGTGGACCCGCCGACCAGCATGAGTGGCCGGTGACCGGCCTCCTGGAGGTGCCGGGCCACGATCAGCTGGACGAGGTGGCCGAAGTGCAGGCTGGCGGCGGTGGGGTCGAAGCCCACGTAGAAGGTGACGGGCCCGGCCTCGAGGGCGGCCGCCAGGGCCTCCTCGTCCGTCGAATTGGCCAGCAGGCCCCGCCACTTCAGCTCATCCAGCACCGCGCTCGTCACGGTCGACCACCCTACTGACCGCCAGCCGGTCCGGCTCCCCCGTTCCGGCCGCCACCGGCAGCCGCTGACGGGTGGCGCCGCCTCGACCGAGACCGCGCAACCTCAGCGGTCTGCTGCGGCGGCGGGCGCTGCGGCCCAGGTCTCCAGCCGCCCCCGCACCTCGGCCAGCTCCACGAGCTGCTCGCGCACCCGGACCGTCGCGGTCCCGCCGCGGCCGTCGCGGGAGTCGATGGAGCCCGCCACGGTCAGGACGTCCAGCACAGCGGGCCCGAGGTCCGGGGAGATCTCGGCCAGCATCGCCGGCGTGAGGTCCGACAGCTCCATCCCCTGCTGCTCGCAGTAGCGGACCGTCGCGCCCGCGACGTGGTGGGCGCGGGCGAAGGGCACCCGCTGCCGCACCAGCCAGTCGGCCACGTCGGTGGCGAGGGAGAACCCGCGCGGGGCCAGGGCCTCCAGCCGCTCGGGGTGGAAGGTCAGCGTGCCGACCATCCCCGCGACCGCGGGCACCAGCACGCGCAGCTGGTCCAGGGAGTCGAACACCGGCTCCTTGTCCTCCTGCAGGTCCCGGTTGTAGGCCAGCGGCAGCCCTTTGAGGGTGGCGAGCAGTCCGGCCAGGTTGCCCAGCAGCCGGCCGGCCTTGCCCCGGGCCAGCTCAGCCACGTCCGGGTTCTTCTTCTGCGGCATGATGCTCGACCCGGTCGACCACGCGTCGGAGAGCGTGGCGAACCCGAACTCGTGGGTGCACCAGAGGATGACGTCCTCGCTGAGCCGGGACAGGTCCACCCCGACCTGCGCCAGCACCCAGGCGGCCTCGGCGACCACGTCGCGCGATGCCGTGCCGTCGATGGAGTTGGGCACGCTGCCGCTGAACCCCAGCTCGGCGGCGACCGCCCCCGGGTCCAGCCCCAGCGACGTCCCGGCCAGCGCGCCGGAGCCGTAGGGGCTGAGCGCCAGCCGGCGGTCCAGGTCGACCAGCCGGTCGACGTCGCGGAGCAGCGGCCAGGCGTGGGCCAGCAGGTGGTGCGACAGCAGCACCGGCTGGGCGTGCTGCAGGTGGGTCCGGCCCGGCATGGCCACGCCCAGGTGCCGCTCCGCCTGCGCCTCGAGCGCTCCCACCACGCCGAGCACCTCGGCGGCCACGCCCCGGAGGCTGTCGCGCAGGTAGAGCCGGATCAGCGTCGCGATCTGGTCGTTGCGGGACCGGCCGGCCCGCAGCCGGCCACCCAGCTCGGGTCCCACCCGCTCGACCAGGCCGCGCTCCAGGGCTCCGTGCACGTCCTCGTCGGTGGGGGACGGACCGAAGGCCCCCGACGCCACGTCCAGGCCCAGAGCCTCGAGCCCGGCCAACATCGCGTCGAGCTCCTCGACGGTCAGCAGCCCCGCAGCGTGCAGGGCCCGGGCGTGCGCCCGGGAGCCGGCCAGGTCGTAGGGCGCCAGCCGCCAGTCGAACTGGGTGGACCGGCTGAGCGCGAACATCGCCTCGGCCGGACCACCCGCGAAGCGCCCGCCCCAGAGCCGCCCCTCGTGCTGCTCGCTCACCGGATCAGCCCAGCGCCCCGCCGGGCCGGCGGGTGGACAGGTCGTCGCGGCGGGCGGCCAGCTTGCTGGACATCCCGTAGATCTCGATGAAGCCGCGGGCCTGGGACTGGTCGAAGCTGTCGCCCTCGTCGTAGGTGGCCAGGTTGAAGTCGTACAGGCTGACGCCGCTGCGCCGACCGGTGACGGTGGCCCGGCCACCGTGCAGGGTCATCCGGATCTCGCCGGTGACCGCCGACTGGGCCTCGTCGATGAAGGTGTCCAGGGCCCGCTTGAGCGGGGAGAACCACAGGCCGTCGTAGACCAGCTCGCCCCAGCGCTGGTCGACCCCCCGCTTGAAGCGGGCGAGCTCGCGCTCGATGGTGACGTTCTCCAGCTCCATGTGCGCGGTGATCAGCGCGATGGCCCCGGGGGCCTCGTAGACCTCCCGGCTCTTGATGCCCACCAGCCGGTCCTCGACCATGTCCAGCCGGCCGACGCCCTGGGCACCGGCCCGGGTGTTGAGCTGCTGGATGGCCTCCAGCACCGAGACCTTGACGCCGTCGAGGGCGACGGGGACGCCGGCCTCGAAGGTGATCGTCACCTCGTCGGCCTCGCGCGGCACGGTCGGATCGGCGGTGTAGTCGTAGACGTCCTCGACGGGGCCGTTCCAGATGTCCTCGAGGAAGCCGGTCTCGACGGCCCGGCCCCAGACGTTCTGGTCGATGGAGTAGGGCGACTTCTTGCTCTGGTTGATCGGCAGCCCCTTCTCCTCGGCGTAGGCGATCGCCTTCTCCCGCGTCCACGCGTAGTCGCGGACGGGGGCGATCACCTTGAGCTCGGGAGCGAGGTTGGCGATGCCGACCTCGAAGCGGACCTGGTCGTTGCCCTTGCCGGTGCAGCCGTGGCTGACCACGGTCGCCCCGTGCGACCGGGCGGCCTCGGCGAGGTGCCGCACGATCAGCGGCCGGGACAGGGCGCTGACCAGCGGGTAGCGGTCCATGTAGAGGGCGTTGGCCCGCAGGGCGGGCAGGCAGAAGTCCTCGGCGAACTCGTCCTTGGCCTCGACGACGACGGACTCGACGGCGCCGCAGTCCAGGGCGCGCTGGCGGATGACCTCCATGTCCTCCCCGCCCTGGCCGACGTCGACGGCCACGGCCACGACCTCCTGGCCAGTCTCCTCGGTGAGCCAGCCGATGCAGACGGAGGTGTCGAGACCTCCCGAGTAGGCGAGGACGATGCGATCGGTCACGAGTGGGGTCCTTTGCTGTCGTTCGAGGGGTGGTGCTGGTCAGTGGTGGTGCGGAGGGCGTCCTTGCCGGCGCGCTCGCCCCGGCTCATGGTCAGCAGCCGGTCGGCCAGCTCGGCACCGCCCGTCGGGTTGCGGGTGATGAGCAGGATCGTGTCGTCGCCGGCGATCGTGCCCAGGATCGACTCCCAGCCGACGCGGTCGATGGCGGAGGCGAAGTACTGCGCGGCCCCGGGCGGGGTGCGCAGGACGACGAGGTTGGCCGACGGCTCGGCCGAGACGAGCACCTCGCCGCACAGCCGAGCCAGCCGCGCCTCGAAGGTGGCGAACTCGCCGGGGTGCGGGGTCCGGTCACCGCCGTCACCGGGCACGGCGTAGACCAGGTGCCCGCCGGGGCCCCGGACGCGGAGCGCGCCGACCTCGACGAGGTCGCGGGACAGGGTGCCCTGGGTGACCTGGGCCCCGTCCGCGGCGAGGAGCTCGGCCAGCTCGGTCTGGGAACGGACCTGGTGGGCGCCCAGCAGCGCGATGATCCGTGCGTGCCGAGCGGTCTTGGTCAACGGTCCGGGGGAGGTGGTCATGGTCACGCGTCCTCCCCCGCGGCCCAGCCGGCGAGCAGCACCAGGACGGCCTTCTGCACGTGCCGCCGGTTCTCCGCCTCGTCCCACACCACCGACTGCGGGCCGTCGATGACGGCCGCGTCGATCTCCTTGCCGCGGTAGGCGGGCAGGCAGTGCAGGACGAGCGCGTCCGGAGCGGCGTGCCCCAGCAGGGCGGTGGTCAGGCTGTAGGGGGTGAAGACGCCGGTGCGGTCCTGGCCGTCGTCCTCCTGCCCCATCGAGACCCAGGTGTCGGTGGCCACCACGTCGGCCCCGGCCACGGCCCCGACCGGGTCGCCGAGGACCGCCACGCTGCCGCCGGTGGTCGCGGCCACCGCGGCGGCCCGGGCGACGACCTCGGGCGCGGGCTGGAACCCGTCGGGGGCACCGATCCGGACGTGCAGCCCGGCGGTGGCGCCGCCCAGCAGGTAGGAGGCGGCCATGTTGTTGGCACCGTCGCCGACGTAGGCCAGGGTCAGGCCCTCGAGCCGGCCCCGGTGCTCGCGCACGGTCAGCAGGTCGGCGAGGACCTGGCAGGGGTGGAAGTCATCGGTCAGCGCGTTGACCACCGGCACCCCGGCGTGCGCCGCCATCGTCTCCAGGTCGGCCTGGGCGAAGGTCCGCCAGACGACGGCCGCGGCCTGGCGGCCGAGCACCCGGGCCACGTCGGCCACCGACTCCCGGACGCCGATGCCGGCCAGCCGGGCGTCGACGACCATCGGGTGGCCGCCGAGCTCGGCGATGCCGGCGGCGAAGGAGGCCTGGGTGCGCAGCGTCGGCTTGTCGAAGAGGACGGCGACGCTCTGCGGTCCGGCGAACGGCTGGAGCCGGTAGGGCTCGGCCTTGATCGCTGTGGCCAGGTCGAGGGCGGTGGCCTGCTCGGCCGGGGTGAGGTCGTCATCAGCCAGGAAGTGCCGCAGGGTGCTGGTCACGCCGCCACCCCCCGGCTCGCGTCGAGCAGCCCGGGGAGGGCGGCGGTGAAGGTGTCGAGCTGGGCCGCGGTGGTGATCAGCGGTGGCGCGAGCCGGAGCACGTCGGGCCGCGGCGCGTTGACCACGAAGCCGGCGTCCAGGGCGGCGTCGCTGACGGCGGGCGCGACCGGCTCGGTCAGCACGATCCCGCGCAGCAGGCCCCGGCCGCGGACGCCGGCGACCAGCGGGTGCTCCAGCGCGGTGACCGTGGCGGCCAGGTGCTCCCCCAGGGCGGTGACGTGCTCCAGCAGCCCGTCCCGCTCGATGACCGCGATCACGGCGAGCCCGGCGATGGCGGCGACCGGGTTGCCGCCGAAGGTGCTGCCGTGGCTGCCGGGCTGCAGCATCGAGGCAGCACGGCCGCGGGCGACGCAGGCGCCGATCGGGAAGCCGTTGCCCAGCCCTTTGGCCAGGGTGACGACGTCAGCCCGCACGCCCTCGGCCACGTGCGCGAGCCACGCGCCGGTCCGGCCCATCCCGGTCTGCACCTCGTCGATCCAGAGCAGCGCGCCGACCGCGTCGCACAGCTCGCGGGCCCGGGCCAGGTAGCCGGTGGGCGGCTCGACGATGCCGTTCTCCCCCTGCAGCGGCTCCAGGACCACCGCGGCGACGCTGTCGTCCAGCTCGGCGGCGAGCGCGTCGGCATCGCCGTACGGCACGAAGACGACGTCGCCCGGCAGCGGCTCGAACGGCGCGCGGTACTTCGGGTTGTGGGTGATGGCCAGGGCGCCCAGCGAGCGGCCGTGGAAGGCGCCCTCGGTGGAGATGATCTTGGTCCGGCCGGTCATCCGGGTGAGCTTGAACGCCGCCTCGTTGGCCTCGGTGCCGGAGTTGGTGAAGAACACCCGGGCGTCGCCGGGGCCGTCGGGGTCGACCATCGCGGTCAACCGCTCGGCCAGCGCGACCTGGGCGGGCGTGGCGAAGAAGTTGGAGACGTGCCCGAGGGTGGCGATCTGCCCGGTGACGGCTGAGAGCACCGTGGGGTGGGCGTGGCCGAGGGCGTTGACGGCGATGCCGGCCAGCAGGTCGAGGTACCGGCGGCCCTCGGCGTCCCAGACGTAGGCGCCCTCCCCGCGGACGAAGACCCGCTTCGGCGGCCCGAAGGTGTTCATCACGGCGTGGGCGTAGCGGTCGAGCACCGCGCTCGAGGTGCTGGGCACCCCGGCGAGCTCGGCGGGGACGAGGGTGTCGGTCATGCGGGGCCCCCGGAGGACTGGTGATCGGACGCGTGGGTGGCGGCGGGCGCGATCGCGGCGGTGCCGAAGTCGCCGTTGGCGTACTCGTGCGGCGGGATGGGCTCGGTCGCCGGGAACACCCGGCTGCCGAGGCGCACCAGACCGTCCTGGGTGACCATCGTGCCGATGCCGGCGTTGGTGAAGATCTCCAGCAACAAGGCGTGCGGCACCCGGCCATCGGTGACGGTGGCCCGGGTCAGGCCGCCCTCCACCGCCCGCAGGCAGGCCTCCATCTTGGGGACCATGCCGGACGACAGGTCGGGCATCAGCTCACGCAGCTCGGACGCCGAGAGCTCCTGGATGACGTCGGTGCTGGCCGGCCAGTCCCGGTAGAGCCCCTCGACGTCGGTCAGCACCACCAGCCGGTCGGCCTGCAGGGCGACGGCCAGGGCCGCGGCGGCGGTGTCGGCGTTGACGTTGTGCACCACGCCGTGGACGTCGGGGGCGATGCCCGCGACGACCGGCACGCTGCCGGAGTCGATCAGGCCCTGGACGGCCTCCGTGCGCACCTCGACGACGTCGCCGACCAACCCGAGGTCGACCTCCTCGCCGTCGACGACGGTGCCCCGGCGCTCCGCGGTGAACAGCCCGCCGTCCTCCCCGGACAGCCCGACGGCGACGGTGCTGTGGCTGTTGATCAGCCCGACGAGGTCCCGGCCGACCTGGCCGACCATGACCATCCGGACGATCTCCATCGCCTCGGGGGTGGTGACCCGCAGCCCGCCCCGGAACTCCGACGGGATGCCGAGCCGGCCGAGCATGGCGGAGATCTGCGGGCCGCCGCCGTGCACCACGACCGGGTGGATGCCGCAGCGCTTCATGAACACGATGTCCTGGGCGAAGGCGCGCTTGAGCTCCTCGTCGACCATGGCGTTGCCGCCGTACTTGATCACGACGGTCTTGCCGGCGTAGGTCTCCAGCCAGGGCAGGGTCTCGGTGAGGATCGACGCCTTCTCGACCAGGGTCATCGGGTGCGTGGATTCGCTGCTCATGTGGAGTACTCCGCGTTCTCGCGCACGTAGTCGTAGGTGAGGTCGTTGGTCCAGACGGTGGCCGAGCGCGGGCCGGCGCGGAGGTCGATCTTGACCTCGACCGACCGTCCGCTCAGGTCCACCCGGTCCCGCGGCTCCCCGATGCTGCCGTCGACGCAGACCTTGACCCCGTTGAACGAGACGTCGAGCCGGTCAGGCTCGAAGGCGGCGGACGTGGTCCCGACGGCGGCCAGCACCCGGCCCCAGTTGGGGTCGCCGCCGAAGACGGCGCACTTGAAGAGGTTGCTGCGAGCGACGGCCCGGGCGACCTCGACCGCGTCGTCCTCGGTGGCGGCGTGGGTGACGGTGACCGCGATCTCGTGGGCGGCGCCCTCGGCGTCGGCGAGCAGCTGCAGGGCGAGGTCGCGGCACGCCTCGTCCAGGGCGGCCTGGAAGTCGAGGGCGGCCGGGCGGATGCCGGACGCGCCGCTGCTCATCAAGATCACGGTGTCGTTGGTGGACATGCAGCCGTCGCTGTCGACCCGCTCGAAGCTCTTCCGGCAGGCAGTCGCCAGCTGCCCCTGCACCAGGGCGGGGTCGAGGACGGCGTCGGTGGTCAGCACCACGAGCATGGTGGCCAGTCCGGGCGCCAGCATCCCGGCCCCCTTGGCCATCCCGCCGACCGACCAGCCCTCGTCGACGTAGCTGACCTGCTTGGCCCGGGTGTCGGTGGTCATGATCGCCTCGGCGGCGGCCCGGCCACCGTCGGCGGTCAGCGCGCCGGTCAGGGCATCCACGCCGGCGGTCAGCCGGTCCAGGGGTAGCCGCTCCCCGATCAACCCGGTCGAGCAGACGGCGACGTCGATGGCCCCGACCGGTGCACTGTCCGGGTCGGCCGCGGTGAGCGCGGCGGCGACGTGCTCGGCCGTGCGATGGGTGTCGGCGAAACCGTCGGGACCGGTGCAGGCGTTGGCGCCGCCGGAGTTCAGCACCACGGCGTGCAGCCGGCCGTCGGCCAGCACCTGCTGCGACCACAGCACCGGCGCAGCCTTGACCCGGTTCGTGGTGAACACGGCGGCCGCCACCTGGTCGGGTCCGGTGTTGACGACCAGGGCGAGGTCGGGCTTGCCGCTGGGCTTGAGCCCGGCGGTGGTACCGCCGGCGACGAAACCAGCGGCAGCGGTGACACTCATGAGCACTCCTCGGGCAGGACGGGTGCGACCAGTTCGAGAGCGGTCACGGAGCCACTCCCGCCGTGCTCAGGCCCGCGGTCTCGGGCAGCCCGAGGGCCAGGTTCATGCACTGGACCGCGCCGCCCGCGGTGCCCTTGGTCAGGTTGTCCAGGGCGGCGACGGCGACCAGCCGGCCAGCGGCCTCGTCGACGGCAACCTGCAGGTGCACCGCGTTGGCGCCCAGCACCGCCTGCGTCTGCGGCCACGCGCCCTCGGGGAGCAGGTGCACGAAGGGCTCGTCGTCGTAGTCGGCGTGGTAGGCGGCGCGCACCGCCTCGAGATCGACGCCGTCCCGCAGCGGTGCGGTGCAAGTGGCCAGGATGCCCCGCGACATCGGCACCAGGACGGGCGTGAAGGACACCGTGGGGTCGGTCGCGCCGCAGGCGGCGAAGTTCTGCAGCATCTCGGGCACGTGCCGGTGGGTGCCGCCGACGCCGTAAGCGCTGGCCGAGCCCATCAGCTCCGCGCCCAGCAGGTGCGGCTTGAACGATCTGCCGGCGCCGGACGGGCCACTGGCCGCGACGACGACGGTGTCCCGGCCGTCGGTCAGCTCGTGGGCGAGGGCCGGCAGCAGGGCCAGCGTCGCGCTGGTCGGGTAGCAGCCGGGGACGGCGATGCGTCGGGCGCCGGCGAGCGCCTCCCGCTGTCCGGGCAGCTCGGGCAGGCCGTAGGGCCAGCTGCCGGCGTGCGGGGAGCCGTAGAAACGCTCCCACGCGGCCGGGTCCGTCAGACGGAAGTCGGCGCCGCAGTCGATGACCAGGGTTCCCGGGTCCAACGCCTCGGCGACGGCAGCCGAGGCGCCGTGCGGCAGGGCGAGGAAGACGACGTCGTGACCCGTGAGGTTCTCCGTCGTCGTCTCCAGGACGCTCCGGTCGGCCAGCGGGACCAGGTGCGGCTGGGCGTCGGCCAGCGGAGCACCGGCGCTCGCCCCGGCGGTCAGCGCGCCGATCTCCACCTCGGGATGCCCGAGCAGCAGCCGGAGCAGCTCACCTCCGGCGTACCCCGTGGCTCCCGCCACCGCCACCCGTACCGTCATGTGCATGACTATGCCATGCAGCGCATGGCTATGTCACATCGACGGCTCACTCCGTGCGCTGCACCGCGCCGGTGTCCTGCGCCGCCCGGACTACTGCAGCGTCCCGGGCCGCCGCCGTGTCGGCGTCGGTCAGCGTCCGGTCGGTCGCCCGGAACCGCAGGGCGAAGGCGAGGGACTTCCGCCCCTCCCCGATCTGCGGCCCCGTGTAGATGTCGAACAGCTGCACCGACTCGAGCAGCTCCCCGGCCCCGGCCCGCAGCGCCGCCTCCACCGCAGCCGAGGGCACGGAAGCGTCCACCACGAGGGCGACGTCCTCTTTGGCCACGGGGTGCGACGACAGCGCGGGGACACGCCCCACCTCGGGCGCTCCGGCGACCAGCACGTCGAGGTTGATCTCCAGCGCCGAGGTACGCGGCGGCAGCCCGAACGCCCCGGTCACCGTCGGGTGCAGCTCTCCGGCATGGCCGATCACGATGTCGGTGCCGGGCAGCACGACCGCTGCGCAGCGGCCGGGGTGCCAGGGCGCCACGTCCGCGGCCCGACGCTCGAGCTCGAGGCCGACCGTCCGTCCGACCAGGTCGGCCAGCGCGAGGGCGTGGGTCCAGCCGGCCCTCTCCCCCGCCGAGTCCCAGCCGGGCCGTCGCCAGGCGCCCGCCAGCACCGCCGCGAGGTGCCGCGGCTGGTCGCCGAGGGCGTCGTCCATGGCCGCGAGCTCCGCGTCGGAGGGGCGCCCGGTCACCGACGGCCGGGGCGCGGCGAGCCGCGGCTGCGGCGCGAAGAACACCGAGCCGGTCTCGAACAGGGCCAGGTCGTCCTGGCCGCGGCTGGTGTTGCGGGTGACCGCGGCGAACAGCCCGGGCAGGATCGAGGTCCGCAGGTACGGGCTGGTCTCGGCCAGCGGGTTGAGGATCCGGGTCAGCGCACGCCGTCGGTCGTCGGCGGGCACGCCCATCCGGTCCAGGTCCTCGGCGGCGGCGAAGGGGAAGCTCAGCACCTCGACGAAGCCAGCACCCGCGGCGGCCGCGGTGACCGCGCGGCGGGCCCGCTGCGCCGGGGTGAGCCCGCGCCCGACCGGAGCCCGGGGGACGACCGGCGGGATGGCGTCGTAGCCGACCAGCCGACCGACCTCCTCGACGTAGTCGTAGGGATCGGTCAGGTCCGGGCGCCAGGTCGGTGCCGTCGCCCGCAGGGTCTCGCCCTCGACCTCGACCTCAGCCCCCACCCGGTGCAGCAGGTCCACGACCTGCTCGGGAGTCAGCTCGATCCCGAGCACCCGGGGCGCCAGGTCGACGTCGAGGGTGGTGGTCGGAGACGTGGGGACGGACCCGCTGACCGTCTCACCGTCGGCGACGGTGCCGCCGGCGAGCTCGACCAGCAGGGCGGCGGCCCGGTGGGCGGCGGCGTAGGCCGCGGCCGGGTCGACGCCGCGCTCGAAGCGGCGGGAGGCCTCCGAGGTCAGCCGGTGCCGGCGCGAGGTCCGGGCCACGGTGAGCGCGTCGAAGTGCGCCGCCTCGATGACCACCGAGGTGGTGGCCGCCGACAGCTCGCTGGAGGCACCGCCCATCACCCCGGCCAGCCCGATGGGGCCGGAGTCGTCGGCGATGACCAGGTCGGCCGGGTCGAGGTCGCGGACGACGTCGTCGAGGGTCGTCAGCTTCTCCCCGGGCGCCGCCTGCCGGGCCACCACGGTGCCGGCGAGCCGCTCGGCGTCGTAGGCGTGCAGCGGCTGGCCGGTCTCGAGCATCACGTAGTTGGTGATGTCGACGGCCAGCGAGATGGGCCGCATCCCGGCCAGCTGGACCCGGCGCGCCAGCCAGCGCGGGCTGGGTCGGCCGGGGTCGATGCCGGTCACGGTGACGGCGACGAACAGCGCGCAGGCCTGCGACTCCCGGCGCACCGGGTGGCCGCCGTCGACGGGTGCCGGCACCGGGCGGTCGACGGGGTCGGTGAAGGCCGTCCCGGTCGCCTGCGCCGCCTCGCGCGCCAGCCCGCGGAGCGACATGCAGTAGCCCCGGTCCGGGGTCACGTCGATGTCGAGCACCGTCTCGCGCAGGTGCAAGACGTCCGCCGCGTCCGCGCCGGGTGTCAGGTCGGGGTCGTCGAGCACGATGATGCCGTCGTGGTCGTCGCCCAGGCCCAGCTCGCGCGCGGAGCAGATCATCCCGTCCGAGACGTGGCCGTAGGTCTTGCGGGCCGCGATGGCGAAGTCGCCGGGCAGCACGGCGCCGGGCAGCGCCACGACCACGAGGTCGCCGGGACCGAAGTTGTGCGCGCCGCAGACGATGCCGCGGGAGGCCGGCTGGTCGGCGTCAGCCGGGTCGTTGTGGTCGCCCACGTCGACCCGGCACCAGTTGATCGTCTTGCCGTTCTTGTGCTGCTCCGGCTCGGCGGACAGCACCCGGCCGACGACGAGCGGGCCGGTGACGTCGGCGCCCGCCTGCTCGACGGCCTCGACCTCCAGACCGGCCCGGACGTAGGCGTCGGCCAGCGCGCGGCCGTCGAGGTCAGTGGGCAGGGCTGCGTACTCGGCCAGCCAGCTCAGCGGTGTCTTCACCGCGCCACCCCCACCAGGGAGCGGCTGAACCGGACGTCGCCCTCGATCATGTCGCGCATGTCGGCGGCGTCGTTGCGGAACATCAGGGTGCGCTCGACGCCCATCCCGAAGGCGAAGCCGGAGTAGACGTCGCTGTCGATCCCGCACGCGGCCAGCACGCGCGGGTTGACGATGCCGCAGCCGCCCCACTCGATCCAGCCCTCGCTCTTGCAGGTGCGGCAGGGCCGGTCGGGGTTCCCGACGGAGTCGCCGTGGCAGACGAAGCACTGCAGGTCCACCTCGGCCGACGGCTCGGTGAAGGGGAAGTAGTGCGGCCGGATCCGCGTCCGGGTGTCGCCGAACATCGACCGGGCGAAGTGGTCGAGGGTGCCGCGGAGGTGGCCGAGCGTGATCCCCTTGTCCACCACGAGGCCCTCGAACTGGTGGAAGACCGGGACGTGCGTGGCGTCGTACTCGTCAGCGCGGTAGACCTTGCCCGGGCAGATCACGTAGATCGGCGGCTCGCGGCGCAGCATGGTGCGGGCCTGGACCGGCGAGGTGTGGGTGCGCAGCACGAGGCCGCCGTCGGCCGGCTCGACGAACAGGGTGTCCTGCAGGGTCCGGGCCGGGTGGTCGGGGACGAAGTTGAGGGCGTCGAAGTTCAGCCACTCGGCCTCGAGCTCGGGCCCCTCGGCGACCTCCCAGCCCATCCCGACGAAGACGTCCTCCACCAGGGCCATCAGCCCGGTGATGGGGTGCACGGCGCCGACCGGGTGCGGCTGCACGGGCAGGGTCACGTCGACCCGCTCCTCGACCAGCGCGCGCTCCAGCTCGGCGGCCGACACCTCGGCCTCACGGGCCTTGACGGCGGCGTTGATCTGCCCGCGGGCCTTGCCGACCCGGGCGCCGGCGTCCTTGCGGGCCTGCGGGGGCAGGGCGCCGATCTCCCGGTTCGCCAGGGCGATGGGCGAGCGGTCCCCGGCGTGCGCCAGCCGGGCCTCCTTGAGCTCGGCCGTCGTGGTCGCCGCGGCGAAGGCCGCCAGCGCCTCGGCCACCATGGCCTCGACCTGCTCGGCGTGCAGCGGTGCGACCTGGACGGGGTCGTAGCTCTTGTTCGGCCCGGACATGGGCTCCCCTCGGAGGTGAGACGGCAACCGGGACAGTCTAGGAAGGCCGGCCCCCCGCCGCGAACCAGTGGCGCGGCGTGGACCGGCCGAGTTGTCAGGAGCCAGGTGACCCCTGGGTCAACTGACGTCTGACACGTCGGGCGGAGGTGGGGGCTCAGGAGGCCGAGCGCTGGGCGGTGGCGGTGGCGTAGAGGAACACCGCGGCCGCGGTGGAGAGGTTGAGGCTCTCGGCCTGGCCGTACATCGGCAGGGCGACCAGGGCGTCGACCAGGTCGACGTGCTCGGGCGGCAGGCCCCAGGCCTCGTTGCCCATCACCCAGAGCACCGGCCGGGTGAGCTGCCCGGTCAGGGCCAGGTCGTCGACGGTGGCCGCGCCCCCGCCGTCGGCGCCGTAGACGGCCAGCCCGAGCTCGCGAGCGCGGATCACCACGTCGACCAGGTGCACCTCGACGGCCACGGGCAGGTGGAAGACGCTGCCGGTGCTGGCCCGGACGGTCTTGGCGTTCCAGAGGTCGACGGAACCCCGGGTGACCAGCACCGCGTCGGCCCCGAACGCGTCGGCGCAGCGGATGACGGTGCCGAGGTTGCCGGGGTCGCGGACCTGGTCGCAGACCACGACGAGCCGCGGTTGGCCGGCCAGCGCCTCCTGCAGGCTCACGTCCACCGTCCGGCAGACGGCGAGGACCCCCTGCGGGGTGACGGTGTCGGCGAGGGTGGCCAGCTGGGCGTCGGCCACCGAGCCGACGGGCACGCCGGCGGCCACCGCGCTGGCCAGCAGGTCCTGGTGCCGCTCGACGGCGCTCTGGGCGACGAGCAGGTTCGAGATGACGCCCGGGCGGCGCAGCGCCTCAGTCACGGCCTGGCGGCCCTCGGCGAGGAACTCCCCCGCGGCGACGCGCTCCTTGCGCCGGAGCAGACGACGAGCCGACCGCACCAGCCCCTGCGAGGCAGGGACCGGGGCGATCGGCTCGTCGGTGGGGCGCTCGGGGCGGCCCTGCGGAGCAGAGCCGGCGTCCTCGTCCAGGTCCAAGCCCTCCCGCTCGCTCTGCTCGACCCTCAGGCCGCGGTGCTGTCGGCGGCGACCGTCGCGTCAGCAGCCGGAGCGTGCTGACGGGCGATCTCGACCAGCGCGCGGAACGCGGTGGGGTCGGTGACGGCCAGGTCGGCGAGGATCTTGCGGTCCACCTCGACGTCGGCAGCCTTGAGGCCGGAGATGAACCGGTTGTACGTCATGCCCTCCGCCCGGGCCGCAGCGTTGATGCGCTGGATCCAGAGCTTGCGGAAGTCGCCCTTGCGGGCGCGACGGTCA
This sequence comes from Microlunatus lacustris, assembly GCA_039527025.1. Taxonomy (GTDB): domain Bacteria; phylum Actinomycetota; class Actinomycetes; order Propionibacteriales; family Propionibacteriaceae; genus Microlunatus; species Microlunatus lacustris. The sequence goes on from BAAAJN010000007.1 coordinate 15,645, forward strand.
CGGTAGGCGTAGACCAGGGAGTGGGTGACCTGCTCCTTGGCCTTGCGGTAGAGGCGCGAGCGCTGGCCGCGGTAGCCCGAGGCCTGCTCGAGGACCTGGCGGCGCTTCTTCTGCGCATTCACAGAACGCTTGACGCGTGCCATGGGGTGCTCCTTGCTGAGTGGGAAGGCGGTTCGAGAGGAGTGGGCTGGGTCAGCCGGCGTACTTGCCGAGCATCTTCTTGGCCTTGGCGGCGTCGCCCTTGACCATCACCGAGTCGCCGGTGAGGCGACGGGTGCGCGAGCTCGGCTTGTGCTCGTTGAGGTGCATCTTGCCCGCCTGGCGGTGCATCACCTTGCCCGTACCCGTGATCCGGAACCGCTTCTTCGCACCGGAGTGCGTCTTCATCTTCGGCATCGTGCCGCTCCATTTCCGTGGCCGCACCGCGTGGTGCAGTCCTGCTCTGCGTCCCGGACGGCGGCTTGCTCCGCCCGGGCCTTGCGGGGCCACCCACCGGGGTGGGTGGCCCGTCTTCGGTCAGCTACAGCTCGACGTCGGGGTCGAGGTTGTCGGCCGGCCCGCGACGCCGCGGGGTCGAGGGCTCAGCAGCGTGCTGCGCGCGGATCTCCGCGAGCTGGTTGCGCTCCTCGTCGAGCCCGGCCTGCCGCTCGGCCATCCGCCGGTCACGCTCGACGTGTGCCTCGGCGCGCGCCTCGGTCTTCTTCTTGTGCGGTCCGAGCACCATCAGCATGTTCCGGCCGTCCTGCTTCGGCGAGGACTCGACGAAGCCGAACTCGTCCACCTCCGACGCCAACTTCTTGAGCAGGTTGTAGCCGAGCTCGGGACGCGACTGCTCGCGCCCACGGAACATGATGGTGATCTTGACCTTGTCCCCGGCCTTGAGGAAGCGCACGACGTGACCCTTCTTGGTCTCGTAGTCGTGGCTGTCGATCTTCGGCCGGAGCTTCATCTCCTTGATCACCGTGTTGGTCTGGTTCCGGCGGCTCTCACGGGCCTTCTGGGCGTTCTCGTACTTGAACTTCCCGTAGTCCATGAGCTTGGCCACCGGGGGCCGAGCCATCGGAGCGACCTCGACGAGGTCGAGCTCCGACTCACGCGCCAGGCGCAGCGCGTCGTCGATGCGCACGATCCCCACCTGCTCGCCGGCGGGGCCGACGAGACGGACTTCGGGGACACGGATGCGATCGTTGATCCGCGGTTCGGTGCTGATATGTCCTCCAGTTGGTTGTGGATGGCGATCGACCTCGCACTCCACCGGACCTGCACACGGGCGGGAGACACAAAAGAGGCCTCCGCGCACGCGAAGACCCCAGCACCACGGGACGGCGCAGCACGCCGTTCCGGTGGACCGACCCCACAGCAGTCGCTCCGAGGAGCAGGCGCTGTGCGGGTGGGAGATCGGGTCTCCGCTTGCAGATCCGGCGAGGAGCCAGATCGGTCGGCGCCCACGCTACCACCCCGGGCCGTGCAGGCCCAGCGCAGCGAGCGCTCGGGCACCGGCGCGGGTGCCGACAGGGGAGACAACGCCGTCGTGCCCCGGGTTCTTCCGCGTCCGCCCTCCCCGGACCGGGCCGGGTCAGGCGGCGCCGTCACCGCCGGACTCCACCAGCCAGCCGAACTCTCCCGGCGCAGTCTCGACCAGCCGGCGACCGGCCGCCAGCGACGCCAGCACCGCGCCGTCCACCACCAGCGGGTGCGGTCCGGCGAAGTCCACCAGCAGGGCGGCGACGCCCTCGGCCTGGGCCGTCTGAGCGGCCTTGTCCAGGGTGACCGCCACCGGCCGGGCGTCGGCCTGCCACGCGTGCAGCGCGTCCAGCCCCGTGAAGGCCAGCAGCGCCCGGCGGCCGTCGGCGGCCTGCAGCATCGCCACCGACATCTCGGCCTCCTTGTCCGAGGCCAGCCCGCCGACCGTCTCGCCCAGCCGGGTGGCCGTGGCGACGACGGGCACCAGCAGCCGGTCGGTGCACAGCGTGGTGACCGCCCGGAGGTAGGCGGCCGGATCGGCGCTGCCGACGGCGGCGGCCAGCGCCCTCCGGGTGGCCGGGTCGGCGAGCCCGGCGTCGCCGGGGAACGGGGAAGGGGCGAGCTGGCGGTCGTGGTCCACGGCTTCACGCTACGGGAGGCGTGACCCCGGCCGACCGTCCACGGAGCCGGGGTGCGGCGGGTGGTCTCCCCGATCGGCAGGACGCCCGCGCTGTGGCACATTGGCAGGATGCCAGCCGAATCCGCCGTCCTCCTCCCCCTCGCCGCGGGCCTGACCCTGCTGGGGCTGCTGATCGCCATCCTCGCCGGACGCCGAGGCCGCAAGGGCCGGATGGTCCAGGGGATCGGCCTCGCCCTGCTCCCCGTGGCCCTCTACCTGAGCGGCCTGCTGGGCCTGGTCTGGGACGGGGTCGTCGCGGTCGGGCGGTGGGCCTCCAGCACCGTGCTGTCCCCGACCATCTGGGCGGGCTTCGCCCTCCTCGCCGTCTGCGTCGTGCTGTGGGTCGTCGGCGGCATCGTCGCCCGACGTACCCCCAAGCGGACGCGGGCCGACCGCTCGGCCGCCACCACGGCGGGCACCGGTACCGGCGCCAAGGCCGTCGGCGGCCGGCAGTCCGGCGCCGCCCCGCAGCAGAAGCAGGCCCCGGCCCAGGACGACGACATGGCCGAGATCGAGGCCCTGCTCAAGTCCCGCGGGATCGAGTGAGCCGGACGGCTCAGCGGTGCTGGGTCCAGTAGCGCTGCCGGCGGCGGAGTTCTTCCACGCCGATCTGCGCCGCGGCCCCGTCGCCGTACTGCAGGGCCATCAGCTGCCGCTTCTCGGCGTCCAGGTCGGCGGTGAAGGGGCGGCCGTCCGCCGGGGTCAGCAGCACGAAGGCCCACGGGTCGCCCCGGCGCAGCACGACCTGGTGCACCCGGTCCCAGGGCACCGCGTGCGTCCGCATCCCGTTGCGGAACCAGAGGCCGTCGGAATCGGCGCGCACCACGCTCAGGGCCAGGGCGACCATCACACCGACCAGCAGGGCCAGCAGGGCCAGCAGGGTCAGCCGTTGCGACAGCGTGAACAGCACCTGGATCTCGCTCGGCAGCGCCAGCCAGCCGTAGAGGGTCGCCAGCACGAGCGCGACGGCGAAGGCCGCGGCGACCAGCCGCAGCCGGCGGGGCCGGATGACCAGCGTGGACGGCGCGACGGCGTCGGGTGCGGGTCGCATCAGATCCGGCACGCGGCGATGTCGGTGACGAGGATGGCCCGGGCGCCGAGCTCCCACAGGTCGTCCATCACCTGCTGGGCCTCGGGCTTGGGCACCATCGCCCGGACGGCGTGCCAGCCCTGCCGAGCCAGCGGGGCGACGGTCGGCGACTCGAGGCCCGGAGTGATCGCACAGGCTGCCTGCACCACCTCGGCGCTGACGTCGTAGTCCATCATCACGTAGTTCCGGGCCACCAGGACGCCGTTCAGGCGGCGCACCAGCTGCGCGAGCCCGGGCGGCTCCGGGGCGTCGGTGCGGCGGATCAGGATGCCCTCGGACTGCAGGATCGGCTCTCCGAACAGCGACAGGCCCGCCTGGCGCAGCGTGGTGCCGGTCTCCACCACGTCGGCGATGACGTCCGCCACCCCCAGCCGGATCGCCGTCTCCACCGCGCCGTCCAGCTTGATCAACCGGGTGCTCACCCCGCGGTCGGCGAGGTAGGACTCGACCAGGCCCGGGTAGGAGGTGGCCAGCCGCAGTCCCTGCAGCTTCTCCACGCTGAGGTCGGCGTCCACCGGCGCGGCGAACCGGAAGCGGCTGCGGCCGAACCCGAGTGGCATCACCTCGGTGGCCGGGGCGTGGGAGTCGAGCAGCATGTCGCGGCCGGTGAGGCCGACGTCGAGGGTGCCCTCCCCCACGTAGACGGCGATGTCGCGCGGCCGCAGGTAGAAGAACTCGACGCCGTTCGCCTCGTCGAAGAGGACGAGCTCCTTGGGGTCGCTGCGCTGGGCGTAGCCCGCCTCGCGGAGCATCGCGGACGCGGACTCCGAGAGGGAGCCCTTGTTCGGGACGGCGATCTTGATGGTCGGGCGGGCGGGGCTCACGCCGTCATCCTAGGTGCCGGGCCGCACCGGACCCGAGTGCCGGAGGCCGGTGAGACCGGCCTCAGAGGTAGGCGTAGACGTCGTCGAGGTCGAGCTCGAGGGCGATCATCATCGTCTGCAGGTGGTACAGCAGCTGGCTGATCTCCTCCGCGGCCTCGGCCTTGGACTGGTGCTCGGCGGCCATCCACACCTCGGCCGCCTCCTCGACGACCTTCTTGCCGATGGCGTGCACGCCGGCGTCGACGCGGGCCACCGTGCTGGACCCCGGCGCCCGCTCGGCCACCTTGGCGCTCAGCTCGGCGAACAGGGATTCGAAGGTCTTCGTACTCACACAGGGCAGCCTAGTGGCCGGCGCCGTGGAGACTCCGGGGTCGACGCCGACCCCGAAGCCGCCACAGCTCGGTCGTCGTCAGCCGACGGTCTCCGACACCGGGTCGACCACCCCGGCGGGTACCGCCTCGGCGCCCTCGGTCCGCTGGATGCGGATCCACGACACCAGCCCCAGCACGCAGAACGCGCCGTAGACGATGTACATGATCGCCGAGGGGTAGAAGCCGGCCGCCAGCAGCAGCGGGATCCCGACGAGGTCGACGGCGACCCAGATCAGCCAGAAGTCCGTCCAGCCCCGCGCCATCCCGTAGGTGGCGAGGATCGAACCGGTCAGGATCCAGGCGTCGGCGAGCGGACCCCAGGAGCCGAGCGCCTCGAGGATGAAGAAGAACGCCGCGGTCAGCACGACGGCGCCGGCCAGCAGCTGCAGCCGCTCACGACCGGTGGCCCAGCGCGGCCGCACGGCCACCCCACCCCCGCCCTGGCTCTTGCGGTTGCGGGTCCACTGCACCCAGCCGTAGACGCTCAGGGCCAGGAAGAAGACCTGACGGCCCGCCTGACCCCAGACGTCGTGCTCCTGGGGGGTGTCGAGGACGCCACCCAGGGCGCTCCCGACGAACACGGTGAACAGCAAGATGTTGCCGATGATGCCGATCGGCCACGCGGCCACTCTCCGCTGCATGCCGAGCAGTGCGCTCGCCAGCCCGAAGACGTTGCCGATGACTTCTCGCCAGAGGATGCCGGGGCCGATGTCGATCTTGGCCTCCAGCAACCGCACCAGCAGTTCTGACAATCCCATGGGATGTCCCTCCACTCGTCCGGTCGCACGGTGGTACCCGGGGTGGACAGAGACGTCGACGTGCGCCGCGGGCAAGCCGCCCCGGCGTCGTCGCGTGCTCCCGTGTTCCTCCCATCCGGACTCTCACCGTCGGTCGTGGAGTTTCACCACATCAACCGACCGCTGGCTGCGATCGGGTCGCGGACTTTCACCGCCGGCTCGGACTTCCACCGACCCCGGAACACGTGCGAGTTTGACAACTCGTCGAGACCATTCTGGCACGGTCGTCCGCACCTGCGGTGCGGCTCTTGCCGGTCAGACGCCGACGCTGCCAGGATCGCCGGTGTGATGGATCACGTCGGCATCCAGGTGGACGACCTCGCCGCCGCCCGCCACTTCTACGACACCGTGCTGGAGACCCTGGGCTACCGGATGCTGATGGACATGGGGCCGGCCGTCGGCTACGGCGCCGAGCACCCCGTGTTCTGGATCGGGGCCGCCACCGACCGCATCCCCAACCGGCAGAGCCACCTGGCCTTCGTCGCCCCCAGCCGGGAGGCGGTGATCGCCTTCCACGACGCCGCGCTCGCCTTCGGGACGGCCAGCCTGCACCCGCCGAGGCTCTGGCCGGAGTACCACGCGGGCTACTTCGGGGCCTTCGTCCGGGACCCGGACGGCAACAACGTCGAGGCCGTGCACCAGAGGTTTGGGTGAGCTCGCTCTGCGTTGATGGTCCTCGCTCCGCCCGTACGCGGACGCGATCCGCTGCCTGAGCTTGTCGAAGGCCGCGTCGACGAGCTCAGGGATCTGTGATCACAGCGTGACGCCGAGCAGGGCCTCGACGGCGCGGGCCACCACCTGCGGGGCGTAGGCGTCGTCGCTCTCCACCACCGACGAGGCGCCGGCCCAGGCGTCCACCGCGGCCAGCGCGGACGGGGCGTCCAGGTCGTCGGCCAGCGCGGCGCGGATCTGCACGACCACGGCGTCGCCGTCCACGCCGGCGTCCAGCCGGACGGCCTCGCGCCAGCGGCTGAGCCGCTCCTCGGCGGCGGTCAGCAGCTCGGGCGTCCACTCCCAGTCGTCGCGGTAGTGGTGGTCGAGCAGGGCGAGCCGGACCGCCATCGGGTCGACGCCGTCGCGGCGGAGCCCGGAGACGAGAACCAGGTTGCCGCGTGACTTGCTCATCTTCTCCCCGTCCAGCGCCACCATCCCGCTGTGCAGGTAGGCGCGCGCGAACGCCTTGCCGGTGGCCAGCCGGCCCACCGAGGCGCTCATCTCGTGGTGCGGGAAGACCAGGTCGCTGCCGCCGGCCTGGACGTCGAAGTCCGGCCCCAGGACGTCCAGCGCGATGGCGGCGCACTCCACGTGCCAGCCTGGTCGCCCCTCGCCGAACGGCGACGGCCAGGCCGGGTCACCCTCCCGGTGCCGCAGCCAGACCAGGGAGTCCAGCGCGCCCCGCTTGGCGCTGCGGTCCGGGTCGCCCCCGCGCTCGGCGAAGACCGGCCGGGCGGCCGCCTCGTCGAGGTGGGACAGCGAGCCGAAGTCGGGGTCCTGGGCCTGGTCGAGGTACAGGTCGCCGGCGTGCTCGTCCTCGACGGCGTAGACCACGCCCCTGGTCTGCAGGTCCGCCACCAGCTCGGTGATCAGCGGGATGGACTCGACCGCGCCGACGTAGTGGCTGGGGGGGAGGACGTTGAGCGCCTCCATGTCCTCGCGGAACAGCTGGGTCTGCTCGGCGGCGAGCGCAGCCCAGTCGACGCCGGTGTCCCGGGCCCGCTCGATCAGCGGGTCGTCGACGTCGGTGACGTTCTGCACGTAGACGACGTCGAGACCGGCGTCGCGCCACACCCGGTTCAGCAGGTCGAAGGAGACGTAGGTGTTGGCGTGACCGATGTGGGTGGCGTCGTAGGGCGTGATGCCGCAGACGTACATCCGGGCCGTGCCCTCGGCCGGGCCGACCGGGACCAGCTCCTGGGCGGCCGAGTCAAAGGCCCGCACCGCGGGGGCGTCCTCCGGGCGCTCGAGCTGGAGTACCGGTCCGGAGCGCCACGCCTGCATGCGGTCACCCTAACGGCGGGTCCGGACCGGTCCAGGCCACTCCCCCGACGCCGGACAGGGCCGGTCACGGTCAGAAGGGCGGCCAGGGGATGGAGGGCCACTGACCGCGCGGACGGGGCAACCGGCCGCGGCGCAGCAGCAGGTCCGCCCGCCGGACCAGCGCCGCGACCTCCTGCTCGTCGAGCAGTGCGGTGAGCCGCTCGGGTGCCTCGTCCCGGGCCCTGGCGACGGCCTCCAGCTCCACGTCGTGCAGCTCGCTGCCGGCCCAGCCCCACAGCAGCGTCCGCAGCTTGGGGTCGGTGTGGAAGGTCACGCCGTGGTCGACGCCGAAGACCTGCCCGCGACTGGCCAGGACGTGGCCGCCCTTGCGGTCGGCGTTGTTGACCAGCACGTCGAAGACGGCGAGCATCCGCAGCCGCGGGTCGTCGGCGTGGATGACCGAGACCGGCCGGTCGTCGGCCCCGATCCCCTCGACGCAGGAGAACCAGCCGCTGCTCGGCACCGCGGTGCTGGGCACCAGGTCGACCAGCTCCGCGACCGCCTCGGGCTCGCTCTCCACCCAGGCCTGCAGGGAGCCCGGCCCCAGCGGACCCTCGGCGAAGACCGTCACCGGTACGCAGTCGAAGCCGCCGGTCCGCGACACCTCGTAGGCCGCCACCTCGCGCAGCCCGAGGGTGCCGGTCGGGAAGTCCCAGAGCGGCCGCTCCCCCTCGGTCGGCTTGTAGACCCAGGAGCTGGTGCCGCCGGCCGGCGTGCGGACCTCGGTCAGGAAGGTCGCGTTCGAGGCCTCCACCAGCCGACCGGTGATCTCCATCTCGGCCTCGACCAGCTCGGTCTCGGCCAGGGAGGTGCTGAGCGCCGGATGGGTCATCGAAGCGGGGTCGACGAGAACGGGGTCGACGAGAACGGGGTCATCAGAACAGGGGGCGGCGGTACCCGTTGGCCCGCGGGCAGATGTGGCCCTGCGGGTCGAGGGGCTGCAGGCAGAAGGGGCAGGGCGGCCGGCCGGCGGAGACGAGGGCGTTGGCGCGGGCGACGAAGTCGCGGGCGTAGGCGGCGGTGATCTTGACGACGAAGACCTCGTCGGCGTCGACCTCCTCGCTCTCCACGGCGTCGCCGGCCTCGTCGTCGGACTCCTCCACGTCGACGTTGGAGAACAGCTCGATGACGACCCGGTTGATGCTCGGGTCCCAGGCGATGGTCATGGTGCCGACCCGGAACTCCTCGGTGATCGGGGCGTCCAGCGGGTCGGTGTCGCGCGCCCGGGTGCTGGAGGGCGGCACGGCCGCGGCCCCGGTGCTGCGCCGGACCACCTCGTCGAGCACCCGGTCGAGGTGCTCGGCCAGCACGGAGACCTGCTGCTTCTCGCAGGCCACGCTGGTGATGCGGTTGCCCTCGCGGGCCTGCAGGAAGAACGCGCGTTCCCCGGGCTGTCCGACGGTGCCGGCGACGAACCGGTCCGGCTCGTCGTAGCGGTGCACGAGAATCGCCATGGTCACCAGCCTAAGTCGGGGCTCAACGGGGCTCCCCGGCGGCAGGGTCGTCCGCACCGCCGGCGCCCAGCCCGCCGCCGACGGCCGCGTCGTCCGAGCCGGCGGCCTTGGTCGGCGGCGGCGTCAAGAGCTTGCCCAGGTCCGCGTTCGTCGAGTTCACCGTCACGACGTAGGGCCGGCTGGCGGTGTAGCGGACGATCGAGACCGAGGCCGGGTCGACGAGGATGCGCTGGAAGGCGTCCAGGTGCATGCCGAGCGCGTCGGCCAGCACGGCCTTGATCACGTCGCCGTGCGACACCGCTGCCCAGACCGCGTCGGGACCGTGCTCGGCCTCCATCCGGGCGTCCCAGCCGCGGATCGTGCCGACGGACCGGGCGCTCATCTCCGTCATCGACTCCCCGCCGGGGAAGCGGACGGCCGAGGGCTGGGACTGCACCGTCGCCCAGAGCTTCTCCTGGCTCAGCTCCTTGAGCGTCTTCCCGGTCCAGTCGCCGTAGCCGCACTCGATGATCCCGGCGTCGGTGTGCACGGGGCAGGCGTCGTCGCGGGCGCCGACCAGCGCCTGGGTGGTCTGCCGGCAGCGGCGCAGCGGAGAGGTGACCACGCCGCGCAGCGGGACCCCGGCCAGCCGGACCCCCACGTCGGCGACCTGGGTGCGGCCGACGGCGTCCAGCTCGACCCCGGAGGAGCGGCCGGCGAGGATGCCCGCGGTGTTCGCGGACGTCCGGCCGTGCCGGACGAGCAGGACGGTGGTCACCCCCGCAGGCTAGCCGGGCCGTCGGCCGCCCCCGCCCCCAGCGCGAGGTAGCGGCCGCGGAAGGAGCAGAGCACGCCCCGCTCGTCCGGCTCGGCCAGCTCGGTGTGCTGGACCGTGCCCCGCACCAGCAGCGCCCAGCCGGCCCGGTCCTGCGCGCGCTCGGGCTCGCGCGTCGTCACCGTTGCGCCCAACCAGCCGACGGCGTCGGTGAGCACCGGGCCCCACTCGGTCTCGCGCCAGCGCCCGACGGTGAACACGCCGCCCGGCGCGGGGGCCTGACCGGCGAAGACGTCGGCGAGGTGCCGGTGCGGTCCGGCCAGCAGGCTGACCGCGAAGCGGCCGGAGCCGGCCAGCTGGTCGGCGACGTCGGCCTCCTCGTCGACCAGCCCCGCCACCTCGGGCGGCTGCCCGTCGGCGAGCAGGAAGGACGAGATGGTCCAGCCCGCGCGCCGGCCCCCGGCCGTGGCGGTCCAGACGCTGACCGGGGCGGGCATCCGGCCCCGCCAGCGGCGCAGCGGGTCCCGGTCGCCCGCCGGCGGCAGGAAGGGGTGGTCGCCGTGGATGGTCACGTGCTCCTTCCTACACGTGTGTCCGGCATCACGCCGGGGCCCGGTCGAGCCAACCGGTGCGGTCCGGGCTGCGCTCTAAGGTGGTCGCCGGGCCCGGGCGGGTCCGGGCACGGACGAGGAGCGGGCACGGACGAGGAGCGGGCATGGGGTGGTTCGAGGCACTGGTGCTGGGCATCGTGCAGGGGCTGACGGAGTTCCTGCCCATCTCCTCCAGCGCGCACCAGTCGATCGTCGGCCAGTTCTTCGGCGGCGAGGACGTCGGCGCTGCCTTCACCGCCATCACCCAGCTGGGCACCGAGGCCGCGGTCATCCTCTACTTCCGCCGCGACATCGCCCGGATCATCACCCGGTGGGCGGGATCCCTGGCCGGCCGGGTGCCCACGGACGACCCGGACGCGCGGATGGGCTGGCTGGTGATCATCGGCTCGGTCCCGATCGTCGTCCTCGGGTTGGCCTTCCAGGACGCCATCGACTCCGCCCTGCGCAACCTGTGGATCACCGCGGCCATGCTCGCCGGGTTCGGTCTCGTGATCGGCGTCGCCGACCGGTTCGCCCGCAACGCCCGGCCGCTCACCTCGCTCACCTGGGGGCACGGCGTCATCTTCGGGCTGGCCCAGTCGCTGGCCCTGGTCCCCGGCGTCTCCCGCTCGGGCGCGACGATCAGCGCCGGGCTGGCGCTGGGCTACACCCGGGAGGCCGCGGCCCGCTACTCGTTCCTGCTGGCCATCCCGGCCGTCGTCGGCTCGGGGTTCTTCAAGCTCGCCGACATCTCCGGCGACCCGGTGCCCCCGGCCTGGGGTCCGATCCTGCTGGCCACCGTCATCTCGTTCGTGGTCGGCTACGCGGTGATCGCCTGGCTGCTGCGCTACATCTCCACGCACAACTTCATGCCGTTCGTGGTCTACCGGCTCGGGCTGGCCGCGCTGGTCGCGGTGCTGCTGCTGACCGGAGTCCTGGAGCCGCTGCCGCAGGCCTGAGGCTCAGCCAGCACCCGCCTGCTCGAAGGCCTCGGCCAGCACGGTGAGCGCCACCAGCTTCTCCTCCACGGTGCTCCCGTGGGGCACCACCGAGCAGGTGGTGACGCCGGAGCCCGCGAGCACCTGCAGCCGCTCGGCGATCCGGTCCCGGTCCCCGAGCAGGGACGTGGCGTCGATGAACTCGTAGGGCACCGCGGCCATCGCCTCACGCTGCCGGCGGTCCAGGAACAGGTCCTGCACCGTCGCGGCCGCCTCCCCGTAGCCCATCCGCACCGCGAGGGCGTTGTAGAAGTTCTGCGTCCGGCTGCCCATCCCGCCGAGGTAGAGCGCGGCGTAGCCCCGGACGGGGTCGGCGCAGGCCCGCGGGTCGGCGCCGACGACGAGCGGGAAGGTCGGGACGACGTCGAAGCCGTCCAGCGTCCTGCCGACCTTGGCCCGGCCGGCGCGGACCGCGGCCAGCTGCTCGTCGGCGAAGTCGGGGGCGTAGAAGACGGCCAGCCAGCCGTCGGTCAGCTCCCCGGCCAGCTCGAGGTTCTTGGGGCCGACGGCGGCGAGGTAGGTGGGGATGCGCTCGCTCACGGGCGCGATGGTCAGCTTGAGAGGCTTCCCGGGCCCGTCGGGCAGCGGCAGCTGGTAGTGCTGGCCCTCGTGGGCGACGGTCTTGCGACTCAGGGCGAGCTCGAGGACCTCCAGGTACTCCCGGGTGCGGCCCAGGGGCTTGTCGAACCGGACGCCGTGCCACCCCTCCGAGACCTGCGGGCCGGAGACACCCAGGCCGAGCCGGAACCGGCCGCCGGACAGCACGTCCAGGCTGGCCGCGGTCATCGCCGACATGGCCGGGGTGCGCGCCGGGATCTGCATCACCGCCGAGCCGACGGCGATCCGCCGGGTCTGCCCCGCCAGCCAGGCGAGCACGGTCGGGCTGTCGGACCCGTAGGCCTCGGCGGCCCAGACGACGTCGAAGCCGAGCGCCTCCGCGTGGGTCGTGAGCCGGAGCTGACCCTGCGGGTCCTCCGCGCCGACGAGGTAGCCGAGGTTCAGACCGAGTCGCATGAGGCCACCGTAGTGGCGTCGGGAGCGGCCAGGCCCGGGTTGGTTAGGGTCGCTGACATGGAACTGCGGCCGGTCGGGACGAGCGGCCTGCGGGTGTCGCGGCTGGGGCTGGGCACCATGACCTGGGCCCGGGACACCACCGAGCAGCAGGCCCGTTCGCTGCTCGAGATGTTCACCGAGGCGGGCGGGACGCTCATCGACACCGCCGCCGCCTACGGGGCCGGGGACGCCGAGCGGCTGGTCGGCGCGCTGGTCGCGGAGATGGGCATCCGCGACGACGTGGTGCTGGCCACCAAGGCCGGCTTCGTCATCCGCGGCGGCGAGCGGATCGTCGACACCTCGCGGCGGGCGCTGCTGCGCGACCTCGAGGGGTCGCTGCGCCGGCTGGGCACCGACCACGTCGACCTGTGGCAGGTGCACGCCTGGGGCGACGCCCCGCTGGCCGAGACCCTGGACGCCGTCGACCACGCCGTCGCCGCCGGGATGGTGCGCTACGCCGGCATCTCGAACTTCGTCGGCTGGCAGACCGCCCAGGCGGCGACCTGGCAGCAGGCCTTCCCCGGCCGGACGCCGATCACCAGCGTGCAGGTGGAGTACTCGCTGCTGGCCCGGCGGGCCGAGGTCGAGGTGCTGCCCGCCGCCCGGGCCTTCGGGATGGGCTTCTTCCCCTGGTCGCCCCTGGGCCGCGGCGTGCTGACCGGGCAGTACCGGGCCGGCACACCGCGGGGGTCGCGGGCCGCCACCGACCACTTCGCCTGGTTCGTCGAGCCCTACCTGGAGGCCCGCAGCCGGGGCGTCGTCGAGGCCGTGGTCCGGGCGGCCGAGGGCCTGGACCTCTCACCGCTGCAGGTGGCCCTGCTCTGGGTCCGCGACGCGCCCGGCGTCACCGCTCCCCTGCTCGGGGCACGCACCGCGGGTCAGCTCGCCCCGGCGCTGGCCGTCGAGGACCAGACCCTGCCCTACGAGATCGCCTCCGCCCTGGACGACGTCTCCGGCGGTCCGAACGCGGCCCGGCCGGTGCCGGTCGGGGCCCGTCCGGCCTGAGCGGGGTCGAGTGCGTGCTCCGGCAGGTCGTGCGTGCCGTCCGAACTGCCCGGGCGCGCAGTCGACTGTGCGCTCAGCGCGCTCCCCACCGGCAGCGGGGCGACCTCAGCGCACAGTCGGCGCGGCAGACGCCTCAGGTGGAGGTGGGGACCCGGATGATCTTGCGGCGGATCCAGACGTCCCGGGTGCCGTCGCGGTAGCGGCGGAGCCGGGTCAGCTCCCAGCCCCCGTACTCGGCCTGGTCGGTCAGCAGCTGGCGGACCGCACCCCGGGACAGGTGGCGGCCCAGCCGGACCTTCTCGATCTCGTACTCGACGGCGCGCTTGGTCATCGCCGCACAGCGTAGCCCCGCGTCTCACGGGCAGGGGTGGCCCCCGCCGGTGGGCCAGGATGGGGCGTGCCCACCTCGACCAGCCGACGCTCCTGGTCGGTCTGGGGCGTCGCGGTGGCGGCGTACGCGGTGGCCATCTTCCAGCGCACCTCGCTGGGCGTCGCGGCCGCGCCGGCGACGGAGCGCTTCGGGATCGGCGCCTCGGTGCTCTCGACCTTCGTGGTCCTCCAGCTCGTCGTGTACGCGACCATGCAGATCCCGGTGGGCATCCTCGTCGACCGGTTCGGCTCGCGGCTGCTGCTGGTCAGCGGTGCGCTGCTGATGGCGGTCGGCCAGACCACGATGGCCCTGGCCGACCGACCGGGGACGGCGGTGCTGGCCCGCGTGGTGGTGGGTGCCGGCGACGCCATGACGTTCATCTCCGTGCTGCGGGTCATCCCGGCCTGGTTCCCCGCCCGCCGGGTGCCCCTGGTCACCCAGCTCACCGGTCAGGTCGGGCAGCTGGGCCAGGTGGCGAGCACCATCCCGCTGGCCGCCGCCCTGGCCGGACCCGGCTGGACCCCGGCCTACCTCGGGGCGGCGGGGGTCGGCGTGCTGGCCGCCGTCGCGGTGCTGCTCGCCGTCCGGGACCGGCCCCTCGGCACCCCGGTCCCCACACCGGTCGGCTGGGGGCAGGCGCTGACGGACCTGCGCACCTCCTTCACCCACCCGGGCACCCGACTGGGCCTGTGGTCGCACTTCAGCACCCAGTTCTCCGGGATGGTCTTCGCCCTGCTCTGGGGCTACCCGTTCCTGACCACCGGCCTGGGCTACCCCCCGGGCCTGGCCGGCGGCCTGCTGACGGTGATGGTGCTGGCCGGACCGGTCATCGGCCCGGTGCTTGGACAGCTCACCGCCGCGTACCCGCTGCGCCGCTCGAACCTGATCTTCGGCGTGCTGATCGCCACCGTGGCGATCTGGACGCTGGTGCTGGTCTGGCCCGGCACCGTCCCGCTGCCCCTGCTGGTCCTGCTGCTGCTGGTGCTGGCCGCCTACGGGCCCGCGTCGGCCGTCGGCTTCGACTTCGCGCGCTCGTTCAACCCCGCGACCCGGTTGGGGGCGGCCTCCGGGATCGTCAACATGGGCGGGTTCACGGCGTCGTTGATCACGATCTTCGCCATCGGGGTGATCTTGGACTGGCGGGCCCCCACCGGGGCCTTCGACCTGGTGGACTTCAAGATCGCGTTCTGCTTCCAGTACCTGCTCTGGGCCTTCGGCTTCGTGTCCCTGTGGAGCAGCCGCCGGTTGACCCGGGCCGGGATGCGGGCCGAGGGCGGCGGGACGATCGACCCGCTGACCAGCGCGATCGCCCGCCGCTGGCGGGACCGGTCCCCGGGCTGAGGCCCACCTGGACGGATTCGTCGTGCGGGACCCCTGTTGCTATAGTTCACTGCTGCTGCACCAAGTCCGGGTGGCGGAATAGGTAGACGCGCTAGCTTGAGGTGCTAGTTCCCTTTACGGGGAATGGGGGTTCAAGTCCCCCCTCGGACACGACAGCCGCAGAGCCCCTCCCACCTCGGTGGGCGGGGCTCTCGTCGTCCGGGCCCGACAGCCGGCACACCGCGGGCTCAGCCGCAGCGGAGACGGCTCGCCCGCCAGACGGTGGCCAGGCAGCGGACGGACAGCAGCAGGATGAGGGCCACGACGGACGCGCTCAACGCCTCCACCACCGCGGTCCACGACGAGACCGGCGCCGTCGCGCTGGCCCGGCTCCCCCACGGCTGCACCAGGTAGGAGGCGAGCAGCGAGACGCCGCCGCAGACCAGCCCCGCGACGCCGGCGACCGAGGCGACGACGCCCCCGACCCGACCGGTGCGGGCCCGCCGCCGCGAGAGCAGGAAGACACCGGCGGCAACGGCCGCAGCGAGCACGCCGAGCAGGCCGAAGGCGGCCGCTGCCCAGTGGCTCTGGCCGTTCCCTCCGGGGTGCGTCGTGGCCGTCCCCAGCAGGGCCCAGGCAGCCAGGATCAGCAGGTAGCCGCCGGCCAGCACCGTGCTGGTCCGCCGCCCCTCCGACCGCAGCACGTCGTCGGCGTAGGACGCCGCGAGCTCACCCGGGTCGCCGAAGTCCTCGGCGGCCCGTCGGGCGGCCTCGGCCGGGCTGCAGCCCTGCTGCTGGTAGGCCTCGGCGGCGTCCCGCAGCCCGTCGTGGGCCTCCTGCAGCAGGCTGCCGCGGGTGCGCACCCCACCTCCGGGCAGCCGGCTGGCCAGGTCCGCGACCACCGCGTCGACGGCGTCGCCCGGTGCGGACCGGCGGCTCACGCCGGCTCCCCCTCCTCGTCCAGCGCCGGCGGGGTCCGGAGCCCGCCGAGGACGCTGCCGATGGTGCCGGAGAAGCGGAGCCACTCGGCCCGCTCGCCCTGCAGCTCGCGGCGGCCGGCCGCGGTCAGGGCGTAGGTCCGGCGTCGCCGACCCTGGACGGTGGACCAGTCGCCCCGGGTCAGGCCCGCCTCCTCCAGGCGGCGCAGCGCCGGGTAGACGGTGCCGGTGGGCAGCCGGAGCTCACCGGCCGAGCGGGCCTGCAGCGCCTCGATCACCGCGTACCCGTGCAGGGGCCCGGACTCGAGCACGGCGAGCAGCAGGCCGTCGAGGTGGCCCTTCAGCCGCTCCTGTGCCATACCAAGGGAACCTACAGCGCAGCCGGTGACGCGGACAACGACGACGGCCGCCTGGTTCAGGGTCGGCTCAGGGTTGCGGTCCCTTGTTGCGTAGGATCACTACTTATAGCGTGCCGGTCATGACCACCACTCTGCCGCCCCCGGTCGGCACCGCCCTGCCGCCAGCGGCGCGCCGGCCGGTCTTCGGCGTGCTGCTGGGCCTGTTCCGGGTCCTCGCGCTCCTGCACGCCGTCCTGGCCCTGGCCCAACCGGTCTCCATCGGGCTGTACCTGGACGGCCGGTACGGCCTGCTGCAGGTGCACCAGGCAGCCGCCGGGCTGCTCGTCCTGGCCGCCCTCACCCTCGGCGTGGTCGCCCTCGGCTACGTGCTCGGTGGCGGTCGGCTGTGGGCCCTCGGCTGCGTCCCGCTCTTCCTCGCCGAAGGCATCCAGACCGGGATGGGCTACAGCCGGTCGCTGAGCGTGCACGTCCCGCTCGGCGTGGCCGTCGTCGCCCTCGCCGTCGTCGTCGCGGTGCTCGCCTGGACCCCGGCCGCCGGCCGCCCGCGGGCCCCGCGGCGACGCCACCGGGGGCCAGCATGACGCTGAGCCGCCGCAGCCTGCTGGGCGCCGGCCTCGGGCTGGCAGGGGCCGCCGTGCTGGGCACGGCCGGTTGTGCGGACGACCCCGCCGGGCAGACCGGACGGGTGTTCCGCAGCGACCGGCCACTCCCCGAGCGGTTCGTCGTCCCACTCAGCACACCGCCGGTCAAGCGGCCGACCTCGACCGGTGGGGCGCAGACGCGCTACACCGTCGTCCAGCGCCCGGCGCAGGTGGAGATCCTGCCCGGGGTGCTCACCGACGTCTGGGGCTACGACGGGTTGTTCCCGGGCCCGACGATCCGGGCCCGCCGCGGCGAGCGGCTGGTGGTGACCCACCACAACACGCTGCCGGTGCCCACGGTGGTGCACCTGCACGGCGGGCACACCCCGGCGGCCAGCGACGGCTTCCCCACCGACCTGGTGCTGCCGGACGGTCCCGCCGCCCGCTCCCGCACCGGCCACGCACCGATGCCGCACGCCGGCGGGGACGTCGTCCGCGGGCGCCGGGAGCACGTCTACCCGGGTGACCAGCCGGCCGCCACGCTCTGGTACCACGACCACCGGATGGACTTCACCGCCCCGCAGGTCTGGCGCGGGCTGGCCGGGTTCCACCTGGTCTCCGACGACGTCGAGGACGCGCTGCCGCTGCCCCGGGACGAGCGGGACGTGCCGCTGATGATCATGGACCGCTCCTTCGGCCCTGACGGCGAGCTCCGCTACCCCTCGCTGGACGCGAGCCTGGCCGGTACGCCGGGCGTGTCCGCCGACCACACCTCCGGGGTGCTCGGTGACGTGCTGCTGGTCAACGGCCGGCCCTGGCCGGTGCTGGAGGTGGCAGCCGCGCGGTACCGGTTCCGACTGCTCAACGCCTCGAACGCCCGGCGCTACGACCTGGGGCTGGACCCGGTCCCGCCCCAGGGTCCGGTCTTCGTGCAGGTCGCCTCCGACGGCGGGCTGCTGGCGGCGCCGGTGCCGCACACGCACCTCCCGCTGGCCCCGGCCGAGCGGTACGAGGTCGTGGTCGACTTCGGCGCGTACCCGGTGGGCACCGAGGTCACCTTGACCAACGCCCTGGGCACCGGCCCGACCGACGCGGTGATGCGGTTCCGGGTGGTCCGCCGCGCGATCGACGACAACGTGGTGCCGGCCCGGCTGGCCGAGCTGCCCGTGCTGCGTCCCGGAGCCGGTGCGGTCCCCCGGGAGTGGCGCTTCACCCGCGGCCCGACCGGCACCGGGCACTGGATGATCAACGACGCGCTCTTCGACCCCGGACGCACCGACGCCCGGGTCCGGCTCGGCGACACCGAGGTGTGGCGCTTCGCCTCCGACGTGCACCACCCGGTGCACGTCCACCTCGCCCCCTTCCAGGTGCTCGGCCGCAGCGGCGGCTCACCCGGTGAGTTCGACGCGGGCTGGAAGGACACCTTGGACCTGCGGCCGAGCGAGTACGCCGACGTCGCCGTCCGCTTCCCCGAGCACCCGGGCCGCTACCTCGTGCACTGCCACAACCTCGAGCACGAGGACATGGGGATGATGGCCACCTTCGAGACGGTGGCCTGAGCTGCTCAGCCGGGCGTGGTCTCGAACGGGTAGCGCAACCCGATCGCCGCCCGCCAGCGGTCCAGCACCGCGGCGTTGCCCAGCGAGTCGTCCAGGCTCATCTCCGGCGCCTCGCCGACCCCGACGCTGGCCGCCAGGGCGTCGGCCTCCAGGGCGAACGGGTGGACGCCCGTGAACTCGACCGGCTCGGGCTCGGCGTCGACCACCGACACCAGCAGCGAGGAGTCCGGGCCGTGCGTCCACGGCTCCGCGAGGTGCACGGTGCCGTGGGACCCGTGCACCGTCACCGTGTTCGGGCCGGCCAGCCGGATGCCGGTCCGGACCGAGGCGGTCACACCGCCGGGGAAGTCGAGCTGGGCGACGCTCCACTCGTCGACGCCGGTGGGGCCGAGGACGCCCACCGCCCGCAGCCGCTCCGGCTCCGCGAACCGCTGCCCGGTCGCCGCCCCGGCCACGGCGCGGGCGAAGGCCACCGGGTAGCCGCCGACGTCGAGGATGCCGCCGCCGGCGGTGCCCAGCTCGAAGAGCCGGCCGCTGCGCTCCGGCGCCCGGAAGGAGAAGGCGGCGTCGACGTGGGCCACCTCGCCGATCCGGCCCGTGGCGAGGAGGTCCAGCAGCGCCACCGTCTGCGGGTGGAAGCGGAACTTGAACGCCTCGACCAGGCTCCGCCCGCTGGCGCGGGCGGCGTCGACCATGGTGCGCACGCTGGCCTGGTCGGGCGCGAGCGGCTTCTCGCCCAGCACGTGCTTGCCGGCCGCCAGCGCGTCCAGCGTCAACCGGGCGTGGGTGGTGTGCACCGTCGCGACGTAGACCGCGTCCACGGCCGGGTCGGCCAGCACTTCGGCGTAGCCGGTCCCCGCCGCGGCTGGCAGCCCGTGCTCGACGGCGAACGCGGCCGCCCGGGCCGGGTCGGAGCTGCCCACGGCGACGAGGACGCCGCGCCGGCTGGCGGGCAGCTGGGCGACGAACTTCCGGGCGATCGCGCCCGGGCCGAGGACGGCCCAGCGGAAGGCGTCGGCCGGCGTGGTGCTGCTCATGCTGGAAGGCTCCCGCCCGTCGTCCACGGCCGTGGGCTTCGCGCCGACGCCACCGGCACGCTAGGGGCCGTCCGCGGGCCGGTCAACCTTGCGCCACCCGAGGCCGCGGTTTCAGTGGGCGTCCGGCTGGCTACCGGAGCGGACGTGCCCGACGCCCGAGTTCTGACACCCGCGGCGACCGCCTGGACCGTGCTCGGCGTGCTGAGCGCCGTGCTCGTCCACATGGCCTGGACGCTGCCCGGCGGGCCGGACGGGCTGTCCGACCTGCGGGTGTACCGGGGCTCGACCGCGGAACTGCTGGCCGGGGGGAGCCTCTACGCCTTCGAGGCGCCGAACGGCGACAAGTTCACCTACCCGCCCTTCGCCGGGCTGTTCCTGGCTCCGTCGGCCCTGGTGCCGGAGGCCGTGCTCGGGGTCCTCTGGACGCTTGCCCAGGTGGGGCTCGCCGTGCTGCTCGCCCACCTCGTGCTCACCCGCGGCGACCACCTGCTGCTCCGCCGGATCCCGCGGCCGGCCGCGCTGCCGGTCGTCTCCTGCGTCCTGCTCGCCAGCTACCCGGTGTTCAGCGGGACCTTCCTCGGACAAGTCAGCCTGCTGGTGACGGTGCTGGCCCTGGCCGACGCGCTCGACCTGGTGCCCCGGCGCTTCCAGGGCGTGGCCACCGGACTGGCCGCCGCGGTCAAGCTCACGCCCCTGGTGTTCCTGCCTTACCTGTGGCTGACCGGGCGGCGCCGGGCGGCGGGGACGGCGGCGGCGACGTTCGTGGCGGCCGGCGCGCTGTCCTGGCTGCTGCTGCCGGCCGACTCCCGGCAGTTCTGGTCCGACCCGACCGGCGTGCCGGGCTTCATCCCGCTGGCCCAGCTGGACAACCAGTCGCTGACCGGGCTGGCCGCGCGCGCGAGTTGGTCGGGGTCCGGCGTCGACGTCGCGATCCTGGGGGTCTCCGCCGTCGTGGCCGTCGCCGCCTACCGGCGCAGCCAGCAGCTGCACACCGCCGGCCGGTGGCTGGCCGGGGCCGTGGTGGTGGGGGCGCTCGCCGTCGTCGTCTCCCCGGTCTCCTGGAGCCACCACCAGACGGTGCTGGTGCTGGCCGCGGCCTGCGCCGTCACCGGGCCGCCCCGCTGGGCGCGTCGGTGGCCGGTCGCCGTGCTGGTGCTGATGACCCTGCCGCTGCCCTTCCTGCTGCCGGCGTTGCCGCCGGTCGTCCGGCCGGTCGCGGACCACCTCGTGCTGGTCCTGGCCCTGGTCCTGGCCCTCGGTCTGCCGTTCCGCCCTCGTCCGCCGGAGCCGGTGGCCGGTCCGACCCGCGCAGAACGGGCCTGGGAGACTCGCCCTGCCCAGGACCGGCGTCGTCACGCCGGCCGCCCCTGACCTGGAGGAACTCCCATGGCACCCGCCCTGCCCACCGTCGCCGTCACCGGCGCCACCGGAGCCGTGGGCGGCCTGGTGGCCCGGGCGCTGGGCGCCGGAGGCACGCCGCTCCGGCTGCTGGCTCGGACACCGGAGCGGGCGCCGTCACTGCCCGGGTGCGTGGTGCTGCCGTCGAGCTACGGCGACGGCGAGCCGTCGGTGTCCGCGCTGCGCGGGGTCCGGACGCTGTTCATGGTCTCCGCCGCCGAGCACGAGGACCGGCTGGCGCAGCACCGTGCGTTCGTGGCCGCGGCCGCCGAGGCCGGCGTCCAGCACGTGGTCTACACCTCCTTCGCCGCCGCGGCGCAGGACGCGGTGTTCACCCTGGGACGGGACCACTGGGCGACCGAGCAGGCGATCGTCGACGCCGGTCTGGCGCACACCTTCCTGCGCGACTCCTTCTACCTCGACTTCCTGCCCGAGACCGTGGGCGAGGACGGCGTCATCCGCGGGCCGGCCGGCGACGGCCGGGTCGCGGCCGTGTCCCGGGCCGACGTGGCCCGCGCCGCCGCCGCCGTGCTGCGCGAGCCGGAACCGCACCGGGGCGCCACCTACGAGCTGACCGGGCCGGAAGCGCTGTCCTTCGCCGACGTCGCCGCGCAGGTCTCGGCCGCCCAGGGCCGGCCGGTGGCCTACGTCGACGAGACCCTCGAGGAGGCCTACGCCTCCCGGGCGCACTACGGCGCGCCGCGCTGGGAGGTCGACGCCTGGGTGAGCACCTACACCGCGATCGCCACCGGCCAGCTGGCCCGGGTCACCGACGACGTGCAGCGGCTGACCGGGCGGCCGCCCCTCACCCTGCGCCAGCTGCTCGCGGAGGGGTGACGCACCGCCGGGACGACCTCTCAGGAAGCGCGGGCCGCCTCGGCACGGCGGACGAGCGCGGCGATCGCGTCAGCCACCTCCGGCCACAGCGCGGCGGGCAGGTCGTGCCCCATCCCCTCCAGCACCACCAGCTCGGCGGCGGGGACCGCGGCGGCGGTGGCCCGGCCGCCGGAGACGTCGATCAACGGGTCGTCCGCCCCGTGCAGCACCAGCGTCGGCACCGCCACCTCCGCCAACCGCGCCGTCCGGTCACCGGAGGCGTGGGCGGCCGCGAACTGGCGACCGACGCCGGCTGGGTCGTGGTCGCGGTCCCAGGCCTCGGCAGCGTGCTGCCGGACCTCGTCAGGGTCGGCGGGATGGCTCGGCGAGCCGAGCACCCGGCTGGAGGCCACGCTCCGCTCCAGCGCCTCCTCCCGGCTGCGCGCGGGTGGGGCGAGCAGGACGGCCATCGCGACCTCGCTGGAGCGTCCGACCGCCGGGTCGCCGGTGGTGGACATGATCGAGGTCAGGCTGAGCACCCGCTCCGGGTGGTCGATCGTGAGGGTCTGGGCGATCATCCCCCCGAGTGAGGCCCCGACGACGTGGGCGGCGGCGAGCCCGAGGTGGTCGAGCAGCCGGGCGGCGTCGTCGGCCATGTCGGAGAGGTCGTAGGCGGCCGAGGACCGGTCGCCGGCCAGCAGCGCGGGGACGTCGGGCCGCGGTGCCCCGTCGAGGTGCGTGGACAGCCCGATGTCCCGGTTGTCGTAGCGGACCACGAAGTGGCCGCGGTCCACCAGCTCCGTGCAGAACCCCTCGCGCCAGGTGAGCAACTGGCCGCCCAGGCCCGCCACCAGCAGGATGGGCGGGTCGCCCGGCTGGCCGAAGGTCTCGTACGCGATCTGGATGCCGTCCGGCGCCTGCGCCGGGACCATGCCTGAGCTGCCCACGGCGTCACCGTACCGGCCACCCCCCGGCGCGATGGGTGCTGGCACGATCACCGGCATGCAGATCACCGGCGCCGTGCTCGAGGAGGTCGGGCGACCGGCCCCGTTCGCGGCGTCGCGACCGCTCACCGTCTGCACCCTCGAGCTGGACCCGCCGGGGCCGAGCGAGCTGCGGGTGCGGGTGGAGGCGGCCGGGCTCTGCCACTCCGACCTCTCGGTCGTGGACGGCAACCGGCCCCGCCCCACGCCGATGCTGCTGGGGCACGAGGCGGCCGGCGTGGTCGTCGAGCGGGGCGACGGGGTGGACGACGTCGCCGTCGGGGACCGGGTGGTGATGACCTTCCTGCCCCGCTGCGACGCCTGCGCCGGCTGCGCCACCGGCGGCCGGTTGCCCTGCGGACCCGGCTCGGCGGCCAACACGGCCGGCGACCTGCTGGCCGGCGGCCGACGGCTCAGCCGCGGCGGCGTCCCCGTCGCCCACCACCTCGGGGTGTCGGCCTTCGCCGAGCAGGTGGTGCTCGACCGCCGGTCGGTGGTGCCGGTGCCGGCCGACGTGCCGGCCGAGGTGGCCGCCCTGCTCGGCTGCGCCGTGCTGACCGGTGGGGGTGCGGTGCTCAACGCCGCGCGGCCGGCGCCGGGCAGCCCGGTGATGGTGGTCGGCCTCGGCGGGGTGGGGATGGCCGCCCTGCTGGTCGCCCAGGCGCTCGGGCACCCCGTCCTCGCGGTGGACACGGTGCCGGGCAAGCTCCGCACGGCGGCCGGGTTCGGCGCCGTCCGCACCGCCACACCGGTCCAGGTGCTGGAGGGTGGGCTGACCGCCCCCACGGTGGTGGAGGCGGCCGGTCATCCGCGCGCCTTCGAGACCGCCGTCGCCGCCACCGAGCCCGGTGGCACGACGGTGACGGTGGGCCTGCCGAACCCGACGGCTCGGGCCGAGGTCTCACCGCTGCTGCTGACCGCGGAGGCCCGCACCATCGTCGGCAGCTACCTCGGCTCGTCGGTCCCGGCCCGCGACGTGCCGCGCTACGTCGACCTGTGGCGCCAGGGCCGGTTGCCGGTGGAGCAGCTGGTCTCGCACCGGCTGGAGCTCGACGGGCTCAACCAGGCCCTGGACACGCTGGCGCTCGGCGTCGCGCTCCGCCAGCTGGTCGCCTTCTGAGGACGGCTCAGACGAAGGCCTGGTGGCCGGTGATGGCCCGCCCGACGATGAGGGAGTTCATGTCCCGGGTCCCCTCGTAGGAGTAGATCGCCTCGGCGTCGGCGAAGAACCGGGCCACCCCGTGCTCCAGCACGATGCCGTTGCCGCCGAGGATCTCCCGGGCCCAGGCCACCGTCTCGCGCATCCGGCTGGTCGCGAAGGACTTGGCCAGTGCCGAGTGCTCGTCGCGCTGGACGCCCTCGTCCTGCAGCGTGGAGGCCTGCAGGCACAGGGCGATGCTGGCCGTGATGTTGCCCAGGCAGCGGGCGAGCAGGTCCTGGACCAGCTGGTGCGCCGCGATCGGCTTGCCGAACTGCTCGCGCTGCAGGGCGTAGGCGAGTGCCGCCTCGTAGGCCCCGACGGCGATGCCGATCGCCGCCCAGGCCACGTCGCAGCGGGTCAGCCGCAGGACGGTGGCGACGTCGCGGAACGAGCGGATGCCGGGCAGCCGCCGGTCCTCGGGCACCACCACGTCGTCCAGCACCAGGTCGGCGTTCTGCACCGAGCGCAGGCTGATCTTGTCCTCGATCTTGGTGGCGGTGAAGCCGGGGCTGTCGGTGGCCACCAGGAAGCCCTTGACCTGGCCGTCGGCCACGTCCTTGGCCAGCACGACGACGACGTCGGCGAAGGTGGCGTTGCCGATCCAGCGCTTCTCACCGCGGAGCACCCAGTGCTCGCCCTCCCGCTGGGCGGTGGTGCGCAGGCCCCGGGCGGAGTCCGAACCCGACAGCGGCTCGGTCAGCCCGAAGGCGCCGATGATCTCCCCGGTCGCCATCCGCGGCAGCCACTCCGCCTGCTGCTCCGGGGAGCCCCCGACGTGCAGCGCCCCCATGGCGAGACCGCTCTGCACTCCGACGAAGGTGGCGACGCCGGCGTCCACCCGGGCCAGCTCGAGGGCCACCCAGCCCCGGTACACCGCGCTGTTCTCGAAGTGCTGGACCTCCGGCACGAAGGCGCCGAGCAGGCCCAGCCGGGCCAGCGAGGGGACGAGGTGCCGGGGGAACTCGGCGCGGGACCAGTAGTCGTTCGCGATCGGTCGGACCTCGGACTCCATGAACGCGCGCACGCGCAGCGCAGCCTCCTGCTCGGAGGCGCTGAGCCGGCCCTGGAAGCCGAAGAAGTCAGCGGCCAGCCGCGAGTTCTCCGGACGCTCGTGCGGCGCCGGCGTGCTCAGGTGGGTCGTCTCGGTCAACGTCATGGCGTTCCCCTCGCGGTCCTGAAGTTACTCATCAGTAAGTTACTCACCAGTAGTATAGCCACGACGGCGGTCTCGGGGGCAGCCGTCGAGAGCTCTAGCCTCGGACGATGCCGACCACACCGCCGACCGACCACCCCGCGACGTACCCCTACCGTCACGCCTTCCACACGCGCTGGAACGACAACGACCAGTACGGGCACGTCAACAACGTCGTCCACTACGAGGCCATGGACACCACCATCAACCGCTGGCTGATCCGCGAGGCGGGGCTGGACCCGCGGGGCGGGACGCACATGGCGGTCTGCGTCGCGTCCTCCTGCCGGTACCGGCGGCCGGTCTCCTACCCCGACACCCTCGAGGTGGGCCTGCGCGCCGGTCGGATCGGCACCACCAGCGTCACCTGGGAGCTCGGCCTGTTCGTCGAGGGCGACCCGGAGCCGGCGGCCACGGGCACCTTCACCCACGTCTTCGTCGACCCGGCCACCCTGCGGCCCGTCCCGGTGCCGGCGGACCTGCGGAGCAGGATCGAGCGCGAGCTCGGCTGAGCCCTTCGACAAGCTCAGGGCGCGGGGGAACAAGCTCAGGGCGCGGGGGGAACAAGCTCAGGGCGCGGGGGGAACAGGCTCAGGGCGCGGGGTCGGGCCAGCCGGCCAGCAGCTGCTGCTCGAGCTCGGCGGGCAGCCCGTGGGCCGGCCGGTCCGGCCGCTGGGGCGGCGGGCCCGAGGCCTGCAGCCAGGCCCAGGTGTCGGCGACGGTGTCGCGCACCGGACGGCAGACCAGGCCGGTGGCGGCGGCCCGGCTGGTGTCGGACTCGAGGAATCCGGCGAACTCCCCGGTCTCCGGCACCCAGCAGGGCAGCTGGGTCCAGGGCTCGACCCCCGCCGTCGCGAGCTGGTCCTCCGGCACCCAGACCAGCTCGGCGTCGCTGCCGGTCACCGACACGCAGGCCTGCAGCAGGTCCGCCGTGCTGGCGTGGCCGGAGCGGCTGATGGTGTCCACGGGCCCCGTCAGGCCCGCGGCCAGCCCGTCGAGCAGCCAGCGGGCGAGGTCGCGGGCGTCGACGTACTGCAGCGGGCGCCCGGGCCGCCCGGGAGCGACCACCCGACCGCCGGCCGCGATCCGGGTCAGCCACCAGGGAAGCCGGCCGATGTCCTCGAAGGGGCCGAGGATCAGCCCGGCCCGGGCCAGCAGGGCGTCCGGGAAGGCCTCGAGGACGCCGAGCTCGGCGCCACGCTTGTCGGCGGCGTAGTCGCTGCCCGTCGAGGTCGGATCGGCCTCGACGAGCGGCGAGCCCTCGTCCACGTGCTGGCCCCAGACGTAGACGCCGCTGGTGCAGACGTAGCCGAACCGGTCGGCGCGGTCCCGCAGCAGGCGGGCCGCGGTGGTGGCGACCACCGGCGCCCCGGCCCAGGTGTCCACCACCGCGTCGAACCGCCGCCCGGCCAGCACCGCGGCCAGTGCGGCCTCGTCGGTGCGGTCGGCGTGCAGGGCCGTGACGCCGTCGGGCAGGCCGGGCGTGATCCCGCGGTGCAGGGCCGTGACCGGCCAGCCGCGCGCGAGCGCCTCGGCCACCACGGCCCGGCCGACGAAGCGGGTCCCGCCCAGCACCAGCAGCTCCATGCCCTGATCCTGGCCTCCGACGCGCCGGCGCACCACCCGTTCTCCGCGGGCAGACCCCGGTCCGAGGGAGCCGCCGGGTCAGCGCGGAGAAGCCCGGTCCAGCGGCCACTCGACCAGGTCGACCTCCGTCACCGGCGCGGCCGCGTCGGCCGGCACCCGGAAGGTGCGGATCTGGTGCGGCCCGAAGTCCTCCTCGAGCACCCGGTCCAGCAGACCGACGGCGATCCGGGCCCGGGCTGGCCGGCCGGAGGTCTCGACGGCCCGGACCACGAGGTCGACCCCACCCGGGTGCTCGGCCGGGTCCTCCGACCCCTTGACCGCGGTGACCAGCACTGTCCCGCCGTCGTCGAGGTGGGAGAGGACGGGCGGCAGCGGCCCCGGGTGCGACGACTCGACCATGGCGCGGACGCCGGTGGCCAGCACCGCGGCGCGCCGGGTGGGCGCAGCGACCCGGTGGTCCCCGGCGTGCGGCACCAGCTCGTAGCGGAACCGCTGCACACCCTGGTCCTGGTAGGAGTAGAAGCCGTCGGGATCCAGCAGCTGCGGGTCGTGCCAGGCGTAGACCGGGCTGCGGACGGCGGTCACCCCGATGCTCGGCTGGTCCCCGGGCGAGACGTCGTAGCCGTGCTTGTCGGTGGTCACCAGCGTCAGCCCGGCGGGCCGGCCGTCCACCGTGCCGGTCAGGTCCACCCAGGCCTGGGCCGGTTCCTCCGCTCCGTCGACCGGCCGCTCGAGGTGGCCGAACGGGATCTCGTAGGTGGCCCGCGGGTCGGCCAGCACGGTCGGGAAGCGCAGCTTGAGCAGGTGGGCGGGTTCGCGCCAGTCCAGCATCACCTCGACCCGCAGCACCGGGCTGTCGTGGTCGAGCACCAGCTCCTCGACCAGCGTCGAGGCGCCCCAGCCCCGCTCCACCCGGACGCGGGAGCGCAGCGGCCCCGTCTCCCGGACGACCACCCGGCGGAGCTGCATCGTCTCCCCCGGCCAGGCGTAGGAGACCACCCGGTGCCCCCAGGTGTCGGTCGGGTCGGCGCAGACCTGGGTGTGGGTGCTGCCGTCGACGCCGGCCACCAGGTCGACGCCGGACTGCTGGACGCGGTAGGACCGGAGCCACCCGGTGACCGGGTCGAGCTCGAGCCGGACGTGGTCGTTCTCCAGCACGACGCCCCCGCCGGACGACGCGGCGCCGACGTGCAGCGGCTGCGGCGGCCCGGCGCTCCAGGTCGGCTCGGCGGGCGCCGGGAAGCCGGGCACCAGCCGGTAGAGCCGGTGCCCGAGGGCGGGGACGTCGGCCCGGAAGACCACGGCGCCGCGGGACAGGTCGGCGGTGGTGGAGCTGGACTGCGTCGGCTGGCAGACCACGTCGCGGCCTGCCTCGTCGACCACTCGGACGCCGGACCGCTGGGCCGCGTAGGTCATCAGCACGTCGGTGCTGACCGACCAGGGGTGCGGGTTGAACACCAGCACCGGCTGGGTGCCGGCCACGAACGGGACGTCCACCTGCCGGGCCAGCACGTTGTGCGCGCGGACCACCAGCCGCTTGGCGATGGCCGTGGCCTCACCCAGCTGGTCCCGGGCGTCGTCGTAGGCGGTCTCGATGGCCGAGCCGGGCAGCACGTCGTGGAACTGGTTGAACAGGATCTGCTGCCAGGCCCGGGTGAGGTCCTCACGCGGGTAGGTCAGTCCGTCGCGGACGGCCACCACCGCCGACCAGCGCTCGGCGGCGAGCACGGCGTGCTGGGCGCGCCGCTGCCACGCCTTGATCCCGGAGTGCGCGGAGTAGCAGCCCGGCGCGTGGTGCTGCAGGTCGTCGCGGCGGACGACGAGCCGCTCGGCCAACCCGGGGCGGGCCAGCGCGGCGTCCAGGTACTCCCGCGGGGAGGCCATCCGCAGCCGGCCGAAGGAGCCCATCCGGTCGAAGCGGTGGATGGAGTCGAGGTTCGCCCGGGTCGGCCCGCCGCCGTGGTTGCCGACGCCGTAGAACACCATGCCGTCGCCGAGGCCGCGGTCCATCGAGGCCAACGCCTTCTCCACCTGGCCGTCCACCGGCCCGGGCGGGCTGCCGTACTCGTAGGGGATCCGGTAGGCCAGCACCCGGGAGCCGTCGGGCGACTCCCACCAGAACAGCGTCGGTTCCAGGTCGCCCTCGTGCGGGCCGGGCCGCAGGAACAGGTAGGAGTCCAGTCCCTGGCCGCGGAGGATCTGCGGCAGCATCGCGTGGTGCCCGAAGGGGTCGACGTTCATCCCCACGGTGGCCGGCCGGCCGAACCGCGAGACCAGGTAGCGCTGGCCCAGCAGGCCCTGGCGCACGAAGGACTCCCCCATCCCGAGGTTGCCGTCCGGTTCCACCCACCAGCCGCCGGCGTTGACCCAGCGACCCTCGGCCGCCCGGGCCTGGATGGCGGCGAACAGCTCGGGGTCGGACTCCTCCACCCAGCTGAGCAGCACCACCTGGTCGCAGGTGAAGACGAAGTCCGGGTACTCCGCCATCCGGGCGATGGCCGAGGCGAAGGTGGCGCGGGCCTCGGCGTAGCCCTCCTGCCAGGGCCACAGCCAGACCGGGTCGAGGTGGGCGTTGCCGATCAGGTACAGGGTCCGGTCCGGGCTGGCCAGCGGCCGCGCCGCACCCGTTCCCGGCTCCGGTTGCGCACCACCGGGCGCGTTGGCCATCGGGGCCGGGGTCACGGCGACCTCGGGAGATCCGGCTCCGCGCGGTCTGGTCCCGTGCCGGCGGCCCAGACGTCGACCACCTCGGAGACGGCGTGCAGCAAGAAGGTGTGCATCTCCTGGATGCGGCAGGTGACGGTGCTGGGTACCAGCAGCGGGTGGTCGGCGTGCGCGGCGGCCGGACCGCCGTCCCCGCCCCCGAACAGCACCGTGACGGCCCCGCGCTCGCGAGCCACCCGCAGGGCGTCGACCACGTCCGGCGAGCGGCCGCTGGTGGTGAAGGCGGCGACGACGTCACCGGGGCGGGCCAGGGCCTGCAGCTGGCGGGAGAACACGTCGTCGAAGCGGTAGTCGTTGGCGATGCAGGTCATCACCGTGGGGTCGGTGCTCAGGGTGACGGCGGGCAGCGGGCGCCGCTCGCGCTTGAACCGGCCGACCATCTCCCCGGTCAGGTGCTGGGCGTCGGCTGCGCTACCCCCGTTGCCGAGGGTGTAGAGGACCCCGCCGGCGGCGAACCGGGTGCAGAGCAGCTCGGCGACGTCGTGGGCGGCCGGCAGCAGTGCCGCGGTGGCCTCCGCCGTCAGCAGGTGCTCGGCCAGGTCGTCGCTCATGGGTGTCGGCATGGGTGGCTCTCCGTCGGCTGGAGGTCGGGGGCGGGAGCGTCCGGGGACGTCCGCCATGGCTGCGGTGCGGGTGGGTGGTGGAAGGGGCAGGGCCCGGCCACGCCGACGGCCTTACCCGGTGCGGTGACCGCCACGCGGTCGGGGCAGGTCGGGTGTGGCATGGTTCCCGGAGCGTAGGCAGGGGCCCCGCACCCGTCAACGGTGGGCACCCGCCAAGGCGTCGTCTGCGGGAGGACGACAGCTCCGAGGTGGACTGCCCCTGTCGTCTCCCCGCAGTCCTGCCGTCCCCACCCCCGACACCAGGAGCAGCACCATGACCACTCCCCCGGCCGAGCACGAGCGGGTGGCCGGCCCGGGCCCGCTGCGGCTGCTGCAGGTGGGCGCCGGCGGGATGGGCCGGGCCTGGCTCGCCACCATCGCGGCGGACCCCGACGTGGAGCTCGTCGGCCTGGTCGACCTGGACCTGGACGCGGCCCGGACGGCCGCGGCTGTCGCGGGGTGGGCCGATCTGCCGGTGGCCCGGGCGCTGGCCGAGCTGGCGGGTCCGACCGGGGCGCAGGCGGTCGTCGACGTGACCGTGCCCGGCGCCCACCACCCGGTCAACACCGAGGCGCTGCTGGCCGGGCTGCCCGTGCTGTGCGAGAAGCCGCTGTCGGAGTCGCTGGCCGAGTGCCTGTCCATGGTGGCCGTCTCCGAGCTGACCGGCCAGCTGCTGATGGTGTCCCAGTCGCGCCGCTACTGGCGCCACCTCGACCGGCTGCGGACCCAGCTCGCCGAGCTCGGCCCCGTCGGGCTGGCCTCCTGCACGTTCGCCCGGGGGCCGCGGTTCGGCGGCTTCCGGGAGACCATGCCGTACCCGCTGCTGGTGGACATGGCCATCCACCAGTTCGACCTCGCCCGCGACCTGGTGGGCAGCGAGCCGGTCGAGGCGTTCTGCGTCTCCAGCAACCCGCCCTGGTCCTGGTACGCCGGCGACGCGGCCGCCACCGCCGTCTTCCGGTTCGCCGACGGCGCCCGGTTCACCTTCGACGGATCCTGGTGCAGCCCCGGGCAGGAGACCTCGTGGAACGGCGCCTGGCGGCTGGCCACGGCCGAGGGCTCCGCGGTCTGGGACGGCGACTCCGCGCCGGTCGCCGAGCGCGTCGACGGCAGCCTGGTGCCCGGCACCGGGTCGGAGGCGCCCGAGCAGATCGCCGGCTCGCTGGCTGCGTTCGTCCGGGCCCTCCGCGACGGCGGCACGCCGCCCGGGGAGGTGCACGCCAACGTGCTCAGCGTGGCGATGGTGGACGCCGCCATCGCCTCGGCCGAGCAGGGCCGCTGGGTGCGGATCGCCGACCTCGTCGAGCGGGCCCACGCCCAGGCGGTCGCGCAGGAGCAGTGGCCGCCGGTGCGTGCCGTGCTGGAGGCCTGGCCCTCGGCCGCCGCGCGGGTGGGCCTGCCCGTCACGCCCTGAGCCTGCGACGCGCCCAGAGGCACCAGCGTGCGCCACGCGCCCTGAGCCTCTCCGAGGGCCTTCGGCGGGCTCAGGCACCGGCGATCTCCCCGAGGACGTCCACCAGCGCCTCGGCGTGCTGGCCGAGCCGGAGGGACCCGATGGTCAGGTCCACCGCCACCCGCCGGTGCCGGCCGGGTGGGCCGGCCGCCGTGGCCGTCCAGGCGACGTCCGCCGCCTCCCCCGGCTGCAGGTGCACCGTCGGCACCGGCGTACCGCTCCATCCGGCCGGCAGCACCGGGACCACCTGCACGTCGGCCGGCCCGGGCAGCGGGTTGCGCACCTCGAGGGTGAGGGTGACGGTCTCCCCCGGGCGCGCACGCGACCGGTAGGGCCGGATCCGGGCCAGCACCGAGTCCGCGCCCAGGTCGAGCTCGGCCAGCGGCAGCAGCGCCGCGTGCACCGCGACCAGCTCCTCACCCCGCCGGGTCAGGTCGTCGAGGTAGTCCGGGTCGACCGTCCGCGGGCTCCAGTGCCCGGTGAGCATCAGCCCGGGCGCCACCCGGTGGTACAGGGCGGCACTGCGCCGGTAGTCCTCCGGCCGGAACCGGTTGCGGTACTGGTAGTTGAGCACCTCCGCGCGGCGACCGGGCTCGCCCAGCCCGTCCTGCTGGTCGCCGGTGAACAGCACCCGCACGCCGTCCACCTCCACCTCGTAGGCGGCGGCGAACCGGGTGTGCCCGGGCAGGTCGTGGACGGTGATCGTGTACTCCTGCCAGCGGAAGCTCTCCCCCAGCGGCAGCCGGCGGTCGGCGACCACCGGGTCGAACCAGCGGCACGGGAGGTCGAGGTCGTCAGGTTCGGCCAGCACCCGCGCGACGTGCTCGGGCGCCCAGATCTCGGTGCCCTCGACGGCCTGCAGCAGCGGCATCCCGGCGACGTGGTCGTCGTGATAGTGGGTGGGCAGCGCGACCGCCACCCGCCGCACCCCGTGCTGCTCCTTGAGCGCCCGCAGCGAGGCCAGCCAGGGGCGGCGGGCGGCGCGCTCGGTCGCGGCCAGCAGCCCGGTGCTGACGTCGTAGCCGAAGTCGACGACCAGGGCCTCGCCGGAGTCCGACAGCAGCACGTAGCTCGACGCCTGGCTGGTGCGGTTCAGCAGCAGGTGGTCGCTCACCCGCGTGAACGGCTGCCGCAGCCAGGTCTGCAGGTCCCAGGGGCGGGCCCGTCGGCTGTCGACGTAGCCCTGCATCCGCTCGGCGAGCAACTCCAGCGCCTCCACGGCGTCGGCCATCGGCCGGCCGTGCGAGGGCAGCAGCAGGTCCGGTTCCTCGTCGGCCAGCAGCAGGGCGCTGAGCACGGTCATCGCCGGCCCCTCGTTCTCGGTGTAGGACCACTGGGTGGCGGCCAGCGACCACACCTGGCCCGGGCCGTGGACCAGGTCGCCGGTGAAGGCCAGCCGCCGGCCGCCGCGCTCCAGCAGGTAGGTCACGGAGCCGACGGTGTGCCCCGGCGTGGGCAGCGCCCGTAGCGGCACGCCGCCGTAGGTCGCGCTGCGGTACTCCGGCACGGTGCTGGTCACCGGGACGGGCTCGAGCAGGGAGAGGTGGTCGTCGCGCAGCAGGTAGCGGTTGTCGAGCTGGCGCGACTCCCACATCCGGTCGACGTGGGTGAAGAGCTCGACCTCCACCGGCGGCACGTGCACCCGGACCCCTGCCGCGACAGCGCGGGGCAGCCCTTGCCCCTGGTCGCGGTGGTGGTGGGTCATCAGCACGTCGGTCAGCCGGTCCACCCCCAGCTCGGTCAGCAGGTCGAGCACCCGGCCGGAGCCGAAGTCGACGCAGACCGCGGTGCGAGGGGCCGCCGGACCGGCGAGCGGGTCGGGCTCGGCGAGCACGAGGTACACGGCGCAGGTGTCCTCGACGCGGAGCACGCCCGGCGCCACCTGGGCCCAGCCGACATCGGCCGGGGCGGCGTCGGCCAGGGCGGCGCCCGCCGTTCCGGCGTCGTCTCGGGGGAGGGTGCCCATCGGCGGTTCTCTCGGTCGTCTGCTGGGTGGGAGGGCCGGGCGGATCTGGCGGGGGCCGTGGCCGGGCGTCGACGGCGGCGGCTCCTGGTCACGGCGCGCCGTCGATGTGTGCAGAGTTGAACACTTCTGCTCAGTCTAGGACACTCGTCCCCAAGCAGAGGGCGGCGGCGGCCGGCTCTGCCCGGACCAGACGGACGACGGAGGTGCAGCGGTGCGGTACGGCGAGGCGGCGGTGCGCCGCGACGAGCTCCGGCGCCGGGTGGAGCAGCACGGCTACCTGGCGTCGCGGCAGGTCGCCCAGGAGCTCGCGGTCTCCGACATGACCATCCGCCGCGACCTCGACCAGCTGGCCGAGGAGGGGGTGGTGCTGCGGGTGGTGGGCGGGGCGCGACGGCCCACCGGGGCACCCTTCGCCCAGCGGGCGGCGGCCGCGACGTCGGCGAAGGAGCAGGTGGGCGAGGTCTGCGCGGCCCTGCTGGCGGCGGGGTCGGCCGGACCGGGTGCCGTCGTCGCGCTGGACGCCGGGACCACCGTCGAGCAGGTCGCCCGCCGGCTCCCCGGCGGGCTGACCGTGGTCACCCACTCGGTCCCGGTGATGACGGCCTGCGCCGACCGCGACGACCTCACCCTGGTGGGGCTGGGCGGCCACTACCACCCCCCGACCCGCTCGTTCGGCGGCCCGGAGACCCGCGCCCAGCTGGCCGGACTGGAGATCGACCTGGCCGTGGTGTCGGCCTCCGCGCTCCGGCCGCGCGGGCTCTTCTGCCACGACGCCACCGAGGCGGAGACCAAGCGCACCCTGCTGTCGCTGGCCGCCCGCCGGCTGGTGGTGGCCGACGCCGGGAAGCTGGCGGCGCGGGCCCCGGTCCGGGTGGCCGGCTGGGACGCGGTGGACCTCCTGGTCACCGACGACGGGCTGGGCACGGACGGCCGGGCCACCCTCACCGGGTGGGCGCCGACGCTGCCCGTCCGCACGCCGACGGACCTGGCCGCGGCCGGCAGGTCACCCTCGTAGCAGGCGTCGACGTGGGTCGACGCCGGCCGTCGCCCGGAGCATGACGACGCCGGTGCTCAGCACCCTCAGGCGGCGACGGTCACCGCGGCCGGGGAACGGCGGTCGAACCCCGCGGGACCAGCTCGGCGTCCAGCACCACGGTGCGGGGGGGCTCGTCGGGGAAGGCGAGGCGGGCCAGCAGCAGGTCCAGCGCCGCCGCACCCAGCGCCACCACGTCCTGGGCGACCGCCGTCATCCCCGGGCTCACGAGGTCCATCCAGGGGGCGTCGTCGAAGGAGGCCACGCTGACGTCCTCGGGCACCCGCAGCCCGACGTCGCCGACCGCGCGCCACAGACCTTCGGCCAGCACCTCGTCGGCCGCGCAGAGCGCCGTCGGCCGGTCCGGCCCGGTGAGCAGCCCCACGGTGGCGCGCCGGGCGGCGTCGACGTCCCGGCCGACCGGGACCAGCAGCCCGGGATCGGCCGGCAGCTCCGCCGCGGCCACGGCGTCGGCGTGGCCGCGGGTGAACTCGGCCCCGGTGTTCGCGTCCGTGCCGTCGACCAAGAGGGCCACCCGGCGGTGGCCGAGGCCGAGGAGGTGCTCGGTGACCCGGCGGGCGACGCGGCGGTGGTCCACCACGACGGCGTCGCAGCGTCCGGGCGAGAGCTGCCGCTCGACCTCGACGACCGGGACCTGCTGGTCCAGCAGGTAGCCGGTGACCGCGGCCGAGGTCGGCGTGACCACCACACCGGCCGCCCGGGTGGAGACGAAGGTCCGGGCCGCCGCCAGCTCGTCCTCGGCCGCACCCCGGTCGTCGACGAGGAGCACGGTGTAGCCGCGGGCGCGAGCCCGGGCGGCCACCCCGGCGGCCAGGTCGGCGTAGAACGGTCGGCGCAGGTCGGGCAGCACGACACCGACCGAGCGGCTGACCTGCGTCCGCAGGCCCCGGGCCATCGCGTGCGGCACGTAGCCCAGCTGCTCGGCGGCGCGCCGGACCCGGGCCCGGACCGCCGCGGCGACGTACCCCTCGCCGGAGAGCGCCCGGGAGGTCGTCGACGGCGAGACGCCGGCAGCCCGCGCGACGTCCTTGAGGGTCGCCCGGCGGGGTGCCGTCGGGCGGTGCGCGGGAGTGCTCATGGGGTTCCGATCTCCCCTCGGACGACGACGTCCGGGCCTGCGGGTGGGCGGGACAGGCGCCTCGTGGAACCGTGCCATCCAGGGTGCGGCGCCTCGTGCTGACGACACCGGCGACTTCCTTGCACTCCTCTGGGGGAGCACTTAGAGTCGCCGTCGTGGTAACGATGCCACACGTCGTCGGAGTGGAGGCCGGGGTGTCGAGGGTCAACGCTGCGGGGCGTGTGCGGGGACCGCTGCACAGCAGGAACGGGGCCTGATGGCCGTCCTCACCCGGGAGCCGCGCAGCGGCGACCGCGGCAGGGGCCGTCCGCCCCGGGACCGCAGCGTGCTGAACACGCGGAAGTACAACAAGCGCGAGGCGATCGCGGGCTACCTGTTCATCTCGCCCTGGATCATCGGCTTCCTGGTCTTCACCGCGGGCGCGATGGCCTACAGCCTGTACATCTCCTTCAGCTACTACAACCTGGCCAAGAACACGACCCGGCCGGCGGGGCTGGCGAACTACCAGTCGCTGATCGACGACCCGAAGGTCGCCCTGGCGCTGAAGAACACGCTGTACTACGCGGTGATGGCGGTGCCGCTGGAGATCTGCTTCGCGCTGCTGCTGGCCGGCCTGCTCAACAAGGTGGGGCGGGGTGCCGGGGTGTTCCGGACGCTGTACTACCTGCCCAAGATGACCCCGTCCGTGGCCACCGCCGCGGTGTTCTTCCTGCTGCTGAACGGCAACACCGGCGCCATCAACCAGGGCCTCGCCCTGTTCGGCATCCAGGGTCCGCAGTGGTTGATCGACCCGTCCTGGGTGAAGCCCTCGATCGTGCTGATGACGCTGTGGGGCGTCAGCGGGACCATGGTGATCTTCCTGGCCGCGCTGAAGAACGTGCCGCGCGAGCTCTACGAGGTGGCCTCGCTGGACGGCGCCGGCCCGGTGCGGCAGTTCTTCGCCATCACGGTGCCGATGATCTCCGGGGCCATCTTCTTCAACGTCATCGTGCTGACCATCGCCGCCCTGCAGGTGTTCGACCAGGCCTTCCTGCTGTTCTGGCGCGACCAGAACAACGCCTCGCCGGAGTCCTCGCTCTTCTACGGCGTCTACCTCTTCCAGCAGGCGTTCCGCACCTTCGACTTCGGGTTCGCCGCGGCCATGGCGTGGCTGCTGTTCGTGATCATCATGCTGATCACCCTGGTCCAGGTCCGCTTCGGCAACCGCTTCGTCTACTACGAGGGAGACCGCTGATGGGAACGCGGGAGCGCAGCGACCACCAGCCCCTCCGGCGAGGAGTGCGCTGATGACGACCACCCAGCCCACCTCCGGCACCATGCCGGTGCCGGCCCAGGCGGCCGGGCAGGCCCTGGTCGCGCCCACCCCCACCGAGCGCCGCCGGCCCAACCACTGGTACCGCCCGAAGAGCGTGGTCGCCAAGGTGGCGCTCTGGATCGCGCTGGTCGCGTTCTCGCTGCTGTTCCTCTACCCGTTCGTCTGGCTGCTGGCGGCGAGCTTCAAGCCCCGCGGTCAGGTGTTCGACAACAAGCTGATCCCGGACACCATCCTGACCAGCAACTACGTCGAGGTCTGGGACGAGCTGCCGCTGCTGTTCTGGATGGGCAACAGCGTCCTGATCGCCCTGCTCGCCGCCCTGTTCGTGGCGGTGTCCAGCTCAGCAGTGGCCTTCGGCTTCGCCTACTTCAAGTTCCCGCTGCGGAACTTCCTGTTCGGGCTGGTGCTGGCCACGATGATGCTGCCGGGTGCGGTCACCCTGATCCCCCAGTACCTGATCTGGAAGAACCTCGGGTTCCTGGGCACCAACGTCCCGCTGTGGGGCGCGAACCTCTTCGGCTCGGCCTTCTACATCTTCCTGCAGCGCCAGTTCTTCCTCGGCCTCCCGCGGGAGCTCTTCGAGGCCGCCCGCGTCGACGGCGCCAGCTACTTCGGGCTGTTCCGCCGGATCGCCATGCCGCTGGCCATCCCCTCGTTCATCATCGTCTTCCTGTTCGAGTTCCAGTCCAGCTGGAACAACCTGCAGGCCGCGCTGATCTACCTGAACGCCGGGAGCGTCGAGGGCTTCACGGTGCCGCTGGGCATCGCCTACGCGATGACGAAGTACAGCCCGACCAACGGCGGCCAGGGCGACTACCAGTACGTGATGGTCGCGTCGCTACTGGTCACCCTGCCGATGCTGGTGCTGTTCGCCTTCGGCCAGCGCTACTTCATCGAGGGTGTCGCCACGCAGGGGCGCAAGGGCTGATCGCTCGCCCGGTCGTCCTGCGGTCCTGTGCCGCAGGACGACCGACGCAGCGGCTGCGGTCCTGGCTCAGAAGCCGCTGCCGGCGTAGTCCTCGCCCGCGGGCTCGTCCCGGTGGGCGCCGTCGGGGTCGTTGGTGCTCCCTAGCGCGTAGCTGTCCTCGGTGGTCGTCTCCGACCCCAGCGACGGGTCGCTCGGGCCCGGGGGCAGATCCACCTCCGCCAGCTCCTCGTCGTCCATCGCGCGCGGGTCGTCCATCGGGGTCTCGCTCATGTCCAGCCTCCTGTGCTCGGTCTCGCCCCCTTGTCTACCCGCACCGCCCCCCGCCCAGCGGTGGGGGTGCCGGGCCAGGACGCACGAGAGCGGCCCCGGACGGTGTCCGGGGCCGCTCGTCGTGGTGGTGCGGGTGCTGCGCCGAGCGTCAGCCGCCGACCTGGTTGTAGGCCCGCATCGCAGCCGTCTGGGCGTCCGCGAGAGCGGCGTCAGGCTCCTTGGTGCCCAGCAGGGTCGAGGTGATGGCGTTCTGCACCTCGGTCTGGATCTGCTGGCCGGCCGGTGATGCCCCGTAGGACTTGCCGGTGCTCACCACGTCGTAGTACGTCGCGATGGTCTCGTTGAAGCCGGCGTTGTCGCTCTCCTTGACGTACTCGGCGCGGATCGCCTGGTCCGCCGCCGGCGACCCGGTGAAAAGACCGGTGTTGATGGCCCCCGGGGTGTCGGCGATGGTCCCCGCCCGGGCCGCGCCGGCCGCCATCCAGGCGTCCTGCGAGGTCAGGTTGACCGCCCAGGCGCAGGCGGCGTCGGGGTTCTTGGCGTTGGTCGGGATGACGAAGGACGTGCCGCCGGCGACGGTGAAGGGCTGGCCCTCGGCGTTCTTGAACGGGACGCCGGAGATCTCGACGTCCTTGACGTAGGGGGTCAGCACGTTGACGTACCACTGGGCGTTGACCTGGGCGCCCACCTGGTCGGCGACGTACTGGTTCTTGTCCCCGAAGGTGTCGAAGGAGTCGGTGAAGCTCTTCACCTTCGCGTAGCCGCCCTGGGCGTCCATCAGCTGCTTGAGGAAGGCCAGCGCCTGGGCGTTGCCCGGGTTGTCGAGGGTCGGCACGCCCTCGGCGTCGATCAGCTGGCCACCCAGGCCCAGGATCCACAGCTCGGACTGACCGGTGGCCACGGGGTCGAAGCCGAGCGTGCGCGGGTTGCCGCCGCTGGCCTTGTACATCTTGGTGGCGGCGGCCAGGAGCGCGTCGGGCTTGGAGGTGTCGATGTCGGCCGCCGTCACCCCGGCCGCGTCCATCACCCGCTTGTTCAGGATGATCGCGGGCGGCTGGTAGAACTGCGGCACGGCCCAGACCTTGCCGTCGTAGCTCACGTCGTCGACCACCGAGGGGTAGTACTGCGACCGCGGGTCCACCCCGTGCGCGGTGAAGCAGCTGTCCAGCGGACGGATCAGGTCGCGGGCGGCGTAGGTGGCGACGTAGCGGCGGTCCATCTGGACCACGTCGGGCACCTCCCCGCTGGCCGCACGGGTGGTGAACTTCTGCGCGTCGAACGCGGTGGCGTCGATCTTGATGGTGACGCCGTTCAGCTTCTCCTCCGCGTACTCGAGGCGGGAGGTGCCCACCTCGTCAGCGTTCTCGAACCCCCAGGCGCTCAGGTCACCGGTGGCGTTGGTCGTGAAGGCGGGGCCGGTGTCCGCCGACTCCTCCGAGCCGGCTTCACCTCCTCCGCCGCAGGCGCTCATCAGGCCCAGGCTCGTGGCCAGACCGAGAGCGAGCAGCGTCTTGGAGCTCTTCTTCACCGCGGTTCCTTTCCAGTGGTCGTGGCCGCTCCGTCGCGACCACGCGGAACCGCGGTCCCCGGTCGGGTGGCATCGGTTCCAGGGGGAACGTAGTGCAGCACCACAGGTGTGACAAGCCATCCGGCCCGTGTCGCCGCTCTGCGGCGAAACCGCGCCTGATCAGGCCGTGAGAAGTGGCTGGTGCATCTGGGATCGTTGCCAGAACGGTACGCGGGCACGCCTCCCGCCTCGGCTCGGGGCACCGTCGACCGGCTCGTCCGCGGACGGGGTCGGCGGCCCGCCGGCGCGTCCCAGCCCCGGCTCCTCCGGCGGACACGGCCACGTCGTGGCGGAAGATGGACGGCGGCGGCCGGTCCTGACGGCAGCCCGACCAGCACGCCGACCGACCCGGAGGAGGGTGTCCGCCACCCGTGAGCCCCGACGACCTGCTCCGCGCCGGGCTGCTGCTGCTGGCCGGCGTCGGCTCCGGGATCGTCGGGTACGCCGCCGGCCTGGCGTCCCTGGTCTCGTTCCCGGTGCTGCTGGCCCTGGGCGTGCCGCCGCTGACCGCGAACGTGACCAACTCCGTCGCCCTGACCGGGGTGACGCTGGGCGGGGTCGCCTCCGCCCGACCCGAGCTGGCGGGCCAGCGGCGGCGGATCCTCACCTTCGGGGGGCTCGGCGTGGTCGGCGGGGCGGCCGGGGCCCTGCTGCTGCTCCGGCTGCCGCCGGGGGTGTTCGAGCAGGTGGTGCCCTGGCTGGTCGCCTTCGGCTCGGTCGTGCTGCTGCTCCGGCCGTGGCTGCGCCGCTGGCACGCGGGTCGGCTGCACGAGCGGCACCCGGTGGTGCTCGCCGTCGTCGGCGCGGTCACGGTCTACTGCGGCTACTTCGGCGCCGCCGCAGGCGTGCTGCTGCTGGCCACCTTCGGGGCCGTGCTGCCCGACCGGCTGGCCCGGCTGGCGGCGCTGCGCACGGTGGTGGTCGGCGCGGCGAACACCACCGCCGCCGTCATCTTCGCCGTCACCGGCACGGTGGACTGGTCGGCCGTTCCGCCCCTGGTCGTCGGGGCGGTGATCGGCTCGGCCCTCGGCCCACCGCTGGTCCGCCGGCTGCCCGAGACACCGCTGCGGGTCGGCGTCGCGGTGGCCGGGCTGGGGCTCGCCGTGGTCCTGCACCGCGACCAGCTGGGCTGAGCGACAGGACGTCATCGGAAGTCCCGCGACGGGTGCCGGCTGGGCAGCGTGCCCTGCGCGGCCGGGATGGCCGCGCTCAGCGGCTCCAGCTTGTCGGCGACGAGGTTGGTGACGCCCTCGCTGTGCTCGACCCGGCCGCGGATGACCATGGCGTTGGCGTTGCGGCCGACCCGGCGGAACGCCCGCCACATCGACGCGGCGCAGACGATGTTGAGCATCCCGGTCTCGTCCTCCAGGTTGAGGAAGGTGATCCCCCCGGCGGTGCCCGGCCGCTGCCGGTGGGTGACCAGGCCGGCCACCCGGACCCGGCGGGTGTCGTCGCCCGGACCGAGGGCGGTGATGGGCACG
Organism: Microlunatus lacustris; assembly: GCA_039527025.1. Taxonomy (GTDB): domain Bacteria; phylum Actinomycetota; class Actinomycetes; order Propionibacteriales; family Propionibacteriaceae; genus Microlunatus; species Microlunatus lacustris. The sequence goes on from BAAAJN010000007.1 coordinate 56,537, forward strand.
ATGCCCTGCTCGTCCAGCACCGGCCGGAGGTGGCCCATCGGGTGGTCGTCCGGGGAGATCTGGGTCGACCACAGGTCGGCCAGCGTCAGCTCCACCGGGCTCATCCCGGGCAGCGTGGGCGGCGCCGCGTCGATCGCCGAGCCGGGCAGGGTGTCCAGGTCGTCGGCGTAGCCGGCGTTCCACAGCGCCTGCCGCCGGGACAGGCCGAACCCGTCGAACGCTCCCGCAGTGGCCAGCGCCTCGGTCTGGGCGACGCTGAGCCCGGCCCGCCGCACCACGTCGTTCTGGTGGGTGAACGGCGCGCGCTCCCGCTCGGCGACCAGCCGTCCGGCGACGTCGCGGCCCAGGCCCTGCACCTCGAGCAGCCCCAGCCGGACGGCGAAGTGGCCGTCCCCGCGGTGCTCGCGGGTGCGGTCGGGTGCGTCCTGGACGAACGGGCCCACCGGGTCCTGGTCGCGGTCGCGGCAGCGCGCCGGCCCCGTCGGTCCCGTGCGGCCGGGCCCGACCGGCTCCAGGTCGGCGTCCACCCCGGAGAGCAGCACGTCGGGTCGGCGGACCTCGACGCCGTGCCTCCGGGCGTCCCCGACCAGGGACTGCGGGGAGTAGAAGCCCATCGGCTGGGCGCGCAGCAGCCCGGCCAGGAAGGCGCCCGGGTAGTGCAGCTTGAGCCAGGCCGAGGCGTACACCAGCAGGGCGAAGCTGATCGCGTGGCTCTCGGCGAAGCCGAAGTTCGCGAAGGCCTGGATCTTGGCGTAGATCTCGTCGGCCACCGCCCCGGTGATGCCGTTCGACGCCATCCCCGCGTACAGCTTGTCGCGCAGCCGCTCGATCTTCTCCACCCCGCGCTTGGATCCCATCGCCCGGCGCAGCAGGTCGGCGTCGTCGCCGGTGCAGTCGCCGACGGCCATGGCGATCTGCATCAGCTGCTCCTGGAACAGCGGCACGCCCTTGGTCCGCTCCAGCACCGGCTCCAGCTTGGGGTGCAGGTAGCTGACCTCCTCCTTGCCGGTGGCCCGCCGGATGTAGGGGTGCACCGCCCCGCCCTGGATCGGCCCGGGGCGGATCAGCGCGATCTCGATGACCAGGTCGTAGAACCGCCGTGGCTGCAGCCGGGGCAGGGTGCCGATCTGGGCGCGGCTCTCCACCTGGAAGACGCCGATCGAGTCGGCCCGGCAGAGCATGTCGAAGACCCCGGCCTCCTCCTTGGGCATGGTGTCCAGCGTCCAGCGCTCCCCCACCCGCTCGGCGACGACGTCGAAGCTGTGCTGGATGGCGCTGAGGATGCCCAGGCCGAGGAAGTCGAACTTGACCAGGCCCATGTAGGCGCAGCTGTCCTTGTCCCACTGCAGGACGGTCCGGTCCTCCATCCGCCCCGGCTCGATGGGGCAGACCTCGCCGACGGGCCGGTCGGTGAGCACCATGCCCCCGGAGTGGATTCCCAGGTGCCGGGGCGCCCGGAGCAGCTGGTCGGCCAGGTCGATGACCGGTGCGGGGACGGAGTGGTCCTCGTCCAGCGGCAGCGCGCCGAACGCGTCGATCTGCTTGGACCACGCGTCCTGCTGCCCGGTGGAGTAGCCGAGCGCCTTGGCCATGTCGCGGACCGCGGACTTGGGCCGGTAGCTGATGACGTTGGCGACCTGGGCGGCGTTGCGCCGGCCGTAGCGCCGGTAGACCTCCTGGATCACCTCCTCGCGGCGGTCGGAGTCGAAGTCGACGTCGATGTCGGGCTCCTCGTCGCGGGTCAGGGAGAGGAACCGCTCGAACGGCAGCCGGTACTTGATCGGGTCGACGGCGGTGATGCCGAGGACGTAGCAGACCACCGAGTTGGCCGCCGACCCCCGGCCCTGGCAGAGGATGCCGCGCTCGCGGGCGAAGGCCACGGCGTCGTGGACGATGAGGAAGTAGCCGGGGAAGTCCTTCTCCTCGATCACCGCCAGCTCGCGCTGCAGCCGTTCCTCGGCCACCGCCCGGTTGCCCCCTGGTCCGTGGGCCGGGTAGCGCTCGTCGGCGCCGCGGTGGGCCAGCTCGCGCAGCCAGCTGATCGGGGTGTGCCCGGGCGGCACCTGCTGCTGGGGCAGCCGGGGCTTGGCCAGCCGCAGCGCGAAGGCCAGCTCGTCGGCCAGCGCGGTGCTGGCCGCCACCGCCCCGGGGTAGCGGGCGAACCGCTGCTGCATCTCCTCCCCCGAGCGCAGGTGGGCTCCGGGCGGCGGCAGCCAGCCGTCCATCTCGGTCAGGCTGCGGCGGGCCCGGACCGCCGCCATCGCCGCCCCCAGCCGGTACTCGGCAGGCGTGGCGAAGTGCACGTTGCCGGTGGCCACGGTGCGCAGCCCGTGGTCGGCGGCCAGCCCGGCCAGCGCGTCGTTGACGTCGGAGTCGGTGGGCAGCCCGGAGTCGGTCAGCTCCACCACCACCTGGCCGTGGCCGAACAGCGCCGTCAGCCGGTCCAGCTCCTGCGCCGCCGCCTCCGTGCCGTTCCGGGTCAGCGCCGAGCGCACCGAGCCCTTGCGGCAGCCGGTGAGCACCACCCACTCCTCGCCCGCGGCGGCGCCGAGCTCGTCCAGGTCGTAGCGCGGGCGGCCCTTCTCCCCGCCCCGCAGCTGCGCTTCGGTGATCGCCGCGGCCAGCCGGTGGTAGCCGGAGACGCCGGCTGCGAGCACCAGCAGGTGCCCACCCTCGGGGTCGGCGACCCCGTTCTGCGGCGTGGTCAGGCCCAGCGACAGCTCGGCGCCGTAGACGGTGCGCAGGTCGTGGGCGCTCGCCGCCTCGGCGAACCGGGCCGCCCCGTAGAGGCCGTCGTGGTCGGTGAGGGCCAGGCAGTCCAGCCCCAGCCGGACCGCCTCCTCGACCAGGGTCTCCGGGTCGGCGGTGCCGTCCAGGAAGCTGAAGTTGCTGTGGCAGTGCAGCTCGGCGTAGGGCACCACCGGACCGGACGGGCGCTCCACCGCGGGAGCCTGCGTCTCGTAGGCCGGCCGTTTCCGCTTGTACCCGGGCGCGGAGTCGTCGGTGGGGTTGTCCGGCGAGACCGCCCGGGCGAAGGGCCGCTCCTCCCCCGGCCGAGCCGTCGCCGGCTTCGTCGCGGGTGGCGGCGTCCGGTCCGACAGCCGGCGCTCCAGCTCCGCCCACGGCAGCGGCGGGTTCTCCCAGTTCACCGCACCCCACCCCCGCCGGGGACGCCGATCGGCCTAGTCATAGCGGGCCTCGCACCACCAGTGGCCGTCCTCGACGACCAGCAGCCAGGCGCTGCCGTCCACCCCGACCACCTGGAACCGGGCCACCTTGCGGGCCTGCGCAGGGTCCCACCACAGCTCGTCGATCGGCCAGGGACCGGCCCAGGCCTGCACCCGGGTGGGCGGGGACATCCGGTCGACGGTGAACAGCACCGGGTCACCGGTGACCAGCCCGCGCTCGGTCACCGCGACCGGCCGGCCGTCGGCGGCGGTGACCAGGGCGGCCCGCGGTTCGGGGAACACCCGCGCCGGGGCCGGTGGCGGGATGGACCCCGGCCAGGGCAGCCCGGCCGGTCGGGCCGAGGCCGCCCGGTCCCCCCACGGCGTCAGCAGCTGCCGTTGCCGCGGGCCGCGGCCGCCCTGGACGGCGGGGGCCAGCACCTCCTCGGGGCCGAGCATCCCCTGCAGCCGGGCGACGCCGCGCTCCACCCGCTCGTCCGCGGCGCTGCCCCACAGCCCCTCGCCGTGGTCGGCCATCGACTCGACCGCCTCGGGGACGAACCGGACCTCGCACACCGGGTCGGGTGCCGGGTCGCCCTGCAGCTGCCAGTAGAGCCGGTCGACGAGGTCGGCGGTGCTGAACCAGCGCGCGTGCACCCAGACCCGGGAGCCGCTCCAGCCGCCCTCGGTGGTGACGACCACCCGCACCTCGGTGCAGACCAGCCCGTGCCGGGCCAGCTCGGTCACCGTCCGCTCGGCGGTCCGCCGGCTGGAGAAGGCGATCGGCTCGATGGTCTCCAGCGGCGGCTCGAAGGCCACCCGCTGCTCCAGCTCGGGCGGCACCTGGCGGGAGACCGCCGTCCGGTCGTCGACCCCTCGGGCCAGCCGGTGCAGCCGGGCGCCGGAGGAGCCGAACCGGGTCAGCACGTCGCGCGCGGGCAGGGCGGCGAAGTCGCCGAGCGTACGCAGCCCCAGCCGGCGGAGCAGGCTGACCAGCTCGGCGTCCTCGAGCGCCGCGACCGGCAACGGGGCCAGGAACGCCGCCGACCCGCCGGCCGCCACCACCGTGCAGTCCTGGGTGGCGGCCCGTCGGGCGGCCTGCTCGGCGGCGAAGATGCCGTCGGCCACCCCCGTCCGGCAGTCCCAGACGCCGAGCGCGACGAGGTGCTCGGCCACGGCCGCGGCGGCGGCGACCTCGCCACCGTAGAAGCGGCTGGGCACCGCGAGCGCGCACAGCCCGGGCTTGACCGGGGCGACGCCGGCGCTGACCTCCTCCACCGCGGCCAGCACCGCGTCGAAGCTGCGGGCCTCCACCTCCGGCACGCGCTCCACCACCACCAGCTCCGGGCAGCGGGCGGAGGCGTCCCGCCGGCGCATCCCGCGCTTGACCCCCTCGGCCCGGGCGGCGGCCGAGCAGGCGAACACCTCCCCGCGCTCCACGACGGCCAGCGGGGCCTCCAGCGACAGCTCGTGCTGCAGGGCGGCCGCCACCACCGGCCAGTCCGGGCACCAGACGACCATCACCCGGCGGCCCCCGGCCTCGGACCGGCCCCCGGCTGCCTGCGCGACCGGCCCGGTCTCCACCAGCGCCGCCATCAGCTCGCCCGCACCGCGGTCAGCGGGACCCGCTGGACGGCCGGCCCGGCGTGGCTGACCCGGGCGTCCACACCGGGCAGCCAGAGCGAGGTCCGCCGCACCGGCGCGCTGCCCCGGCGGACACCGACCTCCACCGCCCGGCCCTGCAGGTGCCCGTGGCCCTGCCCCAGTCCCGTCCAGGACGACGTGAGCACCGAGACCGTGGCGTCCGAGCGCGGCCAGGAGCCCCAGCAGATCAGTGCGGCGTCCTTCTGCCGGAGCCGGGCGCGCAGCCGTTCGGCCTGGTGCTCGCTGACCGGTGAGGACGGCCTGACCAGCACCACGGAGACCACGTCGGCCAGCCCCGCGGTGACGCTCAGCCAGTGCTCACCCGGGTCGGGCACGACGACCGTCCGCTCCAGCGCCACCCCGAAGCCGGCCGCAGCCTCCAGCCCCAGCTCGGGCACCCCGACGACGGCGCACCACTCCCCCGCCAGCGACGGCCCGGCCATCAGGGCCATGGCCAGGCTGGGGCTGTCCACCGCGTAGGCGCCGCCGGTCCTCAGCCGCAGCACCTCACCGAGCGCGGGCAGGCTGTCCAGCGTCCGGGTGACCCCGGCACCCTGCATCCGCTGGACGCGCTGCTGCAGCTCCTGGATGCGGTCGGCGGCGGGGAGAGCGGTCACCGGTCCATAATCGAACACGTGTTCGAACACGTCAACCGCAGTCTCACCCTCAGGTGGAGGGCGGCACCGACCCGCCAGGACAGCGTAGGGGCAGCCACGGGGCTTGACCGGACCGCCATAATCCTGGTGACGACATCATCGTCCTCGTGCACCCTGGTCGGGGCCGGTGCGGACGCACCGCCTCCGGGTCGCGAGGAACTAGGAGGTGCGGCTTGTCCGGGGTCATCGTGCTCAACACCGACAACACCGCGCTGCACACCGTCTCCATCCAGCACGCGATCAAGATGCTGGTCCGCGAGGTCGCCATCGTGGAGGAGGCGCGGGACGGCCACTCCATCGGCCCCTACCCCTGGCCCGTGGTGCTGCGGCTGATCCGCTACGTGCGGACCACCTTCCTCTACGCCCGCAACCCGGCCTGGTCCAAGCGGGGCGTGCTCCGCCGCGACCTGCACCGCTGCGCCTACTGCGGCGGCAGCGCCGACACCGTCGACCACCTGCTGCCGCAGTCGCGCGGCGGGCAGAACACCTGGCTCAACACCGTCGCCGCGTGCACCCGCTGCAACAACGTCAAGGCCGACCGGACCCCCGTCGAGGCCGGCATGCGGCTCGCCTGGCGCCCCAGCGTGCCGTCCTGGCGCGAGGCCTACCACCGGCGCAGCTGAGGTCGCGTCCTCACCCGCTGCGGTGCGGGTCGCTACCGTGGGCCCGTGCCCGAGCCCGCCCCGTCGACCCCTGAGCCGGACGGACGCGCCGACCCCGCCGCGGACGCCCTGCGAGCGTCGGGAAGTCCGGAGGGCCCGACCGAGTGCGAGCAGGACTCCGAGGACGCGCCGCGCGAGTGGTGGGACGACCCGCGGATGCCGTGGAAGGGCAAGCCCGGTCGCCGCGACATCGCCTGCTGGGCCGCCTTCTCGCTGACCGGGGTCTACGCGCTCGTGCTGCTGCCGCTGCGTCCGGTGCTGCTCGGCGCCAACCCCTACCTGCTGGCTGGACTGGGCGGCTCGCGGGTCTCCGCGGTGACCATCGGCGCGCTGGCCGCGACCGGGGTCGGCTTCTGGCCGCTCGGCCTGCTGCTGGGCACGTTCGGAGCGATCAAGTTCGACTGGATCTACTGGTGGGCCGGCCGGCTGTGGGGCCGGGGGATGCTGGAGATGGCCTCGGGACGTTCGCCGCGCGCCGCCCGCAACGCCGCCCGCGCCGAACGGCTCGCGCAGCGCTTCGGCGTCGTGGCCATCGCCCTCGGCTACGTCATCCCGCTGCTGCCGGGGCCGATCATCTACGCCACGGTGGCTGCGGCCGGGATGAGCCTGCGGAAGTTCCTGGTCGTCGACGCGCTGAGCGCAGCGGTGACCCGGGGGCTGCTCATCTGGCTGGGCTGGAGCATCGGCGAGCCTGCCGTGCACGTCCTCGAGGTCATCGCCCAGTACTCCTGGTACCTCTCCATCGCCCTCCTGGTCGGCGTCGTGGCCACCACGATCCGCCAGTCCCGCCGCCGCAGCTCCCCGGCCTGACCGCTCAGGCCGGCGGCGGGGTGCTGGGCAGCACCTCCTCCTGGTTGCGGGCCCGGACCGCCGGTCGCACCAGGGTGAGGAAAGCCACCGAGGCGAGCACGCTGACCGACAGCGCCACCACCCCGAGGGGCACCGCGGTCTCCTCGCCGGCGATCCCGACCAGCGGCGCGACCAGCGCGCCGAAGACGAACTGGCCGAGTCCGAGCAGCGAGGACGCGGTCCCGGCCTGCTCCGGGTAGTCCGCCATGGCCAGCGCCGTCGCCGTCGGGAACACCAGGCCGAGCGCGCTCACCATGACGAACAGGGAGGGGACGAGGAAGCCCAGGCCCAGGTCGAGCAGCACCGTGACGGCCAGCGCGGTGGCCCCGAGCAGGTTGAGCGCGAGCCCGAGGGCGAGCACCGAGGCGGGCGGTCGGCGCCGGCTCAGCCGGGCCCCGAGCTGGCTCATCGCCATGATGCCGACCGAGTTGAGCCCGAACACCAGGGAGAAGCCCTGGGCCGACATCGTGTGGATGCGCTGCAGGACGAAGGTCGCGCCGGCGATGTAGGCGAACATCGACGCACCGGCGAGGCCGGCCGACAGCGCCGCACCGACGAAGAACCGGTCGTGCAGCAGCACCCGGAAGCCGCGCAGGGTGGCGGTCAGCCCGCCGGTGCTGCGCCGCTCGACCGGCAGCGTCTCACGCTGCAGCAGCCCCGCCACCAGCAGCAGTGCGCCGAAGCCGGCCAGCACGACGAAGATCCCGCGCCAGCTCATCACCCGGCTCAGCTGACCGCCGAGCACCGGCGCGACGACCGGGGCCAGGCCGGAGATCAGGGTGAGCCGGGCGAAGAACAGCACCAGCTGCCGGCCCTCGTAGAGGTCGCGGGCGACGGCCCGGGCGACCACCAGTCCGGCCGCACCGGCCAGGCCCTGCACCAGCCGGAGGAGCACGAGCACGGTGACCGACGGCGCGAACGCGCAGGCGAGCGAGGCGAGCAGGTAGACGACCAGCCCGACCAGCAGGGGACGACGGCGGCCGAACCGGTCCGAGAGCGGGCCGGCGACCAGCTGGCCGAGAGCCAGCCCGACCAGGCACGCGGTGATCGTGAGCTGGGCGGCCGAGGGGGTGCTGGCCAGGTCGTCCGCCAGCTCGGGCAGCGCCGGCAGGTACAGGTCGAGCGACAGCGGGCCGAAGGTCGACAGCAGTCCCAGCACCACGATGGAGCGCAGGGCGGGGGCAGCGGGGTCGCGGGACACGCCCGTCACTGTCCCAGCCGGAGCCGACCGGACGCCCACCGGCTCCTCAGCCGAGACGACCGGTGCACGGGGCTGAGGACCGGCGGGCGCCCGCTCAGTCGAGGGGGCGGGCGCCGGCCGCCGGCCGGGTGGAACGGCGCGCCTGGACCACGACGTAGGTGTTCTCCAGCGCCAGCACCGCCGAGTCGTAGGAGCGCTGGGCGACCCCGGTGAACAGGCAGTCGACCACGGCCAGCTGGGCGATCCGGCTGGACATGGCCCCGGACCGGAAAGTGGTCTCGCGCGCCGCCGTGGTCAGCACGAGCTGGGCGTGCTCGGCGATCGCCGAGCCGGCGAAGTTGGTGACGGCGATGGTGGTGGCACCGCGTTCCCGGGCCACCCGGAGGGCGTCCACCACCTCGGCCGTCATCCCGGTGTGGGAGATGCCGATGGCCACGTCCCCGGCCCCGAGCAGGGCGGCCGAGGTCAGGGCCTGGTGGTGCTCGGACCAGAGGAAGGACAGCAGGCCGATCCGGTGCAGCTTCAGCTGCAGGTCGTGCCCGACCAGGGCGCTGGCGCCCGTGCCGTAGACATCGATCCGGCGGGCGTCGGCCACCGCGGCGACGGCGGCGGCCAGCACCTCGATGTCGAGCACGGCTCCGGTGTCCTCGACCGAGCGGGCGTCGGCGTGGGTGACCTTGGCGACCACCTCGGCCAGCGTGTCGGTCTTGGTGATCACACCGGTGACGGGGCTGCCGCCGGCCTGGTCGCTCTCCTCCCACTGGGCCGCCCGGGCCAGCGCGATCCGCAGTTCGGGGTAGCCGGCCAGTCCCAGCGCCCGGCAGAAGCGCAGCACCGTCGTCTCCGAGGTCTGGCAGAGCCGGGCGACGGTGGTGATCGAGCTCTCCGACACCTTGGCGGGGTCGGCCAGCACGGCCTCGGCCACCCGCCGCTCCGCCGGCCGGAGGTTCGGCAGCGTGCCCCGGACCCGGATCAGGATCGACAGCGTCGGCCGGGGCGCCGAGCCGTTCCCGGACGGGCCTGACCCGGCTCCCGCGGCCGTGCTCTCCGGACTGCTCATGCGACCCCCGCTCCCCCGCCCCGGTTGCCGCGAGCCTACTGTCCGGGCCCGGCTGGCGTGCGGACCGCGGAGGATCCTCCCTCAGGCCGGCGGCAGGTGCTCGGCGAGGAAGGCGGCCGTCGTCTGCCAGGCGGCGCGCGACGCCTCCGGGTGGTGGAAGGCCGGGGCGGGGTTGTCGAAGGCGTGGCCGGCGCCGGGGTGGCTCTCGAACCGGGCCCCGGTGGCGGTGACCGCCCGTGCGATGGCGTCCTGGGTGGAGGGCGGCACGTAGGCGTCGTCGGTGCCGAAGTGGTGCAGGCTGGGCGTCCGGACCTGCTCGGCCAGCGCCAGCAGGTCACCCAGCGCCGACCCGTAGTAGCTGACCAGCGCGTCGACGGGCTCGACGGCGGCGACGTTGAAGGCGAGCCCGCCCCCGAAGCAGAAGCCGAGCAGACCGACCCGCCCGTCGACGCCGGCCAGCTGGCGGGTGTGCCGGACGGCGGCCGCGACGTCGCGCACGGCCGCGGACCAGTCCAGCTGCTGCACCAGGGTCATCGCGCGCGGCAGCAGGTCCTCGGCCGACTCGGGCAGGGCGTGGTCCGGCAGCCGCCAGTAGACCTCGGGCACCACGACGACGTAGCCCAGCGCGGCGAGGTCGGCGGCCCGCTGCCGGATGTAGCCGGTGACGCCGAAGATCTCCTGCACCAGGACGAGGCCGGGGCCCGAGCCGGCCGGCGGGCGGACGACCAGCGCGGGCATCGGCCCGTCGGCCGTCGGCACCGGTCCGTCCGGGGGCAGGGCAGCGGGGGGCGTCTCGGCCGTCATGGGGTCACGGTAGCCCGACCACCCCCTGCGGCCCGCGGTGCCCGGGGCGAGGCGTCCTGACGTCACGACAGGTGACCCGGCGAGCAGCGGACGACGCTCGGGCCGCGGGTAGGTTCACCCCAGGTCCGGCCCGCTGGGCCCCACGAGGAGGAGAGCCGCATGGACGACGACACGCACCGCACCCCGGGCCTGCAGGTGGTCCGGGACGACGACCGCTCCCGCTACACCGGCCACCTCGACGGCGAGCTGGCCACCGTCATCGACTTCGTCCGGCAGGGCGACGTGCTGGCCTTCACCCACACCGGGACGGAGCCTCGGTTCCGCGGCCGCGGGCTGGCCGGTGAGACCACCCGGCAGGCGCTCGAGGACGTCCGGGGCGCCGGGCTGAGGGTCGACCCCGTCTGCTCGTTCACCGTGGCCTACGTCGCCGAGCACCCCGAGGTGGCCGACCTGCGTGCCTGAGCGGCAGGCGGCGCGGCCGGTCAGGCCCGGGCGCCCGCCCCCAGCAGGGTCGTCTCGTCGGTCACCCACAGCTGGACCAGGCCCCGGAAGTGGGCCAGGAAGCGCTCGTGCTCGGCCGGCGGGTAGGTCGCCCGGACGGTCTCCACCAGCACCCGGTCGAAGTCGGGTGAGGACACCCAGGCCAGCACCCGCTCGTCGAGGTCGGGCAGCGCCTCGGCGCAGAACTCCTCGTACCGCTCGCGCTCGAAGTGGGCGTCGGCCAGCTGCTGGTAGCGGCCCAGCTTGGCCGCGTAGTCCAGCTCCGGGTCGTCGGCGACGGCGAACCAGGGTGCGGGGTCGACGTGCAGCCGCGACCCGCGGTTCGACGCGGCGCAGAACGCGGTCCAGCGGACCAGGGCCCGCATCGCCCACGGGAAGTAGTAGTGCAGGGAGGTGACGGCGACGTCGGGGCAGGCGTTGGCGTAGTCGATCGGCAGCACCTGGTCGCCCTGGACGAGCATCTCGCAGGAGTTGAACTCCCAGCGGAAGAAGGCGTTGACGGTCTGGGCGATGGTGATGGCCTCCTGGCCCACCGACGGCGCCAGGAAGTCGTGGTCCACGGCGTAGCGGTCGTGCATCGGCTCGTCGGGACGGAAGTGCATGACCATGGTCTCCGGCCCGATGGTGAGCGCCCGGGCGAAGACGTCGAAGGGCTCGACGGCCTTCTGCAGGTGCATCAGCATCTCGCCGGAGTCGTCGTAGGCCGACCGCAGGGCCGCCTCGTCCTTGATCCGGGACACCCCGCGCCAACCGCCGCCGTCGAAGGGCTTCATGAACAGCGGGTAGCCCATCTGGCCGGCGATCTCGGCGAGGTCGAACGGGTCGTTGTAGTTCCGGGAGGTGTAGGCCCAGCGGACGTTGTCGACCGGGTGCTTGTGCGGCACCAGGACGGTGTCCGGCACCTTCATCCCCAGCCGGATCAGCGCGCAGTAGGCCGAGTGCTTCTCCATCGACTGGAACGTGAACGGGGAGTTGAGCAGGTAGACGTCGTCCATCAGGGCGACCTTCTTCAGCCACTCGCGCGGGTGGTAGTACCAGTAGGCGAGCCGGTCGATGACGATCTCGTGCCGGGCCCGGTCGCGGAGGTTGAAGGGCGCGATGTGGATCCGCTCGGTGTCGAGCACGTGGTCGGTGCCCCGGTAGGAGAAGGTGCCGACGGCACGGGTGATCGCCTCGAAGGCTTGCGGCCAGTCCTCCTCCGCTCCGAGCAGCAGACCCACCAGGTGGTGCTGTGACGTCATCGTGTCCCCTCTCGTGGTGCGGTCCGGCGGTGCTCAGCAGAAGCGTGGCAGGTGGTGGGCGAGCTGGCGCTGCCACCACACCCAGTCGTGGCTGACGTCGGTCCCCCACAGGTCGAGCTCGCAGCGCAGACCCTTCTCCTGCAGCAGCCGGGCCATCGCCCGGGTGGAGGGCAGCGCACCGGTCGGGTGGGTCTCCCAGGCGCCCTGGCCGACGACCAGCAGCACCGACAGCCGGCTCCGCAGCCAGTCGAGGTGCTCGCCGTGCAGGTGGGGGACGTAGTCCGTGGGGTTGGCGAAGTAGGTGGCGTCGCCCCGCTCGCCCCAGGAGCGCCAGGTGGTGACGTCGTAGTTGCCGGACAGCCCGATGGCCAATGGCGCGAGGTCGGCGCGCTGCAGGGAGAACTGCAGCGCGTGGTAGGCGCCGAGGCTGCAGCCCGTGGTGATCAGCTCCGCACCCGGGCTGGTGTCGGCGTGCACGGCGGGCACCAGGACGTCGGTCAGCCACCGCGCGTAGATGCCGTGCCGGACCGCGCGCTCCTCGATCGGCAGGCTGGCGTCGGACCAGGTGTCGGCGTCCACCGAGTCGACGCAGAACAGCTTGACCCGGCCGGCCTGGACGAGGTCGCCGACCGCGTCGACCATGCCGTTGGCCTCGAAGTCCCAGGCCCGGCCGGCCTCGCTGGGGAAGACCACCACCGGACGTCCGTAGTGGCCGTAGCGGATGACGGTCATGCCGCGGTCGGTCCCGCTACCCAGCGGCAGCTCGAACTGGTGCCGGTTCACGCGCCCATCCTGCTGGTCGCCGTCCGCCCGGTCACCGTGGGTGGGGTGGCGTTCCGCGGACTGGTCACGGCGCCGGCGTGGCGGCAGTGGCGCGGAGCTCCGCAGGTAGGTCCAGGCCGCTGCGGCGCAGCTCGACCTCGGCCAGCCGGGTGATGACCGCGCGGTCGCCGGCGCGCCAGGCGGCCACCGGGTCCGGGCTGATCGCGGCCAGCACGTGCATCGGCTGGGCGGCCAGCGCCCGCAGCGCGAACAGGTCGAGGTCGGCGCTGGAGTCCAGGAAGGCCTGCGCGGCCTTGGCCCGGCGGTGGAAGCGGATGCGGCTGGGCAGCCAGAAGGCGAGCACGACGGCGACCGGGACGGCGAAGGTCAGCCAGCCGGTCAGGGCGGCGACCCGCTCCACCACCGCCACCTGGCGCTCGGCCGAGGCGACCAGCTGCCCGAGGGAGCCGCCCGCCGAGTCGAAGGGCCGCCGGAGCTGCTCCCCCAGCCCCGGCACCTGCCCGGCCTGGCCGGCGGCGTCGGCGAAGCTGTCCCGGATCTGCTCGGCGGTCTCGGCGGTCTGCTGGGCCGGGCCGGAGAGCAGGGACACCGTGCGGTCCACCAGCACCCCGACGACGGCCCAGAGGAGCACCCAGCCGAGGACCAGGGCGTCGCCGAGCAGTTGGCCGGCCCGGCGGGCGGGGCGCTGCGCGTAGATGCCCATGGCGCGACCCTACAAGTGACGCTCCGGGCGCCGCGGAGCACCGGGAGTGGTGCGGGCGGTGGCACGATGACCCGATGCGTCTGCTCCCCGACGTCCCCCTGGCCACGCCTGCCGCTTTCCGTCGCCGTGCCGTGCTGGCGGTCGCCACCGTCCTGCTGGCCGGCTGCACCTCCAGCCCGAGCCCCGACCCCGACACCGACGGCGCCCAGGCCGCCGCCGACGCGCTCGCCGCCGGGCTGGCCGCCAAGGACGTCAGGCCGGTGGCCTTCGCGGGCGCGACCGGCGCCGACGTCGAGGCGCAGCTGGACCCGCTGCTCGCCGGGATGGGTCCGCTGGCCCCGGCCGTCACGGCGGGACCGGTCAGCACCGACGGGGACACCGCCCGCAGCACGCTCAGCTACCGCTGGACCTTCCCCGGCGTCCCCACCCCGTGGACCTACGAGACGCCGGCCGAGCTGGTCCGGGAGGCGGGGACCTGGAAGGCCCGCTGGCAGCCGACCCTGCTGGAGCCGTCGCTGGACGGCAGCCACCGGCTGTCGCAACGCCGGCTCTACCCCGAGCGCGGTGAGATCCTCGGCGAGGGCGGCGACCCGCTGGTCACCCTGCGCTCCGTCGTGCGGATCGGGATCGACAAGTCCGCCGTCAGTGGGCCGGCGGCGACCGCGTCGGCGCGCGAGCTGGCGGAGCTGGTCGACGTGGACGCCGACGACTACGCCGACGAGGTCGAGGAGGCCGGTCCGGAGGCTTTCGTCGAGGCCATCACCGTGCGGGCCGAGGCGGAGGAGCGGCCCGACGACGCGGACGTGTTCGCCATCGTGGGGGCGCTGCCCGTCGAGGACCGCCAGATGCTGGCCCCGAGCCGCACCTTCGCCCGCAGCGTCCTCGGCACCGTCGGCGAGGCGACCAAGGAGGACGTGGACGCCGCGAAGGGTGCCGTCGTCGCCGGCGACCAGGTGGGCCGCTCGGGCCTGCAGAAGCGCTACGACGAGCAGCTGCGCGGGGTGCCCGGCGTGCAGGTGGTCCGGGCCGCGCTCCAGCCAGCCGGCCAGGGCTCCTCGCCCAGCCCGTCGGCCACCCCGTCGCCCTCGGCCAGCCCGGCCCCGCCCACCGACCTCTACCGGGTGGCCCCCACCGCCGGCCGGCCGCTGGAGCTGACGCTCAACCAGACCCTCCAGGAGCTGGCGGAGTCCGTGCTGGCCGACACGGAGCCGGCCAGCGCGCTGGTCGCGGTGCGCCCGTCGACCGGAGCGGTGCTGGCCGCGGCCAACGGCCCCGGTGCCGGCGAGCAGGCCCTGGCCACCACCGGGCAGTTCGCCCCCGGCTCCACCTTCAAGGTCGCCTCCTCCCTCGCCCTGCTGCGGGCCGGGCTGACGCCGACCTCCGCCGTGGCCTGCCCGCCGACGCTGGAGGTGGACGGCTTCCGCTTCGAGAACTACGACGACTACCCCAGCGCCAACCAGGGTCGGATCGACCTGCAGACGGCGCTCGCCCAGTCCTGCAACACCGCCTTCATCGGCGAGCGGGACGCGCTGGCCGACGGCGACCTGGCTGGGGCCGCCGCCTCGCTCGGGCTCGGCACCGACTACGACATCGGCTTCCCCTCCTTCTTCGGCGCGGTGCCGCAGGAGGAGAGCGAGACCGGCCGGGGTGCCGCGATGATCGGGCAGGCCACGGTGCAGGCGTCGCCGCTGGCGCTGGCTGCGGTCGCCGCCTCGGTGCAGGCCGGCCAGACCGTGGTCCCGCACCTGGTCGACGGTGCGGAGGCCGAGCCGGAGGGTGCTCCTCTCACCGAGGACGAGGCTGAGCAGCTGCGGGCCATGATGCGTCGCGTGGTGACCCAGGGCAGCGCCCGCGGGGTGCTCGGCGACCTCGCCGGGCCGGCGGTGATCGCCAAGACCGGGACCGCCGAGTACGGCGACGACGACCCCCGCGAGACGCACGCCTGGATGATCGCGGCCCAGGGCGACCTGGCCGTGGCGGTGTTCGTGGCCGACGGCGCGTCCGGCTCCCGCACCGCCGGACCACTGCTGGTCGACTTCTTGGAGAGCACCCGCTGACCCTCCTCGGTCCAGGGCGCCACCCGGGCGCCCTGGATAGGCTGGCCGCCTGGTACGACCGACGGCGAGCGGAACGAGGTGACGGTGGGCGGCAGCCACGGGTCCCACGGGCACGGGCACGGGCCGTCCGGGCTGGGTGACCACCGACGGCTGCTGACCCTGGTGCTGGCCATCACCGCCGCCAACTTCGTCGCCCAGGTCGTCGGGGCCGTGGTCTCGGGCAGCCTGGCCCTGCTGGCCGACGCCGGGCACATGCTGACCGACGTGATGGGCCTGGCCCTCGCCCTGGTGGCGGCCGGGCTGATGACGCGGGCCGCGTCGTCGCGGCGGACCTGGGGCCTCGTCCGGGCCGAGGTGCTGTCCGCCGCCGTGCAGGCCCTGGTGCTCAGCGGGGTCGCGCTCTACGTCCTGGTCGAGGGCATCCGTCGGCTGTTCGAGCCGCCTCCCGTCGCGTCGGGAGCCATGCTGGCCTTCGGGATCGTCGGCCTGGTGGGCAACGCCGTGGCGATCGCCCTGCTGACCCGCAGCCGCACCGCCAACCTCAACCTGCGCGCCGCCTTCCTCGAGGTGGTCAACGACGCCCTCGGCTCCGTCGCCGTCATCGTCGCCGCGGTGGTCATCGCGACCACCGGCTGGCTGCGGGCGGACGCCGTCGTCTCGCTCCTGGTCGGCCTGCTGATCCTCCCCCGGGCGCTGCTGCTGCTGCGGGAGGCGGCCGCCGTCCTGCTCGAGTCGACGCCGCGCGGACTCGACCTGGCCGAGGTCCGCCAGCACCTGCTCGAGACCCCGCACGTGCACGACGTGCACGACCTGCACGCCTCCCAGATCGCGACCGGGTTGCCGGTGCTGAGCGCGCACGTCGTGGTCGACGACTCCTGCTTCAACGACGGCCACCTGCCCGCGATGCTCGATGCGGTACAGCGCTGCGTGGCCGACCACTTCCCGGTCAGCATCGAGCACTCGACGTTCCAGTTCGAGCCGCTCAGCCACGTCGAGCACGAGCACGCCACCCACGCCTGACGCCTCCACCTCCGCCGCCTCACGCCGGAGCGGGCAGCATCGCCCGGTGCGGGACGGCGCGCCAACCCTGCTCGCTGCCCTCGACCAGGCCGAGGTCCTCCAGGACGTGCAGCGCAGCCAGGCAGGACGGCACCGGCACCCCGGCGGCGAGCGCGATCTCACCCGAGGAGACCCGCCGGCGGGCCGGGGTGGCCTCGAAGACCGCCAGCTGCTGCTCGGTCAGCGCGTCGGTGGCCCGCTGCGGGGTCGTGCCGGGCAGCACGGGGTGCTCGCCCAGCCCGGCGACCAGCTCCAGCACCTCCGCGGCGCAGGTGACCAGGGTCGCCTGGCCGTTGCGGATCATCAGGTGCGGAGCGGCCGAGGCCCTCGAGTGCACCGGGCCCGGCACCGCCATCAGCGGGCGCCCGCACTCCAGCGCCCAGCCCGCGGTGTTGCGGGCGCCCGAGCGCAGGGCTGCTTCGACCACCACCGTGCCACCGGAGAGCGCCGCGATCAGCCGGTTGCGGGCCAGGAAGCGGATGCGGGTCGGGTGGGCTCCGGGCGGCAGCTCCGACACGACGAGGTGCTGCTGGGCCACCGCCTCGAACAGCGGGGTGTTGCCCGGCGGGTAGGCGACGTCCACCCCGTTGGCCACCACCCCGACCGTCGCGCCGGCAGCGACCAGAGCCCCGCGGTGCGCGGCCGCGTCGATGCCGAAGGCCATGCCGGACACCACGGTGACGCCGAGCTCGGTCAGCTCCGCGCCCAGGTCGGTGGCCAGGCCGAAGCCATAAGCCGTCGCCGCGCGGGAACCGACCACCGCCACCGACCGGGCCGCCAGCGCGGCCAGGTGCCCGGGTCCCCGCAGCCACAGCCCGTAGGGCACCCCGCCGCGGCGCTGGATGGGCTCCACGTGCGCCAGGTCGTCCAACCCGGGGACCCACTCCTCCTCGCCGGGGACGACGAAGCGCGCTCCCACCCGAGCGGCGAGCCGCTCGACCGCCTCCACCTCGGTCGCGGCCACCCTGCGGGCCAGCGGCTCGCCGAGCGCCCCCTCGCCGATCTTGGCCCAGGCACCCTGCGCCCCGACGCGGGCCACCAGCCGGGCAGCCTCCGGCTCACCGCCGTCCACCGCGCAGGACAACGCCATCCGCGCTCGCTTCTCCGACCACATCGTCAGCCCGCCTCCGTCCGGTCCAGCTGCTCACCCCGGCGCATCGCGAGCGCCACGGCCACCTCCTCGGTCCCCGGCCGGTCCCGCCCGGCCAGGTCGGCGAGCGTCCAGGCCACCCGCAACACCTTGTCCACCCCCCGCGGACTGAGCCGTCCGCGGTTCACCGCGTTCTCCACCACCTGCAGGCCCTCGGGCAGCGGCAGCTGCCGGCGCAGGAACGGCCCGGACACCTCGCCGTTGGTCTGCCACCCCGTCCCCATCAGCCGCCGCTCCTGCCGCGCCCGCGCCTCCTGGACCCGCTCCGCGACGACCGCGGAGGACTCCGTGCGCTGCAGCGCCGCCGCGAGGTAGGCCTTGCGCAGGGGCAGGAAGACGCAGGAGATGTCGATCCGGTCCTTGATCGGCCCGGAGATCCGCTCGGCGTAGCGACGGACCGCCTGCGGCGGGCAGGAGCAGTGCGCCCCCGGGGTGGCCGCCTGGCCGCACGGGCACGGGTTGGACGCCATCACCAGCTGGAAGCGCGCCGGGTAGCGGGCCTGCACCTCGCTGCGGCCGAGCGTCACCGTGCCGGACTCCAGCGGCGTCCGCAGGGCGTCGATCACCCGCGTCGGGAACTCAGGGGCCTCGTCGAGGAACAGGATGCCGCGGTGCGCGCAGGAGATCGCGCCCGGCTTGGCCATCCGGGTGCCGCCGCCCACGATGCTGGCCACCGAGGCCGAGTGGTGCGGGTCGCTGTAGGGCGGTCGGGTGATCAGCCCGTCGGCCAGGTTGAACCCGGCCAACGAGTGCACCGCCGACACCTCCAGCGCCTCGGGCAGGGTCAGGTCGGGCAGCAGGCCCGGGATGCGCTCGGCCACCATCGTCTTGCCCACCCCCGGCGGTCCGGTGAACATCAGGTGGTGCCGCCCGGCGGCGGCCACCTCGACGGCCCACTTCGCCTCCACCTGGCCGACCACGTCGGCCAGGTCCAGCGGCCGGGCCCGCGGGTCGGCCGGCGTCTCCCCCAGCACCTCCACCGGCTCCGCCTCGGGCACCGGGTCACCCCGGAAGAGCGCGACCAGCTGGGCCAGCGAGCCGACGCCCAGGACGTCCAGACCCTCCACCAGCGCGGCCTCGCCGGCTTGGCGGACCGGCACCACCACCCGGGTGAAGCCCGCCTGGGCCGCCGCCAGCACCGCCGGCAGGATGCCGCGCACCGGCCGGACCCGACCGTCGAGCCCCAGCTCGCCCAGCAGCACGGTGCCGGCCAGCTCGGTCCGTGGCACCACCTCCGCCGCCGCGAGCACCGCCGCGACGATGGCCAGGTCGTAGTGGCTGCCGGTCTTGGGCAGCGTCGCCGGGTTCAGGTTGATGGTCAGCAGCGACGCCGGCCAGCTGTGCCCGGTGTTGCCCACCGCCGCCTTGCAGCGGTCCCGGGCCTCCGACAGCGCCGTGTCGGCCAACCCGACCAGCACCGTCCTCGGCAGTCCCGCCCCGATGTCGGCCTCCACCTCCACGATCCGGCCCTCCAGCCCGACCAGGGCGACGCTCCACGCGCACGCCTGCATCAGCCCGTCCCCCTCCTGCACCTCGCGCCCCGCACCCCACCGGTCATGACCACCTCCACGGGGAACCATCAGGACCGTGATGAGGGATCGGGCGCCAGCCCGCCTGGGCTGTGGACGGGTGGCCCCGCAGCCCTGGGGACAACCGGTGGCGAGTCAGGCTGGGAGGCGGCGATCCCGCCGTCCCCGAGGCCGACGACTTCTGGCCCTGACGGCAGTCGGAGAGGAGTGACCATGCCCCGTCCGCAGCCGAGCGGGCCCCGCTCGCGCGCCGAGCGACGTCGCGACACCGAGCAGCGGCTGCAGCACGACGTCGACCTCGGGGTCGCCACGGCCGCGACCGACGGCTCGCCCCACCTCGTGCCGCTGTCGTTCGACCGGGACGGCGAGGCCATGCTGATGTCGACGTCGCTCACCAGCCTGACCGGTACCAACCTGGCCGCGACCGGCGCCGTCCGGCTGGCCCTGGGCGGGACCCGGGACGTGACGCTGGTCGACGGCGTCGCCGCGGTGCTGGCGCTGGACGCCCTGCCGGCGGAGCAGGGCGACCGGTTCGCGGTGCGGACGGACTTAGACCCGCGCACGTCCGGTCCCCGGTACCGCTGGTTCCAGGTGAGGCCCCGACGGATCCAGGCCTGGCGCGAGGGGGACGAGCTCCCCGGTCGCGAGCTGGTGCGGGACGGCCGATGGCGAGCATGAGACCCCGCGACCGCCAGCACCTGACGCCGGGCGCGAAGCCCGCCAGGATGGAACCGTGACGTCGGCTCGTGTGGGCCGCGCTCGCACCGGAGGAGAAACGATGACCACGACCACGAGGACGACCGACGGCCAGCCGAGCGAGCGGCACGTGGCCGACCGCCACGACCTGATCCGGGTGCACGGTGCGCGGGAGAACAACCTCAAGGACATCAGCCTCGAGATCCCCAAGCGCCGGCTGACGGTGTTCACCGGCGTCTCCGGGTCGGGCAAGAGCTCGCTGGTGTTCAGCACCATCGCCGCCGAGTCGCAGCGGATGATCAACGAGACCTACCCCGCGTTCGTCCAGGGGTTCATGCCCGCCATGGCGCGCCCGGACGTCGACCTGCTGGACGGGCTGACCACCGCGATCATCGTCGACCAGGAGCGGATGGGGGCCAACCCGCGCTCGACCGTGGGCACCGCGACCGACGCCAGCGCCCTGCTGCGCATCCTCTTCAGCCGGTTGGGCCAGCCGCACGTCGGCTCGCCGCAGGCCTTCTCGTTCAACGTCGCCTCGATCAGCGGTGCCGGCGCGGTGACCCTGGAGAAGGGCGGGCAGACGGTCAAGGAGCGCCGGGAGTTCAGCATCACCGGCGGCATGTGCCCCCGCTGCGAGGGCATGGGGAAGGTCACCGATTTCGACCTGGCCGAGCTGTACGACGAGACCAAGTCGCTGGCCGGGGGCGCCCTGACCGTGCCCGGTTACAGCATCGACGGCTGGTTCGGCCGGATCTTCAGCGGTGCGGGCTTCGACATGGACAAGCCGATCCGCGACTACACCGAGCGGGAGCTGCGCGACCTGCTGTACAAGGAGCCGACCAAGATCAAGGTCGAGGGGATCAACCTCACCTACGAGGGACTCATCCCGAAGCTGCAGAAGACGGTGCTGGCCAAGGACCGCGAGGCGATGCAGCCGCACATCCGGGCCTTCGTCGACCGGGCCGTCACCTTCACCGCCTGCCCCGACTGCGGCGGCACCCGGCTCAACGAGGGAGCGCGCTCGTCGAAGATCCGCGGCATGAGCATCGCCGACGCCTGCGCCCTGCAGATCAGCGACCTGGCCGCCTGGGTCCGCGGTCTGGACGAGCCGTCGGCGGCCCCGCTGCTCACGTCGCTGAGCGAGATCCTGGACTCCTTCGTCGAGATCGGGCTCGGCTACCTGAGCCTGGAGCGGCCGGCGGGCACCCTGTCAGGGGGTGAGTCCCAGCGGACCAAGATGATCCGGCACCTGGGCTCGGCGCTGACCGACGTCACCTACGTCTTCGACGAACCGACCATCGGCCTGCACCCCCACGACATCCAGCGGATGAACGACCTGCTGCTCCGGCTGCGGGACAAGGGCAACACCGTCCTGGTGGTGGAGCACAAGCCCGAGACCATCGCGATCGCCGACCGGGTGGTCGACCTCGGTCCGGGCGCGGGCACCGCGGGCGGCACCCTCTGCTTCGAGGGCACGGTGGAGGGGCTGCGGCGCAGCGGCACCCTCACCGGTCGCCACCTGGACGACCGGGCCCGGCTCAAGGAGTCGGTGCGCCGTCCGACCGGAGCCCTGGAGATCCGCGGCGCCCGGCAGAACAACCTGCGAGACGTCGACGTCGACCTCCCCACCGGCGTGCTGACCGTCGTGACCGGCGTGGCGGGCTCGGGCAAGAGCTCGCTGATCCACGGCAACCTCACCCGGCGCGAGGGGGTGGTCGTCGTCGACCAGACCGGCATCAAGGGCTCCCGCCGCTCCAACCCGGCCACCTACACCGGCCTGCTCGAACCTGTCCGGAAGGCGTTCGCGAAGGCCAACGGGGTGAAGCCGGCACTGTTCAGCGCCAACTCCGAGGGCGCCTGCCCCACCTGCAACGGGGCGGGGGTGGTCTACACCGAACTCGGGGTGATGGAGACCGTCGCCACCACCTGCGAGGAGTGCGAGGGCAAGCGGTTCCGCGCCTCCGTCCTGGAGTACCGGCTGGGCGGCCGCAACATCAGCCAGGTGCTCGCGATGCCGGTCAGCGAGGCGGACCCGTTCTTCGCCTCCGGTGAGGCGCGGACCCCGGCCGCACAGGAGATCCTGGCGCGGATGGCCGACGTCGGCCTCGGCTACCTCACCCTCGGCCAGCCGCTGACGACCCTGTCCGGCGGTGAGCGGCAACGGCTCAAGCTGGCCACCCAGATGGCCGGGAAGGGCAGCGTCTACGTCCTCGACGAGCCCACCACCGGCCTGCACCTCGCCGACGTCGAGCAGCTGCTCGGCCTGCTCGACCGGCTCGTCGACGCCGGTCGCTCCGTCGTGGTCATCGAGCACCACCAGGCCGTGATGGCGCACGCCGACTGGATCGTCGACCTCGGCCCGGGCGCAGGCCACGACGGCGGCCTGGTCGTCTTCGAGGGCACGCCGTCCGCTCTGGTCGCCAGCCGGTCCACCCTGACCGGCGAGCACCTCGCCGCCTACGTCGGCGGTTGAGCGGTTCGACGGAGGCGAGCCCATGCCCCCCGGGAGCACCACCCGCATCGCAGCTCCGAGCGGCCTGGTCGCGGTGCTGACCTTGCTGACCCTGGAGCTCGTCCGGTTCAGCGGCCCGCTGCTGGACAGCACCTACGGCCGGGGCGGGCCGGTGGTGGTCGCCGCGATCGCGGTGCTCACCTACAGCGCTCCCGGCCCGATGGCCGCGCTGCTGCTGGCCACGATGAGGCGCTCCGCCCGGCCCTGGGTCGGCGCGGTGCTGCTCGGCACCGCCCTGCTCGGCCTGCTGCGGCTGACTGTCCAGGGCCTGCAGGGCGACGCCCGGGTCGTGGTCGGCCTCGTCGCCGTGGCGGTGTCGGTGGCCGTGCTGGTGCTGGCCGTCTCGGCCCTGGTGGCGCGGCCCGGGGGTGGCCGCACGGCGGCGGGAGCCGTGCTGTCGGGGGCCGCCGCCTCCGTCGGGCTCCAGCTGGTGCTGGGCACCTGGGACGCGCCGTGGCGGCAGAGCGTCCTGGGCTGGTCGGTCGCCGTCGTCCTGGTGGCCCTGAGCGTCCTGCTGGGGGTACAGGTGCGACGCGGGGGCTCGACAGGGCCGGGACGCCCGGTCCGCAGCCTGTGGGTGCTGGGACCCGCGCTCGCCCTCGGCGCCATGATGCTGGCCAACCCGGCCTTCGCCGCCGCGCAGTCCGGGCTGCCGCTGGCCGCCGCCGGTCCGGTGCTCGGGGTGGGGCTGCTGCTGGGGGCGGCGCTGGTCACCCGCCGGCCCGTGGTCCGGCGTCCCTCCGCCGGTGCTGCTGCCGCCATGCTGGTGGTCGCCACCGCCGTGGCCCTGCAGGTGCCGGGGACGAGCGCGCTCGCCGGCGCGCTGGTGCTGGCCGCCCTGGTCACCGCCCAGCTGAGCGCGGCGCTGCTCGTCGCCCGGGCCTGGTCGCCGTCCGGGGACCTCCGCCGAGCGCGACCGAGCCGAGCTCTCGTCACCACCGCGGGCACCGCCTGCGTGGTCGGCCTGGCCACCATCGGGCCACTGCTGCTCTTCCAGCTGGACTACGACGTGCCGCTCGGGTTCCCGAACGCCGTCGTGGTGGTGGTGACGGCGGCGGCGGTGGCGGCGGCCGGGCTGCGTCGGGCCGGCGGTGGCGCCTCGACCTCGGACGGGCCACTCGGCGGTCGCGGTGAGGTCCTGCTCGGCGCCGGTGCGCTGCTCCTGCTCGGGACCGGGCTCGCCCTCGACCCCTGGTCACCGGACCGGGACGTCGAGGACCCGGCCTACACGGGCCGGCTCGTCTCCTGGAACCTGCACTACGGCGTCGCCCCTGGCGGCCAGGTCGACCTCGCTGCGGTGGCCCGGGTGATCGAGACCCAGGATCCCGACGTCGTGCTGCTGCAGGAGGTGTCCCGCGGCTGGATCCAGGGTGGAGGGGTCGACATGGCCAGCTGGCTGGCGCACCGGCTGGACCGGTCCTTCGTGTTCGCCCCCGCCGCGGACGGACGCTTCGGCAACGTCATCCTGGCCCGTGGGGGGCTGGCGGAGGTGCGGGTGCTGCCGCTGCCCTTCGGGGCGGGCCCGCAGCGCCGGTCGGCCCTGACGGCCGTGACCCGACTGGGCTCGGAGCCCGCCGCGGTGACCTCGCTGCACCTGCAGCACCGATCGAGGAACACGCCGACGCGGCTCGCCCAGCTCGACACCTTCCTCGCCTCCGCGACCGCGCCCGTGCAGGTGGTGGGCGGTGACCTGAACGCCCAGCCCGGCTCGCCGGAGGTGCGCCGGCTGACCGGGGAGGGCTACGTCAGCGCCGTCGACGCCATCGGGGACCCCGGGGCACTGACCGCCCCCAGCACGGCTCCGACGCGGCGCATCGACTGGGTGTTCGGGCGCGGCACCAGCTTTCGCTCGGCGGACGTCCTGGCCGTCGTCGCGTCCGACCACCTGCCCCTGGTAGTGGCGGTGGACCGCTGAGGTTCAGGCGAGGCTGCGGGCCGCCACGTCTGCGTGCACGGCGAGCAGCCGCTCCGTCTGGTGGTCCGCGCGCTCGACCAGGGCGACGAGGTCGGGCTCGCCGCCATCGGCCACGTGCGCCGCGACCAGCGCGCGCCAACCGGCCCCCTTGGCCGTCAGGGCTCCCAGCACGCCCTGCACCTCGACGAGGTCGCTGAGCGGCGCCCGCCGGACCAGGTGGCCGTTCGGCTTGAACCGCCCGGCGCGCTCACCGACGCGCAGCGCGGTGCCGAGCAGCGCGTCCGGGGCGACGTCGAGACGCCGCATGAGCCGGCGCAGGGACGTCAGGTCCTCCTCCGCCTCCAGGGCGAGCGCCGCCAGCTCGTCGCCCCAGGGGCGCCGCCGCTGGTTCCTCGCCGCCCGGCGAACGAGGTCCAGTCCGGCCCGGGCCGCGGCCTCGTGGTTGCGCAGGAAGATGCTCAGCTGACTCGACACGTCGGCCAGGTACCCAGCGGCCCGCGTCCCTACCCGGGTGCGGCGGCCCAGCTCAGCCCACGGCGCGGACGTGCCGGACCGTCGGCTCCCGCCCGCGGACCAGCAGCACGCCGATCGCGTCCACCCGGATGTCTGCCGCGCTCACCTCGTGCGCCCGCATCCACTCCGCGGCGAGGGCGCGCAACCGTCGCAGCTTCGCCCAGGTGATCGCCTCGAGCGGGTCGCCGAAGCCGAGCCCCGAGCGGCACTTCACCTCGCAGAACACGACGGTCGTCCGCCCGGCCACCGTCTCGGTCGCCACCACGTCGATCTCCCCGAGCCGGCAGCGCCAGTTGCGCTCCAGCACCTCCATCCCCTGCCGGCGGAGCTCCGCCACCGCCAGGTCCTCCCCCCGCGCTCCCAACGCCTGCCGCGCGCTCTGCGCCATGACCACCTCCACCGTGGAGCATCAGGACCTCCGGCGAGGCCGTGGTCTGCGGAGGTCACCCTGTGGACCGCGGCGAGGCCCCGCCTGTGGACGGTGTCGCCCGCCAGGTGCGCGGGGAGAAGTCGCCGGCCGCGAGCTGCTCGGCCCGTAGCACCTGCACCCGCCAGGGAGTCAGCCGGAGCGGGTGGAACAGCGGGTGCGCGATCCGCTCGGGCTCGTAGGCCGCCAGATCCCCCCAGCCGAGCGGCGGCGGGGTGTCGCGGAACAGGTCCCAGACGTACTGCAGCGTCTCGTCGTCCTCGACCCAGCGGGCCTCGCAGTCGACCGTCACCGTGTTGTGGGCGGGGCTCCAGTACGAGCAGCAGACGTAGGGGTTGGCCGCGAGGTGCCGCGTCTTGACCGGCGACCGGTCCGTCACCGCCCACCCCCGGGGACGACCGTCCACCACCTCGAAGACCGGGTGCATGACCCGAGACCGTGGCCGTCCCGCCCCGTCGACCGTCGTCACCGTGCAGTAGACGATGTCGGCGGTGAAGGCCAGGAAGTCCTCGGCGAGCTCGTCGAACGGCACGGTCATCGGCGCTCCTCCGGGGCGTGCTCACCCGGCGGCCCGCCCGCCGGTCCCGCCGGCCACCCTAGTGGCCGGTCAGCCCGCGAGCAGGGCCTCGGTGGCGGCGTCGGCCCGGCCGCCGAAGTAGCGTTCCAGCACCGCGGCGAACACCGGCTCCTGCGGCGCGGCCCGGGCGAACAGGGTCATCGACGAGCGCAGCTTGAGCGCGTCCACGCCGCCGAACACGTCCTGGGCGGTGACGCCTTCCAGGCCTGCGACCACCTGGGACGCCTCGAGCAGCCGGAGCCCGAGCACCGGGTGCGCGAGGTAGGCCTCGGCCTCGGCGAGCGAGCCGATCGCGAAGTACCGCGCGGTGCTGCTGCGTCCGAGACCGGCCAGCTGGGGGAACACGAACCACATCCAGTGGCTGACCTTGCGCCCGCGGCGCAGCTCGGCCAGCGCGGTCGCGTAGGTGCCGCCCTCGTCCTGCGCCTGCACGAACCGTCCCAGTCCGTCCTGACCCACCGTCCGACCCCCCTCCGGGGCCTCCGCCCCGTTCCCTAGATTGGCTGCCCGTGAGCTCTGCCGACGCCACCGCTGCGCCCCCCGACCCGGCTCGCTGGCGGGGCCTCGCCGTCTGCCTGGTGGCCGGGGCGATGACCCTGCTCGACGTGAGCATCGTGAACGTGGCCCTGCCCACCCTGCGGGACGGCCTGCAGGCTGACGACAGCGACGTCCAGTGGATCATCGCCGGCTACGCCCTGGCCTTCGGGGTCGCCCTGGTCCCCGCCGGGCGGCTGGGGGACGCCCGCAGCCGCCGCACCGTCTTCATGGTCGGCATCGCCCTGTTCACGCTCGCCAGCGCCGCCGCCGGTGCCGCCCCGAGCGCGGTGTTCCTGTCGGTGGCCCGGGTGCTGCAGGGCCTGGCGGGCGGGATGATCGCGCCCCAGGTCTCCGGCTTCATCCAGAACCTGTTCCGCGGCCCGGAGCGGGGCCGGGCCTTCGGCCTGTTCGGGGCCTCGATCGGCATCTCGACCGCCGTCGGCCCGCTGCTGGGCGGCCTGCTCGTCGGGGTCGGCGGACCGGAGCTCGGCTGGCGCCTGGTGTTCTACGTCAACGTCCCCGTCGGCATCGTGCTGCTGCTGATGGCCCGGCGGCTGCTGCCGGCCACCCCGCCGGGACCGCGGCAGTCGCTCGACCCGGTCGGGGTGCTGCTCTTCGCCGCCGCCATCCTGCTGGTCCTGCTCCCGGTCGTCGAAGGTGAGCAGGGAGCACCGCTGGCCGACCGGCCCTGGTGGCTGCTCGCGCCCGCCACCGTCCTGCTGGCCGTCTTCGTGCTCTGGGAGCGGCGATGGCGCGCCCGCGGTCGGGAGACGCTGATCGAGCTCTCCCTGCTGAAGGTGCGCTCCTACGTCTTCGGGCTGGTGCTCGGCACCTTCTACTTCGCCGGGTTCACCGCGATCTTCCTGGTCATCACGCTCTACCTGCAGGTCGGGCTGGGCTACAGCGCGCTCGAGGCCGGCGCCACCCAGACACCCTTCGCCATCGGTTCGGCGGTGGCGGCCTTCCTCGGCGGCCGGCTCGTGGGCCGGTACGGCCGCGTCCTGGTGGTCCTGGGTCTGGTGCTGGTGGTGGTGGGGCTGGTCGCCATCGACCTGCTCGTGCCCGTGCTGGACAGCGCCGTCGGTCTCAAGCTGGCCCCCGCCTTCGGAGTGGCGGGCTTCGGCGGCGGCCTGGTCGTCAGCCCCAACGTGACGCTGACCCTCACCGAGGTCGACCCCGCCCAGGCGGGGTCCGGCGGCGGGATGCTGCAGACCGCCCAGCGGGTGGGCTCGGCGATCGGCGTCGCCGTCGTGCTCGCCCAGTTCTTCGAACGGGTCGCCGCCAGCGGCGGTCGGGGCTACGCCGACGCGCTCTCGGTCAGCCTGCGGACCACGATCGCGTTCGTCGTGGTCGCCCTGGTCTTCGCCCTGGCCGATCTCGTCCGGCGCCGGGGTCGGGCCGCCCAGGACGAGTCCCGGGGGAGCAGCGAGCAGCCGGCCCATCGGTAGCCGGCTTCGAGGAGCAGCCCTTCGACGAGCTCAGGGCACGGTCCGGCGAGAGGCGTCCCTTCGACGAGCTCTGGGCACGGTCCGGCGAGAGGCACGTCCCATCGACGAGCTCAGGGAGCGTGCTGGACGTCAGGGAACGTTCTTGGGCACCTGCAGGTCGCTGTGGGTGATCTCCTCGATGGAGACGTCGCGGAAGGTGAGCACCTTGGCGCTCTTCACGAAGCGGGCGGGGCGGTACATGTCCCAGACCCACGCGTCGCCCATCGAGACCTCGTAGTAGACGTCCCCGCCCTCGGTGCGCACCTTCAGGTCGACGGCGTTGCAGAGGTAGAAGCGCCGCTCCGTCTCCACCGCGTAGGTGAAGATGCCCACGACGTCCTTGTACTCGCGGTAGAGCTGCAGCTCCAGCTCGCTCTCGTACTGCTCGAGGTCCTCCGCGCTCACGACACGGCTCGCTCGGCGTCGAGCAGGCCGGCGTCCGAGACGTCGGCGGGGAGGGTTCGGGCAGGCGCGGTCATCGGGCCGACTCTAGTGGTTCGGGCGACGTTGTCGAAGCGCATCCGGTGCGTGGCCGAGGGGCCGTGGAGGTCCAGCCGCTCCTGGTGCAGCGGGGTGCAGTAGCCCTTGTGCACGGCGAACGCGTACTCCGGGTGCACCCCGTCCAGCTCGGTCATGATCCGGTCCCGGGTGACCTTGGCGAGGATGGACGCGGCGGCCACGCAGGCCGCGACCCGGTCGCCCTTCCAGACCGCCAGGCCGGGGACGCCGAGCCCGTCGACGGGGAAGCCGTCGGTCAGCACGTAGGTGGGCGCGACGTCCAGCCGCAGCAGGGCACGGCGCAGCGCCATGATGTTGGCGACGTGCATGCCCAGCCGGTCGCACTCCCCCGGCTCGACGGCGACGACCGACCAGGCCAGGGCGGTGGCGGTGATCTCGTCGTAGAGCCGCTCACGGGTCCTGGCCGTCAGCAGCTTGGAGTCGGCCAGGCCCTTGATCTGGCGGTGCCGGGCGTCGGACAGGACGACCGCGCCGGCCACCAGCGGGCCGGCGCACGCGCCCCGCCCCGCCTCGTCGGCGCCGGCCACCGGACCCAGGCCCACCCGGACCAGGGCCCGCTCGTAGCCGTACAGGCCGCTGTCGCGGCGCACCTTGACCGCCGGCACCTCCACCGGGTCGAGGGCCGGCTCCTGCTCCCCCGCGCCGGCCATCAGCAGCTGACCCCTGCCGGCTCGATCACCGCGCGGTCGGGGGCGGGCTCGCTCGGGTCGGGGACGCCGGCGAAGGCGGCCGACGTGCGCAGTCGTTCGGCCCGGTCGAAGGGGGCGGCGATGGCGAACGCCGGCCCGACCACGAGGTCCTCGGGCACGAAGGCGATCCCGCCGCGGGACTGGTCGGGCCAGACGTCGGACAGGTGGCAGCGGGAGTCGGCGCTCAGGTCGCGGTGGTCTCCCATCACGAAGATCCGGTCCTTCGGCACGACGACCTCGAAGCGGACGTCGGAGGGCGCCACCTGGTCGCCGCCCGGGTTGACGTAGAGGTAGCTGGTCTCGTCCAGCGGGTGGCCGTTGACGGTCAGCCGGTCCTGCTCGTCGCAGCAGACGACCCGGTCGCCGGGCAGCCCGATGACCCGCTTGATCAGGTGTCCGGGGGTGCTGGCGGTCGGCACGCCGATGAACTCGAGCAGGCGGTCGAACGGTCCGGGCTCGGCGACCGGCTCCTCGGCCAGCCAACCGCCCGGGTCCTCGAAGACGACGACGTCGCCGCGGGAGTAGCCGGTGACCTTCTGCACGACGACGCGGTCGCCGATCAGCAGGGTGCTCTCCATCGACTGCGACGGGATGATGAACATCTGCCCGACGAAGGCGCGGAGCAGGGAGGAGACGATGAGCGCGCCGACGACGACGAACACCAGCTCCTTGAGGAAGGAGCCGGCCTGCTGGCCGGCGGTGCGACGAGGGCCCCCGCCCGTCGCGCTGGCGCTGGGGGCGTTCTGGTCAGTGGTCAACAGCTCGCCTCGGGTCCGGCGTCGTTCGCGGGTGCCGCAGCTGCGGCGGGATCAGCGCCCACCGTAGCCGCGATGAGAAGCCCGCGCCCACGCACGCGCGGGACGAGGACAGGACGACGACCACGGTGTGCGGAGCCGGTCAGCACCGTCGGACGCCCGGACGAGCCGGGCCGACGCATGCCGGGCTGCCCATCACGAGCGGTGTCGTGGTGGGGGGTGGAGCACACCGTCCCCCTGCGCTCGACCGAGCTCAGGGGGACGGTGGTGCGGGACGCAGGCTCAGTGCGACTCGCGCTTCTCCTTGATCTTGGCGGCCTTGCCGCGCAGGTCGCGCAGGTAGTAGAGCTTGGCGCGACGGACGTCACCGCGACGGTCGACGTCGATGTGGTCGATGATCGGGCTGTGCATCGGGAAGGTGCGCTCCACCCCGACGCCGAAGCTCACCTTGCGGACGGTGAACGCCTCGCGGACGCCGTCACCGGCGATCGAGATGATCACCCCGGCGAAGACCTGCAGCCGGGAGCGGTTGCCCTCGACGACCTTCACGTGCACCTTGACGGAGTCGCCCGGGCGGAAGGTGGGGAGGTCGGTGCGCAGGGACGCCTGGTCCAGTGCGTCGATCAGCTTGCTCATGAGTGTTTCCTCGCCGGTGCCACAGGTCACCACGTCGGGTGGTCAGGATGGTCCCCGGCGGCGGACGATCCCCCTGTGGCAGGAGCCGCGCATCCGAGAGGACAACAGCGAGCCAGTCTGCCACAGCGGCGACCGGCCCCGAAATCGCGCTCTCGCCGCAGACGCGACAGCGCGGTGCCGGGGTCTCCCCCGGCACCGCGCAGCGGCCGTTCTCAGCTGTTGGGGTGGGTGATCGCCCCGTAGAGGTCCCGGTTGAGCCGGGAGATCGTCTCGAAGGGGATCTCCTTCGGGCAGACCGCGGTGCACTCACCGATGTTGGTGCAGCCGCCGAAGCCCTCCTCGTCGTGCTGGGCCACCATCCCGAGCACCCGCGAGTGCCGCTCGGGCTGGCCTTGCGGCAGCAGGCCCAGGTGGGTGACCTTGGCCGCGGTGAACAGCATCGCCGAGCCGTTGGGGCAGGCCGCCACGCAGGCGCCGCAGCCGATGCAGGCGGCAGCCTCGAACGCGTGGTCGGAGTTCGCCTTGGGGATGGGCGAGGCGTGGGCGTCCGGCGCGGTCCCGGTCGGGGCGGAGATGTAGCCGCCGGCCTGGATGATCCGGTCGAAGGCGCCGCGGTCGACCATCAGGTCCTTGACCACGGGGAAGGCGTCCGCACGCCACGGCTCCACGTCGATCGTGTCGCCGTCGGCGAACGAGCGCATGTGCAGCTGGCAGGTGGTGGTCTGCTGCGGCCCGTGGGCCACCCCGTCGATCACCACGCCGCACTGGCCGCAGATGCCCTCGCGGCAGTCGTGGTCGAAGGCGATCGGGTCGTCGCCCGCGAGCGTCAGCCGCTCGTTGAGGACGTCCATCATCTCCAGGAACGACATGTGCTCGGAGACGCCGGGCACCTCGTAGGACACCATCCGGCCCTCGGCCTGCGCGTTCGACTGCCGCCAGACGCGCACCGTGATCGTCATCAGGCGGGTGCCCTCGGCCCCGGAGGCCTGGACCTCGCCCGCCACGTTCTTGTCTCCAGCCGTGATCGTCATGTCTTCTCCCTCGCGCGCGCTGCGCACCTCTCGGAGCTCACTTGTAGCTCCGCTGCTTCATCTCGACGTACTCGTACACCAGCGGCTCGCGGTGCAGGACGGGCCTGCCCCCCTCGCCGGCGAACTCCCAGGCGCTGACGTAGGCGAACTCGTCGTCGTGCCGCAGCGCCTCGCCCTCCTCGGTCTGGGACTCCGCACGGAAGTGCCCACCACAGGATTCGCGCCGGACGAGCGCATCGATGCACATCAGCTCGCCCAGCTCCAGGAAGTCGGCCACCCGGCCGGCCCGCTCCAGCGCCTGGTTGACCTCCTCGCCCGACCCCAGCACCAGCACGTCGGACCAGAACTCGGTCCGCAGCTCGCGGATCCGGGTGATCGCCTTGCGCAGGCCCTCCTCAGAGCGTTCCATGCCGCAGTAGTCCCACATGATGTGGCCGAGCTCCTTGTGGAAGGAGTCGACGGTGCGGGTGCCCTTGACCGACAGCAGCTTCTCCACCCGGCTGCGGACCGCCTCGACCGCCTCGACCGCGGCTGGGTGGCTCTCGTCGACCTTGGCGAACGGGCCGGCGGCCAGGTAGTCGTTGATGGTGTTCGGCAGCACGAAGTACCCGTCGGCCAGACCCTGCATCAGCGCGCTGGCCCCGAGCCGGTTGGCCCCGTGGTCGGAGAAGTTGGCCTCACCGGTCACGAACAGCCCGGGGATGGTCGACTGCAGGTCGTAGTCGACCCACAGCCCGCCCATCGTGTAGTGCACGGCGGGGTAGATCCTCATCGGCGTCTCGTACGGGTTCTCGCCGGTGATCTGGGCGTACATGTCGAAGAGGTTCCCGTACTTGGCCTCGACGGTCTTGCGGCCGAGCCGCTCGATCGCGTCGGCGAAGTCGAGGTACACGCCCAGCCCGCCGGGGCCGACGCCGCGACCCTCGTCGCAGACGTTCTTGGCCGCCCGGGACGCGATGTCGCGCGGCACCAGGTTCCCGAAGGCCGGGTAGATCCGCTCCAGGTAGTAGTCGCGCTCGGACTCGGGGATCTCGCGCGGGTCGCGCTTGTCCTCACCGCTCTTGGGCACCCAGATGCGGCCGTCGTTGCGGAGCGACTCGCTCATCAGCGTCAGCTTCGACTGGTAGTCCCCCGACACCGGGATGCAGGTCGGGTGGATCTGGGTGAAGCACGGGTTGGCGAACAGGGCGCCCTTGCGGTGCGCCCGCCAGGTCGCGGTGACGTTGCAGCCCATCGCGTTGGTGGACAGGAAGAAGACGTTGCTGTAGCCGCCGGTCGCCAGCACCACGGCGTCGGCGAAGTGGGTCTCCAGCTCCCCGGTCACCATGTCGCGGACGACGACGCCGCGCGCCTTGCCGTCGACGACGATGACCTCGAGCATCTCGTGCCGGGTGTGCATCTCGACCGAGCCCGCCGCGATCTGGCGCTCCAGCGCCTGGTAGGCGCCGAGCAGCAGCTGCTGACCGGTCTGGCCACGGGCGTAGAAGGTTCGGGAGACCTGGACCCCACCGAAGGAGCGGTTGTCCAGCAGGCCGCCGTACTCACGGGCGAACGGCACGCCCTGGGCCACGCACTGGTCGATGATCTGCACGCTGGTCTGGGCCAGCCGGTAGACGTTGGACTCCCGGCTGCGGAAGTCCCCGCCCTTCACGGTGTCGTAGAACAGCCGGTAGATCGAGTCGCCGTCGTTGCGGTAGTTCTTGGCCGCGTTGATGCCGCCCTGGGCGGCGATCGAGTGCGCCCGGCGCGGGCTGTCCTGGTAGCAGAAGCTGGTGACCTTGTACCCGGCCTCGCCCAGGGTCGCGGCCGCGGCGCCCCCGGCCAGGCCGGTGCCCACGATGATCACGCTCAACTTGCGGCGGTTCGCCGGGTTGACGAGCTTGGCGTTGAACCGGCGCTCGTCCCAGCGCTGGTCGATCGGCACGGCCGGCGCCTTGGTGTCGGCGATGTCGTCGCCCACGCTGTAGAAGGAGTCGGCGTCGACGGAGTTCAAGGCGTCGCCGACGGTGCGCTTGGTCGCGCCCACCAGCCGCTCCACCAGGTTCGGCTCGTCGACGCGGCGCGGGTCGGACCCGCTGGTCTTGTCTGAACTCATGATCAATTCACCAGCCCCAGGAGAATGGCGTACGGAGGGAGGAGGAAGCCGACGGTGACGACACCGGCGACCACGTAGGCCAGGACGTTCAGCCGGTGCCGCATCACGGCGGAGGTGTTGGCGCCCAGGGTGGTGAAGGCGCTCCAGGTGCCGTGCCGCAGGTGGAAGCCCACCGCGATCATGGCCAGGGTGTAGGCCACCACGACCCACCAGACGCCGAAGCCGTTCACGACGCGCTGGTACGGGGAGTCGCTCGCCCCGCCCGGGTGGATGGTGTTCCAGGTGAAGTGCAGCAGGTGGAAGACCACGAAGAGCGCGATCACGATGCCACCCCACCGCAGGGTGAAGGAGGCGTAGGTCCGCTGCACCCCGGTCCGGCCCTTGGTCGACTGGTAGCGCTTCGCGCTCCCGCCGCCACGGGCCTGGCGGGCCCGGGCCCACAGCTTGAAGGCGGCCCAGCCGTGCCCCAGCACCGCGGCGAGCAGCACGACGCGGATGATCCAGAGCAGCCCCTCGTAGGGCAGGATCGGCTCGCCGAGCGTGCGCAGGTGGTGCGCGTAGTCGTCGAACGACTGCTGACCCGCGAAGACCTTGAGGTTGCCGTACATGTGGGCCAGCAGGTAGCCGATCAGGATCAGCCCGCTGACCGCCATCAACGCCTTGAGCGCGACCGTCGTGCGGACGGCGCGCTGCGTCGGCGACAGGGTTGTCGTTGCCACGGCCCAACCCTAGGACTCCGCACGGGAAAGTCGCGAACAAGACCATCCGCAGCACTGGTGTTCTTCACCACGTCGGACTCCGCATCCGTCGCGCGCCCGCCGGCGGGGCGGTCACCGACGGGTCTCAGGTCGCGTCGACGACCTTCTCCAGGTCGAGGACGTCGACGCCGGGGTGCGAGCGCCGGCCGACGACCCGGTAGCCGCGCCGGCGGTAGAAGGACACGTTGGACTGGCTCAGCACGCCGGTCACCAGCGTGATGCGGCGGGTGCCGGCGGGTGCCATCGCCTCGACCTGGTCGAGCAGGGCGGAGCCCACCCCGGCCCGCTGCAGGTCGGGGGCCACCATCAACCGGCCGACGTACCAGGCGTCGTCGGCCCGGACCTCGCCCCGCACCGAACCGACGAGCCGGCCCGCGCGGCGCGCGACCAGCACGAGGCCGTCGGCCAGCGAGGCCGAGACGTCTGCGAGCGTCTCGGCCAGCGGCGGGATCTCGAAGGTGCCGTGCCGGCGCCCCTCGGCCAGGTAGGCCGCCTGCTGGAGCGTCCAGAGCTCCCCCGCGTCGGCCTCCCCGGCGCGGGTCACGACCAGCGGCTCGTGCTCCGCGCGCAGCAGGTCCGGCCGGCGCTCACGGGTGCGCTCGACGGCCTCATCACGGCGCCAGGCCGCGATCTGGCCGTGGTGACCGGAGAACAGCACCGGAGGCACGTCGAGGCCGCGCCAGCTGGGCGGCTTGGTGTAGACGGGGTACTCGAGCAGGCCGTCGTGGCCGGCGGCGTGCGACTCCTCGGTCAGCGACTCCGGGTTGCCGACCACCCCCGGGAGCAGGCGGACCACGGCCTCGGTGACGACCAGCGCGGCGGCCTCGCCGCCGTTCAGCACGTAGTCGCCGATGCTCACCTCGAGCACCCGCATCCGGGTGCGGGCGTGGTCGACGACGCGGGCGTCGATGCCCTCGTAGCGCCCGCACGCCACCACCAGGTGCCGCTCGCGGGCCAGCTCGGTGGCCAGGGCCTGGTCGAACCGGCGCCCCGACGGGGTCATCACCAGCAGCAGCGGGTCGTCGGCGGAGCCGTCCGGGACGAGGTCGTCCAGCGCCTCGCCCCAGGGGTCGGGCCGCATCACCATCCCGGCGCCGCCCCCGTACGGGGTGTCGTCGACGGTGCGGTGCCGGTCGTGGGTCCACTGCCGCAGGTCGTGCACCCCCAGCTCGACGATCCCGGTGCGGACGGCCTTGCCGACCAGCGACAGCTCCAGCGGGGCCAGGTAGTCCGGGAAGATCGAGACGATGTCCAGACGCATCAGGCGTCGTCGTCCTCCACGGCGTCGGGGCCGGACGCGTCCGGCTCGTCCTCGTCGAGCTCGACCAGCAGGCCGGGCACGTCGGCCAGGTGCAGCGCGCCGGCGGCCAGGTCGACGCGCGGCACGATCTCGGTGACGAAGGGCACCAGCCGGGTGCCGTCGTCGGTCTCCACCTCGAGGGTGTCCTGCAGCGGCAGGTGCAGCACGTCGGTGACCGTGCCCACCCGGCTGCCGTCGGCGGCCAGGACGGCCAGGCCGATCAGCTGCCGGTCGTAGAACTCCTCGTCGTCCTCGGGACGCTCGTCGGGATCGACGTCGGCCACCAGCACCGTGCCACGGGCGGCCTCGGCGACCGTGCGGTCGTCCACCTGCGCGAAGTGCACGAGCAGCCGTCCGGAGTGGTCCCGGGACGCGGTGACGGTGAAGGTGCGCCGGCCGTCCTCCGCGCGCAGCGTCTCGCCGACGGCGAAGCGCCGCTCGGGCTCATCGGTGCGGACGTCGATCGTCACGTCGCCACGGATGCCGTGGGCGCGGCCGATGATGCCCACGACCACCTCGACGGTCTCGGCCATGGGTTCTCCTTCGAAGGTGGGTGGAGTCGCGGAGACACCGACGCCCCGGCCCCGCGGACGGGGTCGGGGCGTGCGGTGGTCCTCGGGACCGGGGTCAGCGACGGCGGAAGCCGCCACCACCGGAACCGCCGGTGCGGCGCGGGCCCTTGTCCACGTCGACGAAGTCGACCCGGACCTGGTCCCGCCCGGCCAGCGCGGCGACGACGGTGCGCAGCGCGGTGGCCGTGCGGCCGTTGCGGCCGATCACCTTGCCGATGTCCTCGGGGTTCACCCGCACCTCGAGCATCCGCCCGCGGCGCAGGTCCTTGTGCTTCACCACGACGTCGTCGGGGTTGGTGACGATGCCGCGGACGAGGTGCTCGAGCGCATCGGCCAGCACGTCAGGCCTCGGTGGTCTCGGTGGCGGGGGTCTCGGCGGCGGCGACGCCGGCGTCGGCGGCCTCAGCAGCCTCGGCCGGGGTGCCCTCGACGGTGCCGCGGCCGCGCTTGCCGGAGATGGCCGCGGTCTGCGGCTCGCTGCCGGCCTCGGCCAGGGCGGCGTTGAACAGCTCGGTCTTGTTCGGCTTCTCCCGCTGCGGCTCGACGCCCGAGGGCGAGGTGTCGCCGGAGTAGCTCTGCCAGTCCCCGGTCCGCTTCAGCAGCGCGACGACGGCCTCGGTCGGCTGCGCACCGACGGAGAGCCAGTACTGCGCCCGCTCGGAGTTGACCTCGATGACCGACGGGTCGTTCTTCGGGTGGTACTTGCCGATCTCCTCGATCGCCCGACCGTCCCGCTTGGTCCGGGAGTCGGCGACGACGATGCGGTAGTGCGGCGACCGGATCTTGCCCAGGCGCTTCAGACGAATCTTGACAGCCACGTGTGTGGTTTCTCCTGTGTGAGCTGTGGCCGGCCGTGCCGACCACGAGATGGGTGAGACCGTGTCCGGCGGTGGGGACCACGCGGTGACGACCTCGGGTGAACCCGTGCCGTGCGGACGGTGAGAGGGCGCCCACGACACAGATGCGGCCAACAGTCTGCCAGAGGCCGTGCCCGGACGCGAACCGGCGACGGCGGCCCTGCCCGACGGCGAGGGCTTCCCCCGGCCACCCCGGTCCGGTCCTAGGGTGCCGACATGGAGACCGTGGCGATCGACACCCGACTCGACGGCCGGCTGGCCGTCCTGGTCCGCCCCGCCGAGCCCGGGCCGTGGCCGGGCGTGGTGATGGTGCACGAGGCGTGGGGGCTCGACGACGTGCTGCGCCGGCAGGCCGAGCGGCTGGCCTCGGCCGGGTTCGTCGTGCTCGCGCCCGACCTGTACGGCGACGGGCCGAGGCTGCGCTGCATGCGCTCCGCCTTCGCCGCCCTCAAGGCCCGGACGGGCCCGCCGTTCGACATCCTCCAGGCCGCCCGGGAGCAGCTGCTCGACGACCGGCACGTCAACGGGCGCGTCGGGGTGATCGGCTTCTGCATGGGCGGCGGCTTCGCGCTCCTGCTGTCCTCCGACGGGTTCGACGCCAGCGCGGTGAACTACGGGATGATCCCCGAGGACGTCGAGGAGGTGCTCCGCGGCGCCTGCCCCGTGGTCGCCAGCTACGGCGGCCGCGACAAGCAGCTGGTGGGTGAGGTGCCCCGGCTGCAGGCAGCCCTGGAGGCGAACGACGTCCCGTACGACCTGCAGGTCTACCCGAGCGCCGGGCACAGCTTCCTCAACGACGTCATGAACGGGCCGGTGCTGGTGCGGCCGCTGCTGCGGCTGGGCCACGTGGGGCCCGAGCCGGACGCCGCGCAGGACGCCTGGTGCCGCATCGAGGCGTTCTTCCGGACCCACCTGGCCGCCGACGGCGGTGCCGGCGCCAGCTGAGCCGCGGTCGCGGCCGCGGTCAGCCGACGACGCGGCCCCGCAGGACGACGAGCCGCGGACTCCGCAGCACGCCGAGGTCCCGGCGGGGGTCGGCGTCGAAGACGACGAGATCGGCGGGTGCGCCCTCGGCGAGGGTGGCCGGGCGGCCCAGCCAGGCGCGGGCCCGCCAGGACCCGGCCCCCAGGGCGTGCTCGGCGGAGCTGACGCCCGCCAGCAGGGCCATCTCCTGCCCGACGAGCCCGTGCGGCAGGTACCCGCCGGCGTCGGTGCCCGCGTAGATCGGCACCCCCGCCTCGTGCGCACGGCGGAACACCTCGAGCCGGCCGGTGTAGAGGGCCCGCAGGTGGGCGGCGTAGGTGGGGAACTTGTGCTCCGCGCTGGCCGCGATGCCCTCGAAGTTCTCCAGCTGGACCAGCGTCGGCACCAGCGCCACCTGGCGGGCGGCCATCGCGGCGATGGTGGCGTCGCTGAGCCCCGTGCCGTGCTCGATGCCGTCGATGCCGGCGGCCACCAGCTCGGTCGCGGCCTGCTCACCGAAGACGTGGGCGGTGACCCGCGCACCGAGCTCGTGGGCGCGGGTGATGGCCGCGGCCGCCACGTCGGCGGGCCAGAGCGGGGCGAGGTCGCCGATCCCCCGGTCGATCCAGTCACCGACGATCTTGACCCAGCCGTCGCCGCGGGCCACCTGCCGCTCGACGGCGGCCACCAGCGACTCCGGCTCCACCTCGTCGGCGTAGTTGCGCAGGTAGCGCTTGGGCCGGGCGATGTGGCGCCCGGCCCGGATCAGCCGGGGCAGGTCCTCGCGGTCGTCGATCCAGCGGGTGTCGGCGGGTGAGCCGGCGTCCCGGAGCAGCAGGGCGCCGGCGGCCCGGTCGGCCAGCGCGTGCTGCTCGGCCACCTCGGCCGGCACCGCACCGTGCATCTCCAGGCCGACGTGGCAGTGCGCGTCCACCAGACCCGGCATGATCCAGCCGCCGGTGGCCACCGTGGTGGCGTCCCGCACCGGTTCGGTGCGGACCACGCCGTCGACCAGCCACAGGTCGGTCGGCTCCCCCGCGGGGAGCAGCACTCCCTGCAGGTGCAGCCGCGGCGCCGCCACCTACTGCCCGAGCCGGCCGCGCAGCTCCGGCGGCAGCTGGAAGTCCGCCATCGCCTTCTCCAGCGCGGCCTGGTCCATCCCGCCCGCGCCGAACGCCGCCGCGGCGTCGCCCGGGTCGGCCGCCCGGGCGGGGGCGTTGCGCTTCGCCGGGTTCCCGGAGACCCCGCGCGCGCCCTTCTTCTTCTGCTGCTTGGCGGGCTGCTTCTTGGGTCCGCCGCCCATCCCGGGCAGACCGGGCATCCCCGGCATCTTGCCGTTCGCCATCGAGGTCATCATCTTGCGGGCCTCGAAGAAGCGGTTGACCAGCCCGTTGACGTCGGACACCTCGACCCCGGAGCCCTTGGCGATCCGGGCCCGGCGGGAGCCGTCGATGATCTTGGGGTTGTCCCGCTCAGCCGGTGTCATCGAGTGGATGATCGCCTCGATCCGGTCGACGTCGCGCTCGTCGATGTTGCTGATCTGGTCCTTGATCTCGCCCATCCCCGGCAGCATCCCGAAGATCTTGGACAGCGGACCCATCTTGCGCACCATCTGCATCTGAGACAAGAAGTCGGCCAGCCCGAACTCGCCGCCCTGGCCGGTCAGCTTGGCCGCGGCCTTGGCCGACTGCTCGGCGTCGAAGGTCTTCTCGGCCTGCTCGATCAGGGTGAGCATGTCGCCCATCCCGAGGATGCGGCTGGCCATCCGGTCGGGGTGGAAGACGTCGAAGTCCTTGAGCTGCTCGCCGTTGGAGGCGAACATGATCGGGCTGCCGGTGACCCGGGCGATCGAGAGGGCGGCGCCACCGCGGGCGTCACCGTCGAGCT
Organism: Microlunatus lacustris; assembly: GCA_039527025.1. Taxonomy (GTDB): domain Bacteria; phylum Actinomycetota; class Actinomycetes; order Propionibacteriales; family Propionibacteriaceae; genus Microlunatus; species Microlunatus lacustris. The sequence goes on from BAAAJN010000007.1 coordinate 96,329, forward strand.
TGGTCAGCACCACGCCGTCGAAGCCGACGCCCTCGGCGAACGCGTTGGCCGTGTTGACCGCGTCCTGGCCGATCATCGCGTCGACGACGAAGAGGATCTCGTCCGGGCTGACCGCGTCCCGGATGTCCGCGGCCTGCTGCATCAGCTCGGCGTCGACGCCGAGGCGGCCGGCGGTGTCGACGATGACCACGTCGAACAGCCGGCGCTCGGCCTCGCCGATCGAGGCCTTGGCCACCGCGACCGGGTCGCCGGTCCCGTTGCCCGGCTCGGGGGCGAACACCTGGACACCGGCGCGCTGGCCGACCACCTGCAGCTGGTTGACCGCGTTGGGGCGCTGCAGGTCGGCGGCGACGAGCAGCGGGGAGTGGCCCTCGCCCTTCAGCCACAGCGCGAGCTTGCCGGCCAGCGTCGTCTTGCCCGCACCCTGGAGGCCGGCCAGCATGATCACCGTCGGCGGCCGCTTGGCGAACCGCAGGTGGCGGGTGTCCCCGCCGAGGATGGTGACCAGCTCGTCGTTGACGATCTTGATGATCTGCTGACCGGGGTTGAGGGCGCCGGAGAGCTCCGTCTCGCGAGCGCGCTGCTTGACCGCGGTGACGAATTCCTTGACCACCGCCAGGTTGACGTCGGCCTCGAGCAGCGCCACCCGGATCTCGCGGGCGGTGGCGTCGATGTCGGCCTCGGTGAGCCGGCCCTTGCCGCGGAGGTTCTTGAACGTCGCGGCGAGGCGGTCCTGCAGGGTGTCGAACACGGCGGAGTCCTCCGGGTGGCTGAGCTGACCTGGGCCGGGTGCGGGCCCGAGGTCGGGAACGCGACGCAGGCGGGCCTGCGGCCGCGGAAGTCGGTCTCGCCCAGCCTACTCAACCCGGGCTCCGTCGCCTGCACCCGTGACGCGCACTAGCCTGGCCGGCCATGAGCACCCCGACCGCCGTCGTCACCGGTTCCTCCCGCGGCCTGGGGGCCGTCCTCGCCCGGCGGCTCGCCACCGACGGGTGGGCGGTGGCGGTCAACTACCACGCGGGGGCGGCGGCCGCCGAGGCGGTGGTCGCCGAGATCCGGGCGGGCGGTGGCACCGCCCGGGCCTACCAGGCCGACGTCACCGACCTCGACGACGTGCGCACCCTGGTGGCCTCCGCCGAGGCCGACCTGGGACCGGTGCAGGTGGTGGTGGCCAACGCGACCGGCCCCCAACCCGAGGTCGCCCTGGAGGACCTGACCTGGGCCGACCACCTCGACCAGCTGCGCTTCTTCGTGCAGAGCCCGACACTGCTGGTGCAGGCGGCACTGCCGACCATGAAGCGCCTGGGCACCGGTCGGGTGCTGCTGATCGGCTCCGACATGGTGGACCGCGGGCTACCCCGGACGTCGGCCTACACGGCGGCCAAAGCGGCGCAGGTCGGTCTGGTCCGTTCCTGGTCCCGCGAGCTCGGCCCGCACGGGGTGACGGTGAACCTGGTGCAGCCGGGCTGGATCCCGGTGGAGCGGCACGCCGGCGTCGACCCGGCCGGCTACCTGGCCGACGTACCGCTCGGCCGGATGGGCACCCCGGATGACATCGCCGGCCTGGTCGGCTACCTGGCGGGCGACGCCGCCGGCTTCGTGACCGGGCAGCAGATCACCGTCAACGGCGGCCACACCCTCTGACCCGGGGCCGGGACGGCGCCGCGGGGAGCCCGGCTACGTTGGCGCCATGGTCGAAGACACGAAGTCAGCCAAGGTGGTCGCGTTCCTCGTCTCCGCCGAGGGCATCGAGCGGGCAGAGCTCGTCGAGCCCTGGGCCGCGGTCACCGACGCCGGGCACCAGGCCGTCCTGATCAGTCCGGAGAGCGGGGAGGTGCAGCTGTTCGAGCACCTCGACAAGGCCGACACCCGGCCGGTCGACGTCACCGTCGGGCAGGCGTCGGTCGGTGACTACGACGCCCTGGTGCTGTCAGGTGGGGTGGCCAACCCCGACGCGCTGCGCACCGACGTGGCCGCCGTCGCCTTCGTCCGCGAGTTCGTCGAGTCGGGGAAGGCGGTCGCCGCCATCTGCCACGCGCCGTGGACGCTGATCGAGGCCGACGTGGTGCGCGGGAAGCAGCTCACCTCGTGGCCGAGCCTGCAGACCGACCTCCGCAACGCCGGCGCGTCCTGGGTGGACGAGCGGGTCGTCGTGGACGGCAACCTGATCACCAGCCGCAATCCCGACGACATCCCCGCCTTCAACAACGCCCTGCTCGAGGCTCTGCACCACGGTGTGGGCAGCGCCCAGACCATCAGCGAGGCCTGAGCCCGGAGGGCGGTGATGCAGCCCACGGACTAGGCGCGGCCGGGAGCCCGTTGTCCCCGGTATGACACACACTCCGAGCTCCATCGTCTACACCGCCTCCGCCACCACCACCGGCGGCCGCCAGGGACGTGCCGTGAGCAGCGACGGGGTCCTCGACCTCACCCTGGCCGCCCCGAAGGAGATGGGCGGCACGGGCGAGGGCACCAACCCCGAGCAGCTCTTCGCCGCCGGCTACTCCGCCTGCTTCAACGGCGCCCTGATGATGGTCGCCCGCCGCGCGAAGGTCGACGCGTCCGCCGCGCAGGTCACCGCGAACATCGGCTTCGGCCCCGAGGGTGACAGCTACGGCATCACCGCCGAGCTCGAGGTGGCCATCCCGGGCCTCGAGCTGGCCCAGGTCCAGGAGCTCGCCGAGGCTGCCCACCAGGCCTGCCCCTACTCCAAGGCCATCCGCGGCAACGTGCCGGCGACCGTCAAGGCCGTCGCCGCCCTCTGATCTCACGCTGCTGGGAGGACACTTCGTCCGCGACCACCCGGACGAAGTCCTCCCGATCAGCCCGCGTCGAGGAGCGCGTCGACGAACACCTCGGCGTCGAAGGGCGCCAGGTCGTCGACGCCCTCCCCCAGCCCCACCAGCTTGACCGGCACGCCCAGCTCCCGCTGGACCTGGACGACGATGCCGCCCTTGGCCGAGCCGTCGAGCTTGGTCAGCACGATGCCGGTGATGTCCACCGCGTCGCGGAAGATCCGCGCCTGCGTCAGCCCGTTCTGACCGGTCGTCGCGTCGATCACCAGCAGCACCTCACCCACCGGGGCCTGCCGCTCGATCACCCGCTTCACCTTGCCGAGCTCGTCCATCAGACCGGTCTTGGTGTGCAGCCGGCCTGCGGTGTCCACGATCACCGTGTCCACCTCCTGCTCGATGCCGGCCCGGACCGCCTCGAAAGCCACGCTGGCCGGGTCAGCACCCTCGGCCCCGCGCACGGTGGGCACGCCGACCCGGTCACCCCAGGTGGACAGCTGGTCGGCGGCGGCCGCACGGAAGGTGTCCGCCGCTCCCAGCACGACGTCCTTGTCCTCGGCCACCAGCACCCGCGCCAGCTTGCCCACCGTGGTGGTCTTGCCGGTGCCGTTGACGCCGACGACCATGATCACGGCCGGGGTCTCCCCACGGTCGGCGCGCACCCGGCGGTCCAGCGTCGGGTCGACCAGCCGGACGAGCTCCTCGCGCAGGATCTCCCGGGCACGTGCGGGATCGGAGACGCCGTCCACCCGCAGCCGACCGCGCAGCACCTCGACGAGCTCCGTGGTGGGGCCGACGCCGAGGTCGGAGGTGATCAGCACCTCCTCGAACGCGTCCCAGGTGTCCTCGTCGATGCGGTCCCGGCTGAGCAGCGCCAGCAGCCCCCGGCTCAGCGGGCTGTCCGAGCCCGCCAGCCGACGGCGCAGCCGAGCCAGCCGGCTCTCCCGGCTCTCCGGCCGGTCGACCGGCACCAGCTCGGCCTCCACGACCGGCTCGTCGGTGACCAGGCCGTCCGGCCGTTCCTCGAGGTCGAGGGCCGAGCTCCCGCCCCGGCCGCGGCCCTCGCCGCTCCCGTCCCCGGCCCGGCCGGGGAGCTGGCGGGTGTCGCGCGCGCGCTGCAGGGCGGCGCGACGACGGGCAGCGACGACGCCGACCACCACGAAGGCGGCGAGGACGACGGCGCCGATGACTATCCAGAGGGTCAACGGATCCACCGGGTCATCCTAGGGGCGCTCGGCGCAGGCCCCCCGCTCCCGGCGCCGCCCGTCCGGCGGCGCCGACGGGTCTCAGGAGTGCAGGCGCTGGAAGGCCTTGGGCGGTGTGCCGTCCCCGTTGAGGTGCTGGGCCGCGCGGGCCATCCGGTCGGCGACGCGCGGGGCACGTTCCCTGAAGCGTCCCTCGATGCCGACCACGACGACGCCGGCCGTGCCGGCGACGACGGCCAGGATGACGATCATGGCGAGGACGATGGCGATCATGGGCAGGCCTTTCAGACAGTCGAACAGCGTCCGGGGAAGGGGCTGTCGTGCGGGCAGAACTCCGGGCGGCGGCCCCCGCCGCGACGCCCTCCACGACCGAGGGTGGCACCGCGGGCGAGCGGTCCGGGGCAGGCCGACGGCTCGTCGCGCTCTCGATCGGGTAACGGTCCTCTCCTGCCCCGCTCTGGCGCCCGTTCTCGGCCGGGAGCAGACTCGGGAGCAGCACCAGCACGCCGCCGGACCACCGGTGGCGCAGGAGAGGACACGCGCATGACGATGCCGCCGCAGGAGCCCGTCGGACCCGTACCCGACGGTCCGGCTCCGATCCCGACGCCGGACCCCGGGCCGCCGATCAGCCCGCCCGGTGACCCGCAGCCGATCCCCGACCCGGGTCCGATCGAGTAGCCCGTCGACCGGGTCGAGGCCCTTCGACAGGCTCAGGGTCCTTCGACAGGCTCAGGGTCCTCCGACAGGCTCAGGGACCGGGGTCAGGCCACCGACTCGGTCTCGCGGAGCCGCTGGGAGATGACGGCGGAGACGCCGTCGCCGCGCATGGTCACGCCGTAGAGCGCGTCGGCGATCTCCATCGTCCGCTTCTGGTGGGTGATCACCAGCAGCTGGCTGTTCGCGCGCAGCTCCTCGTAGATCTCCAGCAGCCGGCCGAGGTTGGTGTCGTCCAGCGCGGCCTCGACCTCGTCGAGGATGTAGAACGGGCTCGGCCGGGCGATGAACAGCGAGACCAGGAACGCCACGGCCACCAGCGACCGCTCGCCGCCCGACAGCAGGGACAGCCGCTTGACCTTCTTGCCCGGGGGCCGCGCCTCGACGTCGACCCCGGTGGTCAGCCAGTTGCCGGGTTCGGTGAGCACCAGCCGCCCCTCACCGCCTGGGAACAGCCGGGCGAAGACGCGGACGAAGGCGGCCTCGACGTCGGCGTAGGCCTCGGCGAAGACCTGCTCCACCCGGGCGTCCACGTCGGCGATGATGTCGAGCAGGTCCTTCCGGGTGCGGCGGAGGTCCTCGAGCTGCTCGGAGAGGAAGCGGTGCCGCTCCTCCATGGCGTCGAACTCCTCCAGGGCCAGCGGGTTGACCCGGCCGAGCGCGGCGATGGAGCGTTCCGCCTTCCGCAGCCGGGCTTGCTGGACATCACGCACGTAGGGCACCGGCGGCGGCTGCTCGTCGTCGGGGCCGAGCGCGGTGCCGTCGGGGCGGGCCAGCACCGGGACCAGCTGGTCGGGGCCGTAATCAGCCATCAGCGCCCCGGCCTCGATCCCCAGCTCGACCATCGCCTTCTCGGTCAGCGCGTCGACCCGCATCCGCTGCTCGGCGCGCGCCAGCTCGTCGCGGTGCACGGCGTCGACCAGCTGCTCGAACTGGCTGCCCAGCGCGCGGACGTCGGTGCGCACGGTGCGCAGCGCGGCGTCCGCCTCGGCCCGCCCGGCCTCGGCCTCGGACCTGGCGGTGGCCGCGCGAGCCAGCGAGCGCTCCAGCTGGGCGGCCAGGTAGCCACCGGCGGTCTGCACCGCGGTCGCCTCCCGGGCCTCCCGCTGCAACCGCTCGCGGCGGGCCTGCGCGCGGGCCCGGGCCTGCCGCTCGTTCTCCGCCGCCCGCCGCAGGGCGTCGGCGCGGCCGGCCAGCGAGCGGGCCCGCTCCTCCTGGGTCCGCAGCGCGAGCCGCGCGTCCATCTCGGCGCTGCGGGCCCGGCGGGCGGCCTCGGCCAGCCGGTCCCGTTCGGCCGGATCCGGCTCGGGCTCGTCGCGGCTCGACGCCGCCAGGGCGAGACGCTGCTCCAGCTCGGCCAGCCCGGCGACGTCGCGGTCGCGGGCGGCCTCGGCCTGGCCGATGGCCTGCCGCAGCCGTTCCGCCTCCCCGCGCGCCGACCGGGCGGTGCTGCTCAGCTGGCCGAGCTCCTCGGCCAACGCCGCCATCGCGGCGTCGGACTCGTGCAGCTTCTCCAGCGCCACCTCGACGGCCTCGTCGGCCACCCGTCGGCGCTCCTCCAGCTGGCTGGTGGTGAACCGCAGCCGGTCGCCGGCGTGCCCGGCCTCGGCCAGCCGGCGCTCGGCGTCGTCGATGGCGGCCTGCAGCTCGATCAGGCTGGGCTGGGCGGTGGAGCCGCCTGCCGCGGTGGCGGCGGACAGCACGTCGCCGTCCCGGGTCACCGCGGTGAGCTCGGGGGACGCCGCGACGAGCCGGCGGGCAGCGTCCAGGTCCTCGACCAGCGCGACCCGGTCCAGCACCACGGTCAGCGCCGGTCGCAGCGCGTCGGGAACCCGCACGACGTCGACGGCGTAGCGGGCGTCGGCGGCCAGGTCCGGCCACGGTGCGATGGGACCGCTCGGCGCACCGGCGAGCAGCAGGGTGGCCCGGCCGAGGTCCTCGGCCTTGAGGTGGGCCACCGCAGACAGCGCTGCGTCGGGTCCGTCGACGGCGACGGCGTCGGCGGTCCGGCCGAGCGCGGCGGCCACCGCGACCTCGAAGCCTGGGTCGACCTCCACCAGCGCGGCGACGGCCCCGATCAGTCCGTCCACCGGCACGCCCTCGGCCAGCAGCGCGGCGGCCGCGTCCTTGCGCTGCAGCCCGACCTGCAGGGCCTCGACGCGCGCGGCCAGCGCGGCCCGCTCCGAGGTGGCCGCGGCCTCCAGCCGGGCGACCTCGGCCAGCTCGGCGAGCACGGCCTCCTGCGCCTCGACCGCGCTCTCGTGGTTGGCGTCCAGGCCCAGCTCCCCGTCGTCGAGGCCGGCCACCCGGCTCTCCAGCGACGTGAAGGCTCGCGACGCCTGCTCGGCCCGCGCCTCCGCCTGGGCCGACGCCGCGGTCAGCCGGCCGATCTCGGCCTCGGCGGCCTCGGCCCGGCTGCGCAGGGTGTTGACCTGGCCCGTCAGCCGGGCCAGCCCCTCGCGGCGGTCGGCGGCCGCCCGGAGCAGTGCGGTCAGCCAGGCCTCCTCGCTGCGGTGGGCCTCCTCGGTGGCCGCGCGGTCGGTCGAGGCCCGGGCGAGCGCTCCGGCCCGGGCGGCGACCTGCGCGGTCAGCTCGCGCTCCTGCTCGGCGACCGCGGCCGCCTCCCGCTCCAGGTCGTCGGGATCGCGTCCGGTCCGGGTCTCCCCGGGGTCGGCGGCCGCGTTGCGGACCCGCTCCCGGGCGATCGAGACGGTGCTGGCCACCCGCTCCTTGAGCGCCGCCAGGCCGTACCAGGTCTCCTGGGCCGCGGTGAGCGCCGGCGAGGCGGCGCGGACGGCCTCCTCGGCGGCGACCTCGCGCTCCCGGGCGTCCTCCAGCGACTGCTCCAGCGCAGCCCGGCGCTGCCGCAGGGCGCGCTCGTCGGCCAGCTCGGACTCCAGGGCCAAGGTGGCCTGGACCAGGTCGTCGGCCAGCAGCCGGGCCCGGGCGTCCCGCAGGTCGGCCTGGATGACCGCGGCGCGACGGGCGACGTCGGCCTGGCGGCCGAGCGGCTTGAGCTGGCGGCGGATCTCCGCGATCAGGTCGGAGAGCCGGTTGAGGTTGACGTCGCAGGTCTCCAGCTTGCGGAGCGCCTTCTCCTTGCGCTTGCGGTGCTTGAGGACGCCGGCCGCCTCCTCGATGAACCCGCGGCGGCCTTCCGGCGTCGCCTGCAGGATCCCGTCCAGCTGGCCCTGGCCGACGATGACGTGCATCTCGCGGCCGATGCCGGAGTCGCTGAGCAGGTCCTGGACGTCCATCAGCCGGGCGGCGGACCCGTTGATCGCGTACTCGGAGCCGCCGTTGCGGAACATCGTCCGGCTGATCGTGACCTCGGTGTAGTCGATCGGCAGGGCGCCGTCGGTGTTGTCGATGGTCAGCGCCACCTCGGCCCGGCCCAGCGGCGCGCGGCCGGAGGTGCCGGCGAAGATGACGTCCTCCATCTTCCCGCCGCGCAGCGACTTGGCGCCCTGCTCGCCCATCACCCAGCTGAGGGCGTCGACGACGTTGGACTTGCCCGAGCCGTTGGGACCGACCACGCAGGTGATGCCCGGCTCGAAGTTCAGCGTCGTCGCCGAGGCGAACGACTTGAAGCCCCGCAGGGTCAGGCTCTTGAGGTACAACGTCGACCTTTCGGAAGATCCGGGCCGCTGGGCGGGGTGGCACCGGACCGGTCAGGACATGCCGCGGGAAGGCCCGGCCACTGTAACCGAGCCCGCCCGGTGGGCCGGGCAGCCGCGACGGCGCGCCCCGGGAGGCCGCTCAGCGGGCGCTCGCGGCGCCCGTCCCCGACGACCGCCCGGCCAGCCTCGCGTGCCGCGGCCGTACCCGAAGTGGATGGCGAGCCCGACGGCACCTCTGCGCCGGGCCGTCAGGGAGCTGCCGGGCAGGCGCGCTCAGGGCCGGCGGGCGTGCCGGGCGTGCTGGACGACGGTCTCCACCGACTCCTCGACGGCATCCCCGGGGCCCTCCTCCGGAGGGAGCGCGGGCCGGCTGCGGACCGAGGAGAAGGTCCAGAGCTTGTTCAGCACGAAGGAGACCGGGGTGGTGACGATGATCTGGATCAGCTGCGCCCAGTAGAGCCGGGTGCGGAAGCCTGACGAGTCGTCGAAGAAGGTGGGCGAGAGCGACAACCACGAACCGGGGTGCAGCAGCAGGGTGAGGATGCCCAGACCGACCAGGTGGGCGAGCAGTCCGACGGCCACGAACGGCAGGTACTCCCGGAACCAGCTGGCGTGCTTGGCGCTGCGAAAGGTGTACAGCCGGTTCAGCTGGAAGTTCCACAGGTTCGCCACCACGAAGGCCACGGTGGCGAAGACGTGGTACCAGCGGACGTTGAAGTCAGTCAGCGGCAGGCCGAGGAAGGCGCCGTCCTCGTCGGGGCCGAGCTTGTTGCACAGCACCACGACCAGCAGGTTCACGAGGACGCCGGAGCCGCCCACCAGGCCGAACCGGAGCAGGAGGATCCAGTTGTGACCGTGCCGGACGAACAGGAAGTGCCTCAGTCGCTCCACGATCGGACGAGGATACCCGCGGTGGGTCGCCCTCGTCAGCAACGACCGGCCGCGGCGGCCGGGAGCATTTCAGCCGCCGTAGGACGCGCCGGACGGGGTCCGCTGGCAGCGCGGGCAGCGGAACGCGGAGCGGTTCATGAAGGGCTCGCGGCGGACCGGTGTCCCGCAGCGGGGGCACGGCAGTCCCTCCTGCCCGTACACGGCCAGGAGGCGGTCGAAGTAGCCGCTGGAGCCGTTGACGTTGACGTAGAGGGTGTCGAAGGACGTGCCGCCCTGCTCCAGCGCCGCGGCCATCACGTCGCGCGCCGCGGTGAGCACGGCCCGGGCCTGGGCCTGGCCGAGGTTGGCCGTCGCCCGCGCGTAGTGGGTGCGGGCCCGCCACAGCGCCTCGTCGGCGTAGATGTTGCCGATCCCCGACACGAGCGTCTGGTCGAGCAGCGCCCGCTTGACCCCGGTCCGCTTGGCCCGCATCCGCCGTGCCGCCGCCTCGACGTCGAAGGCGGGGTCGAAGGGGTCGCGGCCGATGTGGGCCACCTCGCCGGGCAGCTCGGCGCCGCCCGGGGAGAGGGAGAGCCCGCCGAACATCCGCTGGTCGACGAACCGGAGCTGCGGGTCGCCGTCGGCGAAGGAGACGAGCACCCGGGTGTTGGCCACCAGCGGGGCCTCGGCGGGGTCCAGCCGGAACTGGCCGCTCATCCCGAGGTGGGCCAGCAGCGCGTCCCCGTCGGCGAAGGGGAGCCACAGGTACTTGCCGCGACGACGCGGCTCGACGAAGGTGCGACCGACCAGCTCCGCGGCGAAGTGCTCGGGGCCGGCCAGGTGGCGCCGGACGGGCCGCGGGTGCAGCACCTGCACGGAGGCGATGGTCCGACCGGCGACCCCGGGGGCCAGCCCGCGGCGGACGGTCTCGACCTCGGGCAGCTCGGGCACGGGACCGGGCTCAGCGGGCGGTGCGGACCGCGTCGACCGCACCGTCGGCGACCGAGCCGTCCTCGGCCGCGACGTGCGCAGCCGCCGCGTCGGCATCGGCCCTGAGCGCGGCGAAGGCGAGGGCGGCGGCGTTCTGCTCCGCCTCCTTCTTGTTCCGGCCGGCGCCGGGTCCGTAGCTGTGCCGGTCCAGCACCACCATGGCCTGGAAGGTCTTGGCGTGGTCGGGGCCGGACTCGACGACCTCGTAGACCGGGACGCCCAGCCCGGCGAGCGACGCGCTCTCCTGCAGGCTGGTCTTCCAGTCCAGACCGGCGCCCAGGGTGGCCACGTCGGCCATCAGCTGGTCGAACAGGTGGTGCACGAAGGCGCGGGCGGCGTCGATCCCGCGCTCGGTGAACACCGCCCCGATCACGGCCTCCATCGTGTCGGCCAGGATGGAGGACTTGTCACGGCCGCCGGTCGCCTCCTCGCCACGGCCGAGCCGGACGATGCCGCCCAGCCCGAGGCCGCGGGCCACGTCGGCCAGGGCGCGCGAGTTCACGACGGCGGCCCGCAGCTTCGCCAGCTGACCCTCCGAGAGGTCGGGGTAGGAGCTGAACAGGTGCTCGGTCACCACCAGCCCGAGCACGGAGTCGCCGAGGAACTCCAGCCGCTCGTTGGTGGGCAGGCCGCCCTGCTCGTAGGCGAACGAACGGTGCGTGAGGGCGCGGTCGAGCAGCCCGGGATCGATCTGCATCCCGAGCTGCGTCAGCACCTCGACCAGCGAGAGGCGGGACGAGCCCGCCGACCCGTCCGGGATCAGGACGCGAGGACCTGGCGGCGGGCCGCGCGCGGGCCGTACTGGCCGCACGAGGGGCACGCCACGTGGGGCAGGTGCTTCTCGCGGCAGGCCGGGTTGGCGCAGGTCACCAGGGTGGGCACGGTGGCCTTCCACTGGGCACGACGGTGCCGCGTGTTGCTGCGCGACATCTTCCTCTTCGGAACGGCCACGGTTCTCTCCTCGCTTCTCCACCGGTGCCGGTGGACGAACTGATCTAGCTCTGGGACTGGCTCTGGTCATCGTAGGATCCGCCGTCGACGCCGTCGAGGCGCCGCAGCTTCTCCCACCGGGGGTCGACCGCCGCCTCGTGGCTGTGGTCGGGATCGTCGTTGAGGTTCGCGCCGCACTCGACGCACAACCCCAGGCAGTCCTCCCGGCACAACGGCTGGAACGGCAGGTCGAGCACCACACCGTCGCGGAGCAGCGGCTCGAGGTCGACGAGGTCGTCCTCCAGCCGGCTGGCCTCATCCTCACCTGCCTCGCTCTCGGGGTGCACGAACAGCTCCTGCACGTCGACCTCCAACGAGTCGGAGATCTCGGTCAGGCAGCGGACGCACTCCCCGCGCACGTGGACGGTGGCGGTGCCGGTCACCAGAACCCCCTCGACCACCGACTCGAGCCGGAGATCCAGGGCGACGGGCGACCCGGGTGGTACCCCGATCACGACGGTGCCGATGCCGTCCGGCGCGTCGACGGTCGTCCTGACCTGCTTCATCCCGCCCGCGTGACGACCCAGGTCCTGGGTGTCGAGGACCAGCGCCGAGCGGTGGTCCAGCGAGCGATGCGGCGAGCCCATCGCGATCCCTCCATGCCGAACGGCCCTGACAGCGTCATGACCGACGTCCTACGTTACCGGGTGCGGACCCCCACGGCCAATCGACCGGGTGAGCCCGCAGCGCACCAGTTTGCCACGGGTCTCAAGCCCCGGGATCGGCCGCCTTCGCGCGGTCGGCAGGGTCCAGGTTGCTGCGCTCGGCCAGCCGCGCGCGGGCCGTGCGGACCTGGCTGGAGGTCTTGTGCAGCACGGACTCGAAGCTGGCCATCCGGGAGTCGATGAACAGGTCGGTCTCCTTGCGCAGCGCCGCCGCCTCCGCCTCGGCGTCAGCCTTGATCTTGGCCGCCTGCTCCTCCGCGACCTCCACGATCTTGCTCTCCCGGGCCAGCTTCTCCGCCTCGTCGCGGGCCTTCGCCACCAGCCGCTGGGACTCGGCCTCCCCCTCGGCGATCTTGGCCTGGGAGCGGTCGATCACCCGCTGGGCGTCGCTGATCTCGTCCGGCAGCCCGTCGATGACCTCGTCGATCGCGGCCAGCATCTCGCCGCGGTTGACCACGCAGGACGCCGACATGGGCATGGCCCGGGCGTTGAGCACGAGCTCGCGCAGCCGGGAGAGCAACTCCTCGGCGGTGGTCTGGTCAGGCACTGGGCACTCCTCGAGCACGGAACAGGGGTCCGCCCCCGACGGGGGTCCGGGGGCGGGTCGTCAACCGCTCCAGACTATCGGCCGCGCTCTCCCGCGCGACGACGCACGTGCTCGGCCACGGCCGGGGTGAGGAAGGCCGAGACGTCACCCCCCAGGCCCGCCACCTCCCGCACCAGGGAGGACGACACGTAGGACCACGTCGGCGCGCTGGCCACGAACACGGTGTCCACGCCGCTGAGGTGGGCGTTCATCTGCGCCATCGGCAGCTCGTAGTCGAAGTCCGCCGACGAGCGCAGGCCCTTGACCACCGCCGCGATGTCCTCGGCCCGGCAGAAGTCGACCAGCAGTCCGTCGAACAGGCTGACCCGGACGTTCGACCAGCCGGCGCAGGCCTCCTCGAGCATGGCCACCCGCTCCGGGGGTGTGAACCAGGCCCGCTTGGACATGTTCGCCCCGACGGCGACGACGACCTCCTCGACCAGGGCCGCGGCCCGGCCGATGACGTCGAGGTGGCCCCGGGTCACCGGGTCGAAGCTGCCGGGGCACACCGCGCGGGTCATGGCGCCACGCTAGCCGGGCCCTGGGCGGGTTCTGGGTCCTCAGTCGCGGGGGCGCAGGAGCCGTAGTGCAGCACGGTCTCGCCGTAGCTCCGGCTCCAGGAGTCGGTCACCACCGCCGGCCACACCGGGTCGGGCGTCCGCCGGCTGCGCTCGACGACGAGCAGCGCGTCCGGCGCCAGCCACCCGCCGTCGGCGAGCGCCCCCAGCACCGTGGTCAGCGTCGCCCCGGCCAGCTCGTAGGGCGGGTCGAGGAACACGACGTCGTAGGCCTGGTCGGTGAGGGCCGCCACCACGGTCTCGACCTTGCCGGTGCGCACCGTGGCGGGCAGACCGAGGTCACGGACGTTGCGGACCGTCACCCCGGCGGTGCGCTTGTCGGCCTCGACCAGCAGCACGGGGCCGGCGCCGCGGCTGGCCGCCTCCAGGCCGACGGCACCGGAGCCGGCGAACAGGTCGGCGAAGGCCAGCCCGCTCAACGCCTCGTCGGCCGCGGCGTCGGCGGTGCCGGCCCAGGCCGCCACCGCGGAGAACAGCGCCTCCCGGACCCGGTCGGTGGTGGGTCGGGTGCGCGAGCCCGGCGGGGTGGTCAGCCGGCGCCCGCCCCGGGAGCCGGCGATGATCCGGCTCACGTGCGCTCCAGCCAGTCCCCGGCGGCCCGCCGCTCCATCAGCGCGACCGTGTCGGCCAGCCCGGGGTCGCTCAGGTCGGGGTCGGTGGCCACGCAGCGCTCGGCCAGGTCCCGGGCCCGGGCGATGACGTCGGCGTCGTCGAGCACCCGGAGCAGCCGCAGGCTGGAGCGGTGGCCGGACTGGCTGGCCCCCAGCACGTCGCCCTCCCGGCGCTGGGCCAGGTCGACCTCGGCCAGGGCGAAGCCGTCCCGGGTGCGGGCGACGGCGTCCAGCCGCTCGCGGGCCAGGCTGCCGTCGGGGGCGGCGGTGAGCAGCAGGCAGACGCCCGGGTGCTCGCCCCGGCCGATCCGACCGCGCAGCTGGTGCAGCTGGGAGATGCCGAAGCGGTCCGCGTCGCAGATCACCATGACGGCGGCGTTGGGCACGTCCACCCCGACCTCGATCACCGTGGTGGCCACCAGCACGTCGGTCTCGCCGGCGGCGAAGCGGCGCATCACCGCGTCCTTGTCGTCGGCGGCCAGCTTGCCGTGCAGCATCTCGACCCGGACGCCGGCCAGCGGCCCGGCGCTCAGCTCGGCGAAGAGGTCCTCGACGGCAGCTGCGGGCGGCAGCGGCTCGGTGCCGTCGTCCAGCACCTCGTCCTCGCCCACCCGGCCCGCCGCCGGCTCGGTGGCGGAGATCCGGGCGCAGACCACGTAGGCCTGCCGGCCCGCGGCCACCTCCTCGGCGATCCGGCTCCAGGCCCGGTCGACCCAGCCGGGGTGGCGGCGGCTGTCGACCACCACGGTGCCGACGTCGGCCCGGCCGGCCGGCACCTCGCGCAGCACCGAGGTCTCCAGGTCGCCGAACACCGTCATGGCCACCGAGCGCGGGATCGGCGTCGCCGTCATCACCAGCACGTGCGGCCGGGCGGCGGCTTTGGCGGTCAGCGCGGCCCGCTGCTCGACGCCGAAGCGGTGCTGCTCGTCCACCACCACCAGCCCGAGCTCGGCGAACTGCACGCCGGTGCTCAGCAGCGCGTGGGTGCCGACCACGATCCCGGCCTCGCCGGAGGCGGCCTGGAGCAGCGCCTCCCTCTTCTGCGCTGCGGTCATCGAGCCGGTCAGCAGGGTGACGCGGGTGGCGTGCTCGGCCCCGCCGAGCATCCCGCCGAGCGCCAGGTCGCCGAGCATCCGGGTCAGGGTGCGGTGGTGCTGGGCGGCCAGCACCTCGGTCGGCGCGAGCAGCGCCGCCTGACCGCCGGCGTCGACCACGGTGAGCATCGCCCGCAGGGCGACGAGGGTCTTGCCCGAGCCGACCTCGCCCTGCAGCAGCCGCTGCATCGGCCGGTCCAGGGCCAGCTCCTGCTCGATCTCGGCCCCCACCTCCACCTGCCCGGCGGTCAGGGTGAAGGGAAGCCGGGCGTCGAAGGCGTCCAGCAGCCGGCCGGGGCGCCGGGGCCGGGGCACGGCACCGTGCGCCGCGGCGTCGGCGCGCCGGTGCGCCATCGTCAGCTGCAGCGCGAACGCCTCGTCGAACCGCAACCGGTCGCGGCCCTCGTCGATCTCGTCCCGGCTGGCCGGCTGGTGCAGGGCCCGCAGCGCCGGCAGCAGCTCGATGACCTCCGCCTCTTCGCGCAGCCACGCGGGCAAGGGGTCGGTGAGCCCGTCGAGGGTCTCCAGGGCCAGCCGGGCGCACTCGGCGATGGTCCAGGTGCGCAGCTTGCCGGTCTGCGGGTAGAGCCCGATCAGCGGTGAGGACACCGCGCTGGTCATGGCAGCGTTGCGCTGCGCCCCACCGATCATCCGGCCCTCGTCGTCGACGATGACGAAGTCGGGGTGGGCCAGCTGCAGGGTGTTGTTGAACTCGCGGACCTTGCCGGCGAAGATCCCGCGGGCGCCAGGGGTCAGCTGGTTCTGCCAGTAGGTGATCACCCGGGGCTGACCGAAGAAGGTCAGCGTGAGCGAGCCCCGGTGGTCGGTGATCCGCGCTTCCAGCCGCGGCTTCTTGGCCGTGTGGTAGCTGCCGGAGGGCATGTTGTGGGCGCGGGACTCGACCACCTCGGCGACGACGGCGACCTCCTGCTCGGGCTGCAGCACCGACAGGTCGCTCAGCTCGGCGGCCGAGAAGTAGCGGCGCGGCAGGTGGTGCATGAGGTCGCTGACCGTGTGCACCTTGAGCGGCTCGAACTGCTTGGCCGTCTTGTCGCCGAGCACGCGGTCCAGCCGCTCGGTGAGGCGGCGGAAGGCGTCGGTCCGCCAGGCCCCGGCGACGGGGCCGGCGGTGGCCGTCACTCCGCCCCCAGCAGCACGGGGTGGCGGGCCTGGCCGCCGGTGAGGACCTGGACCTCCACGGGACGCGGGTACCGGCGCACCGCGTCGGTGAGGGCTCCGGCCAGGCCCGTGGGCGCGTCCGCGCCGAGCACCACGGTGAGGAGCTCCCCACCGGCGCCCAGCAGCCGCTCCGCCACCCGGGCCGCGACCGCGGCGACGTCCTCGCCGACCTCGACGCAGTCGCCGTCGACCACACCGAGGACGTCCCCGGCCTCACAGGGTCCGGCACTGGTGGTGGCCGCGGTCTCGGCCACGGTGACCAGGCCGTGCCGGGCGTGACCGGCGGCAGAGCCCATCGCGGCGACGGCGGAGTCGAAGTCGGCCTCGGGCTCGTGGACGGCCAGCGCCGCGAGCCCCTGCACCTGCGCCACGGTCGGGATGACCACGAGGTGGCGCCCGCGACCGGCGCGTTCGGCCCGGAGCCGGGCGACCAGGTGGGTGGCCTGCCGGAGGGTCTCGGGGTCGTTGGGCAGCACGACGACGTCGCCGTCCAGCCGGCGCAGGGTGCTGGTGAGCTCCGCGACGACCCGGCGGGTGCCCCGGTGGGCGACAGCGACCCCGCCGGCTTCCTCGACCGCGCGGGTCAGGCCGGGCCCGTTGACGACCGCCACCACCGTCCGGTGGCGCGGGGCGCTCTGGTCGAGCGCGGTGATCCGGATCCCGGAGAGCCGGCCGGTGCCCAGGGCAGCCTCCACGGCCGCACCCGGTTCGCCCAGGTGGACGTGCACCTGGGCCAGGCCGCCGTCGGCCCCGCCTTCGCCGACCACCACGCTGTGGCCGATCGAGGCCAGCCGGTCGCGGAGAGCATCCAGGCGCTCGGCGGGCGCGTCGTGGACGGTGTACATCACCTCGTACTCCTGCCCGTCCGGGGTCGGCAGGGAGCGCGGCCGGGCCTCGCTCGCGACCAGCGGGACGGCGGGCTCCCCGCCGAGGACCTCCACCAGGGCGTCGACCAGCAGGGCGTAGGCCTGGCCGCCGGCGTCGACCACCCCGGCGGCAGCGAGCACCTCCAGCTGGTCGGGGGTGCGCAGCAGGGCGGCGCGGGCCTCGGCCTGGGCGGCCCGGGCCACGGCCAGGGCGTCGTCCAGGGCGCTCCCGGCGGCGGCCCGGGCGGCGGCGGCGGCGTCGGCGGCGACGGTGAGGATCGTGCCCGCGACCGGCCGGGCCACCGCACGGCGGGCGGCCTCGGCGACGGTGGCCAGCAGGACGGCGACCCGGACGCCGGGGGGACCGGCCGCAGCGCCCGGCAGGCCGCGCTCCAGGCCGCGGCAGACACTGGAGAACATCTCGGCGACGATGGCCCCGGAGTTCCCGTGGGCGGACAGGATCGCCGCCTGCACCACCGCACCCAGGTTGCCGCGGTTGACGTCGGGGACGGCGCGGGCGATGCCGGCCATCGTCAGCCGCAGGTTCGAGCCGGTGTCGGCGTCGGAGACGGGGAACACGTTGAGCGCGTCCAGGGCGTCGGCCGACTGGCCGATGACCGTGCTGGCCCGGCGCAGCCAGGCGTCGAACGTCTCCCAGACGCTGGCTCCGGCGACGAGGGGGGCCGGCGCGCCGGGGTGGGAGGTGGGCAGCACGCCGTCACCCTATCCGCGCGGCTGGGGTGCTCCCTGGCACCCGGCTCGGCGCGATTGGTCTGCGTCCGGGCGGTTCGGGTACGCTGTTCCGGTTGCCCGGACGGGTGACCCTAGGACGTCGCCCTCGGGGCGGCACTTCGATGTCAGACAGCAATGGGAGCAACTCCAGTGGCAGCGGTATGCGACGTGTGCGGCAAGGGACCGGGCTTCGGCCACAACGTGCCCTGGTCGAAGAAGAAGACGAACCGGCGCTGGAACCCGAACATCCAGCGCATCCGCGCCATCGTGTCGGGCGCGCCGAAGCGGGTCAACGCCTGCACCTCCTGCATCAAGGCCGGCAAGGTCACCCGCTGACCTGATCCGACCCTGACCCGCCTCCTCCGGGAGGCGGGTTTTGTGCGTTCCCGGGCGCCGTCGACCTGGTGGACGGCTCGGCGGTGGCGGACCTGCCCTCGGCGAGTCCGACGGACGGATCACGCACGGACCCCGGCTCCGGCCCGGGCAGACGCCCGAGGAGGTGGTGCGGGCCGAGAAGGCCCGGGAGGACGCGCTGCGCGACCTCGGGTGGCAGGTGGTCCGCTGGATCGTGCAGCGGCGACCCTCAGGCCTGGATGACCACCGGGATGATCATCGGACGGCGGCGGTGGGTGTCGTTGACCCACTTGCCGGTCCGGCGGCGGACGGCCTGCTGCAGGCGGTAGGGGTCGTCGATGCCCTCCTGCAAGGCGTTCTCCAGCACCTCGATGACCAGCGGCCGGAGGCTGTCGAAGACGTGCTCGCCCTCGACGAAGCCGCGGGCGTGGATGTCGGGGCCGCTGATGATCGTCGAGGTGTGGGTGTTGACCACCGTGACGATCGAGATGAAGCCCTCCTCGCCGAGGATCCGCCGGTCGGTGAGCGCCGACTCGGTGATGTTCCCGACCGTGGAGCCGTCCACGAAGATGTAGCTGGCGTCGACCTTGCCGACGATCCGCGCCCGGCCGTTCTGCAGGTCCACCACCGAGCCGTCCTCGGCGATGATCGTCCGCTCCCGGGGCACCCCGGTGGCGACGGCCAGGTCGGCGTTGGCGATCAGGTGCCGGCTCTCGCCGTGCACCGGCATGACGTTCTTGGGCCGGACGATGTTGTAGCAGAACAGCAGCTCGCCGGCGCTGGCGTGCCCGGACACGTGCACCATGGCGTTGCCCTTGTGCACGACCTTGGCGCCGAGCTTGGTCAGGCCGTTGATCACCCGGTAGATGGCGTTCTCGTTGCCGGGGATCATCGAGCTGGCCAGCACGACGGTGTCGCCCGGCTTGAGCGAGACGATCTGGTGCTCGCGGTTGGCCATCCGGGACAGCGCGGACAGCGGCTCACCCTGCGAGCCGGTGGAGATGATCACCACGTCCTGCGGCCGGTGGTTGTCGATGTCGCGGAGCTCGACGAGGGTGTTGGCCGGCACCTTGAGGTAGCCGAGGTCGCGCGCGACGCCCATGTTGCGGACCATCGACCGGCCGACGTAGACGACCTTGCGGCCGTGCTCGGCGGCGGCGTCCATCACCTGCTGGACGCGGTGCACGTGGGAGGCGAAGCAGGCGACGATGACGCGCTGCTTGCTGCGGCTGAAGACCCGCTCCAGCGCCGGCGCGATGTCGCGCTCGGGCGTGGTGAAGCCGGGGACCTCGGCGTTGGTGGAGTCGACGAGGAACAGGTCCACGCCCTCCTCGCCCAGCCGGGCCAGCGAGCGGACGTCGGTGATCCGGTCGTCCAGCGGAAGCTGGTCCATCTTGAAGTCGCCGGTGTGCAGGATCAGGCCCGCGGGCGTCCGCACGGCCACGGCGAGCGCGTCCGGGATGGAGTGGTTGACGGCGATGAACTCGAGGTCGAAGTGGCCGACGGTGATCCGCTCGAGGTCGGTGACCTCCCGCTTGACCACGCCGCGGATCTGGTGCTCGCGGAACTTCTCGCTGACCAGGGCCAGCGTCAGCTTCGACCCGATCAGCGGGATGTCGGTGCGCTGCCGCAGCAGGTAGGGGACCCCGCCGATGTGGTCCTCGTGGCCATGGGTGAGCACCACGCCGACGACGTCGTCCAGCCGGTCCTCGATCACCCCGAAGCCGGGCAGGATGAGGTCGACGCCGGGGTGGTTCTCCTCCGGGAACAGCACGCCGCAGTCGATGAGCAGCAGCTGGCCCTTGTACTCCAGGGCCGTCATGTTCCGGCCGATGTCGCCCAGGCCTCCCAGCGGGATCACGCGCACGGCGTTGCCCTGGAGGGTGGGCGGGTTCTTCAAGCTGCTGGCTGCCACGTCGGACCACGTTACAGGGGAGGGACGGGCTCAGCCGAGTCTCGGCCGCCGCCGGGCGGCCCCGTCGCGGGTCCGGGTCCGGTGGTCGCGCTCGGCTAGCATCGCCGGGTGACCTCCCCCGCCACGCCGGTGGCCGACTCGGTCCGGCTGGCCTGGCCCGCCGAGGCGGCCGCCATCGCCGACGTGCAGCGCCGGGTCTGGGCGGCCGAGCTCGCCCCCGACGTCGCCACCGAGCTGCTGGCCGGGGTGAGCGCCGCGGAGATGGCCGCGGCCTGGGAGCAGGCGATCAGCCGGCCGCCGCAGGCCGCCTTCCGGGTGCTCGTCGCCGTCGCGGAGTCCCGGGTCGTCGGCTACGCGACGACGGTGCCGGGCCAGGACCCCGACGCCGACCCCGCCACCGACGGCGAGGTCCAGGAGTTCGCCGTCGACCCGCCCGCACGCCACCGCGGCCACGGCTCCCGGCTGCTGCACGCCTGCGCCGACACCCTCCGCGCGGACGGCTTCAGCGTGGCCCGCTGGTGGGTGGCGACCACCGACGACGCCCTCCGGGCCTTCCTGACCGCCGCCGGCTGGGCGGCCGACGGCAGCAGCCGGGAGATCGGCTCCGACGAGGTCGACGTCCGGGTCCGCCAGGTGCGGTTGCACACCGACCTCACCCCCGAGGCCTCACCCGGTCGCTGACCCGCTCGGCGTCGGCACGACGGGACTGGAGCTCGGGTTCGCCGGACCAGGGGTCCCGGGCGCGCCCGCCTCCTCGACGACGACCTCGCAGTCCTGCAGGTCGCGGGCCAGCCGGGGCTCGACGGGCTGGAGCCGGCGGACGATGTCGTCGATGGCTCCGAAGTCGACCTCGTCCACCGCCTCGCCGAGTCCGGCCAGGGCGCTGTAGACGTCCTGCGCGTCGTTGATCACCCGCAGGCATGCGGCGTTCACCCGGGCCTGGGCCGCCACTTCGACGCTGGCGGAGGGCGAGGGCGAGGCTGACGCGGCGGCCTCCCGGTTCGCGACGACGAAATCCGGCGTCCCCGCGCTCAGCAGACCGACCAGCAGGACACCGGTCACCACCCCTCCGACGAAGATGGCGACCAGCATCCACCAAGGCCGGCGACGTCGCGGGGCAGGCGCCACGTCGGCTGCTGGGGTCGGAGTCATGGAGCTCCCGGGTCTCGGTCCGGCGCGGGGCTACCGCGTCGTGGTGGGGAAAAGTATGCTCCCAGCAGCCCTCACCGTGCACGTCCGGCCGACCGGAAGGACCCACCCATGGCTGCAGGCCTCGGGTCCACCGCCCAGCGTCCGGACCGGTCCACGCTCGCCGGTCGCCTGGGGCAGGGCTACCGGGTGGCGGTCACCTCCGGTCGCTGGGTCGTCGTCGCGGTCTGGGTCGCGGCAGCCGTGCTGGTCAACGTGGTGGTCGCCTCCGAGGACAGCGGTGGCGGAGGGTTCGGTGACCTGCTGCCGCCCGACAGCCAGGTGCTGACGGTCCAGGAACGCATCATGGAGAAGTTCCGGGTCCCGGTGCTCGCCGGCACGACGATGGTGCTGCACGAGCCCGGCAGCCTCAGCGTGCTGACCCGCGCCGACTCGGTGCTGTGGGCCCTGGCCACCACCCAGGACGCGCTGGAGGCGACCGAGCCTCCGGTACCCGGTCAGGTGGTGGCGGCGATCCCGTTGCCCACCGGGGTGCCGCACACCACGGTGACCTACCTGTTCATGTCGGAGGGCACCGGGCTCTACAGCACGGTCCGGACGGCCAACCAGTACGCCGCCCACTTCAACAACCAGGCGGAGGCGAACACCTACGTCACGGGCTTCGTCCCCGCCCAGGTGGCCCAGGGGACCTACCTGCGGACCCGGCTGCCGCTCTTCGAGCTGGCCAGCGTGATCCTCATCGTCGCGGTGGTGGCCTTCGCCTTCCGTTCGCTGCTGGCCCCGGCGGTGGTCGTCGGCGTGGCCGCTGTCGGCTACCTGGTGTACTTCCCGATGCTGTCGCACCTGGCCAAGCTGCTGGACTTCGAGGTCCCGAACCAGCTCGAACCGGTGCTGCTGGCCCTCCTGCTCGGTCTGGTCACCGACTACTGCGTCCTCTTCTTCTCCGGCTATCGCGAGCAGCTGGACGAGGGCGCGGGAGCCGTCGCCGGCGCCCGGCGTGCGCTCCAGGGCAGTGCCTCGATCATCGCGGTCGCCGGCCTCACCGTGGCCGGCGGCACCATCGCCCTGCTGGCTGCCCCCTTCGACGTGTTCCGTGCCCTGGGACCGGCGCTGGCCCTGACCGTCCTGGTCAGTCTGGCCGTCTGCCTCACCCTGACCCCGGCGCTGATGACGATCCTGAGCTGGCGGCTGTTCACCATCCTGCCGGTCCGCAGCTCGACCCGGGCCCACCGCAAGCTCAGGTCCCCCAAGCGCCAGGGGCCCCGGCTGATCGACCACCTGGTGCGTCGACCCGTCGCCGCTGCCGCCGGCGGGGCTGTGCTGGTGCTCCTGACCTTGGCCACCCTGCCGCTGGCCCAGGCCCGACTGGACCTCTCCTTCGCCGCGGGCCTGCCTGCCGAGCATCCTGTCGCCCGGGGCGGACAGCTGCTGGACGACGCCGGGCTGCGCGGGATGTCGGCTCCTACCGAGCTGATGCTGGAGGCCGACGGGTTGGCGGACCGACGAGCCGACCTGCTGCGGATGCAGCAGCTGCTGGCCAGCCAGCCCGGCGTGGCCAAGGTGCTCGGACCCGCGGACCTCCCGCAGGACGACGGCAGGGGCGCGGTGATCTCGTCGGACCGCGACGCCGCGCGCTACATCATCATCTTCGACACCGACCCTCTCGCTGCGCAGGCGGTGGAAGACGCCCGGGGGCTGCAGGACCGGTTGAGCTCCCTGACCAGCCAGGCCGGCCTCGGCGACACCCGCACGTCGATGGCGGGCCAGACCCTGATCGCCTCCGAAGTGGCTGCCCTGACCCGGACCAGCCTGGAGATCACGGTGGGGGTGGCCGTGCTGATCGAGCTGGTGATCCTCATGCTCTACCTCCGCGCGCTCCTCGCTCCGCTCGTCCTCCTGGCCTGCAACGTGCTCAGCGTCGGAGCCGCGCTCGGGCTGACCACCTTCCTCTTCCAGGACCTGCTCGGCCAGCAGGGACTGACGTTCTACGCGCCCTTCGCCTCGGCCATCCTGCTGATCGCGCTGGGCTCGGACTACAACGTCTTCTCCGTCGGCGCGATCTGGTCCGAGGCCCGCCAGCGCCCGCTGGCCGACGCGCTCAGGATCGCGGTGCCCCGCAGCTCTGAAGCCATCACCACCGCCGGGCTCATCCTGGCCGGGACCTTCGCCCTGGTCGCTCTGATCCCGCTGTCCACCTTCCGCCAGATCGCCTTCGCGATGGCGGTCGGGCTCCTGATCGACACCCTGGTGATCCGACCGGTGCTCACCCCGGCGGTGCTCACCCTGCTCGGCCGGCCGGGCAGCTGGCCGAACCGGCGGGTAGGAGTTCAACCGCAGCCCGCGGAAGCACCGACGGCCGCGCCGACGCCGGTGGGGGTGGCCGATGGCTGATCCGGGACGCGCCGGCGCCACCTCGCTCCCCCGAGCCCGGCCGGTCCGCAGGGGCCTGGAGGCGCTGGCCCTGATCATCGTGCTCGGCGGGCTGCTCGGGGCCGCTGACGCGCTGGCCCGCACCGCCGCGGAGTCGCTGCTGGTCAGGAACGTGCGGGATGCCGTCGGCGCCGAGGCGGATCCGGTGGTCGAGGTCCGCGGCCGATTCTTCCTGCCCCAGGTGATCCGCGGCGCCTACTCCGAGGTGCACGTGCGCACCTCCGCGATCAGGAGCGGGCCACTGCGGATCGAGCAGGTCGACTCCACCCTGCGTGACGTGCGGGTGCCGTTCCACGACGTCCTGCTGAGCGACATCCGGGCCGTCGGCGTCGGCCAGGCCGAGCAGACCGCCGTGCTGACCTACGACGACCTCAACCGCTACTTCGACGCCACCGGTCGCTCGCTGCAGGTGGAGCCGCTCGGCGAGGGCAGGATCCGGCTCACGGGCACGGTGAGCGTGCTCGACACGAGGGTGGACCTGACCGCGGAGTCGGAGTTGACGGCCGCGGAGGGTCAGCTCGTCCTCAACCCGAGCAGGGTCGAGACCTCGGCGCCCCTGAACAGGGCCGGCCGGTTGCTGCTGGCTCAACGGCTCCGGCTGTCCGTCCCGATGGGCACCCTGCCCTTCGGGCAGCAGCTGACGTCGGTCGACCTGGGCGAGCGCGCCATCACGGTGACCGCGGTGGGCAACACCGTCGTGCTCAACCCCTGAGGTCCCGGACTGACGTCAGCCCTCCTGGATCAGCACGTCGGTGCCGGTGACCCGGGCCACCATCCCGGTTTCCGTCGCCTCGACACCGGTCAGCCGCAACCCGAGCGGCAGTGCACCCACCGGGATCGGCTCGAGGAACCGCTCGGCCAGCCGATCGACCACCTCGTCCCCGAGCTCGACCCCCACGACCTCGACCGCCGGCTCGGTGATCACCATCTGCTGGTTCGGCTCGTCGACCGTGACCACCCCGCTGATCGTCGCCGCCAGCAGGTCACCTCCGACCGGGGCCGAGACCTTGGTCTGCACCCGGCCCGGACCCCCGGCGCTC
This sequence comes from Microlunatus lacustris, assembly GCA_039527025.1. GTDB lineage: Bacteria > Actinomycetota > Actinomycetes > Propionibacteriales > Propionibacteriaceae > Microlunatus > Microlunatus lacustris. The sequence continues at coordinate 120,709 of BAAAJN010000007.1, forward strand.
CCGCCGTAGCTGAGCGGGTTCTCGCTGTAGCCGCCGAGCGCGTCGTAGGCCAGGACCGCCCGGCCGTCCAGGCGACCGGCCCTCACGACCCGGTAGCCGTCCTCGGTCCGCACGTCGTGCAGCTCGGCCTGCAGCGTCTCGATCTCCAGCGTCGGCTCCCCAGGACTCCGCGATCCCGAGAAGCCGGACGCGGTGACGTCGACCCGCGGGAAACGGTTCCGAGCAGCCTGGGTGAGGAAGGGGAAGCCGCGGATCTCCACCGCGGGTGGGCCGGCCAGAGCCAGCGAGTTCTGCAGCTCGGTCGCCACCCGCCGCTCGGCGTAGGCGTGCAGGCCGCGGTCCAGGCCGAGCAGCGCGCCCGCCAGCAGCAGCAGGACGAGCAGGACGCCACCTGCCCGCCGACCGGCCCTGCCCGAGGCCATCAGGTCAGCCCGAGGACGGACTCGATGCCGACGGTCAGCCCGGGGCGGCCGGTGACGGCCCGCACCCCGGCCAGCACGCCCGGCATGAAGGAGACGCGGTCCAGCGAGTCGTGCCGCAGCGTCAGCGTCTCCCCCTCGGAGCCCAGCAGCACCTCCTGGTGCGCGACCAGCCCCCGCAGCCGGACGCCGTGCACCCGGATGCCGTCGACGTCGGCCCCGCGGGCCCCCGGCAGCTCCTGCACGGTGGCGTCGGGCGGGGCGGGCAGGTCGGCGGCAGCGCGGGCCGCGGCCACCCGTCGGGCGGTGGCGGTGGCGGTGCCCGACGGGGCGTCGGCCTTGCCCGGGTGGTGCAGCTCGACGATCTCCACGCTCTCGTAGAACGCGGCGGCCTGCTCGGCGAAGCGCATCATCAGCACGGCGCCGATGGAGTAGTTGGCGGCCACCAGGACCCCGACCTCGGGGCGGCCGGCGAGCAGGCCGCGCAGCTGCTCCAGCCGGGCGTCGTCGAAGCCGGTGGTGCCGACGACGGCGTGCAGCCCGCGCTCGACGCACCAGGCGAGGTTGTCCATCACGGCGTCCGGGTGGGTGAAGTCGACGACGACGTCGGCGGCCTCAGCGGACGACCGGTCGTCACCGGCGTCGACGGCCGCGACCAGCTCGAGGTCGTCGGCCCCCTCGACGGCCCGGCACACCTCGGCACCCATCTTGCCGCGGGCCCCGAACACGGCCACCTTGATCATCTGCTGCTCCTCCTGGGGTCCCGCAGCCACCGCGGCCCGGTCAGGACCAGTCTCGCAGCACCGTCGCGGGCACCCGGGGACCGACCAGCCCGAGCACGGGCTCGCGGCAGAAGAGCTCGGCGGCCGCCGCCTGCACCTGGGCGACGTCGACGGCGTCGAAGCGGTCCAGCACCTCCGCCAGCGTCCGGTCGTCTCCGAGAACCGCGTTGCCGCCCAGCCGGCTCATCCGGCTGGAGGGGCTCTCGTAGGAGAGCACCGTCTGCCCGCGCATCTGGCCCTGGGCCCGGGCCAGCTCGGCCTCGGTGACGCCGTGCTCGGCGACCTCGGCCAGCGTCGCCCGGACCAGGTCGACGATGGGGGCGAGCTTGTCGGGCGCGCACTGCCAGTCCACGCTCCACAGTCCGGCGTCGGAGTAGGTGGTCTCGCCCGCGTCGATGCCGTAGGTCAGCCCGCGGCGCTCGCGCACCTCCACGAACAGCCGCGAGGACATCCCACCGCCGACGACCAGGGAGAGCAGCCCGAGCGGGTAGCGGGCGTCGTCGAACATCCCCGGGCTGGGGTAGGCCAGCACGGCGCTGACCTGCTCCACCCGCCGCTCGGCGGTGACCAGCCCACCGGAACGGTTGACCGCGGTGGCCCGGGGCGGCCGCCGGGGGGAGGCGGTCGGTCGCGCGTCCAGCGGTGCGAGCTGCTCCACCAGCCGGTCGTGGTCGACGTGACCGGCCGCCGCCACGACGAGCGAGGAGGGGCCGTAGTGCCGTCGCCAGTACCGGACCACCTGGTCCCGGCTGAGCGCGGCGATCGAGCCGGGCGAGCCGATCACCGTGCGGCCGAGGCCGGAGCCCGTGAAGACGTGCTCGGCGACGAGCTCCTGCACCACCTCACCCGGGTCGTCGGCGTGCATGGCGATCTCGTCCTGGATGACGGCGCGCTCGGCGTCCAGGTCGCCCGCGGTGATCTTGGAGGCGGTGATCATGTCGGTCAGCACGTCCACGGCCAGCGCGGCGTCGTCTCGGAGCACCCGCGCGTAGAAGCAGGTGTACTCCTTGGTGGTGTAGGCGTTCAGCTCACCACCGACCTCCTCGACCGCGGCCGAGATCTCCTCGGCACTGCGTCGCGTGGTGCCCTTGAACAGCACGTGCTCGAGGAAGTGCGAGGCGCCGTGCAGCGCGGGCGTCTCGTGCCGGGAGCCGACCCCGGCGAAGATCCCGAGGGAGAACGTCCGGCTGGCGGGCATGTGCTCGGTGACCACCTGCAGCCCGTTCGGCAGGGTGGTACGCCGCACGGCGCCACCCACGATGGGGTGACGCCGTGCGGGACGCCGCGAGGCGGCAGTTGAGGCCGAGGGTCTCAGACCGACGCCTCTTCCTCGACGACGGGGACCAGCGAGAGCTTGCCCCGGTCGTCGATCTCGTTGATCTCGACCTGGATCTTCTGGCCGACGCTGACGACGTCCTCGACGTTGTCGACGCGGGCGCCGCCGGCCAGCGGCCGCAGCTTCGAGATGTGCAGCAGGCCGTCCTTGCCGGGCAGCAACGACACGAAGGCACCGAAGGCGGTGATCTTGACGACGGTGCCGAGGTACCGCTCGCCCTTCTCCGGCATGGTCGGGTTGGCGATGGCGTTGATCAGCGCCCGCGCCGCTTCGGCCTTCTCGCCGGAGTCGGCACCGACGTAGATGGTGCCGTCGTCCTCGATGGAGATCTGCGCACCGGTGTCGTCCTGGATCTGGTTGATCACCTTGCCCTTCGGGCCGATGACCTCGCCGATCTTGTCGACCGGGATGCGGATCGTGATGATCCGCGGCGCGAACAGGCTCATCTCGTCCGGCGCGTCGATGGCCTCCGACATGACCTCGAGGATCGAGGTCCGAGCGTCCTTGGCCTGGTCCAGCGCCGAAGCCAGGACCGACGCGGGGATGCCGTCGAGCTTGGTGTCCAGCTGCAGGGCGGTGATGAAGTCCTTCGTGCCGGCGACCTTGAAGTCCATGTCGCCGAAGGCGTCCTCGGCCCCGAGGATGTCGGTCATGGCGACGTAACGGGTCTCCCCGTCGACGGTGTCGGACACCAGGCCCATGGCGATGCCGGCGACCGGCGCGCGCAGCGGCACCCCGGCGTTCAGCAGGGCCAGCGTCGAGGCGCAGACCGAGCCCATCGAGGTGGAGCCGTTCGAGCCCAGCGCCTCCGAGACCTGACGGATGGCGTAGGGGAACTCCTCACGCGTCGGCAGCACCGGCAGCAGGGCGCGCTCGGCGAGCGCTCCGTGGCCGATCTCGCGCCGCTTCGGCGACCCGACCCGACCGGTCTCACCGGTGGAGTAGGGCGGGAAGTTGTAGTTGTGCATGTAGCGCTTCGTCGTCTCCGGCGCCAGCGTGTCGAGCTTCTGCTCCATGCCGAGCATGTTCAGCGTGGTGACGCCCAGGATCTGGGTCTCGCCGCGCTGGAACAGCGCCGAGCCGTGCACGCGCGGGATCACGTCGACCTCGGCGGACAGGGTGCGGATGTCGCTCAGCCCGCGGCCGTCGATCCGCACCTTCTCGGTGAGGATCTTCTGCCGGACGAGCTTCTTGGTGAGCGCCCGGTAGGCCCCGGTGATCTCCTTCTCGCGACCGGCGAACTGCTCCGACAGCCGGGCGACGAGGGAGGCCTTGAGGGTCTCGGTGGCCTGCTCGCGCTCCTGCTTGTCCGCGATGGCCATGACCTGCGACAGCTCGCCGGTCACGGTGTCCGACACCGCGGCGTAGACGTCGTCGGCGTAGTCGGAGAAGATCTTGAACTCCGCCGTGGTCTTCGGGAAGTGCGTGGCCAGCTCGGCCTGCGCGTCGCACAGCGCCTTGATGAACGGCTTGGCGGCCTCGAGGCCGGAGGCCACGACCTGCTCGGTCGGGGCGGTCTTGCCGCTGCGGACCAGGTCCCAGGTCTGCGCCGTGGACTCGGCCTCGACCATCATGATCGCGACGTCGCCGTCGGCGAGCACGCGGCCGGCCACCACCATGTCGAAGGTGGACTCGCCGAGCTGGTCGACGTCGGGGAAGCCGACCCACTGGTCACCGATCAGCGCGACGCGGACGCCGCCGACCGGGCCGGTGAACGGCAGGCCCGCGAGCTGGGTGGACATCGAGGCCGCGTTGATGGCGACGACGTCGTAGGTCTTGTTCGGGTTCAGCGCCATGACGGTGACGACGACCTGGACCTCGTTGCGCAGGCCCTTGACGAAGCAGGGGCGCAGCGGGCGGTCGATCAGCCGGCAGGTGAGGATGGCGCCCTCGGACGGGCGGCCCTCGCGGCGGAAGAACGAGCCGGGGATCCGTCCGGCGGCGTACATCCGCTCCTCGACGTCCACGGTCAGCGGGAAGAAGTCGATCGCGTCGCGCGGCTTGCTCTGGGCCGTGGTGGCCGAGAGGAGCATCGTGTCGTCGTCGAGGTAGACGGTCGCCGAGCCGGCGGCCTGGCGGGCCAGCAGGCCCGACTCGAAACGGACGACGTGACGACCGAGGGCACCGTTGTCGATGACGGCCTCGGTGACGTGCAGTTCAGGTCCCTCCACGGGATTCCTTTCTGTGGCGGGCCGCGGACGGCTCGCCGGAGGTGTGGATCACATCCGCACACCGGTCGCCTGACGGCGGCTGCTCGCTCGACGGCCTCGTGCCACGAGGCCCTGCTCCCCCGGAGCTGTGGGAGGCCGGTCTTCGATCGAGGTCCGCGGGTCGGGCAGGTGACGACCTGCGCGCCGGCACGGGGCCGGCGGACCCGAAGACCACTACCGAGGACCGAAGCGCTCCACGTCGAGTGCGTGCGGGATGCAATTCAGCGGGTGATGTTCGGTCGATTCAGTTGTGGGGGAAGATGCGCAGGAGCGGCCCGCCGCGCCCAGGGGCGAGGAGGACCGCTCCGCTCAGATCAGCGCCGCAGGCCGAGCCGCTCGATGAGCGACCGGTAGCGGTTGATGTCGGTCTGGGCCACGTAGTTGAGCAGACGACGGCGCTGGCCGACCAGGAGCATCAGGCCACGACGGCTGTGGTGGTCGTGCTTGTGCTCCTTCAGGTGCTCGGTCAGGTGCGCGATGCGCCGGGTCAGGACCGCGACCTGGACCTCGGGAGAACCCGTGTCACCTTCGTGGGTGGCGAACTCTTCGATGGTCTGCTTCTTGATGGCAGCGTCAAAAGCCACGTTCTCTCCTTCGGTTTCCCGTTGCGCGGCGCCCCCCGGGTCCCGGGATCCGGGGTTCACTCGGTGTGAAGGGGAGCTCTTGGTGGTCCGCGGCCGATCAAACGGCAGGGCCAAACCTACCAGCGCGACCGGGGGGAGGACGAATCCCGCACCTCCGGACCACCGTCGGACCGGCGAGCTGGCTCTCGCGGACTGCCGGAGGCCTCCGCTGGCGTGCGCAGCGTCAGGCCGGCCCTGGCCGGCACCACGACCCCGGCCGCGCAGCCCGCTGCGCCGCTGGGCCGCCGACGACATCGAGGGTCCGTGGCCGATCCGGCTCCGGGGCGGTCCGGCCCGGTACCAACCCGGCGCCGGACTACGGCGACGGGGTCGTGACCCCGCACGCGGCCTTCCTGGCCCTGCAGCACGAGCCCCGCCAGGCGCTGGCCAACCTGCAGAGGATGGAGCGCGAGCTGGACGTCTACGGCGACGGGCTTCTACGACGCGGTCGCCGTCGGCTCCGGCACCGTCGCGCGCACCATCCGCCCGTTGATCGCCCCGGAGCGCTCCGGCGCCGGCCTGGTCGGGCGCTGAGCGGTCTCAGCGCAGGCTGCCCGCGGGCAGCACGGCGTGCACGCCCCAGGTCTGGTTGGCCACCTGGGTGACCCGCAGGTCGACGGCGGTGCTCGCCAGCGCCAGGGCCGTCGCCTTGTCGACGTCGTGGAGCTGGGCCATCCAGCGCACCATGGCGTCGAGCGCGTCCCCGGTCGCGACGTTGAGGTCGGCGTCGAAGCCGAAGGTGATCAGCCCGGCGGGCGTCTCCGCGTGCCCCCGGCCACCGGCCGTCCCTCGACGACGTCGACGCTCAGCTCGGTCGTCATCGCGCACTCGATCGCCGTCCCACCGACCTCCCCGTCCCCCTGGGCGGCGTGCCCGTCGCCGAGGTAGAGGAGTGCCTCGGGCACCGCGACCGGCAGGTACAGGGTCGACCCCGCGACCAGGTCCTTGCAGTCGATGTTGCCGCCGCTGCCGGCGCGGGGCGGAACGGTCGAGTGCTCGCCCGGCTCGGCCGGCGCCACGCCCAGCACCCCGAGGAACGGGGCGAGGTCGCGGACGAAGCCCCGGCTCTCCCGCCCGGTGCCTGCGTCGGGGTCGAGGTCCCACAGCAGCCAGGACGGCGGCCCGCCGGCCAGCCCGAGCCGCCGGGTGATCGGGGTGTCGGCCGCGGCAGCGACAGTCCACCCCCAGACGTCGGGGCGCAGCGCGTGCAGGTGCACGGCCAGGTGCTGACCGGGACGGGCCCCCCGGACCGCGATCGGGCCGGTCAGGCAGTGCCCGCGGCCGGCCGGGTGCAGGGTGGGCTGGCGCTGGCCGGGGTGCTCCTGCGGCCGCAGGTGGCCCGAGGCGTCGAGCGACCGGACGACGAGCCGGGTGCCCGCGTCGATCGTGAGCACCGGGGCGTGCGCCGTCGAGAACACGTCGGCGGTGGTGTCCGGGCCGGGGTGGAGCCGGAGGGGCGGGGTCATGGGGTCCACGGCGCTCAGAAGCTGCCCAGCAGGTGGCGGATCTCCTCGACGTCGTGGTGCATCTGCTCGATCAGGGGCTCGACGCCGGCGAACCGGATCTGGCCACGGACCCGGGCGTAGAACTCGACGGCGATCTCCACCCCGTACAGCTCGAGGTCGTCACGGTCCAGCACGTAGGACTCGATCCGCCGCTGCACGCCGTCGAAGGTGGGGTTGGAGCCGACCGAGATCGCCGCCGGCCAGCGAGGGGCGTCGGGCTGGTCCTGCCGCGTCACCCAGCCGGCGTAGACGCCGTCGGCCGGCACGGCCATGCCCGGCGCGACCAGCAGGTTGGCGGTCGGGTAGCCGAGCAGCCGGCCCCGCTGGTCGCCCTGCACGACGACGCCGGAGAACCGGAACGGGTGGTCGCTCAGCTCGCGGACCCGGCCGAAGTCGCCCTCGGCCACCGCGTGCCGGACCAGGGTCGAGGAGCTGGGCTGGGCGCCGTCGGTCACCAGCGGCACCGGCGAGACCTCGAAGCTGCCACGACCGAGCTCGGCCAGCGTGGCGACGGTGCCCGCCGCCCGGAAGCCGAACCGGAAGTTCTCCCCCACCACGACCCGCCGCGGGTGCAGGGGGCGCAGCACGGTGTCGACGAACTGCTCGGGGCTCCAGCCGGCCACCTCGGGGGTGAAGTCGACCACCACGACGTCGTCCGCGCCGGCCTGCTGGAGCAGCGCGACGCGCCGGGGAAGCGTGGTGAGCAGCGGGGGCGCCTGGTCGGGCCGGACCACCGACATCGGGTGCGGCCAGAACGTGACCACGACGAGCGGGGCGTCCGGCTCGGCGGCGCGGGCGGTGCGGAGCAGCGCGACGTGGCCGCGGTGGACGCCGTCGAAGTTGCCGATCACGACCACCGGGTCGCTGGTCATCCGTGCTGCCTCCCTGCACCGGCTCCGGGGCGCGCGGTCGCGGCTCCGGCGCACCAGTCAACCACGGTGCCCCGAGGCGGCCGGTCGGCTCAGCCGCAGAAGACGGCCTCGGCCACGGCGCCCTCGCCGCGGCGTCGGTAGAGGGCCAGGAACTCGTCCTCGGCGCTGAGCAGCGCGGCCTGCTCGGCGGGCAGCGCCAGCCCGGGCAGCGCCCGGCCGACCCGCACGGCGGCCTCCTGCTCGGCGTCCAGCACGACGGTGGCGAAGGTGCGCCGGACGACGTCGGCCAGACCCAGCACGGGCAGGGTCTCGGTCGCGTCGGACAGCGGCACCGCCTCCGCCAGCACGAAGGGCCCGACGGCGGTCCGGCGCAGCGCGGTCAGGTGGCCGGCCGAGCCGAGGGCTGCCCCGAGGTCGCGGGCCAGGGCCCGGACGTAGGTGCCGGAGCTGCACTCGACGACGACGTCGAGGTCGACGCAGGGCGTCCCGTCCACGTCGAGGTCCCGGCGGTCGAGGACCTCGAGGCGGTGCACCGTGACGGGTCGGCCGGCCAGCGCGACCTCCTCCCCGGCCCGCACCCGGGCGTAGGAGCGGACGCCGTCGACCTTGATCGCCGAGACCGCGGTCGGGACCTGGGTGATCGCGCCGCGCAGCGGCACGAGGGCCGCCGCCAGGGCGCCTTCGTCCAGCCCGGCCAGCCCGGGTGCGTCGGTGACCTCACCCTCGGCGTCGTCGGTGACCGTGCCGACGCCGAGCCGCACCGTCGCCGTGTAGGCCTTCCGGGTGAGCATCAGGTGCCCCAGCAGCCGGGTGGCGCGGTTGACGCCCACCAGCAGCACGCCGGTGGCCATCGGGTCCAGAGTGCCGGCGTGCCCGACCTTGCGGGTGCCGAGCAGCCGACGGCAGCGGGCCACCACCTGGTGGGAGGTCAGGCCGGCGGGCTTGTCCACCACCACCAGGCCGGAGGCGGCCGTCGTCGGCGCGGAGCCGCTCAGCGGTCCAGGTCGACGTCGTCGGTGTCGTCCTCGTCCGGGTGCTTGTACGGGTCCTCGTCGCCGGCGTAGGTCTTGCCGTGCGCGGCCTGGGCGACCCGGGCGTCGACGTCGCGGGCCCGCTGCAGCAGGTCGTCGATCTGCCGGGCGTTCTCCGGGATGGCGTCGGCCACGAAGGTGACCGAGGGGGTGAACTTCATGCCCAGCTGCTTGCCGACCTGGGAGCGGATGAGGCCGGTGGCCGAGGTGAGCGCGAGCGCGGTGCCCGCGGCGTCGTCCGCCGAGCCCAGCACGGTGTAGAAGACCGTCGCCTCCCTGCTGTCCCCCGTGAGCCGGACGTCGGTCACGGTGACGAAGCCCAGTCGGGGGTCCTTGATCTTGCGCTCGAGCATCTCGGCCACGATCACCTTGATCTGGTCGGCGAGCTTGAGCACCCGGGGCGATGCCATGGTTCCTCCTCTGACGGACAGCCCTCCATTGTGCCGCATGCCCTCCGGGTCTAAGACCGTGTGCGGCGGCCGGCCCGGGCGGCGAAGGCGTCCAGGGCGTGCAGCACCTCATCAGCCCGCCAGGCCCGGGCGCGCCGGTAGAGCGGGAAGGGTGTCAGCACCCCTGCCCCGGTCAGCCGCTCCAGGTGTCGGTGCACGTTGGTGACGGCCAGACCGGTGCCTGCGGCCACCTGGGCCGCGTCCAGCACCGGACGGGCCAGGAAGAGGTCGGCCACCCGCCAGACGGCGGAGTCGCGGCGGGCGGTCACCACGGTCCGCCAGCGTTCGCGGACCTCGTCCAGCTCGGCGGCCAGGGCGCGCCCGTTGCCGACGGCGCGGAAGACCGCCTCCACGGTCAGCTCGACGATCACGTCGGGTTCACCGGCTCGGTAGGCGGTCAGCGCCGCGTGGTACCCGCGGACGTCGGCCAGCAGCCCGGCCGAGACCGGCACCGTCACCTGGCGCACCAGTCCGTGGTGGCGCAGCATCGCGTGCAGCAGGGCGCGCCCGGTACGGCCGTTGCCGTCGGAGAACGGGTGGATGGTCTCGAACTGGGCGTGCACCAGGGCCGCCTGGGCCAGCACGGGCAGGTCGGGCCGACCGGCCCACGCCATCAGGTCCGCCATCAGCGCGGGCACCAGCGCGGCGCGGGGGCCGACGTAGTCGGCTCCGACCGGGCTGAGCGACGAGCGGCCGATCCACACCGGCTCGGTCCGCCAGCTGCCGGCGATGTCGGGGTCGCTCTCGGCCAGCAGCGCGCGGTGCAGGGCCAGCACCGTGGCGACCGACAGGTCCTCGGCCAGGTCCAGGGCCGACCGCATCGCGTGCACGTTCGCCACCACCAGCCCGGCGTTGGTCCGGCTGGCGTCGCCGAGCTCGGCCAGCCCGATGCTGCGGGCCGACGCGGTGAGGTTCTCGATCTGGGAGGACGCCGCGGACTCGCTGCGCAGCAGCACCGCGTCCAGCGGTGCCGGGCTGGACGCCATCTCGGTGTCGTAGCGGCTGAGCTCGACGGCAGCATCCTCGAGCGCGGCCGCGAGCCGGGCAGGCGGGCGGTAGTCCAGGCCGGCCAGCCGGGCCGGGACGGCAGCCTGGTAGCTGCCGTGCGCCCGCCGCTGGTCGGCGCGGGTCATGGCCGGCGGTCGGGGACCGGCGTCCCAGACCAGTCGCTCCCAGCCCACCGGCGGCCACACGTGGGCGGCCACGTCCGAGGAACTCACCCCCGAAACTTATCACTTGTATGCAGAAGTGATAACCCAGGGCCGAAGGAACGACGAGGGCGGGGCCGTCGTCGACGACCCCGCCCTCCCGTGCTCCTACCTGCTCAGCTGCCGACTGCTCAGCTGCGGGCCTTCTCGCGCAGCTCGAAGGTCTCGATGACGTCGCCGACCCGGATGTCGGAGTAGTTGGCGAGCGTCAGACCGCACTCGAAACCCTCCCGCACCTCGGTGGCGTCGTCCTTCTCCCGGCGCAGCGAGGCGATGGTCGTCTCGTTGATGACGACACCCTCCCGCAGCAGCCGGGCCTTCGAGTTGCGGCGGATGGTCCCACCGGTGACCATGCAGCCGGCGATGATGCCCGCGCGGGACGAGCGGAAGATCTCCCGGATCTCCGCCTGGCCGAGCTGGGCCTCCTCGTAGATCGGCTTGAGCAGGCCCTTGAGTGCGGCCTCGATCTCGTCGATCGCGGAGTAGATCACCGAGTAGTACCGGATGTCGACACCCTCGCGGTCCGCCATCTCCGTCGCCTTGCCCTGCGGGCGGACGTTGAAGCCGACGATGACCGCGTTGGACGCCGCCGCCAGGCTGACGTTGGTCTCGGTGATGGCACCGACACCGCGGTCGATGACCCGCAGGCTGACCTCGTCGCCGACGTCGATCTTGGACAGCGCGTCCTCCAGGGCCTCGACCGAGCCAGCGCCGTCGCCCTTGAGGATGAGCCGCAGCTCCTGGTCCTCGCCGCGCTCGAGCTGGTCGAACAGCTGGTCGAGCGTCTTGCGCCGGGTGCCGGCCGCCTGAGCCGCCATCCGGAGCCGGGACGCCCGGCGCTCGGCGATCTGCCGGGCCATCCGGTCGTCGTCGACGACGATGAAGCTGTCGCCGGCGCCGGGGACGGCGGTCAGACCGAGCACCTGGACCGGGAACGACGGCGGAGCCTCGTCCACGTTCTGACCATGGTCGTCCAGCAGGGCCCGGACGCGTCCGTACCCCGTCCCGGCCACGATCGAGTCGCCGACGTGCAGCGTGCCGCGCTGGACGAGGACGGTGGCCACGGGGCCACGACCCTTGTCCAGGTGGGCCTCGATCGCCACACCCTGGCCGTCCATCTCGGGGTTCGCCCGCAGGTCGAGCGCCGCGTCGGCGGTCAGGATGACCGCCTCGAGCAGCTGCTCCAGCCCGACGCCGGTGATCGCGGAGACGTCGACGAACATCGTGTCGCCGCCGTACTCCTCGGGCACCAGGCCGTACTCGGTGAGCTGACCGCGCACCTTCGTCGGGTCGGCGCCCTCGCGGTCGATCTTGTTGACCGCGACGACGACCGGGACGTCAGCCGCCAGTGCGTGGTTCAGCGCCTCGATGGTCTGCGGCATCACACCGTCGTCGGCGGCCACCACCAGGACGGCGATGTCGGTCGACTTCGCACCACGGGCACGCATGGCGGTGAACGCCTCGTGGCCCGGGGTGTCGATGAAGGTGATCTTCCGCTCCTCACCGTCGACCTCGGTGGCCACCTGGTAGGCGCCGATCGCCTGGGTGATGCCACCGGCCTCGCCGGCGACCACGTTGGTCTTGCGGATCGCGTCGAGCAGCTTCGTCTTGCCGTGGTCGACGTGACCCATGACGGTGACGACCGGCGGCCGGGCCTCGAGCTCGTCCTCGCCACCCTCGTTCTCGCCGAACTCGATGTCGAAGCTCTCCAGCAGCTCGCGGTCCTCGTCCTCGGGGGAGACGACCTCGATCTTGTAGTTGAGCTCACCGGCGAGGACCTGCAGCGTGTCCTCCGACACGGTCTGCGTGGCCGTCACCATCTCGCCCAGGTTGAACAGCACCTGGACCAGGTTCGACACGTCGACGTTGATCTTCTCCGACAGGTCGGTCAGCGAAGCGCCGCGGGCGAGGCGGATGGTCTCGCCGTTGCCCTGCCGGACACGCACGCCACCGATCTCGGGAGCCTGCATCTGGTCGAACTCTTGACGACGCTGCCGCTTCGACTTGCGACCACGACGCACCGGTCCCCCGGCGCGACCGAACGCACCCTGGGTACCGCCGCGACCGCCGCGGCCACCGCGGCCCGCGGGAGGCGGACCGCCACCGGGACCACCGGTACGGCCCGGAGGACCACCGCCACCGGGGCGACCACGACCACCCGCGGGTGCGCCACGGCCACGGGGGCCGGCCGCACCAGGAGCGCTCAGCTGGCCCGAGCTCTGCCGCGGCATCATCGCGGGGTTGGGCCGGGGCATGCCCGGCACGCCCGGACGCGAGCCCGGGGCGGGAGCACCACGACCGGCAGGCGGCCGGGGACCACCCGGACGGGCCGCCTCGCCGGCACCGGGAGCACCCGGCGCCTGGCGCGGCGGACGCGCCTGGCCCATGCCCTGGGAGGGCGAGAACGGGTTGTTGCCCGGTCGGGGAGCCCCACCCGGACGACGGTTGCCCGGAGCACCGGCGCCGGGCAGGCCGCCGGTGGAGCCCGGACGCGGACGGGGACCGGGGGTGCCGGGCTGGCCGTCGGTGCGCGGGGCGGAGGGCTGACCGGTGCGCGGAGCGGCCGGCTGACCAGGGCCGCCCTGGCCGGCCGCGGGGGCGCCGGACTGCGGACGGGCCGGCGGCTGGCCGGGAGCGCGCGGGGTGCTCGGACGCGGACCCGGGGCCGGCGTGCGGCTGACGGGACCGGGGGCCGGGGTGCCGGTGCCGGGACGAGGCGTCGCCTGCGGCGCCTCGGTGGGCGTCGGGGCGGCCGGGGTGGCTGCCGTCGGCGCCGGAGCGGAGGTGTCGGCCGCCGGAGCCGTGACCTCGGCCGCCGGGGCGACGGGGGCCGGAGCAGGGGTGGCGGGCCGGACCGGAGCGGCGGGTGCCGCGGCGGGCGGGTTGGGCCGGCTGAGACCCGGGCTGGGCATCGGCGGACGGCGGGTGCCGGCCGGCGCGGCCGGGTTGCGGGTGGCGGCGGGCGCCTGGCGTGCAGGCTCTTTGCCGCCGCCGGAGGAGCCGTTGCTCAGCTTCTCCTTGAGCCGCCGTTCCACGGGGGGTTCCACCGTGGACGAGGCGGAGCGGACGAATTCGCCCATGTCCTTCAACATCGTGAGGACGGTCTTGCTCTCGACTCCGAGCTCTTTCGCGAGCTCATAGACGCGGACCTTGGCCACTGCTCTCCTTGTTGGCGGTCCGGGTCTTGTGCGCCGGACCAGTTAGTTGTCTTGCATGCTCATTGAGGGGTACTCATCGAGTGGTCATGAGCGTGCGCCCACTTTCTGGTTCGGCGCCCCTGGTCGGGGGCGCTTGACTGCGGACTCCACGGCCCGGGTGCGGACAGCACCTGCACCGGTGAAGTCAATGAAGAACTCTATCCTCGTCCTGCCCGATCGCCTAAGCGAGTTCCCCCGCTCCGGCCTCGACCCAGCGGTGCGTCAGCACCTCGGGGTCGACGCCGGTGACCCGCAGGGCACGTCCCAGGGACCGTCGCTTGACGGCCAGGGCCACGCAGTCGGGTCCGGGATGCAGGTAGGCGCCGCGGCCGGGCTCGCGCTGAGCGGGGTCGACCACGACGGAATGCTGCCAGACCAGCCGGACGAGCTCGGACTTCCCCGCCTTGCGGCGGCAGCCGACGCAGGTGCGCACCGGCTGACTCACCGGACCAGCCTACCCGGTGGCGGGCGACGGCTCAGGCCTCCGCGGGCGCCACCTCGGTGTCGGAGCGGATGTCGATCCGCCACCCGGTGAGCCGCGCCGCGAGCCGCGCGTTCTGGCCCTCGCGCCCGATGGCCAGCGACAGCTGGTAGTCGGGGACCACGACACGGGCGGCCCGGGCCGCCAGGTCGACGACGGTGACCGAGCTGACCTTGGCCGGCGACAGCGCCTGGGCGACGAACTTGGCCGGGTCGGCGTACCAGTCGATGATGTCGATCTTCTCCTCGTTCAGCTCGTGCATCACCGCGCGCACGCGCTGACCCATCGGCCCGATGCAGGCCCCCTTGGCGCTGACGTCGGAGTTGTGGCTGACCACGGCGATCTTGCTCCGGTGGCCGGCCTCGCGGGCGGTCGCCTTGATCTCCACCGTGCCGTCGGCGATCTCGGGCACCTCGAGCTTGAAGAGCTTCTCCACCAGCCCCGGGTGGGTGCGGGAGACCACGACCTGGGGACCCCTGAGCTCCTTGCGGACGGCCACCACGTAGACCCGGATCCGCTTGCCGTGGGGGTAGCTCTCCCCCGGCACCTGCTCGGCCAGCGGCATGATCGCCTCGATCTTGCCGAGGTCGACGAGCACGGTGCGGCTGTCCCGGCCCTGCTGCACGACACCGGAGACGATGTCACCCTCGACGCCGGCGAAGTGGCCGTACTTCTGCTCGTCCTCGGCGTCGCGCAGCCGCTGCAGGATGACCGAGCGGGCCGTCGAGGCTGCCACCCGGCCGAAGCCCTCCGGGGTGGCGTCGTACTCGCCGACAGTCCCGCCCTGCTCATCGCGCTCGGGCACCATCACGGCCACATGGCCGCTCTTGCGGTTCAGCTCGACCCGGGCCCCCGCGACCGCGCCGTCGGTGCGGTCGTAGGCGGTGAGCAGGGCCTCCTCGATGGCTGCGGCGAGCACCTCGAAGGGCAGCTCCTTCTCCCGCTCCAGCAGGCGCAGCACGGAGATGTCGATGTCCATCAGTCCTCGTCCTCGATCTCGTCGTCGGTGTCGTCGTCAGCTGGGTCGTGGTCAGCTGGGTCGTCGTCGGCCTCGTCGTCCGCGGCCACCGACCTCGGCCGGTTCAGCTCCACCTGCACGAGGGCCTTGGTCACCTCGGCGAGCGCGAGCTCGCG
This sequence comes from Microlunatus lacustris, assembly GCA_039527025.1. Lineage (GTDB taxonomy): Bacteria > Actinomycetota > Actinomycetes > Propionibacteriales > Propionibacteriaceae > Microlunatus > Microlunatus lacustris. The sequence continues at coordinate 135,956 of BAAAJN010000007.1, forward strand.
GGTGCTGCCCTCGACGTCGAGGCTGACGGTCTCCTCACCGGCCGCGGTGACCCGGCCGCTGAAGGTCTCCCCCGCCGTCGTGGTGACCGACACCAGACGGTCGACGTTGCGCCGCCAGTGCCGCGGCAGCTCCAGCGGCCGGCTGACGCCGCGGGAGCTCACCTCGAGCGTGTAGGGGGCCTGACCGACGGCCGGGGACTCGTCCAGGGCCACCGAGATGGCGCGGGTCGCCTCCGCGATGTCGTCGAGCAACGGTCCCCTGCCCTCGGGTCCGTCGCCGTCCACGACGACGCGGAGCAACCGGCGCCTGCCGGCCGGGAGCACCTCCACCGCGTCGAGGTCCAGCCCGTGCTGGGCCAGGACCGGCCCCAGCAGGGCGACGATCTGGCTCTCTCTCATGGGTGTTCCTCGATCCGGTTGTGGTCGTGCAGTTGTGGTCGTGCCGTCGTGGTCGTGCGGCGCACCAGCCAGGTCGACGACCGCGGGCGCAGGTCCCGATCATACCGGCGGCTGGGATAGCGTCGATCCGTGCCCGACCGGATCTCCGTGCCCGCGGTACGGCCGGAGCGGTGGTCACGGCGGACCGTGCTGCAGGCGGGTCTGGCGCTCACCGCGAGCGGCTGCACCCTCAGCGACCCCGCCGTCCGCGGTCCCGGGGCGGTAGGCCGCAGCACGCCGGCACCGAGCCCGACGCCCTCCCCGCTGGCCCCCGGGCTGGCCCGTGACCAGGCGGCGGAGGCCGCCCTGGCCGCCGCGGCCCGCGCGCGGCGGGCCCGGACCGACGCCGACGACGAGCGCCTCCGGGACCTGCTCGAGCTGCTGGACCGGGCCCACACCGAGCGTGCCGTCGCGCTGGCCGGACCCGCCCCCGCGACCCGACCCACCGACCGACCCAGCCCCGCCCCGAAGTCCGCCCCGACGCCGGGCACGACGCCGGGCCCGGTCCCCAGCCTGGAACGGCTGGCGGCCGACGAGCGTGCCCTGGCCGGGCGCTACCGCGCCGCCGCCGTCGCGGCCGAGGGTCCGGACGCCCTGCTGTGGGGATCGATGGCCGTGGCCAGCGGCAGCTTCGCGACGGCCCTGGCCGCGGGGACGCCCCCGCGGTCCGCCGACGTCGCCGCCCACCGGCCGCTCACCGTGGTCAGCGACGCCGCCGCGGTGTCGGCGCTGGTGGAGTCGCTGCACGCGGCGGTCTGGGGCTACCAGCTGGCGCTGGGTCGGCTGCCGGCCAGCGGACCAGTCCACGACCGGGCGCTGGCCGGCCTCCGCAGCCGCCGGGCCCTCACCCACCGGTTGGTGGACCGGTTGCGCCGGGCCGGCGTCGACGTCCCCGCCGCGGCCCCCGCCTACGAGCCGGACCCCGAGGTGCGCGACGCCGGCGACGCCCGGTTGCTGGTCCAGCGGATGGAGGTCCGGCTGCTGCCCTTCGTCGGCCTGTGGCTGGCCGCGGCGGCGCGGCCCGCCGACCGCGAGGCCGCCCTGGACGAGCTGACCAGCACCGTGGCGACAGCCACCGCCTGGGGCGCCCCGCTCCGGGCCTGGCCGGGCTGGGCTGACTGAGTCTCCCGGCTCGCGCCCGACGGCGCTCGGACGCTCGCCGGGAGGAGGGGCTCAGGTCAGCTGGCGGATCGTGTCGTAGGCGAGCTTGACCACCAGCGCCGCGATCACCACGAGGAAGACCTTGCGCACGAAGCCGTTGCCCTGCCGCAGGGCGGTCCGGGCGCCGACGAAGCCCCCGACCAGGTTCGCCGCGCCCATCGCCAGGCCGAGCGCCCAGAGCACCGAGCCGTGCGCGGCGAAGACGGCGATGGCGGACAGGTTGGTGGCCAGGTTGGCGATCTTGGCCTTGGCACTGGCCTCGAGGAAGCCGTAGCCCAGCACCCCGACGAGCAGGATGACGAAGAACGAGCCGGTGCCGGGTCCGAGGAAGCCGTCGTAGGCGCCCACGCCCAGGCCGATCAGCCCGGTCCGGCCGTAGTGGGCCCGGCCGTCGTGCTTGCGCTGGGACACCATGCCCAGCTGGGGACGGCGCCAGGTGTAGAGGCCGACGACCACCAGCGCGACGAGCACGACGGGCGTGAAGTACTCCTTGGGCAGGAACTTGGCCAGCTGCGCGCCGACCGCCGAACCGCCGGCCGCCGCCACGACCAGGGGCACGACGGTCCGCCAGTCCGGCTTGAGCTTGCGGGCGTAGGTGACCGAGCTGGTCGCCGTGCCGAACACGGAGGAGACCTTGTTGGTGCCCAGCACGCTGGCGGGCTCGGCGTCGGCCGGCAACCCGATCAGCAGCGCGGGCAGCTGGATCAGGCCCCCACCGCCCACCACCGCGTCCACCCAGCCGGCGGCGAAGGCCACCAGCACCAGCAGGGCCAGGGTCAGGGCGGGCAGGTCGATGGCGTCCATCCGCGCTCAGACCCCGCGGGTCAGAGCTGGACCGCGCGGTCGAACTCCGGTCGACCGCGCACGGCGGTGACGACCTCGCCCAGGGCGTCGGCCACCGCGACGTCGGTGCGCACACCGGTGCGCCGGTCGCGGACCTCGACGACCCCGTCGGCCAGTCCGCGGCCGACCACCACGATGGTGGGCATCCCCATGATCTCGGCGTCGGCGAACTTCACCCCCGGGCTGGCCTTGCGGTCGTCGAGCAGCACGGTGATCCCGGCCTCGTCCAGCTGGCGGGCCAGGTCGGTGGCGAACTCGAGCACCTCGGTGCCCTTGCCGGTGGCGAGCACCTGGACGTCGAAGGGCGCCAGCTCGCGCGGCCAGACCAGGCCGCGCTCGTCGCAGGTGTTCTCCGCGACCGCGGCGACCGCCCGGGAGACCCCGATGCCGTAGGAGCCCATGGTCACCGTGACCAGCTTGCCGTTCTCGTCCAGGACCTTGAGGCCGAGCGCCTCGGCGTACTTGCGGCCCAGCTGGAAGATGTGGCCCATCTCGATGCCGCGGGCCAGCTCCAGCGGGCCGCTGCCGTCCGGCGCCGGGTCGCCGGCACGGACCTCGGCGGCCTCGATGGTGCCATCAGGGGTGAAGTCCCGGCCGGCGACGAGGTCGAAGACGTGCCGACCCGGCTGGTCCGCCCCGGTCACCCAGGCCGTGCCCGTGCTGACCCGGGGGTCGACGAGGTAGCGGATCCCGGTCCTCGACTCCAGGCCGAGCGCCTGCGGGCCGATGTAGCCCTTGACCAGGCCCGGGTGGTCGGCGAAGTCCTCCTCGGTGAAGGGCTCGACCTCGGCCGGCTCGACCTGGGCGCCCAGCCGCTTGAGGTCGACATCGCGGTCGCCGGGCAGCCCGATCACCAGCGGCTCCCGGGTGCCGTCGGGCTGCCGGAGCACGACGACGACGTTCTTGAGCGTGTCCGCCGCGGTCCACGGCCGGTCGGGGCGCGGGACGCGCTCGTTGGCCACCGCGACCAGGGTCTCGATGGTCGGGGTGTCCGGGGTGTCCTCGACGTGCGCGGCCGGCAGGGCGTCGACGGGGACCGGCTCGGGCGCCGGCGTCCGGACGGCCTCGACGTTGGCCGCGTAGCCGCCCGGGGAGCGGACGAAGGTGTCCTCCCCGGTCTCGGAGACGGCCAGGAACTCCTCGCTCCGCGAGCCGCCCATGGCCCCGGACATGGCCGAGACGATGACGTAGGAGAAGCCGAGGCGGTTGAACACCTTGACGTAGGCGTCGCGGTGCAGGTCGTAGGACTTCTGCAGGCCCGCGTCGTCGACGTCGAAGGAGTAGGAGTCCTTCATCACGAACTCACGGCCGCGCAGGAGGCCGGCGCGGGGCCGGGCCTCGTCGCGGTACTTGGTCTGGATCTGGTAGAGCGAGAGCGGGAGGTCCTTGTAGGAGGAGTACAGGTCCTTGACCAGCAGCGCGAAGATCTCCTCGTGCGTGGGCCCCAGCAGGAGGTCGTTGCCCCGCCGGTCCTGGAGCCGGAACAGGTTCGGCCCGTACTCGGTCCACCGGTTGGTCGCCTCGTAGGGCTCCCGCGGCAGCAGGGCCGGCAGGTGCACCTCCTGGGCGCCGATGGCCTCCATCTCCTCGCGGATGATCCGCTCGACGTTGCGCAGCACCTTGTAGCCCAGCGGCAGCCAGGAGTAGATGCCCGGGGCGGCCCGGCGGATGTAGCCCGCGCGGACCAGCCAGCGGTGGCTCGGCACCTCGGCGTCGGCCGGGTCCTCGCGCAGGGTCCGGACGAACAGCTCCGACAGACGGGTGATCACTGAGCAGGCCTCTTCTTCTGCGACGACGGCGTCCCGCGACGGGCGGGAGCCGCCGCTCACCCTACCGAGGCCGCACCCCTGCCCACGACCCGGAATCGGGCGGGGCTCAGTAGTGGATGGTCGCGAACTCCCCCACCTGGGCGAACCCGACCCGCTCGTAGGTCGCCCGGGCGGGCCGGTTGTAGTCGTTGACGTACAGCGAGACGGTCGGCACCACGGTGCGGGCCAGCGTGACCACGGCCGCCATCGCGGGGGCGGCCAGCCCCCGGCCCCGGAGCTCGGGGTCCAGCCAGACGCCCTGGACCTGGGAGACGGTGCCCGACACCGAGCCGAGGTCGGCCTTGAAGATGACCTTGCCGCCCTCGAAGATGCCGAAGGCGCGGCCCGAGGTGATCAGCTGGCGGACGTAGAAGCGGTAGCCGGCCGGATTGCCCTGGATCGGCGAGACGCCGATCTCCTCGGTGTACATCTTCACGGCGGCGTCGGTGTAGGCGTCCCACTGGTCCAGCGTGACGCGGCGCACCCGGGGGTCGGGGGCGATCGCGGGCTCGTCCTCGATCGCCATCACCGGCTGGTGCGGACGCACGTCCCGCGCCCGGCTCCAGGCGCGGCCCCACCGCTCACCCAGCCGCTGCCACAGGTCCATGGCCACCGCCGACGGGCCGATGATCGAGGCGCACATCCGCTGCGGGCCGGCGAACTCCGTCCAGGCCGCCAGCGCGTCCGGCCCGGCCGCGACCGGGACCAGGTTGGATCCTGCGTGGCAGAGCGCCCGCAGCACGCCGTCGCGCTCGTAGCCCCAGACGGGGCAGCCGAGGCTGGACTGGTCGAGACCGGCGGCCCGCACCCGGGAGGCGACGAAGACGTTCTCGACCGGGTTGCCGGTCAGCACCCGGATCGCGGCCGGGAGATCGGCCCGGCCCAGGACGCGGACGGAGCCGCCGTCCCGCAGCCCCGTCCCGCCCCTGCTCGCGGCCTCGGTCACCAGGGGCCCGATCAGACGCGTGCCGGCACGGGACCGCCGGCCACCGAGACCTCCGGACCGCCCTCGCCGGCGGGCATCGACTCCGCCAGCCGCATGGCCTCCTCGATCAGGGTCTCGACGATGTCGGCCTCGCGGACGGTCTTGATCACCTCGCCGCGGACGAAGATCTGGCCCTTGCCGTTGCCGGAGGCGACGCCGAGGTCGGCCTCGCGGGCCTCCCCCGGACCGTTCACGACGCACCCCATCACGGCGACGCGCAGCGGGACGGTCATCCCCTCCAGACCGGCGGTGACCTCCTCGGCGAGCTTGTAGACGTCGACCTGGGCGCGGCCGCAGGAGGGGCAGGAGACGATCTCGAGCTTGCGGGGCCGCAGGTTCAACGACTGCAGGATCTGGATCCCGACCTTGACCTCCTCGACCGGCGGGGCCGAGAGGGAGACCCGGATGGTGTCGCCGATGCCCTTGCTCAGCAGGGCGCCGAACGCGACGGCAGACTTGATGGTGCCCTGGAAGGCGGGACCGGCCTCGGTGACGCCCAGGTGCAAGGGGTAGTCGCACGCCTCGCTCAGCAGCTCGTAGGCGCGGACCATGACCACCGGGTCGTTGTGCTTGACGCTGATCTTGAAGTCGCGGAAGCCGTGCTCCTCGAACAGGCTCGCCTCCCACAGCGCGGACTCGGCCAGCGCCTCCGGCGTCGCCTTGCCGTACTTGGCCATCACCCGCTTGTCGAGTGACCCGGCGTTGACGCCGATCCGGATCGAGGTGCCGCGGTCGGCGGCGGCGCGGGCGATCTCCTTGACCTGGTCGTCGAAGGCACGGATGTTGCCCGGGTTGACCCGGACGGCGGCGCAGCCGGCGTCGATCGCGGCGAAGACGTACTTGGGCTGGAAGTGGATGTCGGCGATCACCGGGATCTGGGACTTGGCGGCGATCGCCGGCAGGGCGTCGGCGTCGTCCTGGCTGGGCACGGCGACCCGGACGATGTCGCAGCCGGTGGCGGTCAGCTCGGCGATCTGCTGCAGCGTGGCGTTGATGTCGGAGGTCAGCGTCGTCGTCATCGACTGCACGCTGACCGGGGCGTCACCGCCGACGTCGACCTTGCCGACCTTGATCTTGCGCGTCTTGCGACGCGGGGCGAGGACGGGCGGGGGCAGGGCGGGCAGGCCCAGGTCGATGCTCATGCGTACTTTCTCGTTCGGCGGTGGTGGGGTGGAGCCGTTCAGAACAGGCGGATCGGGTCGATGATGTCGGCCAGGATCAGCACGACGCCGGAGACCGCGATGACGCTCCCTACAAGATAGGCGACGGGCAGCATCTTGGCCGTGTCCACGTACCCGGGATCGGGCCGGCGGAACAGCCGTGCGAGGCCGCGCTTGAGTCCCTCGTAGAGGGCGCCGACGATGTGCCCCCCGTCGAGCGGCAGCAGCGGCACGAAGTTGAACAGGGCGACGAAGAGGTTCACCGAGCCCAGCACCGTGAACAGGCTGGCCACCTTGGTGGACGCGCCGATCTGGTCGGTGCTGGCGATCTCGCCGGCGGCCCGGCTGGCCCCGAGGATGCTCATCGGGCCGTAGACGTCGCGGGGCTGGCCGGTGACCAGGTTGTAGGCGGTGTAGTACACCTTCACCGGGAACGCCGCCAGGGCGACGGCGGTCTGCCTGGTCATGCCCCACATGTCCTGCAGCACGGCGACCGGGCCGCCGCGCTGGCGCTCGACCACGGGCTGCACGCCGAAGAAGCCGGCGGCGACGCGCTTGGCCGGGTCGTAGCGGTCGGGCACCCCGGTGATCACCGTGCTGACCGGCGTGAGCTCCACCCGCCGGCCGTCGCGCAGCACGGTGATGGCCGCGGTCTGGTCGAGGTTGGCCCGGATGGCGGTCGACATCTCCTCCCAGCTGCCCACCGGCCGGCCGTTGAAGGCCACGACGGTGTCCCCGGGTCGGATCCCCGACTGGGCGGCCGGGCTGGCGGGCTTCCCGGCGCAGCTGCGGTCGGGGGCGTCGGCGGCCACGATGCACTCGGGCACGCTGGCGATGGTCAGCGTCGAGCGGTTGACGCCGTAGCTGGCGGCGACGGCGAGCAGGATCAGGAAGGCCAGCAGGACGTTCATCAGCGGACCGCCGGCCATGATGATGAGCTTCTGCCACGACTTCTTCTGGTAGAACAGCCGGCCCTCGTCCTCGGGCAGGATGTCGACGTACTCGGCGGCCCGGGCGTTGTCGGCCATGCTCTGGAACAACCCGGTACGACCGGCGCGGACCTGGCCGGGCCGCTCCTTCGAGGGCGGGAACATGCCGACGAACCGCACGTAGCCGCCCAGCGGTATGGCCTTGATCCCGTACTCGGTCTCGCCGCGCCGCCGCGACCACAGCGTCCGACCGAAGCCGACGAAGTACTGGGTGGTCTTGACCCCGAACAGCTTGCCGGGGACGAGGTGGCCGATCTCGTGCAAGCCGATGGAGGCCATCACGAGCACGAAGAAGAGGACGGCGCCGCCGAGGTAGATCACCAGGTCCATCGGGGGTGCCTCTTGTCCATCAGGATTGCGTGGTCAGGTCCCGGGCGCGGCTGCGGGCCCAGCGGTCCGCGGCCAGCACCACCTCCAGGCTGAGGGCCGGCGACGGGACCAACGTCGAGCCTACGTCGGCGGTGGGAGCGCCGGGGTCCTGCGACGGCTGGGGCGCCACGTGCTCGTCGAGCACGGCCGCCACCACCTCGAGGATCCGCAGGAACCCGATCCGGCCGGCGTGGAACGCGTCGACGCACTCCTCGTTGGCCGCGTTGAACACGGCCGGGGCGGTGCCGGCCAGCCGTCCGGCGCGCCGGGCGAGCTCCACCGCGGGGAAGGCCTCGTCGTCCAGCGGCTCGAAGGTCCAGGTGGACGCCTTCGTCCAGTCGCAGGAGGCGGCCGCACCGGGGGTCCGGTCGGGCCAGCTGAGCCCGAGCGCGATCGGCAGCTTCATGTCCGGCGGCGAGACCTGGGCCAGGGTGGAGCCGTCCACGAACTGCACCATCGAGTGCACCACCGACTGCGGGTGCACGACCACGTCGATCCGGTCCAGGTCGACGCCGTACAGCAGGTGCGCCTCCAGCAGCTCCAGGCCCTTGTTGACCAGGGTCGCGGAGTTGGTGGTGATCACCCGCCCCATGGTCCAGGTGGGGTGCGCCAGCGCCTGCTCCGGCGTGACGTCGGCCATCTCGGCGCGGGTCCGGCCCCGGAACGGGCCTCCGCTGGCGGTCAGCACGAGCCGGTCGACCTCGGCGGCGGTGCCGCCGCGCAGGCACTGCGCGATGGCGGAGTGCTCGGAGTCCACGGCCACGATCTGGCCCGCGGCGGCAGCGTCGGTGACCAGGGCGCCGCCGATGACCAGCGACTCCTTGTTGGCCAGCGCGAGGGTGCGGCCGGTGGCCAGGGTGGCCAGCGTCGGGGCCAGCCCGGCCGAGCCGGTGATGCCGTTGAGCACCACGTCGCAGGGGTGCGCGGCCAGCTGCGTGGCCGCGGTCGGACCGGCGAGGATCTTGGGCAGGGTGGTGTCACCGGTGGCCCAGCCGCGGCGGCTGGCCTCGGCGTAGAAGGCGAGCTGCAGGTCCTGGACGGCGGTGGCCTGGTGGACGGCGACGACCTGCGCCCCGGTCTCCAGGGCCTGCCGGGCCAGCAGCTGGACCTGCCCGCCGCCGGCCGCGAGCCCGACCACGCGGAACTCCTCCGGTCGCGCGGCGATGACCTCCAGGGCCTGGGTGCCGATGCTGCCGGTACTGCCCAGGATCACCACGTCGCGCACGGGCTCAGTGTGCCCTACCCCGCCCCGCCCGGGCGGCCCTCGCTCGGACCGCCCCTGACCCGGGTCGTGCCAGCGGTCGCGGTTAGGGTCGCGGCATGCCCGCCGACGACGTCCTGCCCCGCAGCGCCCCGGCTGACCAGGGGGTGTCCAGCGCCGGGATCACCGGCTTCCTCGACGCGGTCGAGGCCGCGCCGGACCTGGAGCTGCACAGCCTCATGGTGCTGCGGCACGGGCACGTGGTGGCGGAGGGCTGGTGGGCGCCCTACGGGCCGGACGAGCCGCACCTGCTCTACTCGCTGAGCAAGAGCTTCACCGCGACGGCCGCCGGCCTCGCCGCGGCGGAGGGCCTGCTCTCCTTCGACGAACCGGTGGTCACCTACTTCCCGGAGCTGGCCGACGCCGCCACCGACGAGCGCAGCTGGCGGATGCTCGTCCGCCAACTCGCGGCGATGGCGTCCGGCCACGTCGAGGACACCTTCGACCAGATCATGCAGCTGGACCGGGAGGAGCCGGTCCGGGCCTTCCTGAGCCTGCCGCCCGAGCAGGAGCCGGGCTCGGTGTTCTGCTACAACAACGGCGCGACCTACGTGCTGGGCGCGATCGTGCAGCGCGTCACGGGTCAGACCCTGCTCAGCTACCTGCGGCCGCGGCTGCTGGACCCGCTCGGCATCGGCCCCGGGTACTGGCGCCAGCACCCGGCGGGCCGCGAGCTCGGCTTCAGCGGGCTGCACCTGCGGACCGAGGACCTGGCGCGGTTCGGCCAGCTCTACCTCGACGACGGCGTCTGGCGCGGCGAGCGGTTGCTGCCGCAGGGGTGGGTCACCGACGCCAGCGCGGTGCACACGCCGAACCCGGCCGAGCCGAACCCGGACTGGCAGCAGGGCTACGGCTACCAGCTGTGGCGCTCGCGGAACGGGTACCGCGGGGACGGGGCGTACGGGCAGTTCTGCCTCGTGCTGCCCGAGCAGGACGTGGTCGTGGTGACCACGGCGCAGACCGAGAACATGCAGGGCCTGATCGACGCCGTGTGGGACCACCTCCTGCCGGGAGTCGGCGCTCCGACCCCTGAGCACGACGCGGCGGTCGCCGAGCGGCTCGCCGGGCTGTCGCTGCCGACCGACGGCGGCGGCCTGCGCGGCACCGCGCTGCCCGAGGCGACGACGACGGTGGACGTGCGCGCGGTGGAGGACGACCCGGACGGCGGCTGGCGGGTGACGGTGGCTGAGCGCGGCGAGGAGCTGGTGGTCGGCTGCGGGGATGGTCGGTGGGTCCGCACGGAGATCAGCCTGGGCGAACGGCGGGTGGTGCTGGCCGCCAGCGGGACGGCGACCGGCGACCGGCTGGTGCTGCAGCTCGTGCTCGTCCAGACGCCGCACCGGCTGGTGCTCGACGTCGACCGGCCGAGTCTGCGCGCGGAGGGCCGCTGGCTGACCGTACCCCTGCACCGGCCCGGCTTCGCCGGGCTGGCCACCGGCGCCTGGGTCTGACGCACCCGATCGTGACCCTGCGATCCCGGTCAGCGGCCCTGCGGCGCACTACCGTGGGGCCGTGACCGGACCGCAGGCGTCCGGACCGACGACAAGACGGGAACGACGGACGTGAGCCAGTCAGGGCACGAGACGCACGACGATCCGACGGGCGACCAGGGCGCCGGGAGCTCGCCGCAGCAGCCGGCGCACCAGCAGCCGAGCGGGTCGTCCCCGATCGGTCAGGTCCCCGCCCAGGGCGGTCACGACCAGCCAGCCGGCTACGGCCAGCCCGCCTACGGCCAGGGTGGGTACGGCCAGCCCGCCTACGGCCAGCCCGCCTACGGCCAGGGTGGGTACGGCCAGCCCGGCTACGACCAGGGTGGCTACGCGCAGCCGTCGTCCGGCGCCACCCCGTACGGTCAGCCCGGCTCGGCGTCGTCCGCCTCCGACCCCCAGGCCCCGCAGGACTACGGCCAGTCGGGCTACGGCCAGCAGCCGTACCCGCAGCCCGGCTACGGCGAGCAGGCCGGCTACCCCCAGACCGGTTACCCCCAGACCGGCTACCCCCAGCAGGACTACGGCCAGCAGCAGGGCTACGGCCAGCCGGGGTACGGCCAGGACGCCTACGGCCAGAGCTCCTACCAGCAGAACGCGTACGGCCAGCCCGGCTACGGGTCCGCCTGGCCCGCGCAGCACGGTGGGACACCGACGCTCGACCAGCCCTGGTACGGCATCGGACCGGTCGACGCCGTCAAGCGGGCGTTCCAGAAGTACGCGCGCTTCGACGGCCGGGCCAGCCGGAGCGAGTACTGGTGGTTCGTGCTGGCCACGTCGATCGTGACGCTGCTGTTCTACGTCCCGTTCGTGGCCATCGCGGCCTCGGCGGAGAACAGCGGCTCCGGGGACGTGCCCGCCGGGGCCGTGGTCCTCGGGATCCTGGCCGTGGTCGTCTTCCTGGGGCTGATCGTCCCGAGCATCGCCATCACGGTGCGCCGGCTGCACGACGCCGGCTTCAGCGGGCTGCTGTACCTGATCAACTTCGTGCCCTACCTCGGCAGTCTGGCGATCCTGGTGCTGACCATCCTGCCGTCGAAGCCCGAGGGCGCCCGGTACGACCGGCGTCCCGCCGGCCCGGGCTACTACCAGGGCTGAGAGCGTGGCCGGCGACCGGGGAGCTGCTCAGCCCCGGTCGCCCGCCGCGGTCACCAGCGGGCGTGCACCTGGGCGCGGATCCGCCGGTCGTAGAGGTCGGCGACCGCGGCCAGGAACTCCGGCGGCAGTTTCGCCAGCGAGCCCGCGGCCGCGTTGCTGCGGGCCTGCAGAGGCGTCCGGGCGCCGGGGATGACGGTGCTGACGCCCGGCTGCTGCGCCACCCAGGCGAGCGCGGCCTGCGCCGGCGACACCTCGAACGGCAGTCCGGCCACCAGCTCGGAGAACTCGACGGCGGCCGCGACCCCGGTCTCGTAGTCGACCCCGGAGAAGGTCTCGCCGACGTCGAAGGCGGAGCCGTCGCGGTTGTAGGTGCGGTGGTCGCTCGCGGCGAACTGGGTGTCGGCGGTGTACTTCCCGCTGAGCAGCCCGCTGGCCAGCGGGACGCGGGCGATGATGCCGACGCCGGCCTCCTGGGCCGCGGGCAGCACGTACTCCAGTGGCTTGAGACGGAAGGCGTTGAGGATGATCTGCACCGTCGCGGTCCCCCGCCGGGAGATGGCGGTGAGCGCCTCGTCGCAGGTCTCGACGCTCACGCCGTAGTGCGCGATGACGCCGTCCGCGACCAGGGTGTCCAGGGCGTCGTAGACCGCGTCGTGGGAGTAGACCGAGGTCGGCGGGCAGTGCAGCTGCACCAGGTCGAGCTGGTCGACGACGAGGTTGCGCCGTGAGCGGTCCGCCCAGGCCCGGAAGTTCTCCAGGGTGTAGTTCTCCGGCACCTGGTCGACACGACGGCCCATCTTCGTCATCACCGTCAGGTCGAGGTCGCGGTGGTCGCCGAGGAAGCGACCGATCAGCTGCTCGCTGCGGCCGTCGCCGTAGACGTCGGCGGTGTCGAGGACGGTGACCCCCGCCTCCACCGACGCCTCCAGCAGCGCGAGCGCGTCGGACTCGCTCACCTCGCCCCAGTCCCCGCCCAGCTGCCAGGTCCCGAGGCCGATCACCGAGACCGGCCGCTCCGTCTTGCCCAGGATCTTCGTCTCCATCCCGGCAGCCTAGGTGCCGCCCACCGGAGCCGGCGACGGCGGCTGGCAGGATCGGCGCCCATGACCCGACGCCTGGTCGAGATCGACACGCTGGCCGACTTCGACGCCCACGCCCGCGCCGCTGCCCGGATGAGCGGCTGGGTGGTGCAGTCGGTGGACCTCACCGGCCGGTCGGTGGAGCTGCTCGCCGCCGACCCCCGGGGGGCGGTGCTCCTCGGCTGCCACCTCGAGCCAGCGGTCGAGGAGGAGCTGCGGCGTCGGGGTGCCCTGCTGTTCCCCAGGCTGCCCGACCTGCCCTTCGACCCCTACCGACCCGCGCTGTACGACGCCGCGGCGCTGTACGGCCCCGGTCCCTACGCCGCCAGCCCGGACGCCGCCGTCTACACCTGGTCCAAGGTGGCCGGCCCGGCGCCGCTGGCGCACACCCTGGCCGCGGCCCTGCACGACCACGCGATCGCCGACGCGCTGGACGACGCCCTCGCCACCACCCACCCGCGCCAGCTCGTGGGGGTGATGGGCGGTCACGCCCTGCAGCGCGGGGAGCCGGGCTACGCCGCCGCCGCGGAGCTGGGCGCCCGGCTGGCCCGGGCCGGGTCGACCGTGCTCACCGGTGGTGGGCCGGGGGCGATGGAGGCGGCCAACCTCGGCGCCTACCTCAGTCCCTGGCCGGACGCCCTGCCGGCCGCGCTGGAGCTGCTCGCCGCCGCCCCGACCTACCACGCGGCGATGGACGGGTGGCTGGACGCCGCCCGGGCCGTGCGCGCGCGGTGGCCGGACGGCGGCGCCGGTGCGAGCCTGTCCATCCCCACCTGGTTCTACGGCCACGAGCCGACCAACCTCTTCGCCACCGGCATCGCCAAGTACTTCGCCAACGCGCTCCGGGAGGACATCCTCCTGCACCGCTGCCGGGGCGGGATCGTCTACCTGCCCGGGCAGGCCGGCACCGTGCAGGAGATCTTCCAGGCCGTCACCGAGAACTTCTACGCCGCCGACGCCTCGCTGGTCGCGCCGATGGTGCTGGTCGGGGTGGACTACTGGACGCAGACCTACCCGGCCTGGCCGCTGCTGCAAGCGCTCGGCCAGGGGCGGGCGATGGGGGCGGTGGTGCACTGCGTCGACACGGTCGAGGAGGCGGCTGCACTGCTGGGCTGAGGTCGGCCTGGAGGTCCGGCGGGTCGTGGAACAGCACGGGCTGGCCGGTCAGGGCAGTGCCGGGACCATCTCCGCGACCGCGACCGGGAGCAGGTCGAGATCCGGTACCACCAGCCCTTGCTGCCACAGCGCCCAGGGGCTGTCGCCCTGGCGGTAGCGGGTCTCGAGCGCAGTGCGCTCCTTCAGCGTGTCCATCGGCGCCCAGAACCCCGTGTGCTGCACGGCGCGCATCCGGCCGACGGCAGCCGCACGCCTGCAGGCGTCCATCACCAGGTCCTCACCCTCGTCGAGGTAGTCGAAGATCCCTTGGCGGAGGACGAAGTAGCCGCCGTTGATCCACATCGCGAGGTCCGCCAACGGGGTCAGCGACGCGACCTGTCCGTCGGCGGTGATGTTCACGACGTGGAAGGACTCCTGCGGCTTCACCGCGAGGAGCTGGCCGACGGCGTCGGTGGTCTTGAACTGGTCGATGAGGTGGTTCAGGGGGGCGTCGGTCAACACGTCGCCGTAGTTGGCGAGGAAGATCTCGTCGCCGTCGAGGCGGTGCCGGACGCGCCGCAGTCGTTCACCGATCGCGGTGTCGAGGCCGGTGTCGATGAAGGAGATGCTCCACTCGCTGATGTCGCTCCCCAGCATCTCGATCTCCTCACCACCCCGACGGAACACGAAGTCGTTCGAGGTCGTCTCGTGGTAGTTGAGGAAGTAGTCCTTGACCGCTTCGGCGCCGTACCCCAGGCAGAGGATGAACTCCTTGTGACCGAAGTGCGCGTAGTAGCGCATGACGTGCCAGAGGACGGGTCGGCTCCCGATCGTGATCATCGGCTTGGGCAGGGACTGGTTGTCGGCACGCATGCGCATGCCGAGCCCGCCGCAGAAGAGGACCACCTTCATGGTGCGCCCCCGCTGGGGCGGCTGGCAGGCTGGGGGAGCTCCCGCTGGCCCCGTGCGCCGTCTCTGAGGACCGGTGCGCCCTGGCGGTGCTCGGCTGGGCACAGCTGACAACTAGTGGACACGGTGTTCCCCCGAACGCCTCGAGCCTGGAGCCTCACTGTGGCACGAGTTGCACGCTTCCGAGCGGGGTACGGCAACAACCTCCACCAGGGAGCGGGAGGGGTTAGCGTGGTCCAGATCCTGCAGCTGAGGGGCCGGATCGCCGCGACGACGACCAGGAGCGCAGGATGCCTGCCAACCATCTCCGACGCACCACGGCAGCATCTCAGCACGGAGCCGGACACCAGGCGGTGAGTCCGTGCTGACCCTGGAGCTGCCGGTCGGGGAGCTCACCGTGCTCTGTCTCGGGGCACACCCTGACGACGTGGAGATCGGGTGCGGCGGCACCTTGCTCGAACTGGCCGCCCGGCGCGGTACCACCCTGTCGACGGTCGTTCTCACCGCCGCCAGCGAGGAGCGTCGACGCGAGGCCCTGGCAGCCGGTCCCCGCTTCTTCCCAGGGGCAGACGTCACCGTCCTCGACCTCCCCGAGAGCCGCCTGCCGCAGCACTGGGGAGCCGTCAAGGACGCGCTGGAGGACCTGAGCCGGCGCTGCCAGCCAGACCTGGTCTTCGCCCCGCGGACCGACGATGCTCACCAGGACCACCGGCTCATCGGCCAGCTGGCGAGCACCGTCTGGCGGGACACCCTGCTGCTGCACTACGAGATCCCGAAGTGGGACGGAGATCTGCGCCCCTCGACGCACTACGTCGCGGTGTCGGAGCAGAACGCCCGACGCAAGGTCGAGCTGCTCGGATCGAGCTACCCCAGCCAGCAGCACCGGGACTGGTGGGACGACGAGGTCTTCCTCGGCCTGATGCGGCTCCGAGGGATGGAGAGCCGCGGCCGCTACGCCGAGGGCTTCGTCGCCGCCAAGGTGTTGCTGGGCCTCGCCTCCGGGAGCGGTCGCCCGTGACGGCAGTCCGTTGCGCCGGCCTTCCCGGTCGCCGGGTCACGTCGGCCGACCCGGCCCCCAGACTTCGGCTGCCGTCGGGTGGACTGCTCCGTCCGTGCGAGGCTGCCCGGAGCTGCGGAGGAAGCTGACCGCTCCTGGAGCTGGTCGATCCCACGGTTGTCCGTGCGGCAGCCCTGCCAGGGCCGCAGGCCCGGCTCCTCCGGCGTCGCCCGGGTGAGGACGGCCTCCTCGAGCAGCGGGGCCTCCTCGAGCTGCCGGAACCGACCAGCCAGGTGGTGGTCGACGTGGTCCCCGGCCATGTCGACGGTGGCCACAGGTAGAGCCGGCCGGGGCCGAGGATCCTTCGGTGCAGGTAGCTGACCCGGTCGTCGTCAGCCCGACCAGGATCGAGCCGACGGCGTCGGGCACGGCGGACCCGGTGACCTGTGCCACCACACCGGTCCCCGCGAGGACGCCCGGCAGTCACACCCATGACGCACGTCTGCTCCTGCACGTCCAGAGCCTGTCGATGCACCTCCGGCTCCTCACGGCGGTGCTCCCTCGTGCGGACGGTCCCGCAGGCGGGTCGTCGACAGGCTCCTGCCAGGTCCGTCCCAGCCCTGGCCCAGGTGCGACCCGCAGAGTTCGGAGCACCACCACCGTGTCCGGCACCCCGACGGTGCCGCGACCACCGAAGGAGCTCGTCATGCCTCGACTGCGCACCACCGTCGCCGCCGCCACCGGAGTCCTCGCGCTGGGCGCCGGTCTCGGGGTCGCCGGCCTCGCCTCGGCCGCCCCGACCCCCTCGCCCACCCCGTCCGCGAGCAGCACCCCGTCAGCCGGTCCGTCCGACGCCCCCGGTCAGCGCTGGGGCGGCGGTCCGGGCGGCGGGCACGGCTTCCGCGACGGCGGCCGGCTCGCCGCTGCCCTGGCCGAGAAGCTGGACCTCGAGGAGTCGGCCGTGTCCGACGGGCTGCGGGAGTACCGGCAGGCCAACCGGCCCGCCAGCCGGCCCGACCCGGGCACCAGGCCGGCCGGCCCCGACGACACGGCGCTCGCCCAGTCCCTGGCCGAGGCGCTGGACCAGCCCGAGGCCGACGTCGCGAAGGCACTGGCCGAGATCCGGAGTGAGCGCGACACCGCCCGCGGCCAGGCCGTCGAGGCGAAGCTCGCCGAGGCCGTGGAGGCCGGCACGCTCACCCCGGCCGAGGCCGACGCGGTGAGAAAGGCGGCCGACGCCGGGATCGTGCACGTCGGGCGCTGACCCACGCGCTGGTTCTGCAGACGCAGTGGCCTCGCGTGGCCCCTCCCGGGGGCTCGAGGGTCCACTGCGTCTGCGTTCTCAGGGTCAGCCCTCGAAGACCTCCGCCAGCCCGGCCGCCCGCGGGCTGGCCAGGACGTCCTCCAGCGACAGGGGCTCCCCGGTCGGTCCGGTCAGCGGGACCCGCCAGTTGGGGTACTCGTCGGTGGTCCCGGGCTGGTTCTGCGCCTGCCGGTCGCCGACCAGGTCGGTGAGGGCCACGCAGAGCAGCCGGGACGGGGTCAGGGTGAGGAACCGGTGCAGGGCCTCGATCATCTCCTCCTCACCCGCTCCGGCGCTCATCATCCCGGCCCGGACCAGCTCGTCGGACCAGGCCCGGCGCTCCTCGGTGACAGCGGCCAGCTCCTCGCTGAGCGGTCGGGTGAGCACCCCCAGCCGGTCGCGCAACCGCACGTGGTCACCGGCCAGGTAGGCGGCAGTCGGCGGCAGGTCGTGGGTGGTGACCGACGCCAGGCACAGCTCGCGCCAGCGCTCCGGCGGCAGCGGCTTGCCGTTGCCCTCCCAGTCGAACTCGAACCAGAGGATCGAGGTGCCCAGGATGCCGCGGTCGCTCAGGTAGTCCCGCACCCACGGCTCCACCGTGCCGAGGTCCTCGCCGACCACCAGGGCCTCCGCCCGGTGCGCCTCCAGCGCCAGGATGCCGATCATCGCCTCGTGGTCGTAGCGGACGTAGGTGCCCTCGGTGGGACCCAGGCCGGCCGGGATCCACCAGAGCCGGAACAGCCCGATCACGTGGTCCACCCGGATCCCGCCGGCGTGCCGCAGGATGGTCGAGACCATCGCCCGGAACGGCGCGTAGGCGGTCTCGGCCAGCCGGTCGGGCCGCCACGGCGGCTGGCTCCAGTCCTGGCCGTTCTGGTTGTAGGGGTCCGGGGGGGCGCCGACGGTGATGCCGCGGGCGTAGTCGTCCTGCAGGCTCCAGGCGTCCGCACCGGCGGGGTGCACCCCCACCGCGAGGTCGTGCATGACCCCGAGCGCCATGCCGGCCCGCAGCCCGGCCTGCTGGGCCGCGGCCAGCTGCTCGTCCAGCAGCCACTGCAGCCAGCACTGGAAGTCGACCTCGCGGGCGTGCTCCGCGGCGAAGGTCTGGACGGCGGGCGAGCTCGGGTGCCGGTACTCCTCGGCCCAGCCGTCGGCCGCCGCCCCCTGCTGTTCCGACAGCACCGCCCAGGTCGCGAAGTCCTGCAGCCCCCGACCCTCCCGACGGCGGTAGGCCGCGAAGGCGAGCTCGCGGCCGGGCGTGCGGGGCAGGTCGAAGACGACCTGCAGCGCCGCGCGCTTGGCCGTCCAGGAGCGGTTGCGGTCGATCGGCGCGGGGCCCTCCCCCACCGGCCCGGGCAGGGCGTCGGCGTGCAGCGCCTCGATCCGGCGTCGCGCCTCCTCGGGCGCCGTCGCGTACTCCGGAACCCGCTCAACGCGCAGGTACAGCGGGTTGGTGAAGCGGCGGGTGGTGGGCAGGTACGGCGAGGGCTCCAGCGGCGCCACCGGCTCCGCGGCGTGCAGCGGGTTGACCAGCACGTAGTCGGCGCCGTGCTCGGCCGCCGCCCAGACGGCGAGGTCCTCGAGGTCGGCCAGGTCGCCCACGCCCCACGACTGCTCCGACCGGACGCTGTAGAGCTGCGCGGCAACACCCCAGCCCTGACCGGTGAGCCGCGGCGGCAGCGCCAACCGCCGTGGGGTGACGATGAGCACCATCGCCGCCCGCTCGGACCCGAGACCGGCGCACAGCCGGTGGTAGCCCAGCGGCAGGTCCTCGGGCAGCGCCAGCGTCCACTCCTCCACCGGCTGTCCGTCGATCCGGCGGCTCGACGCGGCCCGTCGTGGCAGTCGCAGGTCCCGTCGTCCGCCGTCCTCCAGCTCGAGCCACAACTCGACGCCCGAGCCCTCGGGCGCGTGCACGGGCACGCTCGCCGCCTCGCCCTCCCGCAGGGCACGGCACGCCGGGAGCAGCCGGCGCCAGGGCCGCGCCTCCTGCCCGGCCAGCGCGGCCGCAGCGGACGCCGGGGTCGAGGCGTCGACGCCGAGCGCGGCCAGCACCGCCACCAGGGTCGCCGGCGCCACCGTCACGTGCTGGCCCTGCCAGTCCCAGTACTCGGTGGCGATGGAGAACGCCTCGGCGAGGGCGTGCAGGGTCGGGTCGGACTCGGGGTCGGCCATGGTTCCATCCTCTCGGGTCGTGCGGCCGGGTCGCCACCGGGCAGCGCCCGCCGAGACCGGGGGCGCGTCGGTCCTGGAGGTGTCGGCCGGGCCGGCGACTGGTACCCACCGCAGCGTCCGTTCACGCCCTCGCGAGGCAGGCCACCAGGCCGCGGGTCGGCCGACCGCCGACCTTGGCACGATGGGGGCGAGGAGAGGGGTGGAGATGGCGCGTGCCGTCGACAGGAGCGAGCTGGGCGCCTGGCTGCTGAAGTGCAACCCGACGGCCTGGGACCTGCGCGGCTTCCTGGACTCCGGCGAGCGGCGGGTGACGTCCTGGTCGGTCCAGCCGGGCTACCGGAGCGCCCTGATGGCGCCCGCGGACCGCGTGCTGTTCTGGGTCTCGGGCGACGGGCGGCAGGGTTTCGCCCGCGGGGTCTGGGGTCTCGGGCACGTCGCCGCCGAAGCCGAGACCTGGTCGGAGAGCACCCGCGGGTTCTGGCAGACCGCCGACGGCCACCACGGCATCCGGGCGCGGGTCGAGGTCGACATCGCGCTGCTCGAGCAGCCGGTCAGCGACCTCGAGCTGAAGGGAGCCGGCGTCGACGACCTCGAGGTCCAGCGCCAGCCCTTCGCGGCGAACCCCTCCTGGGTCTCCACCCCCCAGCTGCTCGCGCTGGAGGACCTGCTGCCGGCCTGGCCCGCGCCGCCCGCGCCGTACGGGGGGTGACCGATGAGGGTCGTCGTCCTCTCGGACACCCACGCGCCGCGCTTCTGGAAGGGCTGCCCACCGGCGGTGGCGGCGCACCTGGAGACTGCGGACGTCATCCTGCACGCCGGCGACGTCTGCACCCCCGACGTGCTGGACCTGCTGGCCGGCTACGCCCCGCTGCACGTGGTGCGAGGCAACAACGACGGGCCCGCGGTCGCCGCCTGGGGCGCGCCCGAGACGCTGCAGGTCGAGCTCGGCGGCGTGCAGGTCGCGATGATCCACGACAGCGGGCCCAAGGACCGCCGGACCGCGCGGCTGCGTCGTCGGTTCCCCACCGCCGACCTGGTGGTCTTCGGCCACTCCCACATCCCGATGGACGTGACCGGCGACGGCCTGCGGATCTTCAACCCCGGCTCGCCCACCGACAAGCGGCGCCAGGCGTACCGCACGCTCGGCTTGTTGGAGCTCGCGGACGGCGAGATCCAGGAAGCCCAGATCGTCCCACTTCCCTGACTTGTCAGAACGTGGTTGACCTCTGGGTCAACTCAGCTCTGACAACTCGGTGTTCTGGTAGCGGTCAGACCCCGGCGTCTACTTCGGTGGCCGCCAGCTGCCCGCAGGCGCCGTCGATCTCACGGCCCCGGGTGTCGCGCACGGTGACCGGGACGCCCTTGGCCTCCAGCCGGCGGACGAACTCGTCCTCGTCACGGCGCCGGGACGCCGTCCACTTGGAGCCGGGCGTCGGGTTCAGCGGGATGAGGTTGACGTGCACCCAGCCCCAGTTGCCCCGACGCCGCAGCACCTTGGCCAGCAGGTCGGCGCGGAACGCCTGGTCGTTGATGTCGCGGATCAGGATGTACTCGATGGAGACCCGGCGCTTGGTCGTCCGGGCGTACTCCCAGGCGGCGTCGACGACCTCCTCGACGTTCCACCGGGTGTTGATGGGCACCAGCTCGTCGCGGAGCTCGTCGTCGGGCGCGTGCAGGGACAGCGCCAATGTGACGGGGATGCCCTCCTGGGCCAGCTGCTGCATCCGTGGCACCAGGCCGACGGTGGAGATGGTGATGCCGCGCGCGCTCATCCCCAGCCCGTCCGGGGTGGGGGTGGTGAGCTGGCGGACCGCACCGACCACGGCCTTGTAGTTGGCCAGCGGCTCGCCCATGCCCATGAACACGACGTTGTTGACCCGGCCCGGGCCGCCGGCGATCTCGCCGCGGTCCAGCCGGCGCGCGCCGTCGACCACCTGCTCGACGATCTCCGCCGCGCTCATGTTGCGCTGCAGACCGCCCTGGCCGGTGGCGCAGAACGGGCAGGCCATGCCGCAGCCGGCCTGGCTGGAGACGCACATCGTCACCCGGTCCGGGTAGCGCATCAGCACGCTCTCCACCAGGGCGCCGTCGTGCAGCCGCCAGAGCGTCTTGACCGTGGTGCCCGCGTCGGCCAGCGAGGTCTTGACCGGGTTGAGCAGGGTGGGCAGGAACGCCGCGGCCAGCTGCTCGCGCAGCGCCGGTGGCAGGTCGGTCCACTCCGCCGGGTCGGTGCGCAGCCCTTCGAAGTAGTGCGACGACAGCTGCCGGGCACGGTAGGCGCGCTGGCCCTCGGCCTCGACGGACTCACGCCGTTCGGCCGGGGTCAGGTCGGCCCAGTGCACCGGGGGCTTGCCCCGCCGGGGGGCGGTCATCACCAGCGGGAGCGCGCGACCGGTGGCGGCCGGGCTCTGCCCCGCCTCAGGACTGGCGGTCATCCGCCGGGAACCAGTACGTACATGATGACCCAGGCTACCGGGGCCGCGAGGAGCAACGAGTCCAAGCGATCCATCACCCCGCCGTGCCCGGGCAGGAACGAGCTCATGTCCTTGATGCCCAGGTCACGCTTGATGAGGGACTCCACCAGGTCCCCGCACGTGCCCGCCACCACCAGGCAGACGCCGAGCAGCACCCCCACCCAGACCGGCGCGCCGAGGCCGTGGACCGCCATCAGCACGGCGGCCACGACGCCGAAGACCAGCGAGCCGGCGAAGCCCTCCCAGGACTTCTTCGGGCTGATCCGGGGGGCCATCGGGTGCTTGCCGAAGAGCACGCCGGCCACGTAGCCGCCGGTGTCGTTCATCACCACCACGAGCAGGAACAGGATCATCCGGGCCACCCCGTCCTGCGGCGCAGCCAGGATGAGGGCGGCGAACGATCCGAGCAGCGGCACGTAGGCGATGATCAGCAGGCTGGCCGCGGTGTCGCGGACGTAGCCCTCAGCCCCGCCGCGCATCCGCCAGACCAGGCTGGCCACCACGGTCAGGGCCAGCGCGGCCAGCAGCACGCTGGTGGTGGAGAACACCACCGGGCTCTGCCGCCCGGCCAGGTAGGAGCCGATCGCGATGGCCACGCTGCCGACGACGATGGGCACCACCGCGGGGTACATGCCGATCCGGCGCAGCGCGTTGTGCAGCTCGATGGAGGCCAGCGCCAGGGCCAGGGCGATCAGCAGGACGAAGCCGAAACGCCAGAAGACCAGGGTGGCCACGACGTAGGCGCCCAGCCCCAGACCGACGGCGAGTGCGGCCGGCAGGTTCCGCCCGGCCCGTCCGTGCGGGGCCGTGGCGTGAGCACCGCCGGCACCCTCGGCCGCGGGAGGCGGTGCCGGGGTGCCGCTCACCGCGGGGAACAGTTGTTCACGAGAATCTGGTCCGACGCCCGCTCAGACGGCGAGCAGGTCGGCTTCCTTGTGCTTGAGCAGGTCGTCGATGACGTCGGTGTGCTTCTTCGTCTCGACGTCGAGCTGCTTCTCGGCCCGGGTGACCTCGTCCTCCCCGACCTCTTTGTCCTTGACCATCTTGTCCAGGGCGTCCTTGGCGGTGCGGCGGGCGCCGCGCACGGAGACGCGGGCGTCCTCGGCCTTGTTCTTGGCCAGCTTGATGTACTCCTTGCGCCGCTGCTCGGTGAGCTGGGGCAGGGTCACCCGGATGGTCTTGCCGTCGTTGGACGGGTTGACCCCGAGGTCGGAGTCGCGGATCGACTTCTCGATCGCGTTCACCGACGTCTGGTCGAACGGGGTGATGAGGACCACGCGGGCCTCGGGCACCTGGAAGGTGGCGAGCTGCTGCAGGGGAGTCGGCGCGCCGTAGTACTCGGCGGTCAGCTTGGCGAACATCGCCGGGTGCGCCCGACCGGTGCGGATCGCCGCGAACTCCTCCTTGGCGTACTCGACGGCGCTGGCCATCTTCGCGTCGGCGTCGCGGATGATGTCGGAGATCACGGGTCTGGCTCCTTCGGTCGTGGCGGGACCCGCCTGGCGGGCCCCAGAGGCGTGCGTCGTACGGGGGTCGTCCGCGCTCAGGCGTGGACGGTGGTTCCGATCTTCTCACCCGCGCAGACGCTGACGATCGTGCCGTCGGTGTCCAGGCTGAAGAAGATCATCGGCAGGCGGTAGTCGCGGGCCATGCTGATCGCGGTGGCGTCGGCGACCTTGAGGTCGCGGGCCAGGTAGTCGTCGTAGGTCAGCTCGTCGAACTTGACGGCGTCGTCGTGCCGGTTGGGGTCGGCCGAATAGACGCCGTCCACCCCCTGCTTGCCCATCAGCAGCACCTCGGCGCCGATCTCCAGGGCACGCTGGGCGGCGACGGTGTCGGTGGAGAAGTAGGGCATCCCGGAGCCGGCGCCGAAGATGACCACGCGGCCCTTCTCCAGGTGCCGTTCGGCCCGTCGCGGGATGTACGGCTCGGCGACCTGGCCCATCGTGATGGCGGTCTGCACGCGGGTCTGCACGCCCTCCTTCTCCAGGAAGTCCTGCAGGGCCAGGCAGTTCATCACGGTGCCGAGCATGCCCATGTAGTCGGCGCGGTCGCGGTCCATGCCGCCCTGCTGCAGCTCGGCGCCGCGGAAGAAGTTGCCGCCACCGACCACGATCGCCACCTGGACGCCACTGCGGACGACGGTGGCGATCTGCCGGGCCACGGCCGAGACCACGAGCGGGTCGACGCCGACCTGCCCGCCACCGAAGACCTCGCCGGAGAGCTTGAGCATCACGCGCCTGTACGGGCCGGCCGGTCCGGGGACGTCTGCAGGAGCAGCGAGGGACGTGGGAGCAGAGCTGGTCATGGGTCTCCTGGTCGGGTCAGCGGCGGGGCAGCGAACGGCGCCACGACTGCGGGCAGTCGTGGCGCCGTTCGGTGCTCGTGCGGGAGGTGCGTCCGCAGGCGTCAGGCGCCCGCGGCCTCGAAGCGGGCGAAACGCTTCAGCGTGACCCCGGCGGCGGCGAGCTGCTTGCCGACCGTGGTCTTGTTGTCGGTGACCGACGGCTGGTCGAGCAGCACGACGTCCTTGAAGAACGCGTTCACCCGGCCCTCGACGATCTTGGGCAGCGCCTGCTCGGGCTTGCCCTCCTCCTTGGCCGTGGCCTCGGCGATCCGGCGCTCGTTCTCCACCAGGTCGGCCGGGACCTCGTCGCGGGTCAGGTACTGCGGTCGCATCGCGGCGATCTGCATCGCCGCGGCGCGGGCCGCGGACTCGTCGGTGCCCTCGTACTCGACGAGCACGCCCACCTGGGGCGGCAGGTCGGAGGCGCGACGGTGCAGGTACACGACCGTCTGGCCGTCGAAGTACGTGGCGTTGGAGATCTCGAGCTTCTCCCCGATCTTGACCGCGAGCTCGCCGACGGCCTCGCCGACGGTCTGGCCGGACGGCAGCGCGGCGGCGTTGGCCGCGTCGACGGAGTCGGCCTTGATGGCGGCGACGGCCTGGACCGCGGCGTTGGCCAGGGTCTGGAACTCGTCGTTCTTGGCCACGAAGTCGGTCTCGGCGCCGAGCTGGAGCAGTGCCCCGTCCACCGAGGCGACCAGGCCGTTGCTGGCGGAGCGCTCGGCGCCCCGCTTGGCGGCCTTGGCCTGACCGTTCACCCGCAGGTACTCGACGGCGCGGTCGTAGTCGCCGTCGGACTCGGTGAGGGCCTTCTTGCAGTCCATCATCCCCGCGCCGGTGGCGTCGCGGAGCTTCTTCACGTCAGCGGCAGCAATGGTTGCCATGCGTTCTCGTTCCTCGTCTTTCGTCTGTGTGCTCGGAAGCGCAGCGGTCAGTTGGCGACCGGCTGGTCGCCCTGCTGCTCGACGTCGACCTGGGCGTCGGCCGAGGCCTCGGCCTCGACGGCCGCCTCGGTCGGCTCCTCGGACGCGGGCACCGGGGCGGCGTCGTCGGCCGGGACCGGGGCGGGCTCGGCCGGGGCGGCCTCCTGCGAGGCACCCAGCAGCTCGCGCTCCCAGTCGGGCATCGGCTCGGCAGGGTTGGTCGCCGCCGCCTCACCGCCGCCCTGGGCACCGGAGCGGGCCACCAGGCCCTCGGCCACGGCGTCGGCCAGCACGCGGGTCAGCAGCGCGACCGAGCGGATGGCGTCGTCGTTGCCGGGGATCGCGAAGTCGACCAGGTCGGGGTCGCAGTTGGTGTCCAGGATCCCGATGACGGGGATCCGGAGCTTGCGGGCCTCGTCGACGGCCAGGTGCTCCTTGTTGGTGTCCACGATCCAGACCGCCTGCGGGGTCCTGGTCATGTCCCGGATGCCGCCGAGGGTCTTCTCCAGCTTCTCCATCTCGCGACGAAAGCCGAGCAGCTCCTTCTTGGTGAAGCCGGAGCCGGCCACGTCGTCGAAGTCCATGCCCTCGAGCTCCTTGAGCCGCTGGACGCGCTTGATGACGGTCTGGTAGTTGGTGAGCATGCCACCGAGCCACCGCTGGTTGACGTAAGGCATCCCGACCCGGGTCGCCTGCTCGGCGATGGTCTCCTGCGCCTGCTTCTTGGTGCCGACGAACATCACCTGGCCGCCGCGGGCGACGACGTCCTTGACGAACGCGTAGGCGCTGTCGATGTAGGTCAGCGACTGCTGCAGGTCGATGATGTAGATGCCGTTGCGCTCGGTGAAGATGAAGCGGCGCATCTTGGGGTTCCAGCGACGGGTCTGGTGCCCGAAGTGGACGCCGCTCTCGAGGAGCTGGCGGGTGGTGACGACGGCCATGGCCGTGTTCCTCTCTTACCGGCCTCAGCAGGGACCGGCGTGCGGTTGGGTCGGTGCCGAACTCTTCGGCACCCCTGATGCCCGGCACGACACCAGCTCGGCGGACCGAGACCGGAGGTGTCGCCCCCACCAGCGGTGGGCTGCGGGCATGCGAAGTCAGCCCGGGCTGGGCTGCTGGCCCCGAGTCTACACCGGCGACGACGCCGGGAACCGCCTGCGCGGTCCCGCCTGAGCGCTCCGGCGGAGGCTTTGCCAGGCTGGTGCCGTGACGACCACGATGCCGACGACGCCGCCGCCCCCCACCGACCCCACGACCCCCCGGGCGGAGTACCCCCGCCCGCAGATGGTCCGCTCCGAGTGGCTCTGCCTGAACGGCGCCTGGGAGTTCGAGGTCGACCGCTCGGACTCGGGTCTGGAGCGCGGGCTGCTCGAGCGGCCGCTGGCCGACCAGATCACCGTGCCCTTCGCGCCCGAGTCCGAGGCGTCGGGCATCGGCGACGTCGACTACCTCGGCGCCGTCTGGTACCGGCGCACCGTCGCCGTGCCGGCCGCGTGGGGTGATGCGTCGGTGCTGCTCCACCTCGGTGCCGTCGACCACGACGCGACGGTGTGGGTCGACGGGACCGAGGTCGTCCGGCACCGGGGTGGTTTCACCCCGATCACCGCCGACCTGACCGGGCTGGCCCGCGGCGGCCAGGAGGTGACGGTCGTGGTCCGCGCCCGCGACCCCAGGGAGGGCCCGCAGGCCCGCGGCAAGCAGTCGGTCCGCTTCGCCAACCGCGACTGCCACTACACCCGGACCACCGGCATCTGGCAGACCGTGTGGCTGGAGCCGGTGCACCCGGTGCACCTCCGCCGTCCGCGGATCACCCCGCAGCTGGCGAGCGGCAGCTTCGCCGTCCTCACCCCGGTGTCGCGCAACCTGCCCGGCAGCCGGGTCACCGCGGTGCTCTCCGACGAGACCGGGGAGGTCGCCCGGGCCGACGTCGCCGCCGACCTCGACCTCGCGCCCGGCCTGGTGCTCACCGTGCCGGAGGACCGGCGACGCCCCTGGTCCCCGGAGGACCCGCACCTCTACGACCTCGAGCTGGTGCTCACCGGTCCCGACGGCGAGCTGGACCGGGTGCAGAGCTACGCGGGCCTGCGCTCGGTGGCCCTGGACGGCGACGCCGTGCTGCTCAACGGCCGGCACGTCTTCCAGCGGCTCGTCCTGGACCAGGGCTACTGGCCCGACAGCCTGATGACCGCGCCCAGCGACCAGGCCCTGGTGGACGACATCCGACTGGGCCAGGAGGCGGGCTTCAACGGCGCCCGGCTGCACCAGAAGGTGTTCGAGGAGCGCTACCTGCACCACGCGGACCGGCTGGGGTACCTGGTCTGGGGCGAGTTCGCCGACTGGGGCGCCGGCGGCCACGGCGCCGCCGCCGACCACCAGCAGCCGACGGCCAGCTTCGTCACGCAGTGGCTCGAGGCCTTGGAGCGCGACCACAACCACCCCGCGATCATCGGCTGGTGCCCGCTCAACGAGACCTACCAGCCGCTCGGCGACCGGATCACCCAGCTCGACGACGTGACCCGGGCGATGTTCCTGGCCACCAAGCTGGCCGACCCCTCGCGTCCGGTGCTGGACGCCTCGGGCTACTCCCACCGGGTGCTGGAGACCGACATCTGGGACAGCCACAACTACGAGCAGGACCCGGCCGCCTTCGCCGAGCAGGTGGGCGGGCTGGCCTCGGGCCAGCCCTACACCAACGTGCACGACGGGGCCACGATCTCCCAGCCGCACCGCGGCCAGCCGTACTTCGTCAGCGAGTTCGGCGGCATCTGGTGGAACGCCGCGATGGCGGCCGCCGACGCGGCGCAGCTCGGTCGGGAGACGTCCTGGGGCTACGGCCAGCGGGTCCGGGACGAGGACGCCTTCTACGCCCGGTTCGCCGGCCTGGTCGACGTGCTGCTCGACGACCCGGGGATGTTCGGCTACTGCTACACCCAGCTCACCGACACCTTCCAGGAGCAGAACGGCATCTACGACGAGCACCGCCGGCCCAAGTTCGACACCCCACGGCTGCACGCCGTCCAGACCCGGGCGGCGGCCTACGAGAGCCGCTGACCGGGCGGCGCCGGACGGGTCGTCGTTGCCGCCTCACCAGAAGCGCGGTTAACTGCCGTCCATGCGAGCAACGGTCCGCGACGTCGCGCGGCGGGCCCAGGTCTCGCCGAAGACCGTCTCCAACGTGGTCAACGGCACCTTCCCGGTCAGCCCGGAGACCCGGTTGCGGGTCGAGACCGCGCTCCGGGAGCTCGACTACGTCCCCAACCTGTCCGCCCGCGGGCTGCGGAACGGCCGCACCGGGGTGATCGCGGTGGCGCTGCCCGACCTCAGCACCCCGTACTCGGCCTCCATCACCCGGGCCTTCGTGCTGGCCGGGGCGCGGCGGGGCCTGACCGTGCAGATCGAGGAGTCCGCCGGCAGCGTCGAACGGGAGGCCCAGCTGCTCTCCCGGGCCCGGTCGCACCTGATCGACGGCCTGGTGCTCAACCCGGTCCTGCGCGAGACCTCCGCGGTCCAGCCGGGGATCGCCCTGCCCCCGGTCGTGATGATCGGGGAGGTGGAGCAGCCGGCGGTCGACCACCTGTGGACCGACAACGTGTCCGCGCTGCGGGAGCTGACCACCCTGCTGGTCCAGGAGGGGCACCGACGGGTCGCGCTGCTGGGCGGGATGCCCTCGGCCAGCTACCACCTGCGCCAGCAGGGCTACCGCAGTGCGCTGGCGGATGCCGGTCTGCCGCTGGACCCGGCGCTGGAGATCCCCGTGCACGGCTGGACCTCGGCCGCCGGCGCCCAGGCCGTGCGCGCCCACCTGGCGCACCACCGGCTGCCGGACGCGCTCGTCTGCTGCACCGACACGCTGGCCATGGGCGCCCTCAGCGCGCTGTGGGCGGACGGCTACCGCGTCCCCGACGACCTGTCCGTCGTCGGCTACGACGACATCCCGGAAGCCGAGTTCACGGTGCCGCCGCTGACCACCGTGCACTTCGACCGCCGCGCCGTGGCCGAGACGGCGCTGGACCTGCTGGCCCGGCGGATCGACGACCCGTCGCACCCCGTCAGCAGCACGATGCTGCCGCACCGTATCGTGCGGCGGGCCAGCACCCGAGCACGCTGAGAGACCGCTGGGAATGATCCTCCCGGTTCTCTTGTCGCCTCAGTACAACGATGTAACGTCCTCCCCACCTCACCGGGACCACGCAGGTCCCACCCGTAGCACCACGAAGCCGCTCCACCTCCGTCACCGCCGACCCGAGGAGAACCGCCCTCTCATGCCAGCTGCACGACTCGTGCTCGACGCGGCCTTCCGCATCGCCCCCGTCCCCCGCCGGCTCTTCGGCTCCTTCGTCGAGCACATGGGCCGGTGCGTGTACACCGGCATCTACGAACCCGGACACCCCAGCGCCGACGACCAGGGCCTGCGGACCGACGTCTTGGAACTCACCCGCGAGATCGGCCCCACCGTCGTCCGCTACCCGGGCGGCAACTTCGTCTCCAACTACCGCTGGGAGGACGGCGTCGGTCCGAAGTCCGACCGGCCCCGCCGGCTCGACCTGGCCTGGCACTCGGTCGAGACCAACCAGTTCGGCCTGCACGAGTTCGACGACTGGGCCCGCAAGACCGGCACCGAGGTGATGATGGCGGTGAACCTCGGCACCCGCGGCCTGCAGGAGGCCTGCGACCTGCTCGAGTACACCAACCATCCCGGTGGCACCTACTGGTCCGACCGCCGGATCGCCAACGGCGCGGCCGAGCCCTTCGACTACAAGCTGTGGTGCCTCGGCAACGAGATGGACGGCCCCTGGCAGGTCGGCCACAAGACGCCGGTCGAGTACGGCCGGCTGGCCAACGAGACCGGCAAGGCCATGCGGCTCATCGACTCCGAGATCGAGCTGGTCGCCTGCGGCTCCTCCAACTCCCGGATGCCGACCTTCGGCGCCTGGGAGGACACGGTCCTGGAGCTGTGCTACGACACCGTGGACTACGTCTCCTGCCACGCCTACTACGAGGAGCGCGACGACGACCCGCTCAGCTTCCTCGCCTCTGCGGTCAACATGGACTACTTCATCGACAGCGTGGTGGCCACCGCCGACGCGGTGAAGGCCCGCGGCCGGCACAAGAAGACGCTCAACCTCTCCTTCGACGAGTGGAACGTCTGGTACCAGACCCGGTTCAACGGCGACGGGCCCAAGCCGCGGACCGCCGAGTGGCGGGCCAACCCGCGGCTGATCGAGGACGAGTACACCGTCACCGACGCCGTCGTGGTCGGCACGCTGCTCAACTCACTGCTCCGGCACGGAGACCGGGTCACCATCGCCAACCAGGCGCAGCTCGTCAACGTGATCGGGTTGCTCCGCTCGGAGGAGGGCGGCGAGGCCTGGAAGCAGACCATCGCCCACCCGTTCGAGCAGGTGCGCCGGCTGGCCACCGGGCAGATCATCCAGGTCGTGGCCACCAGCGACGTCTACGACTCCCCCACCTACACCGACGTGCCGGTGGTGGACGCGGCCGCCACCTACGACGAGGAGACCGGCCGCGCCGCCCTCTTCGTGGCCAACCGCAGCCTGACCGAGAACGCGACGCTCGAGGTCGACCTGCGGGGCCTGGGCAGCACCCAGGTGCTGGCGGCCACCACCCTGCACGCCGGGACTGACCAGGACCGGCACACCACCAACCTCGAGGACCACCGGGCGATCAGCCCGGTGGCCTTCGACGACCACGTCGTGGACTCCGGCCAGCTCAAGGCGAACCTGCCCCCGCTGTCCTGGACCGTTTTCGAGCTCGACGCCTCACGGGGCTGACGGCGACCGCGTCACGAATGGAGCAGTTCCATGATTCGTTGGCCCACCGTGACTAGGATCACAAGGCAGCGGCAACACCAGCACCACCCGTTCACGACAGCACCAGCCATCCGGCTCGACGCCGGTCGAACGCCCGCAGGGCGTTCTCTCCGGACCACCACGAAGTACTCCTCGGAAGGACCAGCATGACAACGACGTTCACTGCACTGGGCAACGGAGGCTCCTCCGCCGGGCGCATCAGCCGGCGCGGCCTCCTCGGCGGCGCCCTCGGCACCGCGGCGGTCGCCAGCCTGTCCGCCTGCAGCCCCGGTTCGGGAGCTCCCGGCCAGCAGCAGTCCGTGGCGGGCGGCGGCGGTGCCGACAAGTACGAGGGCCCCGCGGTCCAGCTGGCCTACTGGAACGGCTTGACGGGTGGTGACGGCCCGATCATGAAGAAGATGATGAACGACTTCAACAAGGCCCACCCGAACATCACCGTCAGCATGACCGCGATCGCCTGGGCGGACTACTACCAGAAGATCCCGGCGGCGGTCAGCAACGGCAAGGGCCCCGACATCGGGATCATGCACGAGTACTCCCTGGCCACCAACGCCGCCCGCCAGGTGCTCCAGCCGCTCGACGACGTGGCCTCCGCGCTGGGGATGGTGGAGGAGGACTTCCACCCGATCGTGTGGGCGGCCGGCCTGTACCAGGGCCCGGGGAGCGACGCACCGGTCCGCTACGGCATCCCGCTGGACATCCACCCGGCCGGTCTCTACGTCAACCGCAAGGTGATGGAGAAGGTCGGCGAGGACCCGGACGCTCCCCCCACCACCGGCGACGAGCTGATGGCGGTGCTGGACAAGGCCAAGTCGCAGGGCATCCAGGGCATGTGGGTCTCGGCGCTCAGCGTCTTCGGTCTGGAGTGGCAGACGCTGGTCTACCAGTACGGCGGCACGATGGTGAACCCGGACGGCGTCACCGTCGGCTGGGGCGGCGACGCCGGTGTCAAGGCGCTGACCTTCTTCAAGGACCTCGTCGACCAGGGCTACAGCCCCAAGAACGCGGCGGCGGGGGCCAATGACAGCTCCTTCCAGAACGACAAGGCGCTGTTCATGCTGAACGGGCCCTGGATGACCACCCCGCTGAGCGAGAAGAAGGGCCTCGAGTGGAGCGCGGCGCCGGTCCCCCAGATCGGTGACTCGCTCCAGACCTGGGCGGGGGCGCACCACTTCGTGCTGCCGCGTCAGGTCCAGGCCGACGAGAACAAGGCCCAGGCGTCCCGGGTGTTCGTCAACTGGATGTCCCAGCAGTCGCTGGCCTGGGCGACCGCCGGCATGGTGCCCGCTCGCAAGAGCGTCCGTGACGACCCGAAGTTCGCCGAGATGGGCGCGGTGACGGAGTTCGCCAAGGAGCTCGACTACGTGAACTTCGCGACGGGCGTGCCGGGCCTCCAGGACACCGAGCAGGTCCGCAACGCCGCGGTCAGCGAGGCCATGCTCGGCAAGAAGGACATCGCCACGGCTCTCGGAGAGGGTGCAGAGAAGGCCAACCAGATCCTGGCCGACAACAAGAAGAAGTACGGGGGATGACCACGACGGTGCCGGCGAGGGTCTCGCCGGCCAAGGAGCTGGCGGCCGCTCGCAAGCCGGGGAAGCTGCGGCTGCACCACCCGGCCACGCCGTACCTGCTGTGTGCGCCGTACCTGCTGCTGCTCCTCACCTTCGTCCTGGGTCCGGCCGTGTTCGGGATCTGGGTGAGCCTGCACGCGTGGGACTTCATGCTGCCCTTCAAGCCCTTCGTCGGGCTGGACAACTACAAGGCCCTGATGGACCCGAGCTCGGTGATCTTCGAGCTCTTCTGGAACGGCATGCGGAACACCGCGATCTTCACCGTCGCCAGCGTGCCGTTCCTGGTGATCATCCCGCTGCTGATCGCCATCCTGCTCAACCGGAAGTTCCCCGGCCGGACCTTCTTCCGGGCGATGATCTTCGCTCCCTTCGTCCTGGGCATCGCGGTCATCGGCGTGCTGTTCAACTACCTGCTCGACACCCAGTTCGGGCTGGTGAACTACCTCCTCGGCTTCGTCGGGATCGCTCCCATCGGTTGGGTCCAGACCCAGCCGTGGGCGTGGGTCGCCCTGGTCGGGATGACCGTCTGGTGGACGCTCGGCTTCAACACCGTCATCTACCTGGCCGGGCTGGGGAACATCCCGAACGACCAGTACGAGGCGGCCGAGCTCGACGGCGCCGGTGTGTGGGGGAAGTTCCGGTTCGTCACGCTGCCCGGCCTGCGGCCGGTGCTGGTGTTCATCATCACCACCACGATCCTGGCCAGCGCCAACATGTTCGGCCAGTCGTACCTGGTGACCAAGGGCGGTCCGGGTGACAGCACCCGCACCGCGATCATGGTCATGACGGAGGAAGGCCTGCGCCAGTTCAAGATGGGCACCGCCTCCGCCATGAGCTACGTGCTCGCGATCTTCCTCGGCATCATCTCGATCATCGTCTTCACGCTGTTCAAGGAGAGGAAGTCATGACCGACGTCGCGACCAAGCCAGCGCTCGACGTCCCGCAGGACGCGCCCCTCAAGACGCGTCGCAAGCGCGGCGGCGGCCGGCAGCGAAACGGGCCGGTCTTCTGGGTCGGGATGGTGGTGCTGTCCGCCATCTTCGTGGTCCCGATCGTGTGGATGTACGTCACCTCCTTCAAGAGCCTGGACGAGTCGCGCACGGTGCCGCTCAAGCTCATCCCGGAGGAGGTGACGCTCCGGGCGTTCCGGTTCGTCTTCTCGGAGAGCCAGAACCCGGTCCTCAGCTGGGCGCTCAACTCCCTGATCGCGGCCACGGCGCACTCCATCCTGGTGCTGGTGGTCTCCTCGATGGCGGCCTACGCGCTGGCCCGGATGGAGTTCAAGGGGCGGAACATCATCTTCGCCGTCATCATCTCCACCCTGTTCGTGCCGCACTTCATCTTCTTGATGCCGAACTACCTGATGATGGACCGACTGGGCTGGCTGGACACGCTGCTGGCCCTCATCATCCCGGGAGCGGCCGGGGCCTTCGGGGTGTTCTTCCTGCGCCAGTTCTTCGCAGGTATCCCGAAGGAGCTCGAGGAGAGCGCCCTGATCGACGGGGCGAACACCTGGACGATCCTGACCAGGATCATCCTGCCGCTCTCCAAGTCGGCGCTGATCACCCTGGCCGTGCTGTCGTTCCTGGCGAACTGGAACGACTTCGTGTGGCCGATCTTCGTGCTGTTCTCACCGGAACGGCTCACGCTGCCGGCCGGGTTGTCGACCCTGCAGGGGGCGTTCGCCACCGACTACCCGGTGATCATGGCCGGCGCCACGATCGCCTCGGTGCCGGTGCTGATCATCTACATCGTGCTGCAGCGCTACATCATCGAAGGGGTCGCCACCAGCGGCCTCAAGGGCTGAACCGCCATCCCGGACCGCCGGATCCCCACCCGGGATCCGGCGGTCCGCTGCTGTCCCCACCCTCTCGACCACGACGACGGAGTCCTGACGTGCAGCTCTCCCCACCCGCCAGCCGCAGGTGCCACCGGTGAGCCGGCGGCGGACCTACACCAACCCGGTCTGGCCGGAGTACTTCGCCGACCCGTTCGTCCTCCGCTGGGAGGACCGGTACGTGGCCTACGGCACCGGTCCGCGGGTCGACGGCCGCGCCTTCCGGGTGCTGACGTCCACCGACCTCGTCAGCTGGACCTCGGTCGGCGGCGCCCTGCAACCGCTCCCCCCGGACCAGGGCAGCGACTACTGGGCGCCCGAGGTGGTGCCGGCCGAGGGCCGCTGGTGGATGTACTACTCGGTCGGCTTCGAGGACCGCGGCCACTCGCTGCGGGTGGCCTCGGCCGGCTCGCCGCTGGGGCCCTTCGTGGACTGCGGCGTCGACCTCACCCCGGACGAGCTGTTCGCGATCGACCCGCACCCGTTCCGGGACGTCGACGGCCGCTGGTACCTGTTCTACGCGCGCGACGTGCTGGACGCCGAGCGGGTCGGCACGCACCTGGCGGTGGCCGAGCTCTCGGGCATGACCGCGCTCTCCGCGCCCGGTCGGGCCGTGCTCGCACCCACGGCGGACTGGCAGATCTTCGAACGGCAGCGATCCATGCACGGCCAGGTCAGCGACTGGCACACCCTCGAGGGGCCCGTGGTGCGGTACCGCCAGGGCCGGTACCACCTGCTGTACTCCGGCGGCTCCTACCTCGGGGAGGGTTACGGCGTCGCCTGGGCCCGGGCCGACCACCCCCTCGGGCCCTGGGTCGAGCCCGGGTTTGGGGCCGGGGAACGGCTGCTGGCCTCGGTGCCCGGGCACGTCCGGGGCCCTGGGCACAACAGCGTCATCACCACCCCGGCCGGCCACGACGTGCTCGTCTACCACGCCTGGGACGAGGCGATGACGCGGCGCTGCCTGTG
The DNA here is from genome assembly GCA_039527025.1 of Microlunatus lacustris. Classification (GTDB taxonomy): domain Bacteria; phylum Actinomycetota; class Actinomycetes; order Propionibacteriales; family Propionibacteriaceae; genus Microlunatus; species Microlunatus lacustris. Next base: position 171,065 of record BAAAJN010000007.1, read on the forward strand.
CATCGACCCGCTGCTCTGGGACGAGGACGGCCCGCACACCCCCGGGCCCACCTGGACCGAGCAGCCGAGGCCGCTCTGAGGGTGGCGCAACCAGCTCGGCCCGAGGGCCGTCCACAGGGCTGACCGGGGCCGCGGGGCCGTCCCCAGGGAGGGCCGGGCACGACCGGGACCGGTCGGTCGTGCCGAGGGTGGCGTCATGGCAGATCCCGGAGGAACTCCCCGCACCGGCCGGGCCGCTCTGGTCGCGGCCTGGTTGCTGGTGCTGGTCGCGCTGCTGGTCCGGCCCCAGCCCGCGGTGGCCGCTCCGCACGACCCGGCGGTGCCGGGCGGCGGATGGCCGCTGGCCGGTGCGCCGCGGGTGGTCCGACCCTTCGAGGCGCCGGCGCACCGGTACGGCCCGGGCCACCGCGGGGTCGACCTGGCCGGTCGGGTCGGCGCGCCGGTGCTGGCTGCGCTCCCCGGACGGGTGGCGTTCGCCGGCCTGGTCGCCGGCCGCGGGGTGGTCAGCGTGGACACCGGCGGACTGCGCACCACCTACGAGCCGGTGGCTGCCCAGGTGGCGGCCGGCGACCTGGTGGGCCGGGGCGATCCGCTCGGCGTGCTCACCCGGGGCTCGCACTGCCGCGAAGCGTGCCTGCACTGGGGTCTGCGGAGCGGTCAGGACTACCTCGACCCGCTGCGCACCCTGCGCTCCGGAGGCGGGGTGGCGCTGGTGCCCGCCGACCGCCGGGCGGCCGTCGCCGGGGCGGCGGCCGAGCTGGCGCGGCTGGCCGAGCTCGCGACGGCCGGGCTGGGGGCGGGCTGGGTGGCCGCTCCCGGCGGGCGGCACGGGTTCGCCCGCCCGGCCGCCGGGGGTGTCACCTCACCCTTCGGCGTGCGGCTGCACCCGGTGCTCGGCGTGTGGAAGCTGCACGACGGCACCGATCTCGGTGCCGCCTGCGGCACACCGATCCGGGCACCCGCCGCCGGTCGGGTGGTCGCCGCCGGTCCGGCCGGGGGGTACGGGCTCCGGTTGCTGCTGGAGCACGGTCGGGTGGACGGCGTGGCGGTGCGGACCGGCTACGGCCACGCCTCGGGCTACGTCGTGCGGCCCGGTGACCGGGTGGCACGGGGCCAGCTCCTCGGCAGCGTGGGCACCACCGGGCACTCGACGGGCTGCCACCTGCACCTGCAGGTGTGGTTGGACGGCCAGCTGGCCGACCCGAGCCGGTGGTTCACGCTGTGACCGCGGAGCCGGTGTCCGCCTCAGGCGCGGGGGTGCGCCCGGGCGAAGGCCTCGCGCAGCCGCTCGTCGGTGACGTGGGTGTAGATCTGCGTGGTGGCCAGGGAGGCGTGGCCGAGCATCTCCTGCACGCTGCGCAGGTCCGCTCCCCCTTCCAGCAGGTGGGTGGCCATCGCGTGCCGCAGCCCGTGCGGGCCGAGGTCCGGGGCGCCGTCCACCCGGCCGAGCGCGGCGTGCACCACCCGCCGCACCACCCGGGGATCCACCCGACCTCCCCGCTCCCCCAGGAACACGGCCGGACCGGACGCGGGGGTGGCCAGGGCTGGTCGTCCCTCGGCGAGGTAGCGCTCGACGGCCCGCAGCGCCGGCACCCCGACCGGGACCGACCGCTCCTTGTCGCCCTTGCCGACGACGCGGACCAGCCGGCGATCGGTGTCCACGTCGGGCAGGTCCAGGCCGCAGAGCTCGGAGACGCGGACCCCGGTCGCGTACAGCACCTCCAGCAGCGCGAGGTCGCGCAGGGCGACGGCCGGGTCAGGTGCTGGCCCGGTCTCCTGCGGTTGCTCGTGCGTCCCCGGGTGCCTCACCTCCCCCGTCAGGTCCGGGCGGGGCTGGGCGGCGTCGAGCATGGCAACGGCCTCGGCCTGGGCCAGGTGCGGGGGCAGCGGACGCTCCTTGCGGGGGGAGCGCAGAGCGGCCGCCGGGTTGGTGGCGACCCGGCCGGTGGTGTGCGCCCAGGTGAAGAACACCCGCACCGCAGCCGAACGGCGCTGCAGGGTCGACCGGGCCTGGCCGCGGGTCTGCTCGTGGGCCAACCAGCTGCGCAGCGCCCGGATGGTCACGACGTCCAGCGCGGGGACGCCCAGGCGCTGGAGGTGGCGCAGCAGCCCGCTGACGTCGCCGACGTAGGCGCGGACGGTGTGCGGTGACAGCTCCCGCTGCAGCCGCAGGTGCCGGGCGTAGTCCTCCACCAGCGCGGCGAGGGCCGGGGGCAGGGGCTCCTCGGCCGGGCGGGCAGCGTCCCCGGTGGTGGTCACGTCTCAGCCTCACCCCGGTGCCTGGTCACGGCGATCTGCCACTCCGACGGCTGGGTCGGGACCGCGTGCCGTCCCGGTGGGGAGCGCTGTGGTATCCAGGGCGGATGCAGCCCACGAAGGGGACCACGCTCCCCGGTCAGGTGGTCATCGGCGGCTACACCTCCGACGGGACGGGGACGGGCGGACTGACGTCGTGGCGGGCCCGGCCGGACGGCTCCGGGCTCGAGGTCGTCGACACGCTGTCGCTGAGCAACCCGACCTACCTGGTCGCGCACCCGGCCGAGCCGTGGCTCTTCGTCGCCGGGGAGTCCGACCCTGGCCAGGTCAGCAGCGTCCGGCTGGGTGGGGACGGCGCCCTCACCCTGATCTCCACCGTGCCGACGGGGGGCAGCGGCAGCTGCCACGTCGCGCTCGCTGCCGACAGCCGGCACGTGCTGGTCACCGACTACGGCTCGGGCACCGTCTGCAGTGTGCCGGTGGGGCCCGGGGGTCGACTCGGTGAGCGCTCGGGCTTCTGGCGGTTCGAGGGCTCGGGGCCGGACCCCGGGCGGCAGGAGGCCCCGCACGCCCACCAGGTCGTGGTCGACGGCGCCGAGCTCCTGGTTGCCGACCTCGGCACCGACCGCGTCCACCGGCTCCGGCTGGACGACGACGGGACCCTGGACGAAGCCGGCCCGGCGGTGCGGCTGCCCGCGGGCTCGGGCCCGCGCCACCTCGTGGTGGTGGCGGACCACCTGGTCGTCGCCACCGAGCTCAGCGGTGAGCTCTGGCTGGGGCGCCGGGCCTCCGACGGTGGGTGGACGGAGCTCGACCGGGTGCCCTGCACGTCCAGCACCGACGGCGGCGAGCTCTACCCGTCCGCGCTGCGGGCCGACGGGGACACCCTCCTGGTGGCCAACCGGGGTCCCGGCACCGTCGCGACATTCGCGCTGGACGCCGAGGCCGGCACCCTCCGGCTGCTCGACGAGCGGGCCGGAGGTGGGCGCTGGCCGCGGGACCTCGTCGTCACCGACACGCTGCTGTGGGTGGCCAACCAGACCGACGACGTGGTCACCGTGCTGCCCCGGGCCACCGACCACGGCGCCGCGCCGGTCCTGTCGATGCCCAGCTCGGCACCCGCCTGCGTCCTGCTGCCACCGTCGGCCGGGCGATAACCTGGGGCGGTGACCACAACCGACGTGACGACCGGCGGCACCGTGCTGCCGATCGCCCGGTGGGGTGAGCCCGTCATGCACGCGCGCACCCGGCCGGTGACCGACTTCGACGACCGCCTGCAGAGCCTGGTGGCCGACATGTTCGCCACCATGTACGCCGCGGAGGGCGTCGGGCTGGCCGCCACCCAGGTGGGGGTCGACCTGGCGGTGTTCGTGTTCGACTGCCCCGACGACGACCACGTCCGGCACTCCGGTGTCATCTGCAACCCCGTCGTCGACCTGCCGGAGGGCAAGGACCGCCAGCTCGAGGCGGCGGACGAGGGCTGCCTCTCCCTGCCGGGGGCCTACATCGAGCTGGCCCGACCCGACCACGCGGTCTGCCGCGGCCAGGACGTCGAGGGCAACCCGGTCGAGGTCGTCGGCACCGGGCTGCTGGCCCGCTGCCTGCAGCACGAGACCGACCACCTGAACGGCACCGTCTTCGGCGACCGGCTCTCCGGCCGGGCCCGGAAGAAGCTGTACCGGCTGCACGAGGACCGGGCCGAGGACTACCCCGACGACTGGCCGGTGTCCCCGCGGGTCCCCGACGAGGACGACGACTGACGGGGGCCCTGCCCCAGCACGTAGCAGGCGATGGCCGCCGCGGCGGCGACGTTCAGCGAGTCGATCCCGGCGGCCATCGGGATGGTGACCCGGGTGGTGGCCTGGCTGCTCCAGCGCTCTGACAGCCCGGCCCCCTCGGTGCCCACCAGCACCGCGACCTTCCGCGGCGTGCGGGCGAGCTCCGCCGCCACCACCGAGAGGTCGACGGCATCCTGGGCCAGCGTCAGGGCCACGGTGGTGAAGCCGGCCTCCGCCAGCTGGGCGGGAGCGGCGTGCCAGTCCGGCAGCCGGGCCCAGGGCAGCGAGAACACCGCACCCATGCTCACCTTGATCGCCCGGCGGTAGAGCGGGTCCGCCGCCCGCGGTGAGAGCAGGACACCGTCCCAGCCCAGCCCGGCGGCGTTGCGCAGCAGCGCCCCCACGTTGGTGTGGTCGACGACGTCCTCGCAGACGAGCAGCCGCTCGGCCCGCAGCAGGTCCGCCACCTCGTGCCGCTGCTCGCGGTGCAGGGAGGCCAGCGCACCACGGTGGACGTGGAAGCCGGTCACCTCCTCGGCGAGCTGCTCGCTGACCACGTGCACGGGCACGTCCGGCCAGCGGTCCAGCACGTCCTGCAGGCCCGCCAGCCACCGCGGCGCCAGCAGGAAGGAGCGGGGCCGGTAGCCGGCCTCCACCGCCCGCCGGATCACCTTCTCGCCCTCGGCGATGAACAGCCCCTGCTCGGACTCCAGTGAGCGACGCAGCGACGTCTCGCGCAGCCGGACGTAGTCGGCGAGCCGGTCGTCGTCGGCCCGCTCGACGGGGACGAGCGGCACGTCAGGCGACCCGGCGTCGCAGCCGGGCCAGCACGCCGACCAGCAGGTCGCGGACGCGGGCGGCCTCGCGAGGTCGACGTCCCGCCAGCACAGCTACCTGCACGCCGTCGACCTCCCCGGTCGCCGGGGTCCACGCCGTGGCCTCCCCGGCCTGGTCGGCGCGGACGCAGAAGATCCGCAGCTCCTCGGCCTCGGCGGACACCGCGCGGTTCGCCTGCGGGTCGTCGGCCGCGGCCAGCACGTACCAGCAGCCGTGCAGGTCGCCGGGGGCGTACCGCCGTCGCTGCCAGGTGAGCTCGCCAGCCGCCGCGGCCCGGGCGATCGCCGGCGTCACCCAGGGGGCGACGACCTCCACCCGGGCCCCGGCCTCGAGCAGGCGGGGCAGCCGGCGGGTGGCCACCGCGCCGCCGCCGACCACCACGACCCGCCGGCCGGCCAGCCGCAGACCCGTGAGGTAGGGGGCCGCCTGCCCGCCGTGGGTGTCCACCGCTCCATGATGACCCACCGGCACCTCTGTCCCTCGAGCGTCCACGTCGACGAGCCGGCGGCCCCGGCTGGCTTCCGGGGCCAGACCCCGCAGGACCGCTGACAGCGCGGACGCGGCGCGGTGCGGGCGCTCCGACCGACACGGCAGGCAGCCGCTCTCCGGGAACTCTCCGGGCTGGCCGGGGCTGCTCCCGGTACGGGCGCTGCCTAGGCTGGCCCGGTGGACGGACCCGCGCTCGGCACCCTCGACTGGCAACCGGCCCTGGACCGGCCTGACCTCCTCGCGGCCCCGGTGGCCAGCGCGCTCGGCGCGGCAGGAGCGGGCTGGTTCGTCGCGCCGATCAACCCCGACCTGGCTGACACCGCCGCGTTCTGCGCCACCTATGCCGTCCCGCTCGAGGCATCGGCCAACTGCGTCGTGGTCGCGGGTCGGCGGGCGGACACCACGACCCTGGCCGCGTGCCTGGTGCTGGCCACCGACCGAGCGGACGTGAACAAGACGGTCCGTCGGCACCTCGACGTCCGCAAGATCTCCTTCGCCCCGATGGCGGAAGCCGTCGAGCAGACGGGCATGGAACACGGGGGGATCACCCCGGTCGGGCTCCCGGGCGACTGGCCGCTGCTGGTCGACCGGCAGGTCGTGGACGCCGGCTGGGTCGTGGTGGGCAGCGGCACCCGGGCCGGCAAACTGGCGGTCCGGGGCGAGGACCTGGCGCGGCTGCCCGGCGCCGAGGTGCTCGCGCTCGCCGTCAGCGCAGCAGGTTGACGATCGCCGCGAGGCCGACCGCGACGATGACCACCCGGTAGACCTTCGGGGGGAGCCGTCGGCCGACGCGGGCCCCCACCTGTGCGCCGAGCACGGAGCCGACGGCCAGCAGCGCCACCACCGCCCAGTCGACCTCGGAGATGAGCACGAAGACGACCCCGGCCACGCCGTTCGCGATCCCCGTCAAGACGTTCTTGAGGGCGTTGATCCGCGCCAGGGTCTCGGTGAGCGCCACGCCCATCACCGCGATCACCAGGACGCCCTGGGCCGCGCCGAAGTACCCCCCGTAGGCCCCGGTGACCACGACGACCGGCCACAGCCAGGCCGGCCCCGGTCCCTCAGCCTGCTGCCCGCGCCGCTCGCGGGAGGCCGCGACCCGGCGCGACAGCGTGGGTCCGATGACCACCAGCAGCACGCCGACACCGATCAGGGCGGGCACGATGGCGTCGAACGCCGCCGACGGCAGCCGGAGCAGCAGCAGGGCTCCGACCACCGCGCCCAGGAGTGACGCCAGCCCGTAGCGCAGCACCCGCGCCCGCTGGCCGACCAGTTCGGTGCGACCGGCCAGCGCCCCGGCGAACGAGCCCGGCGCCAGGCCGATGCAGTTCGAGACGTTCGCCAGCACCGGAGGCATCCCCAGGGCCAGCAGGGTGGGGAAGGTGATCAGCGTGCCACTGCCCACGACGGTGTTGATCAGACCCGCTGCCGCCCCGACCACGGCGACGAGCAGCAGCTGCCACCACTCCACCTAGCGGGTCTCGGGCTCCGGCTGGACCTCGGTGCTGCCGTTCGCGGTGGCGGGCCGCTCGAACCCGCTGGTGGCCGCCTCGATGGCCTCCGGGGCGGTGGACAGCGCGGCAGGCTTCGACGACGACGACGAGGGCGTGCCCTTCTCCAGCTGCCGGGCGGCGGCGATCGCCTCCTGCATGGTGCGCTCCGAAGCCGCGGCCTCGGCCGCGTTCTGCTTGCTGATCTCGGCCTGCACGTCGATCTTCGGCGGCGCGCTGAAGTCACCCTTGGCGCTGGCCGGGATGCCGGAGGTGATCTCGCCGACGGCGCTGCCCAGCCCCTTAAGGGCGTCGTTCAGCTCGCTCGGCACGATCCACACCTTGTTGGCGTCGCCCTTGGCCAGGTTCGGCAGCATCTGCATGTACTGGTAGGCCAGCAGCGCCTGGTCGGGTTCGCCCGCGTGGATGGCCCCGAACACCGTGCTGATGGCCTGCGCCTCGCCCTCGGCCCGCAGCATCTGGGCCTGACGGTCCGCCTGGGCGCGGAGCACCGCGGCCTCCCGGTCACCCTGGGCCCGCAGGATCGCGGACTCCTTCTCACCACCGGCGGCGAGGATCTGGGACTGCCGCTGGCCCTCGGCGATCAGGATGGAGGCGCGCTTGTCGCGCTCGGCGCGGGCGCCCTTCTCCATGGCGTCGCGGATGGTGGCGGGCGGCTCGATGGCGCGCAGCTCGACGCGGTTGACCTTGATCCCCCACTTGCCGGTCGCCTCGTCCAGCACCAGCCGGAGCTTCTGGTTGATCTCCTCGCGGCTGGTCAGGGTCTGCTCGAGGTCCAGGCCGCCGATGATGTTGCGCAGCGTGGTCATGGTGAGCTGCTCGATGGCCTTGATGTAGTCCTGCGCCTCGTAGGCCGCGCGGACCGGGTCGATCACCTGGAAGTAGATGACCGAGTCGATGCTCACCATCAGGTTGTCCTCGGTGATCACGCCCTGCGGCGGGAACGGGACGACCGTCTCGCGCATGTCCAGGTTGATCCGCACCTTGTCCAGGACCGGCACCAGCAGGTGCGGCCCGGACTCCAGGGTCCGGTTGAACTTGCCGAGCCGCTCGACCACGCCGACCCGCTGCTGGCGGATGATCTTGATCGAGTTCGCGAGGATGAAGATCGCCGCCAGCGCGATGACGAGGCTGACGATCAGGGTCGTGGGGTCCACAGGTCACTCCTCCTAGCCCGGCTGCTGGCCGGGGGTCCAGTCTGCCCAGCCGTCAGGGCAGGGCGTCGTACTTGGGGTAGACGACGGCGATGGCCCCGTCGATCTCGTAGACCTCCACCTCGGTGCCGGCGTCGATCACCAGGTCGGAGGCGTAGGGCCGGGCCGACCAGCTCTGCCCGTCGACCTTGATCTCCCCGCCCACCCGGTCGATCTGGGACACGGCGACGCCGGAGCTGCCCACCATCTTCGCCGTCGACGATCGGTAGCCGGGCATGCTCCGCACGCGCTCGATCAGGGTGGGGCGCAGCAGCGCGAGCATCCCGACGCTGACGCCGGACGCCACCAGGATCTGCAGCCACCACAGGTCGGGCGCGACGAGCGCCACCCCGGCGCCGGCCAGCGCGCCGACCGCGAGCATGATCAGGACGAGGTCGAGGGAGACGATCTCGGCGACAGCGAGCAGGAACGCCAGGCTCACCCAGATCGCCCAGGCGTGGTCACCCAGCCAGTCGGTCAAGTTCACCTCCACGGCGCGCTCCCCGCGGCCGGGGCGACCGGCGGTGGTGGGCCTGCCCCCATGTTGCCAGACGCCGAAAATCGTGACCCGGAGCCGACCGCGGCGGGCGGTGTCTCAGACGGCACGGGCGGCCCAGCGTCCGTCGGCCTCGGCGAGCGCGAGCGGCAGGTCGAAGGTCGCCGTCAGGTTCTCCGCGGTGAGCGTCTCCCGCAGCGGACCGGCGGCGACCACCCGGCCGGCCTTGAGCAGCAGGGCGTGGGTGATCCCGGCCGGGATCTCCTCCACGTGGTGGGTGACCAGCACCGACGCGGGAGTGTGCAGGTCCAGGGCCAGCTCGCTCAGCGTCCGGACCAGCGACTCCCGGCCCGACAGGTCGAGCCCGGCGGCCGGCTCGTCCAGCAGCAGCAGCTCGGGGTCGGTCATCAGCGCGCGGGCGATCTGCACCCGCTTCCGCTCGCCCTCGCTGAGGGTCCCGAAGGTGCGGTCGGCGAGGTGGTCGATGCGCAGCGAGGCGAGCAGCTCGTCGGCCCGCTCGTGGTCCAGGGCGTCGTACTCCTCGCGCCAGCGCCCGACCACGGCGTAGGAGGCGGACACGACGACGTCGTGCACCCGCTCGCCCCGCGGCACCCGGTCGGCCAGCGCGGCCGAGGTCAGGCCGATCCGCGGTCGGAGCTCGAAGACGTCGACGGTGCCCAGCACCTCTCCGAGCAGGCCGGCCACACCGCTGGAGGGGTGGATCTGGGCCGCGAGGACCTGCAGCAGGGTCGTCTTGCCGGCGCCGTTGGGGCCGATCACCACCCAGCGGTCGCTCTCGTCGACGGTCCAGTCGACGTCGTCCAGCAGTGTCGCGCCCCCGCGGACGATGGAGACGCCGGCGAGGTCCACGACTGCTGACATGCGCACCAACCTAGCGAACGCCGCCGCTGCGACCGCCGACCGTCCGCCCCCAGCACCGGGAGGGGCCGCACGTACGGTGGTGCGGTGCAGTCGCTCCCGTCGCTCCGGCTGACGGCGCACCTCAACGCCGTCCTCCGCTTCCAGGTGGGCGTCGCCGAGGCCGCCGCGGCCGTGGTGGCCGGTGACGTGGCGCACCACGTCGTGGACCCCGAGGACCTGCTGGATCTGGACCCGCTGGCCGCCACCCCGCTGGCGGCGGCCCTGCCGCGGATCGCTGCCCACGAGCCGGAGATGTGGCTCCTGGCCCTGCCCGTGCCCGGTGCGCTGGCCCCGCTGCGTGGACCCGCCACGCTCAACCTGGCCGCGGTGGAGGTCGGTGAGGCCGTGGTCGCGGCGAGCGGCGGCCTGGCCCTGGTCCCGCACGCCGTGGGTCGCGGCGTGCAGTGGCGCGCGCACCGGGCCGAGCGGCCCTTCGCCGCCCCCAGCTCCTACGACGCCGAGCGGGCGCTGGGCGAGACCGTGCTTCGAGCGGCGGAGACGCTGAGCCGGCTGGGGGTGGCCGGCGGCAGCCGACCCGAGGACGGGGGCGCGGTGCTGGCCCCGGGCTACAGCCCGCGGCAGCGGGTCGCCGCCGACCGGGCAGCCCGGCTGCTGGTGGCCTGCGACACCGCCCTGGCCGACGACGGTGGCGCGATCAGCGTCCACGAGGCCGAGGTCCGGGCCCGCGAGCTGCGACGGCTGCGGAGCGCGGCGGCCGATGCGCTCTGCGCCGCAGCCAGCTGGATGCAGCGCTGACCGAGCCCGGCTGGCGGGACCGGGCCGGACCCGGGGGGAGCAGGCTCCCCCAGGTCACACCCGCTGGACGCACATCACACCCCGTGCAGAGGGCGCGAGGTCCTCGCTCGGGGTGTGAAGTGGGGGACGTGCCGAGGCCGGGGGGCGCCCGGCAGCTGGCTGGAGCAGCCGCGCGGGGTGTGGCGCTGCCGCTAGTTGCCGGGCCAGGACCCCGTCAGCTTCTCGAAGCCGCGCGCTCCGCCACGGTCGATGGCGGCTTTGACGACGGCGAAGATCGCGCCCTGGATGGCCGCAGCCAGCAGCACCTTGCCGAAGGTGTACTCCGACTGCAGGGCGTCAGGCGCGTCGTCCTCGTGCGCGACCCGCTTCCAGATCTGCTTGAAGAGCGCGCTGGCGACGGAGCCGGCGGCGAGGCTGGCGAGCAGCCCCACCGGTCGGTAGGCGAGCATGGCGGTCTTGTTGGACATCAGGGTGCTCCGATGCTCGGCAGGGTGGGTCAGGAACGGATCTTACGGATGACCAGGACGACCATCAGCACCACCGGGGCGACCGCGATGGCGATCTGGGCGGGCTTGGGCAGGCCCTGGTACCGGTCGCTCACCTGGCGGGAGCCGGCGAGGACCTTCTCCTTGCCCTCCTCGGCCCGCGCCTGAGCGGCGACCTTGACGTCCTCGACCTTGTCCTGGGCCCGCGCCTTGACGTCCACCTTGTCGGCGAGGGCGTCGACGTTGCCGGCGAGCCGGGCCCGGGTCGCGGCGATGTCGGCCTCGATCTCCTCGGGGGTGGCGTCCGGACCGGGACCTGCTGGGGTGCCGCTCATCGCTTCACGCTCTCCTTGATCTCCTGCACGTCGGCCTTCACGCTCTCCACGGCCCGGCTGGGCACCGGCGGCGCGGCCTCCTGGACCTTCTTCTTGCCGACCAGCGCGGCGACGGCCGCGACCACCAGGACGACGACGCCGACGATCAGCGCGGACAGCCAGGCCGGCAGCGCGGTGGCCAGGCCGAGGACGGCAGCGGCCAGCAGCACGCCGACGGCGTACAGCGCGAGCACGCCGGCGGCGCCGAACGCGCCGACGCCCACGCCGGCCTTCTTCGCCTTGTCGGTGACCTCGGCCTGGGCCAGCCGCATCTCGTCGCGGACCAGCCGGCTGAGGTCGGCGGACAGCGAGCCGACGAGCTCACCGACCGAGCGGTCGTCCGGGCCGGTGACACCGGCCGGCGCGACGGAGCCGGAGGCTCCGCCGAGGGCGGTGGCGCCGGCGCCGGTCGGGGCAGCGTCGGGCAAGGGGGTGGACATGGTGTGCTCCTGGTGCTCGGGGGTGGCGGGACGGCCAGCGGGCTGGCCCAACGGTCGTCGGCGGGTCAGGCAGGCGGGCTGTCGGCCTTGACGGCGTTGCGCTCCCCCAGCGGCTCCGGGTCGCCCTTGGTGGTGTCGGCGATGGTCTGCTGCTCGGACTCGGCGTTGATCTCGGCGCCGAGCAGGATCGCGTAGGACGTGATGAACAGCCACAGCAGCAAGATCACGATGCCGGCCAGGGCGCCGTAGGTCGCGGCGTAGTTGCTGAAGTTCGACACGTAGAGCGAGAGCCCGACCGAGGCGAGGATCCAGAGGACGGTGGCGATCCCGGCACCCACCGACGTCCAGCGCATCTTCGGGGCGTCGCGGTCGGGCGCCACGCGGTAGAGCACGGCCAGCGCGACGGAGATGACCACCACGATCAGCAGCCAGCGCACCACCTGGATGCCGAGGTTGACCAGCGTGCTGGTCCCGAGGACCTGGAGCACACCGGGCAGCACCGCGACGAGGGCGACCACGACGAGCAGGAAGACGATCGCGCCCAGCGTCAGGGCGAGGGCGATGGCCCGCTTCTTCACGAAGCCGCGGGTCTCCTCCTCGTCGTAGGCGGTGTTGATGGCCGTCATCATGTTGCCGACGCCGCCGGAGGCGCTGAACAGCGCGAGCAGCACGGCGACCACGGCACCCCAGCCGGCGCCGCGACTCTCGGCCACCGTGATCTGGTCGGTGATCGTCTGCCGGATCTCGGCCGGCAGGGCCGAGCCGAGGTTGTTGACCTGCTCGGCGATCTGGGCGGGATCAGCCACCAGTCCGTAGATCAGCACGGCCGCGATGAGCGCGGGGAAGATCGCCAAGAAGGCGTAGTAGGCCATGCCGGCCGCGAGCAGCGGCACGTTGTCAGCCTTGGCCTCGGCCCAGCCGCGCTTGGCGATCTGGAGCCAGCCCTTGGCCGGGACCTGGGTGGGCTTCTCGGCCGTCCCGCCGGGCACCCCGCGGGCGTCGGTGGAGGTCTGGCTGGGTGGTGTCATCGTCAGCTTTCCTGGGAGTTGGACGTCGCCGTCCGCGCTCGCGAGCGCGGCCGTGTACAGCGTAAACCACCCACCGGGGTTGAATCTGGTCACCCGGGCCGAGCGGAACCGTACTGGTCAGGAGCAGGTATCCACGCGTGGACCTGGTCAAACCCACCGCCCCGCCCCCGGCCCGCTGCGGGGGTCACGAGAGGATCACCCCATGGACATCTTCGAGCGCATCCGATTCGCCCGCGACGAGGCCCTCAAGGCCGAGCGCACCGAGCGCCAGCGGCTGGCCGAAGCCGACAACGCCGACCTGCAGCGGGCCGCCTCCGTCCGGCTGGCCACCCGGCAGGCCGTGCGGGAGGCCCTCGACGACGTGCTGGACGAGAAGTCGGACCCCGAGGCCGAGCTCGACGGCGACGCCGCGGGCGCTCAGGACGGCGACGACCTCGGCGGTCAGGACTCCCCGACCGCCCAGTGAGCGCCGCAGCGCCCCCGGGCTCGGCCGCCGGCCGAGCCCGGGGGCGCTCGTCTGTCGTGGGTCAGGCGCCGGTGGAGTGCAGGCCGCCGTCGACGTGCACCATCTCGCCGGTGGTCTTGGGGAACCAGTCGCTGAGCAGGGCGACGACGGCGCGGGCCGTCGGCTCCATGTCCTTGGGGTCCCAGCCCAGCGGAGCCCGCTGGCCCCACACCTCGTTGAACGTGTCGGCTCCACCGATCGCCCGCTTGGCCAGCGTCTCCAAGGGCCCGGCCGCGACCAGGTTCACCCGGACGCCCTCGGGTCCCAGGTAGCGGGCCAGGTAGCGGCTGGTGCTCTCCAGGGCGGACTTGGACACGCCCATCCAGTCGTAGACCGGCCAGGAGACCTGGGCGTCGAAGGTCATCCCGACCACCGAGGCCGACGGCGCCAGCAGCGGCTTGCAGGCCATGGTGAGGGAGGCCAGCGAGTACGCCGACACCTGCAGCGCGGTGGCCACGTCCGGCCACGGGGTGGAGAGGAACTTGCCGCCCAGCGCGGTCTCGGGGTTGGCGAAGGCGAGGGAGTGGACGAGTCCGTCCAGCCGGTCCACGTGCTCGCCCAGGGCGCCGGCCAGGCCGTCCAGGTGCTCGGTGTTCGTGACGTCGACCTCGAGCAGCGGCGGCACCGGGTCGAGCTTCTTGATCACGCGTCCGGTGAGGCTCATCGCCCGGCCGAAGTTGGACACGACCACCGTGGCGCCCTCGGCCTGCGCGATCCGCGCGACGTGGAAGCCGATCGAGGTGTCCAGGGTGACCCCGGCCACCAGGATGTTCTTGCCTTCGAGGATTCCCACCTGCTGCTGCTCCTGCTCTCCGATGTGTGCCGCGACCCCGGGACGGGGTCCGTCAGTGTCCCATGCCCAGACCGCCGTCGACCGGGAGCAGCGCGCCGGTGATGTAGCCGGCGAGGTCGGAGGCCAGGAACTCGACCGCTCCTGCCACGTCGTCCACCGCCCCGAGGCGCCCGAGCGGGATCTGCGCCGCGTACTTCGACACCGTCTCCTCCCCCAGCTCGGCGGTCATGTCGGTCTCGATGAAGCCCGGGGCCAGCACGTTGGCCGTGATCCCGCGCGAGCCCAGCTCGCGAGCCAGCGAGCGCGCCAGCCCGACCAGCCCCGCCTTCGAGGCGGCGTAGTTGACCTGGCCGGCCGAGCCCAGCTGCCCGACGACGGAGGAGATGAAGACCATCCGGCCGAAGCGGGCCCGGATCATCGGCCGGGCGGCCCGCCGCGCGAGGCGGAAGGCGCCGGTCAGGTTGGTGGCGAGCACGGCGTCCCAGTCCTCGTCCGACATCCGCATCAGCAGGGTGTCCCGGGTGATCCCGGCGTTGGCCACCAGCACCTCCACCGGGCCCAGCGCGGCCTCGACCTCGGCGAAGGCCGCCTCCACCTGCTCGGGGACGGTGACGTCGGCCTGCACGCCGAGCACCCCGTCGGGAACCCCCCCGCTGCGGTAGGTGGCCGCCACCCGGTGGCCCGACGCCGCCATCCGTTCGGCGATGGCGCGGCCGATCCCCTTGCTGCCGCCGGTGACGAGCACCGTGCGGGGGGTCGGGGGTGGCGCTGCGGGGCTGGCGGGAGAGGTCACGGCCTCACGGTAGCGAGGCTCCGAGGGGCGTGGGCCACCAGGCGTACGCTGGCGCGGTGGCCGACCCCGTGCACGGCAGCCGTCCGGTGGCGGCGACGGCCGTCATCACCGACGCCCGGTCGGCGACGAGCGAGGAGATGTCGCGCCGTGTGCGGCGCTACACGATCACCATGGCCTTCCGGACGGCGTGCTTCCTCAGCATGATCGTCGTCGAGGGCTGGCCGCGGTGGGCGCTGTTCGGCTGTGCCGTCTTCCTGCCCTACGTCGCCGTCGTGCTGGCGAACCAGTCCGACCAGCGCACGCGGGCGAGCCGGGTCGAGCGCGGCGCCCCCGAGGACGCGCGGCAGCTGAGCTCAGGGGCGCAGGCCAGACCGGGCAGCGACGAGGTGCTGGAGGGGTCGGTCGAGGACGACAGGGACGAGCGGGAGGGTCGTGGTGGCTGACCAGGGAGCAGAGCCGGGATCGGTGCTGCGCGGCGTCGACCCGCTGCCGTCCGGGCCGGACGGGATGGTCTGCTCGGCGAAGGGCTGCCGGCAGCAGGCAGCCTTCGACCTGCAGTGGAACAACCCGAAGATCCACACCCCGGACCGGCGCAAGCACTGGCTGGCCTGTGCGGAGCACCGCGAGCAGCTGCGCAGCTTCCTCGCCTCCCGCGGGTTCCTCCGCGACGTCGCGCCCCTGCCGGCCGACGGCAGCTGAGCGCTCGCCGGTCAGCCGCCGATGGCCGACATGGGCCGGTCGGGCTGCAGGAACGTCGGGTCGTCGATGCCGTGTCCGGCCTGCTTGCCGGCCACCGCCACGAGCCAGCGGTCGGCGATCTCGGCGTCGGTCGCGCCGGCCCGCAGCGCCCCGCGCAGATCGGACTCGGTGCGGGAGAACAGACAGGTGCGGATCTGCCCGTCGGCGGTCAACCGGACCCGGTCGCAGGCGCCGCAGAACGGCTTGGAGACCGCGGCGATGATGCCGACGGTGTGCTCGGTGCCCGCGACGCGGAACAGCTCTGCGGGCGCGCTGCCGCGGGCCAGCGCGTCGGCCGGGTCCTCCACCAGGGGCAGGTGCGGCTCGATCCGGGAGCGGATCTCGGCCGCGGTGATCATGGTCTGCCGGTCCCACGCGTGCTGGGCGTCCAGCGGCATCTGCTCGATGAAGCGGAGCTGGACGCCCTCGTCCATCGCCCAGCGCAGCAGCGGGACCGCCTCGTGGTCGTTCACCCCCCGCATCAGGACGGTGTTGATCTTGACCGGGTCCAGCCCGGCCTGCCGTGCTGCCCGCACCCCGGCCAGCACGTCGTCCAACCGGCGGCGCCGGGTGAGGCTGGCGAAGGTGTCGGCCTGCAGGGTGTCCAGCGAGACGTTGATCCGGTCCAGGCCGGCCGCGGCCAGCGCTTCCGCCCGGCGCGCCAGCCCGATCCCGTTGGTGGTGAGCGCGATGACCGGTCGCGGCGCCAGCGCGGCGAGCCCGGCGACCAGCTGCTCCAGGTCGCGACGCAGCAGCGGCTCCCCACCGGTCAGCCGGAGGGTGGTGATGCCCAGCCGCTCGACGCCGATCCGCGCCAGCCGGACCACCTCGGCGTCCTCGAGGACCTCGTCGTGCGGCATCCAGTCCAGGCCCTCGGCCGGCATGCAGTAGGTGCAGCGCAGGTTGCAGCGGTCGGTCAGCGAGATCCGCAGGTCGGTGGCCACCCGGCCGTAGCGGTCGCGGAGAGCACCCGAGCCCGGACCGGGCGTGGGCGACGCGTCGGCGGCGGGACGCACGCGGGGCATCGCCAGATCGGTGGTGGGCACGGAGTCGAGTCTAGATCCCGCGACGGCGGCCGGGACCGCGGTTCAGCAACGATCCCACCCCCGCGGTCCGGACCGTGGTGGCGCTCCCGGATCACGCCTAGGATGGGGCCAGCACTCCGGGGGACTGCTGGACATCGACCAACCCGATCCGAAGGTGGCCCCGACCGCTATGAGCAGCTCCCCGACGATGACCGTCCCGCCGGCCGACCCCGGCACCGCGACCATCCGCGTCTTCTTGATGGACGACCACGAGCTGGTCCGACGCGGGCTGGTGGACCTGCTGAAGTCCGAGCCCGACATCACCGTGGTCGGCGAGGCCGGCACGGCGGCCGAGGCCCGGCGCCGCATCGGCGGCGCCCGCCCCGACGTGGCCCTGCTCGACGGCCGGCTGCCGGACGGCAGCGGCATCGACGTCTGCCGCGACGTGCGCTCGAGCCACCCCGACATCCGCTGCGTCATCCTCACCTCGTTCGACGACGACGAGGCCCTGTTCTCCGCGATCATGGCCGGGGCGTCGGGCTACCTGCTGAAGGAGGTCGGCGGCTCCAACCTGGTGGCCGGGATCCGGCAGGTCGCGGCCGGGCACTCGCTGATCGACCCCGCGGTGACCCAGAAGCTGCTCGACCGGCTGCGCAACCCCGTCCAGGCGTCCTCGAAGCTGGACCAGCTGACGCCGCGCGAGCGGGAGATCCTCGACCTGATCACCGACGGGTGCACGAACCGGCAGATCGGCGAGGCGTTGTTCCTGGCCGAGAAGACGGTGAAGAACTACGTCTCCATCCTGCTCACCAAGCTGGGCATGCAGCGCCGGACGCAGGCGGCGGTCTACGGCTCGCAGATCCGCCACGGGCACTGACCTGGCGGCCTCCGGGCCCGCTCCGCTGGACCGGGCCGGTCCCTGAGCCCCTGACGGGCGGGCTCAGGGACGGGGCTGCGGCTCAGGCGCCGCCGGCGGTGGCGTGCGGGTCGCCGGTCTCCTCGGCGTCGGTGTCGTCGCCGCGCGCGGCCAGCACCTTGGCCCGCTCGCTGATCAGGTAGACCGCAGCGGCGCCCGCGGAGGCGAGCGCGACCGCCCGCATCCAGGGCTTGTTCAGCGCGTCCCCGGTCAGCGCGTCGAGGGAGAACCGGCCGGGACCACCGAGCGCCACCGCGGCGCCGACCAGCCCGAACGTCGCCGGCAGCTCGTACCCGCCCTCGGTGTTGAAGAAGCCGGTGTGGGTCGAGCTGGCCACCACCATGTTGCCCGCCACGGCGGCTCCCGCCGGCCCGCTGGCCAGGCCCAGCGCGAGGAGGGCGCCGCCCCCGGCCTCCGCCAAGCCTGCGAAGAGTGCGTTGCGCTCCCCCGGAACGAAGCCGACCGACTCGAACCAGCCGCCCGTGCCCTTGATGCCGTAGCCCCCGAAGGAGCCGAACAGCTTCTGCGCGCCGTGCGCGACGCAGACCCCACCCACGCCGGCCCGGACCAGCAGCAGACCGAAGTCACTTCCCTTGCTCATCTGGCACACCTTCCGCTCGAGGACCTGGGGGGCGAACGCTACCGCTCGCGACGTCAGCCGACGACGGCCGGGGTGAGCACGCGCTCGGGATGGGAGTAGACGTTCATCCGCTCGCCGCGCACGAAGCCGACCAGGGTCAACCCCGCCTCGGTCGCCAGCTCGGCAGCCAGCGAGCTGGGGGCGGAGACGGCGACCATCATCGGCAGCCCGGCGAGCACAGCCTTCTGGGTCAGCTCGAAGGACGCCCGCCCGGACACCACCAGCACCAGGTCGGACAGCGGCAACCGGCCCTGGCGGAGCGCCCAGCCCACCACCTTGTCGACCGCGTTGTGCCGGCCGACGTCCTCCCGCGCGCAGATGATGGCGCCGTCGGTCCTCATCAGGCCGGCCGCGTGCAGTCCGCCGGTCTTGTCGAACGCCTTCTGCTGCTCCCGCAACCGGTCCGGCGCTGCGGAGATGAGCGCCGCCGGCAGCCGCAGCCCCTCCCCCAGCGGGTGGCAGGTCTGCTTGACCACCTGGTCGATGCTCGTGGTGCCGCAGACCCCGCAGGCGCTGGTGGTGGTGACCCGGCGCCGTTGCTCGGGAGCCGGCGGCAGCGCGGTGGGCGCCAGCGCGACGTCGAGGACGTTGTAGGTGTTCTGGCCGTCCGGCCCGACGCCGTCGCAGTAGCGGGCCCCCACCAGGTCGGCGGCGGAGGCGATGACGCCCTCGCTGTGCAGCAGCCCGTGCACCAGGTCGATGTCGTCGCCGGGCGTGCGCATGGTGACCTGGAACGACTCACCGTCCAGGCGGATCTCCAGCGGCTCCTCCACGGCGAGGGTGTCGGTGCGGCGGACAGCCGGACCGGTTCCGAGCTTGAGCACCGGGTGCAGGCGGGTGACACGTCCCATGCCATCATCCTGGCACCGGACACCTGACCGGTCACCACCGCCGGCCCCCACCGGGTCGGCGCGGACGCCGTGGGAGCGGTGGGAGGAGGACGGCTGTGGAGCTCGCCCAGTGGCTGGAGGCCGTGGCCTCGCGGCTCGACCTGCCCGGCGGTCCGCTCACCGAGACCGAGGTGACGGTGCTGCTGGACCTCGCCCGCGACGCCGCCCACGAGGTCGAGCGGGTGGCGGCACCCTTGACCACCTTCCTGGCCGGGGTGGCCGTCGGCCGGGGCCTCCCGCTGGAGGACGCGGCACGGACGCTGACCAACCTGCTGGCCGAGCCCGGCCCGCAAGCCGAGGACAGCCCCGGCTGAGCGCCGGCGCGTACCCTGGCCCGGTGCGTGGTCTGTGGGTCCGGTGGACCCTGCTCGTGGTGTTCGTGGCCGTGCTGGGCACGGTGTTCGTCAACCTCGGGGAGTGGCAGCTGGACCGGCTCGACCAGCGCCAGCAGCGCAACCGCGACACCCTGGCCAACGAGGCCAACCCGGTGGTGCCCTTCGAGCAGGTGTTCACCCGGCCGATCGCGGAGTCCGACCAGTGGCAGCGGGTCGAGGCCCGCGGCACCTTCGACCCCGACCACCAGTACGTCCTCCGCTACCGCAGCAACGGTGGCGCGAACGGCTACGAGGTGGTGACCCCGCTCCGCACCCCGGCCGGGACCGTGCTCGTCGACCGGGGCTTCGTCCGGCTGGCCAAGGGCGAGCCGATCCCCGCGATGGCTCCGCCCCCGCCCGGTGGTGAGGTGACGGTGACGGGCCACGTCCGCCGGGACGAGCGGGGCCGCGGCGCGGCCACCCGCCCGGTGGACGGCCAGATGCGGCTGATCAGCTCGGGGGCGATCGCGAAGACCCTGCCCTACCCGGTGGTGAACGGCTACATCGGCCTGCTGACCGTCGACCCGCCGCAGACCGGCGGGTTCGAACCGGTCCAGCTCCCGGAGATCTCCGACGGCCCGCACTTCTGGTACGCCGTCCAGTGGTTCATGTTCACCGGCATCGGGCTGGCCGGCGTCGTCGTGTTCATCCGCGGCGACCTCCGCGCCCGTCGGCACCAGCGCGAGGCCGCGGCCGCCGAGGCGAAGGTCCCCGCCGCCTCCTGACGCGCAGACCCGGCCCGCGCCGTCCTGCGAAGAGGACACCGGCGGACCAGAGCGCAGAACGCGTCCGAGCGGAGCGAGGACAGACAGCTACTGTGCGCACATGGACCTGGGCCTGACCGGACGCACCTTCGTCGTGACCGCTGCCAGCAGCGGTCTGGGCCGGGCCAGCGCGGCCGCTCTGGTCGCCGAGGGCGCCCGCGTCGTCGTGGTCGCGCGGCGCACCGAGCTGCTGGCCGACGTCGTCGCCGGGCTGGACGCGGCCGCACCGGCGGGTCCGGCGGCGGTCGCCCTGACCGCCGACGTCGCCGACCCCGGCACCGGTCCGCGGGCCGCCGCCCTGGCCCTGGAGGCCTTCGGCCGGCTCGACGGGGTCCTGGTCAGCGTCGGCGGACCGCCAGCCGGCAGCGTGCGCGGTACCAGTCCCGAGCAGTGGCGGGACGCCTTCGGGAGCGTCTTCCTGCCTGCGCTCGCGGTCACCGAGGCGGTCCTGCAGGCGGGCACCGCCGCCGACCTCGCCGTCGGCTGGGTGCTGTCCACCTCGGTGCGGTCCCCGGTCGGCGGTCTGGCGGCCTCCAACGGGCTGCGCCCGGGCCTCGGCATGCTGGTCAAGCAGCTGGCCGACGAGGTCGGCCCCGAGGGCACCCGGGTCGTCGGGCTGATGCCGGGCCGGGTGGACACCGAGCGGGTGCGGCACCTGGACGACCTGGCCGAGGACCCCTCGGCCGCGCGCCGGGCCTCCGAAGCCGCCGTCCCGCTGCGTCGCTACGGCCAGCCCGAGGAGTTCGGCCGGGTCGCCGCCTTCGTCCTGTCGCCGGCGGCCTCCTACCTGACCGGCTGCGTCATCCCCGTCGAGGGCGGGGCCCTGCGGACGCTGTGAGCGTCGCCGAGGTGCTGGACCTGCTCCGCTGCCCCCTCTGCGGCCAGGCGGTCACCGACGACGACGGCAGCGTCCGCTGCGCGTCCGGGCACCACTTCGACGTCGCCCGGCAGGGCTACCTCAACCTGCTGGGCACCCGGCCACCGCAGCACGCCGACACCGCAGCGATGGTCGCCGCCCGCGAGCGGTTCCTGGGCGCGGGGGCCTACGCGGCCGTGGCCACGGCCCTCGTCGACGCGGCCCGGACCGGCCTGCAGGACACCCGGGACGCCCTCCCGCCGGCGCCGGCGCTGCTGGAGGCCGGAGCGGGCACCGGCTACTACACCGCTGCCCTGCTCGAGGGTCTCGGCGGCCGCGCCGTCGCCCTCGACATCTCCGCCGCGGCCGCCCGCCGCGCCGCCCGGGCCCACCCGCAGCTGGGCGCCGTCGTCGCCGACGCCTGGTCCGACCTCCCGCTGGTCACCGGCGCGGTCGACGTGGTGGCCAGCGTCTTCGCCCCTCGCAACCCGTCGGAGTTCGCTCGGGTGCTGCGCCCCGACGGGGTGCTGGTGGTGGTCACCCCGCGGTCGGAGCACCTGCAGGAGCTCCGCGGGGCCCTCGGGCTGCTCGAGGTCGAGCCCGGCAAGCAGCAGCGGCTGGCGGCCGGCCTGGACGACCGCTTCGCCCGGGCAGCCGAGCTCGACGTGGCGTTCGAGGCGGCCTGGTCCCAGACCACGGTGCAGGACCTGGTGGCGATGGGCCCGAACGCGTTCCACGTCGACGCCGAGGAGATGGCGGCCCGCACCGCAGCGCTCCCCGAGCCGGTGCGCTGCACGGTGTCGGTGACGGTCTCCACCTGGGTCAGGTGCCCGACCTGACGCCGCCCGCGGCGTGCCGCAGCAGGGGGACCTGGGTGCTCCGCTCAGCCCGCCGCTGCTCGTCCGCCGACCGGCCGACGGCATCGGCCAGCAGCCGCTTGGTCGCCCGCAGCACGGGAGCGGGCAGGGCCAGCAGCGCGTCGAGCAGCTCGTCGACCGCGGCCTCCAGGCCTGCGGCGCCGGCGACCCGGGTGAGCAACCCCCAGGCCAGCGCCTCCTCCGCGGCCACGGGCCGGGCCAGCAGGCACAGCTCGAGCGCACGGCTGTAGCCGACCAGCTCGACCAGGGCCGCGGTGCCGCCGAGGTCAGGCACCAGCCCGAGCCGGGACTCCGCCATCACCAGCTGCGCATCGGCGGCGGCGACGCGGAGGTCGGCGGCCAGGGCGAGCTGGAAGCCCGCCCCGATCGCCCGGCCCTGCACGACGGCGACGACGACGGCCGGCAGCGACCGCCACGGCGTGAACGCCTGCTGGAAGCCGCCGATCGCCTCGGCCAGCGCGGCGTCCGACCCCGGCAGCAGGGCCTCCACCGACCCCTCGGCGGTCCCACCCGGCTGGAGCTGGCGCAGGTCGAGGCCGGCGCTGAAGTCGGGACCGGTGGCGCGCAGCAGGACGACACGCACCTCGACGGGCAGCATCGCCGGGACCCGGGCCAGCGAGGCCCAGGTGGTGAAGCTCTGCGCGTTGCGCACCTCGGGCCGGTCCAGCCAGA
The DNA here is from genome assembly GCA_039527025.1 of Microlunatus lacustris. Taxonomy (GTDB): domain Bacteria; phylum Actinomycetota; class Actinomycetes; order Propionibacteriales; family Propionibacteriaceae; genus Microlunatus; species Microlunatus lacustris. Next base: position 193,473 of record BAAAJN010000007.1, read on the forward strand.
CCGCGGCCACCGGACCGTCGACCACCAGGACCACCCCACCCGGCAGCCGCTGGGCGGCCGCGCCCTCGGGTTGCAGCCTGGTCAGCGCTTGCCCTTCTTGCCGGACTTCTTGCCCTTGTCCCTGTCCTTGCCCTTGTCCTTGTCCTTGTCCTTGTCCTTGTCCTTGTCCTTGTCCTTCACCACGGTCTTGATCTTGGCCGCCGCCTTGTCCTTGGCCGCCTTGGTCTTGGTCTTGGTCCTGGTCCCCGCCCGGGCCTTTCCGGCCTCGGCGCTCCCGGCCGCATCAGCAGCCACGGAGCCGCCCTCCGGCACCGGCCGCCTGGCTGCGGCAGCGGCCCTGGCCGCCGGACCCCGGGTGGCCCCGCCGCGGCTGCGCAGGTCGACGCCGGACTCCTTGACCAGGCCGTGCACGAAGCCGAACGAGCGGCCCGTGCCCTCCGCGATCGCCCGGATGCTCTCCCCCGCCGCGTACCGCTGCCCCAGCTGAGCGGCGAGCTCGGCCCGCTGGGTGCCCGTGATGCGCGATCCTCGTGCCAGTGCCTGCGCCACTCCGCCTCCTGTGCTGGGTCGCGTCCCGCGACGTCGGCACCATGATCGTCGGCCGGTGATCATGGGGCAAGCGGTCGGACGCAGGATGATCATGAGCGCCACCAGGGCGCCAGCTGATCAGGCCAGCGAGACGAGCTCGGCGTACTGCGGGCTCCACAGGTCTTCGACGCCGTCCGGCAGCAGCAGCACCCGGTCCGGGTCGAGGGCGTCCACCGCCCCCTCGTCGTGGGTCACCAGCACCACCGCGCCCGCGTAGCTCTTGATCGCGGCCAGCACCTCGGCCCGGGACGCCGGGTCGAGGTTGTTGGTGGGCTCGTCGAGCAGCAGGACGTTGGCGCTGGAGACGACCAGTGCAGCCAGCGCCAGCCGGGTCTTCTCCCCACCCGACAGCACCGAGGCCGGCTTGTCGACGTCGTCGCCGCTGAACAGGAACGAGCCGAGGACCTTCCGGACGTCGGTGTCGTTCATGTGCGGCGCGGCGGTCTTCATGTTCTCCAGCACCGAGCGCGAGGTGTCCAGCGTCTCGTGCTCCTGGGCGTAGTAGCCCAGCCGGAGCCCGTGGCCGGCCTTGACCGCGCCCGTGTCCGAGGACTCGACGCCGGCCAGGATGCGCAGCAGGGTGGTCTTCCCGGCGCCGTTCAGGCCGAGGATGACCACCTGGCTGCCCTTGTCGATGGCCAGGTCGACGCCGGTGAAGATCTCCAGCGAGCCGTAGGTCTTCGACAGGCCTTCCGCGGTCAGCGGGGTCTTGCCGCAGGAGGCGGGCTCGGGGAAGCGGATCTTGGCGACCTTGTCCTGCGCCCGCACGGCGTCCAGGCCGGCGATCAGCTTCTCGGCGCGCTTGGCCATGTTCTGGGCGGCGACCGCCTTGGTGGCCTTGGCCCGCATCTTGTCGGCCTGGGCCATCAGCACGCCAGCCTGCTTCTCGGCGTTCTGCCGCTCGCGACGGCGGCGCTTCTCGTCGGTCTCGCGCTGCTGGAGGTAGCGCTTCCAGTTCATCGCGTAGACGTCCAGCTCGGACCGGTTGGCGTCGAGGTGGAAAACCTTGTTCACGGTCTGCTCCAGCAGGCCCACGTCGTGGCTGATGACCAGCAGCCCGCCGGAGTGGTTCTGCAGGAAGCTCCGCAGCCAGACGATGGAGTCGGCGTCGAGGTGGTTGGTGGGCTCGTCCAGCAGCATGGTCTCCGCTCCGGAGAACAGGATGCGGGCCAGTTCGACCCGCCGGCGCTGGCCGCCGGAGAGGGTGTGCAGCGGCTGGTGCAGGACGCGGTCGGGCAGCCCGAGGTTGCTGGCGATCCGGGCCGCCTCGGCCTCGGCCGCGTAGCCACCGGCAGCGGCGAGCTCGGCCTCGGCGCGGGCGTAGCTGGCCATCGCCTTGTCCCGGACGTCGTCGGAGTCGTCCCCCATGGCCAGCCCAGCCCGGTCGAGCCGCGCCAGCACGGCGTCGAGCCCGCGGGCGGCCAGGATCCGGTCCTTGGCCAGCACGTCGAGGTCGCCGGTGCGCGGGTCCTGGGGCAGGTAGCCGACCGCACCACCCCGGGTCACGCTGCCGGCCGCCGGGGCCGCCTCGCCGGAGAGGATCTTGGTCAGCGTGGTCTTGCCGGCGCCGTTGCGGCCGACGAGGCCGATCTTGTCCCCCGCCGCGACCTGGAAGCTGACGCCTTCCAGCAGCAGGCGCGCGCCCGCGCGGACCTCGAGATCCTTGGCGACCAACATGTTCTGCTCTGACTTCCATCTGCCCGGGTGGTCCGGGCTGTTCCGTGGGACTGCGGTTCGTGCGGGACGGGTGGGCGGGGTGGGGGGGACCGGTGCCGGACGCACGTCCGGCCGCAGCCCGGGTCGTTCAGGACCCGGGCGGCGGCCGGTCAGGCGTCGGGTGAGCGCTCAGACGTTGAAGCCCAGCGCCCGCAGCTGCTCGCGGCCGTCGTCGGTGATCTTCTCCAGGCCCCACGGCGGCATCCAGACCCAGTTGATGACGAAGCCGTTGACCAGGCCCTCGAGCGCGGACCCGACCTGGTCCTCGATCACGTCGGTCAGCGGGCAGGCCGCCGAGGTGAGGGTCATGTCGATGGTCAGCGACCCGTCGTCCTCCAGCTTGAGCCCGTAGATCAGGCCCAGGTCGACGACGTTGATCCCCAGCTCGGGGTCGACGACGTCCTTGAGGGCCTCCTCGAGGTCCTCCAGGCTGGCGCGGGCGCTCCACGCCGCGTCGGCGTCGGGGAGCTCGTCGCGGACGAGGTCTGAGGGCCGCGGTGCGGTGGTGGTGCCGTCCTCGATGGTGTCGGTCCCGGTCTTCAGCTCGGTCATCGTGCAGCTCCCTGCTCGTCGGTGGTGCGGATCTGGTCGGCCTGCGCACGCAGCACGGCGTCCCTGAACGCCGACCATCCCAGCAGCGCGCACTTCACGCGCGCCGGGAACTTCGAGACGCCGGCGAAGGCGATGCCGTCCTCGAGACGGTCCTCGTCGGGCTCGAGGGTGCCCTTGCTCTGCATCAGCTCGAGGAACTCCTGGTGGAGCTCCAGCCCGTGCTCGACCGGGTGGCCGATCACCAGGTCGCTCATCACCGAGGTGGAGGCCTGCGAGATCGAGCAGCCCACGCCGGAGTACGAGACGTCGCTGACGCTGCCTCCGTCCAGGTGGACCCGCAGCGTCACCTCGTCCCCGCAGCTCGGGTTGACGTGGTGCACCTCGGCCTCGTACGGCTCGCGCAGACCGCTGTGGTGCTTCGCCCGGTAGTGGTCCAGGATGATCTCCTGGTACAGGTCGTCGACCTTCACCGCTCACCCCTCGAGAAGAACCTCACGGTGTAGTTCAACCCCTCGACCAGCTCGTCTATTTCCGCACGGGTCGTGTAGAGGTAGAACGAGGCCCGGGTCGAGGACTGGATGCCGAACCGCTCGTGCAGCGGCCGGGCGCAGTGGTGGCCGCCGCGGACGGCGATCCCACGGGAGTCCAGCAGCTGGCTGACGTCGTGCGGGTGGATGTCCCCCAGCGTGAACGAGATCGCCCCGCCCCGGTCGACCGGCTCGGCCGGACCGACGACCCGCAGCCCTGGCACGGTCGCCAGGCCCTGCAGCGCGTAGGCGGTGATCTGCTGCTCGTGCGCGGCGATCTGGTCCATCCCCAGGTCGGTCAGGTAGCTGGCCGCGGTGGCCAGGCCGACGGCCTGGGCGATCGGCGGGGTGCCGGCCTCGAAGCGGTGCGGCGGGGGCGCGAACGTCGAGCCGCTCATCTTGACGACCTCGATCATCTCCCCGCCGCCGAGGAACGGCGGCAGCTCGGCGAGCAGGTCGTAGCGGCCCCACAGCACGCCGATGCCGGTCGGGCCGACCATCTTGTGGCCGGTGAAGACCAGCAGGTCGGCACCGAGCGCCTGGACGTCGACGGGCATCTGCGGCACCGACTGCGACGCGTCGACGACGACGAACGCCCCGACGGCGTGCGCCGCGGCGGCGATCTGGGCGACCGGGTTGAGGGTGCCCAGCACGTTGGAGACGTGCACGACGGAGACGATCTTGGTCCGCTCGTTGAGCAGCCCGTCGGCGACGGCCTTCTCCAGGTCCAGCCGACCGTCCTCGGTCACGTCGTACCAGCGCAGCACGGCGCCGGTCCGCTCCGCCAGCAGCTGCCACGGGACGATGTTGGAGTGGTGCTCCATCACCGACACGACGATCTCGTCCCCCGCCTGCAGCCGCGCGCCGAGCGTGTGGGCGGCGAGGTTCAGCGCCTCCGACGCGTTCTTGGTGAAGACGATCTCCTCGGAGCGCGCGGCCCCGACGAAGTTCCCCAGCGTGGCGCGGGCGCCCTCGAAGGCCTCGGTCGCCTCGCCGCCCAGCAGGTGCATGGCCCGGGCGACGTTGGCGTTGTGGTTGAGGTAGTGGTCCTCGATCGCCTCGACGACGACCCGGGGCTTCTGCGAGGTGTTGGCGCTGTCCAGGTACACCAGCGGCTGCCCGTCGGGCGTCGTGCGCTCCAGGATCGGGAAGTCGGCACGGATGGCCTCGACGTCGAAGGGGATGGTCTCCTCCGGCGCCAGCTCGCCGACCGGCGCCGCGTCCAGCGGCACCGTCGGCGCGTACTCGGGCAGCCGCTCGGCTGCCTCGACCTCGGTGGTCATGTGCTCACTCAGCTCCGGCGGTCGCCGCGGCGGCAGCCTTGACGTAGCGGTCGTAGCCCTCGACCTCGAGCCGCTCGGCCAGCTCCTGGCCGCCCTGCTCGGCGACCCGGCCGGCGACGAAGACGTGCACGAAGTCGGGCTTGATGTAGCGCAGGATGCGCGTGTAGTGCGTGATCAGCAGCACGCCGCGGTCACCCTGGGCCGAGAACCGGTTGACGCCCTCGGAGACGATGCGCAGCGCGTCGATGTCCAGACCGGAGTCGGTCTCGTCGAGGATCGCGAACTTCGGGTTGAGCAGCTCCAGCTGGACGATCTCGTGGCGCTTCTTCTCGCCACCGGAGAAGCCCTCGTTGACGCTGCGGTTGGCGAACTCGCGGTCCATCTGGACCTTGTCCATCGCGGAGTTGACGTCCTTGACCCAGGTGCGCAGCTTCGGCGCCTGGCCGTCGACGGCGGTCTTGGCGGTGCGGAGGAAGTTCGACACCGAGACGCCCGGCACCTCGACGGGGTACTGCATGGCCAGGAACAGCCCGGCCCGCGCCCGCTCGTCGACGCTCATCTGCAGCAGGTCCTCCCCGTCCAGGGTGACGCTGCCGGAGGTGATCGTGTACTTGGGGTGCCCGGCGATGGAGTAGGCGAGGGTGGACTTGCCGGAGCCGTTCGGCCCCATGATCGCGTGCGTCTCACCGGACCGGATGGTCAGGTCGACCCCCTTGAGGATCTCCTTGGTCCCGGACTCGGTGTCGACGGTGACGTGCAGGTCGCGGATCTCGAGCGTGGCCATGTCTGTGTCTCCTGGTGAAGTTCGTGTTCAGTTCGTGGGGCTGGTGACGTCCACCAGCAGGTCGTCGCCCTCGACCCGGACCGGGTAGACGGCGACCTTCTCGGTGGCCGGCAGCCCGGTCGGCTTGCCGGTGCGGAGGTCGAAGCGGGACCCGTGCAGGTAGCACTCGATCTCGCCGTCCTCGACGTCGCCCTCGCTCAGCGGGATGGCGGCGTGGCTGCACAGGTCGGCGATCGCGTAGTAGTCGTCACCGCTGCGGACCACGGCCACGTCCTCCCCGTCGACCTCGACGGCCAGGGCGGTGCCGGCCTTGAGCTCGGCCAGGGCGCAGGCCCGGACGAAGCTCATCCGATCCTCCCGGCCTCGGTGGCGGTCTCGTCGTGCGCCGGGCTCGGGACGCCGTCGGCGCTGCCGGTGCCGTCGGGGCCCGGGGTGGGCAGGTCGGTGCTGCCGGTGCCCAGCGGGATGCCGACGTTGACGGCCAGCTCGGCCTCGACGGCCTCCAGCAGCTTGGCCTCGACCTCGGGCACGCCGACCTTGCGGATGATGTCGGCGAAGAAGCCGTGCACCACCAGCCGGCGGGCCTCGGCCTCGTCGATGCCCCGGCTGCGCAGGTAGAACAGCTGCTCGTCGTCGAAGCGACCGGTGGTGGAGGCGTGACCGGCGCCGGCGATCTCGCCGGTCTCGATCTCCAGGTTCGGCACCGAGTCGGCGCGGCAGCCGTCGGTGAGGACGAGGTTGCGGTTCGACTCGTAGGTCTCGATGCCCTCGGCGACCTTGCGGATCAGCACGTCGCCGATCCACACGGTGTGGGCGCCCCGGCCCTGCAGCGCGCCGCGGTAGTCGACGTCGGAGCGGGTGCGGGGGGCGTTGTGGTCGACGAACAGGCGGTGCTCGAGGTGCTGGTCGGCGTCGGCGAAGTACAGGCCGAACATCTCCGACTGGGCCCCGGGGCCGGCGTAGGAGACGTTGCTGTGCAGCCGCACCAGGTCACCGCCGAAGCTGACGACGACGTGCTTGTACGTCGCGTCCCGGCCCACCGAGGCCTCGTGCTGGCCCGCGTGCGCGGCGTCGTCGGCCCAGTCCTGGACGCTGACCACCGTGAGCTGGGCGCCGTCGCCGACGACCACCTCGAGGTTGCCGGTGTGCGCCCCGGAGCCCTCGTGCCGCAGCACGACGGTCGCCTTGCTGAACGCGCCCGCCTCGACGACGGTGTGCGCGTTCGAACGGCGACCGGCGCCCTGGCCGGTGATCGTCACCGTGAGCGGGGCGGTCACCTCGTGCTCGGCGGGGATCCGCAGGTGCAGGCCGTCCGGCGTGCCCGCCGACGCGGCGGCCGCGGGGCCGTCGGTGGGGACGAGCACGGAGCCGCGGACGCCCTCGCCGGGCGCCAGCGTGCCGGCCTCGACGCCCTCGGGCACGGAGACCGCGACGTCGACCGCGCCGTCCTCGGTGGGCAGCGCGTCGAGCAGGCCCTGCATCCGCTTGAGCGGGGTGAAGCGCCAGACCTCCTCACGCCCGGTGGGGCGCGGGTGGTCCGCCGGGTCGAACGAGCCGACCGGGTGCAGGTGGCTGGCGATCTTGTCCGTCGTCTCGACGGCGCCGGCCACGGCGTCCGCCGACTGGGCGGCGGACTCGGCCGCCGTGCTCGGGTCGGTGTCAACAATCGTCACGGAAGACGTTCTCTCTCTGGGGATCCGGGGTGGCCCTCCCGCGGCTGGCGACGCGGGAGGGCTCGGGGCGGGAGCGGGGCCGGCGTCAGCCGACCGCGCCCTCCATCTGCAGCTCGATCAGCCGGTTGAGCTCGAGGGCGTACTCCATCGGCAGCTCACGGGCGATGGGCTCGACGAAGCCCCGGACGATCATGGCCATCGCCTCGTCCTCGCCCAGACCGCGGCTCATCAGGTAGAAGAGCTGGTCGTCGGAGACCTTCGAGACGGTCGCCTCGTGGGCCATCGACACGTCGTCCTCGCGGACGTCGACGTAGGGGTAGGTGTCGGAGCGGCTGATCTGGTCGACCAGCAGCGCGTCGCACTTGACCACCGAGGCGGAGTGCGAGGCACCCTCCTGGACCTGGACCAGGCCCCGGTAGGAGGTCCGCCCACCGCCGCGGGCCACGGACTTGGAGATGATCGAGCTCGAGGTGTACGGCGCGCAGTGCACCATCTTGGAGCCGGCGTCCTGGTGCTGGCCCTCGCCGGCGAAGGCGATGGACAGCGTCTCGCCCTTGGCGTGGGCGCCCATCAGGTAGACGGCCGGGTACTTCATGGTGACCTTGGAGCCGATGTTGCCGTCGATCCACTCCATCGTCGCGCCCTCCTCGCAGGTGGCGCGCTTGGTGACGAGGTTGTAGACGTTGTTCGACCAGTTCTGGATGGTCGTGTAGCGGCAGCGGGCGCCCTTCTTGACCACGATCTCCACGACCGCCGAGTGCAGCGAGTCCGACGAGTAGATCGGCGCGGTGCAGCCCTCGACGTAGTGCACGTAGGCGTCCTCGTCGACGATGATCAGCGTGCGCTCGAACTGGCCCATGTTCTCGGTGTTGATCCGGAAGTAGGCCTGCAGCGGGATCTCGACGTGCACGCCCTTCGGCACGTAGATGAACGAGCCGCCCGACCAGACGGCGGAGTTCAGCGCGGAGAACTTGTTGTCCCCGACGGGGATCACCGTGGCGAAGTACTCGCGGAACAGGTCCGGGTACTCCTTCAGCGCGGTGTCGGTGTCGAGGAAGATGACGCCCTGCTTCTCGAGCTCCTCGTTGATCTTGTGGTAGACGACCTCGGACTCGTACTGGGCCGCGACACCGGACACCAGGCGGGCCTTCTCGGCCTCCGGGATGCCCAGCTTGTCGTAGGTCGACTTGATGTCGGCCGGCAGGTCGTCCCAGGTGGTGGCCTGCTTCTCCGTCGAGCGGACGAAGTACTTGATGTTGTCGAAGTCGATGCCGTCGAGCTCGGCACCCCAGGTCGGCATGGGCTTGCGCTCGAACAGCCGCAGGCCCTTCATCCGCAGGTCGAGCATCCACTGGGGCTCGCTCTTGAGGGCGGAGATGTTGGCGACGACCTCGGGGGTCAGGCCGCGCTTGGCGGTCGAGCCGGCGACGTCGGAGTCGGACCAGCCGAAGCGGTACCGGCCGAGCGCCTCGAGGTGCTCGTCCTGGGTGTGGCCCGTGCCGACGGGTCCGGTGGTGGTGGTCGGCTCTTGGATCTGCGTCATGGTGCGGGCCTCTCCTCAGGGGTGGTCATATCCGTGCTCGTCGGCGGAGCGGAGCGAGTTCCAGCCCCTGCGGCGAGCAGTGTGCGGTCGTGCTGGTCAGTGCGAGCTGCGGTGGTGCTGGTGGTGCTCGCGGGGATGTGGGTCGTGCAGACCCCGTCCCCGTGGGCGAGGGTGGCGAGCCGCTGGACGTGGACGCCCAGGACCCGGGAGAACATCTCGGTCTCCACCTCGCACAGCTGCGGGAAGCGCTCGGCCACGTGGGCGACCGGGCAGTGGTGCTGGCACAGCTGCTCGCCGAGGGCGGAGGGCCGGACCGAGGCGACGTAGCCGTCGGCGGTCAGGGCTCCGGCGAGGGCCAGAGCGGGCGACACCGACGGGTCCGCGTCCAGGGCCTCGCGGTAGCGCTGCTCGGCCGGGGCCGCCCGGCGCGCTGCGAAGGTCCGCACAGAATCAGAACCCGCCTCGTCGGCCAGGAATTCCAGCGCATCGATGGCGATGTCGTCGTAGGCGGAGGGGAAGTCGGCCCGGCCGGCGTCGGTCAGTGCGAACACCTTGGCGGGACGGCCCCGGCCGCGGGAGCCGTAGACCCGTTGCTCGCGAGCGGTCAGCACACCGCGCTCCAGCAGCACGTCCAGGTGCCGGCGGACGGCGGCGGCAGTCAGCCCCAGCCGTTCCCCGAGGGCTGCGGCGGTGGACGGACCGTGCTCCAGGATGGACTGGGCCACCCGCTGCCGGGTGGAGGCGTCCACGTCGGTGGCCCGCAGACCGGCGTCGGGCGCGCCGGGACCAGGAGCGCGCACGGCGACGTCCTGGGGGTTTTTCACTACGCCAGTGTGCTCTTATTCGCCAACCCCGTTCAAGCAAGGCCCGCCTTACCCGGGGAGACGTCCCTCACGCCCCAGGGGTCACTGCCGGTGGCTGCCCGCGAGGATGTCCGCCAGGTCGTAGGTGACCGGCTCCTCGAGCTGCTCGTAGGTGCACGAGCGGGGGTCGCGGTCGGGCCGCCAGCGGTTGAACTGGGCGGTGTGCCGGAACCGGTTTCCCTCCATGTGCTCGTAGCGGACCTCGACGACGAGCTCGGGCGAGAGCGGGGTGAAGGACAGGTCTTTGCCGCTGTTCCAGCGGCTGGTCTCGGAGTTGCGGGGGGTGCGCGTCCCCTCCTCCTGCTGGGCCCAGGCCCACGGGTGGTCGTCGAAGGTGGTGACCAGGGGTTGCAGCTCGGCGAACAGCTCCTTGCGCCGCGCCGCCGGGAAGGCGCCGATCACCCCGACGTTGGCCAGCGCGCCGTCGGCGTCGTAGAGCCCGAGCAGCAGTGAGCCGATGCTGTCCGGGCCGCTCTTGTGCACCCGGTAGCCGGCGACGACGCAGTCCGCGGTCCGCTGGTGCTTGATCTTGAACATCGTCCGCTTGTCGGGGGCGTAGGTGCCGGCCAGCGGCTTGGCCACCACCCCGTCGAGGCCGGCGCCCTCGAACCGGGAGAACCAGTCCTGGGCCAGCGCGGGATCGCGGGTGGCGGGCGTCAGGTGGATGGGTGCCCCGACGTCGGCCAAGGCCTCCTCCAGGGCGGCCCGTCGCACCTCGAACGGCTCCCCGGTGTAGTCGTCGTCGCCGAGCGCGAGCAGGTCGAAGGCCACGAACAGGGCCGGCGTCTCGGCGGCGAGCCGGGTGATCCGGCTGACGGCGGGGTGGACCCGCTGCTGCAGCACCTCGAACTCGAGCCGGTCACCGACGGCGACGACGATCTCCCCGTCCAGCACGCACCGCTGCGGCAGGTGCTCCTGGATCGCGGCCACCACCTCGGGGAAGTAGCGGGTCATCGGCTTCTCGTTGCGGGAGCCGATCTCCACCTCGTCGCCGTCGCGGAACACGATGGAGCGGAAGCCGTCCCACTTCGGTTCGTAGGAGAGCGCTCCGGTGGGGATCGTCGGGACCGACTTCGCCAGCATCGGCTTGACCGGGGGCATCACGGGCAGCTGCATGCCGCTCATCATGGCTGACGGCGCTGACGGCCGTCAGCACACGACCCGACGACCTGAGGTCGAGAAGTGGGCAGTCCCGTCCAGGACCGCCCGTCGACCGGAGCTGGCTCCTACTCGGCTCAGCAGACGCGACAGCGCCCGTGTCCGGAGGGACACGGGCGCTGTCGTGAGAGCTGCAGCAGGTCAGCCGCGGCGCGAGCTGCGGCTGAAGCTCGCCGCACTGTGCGAGCCCGAGGAGGACAGACCCGGGCTGGACGTGCTGTAGATGGACGGGCCGGCGGACCCACCTCGGCCACCGCGGCCCTGGCCGCCCGAGCGACCCGAACCACCACCGGAGCGTCCGGAGCCGCCCGCCGAGCGACCGGCCGGGGCGCTGCCGCCCTGGCTGGGACCGCGACGACCGCGGCCGCCACCGCCCCCGCCGTTGCCGCCACCGCTGCGCGGGGCTGAACCGGAGGAACGGCGACCGCCGCCTTGGGCCTCGGGCGTGTGCGCCGGGACGAGGCCGCCGGGGACGAGCACGCGCTCACCGGGGGCCAGCGTCTGCAGGACGGGGTGGTCGACGCCCGAGATGCGGGTGGTGGTCGGCTTGATGCCGGCCGCCCGGGTCAGGGCGCGGACGTCGGAGACCTGGTCGTCGGTCATCAGCGTGATGACGGTGCCGTCCTGGCCGGCGCGGGCCGTACGGCCCGAGCGGTGGGTGTAGGCCTTGTGCTCGACCGGCGGGTCGGCGTGCACGACCAGGGCCACGTCGTCGACGTGGATGCCGCGCGCCGCGATGTCGGTGGCCACCATCGTGCTGGCCGCGCCCGAGTGGAAGGCGTCCATGTTGCGGGTGCGGGCGTTCTGGCTCAGGTTGCCGTGCAGCTCCACGGCGGGGATGCCGCGGGCGTTCAGCTGCTTGGCCAGGGCCTTGGCGCCGTGCTTGGTGCGGGTGAAGACCATCGTGCGACCCGGCGCGCTGGTCAGGTCGGCGAGCACGGGGATCCGCTGGTCGCGGGCGACGTGCAGCACGTGGTGCTCCATCGTCGACACCGGCGACTGCGCGGAGTCGGCCTCGTGCGTCCGGGGGTCGTGCAGGAACTTGCGGACCAGCCCGTTGATCGCGCCGTCCAGCGTGGCGGAGAAGAGCATCCGCTGCCCGTTGGGCGGGGTCTGGGTGAGCAACCGGGTGACCGCGGGCAGGAAGCCCAGGTCGGCCATGTGGTCGGCCTCGTCGAGGATGGTGACCTCGACCGAGCCGAGCGAGCAGGCGCGCTGCTTGATCAGGTCCTCGAGCCGGCCCGGGCAGGCGAGGACGATGTCGACGCCGTTCTGCAGGCCGCGGACCTGCGGGTTCTGCCCGACGCCGCCGAACACGGTGAGCGTGGTCAGGCCGGCGGTCGCCGCGAGCGGCTTGAGGGCGGCCTCGATCTGGCCGACCAGCTCCCGGGTGGGGGCCAGGATCAGGGCGCGGGGTGCCTTGGCCGTGCGGCGGCTCTTCGACGCCGTCAGCCGGGCGACGAGCGGCAGCAGGAAGGCGTAGGTCTTGCCGGAGCCGGTGCGGCCGCGGCCCAGGACGTCACGGCCGGCGAGCGAGTCGCGCAGCGTGGCGGCCTGGATGGGGGTGGGGGTCTCGATGCCGAGACCGGAGAGGACCTCCACCAGCGGGGCGGGGACGCCCAGCTCGGAGAAGGCAGGGACGATCGTCGTGTCGACGGACAAGAGGGACATCACATTCTGTGGCGTCTCACCAGAACAGGGTCGCGCCCACGGAAGAGGCCGGGGTCACGGTGCAGCAGTGCACAGCAGCGAGTGAGGAGCAGGTTGCTCGACGTCACCGGTGCTTCGCGGCGAGACTCAACGAGGCACTGCGGACAACAGTAGCGCACGGCCCTGCGGCGCGGAGGCTCCCGGGTGCCGCCGACGGCGCCGAGCGACGTCTCGTCCCCGGCGCCGCGGCCGGCCGCGTGAGCCCGCTCACCAGCACGTCCGGTCCGGCTCCCGACGCCTAGACTGCACCGGTGCCCACCGTCGACGAGACCGCGCTCGCGGTCGAGGACCTGCGGGTCACCCTCGGTGGACGCGGGGTCCTGACGGGGCTCACGCTGAGCGCCCGCCGCGGTCGGCTGACCGCCGTGCTCGGCCCCAACGGTGCCGGCAAGACCACCCTGATCCGCTGCTGCACCGGGCTGGTGCGACCCGACGGCGGCCGGGTGACCGTCCTCGGCACCCCGCCCGGCGACGCCGGCACCGCCGCCCGGCTCGGGCTGATGCCGCAGAGCACCGGCGCCTGGTCCGGCATCCGGGCCGGTGAGCTGCTCCGCTACCTCGCGGGTCTCTACGCCACTCCCCAGGACGTCGACCTGCTGGTCGCCGAGCTCCGCCTGGAACCGCTGCTGCGGACCCCCTACCGACGGTTGTCCGGTGGCCAGCAGCAGGCGGTCAACCTGGCCGCTGCTCTGGTCGGCCGGCCGGAGCTGGTCGTCCTCGACGAGCCGACGGCGGGGATGGACCCGCACGCGCGGCGGGCCACCTGGGCGCTGCTGGAGCGGCTCCGGGCGGCCGGGGTCACCCTGCTGCTGACGACGCACGCGATGGAGGAGGCGGAGGCGCTGGCCGACCAGGTCTTCATCCTCGACCGCGGCCGGGTCGCGGTGGCCGGGACGGTGCCCGAGCTGACCGGTGCCGGGCAGAGCCTGGAGAGCGTCTTCCTCGCCCACACCTCGCTGCAGGCCGGCGGATGACCACCCTCGACCTCTCCCCCGCCCCCGGGGCGGCGCCCGCCCGCCAGCGCGTGGTCCGGCACGGCCTCCTCGAGGCGCGGCTGCTGGTGCGCAACGGCGAGCAGCTGCTGCTGGCCCTGGTCATCCCGCTGGGCATCCTGGTCGCCGGCCGGGTGGTCGGCGGCCGGCTCGGGGCCCTGGACACCCTGGCCCCGTCGGTGCTGGCCCTGGCCGTCTGGTCCACCGCGTTCACCTCGGTGGCGATCGCCACCGGGTTCGAGCGCCGCTACGGGGTGCTGGAACGGCTGGCGGCCACCCCGCTGGGGCGGACCGGGCTGCTCGCGGGCAAGGCGCTGGCGGTGGTGCTGGTCGTCGTCGGCCAGCTCGTCGTCCTCGGCGCCGCCGCCCTGCTGCTCGGCTGGCGACCGGCCTTCACCGCGGCGTCCACCGCCGCGGCGGTGCTGCTGGTCGTGCTGGCCGCGGCCGCCTTCGTCAGCCTGGCCCTGCTGCTGGCCGGCCGGCTGCGCGCCGAGGCCACCCTCGGCCTGGCCAACCTGGTCCACGTCGTCCTGCTGGTGGGCGGCGGGCTGGTGCTGCCCCTCAGCCGCTACCCCGAGGCCCTGCGCCCGGTGCTGGAGCTGCTGCCGACCGCAGCCCTCGGCGAGGGACTGCGGGCGGCCGCCGCCGGCGCGGTCCTCGGCTGGCCGCACCTGGTCTGCCTCGTCTGGTTGCTGCTCGGCGGCCTCGCCGCCCGGAAGGGATTTCGATGGACAGCGTGAGCACCACCCCCGTGCGCACCGGGGCCAGCTCGGCCGGCGACCCGGCCCCCGGACCAGGCCCGCTGGACGCGCTCGCCCGGCTGGTCACCAGCCCGCGGGCGCTGCGGCGCTGGGCCGTCGCGTCGCTGGTGGCCAACATCGGGATCGTGGTCACCGGCGCCCTCGTCCGGCTGACCTCCTCGGGGATGGGCTGCCCGACCTGGCCCCGCTGCACGGAGGACTCCTACGTCTCCCACCCGTCGCTGGGCATCCACGGGGCCATCGAGTTCGGCAACCGGCTGCTGACCTTCGTGCTGGTGATCATCGCCGTCCTCACCTGGGTCAGCGCGATGCTGCACCGCGACGGCGGCCGCAAGCGCCGCGACCTGCGCTGGATCGCCGCCGGCCTGGCCCTGGGCATCCCCGCCCAGGCGGTCATCGGCGGCATCTCGGTGTGGACCCACCTGAACCCGTTCGTCGTCGCCCTGCACCTGATGGTGTCGATGGTGCTGATCGGGCTCAGCACCTGGCTGGTCCGCCGCTCCCGCGGCCTCCGGCAGCAGCCGGCGCCCCGCACCGGGGTGCTGGCCGCGCAGGCGACGCTGGTGCTGATGGCGGTGGCCGTCTGGCTGGGCACCGTGGTCACCGGCAGCGGTCCGCACGCCGGTGACCTGGAGGCCGTCCGCACCGGCTACGACGGGGCGTTCGTCACCCACCTGCACGCCGTCGCCGTCTACGCCACGGTGGCGGCCAACCTGGTCGCCCTCTGGGTGCTGCGCAGCCGCGCCGCGCTGCTGGTGCTGGCAGTCGTCGCCCTGCAGGCCGTGATCGGGATCGCCCAGTACAACCTGGGGCTGCCGGTCGGGCTGGTCCTGCTGCACCTGCTCGGCGCCTCGCTGGCCGTCGCCGCCAGCACCAACCTCTTCCTGACCGTCCGCCGGGCACCGACGACGACGCCGGTCGTGGTCGACGGGGTCCGGACGGCGCAGGGCGGGTAGCGGACCGACATGACGGGCCACGACGACCTGCCGCTGGACGCCGCCGGGGTGCAGGCCCTCCTCGACCACGAGAACGCCCCGCCGCGGAACCCGCCCTCCCACGGGGACCCGACGTACCCCTCCCAGCCGCGCGGCTGACGCAGGGCATGGCCGACGCCTCCGACGACCTCGCGACCCTGGTCGACCGGGTGCCGGAGGGGTGGACGGCGGTCACCTACCGCGGCCGGCCCTACGGGGTGCGCCGCACCAGCCGGGCCGACGGCCGCAGCGTCAGCGTCTACGCCGAGGAGCTCGGCGGCGCGGACGTGGTCAGCACCAACGTCTACCGGACCAGCGCCGGGGACGTGCTGCGACCCTGCGAGATGCCCGCCCCGGTCGTGCTGGCCTTCCTCGCGGGGTGGCGACCGGTTCCCGCGCCGCGGGTCAGCCCGGCCGGTGCCAGCCCCGGTCGTCCAGACCCCCCGGGATGACCTCCGCCGGTGCGTAGGGCTGCCGGGTCAGCACGAAGGTCGCCAGGTCCAGGTGGCTCACCCGGCCGTCGGCGCCGCGGACCACCCGCAGCCGCTCACCGGCGTAGTAGGCGTCGCACCCCGTCCACGTCCCGTCGGGTCCGGGGCGGAAGCGTGAGCTCCGGCTGCCGCCAGCCAGTGGGCGGAGCCGCAGCCGGTCGACGCCCTCCACGCTGAGCGTGAAGCCGGCCGGCCCCCAGTACCAGGTGCCGGTCACCTCGAGGAGCTCATCAGGCACGGCGGCGGGCACCCAGGTCCGGGGCAGGGCGGGCTCACGCTCGGCCATCGTGGCCAGCAGGTCGGCGGTCAGCCGGCCGACCGGCACCCCGGAGGTCGCGTTGGCCAGGGCCAGCGCACCGTCTCCGGTGGCCGGCTCGACGAGCAGACCGGCCAGGAAGCCGGGCATGGAGCCGCCGTGCCCGACCAGCCGGCGGCCGTCGGCGCGGACCAGCTGGAGGCCGAGGCCCCACGCGGTGGTCCAGGCCGCGCCGTCCTCCACCGTGGCGGGCTGCCGCATCTCCTCCAGCGTGCCCGGGTCCAGCACGTCCCCGGTGTCACCGGCCAGGAAGGAGCCCCAGCGGGCCAGGTCGCCGACCGTCGACCACAGCTCGCCGGCCGGCGCCATCGCCCCGGTGGCGGGGGACGGCTCGGCCAGCAGCACGTCGGCGTGCGGGTGAACCGCCCAGCCCGACGCCGACGGCCCGAGCGGCTCGGTCCCCGTCCGGTGCAGTCCCAGCGGGTCGAGCAGCCGCTCCTGCAGCACCTGGGTCCAGGGTGCTCCGCGCCGGCGCGCCACCACCTCGCCCAGCAGCGCGAAGCCGACGTTGGAGTAGTGCAGCCGGGCGCCCGCCGCCAGCCGCGGCGGCTCGTCGGCGAGGGCGGCCAGCAGGCCCGCGGCGTCGGTGCCCTCCACCCGCTCCCACCACGCGCCGGGGAGCTCCGAGGTCAGCCCGCCGGCGTGCGTCAGCAGCTGGAGCAGGGTGGCCGACCCGGCGACGCCGGGCACGTGCTCCGCCAGCGGGTCGGTCAGGGACAGCGCGCCCTCGTCCCGCAGCTGGAGCACCAGGACCGCGGTGAAGGTCTTGGTGATCGAGCCGATCCGGTAGGCCGCCTGGACGTCGGCACCGGCCCCCCGCCCCGCCGACCAGGCCAGGGACCCCTCGCGGACGGTGCCGGCCACCACCGACGGCGCGCGGCCCTCGGCCTGGGCGACGGCGAGCCGGTGCAGCAGGGCCTGTTCCGTGGCGGGCAGCAGAGCAGTCATCCCGGCACCGTAGCGGCGTGGCCGTGCCACCATGGGCGGGTGGCCGGCCTCTGCTACCTGATCACCCATCCCGAGGTGGCCGTCGACCCCGGGACCGACGTCACCTCCTGGTCGCTCTCGGCCGCTGGTCGGGCGCGGGCGGAGCGGCTGGCCGCGCTGCCCTGGGTCCCTGCGCTGGACCGGTTGGTCAGCAGCGCCGAGCGCAAGGCCTGCGAGACCGCCGAGGTGCTGGCCGCCGCGCACGGACTGCCCTGGACCGTCGACGCCGCCCTGGGCGAGAACGACCGCAGCGCCACGGGCTTCCTGCCGCCGCCGGAGTTCGAGCAGGTGGCCGACGCGTTCTTCGCCCGGCCGGAGGAGAGCGTCCGGGGCTGGGAGACCGCGCGGCACGCCCAGCAGCGGGTCGTCGAGGCGGTCCGCCGGCAGACCGCGGGCCGGAGCGACGCGGTCGGCTTCGTCGCCCACGGCGCGGTCGGCACGCTGCTCTGGTGCGACCTGGAGCGCCGACCCGTCGACCGGCGGCACGACCAGCCCGGGCAGGGCAGCTGGTACCCGTTCGACCCCGGCACCTGGACGGCGGGGCACGGCTGGGTCCGGATCAGCTGAGCCTGGTCGGGGCTGCGGCGCCGGTCAGACCCGGTACGCCGCGGTCAGCGGGCAGCTGAAGGTGTCCGGCCGACCCTGCACGCTGACGTCGTTGAGGTAGCTGAGCACGTGCCGGTAGGCCTCGACGAGGGTCGTCTCGGTGTAGGGGATGCCGTGCTCGTCGCAGTAGGCGCGGACGTGCACCGCGGCGCGGCGCAGGTTCGGCCGGGCCATCCCCGGGAACAGGTGGTGCTCGACCTGGTGCGCCAGCCCGCCCATCAGGAAGTGCACGACGGGACCACCGGTGATGTTGCGGGACATCAGCACCTGACGGCGCAGGAAGTCGACCTTGACCCCGCGGTCGACGATGGGCATGGCCACGTGGTTGGGGGTGAAGGCGCCGCCGAGCAGGAAGCCGAAGACGCCGACCTGGACGCCGATGAAGGCGACGGCGATCCCCGGCGGCAGCAGCAGGAAGACCGCCACCGGGTAGCCGACCAGCCGGACCCCGACGAAGGCGATCTCGACCCAGCGGTGCCGCACGGGGCGCCGGTCGAGCAGGTGGCGGACCGAGGAGACGTGCAGGCTGAGACCCTCCAGGGCCAGCAGCGGGAGGTAGAACCACCCCTGGCGCCGGGCCAGCCACTCCCCCAGCGTGCCGCGCGTCTCGACGGCTTCGGCGCTGAAGGCGACGGCGCCGCTGAGGATGTCCGGGTCCTTGCCGAGCTGGTTCGGGCTGGCGTGGTGGCGGGTGTGCTTGTGCATCCACCAGCCGTAGCTGATCCCCACCAGCAGCCCGGACAGCACGCGGCCGGTCCAGTCGTTCCACCGGGCGGAGCGGAACATCTGCCGGTGCGACGCCTCGTGGCCGAGGAAGCCGAGCTGGGCCATCACGACCCCCAGAGCGCCGGCGAGCAGCAGCTGCAGCCAGGAGTCGCCCAGCAGCACCATGCCGGCCACCAGCGAGCCCAGGGCGACGGCTGCGGCCCCCAGGCAGGTCCAGTAGAAGCCGTAGGTCCGGCCCATCAGGCCCTCGGCCTGGACCCGACGGGTCAGCTCGGTGAAGTCGCTGACGTAGCGCTGGCCGGCGCGGCCCCGCTCGCGGGGCACTGCAGTGGGGAGAGTGGTCATCGGCGGCAGCCCTCGGTTCTTCGTGCTGAAGACTGCACGGTCGGGCAGCTCGCCGCCAACGTACTCCACGACCCGCATACGGTGTACACAGAGCACGGAACTCGGGGGTGGACGCGGGAGGGCGCCGCAGCCGCTCGCGAGTCCGGGCTGGGGGCAGAGAAGAGGTCCGTGTTCGCCTGCTCGGGGGTTCAGGTGACCACGGACCTCTCAGGAACTAGACAACCACGTCGGACGGCCGAGCGCCAGGGTTCTGGTGTCATGTGGAGGTCATGTCCGATAGTGGACAAGGCGCTATCCAACTCTGGGACCGGGTGACACGATCGACGCCGTACGGCGACCGACGATCGGGGGATCCAGCCGCCGCACCTGCAGGCTGAGCCCGCGTCGAGCCTCGTGCTCCGCGGGCTCAGTTGCGCTCCGGCCAGCTCTCCGCGGACCCGGGTATCAGCAGCACCACCGGCGGCTCCTGATCGACGGACCGGGATCCCCCCGGGCCCGTTCCCGAGGAGCTCCCATGCCGAAGCACACCGTCCGCGCCGCCGCCGTCGCCGCGGCCTGCCTGACCGCCACCGTCGCCCTGGCCCCGGACGCCGCGGCCGGCACCCGGACCTTCAAGGACGGTGGTGCTCACCTCACCACCGTGGTGGTGGCCCACACGACGTCGAAGTTGACGGTCACCGCGGACGTCGGCTCGATGGACATCGGCGACTACTTCACCTTCTGGCTGGACACCGACGCCGACAACCGCGGCCCCGAGTACAAGGCCGAGGTGTGGCCCAACAGCGACGGCATCGCGCTGCTGCGGGTGGGCAGCTTCTCCAGCAGGGGCACTCCCGTGGACTGCGACGGCTTCCGGGCCAGAGCCGACGTGTACGGGCCCCAGGAGGTCGCCATCACCGTCCCGCGGAGCTGCATCGCGAAGCCGTCGAAGGTGCGCGTCGCCGTCCGGGCCTTCTACGACGTACCGGGACCGGACGTCATCGACTGGGGTCCGGGCACGAAGAAGTTCTTCGGCTGGGTCGCCCGCTGAGATCTGGGCTCTCCGCAGGCTCGGAGTCGGGGGGCGAGCCGGCGGTCAACTACCGTGGGCTGCCCCTCCCCCTCTGATCGGAGTGCCGTGCTCGAGCTCACCACGACTCTCGTCATCGCCGTCGCCATCGCCGTCGTCGTCCTCATCGCGCTGTTCGTGCTGATCCGCAGCTACCGCACCGCCCGTCCGGACGAGGCGCTGATCATCACCGGGCGGAGCGCGAGCAAGCCCTCCAAGGTCGTCGTCGGCGCCCGGTCGGTGGTGTACCCGTTCGTGAACAAGGCCTACACCCTCAGCCTGGCGTCGCGCTCGGTGCAGGTGACCGTCGAGGGCATCTCCAAGAACGGCATCAAGCTCCTCCTGCAGGGCGTCGCGCAGGTCAAGGTCGGCGGCGACGAGGAGAACGTCCGGCTGGCCGCCCAGCGCTTCCTGCAGCAGCAGGACCAGATCGAGCGCTACACCCAGGACATCCTGGCCGGGTCGCTGCGCTCGGTGGTCGGCACGCTCACGGTCGAGCAGATCATCCACGAGCGCGCGGCCCTGGCGAAGTCGGTGCAGGACGTCGCGCTCGAGTCGCTCAACAACCAGGGGCTGATCGTCGACACGCTGCAGATCTCCAGCGTCGAGGACGACACCAACTACCTGCGCAACCTCGGCCGGCCCGAGAGCGCCCAGGTCGAGAAGACCGCGGCCATCGCCGAGGCCAACGCCCGCCAGGAGGCCGCCGAGAAGCAGGCCGTCTCCGACGAGGGCATCGCCATCGCCCAGCAGCGGCTCGCCATCCGGCGGGCCGAGCTGAAGGAGCAGACCGACGCCCGGCAGGCGGCCGCCGACGCGGCCGGACCGCTGGCTCAGGCCGAGCAGCGGCAGGCGATCATCCAGCGCGAGGAGCAGGTCGCGGTCCGCCAGGCCGAGCTCAAGGAGCGCCAGCTGGACACCGAGGTCCGCCGCCCGGCCGACGCCGCGAAGTACCGGGCCGAGCAGGAGGCCGCGGGCGTGCTGGCCGGGCGCCGGGCCGAGGCGGAGGCCCGGCGGGCTGACGGCCTGGCCGAGGCCGAGGCGCTGGAAGCCGCGGGCCGGGCGGAGGCCGCCGGGGTGCTGGCCAAGGCCGAGGCCTACGCGCAGTTCAACGACGCCGCCGTCATCGACCGGCTGGTCGACGTGCTGCCGAAGATCGCCCGGGAGCTGGCCGCCCCCTACGGCAACATCAAGGACCTCACCGTCATCTCCAACGACGGGGCGGGGCAGCTGTCCCGCAACATCGCCGGCAACGTCAACGACACCGTCACCCTGCTGGAGAAGATGACCGGGGTGGACCTGCGCCAGCTGGTCGACCGGATCTCCGCCGGCGGCCGGACCTCGACGACCGGGACCTCGCCGTCGTCGCCCGCCGCCTTCGCCCCGGTCGCGGTGGCCGTCGACGGGCAGCACACCGAGCCGGTCGGGGCCCAGGGCGGCTGAGGCCCACGGGCCGGCTGGCCGGTCAGACCAGCGGGAACCGGTCCGGCCGGGTGGTCGCGAGGTCGCGCAGGAACGCTCCCTGGCGGGGGTCGGCCCAGGCCTGCTCGTCGTTGTCGGCGAGCGCCCAGCCGCCCTCCTCCCACAGCAGGTGGTCCACGGCCTCGCGCCACAGCCGCTGCTCGGCGGCGTCCAACCGCACGTGCGCCCGGTAGGCGTCCCGGAAGACCGTCCACTCAGGGTCGTCGAACAGCCGGCCCGGCGCCGTGGGGCACTCGTGGTGGAAGAGCAGCACGGCCAGGGCGAGGTCGAACAGCCGCGGCTCGCGGCCTCCGTTGTCGGGGTCGACGAGCACCGGGCCGCCGTCGTCCGGCCAGACCAGGTTGACGGCCTTGAAGTCGCTGCTGACGCCCACGGCGGGCAGACCCGCGGCCTGCAGCGCCGGCAGCTGCCGGGCCCAGCGGTCCGCGAGGGCGGTCATCAGGGCCGGGTCGGGCACCTTCTGGGCGAGCTCGTCGAGCTCCTCGGCGACGCCGGCCCGGTCCACCTCGGGCCACCGGTAGCCGCGGAGCGCGGACGGGTCGACCCCCAGCGCGTGCTGGCGGCCCAGCAGGTCCCCGGCCTGGCGGACCTGGTCCGGCTGCCCGCGGTAGGGCCCGCCCGCCACCCAGGGGTAGACCACCCACCAGTCCTCACCGACCTGCTGCGGGTTCGGCACCGGCAGCGCGACCGGGCTGACCACCGCGAAGCCGGCCGCCGCGGCGGCCCGCGTCCAGTCCGCCATCGCGTGCGCGTTCGCCGCCTGGCGCGCGGTCCGCTTGACCACGACCGGACTCCCGTCCGGGGCCGATCCCCGCAACACCGGTGACCAGGGCGAGAGCGACGCCGGGTCGACGTCCACCAGACCGAACGCGGCGGCCAGCGTGGCGGGGTCGGGGGCGACGTCCATGGGCCGACTCTAGGACCGGGCTCGGCTAGGCTCGGCACACGGCGTCGGCACGCCGCCGGACGAGGCCACCCAGTACCCGGACAGCGACAAGACTGGGTGCGAGAGGTGGTTCGTCATGGCGTGGATCGTGCTCGTCGTCGCCGGGGTGCTGGAGGCGGTGTGGGCCACGGCCCTCGGCCGCTCGGAGGGGTTCACCCGGCTGGCGCCCACCATCGTGTTCGGGATCGCCCTGCTGCTCAGCATGGCCGGGCTGGGCTTCGCGCTGCGCGATCTCCCGACCGGGACCGCCTACGCGGTCTGGGTGGGCATCGGCGCGGCCTGCACCGTCGCCTGGGCGATGGCCACGGGGGCGGAGTCGGTGTCGGTCGTCAAGGTGCTGCTGATCCTCGGGCTGGTGGGCTGCGTCGTCGGACTCAAGGTGGTCAGCGACAGCCACTGACCGTCCCGGCCCGGCCGGGACGCCGTCACGGCGTCCCGAACCAGGTCAGCGGGACGTCAGAAACCCATCCCCAGCCGGTAGGCGGCCTGGTTCCAGCGGATCTCGTTGCCGAAGTCCCGGCTGGTGGTGGCGCCGTCGATGACCAGCAGCTCCACGCCGACCATCCGGGCGAAGTCGGTCAGCTCCTCGGTGCCGAC
Source organism: Microlunatus lacustris (assembly GCA_039527025.1). Taxonomy (GTDB): domain Bacteria; phylum Actinomycetota; class Actinomycetes; order Propionibacteriales; family Propionibacteriaceae; genus Microlunatus; species Microlunatus lacustris. Next base: position 216,141 of record BAAAJN010000007.1, read on the forward strand.
GGACTGCGACAAGACCGTGTGGTGCGGGCCGCCGGCCATCAGCCACGCCTCGGCCGAGGTGGACAGCGACGGCTTCGGCTCCCAGACGGCGCGGGCCACGGGCAGCTTGGGCAGCGGCTCGTCGGGGTCCACGACCTCGACCTCGTTGAGCACCAGCCGGAAGCGGTCGCCGAGGTCGCAGATGCCGACCACCGCGGCCGGGCCGGTCGTCGCGTCGAAGACCAGGCGGACCGGGTCCTCCCGGTCGCCGATGCCCAGCGGGTGGATCTCGATGCGCGGCCGGCCGGCGGCGATGGTCGGGCAGACCTCGAGCATGTGCGCGCCGAGGATCTTCGGGGTGCCCGGGCCCAGGTGGTAGGTGTAGTCCTCCATGAAGGACGTGCCCTGCGGCAGGCCCGCGCCCATCGCCTTGATGGTGTGCAGCATGACCGAGGTCTTCCAGTCGCCCTCGCCGCCGAAGCCGTAGCCCTCAGCCATCAGGCGCTGGACGGCCAGGCCGGGCAGCTGGCGCAGCCCGCCGAGGTCCTCGAAATTGGTGGTGAAGGCGCCGAAGCCGCCCGCGGTCAGGAACGAGCGCAGACCGGCCTCGATCCGGGCGCCGTAGCGCAGCGACTCGTGCCGCTCGCCGCCGACGGCCAGCTCGGGGGCCAGGTCGTAGAGGTCGGCGTACTGGGCGACCAGGTCGTCCACGTCGGACTCGGGCGCCCCGTCCACGACCTCGACCAGGTCGTTGACCCCGTAGGTGTTGACCGAGACGCCGAAGCGCAGCTGGGCCTCGACCTTGTCGCCCTCGGTGACCGCCACGTCGCGCATGTTGTCGCCGAACCGGGCCAGCTTGAGGGAGCGGATCGCGGCGGCGCCGACGGCAGCGCGCTGCCAGGCGGCGACGCGGGCCCGGACGGCCGGGTCGGAGACGTGACCGACGACGGTCTTGCGCGCCACCCCGAGCCGGGTCTGGATGTAGCCGAACTCCCGGTCGCCGTGCGCGGCCTGGTTGAGGTTCATGAAGTCCATGTCGATCTCGGACCACGGGAGCGAGACGTTGGCCTGGGTGTGCAGGTGCAGGAAGGGCGTGCGCAGCGCGTCCATCCCGGTGATCCACATCTTCGCCGGCGAGAAGGTGTGCATCCAGGCGATCACGCCGACCACTCCCGCGTCGGCGTTCGCCGCCAGCACCGTCTGGTGGATCGACTCGGAGTCGGTCAGCACGGGCCGCCACTCGACCGGCAGGCTGAGGTCGCCGCCCTCGTTCAGCTGCTCGACGATCTGGCGGGACTGCTGCTCGACCTGGGCGACGGTCTCGGGGCCGTAGAGGCCCTGGCTGCCGGTCAGGAACCACACGCGCGGGGTGGAGGTCATGGTCGTCGTCGATCCTTCGGTTGGTCGTGCGGCGGGCGGGGTGCGGGGCGGTCGGCGCTCAGCGCTGGCCGTAGGCGTTCTGGTAGCGGTCGTAGAGCCGGTCGACGTCGGCCTGCGGGATGGGCAGCGGTTCACCGAGCTGACGCGCGATGTGGACCGTCCGGGCCACCTCCTCGCACAGCACGGCGGCCTTGACGGCGGCCTTGGCGGTCCGGCCGACGGTGAACGGGCCGTGGTTCTGCATCAGCACCGCGCGGGAGCGGTGCTGCTCCAAGGTGGCGACGATCCCCTGGCCGATCGAGTCGTCGCCGATCAGCGCGAACGGACCGATGGGGATCTCACCGCCGAACTCGTCGGCCATCATCGTCAGCACGCAGGGGATCGGCTCGCCGCGGGAGGCCCAGGCCGTCGCGTAGGTGGAGTGGGTGTGCACCACCCCGCCCACCTCTGGCATGTGCGCGTAGACGTAGGCGTGCGCCGCGGTGTCGGAGGACGGCGCGTGCTCCCCCTCGACCAGGCGGCCCTCGAAGTCGCAGACCACCATGTTCTCCGGCGTCAGCTCGTCGTAGCTCACCCCGGACGGCTTGATGACCAGCAGGTCCCGGCCCGGGACGCGCGCCGACACGTTGCCCGCCGTCCAGACCACCAGCTCGTTGCGCGGCAGCTCGGCGTGCAGCGCCGCGACCTCCCGCCGGACCTGGTCCATGACGTCGCCGACCTCACGGGTGAGGCTCATGCGCGGACTTCGCTCTGATCGACCATCGTCGGTTCCTTCCGTCGGGGCGACGCCGGCAGCGGCGGGCCAGCAGATGTTAACGTTCACACGAAGACCAGGTCAAGGGCCGCCGGCCCTGTCCCCTCCGGTCCCGGGTCGCGGCGGGCCGGTGCTGGCCCGGACCTGCAGGGTGGGCTGGACCAGCGTCGCGGGCGGGGCCGGCTCGCCGCGGATCCGCCCGAGCAGGGTGCGGACGGCCGCCAGCCCCAGCTCGGCGAAGTCCTGCCGCACCGTGGTCAGCGGAGGCAGGGCGAACGCCGCGGTCTCGATGTCGTCGAAGCCGGCCACCGAGATGTCGTCCGGCACCTGTCGGCCCCGCTCGACCAGGGCGCGCACCAGACCCAGGGCCATCTGGTCGTTGGAGGCGAAGACCGCCGTCGCCGTCGGGTCGAGCGTGCGGGCGGCCTCGTAGCCGCTGGCCGCGGTCCAGTCCCCGCGCACGGTCGGGGGCGCCGTCAGGCCGAGCGCGGCGAGCTCCTCGTCCCAGCCACCCTCGCGCTCGATGGCGTCGAGCCAGCCGACCGGTCCGGCCAGGTGGGCGATGCGGGTGTGGCCCATCCCGGCGAGGTGGCGGACCACCAGCCGGGCGCCGGCGCGCTGGTCGACGGCCACGGCCAGGGCGCGGCTGCCCGCGTCGACCCGGGGGGCGACGATGACCACGGGAACGTCGACGGCGACGGCCGAGGCCACCGCGACAGCCTCCTCGACGGGGGCGATGACGATGATCCCCTCCACCCCCTGGTCGAGGAAGTGGTCCAGGGCCGAGCGCACCGACTCGGGGTCGTAGACGCTGAGGCTGGCCACGCTCACCCACAGACCGGCGGCGCGGGACGCCTGCTCGACGGCGACCAGGGTGGACACCGGCCCGCTGCGGTTCGAGGTCGCGGTCAGCAGCCCGACGGTGCTGCTGCGGCGGGTGGCCAGCGCGCGCGCCGCGGAGTTGCGCCGGTAGCCCAGCTCGCTGATGGCCGTCTCGACCCGGACGCGGGTCTCCGGCCGGACGCTCGGGTGGTCGTTGAGGACGCGCGAGACGGTCTGGTGGGAGACCCCGGCGAGCCGGGCCACGTCCAGCATCCCGGGAGCGCGACCGGCGGCGCCCGCCGCGGGGTCGTCGACGGCCATGCGGCCACCCTACCGAGCCGACGACCGCGTCCCGGGCGCCGACTGGCCGGCTCAGCGCCCCGTCAGCTCGCAGGTCACCCGCTGCTCGCTGTCCCAGCGACGGCAGCCCCGGCTGACCGCGACCAGCTCGGGCAGGTGCCCGAGCGCCTGCACCACCGCGGACAGCTGGTCGACCCGGACCCGCCGGGCCAGGGTGACGTGCGGCGTCCAGCGGCCGGGGCCGAAGTGACCGTCCGGGTCGGCTCCGCAGCGGGTGGCCACCGCCGTCTGCAGGTCGAGCAGCGCGCGGTCGAGGACCACCTGGCGGGCGAGCACCACGCTCCCCCGCCGCGGGCCGAAGGCCAGCAGGCCGCCGAGACGCAGGGTCAGGTCGAGCCCGGCGACCAGGCCCGGCAGGGCGGCGTCGGCCGTCGGGTCGAGGTGGTCGCCCGCCCACAAGGTGACGTGCGGCTGGTGGCTGGGGCTGGGGGTCGCGCGCTGCTCGCTGGGCAGGCCGGCGTCGGCCAGGCGGCTCCAGAGCTCGCGGACGGCGCGGTCGGTGCCTGCGTCGACGGTGAGCTCGACCGACTGGGTCACCGGGTGCTCCGCGGCCGGTCGGGCTCAGCGCAGCAGCGGGTCGACCGCGGCGGCGACGAAGACCAGGGCGAGGTAGGAGTTGCTCCAGTGGAACAACCGCATGGGCCGCAGCGCCGCGTCGGTGAGCCCGCGGCGGGCGCGGACCAGCAGCTGGACCGACTCCCACAGCAGGGCGGCGCCGGTCAGGGCGGCCACCGTCGGGTAGAGCCAGCCGGTACCGGCCACCGGCCACAGCAGGAGGGACACGGCGACGGTGACGACGGAGTAGGCGAGGATCCGGGCGGCCACGGCCGGCGCCGGAGCGACCACCGGCAGCATCGGGACCCCGGCCGCCGCGTAGTCCTCGCGGTAGCGGAAGCCCAGCGCCCAGGTGTGCGGCGGCGTCCAGAAGAAGACGATGGCGAACAGCACGAACGGGGCCAGCGCCACCGAACCGGTGACGGCGGTCCACCCGATTAGGGGCGGGAAGCAGCCGGCGATACCGCCCCAGACCACGTTCTGCGGCGTCCGCCGCTTGAGCAGCAGGGTGTAGACGACGATGTAGAAGGCGTTGGCCCCCAGCGCCAGGCCCGCGGAGAGCCAGTTGACGAAGAAGCCCAGCCACAGCGTGGCGGCGATCCCGAGCACGACGCCGAAGACCGTGGCAGCCACCGGTCCGACCGCGTGCCGGGGCAGCGGGCGGCGACGGGTGCGGCGCATCTGCTCGTCGATGTCGCGGTCGAGGACGCAGTTGAAGACGTTGGCGCTGGCCGCGGCGAGGCAGCCGCCGAGCATGGTGTTCAGCACGAGCAGCAGCGGCGGGATCCCGCCGGCGGCCAGGAACATCGCGGGGACGGTGGTGACCAGCAGCAGCTCGATGATCCGGGGCTTGGTCAGCCCGACGTAGGCCCCGAGCACGTCCCGCAGGCTGACGGCACCGCCGTCGGAGCCCTCGAGCGCGGACCGGCGGGCGAGGTCGGCGGTCGCGCTGCGGTTCTCGGCCGCGGCCCGGCCCACGTCGATGCTCGTCACTCGCCCTCTTCACTCGCGGTCGCTCCGGCCCCCCGTCCGGGGCGCACCGGGCTTAGTCTATGACGGCGCCCCGGGAACACCACCCCGGCCGCGCTGCCGACGTGGTGTCCGCCGCGCGTCGACGCGGGTGGGGTGGCGAAGGTCACCAGCGGTCCAACGGCCGGGGACCCCGTACCGCCGGGGAGCCGTCCCCGCTAAGGTCGAGAGCGTTCCTGGCCGACGGAGAAGCCGTCTGCTCAGCTCGGAAGGACCGCACACCTGTGACCGACACCTCTGCCTCCACCGCCGTCGTCCCCGAGGGTTGGACCGACCTCGACTCCAGAGCCGTCGACACGGTGCGCCTGCTCGCCGCCGACGCCGTGCAGAAGGTCGGGAACGGTCACCCGGGCACCGCGATGAGCCTGGCTCCGGTCGCCTACCTGCTGTTCCAGAAGGAGATGCGGCACAACCCCGCCGAGGCGCACTGGCCCGGGCGGGACCGCTTCGTGCTCTCCTGCGGCCACTCCAGCCTGACGCTGTACATCCAGCTCTACCTGGGCGGATTCGGCCTCGAGCTGGACGACCTCAAGGCGCTGCGCACCTGGGACTCCAAGACGCCCGGGCACCCCGAGTACGGGCACACCACCGGGGTCGAGATCACCACCGGCCCGTTGGGGCAGGGCATCGCCAACGCCGTCGGGATGGCCATGGCCGCCCGCCGCGAGCGCGGCCTGCTCGACCCCGACGCCGCGCCCGGCACCTCACCGTTCGACCACCACATCTACTGCCTGGCCTCCGACGGCGACATCGAGGAGGGCATCAGCTCCGAGGCGTCCTCGCTCGCCGCCACCCAGCGCCTGGACAACCTGACGCTGATCTACGACAACAACCGGATCTCCATCGAGGACGACACCAACATCGCCCTCACCGAGGACGTCGCGGCCCGCTACGAGGCCTACGGCTGGCACGTCCAGACCATCGACTGGACCAACGGCGAGACGCAGTACGAGGAGAACCTCAAGGCGCTGTCCGACGCGCTGGAGACGGCCCGCGGGGTGACCGACCGGCCCAGCTTCATCAGCCTGCGCACCATCATCGGCTGGCCGGCCCCGAAGAAGCAGGGCACGGGCAAGGCGCACGGCTCGGCCCTCGGTGACGACGAGATCAAGGCCACCAAGGCCCTGCTCGGCTTCGACCCGGAGCAGACCTTCGAGGTCTCCGAGGAGGTGATCGGCCACACCCGGCAGCTGCGGGAGCGCGGTGCGCAGGCCCAGGCCGAGTGGGAGAAGTCGTTCCAGACCTGGGCTGAGGCCAACCCCGAGGGCAAGACCCTCTACGAGCGCTTCGTGGCCGACGAGCTCAGCCCAGGCTGGGAGGAGGCGCTGCCCAGCTGGGAAGCCGACCCCAAGGGCGTCGCCACCCGCGCCGCCTCCGGCAAGGTGCTCAGCGCCCTGGCCCCGAAGATGCCGGAGCTGTGGGGCGGCTCGGCCGACCTGGCGGAGTCGAACAACACCACGCCTGAGGGCGAGCCGAGCTTCCTGCCCACCGACCGGCAGACCAAGGCGTTCTCCGGCGGCCCCTACGGCCGGGTGCTGCACTTCGGCATCCGCGAGCACGCCATGGGCGCGATCATGAACGGCATCAAGGTGCACGGGGGCACCCGCCCCTACGGCGGCACCTTCCTCACCTTCAGCGACTACATGCGCGGCGCCGTCCGGCTGTCGGCGCTGATGCGGGTGCCGGTCACCTACGTCTGGACCCACGACTCCATCGGCCTGGGCGAGGACGGCCCGACCCACCAGCCCGTCGAGCACCTGGCCGCGCTGCGGGCCATCCCGGGCCTGGACGTCGTCCGCCCCGCGGACGCCAACGAGACCGCCGCTGCCTGGGCGCAGATCCTGCGCAACGGCGACCGGCCGGCCGGCCTCATCCTCAGCCGCCAGAACCTGCCGATCGTGCCGCGGGGCACCGACGGCTACGCCGACACCTCCGGGGTGGCCCAGGGGGCCTACGTGCTCCTGGACGCCGAGGGCGGCACGCCGGACGTGGTGCTGATCGGCACCGGGTCCGAGGTCCAGTACGCCGTGGCGGCCCGGGAGGCGCTGGCCGCCGAGGGCATCGCGGCCCGCGTCGTCTCCATGCCCTGCCGGGAGTGGTTCGACGAGCAGGACCGGAGCTACCGCGACAGCGTCATCCCCCCGACCGTCAAGGCACGGGTCAGCGTGGAGGCCGGCGTGAGCCAGGGCTGGCGCGACATCGTCGGTGACGCCGGCCGGATCGTCAGCATCAACCACTACGGCGCCAGCGCGTCGGGCAGCACGCTGTTCGAGGAGTTCGGGTTCAGCGGCGACACCGTCGCCGCCGCCGCACGGGAGAGCCTCGAGGCCGCGAAGTCCGACGCTGCTCCCACCCACGCCGCCGCCAGCGGTCCGAAGACGACCGGCGACCAGGAGCCCGACGCCGGCGCAGAAGTCAGCTGAGCCTCCGGCCCAGTCCCGCACCGACTCTCCTCCGAGGAGGAACCCATGAGTGACCGACTGAAGCAGCTCGCCGACGCGGGCGTGTCCATCTGGCTCGACGACCTGTCCCGCGAGCGGCTCAAGACCGGCAACCTGGCCGAGCTGGCGGCGAGCTCGTCGGTGGTGGGCGTGACCACCAACCCGACGATCTTCGCCTCCGCGCTGGCCAAGGGCGAGCAGTACGACGAGCAGATGCGCGAGCTCGCCGCCGTCGACTCCAGCGTCGAGGACGCCATCAAGGCGCTCACCACCGACGACGTGCGGCAGGCCTGCGACGTGTTCGGCGACGTCTACCGGTCGTCGAAGGGTTACGACGGCCGGGTCTCGATCGAGGTGGAGCCGGGCCTGGCCCGCGACACCGAGGGCACCGTCGCCGAGGCGGCGGACCTGTTCAAGATCGTGGACCGGCCCAACGTGCTGATCAAGATCCCGGCCACCGTCGAGGGCCTGCCCGCGATCACCCGCTCCATCGCCGAGGGCATCAGCGTCAACGTGACGCTGATCTTCGCGCTCGAGCGCTACCGCGGGGTCATCGACGCCTACCTGAGCGGCCTGGAGCAGGCGGCGGCCAACGGCCACGACCTGAGCCAGATCCACTCGGTGGCGTCCTTCTTCGTGTCCCGGGTCGACAGCGAGGTCGACAAGCGCCTCGACGCCGTCGGCAGCGACGAGGCCAAGGCGCTGAAGAGCCAGGCCGCGCTGGCCAACGCCCGGCTCGCCTACGCCCTGTACGAGGAGGAGTTCAGCTCCGAGCGCTGGGCGGCCCTGGAGGCCGAGGGAGCCAACCGGCAGCGGCCGCTCTGGGCCTCCACCGGCGTCAAGGACCCCGACCTGCCCGACACGCTCTACGTCGCCGAGCTCGTCGTCGCCGGCACGGTGAACACCATGCCCGAGAAGACCCTGCAGGCCTTCGCCGACCACGGCGAGGTGCAGGGCGACAAGGTGAGCGGCACCGGGGCGGACGCGCAGCAGGTCATCGACCAGCTGACCGCCGTCGGGGTGGACTTCGACGACGTCGTGGACGTCCTCGAGCGCGAGGGCCTGGAGAAGTTCGACAAGTCGTGGGGCGAGCTCGTGGAGACGGTGCAGTCCGCGCTCGACGACGCCGACCGGGGCAAGGACAGCCCCGGCGAGTCGGCCGACCCGGACGTCACGCACGACTCCCAGTAGGACCACGCGGGCCGTTGACGGGGTGCTCCCCGGTGGCGGCCCGCACCCCTGTCCCACCTTCCCGGAGGAGCTCATGACCCCGCCCGACGTGCCGGCCCCGGAGATCCTGCTGCACCCCGACGCGGACGCGGTGGCCGAGGCGCTGGCCGCTCGGCTGCTGGCCCGTCTCGCCGAGCTCCAGGCCGCCGCTCGCGTGCCCCAGCTCTGCCTGACCGGGGGCCGGATCGCCACGAAGGCCTACCGCCGGCTGGCGCAGGAGGGCCGCTCGTCCGCCGTCGACTGGTCGAGGGTCGAGTTGTGGTGGGGCGACGAGCGCTTCGTCGCGGGCGACGACGACGAGCGCAACGCCGGTCCGGTGCTGGACCTGCTGCGGCCGCTGGGGCTCGCTGCGGAGCGGGTCCACGAGATGCCGGCCGCCGGCGCGGGCCTCGAGCTCGACGCCGCGGCGGAGGCCTACTCGCGCGAGCTGGGCAGCACCGTCTTCGACGTCTGCCTGCTGGGTCTGGGGCCGGACGGGCACGTCGCGTCCCTGTTCCCGGAGCACCCGTCCTCGCACGCGGACGGCCGGGTCATCGCCGTCCGCGACTCCCCCAAGCCGCCGCCGGACCGGATCAGCGTGACGCTGGAGGTGGTCAACGCCTCGGCCGAGGTGTGGTTCCTGGTCAGCGGGGAGGACAAGGCGGACGCGGCGGCGCTGGCCCTGCAGGGGGCGGGTGCGGTCCAGGTGCCGGGCGCGGGCGCGCACGGCCGGCACCGCACGCTGTGGCTGATCGACCAGGCGGCCGCCTCGAAGCTGCCGCCGGACCTGGCCCAGCACGGCCGCTTCTGAGCAACCCGGTCCCTGAGCTCGTCGAAGGGCCTTCGACGGGCTCAGGCCGTGGGCCCCGCGGGGAGTGTCAGTAGATGACGTCGCCGCGGGCGCGGCGGTCACGCAAGGACTGCAGCGCCTCACTCAAGATGTCGGCCGCCTCGGCGTCGCTCCGGCGCTCCTTCACGTAGGCCAGGTGCGTCTTGTACGGCTCGATCTTGGTGGGCGGCGGCGGGTTGAGCGAGTCCCGGTTCGCCGTCAGCCCGCAGCGCGGGCAGTCCCACGTCTCCGGCACGGTGGCCTCGGCGGCGAACGCCGGCCGCGTCTCGTGCCCCCGCGCGCAGAAGTAGGAGACGTAGAGCCGCGGCGCGGTGTCCCCCCGCTCGGCCTCGCCCATCGGTCCCGCCCCGACCCGGCTCCCCCGGATGGCACTGCCACCAGCCACGTTGACTCCCTCGCTGTCCTGCTGATCCTCATGGGCCCTGCCCCGGCGCGCACATCGCCGGGTCCTGCTTGTCCTGCGGTCCAGCGCGGCCCCCCGCGCCCCGGCGTCAGGCGCCGAGCTTGTAGAGCAGGCCCAGGGCCACGATGGCCGCGAGCCAGACGACGGCGACGATGACCGTCAACCGGTCGAGATTGCGCTCCGCCACCGACGAGCCGCCCATCGAGGAGGAGATCCCGCCGCCGAAGAGGTCGGAGAGGCCACCGCCTCGGCCCTTGTGCATCAGCACGAAGAGGGCGAGGACGACACTGGTGATCACCAGGACGATCGAGAAGATCGTGATCGGCACGGTCATCAGGGGGAGCAAAATCACGGATGTAGCCTAACTCACCAGGCGGCGGTGGACCGGTGCGCGAGAACGCCGGGCGGCTCGCGGGGTGACTCAGGCGGTGGGCAGGTCGTAGAAGCGGGCGATGGCGGAGAACTCGTCGATCTGCAGGCTGGCCCCGCCCACCAGGCAGCCGTCGACGTCCGGCTGGCTCATGATGTCCGCGACGTTGCCGGACTTGACGGAGCCTCCGTAGAGGATGCGCAGGGTGTCGGCCACGGCCGCCCCGTGCTGGTCCCGGACCCAGGCGCGGATGGCTGAGCAGACCTCCTGGGCGTCTCCGGGGGTCGCCACCCGACCCGTGCCGATCGCCCAGACCGGCTCGTAGGCGATGACGCAGGCGCCGATCTGCTCTGCCGCGAGGTTGGCGAGCGCGTTCTCCACGTGCGCCAGGGTGAAGCGGACGTGGTCGGCCGCCTCGCGGACCTCGAGCCCCTCGCCGACGCAGATGATGGGGGTGATCCCGCGCGAGACGGCCTGGATCGCCTTGGCGTTGACGGTGTTGTCGTCCTCGTCGTGGTACTGCCGGCGCTCGGAGTGGCCGACCAGGACGTAGCGACAACCCAGCTTGACGAGCATGTCGGCGGAGATGTCTCCGGTGTAGGCGCCGCTCTCGAACGGCGACAGGTCCTGGGCGCCGTAGCCGATCGTCAACCGGTCGCCGTCGACGAGGGTCTGCACCGTGCGCAGGTCGGTGAACGGGGGCAGCACGACGACCTCGGACTGCTCCGGGTCCCACTTCTGGTCGCTCAGCGTCCAGGCCAGCTTCTGCACCAGCCCGGTGGCCTCGACGTGGTTGAGGTTCATCTTCCAGTTGCCGGCCATCAGGGGCTTGCGGGTCATCGGGGTCACGCCTTCCCAGCGTCGGAGGGGTTGTCGAGCACGTCGAGCCCGGGCAGCGTCTTGCCCTCCAGGTACTCCAGGCTGGCGCCACCGCCCGTCGAGATGTGGCCGAAGGCGTCGTCGGCGAAACCGAGGTCGCGGACGGCGGCCGCGGAGTCCCCGCCGCCGACGACGGACAGGCCGTCGACCTCGGTCAGGGCCTGGGCGACGGCCCGGGTGCCACCGGCGAAGGCCTCCCACTCGGCCACACCCATCGGGCCGTTCCAGAACACCGTTCCCGCCTGCGCGATGACGGCGGCGAAGACCCGCGACGACTCGGGCCCGATGTCCAGACCCAGCTGGTCGGCGGGCATGGCGTCGGCCGGCACCACGGTCGGCGGCGCGTCGGCCTTGAAGCCCGGCGCCACCACGATGTCGGACGGCAGCACGATCTGCTTGCCGGTCGCGGCGGCCTCGTCGAGGTAGCCGCGGACCGCGTCGATCTGGTCGGTCTCCAGCAGGGACTTCCCGACCTCGTAGCCCTGCGCGGCCAGGAAGGTGAAGACCATCCCGCCGCCCACCACCAGGGTGTCGGCGGTCTTGAGCAGGTTGGCGATGACGGCGAGCTTGTCGGACACCTTGGCGCCCCCGAGCACGACGACGTAGGGCCGCTGCGGCTCCTCGGTGAGCCGGCGCAGCACCTGCACCTCGGCCTCGACGAGCCCACCGGCCGCGGCCGGGAGCCGGGACGCGAGGTCGTAGACGGAGGCCTGCTTGCGGTGGACGACGCCGAACCCGTCGGAGACGAAGGCGTCGCCGAGCGCGGCGTAGCGGTCGGCGAGCGCGCCGCGGACCGCCTGGTCCTTGGACTCCTCGCCCGGCTCGTAGCGGACGTTCTCCAGCATCGCGACCTCGCCGTCGGCGAGCGCGGCCACGGTGGCCGAGGCGGACTCGCCCACGACGTCGGTGGCCAGGTGCACCTCGGTGCCCAGCAGCTCGCCGAGCCGGGTGGCGGCCGGGGCCAGCGAGTACTTCGGGTTCACCTCGCCCTTGGGCCGGCCGAGGTGGGCCAGCACGACGACCTTGGCCCCGGCGTCGCGGAGCTTCGTCAGGGTGGGTACCGACGCGCGGATCCGGCCGTCGTCGGTGATCGTGCTCCCGTCGAGCGGGACGTTCAGGTCGCAGCGGACGAGCACGCGCTGGCCGCGCAGGTCACCCAGGTCGGCGATGGACTTCATGAGGTCTCCAGACGGACGTGCCCCGAGCCTGTCGAAGGGTGTCCTTCGACAGGCTCAGGGAGCAGGCGGACGAGCGGGCCGGCGGGCTCAACTCAGAGCGAGCTGCCGACCAGCTTCACCAGGTCGACGAGGCGGTTGGAGTAGCCCCACTCGTTGTCGTACCAGCCGACGACCTTCACCTGGTTGCCGATGACCTTGGTCAGGCCGGAGTCGAAGATGCAGGAGTGCGGGTCGGTGACGATGTCGGAGGAGACGATCGGGTCCTCGGTGTAGAGCAGGTAGCCCTTGAGGTAGCTCTCGGCCGCGGCCTTGACGGCGGCGTTGACCTCGGCGGCGCTGGTCTCGCGACCGGCCTCGAAGGTCAGGTCGGTGGCGGAGCCGGTCGGCACCGGGACGCGCAGCGCGTAGCCGTCCAGCTTGCCCTTCAGCTCCGGCAGGACCAGGCCGATCGCCTTGGCCGCCCCGGTGGAGGTGGGGACGATGTTCAGGGCGGCGGCGCGGGCGCGACGGAGGTCGGAGTGCGGGCCGTCCTGCAGGTTCTGGTCCTGGGTGTAGGCGTGGATGGTCGTCATCAGGCCCTTGACGATGCCGAACTCGTCGTTGAGGACCTTGGCCATCGGCGCCAGGCAGTTCGTGGTGCAGGAGGCGTTGGAGATGATGTTGTGCGAGGCCGGGTCGTAGTCCCCGTCGTTCACGCCCATGACGACGGTGAAGTCGTCGTTCTTGGCCGGCGCGGAGATGATGACCTTCTTGGCCCCGCCGTCGAGGTGGGCCTTGGCCTTGGTGCCGTCGGTGAAGAAGCCGGTGGACTCGACGACGATGTCCGCGCCGATCTCGCCCCAGGGGAGGTTGGCCGGGTCGCGCTCGGCGTAGGACTTGATGACCTTGTCGCCCACCTGGATGCCGCCGTCGACGACCGAGACCGGCTGCCCGAGGCGGCCGAGGATCGAGTCGTACTTGAGCAGGTGCGCCTGGGTGTCGTCGGAGCCGAGGTCGTTGAAGGCGACCACCTCGACGTCAGCGCCGGAGGCCTGCACGGCCCGGAAGAAGTTGCGGCCGATGCGGCCGAAGCCGTTGATACCCACACGAACGGTCATGAATGCGTTCTCCTCGAGGATGAGACGAGCCCCGCGGTCGGGGCGTCTCCCACAGTAACGAATCCGCCGCGAGCCGGACACGACCGGGGACCCACTGGTCTGATACCAGCGCCGGAGTGGTGCTACCTGGTCGTCACGTCGGCGGAGCAGCGGCTCACTCGACGTCCTCGAGCATGTCGGCGCTGAGACTGGCCTCGGTGGACGGGATGCCGAGCTCGGCGGCCCGCTTGTCGGCGGTGGCGAGCAGCCGACGGATCCGGCCGGCCACGGCGTCCTTGGTCAGCTGCGGGGAGTGCAGCTGCCCCAGCTCCTCCAGGCTCGCCTGCTTGTTCTGCACCCGAAGCAGGCCGGCGGCCTTGAGGTGGTCGGGGACGTCGTCGCCGAGGATCTCCAGCGCCCGCTCGACCCGGGCGCCGGCGGCGACCGCCGCGCGGGCGGAGCGGCGGAGGTTGGCGTCGTCGAAGTTGGCGAGGCGGTTGGCCGAGGCCCGCACCTCGCGGCGCATCCGGCGCTCCTCCCAGGCCATCAGCGACTCGTGCGCGCCGAGCCGGGTGAGCAGGGCGCCGATGGCGTCCCCGTCGCGGATCACCACCCGGTCGACCGCGCGGACCTCGCGCGCCTTGGCGGCGATGCCGAGCCGGCGGGCGGCCCCGACCAGGGCGAGAGCAGCCTCCGGCCCGGGGCAGGTGACCTCCAGCGCCATCGAGCGGCCCGGCTCGGTGAGCGAGCCGTGGGCCAGGAAGGCACCCCGCCAGGCGGCGACGCAGTCGCACAGCCCGCCGCTGACCACCTGCGCGGGCAGCCCGCGGGCCGGGCGGCCGCGGGAGTCGACCAGACCGGTCTGCCGGGCCAGGGCGTCGCCGTCCTTGACCACGCGGACCACGTAGCGGGTGCCGCGACGGATCCCGGCCCCGTTGACCACCACCATCTCGCTGGGGTGGCCGAAGACCTCGCTGATCTCGGTGCGCAGCCGCCGGGCTGCGGCACCGGTGTCCAGCTCCGCCTCGATGACGATGCGGCCGCTGACGATGTGCAGCCCTCCGGCGAACCTGAGCGTCGCTGCGACCTCGGACTTGCGGCAGCAGGGCTTGGTGACCTTGATGGTCGCCAGCTCCGCCTTCACCTGCGCGGTCATAGCCATCCGGACATCTTGCCACGGCCGCCGGGCTCTCCCGGCACGCCGAGGAACCCCGGATCGGAGGCGGGCGACGGGCTCAGACGCCCATGATCTCGGCGTACGCCGAGGCCAGCCGGAGGGTGTCGTGGCGCGGCGACCCGTCCCGCGCGGCGAGGTCGGCGACGACCAGCTCGGCGCCCAGCGAGCGCGCCCACCGGTCCAGGTGGGGGTCGTCACCGGCGAAGCTGGCGTCGGCCAGCACGACGTCGAGCCGGAGGTCCGGGGCGTGCTCGGCGAGGAGCTCGATGTGCTTCGCCGGGGAGAAGCCGGCCGTCTCCCCCGCCGGCTCGAGGTTGAGGGCGAGCAGCCGGCGGGCCGGGGTGGCCTCGATGGCCGCGGCCAGCCCGGGCACCAGCAGGTGCGGGATGACGGAGGTGAACCACGAACCGGGTCCCAGCACCGCCCAGTCGGCCGCCAGCACCGACTCCACCGACTCGGGGCAGGCAGGGGGGTCGGCCGGCTCGAGGTGGACCGCGCAGACCTCGGCCGTCGTGCCGGCCACCGCGGCCTGACCGCGGATGCTGGAGACCTCGTCGGGCCGCGCCGGGTCCAGGCCGATCACGTCGGCGACGATCTGCAGCGGCACCGCAGCCATCGGCAGCACCCGGCCCTTGGCCCCCAGCAGCCCGGCCACCATGTCGAGCCCGGCCACCGGGTCGCCCAGCCGCTCCCACAGCCCGGCGATCAGCAGGTTGCCGATGGCGTGGTCGCGGAGCGGGCCGGAGCCGGCGAACCGGTACTGCAGCACGTCGGCCCAGGCCCGTCCCGAGGGGTCGTCGCCGCAGAGCGCGGCCAGCGCCATCCGCAGGTCGCCCGGCGGCAGGCAGTCCAGCTCGGCTCGCAGCCGGCCCGACGACCCGCCGTCGTCGGCCACGGTGACCACCGCGGTCAGCCGGTCGGTCACCCGGCGCAGCGCGCTCAGCGACGCCGACAGCCCGTGCCCACCGCCGAACGCGACGACTGCGGGCAGCGCCGACCCCGGGGGGTCCGGGCGCCAGGCGGGGCGGCCCGGCGACGCCACGGTGCTCACTCCCGGCCCAGGTCCCGGTGCAGCACGGTGGTCGGCCGGCCGGCGGCCCGCAGCCGGCGGGCGAACTCCTCCGCCATCGACGTGCTGCGGTGCTTGCCACCGGTGCAGCCGATGGCGATGGTGGCGAACCGCTTTCCCTCCCGGACGTACCCCACGGCGACGACGTCCAGCAGCTCCTGCAGGTGGGCCAGGAACGGCTCGGCCCCCTCCTGACCGAGCACGTAGTCGCTGACGGGGCGGCTGAGCCCGGTCTGCGGTCGGAGCTCGGGCACCCAGTGCGGGTTCGGCAGGAACCGGACGTCGACCACCATGTCGGCGTCCACCGGGACGCCGTTCTTGAAGCCGAAGGAGAGCAGCGTCACCCGGAGCTGGTCCTGCTCCTCCCCGCCGTAGGCGCTGCGCACCCGGGCGCCCAGCTGGTGCACGTTCAGCGAGGAGGTGTCGATGACCAGGTCGGCGGCGGCCCGCAGGGTGGCCAGCAGCTCGCGCTCCTGGGTTATGCCGTCCATCAGCCGACCGTCACCCTGCAGCGGGTGGGGGCGGCGGACCGACTCCTGGCGGCGGACGATGATGTCGTCGGCCGCCTCGAGGAAGAGGATCTCCGGCAGCGTGCCGTCGCCGCTGAGGTCGGCGAACATCGTCGGCAGCTGCTCGAAGAACGAGCGCGTCCGGACGTCCAGCACCACGGCCAGCCGGGCGATGCCGTTCTGCCGGGCCTGGTCGCACACCTCGGGCAGGACGTTCGGCGGCAGGTTGTCCACCACGTACCAGCCGAGGTCCTCGAGGTTGTCGGCGGCCGTCGAGCGGCCGGCACCGGACATGCCGGTGACGACGACCAGCCGGAGCGGTGCGGGGGCAGCCGCGTCGGCCACCTCGGGCGGGGCAGGGGTGTCGCTGGTCATCGGTCTAGTATCCCGGTCCCGCTCCGCCCGGGCCGCTCCCGGCACGCCCGTCGGCCGGACCGACGGCAGCCGGCTCGGGAACGGGGGCGGGACCGACGAGCGGCTCGTCGGTGATGACCTCACCGGTGGCGGTGTTGATCGCCTCGCGCTGCGGCGCGGCGGCCAGCGCCTCCTTGATGGTCGAGGCCATCTTGGGGCCGAACCCGGGGACCTGGGCGATCTCCTCGATCGACGCCTGGCGCAGCTTCTTGAGCGAGCCGAAGTGCGCCATCAGCGCCTTGCGGCGGACCTCACCGAGGCCGGGCACCTGGTCGAGCAGGGACTCGACCATCGTCTTGCTGCGGCGGTTGCGGTGGTGGGTGATGGCGAAGCGGTGCGCCTCGTCGCGGAGCCGCTGCAGCAGGTAGAGGCCCTCGCTGGTGCGCGGCAGGATCACCGGCTCCTCGAGGTCGGGCAGCCAGACCTCCTCCAGGCGCTTGGCCAGCCCGCACAGTGCCACGTCGGAGATGCCGAGCTCGTCGAGTGCGGAGGCGGCGGCGGCGACCTGCGGGGGACCGCCGTCGACGACGACCAGGGACGGCGCGTAGGCGAACCGGCGGGGTGCGCCGGTCGTCGGGTCGACCAGCAGCGGGCCCTCGTCGCCGCCCTCGGCCTGTGCGGTGGCCATCGCCGCCCGGTCGTCGAGCAGCCGGCGGAAGCGCCGGGTGATCACCTCGTGCATGGAGGCCACGTCGTTCTGGCCGTCCACACCGCGGATGACGAAGCGCCGGTACTCGCTCTTGCGGGGCAGCCCGTCCTCGAACACCACCATCGACGCGACGACCTCGGTGCCCTGCAGGTTGGAGATGTCGAAGCACTCCATCCGCAGCGGCACCCCCGGCAGCTCCAGCGCCTCCTGGATCTCCTCCAGCGCCCGGTTGCGGGTGGAGAGGTCGCCGGCCCGCGTCGTCTTGTGCCGGATCAGGGCCTGGTTGGCGTTCCGCGCGACGGTCTCC
This sequence comes from Microlunatus lacustris, assembly GCA_039527025.1. Taxonomy (GTDB): domain Bacteria; phylum Actinomycetota; class Actinomycetes; order Propionibacteriales; family Propionibacteriaceae; genus Microlunatus; species Microlunatus lacustris. The sequence goes on from BAAAJN010000007.1 coordinate 233,551, forward strand.
ATCAGCTGCTTCTTGTCACCGCGCTGCGGGACCCGGATGGAGACGTTCGATCCGCGCCGCTCGCTGAGCAGCTCGGTCAGCGGCTCCAGGGACGGAGGCAGGGCCGGCACCAGGATCTCCCGCGGCACCGCGTCCCGGTCGGTGGTCGAGGAGTCGGACTCGGCGTAGAGCTGGAGCAGGAACTGCTCCACCAGCTCGTCCGTGCCGCCCTCGTCGAAGCGGTCCGCCACCCACCCGCGCTCACCGCGCACCCGTCCGCCGCGGACGTGGAAGATCTGCACCGCGACCTCGAGCGGGTCCTCGGCCAGCGCCACCACGTCGGCGTCGGTGCCGTCGGCGAAGACGATCGCGTTCTGCTCCATCGCCCGCTGCAGGGCCCCGATGTCGTCGCGGATGCGGGCGGCGCGCTCGAACTCCAGCTCCGCGCTGGCCTGCTGCATCTCCCGCTCCAGCCGCTTGAGCATCGGCGCGGCCTGGCCGGCCATGAACTGGCAGAAGTCGTCGACGATCTCGCGGTGCTCCTCGGGGCTGACCCGGCCGACGCAGGGTGCGGAGCACTTGCCGATGTAGCCGAGCAGACAGGGCCGGCCGAGCTGGCGGTGGTTCTTGAACACCCCGGGCCGGCAGGAGCGCATCGGGAAGACCCGGAGCACCAGGTCGACGGTCTCCCGGATGGCCCAGGCGTGGGAGTAGGGCCCGAAGTACCGGGTGCCCTTCTTCTTCGGCCCCCGGCCGACCGTCACCCGCGGGTACTCCTCCCCGAGGGTGACGGCCATCCAGGGGTAGGACTTGTCGTCGCGGTACTTCACGTTGAACCGCGGGTCGTACTCCTTGATCCAGGAGTACTCCAGCTGCAGCGCCTCGACCTCGGTCTGGACCACCGTCCAGTCCACCCGGTTGGCCGTCAGCACCATCGACTGGGTGCGGCTGTGCAGCGAGCTGAGGTCGGCGAAGTAGGAGTTCAGCCGGGACCGCAGGCTCTTGGCCTTGCCGACGTAGATGACCCGGCCCTCGGCGTCGGAGAAGCGGTAGACCCCCGGCTGCTCCGGGATCGACCCCGGTGCGGGTCGGTAGGCCAGGGGGTGGCGGGACGCACGGGAGGAGACGGGTGGAGCCACGTCGACCACTCTAGGTGCGGCCGCTGACAGTCCCTGGCCGTGCCCGGTCCAGCCACCCACGCCGGAGCCTCCTCGCCCGGCGCCGGGTCCGCTCGTCAGGTCTCGACGACCACGTCCTTCCCCGAGACGGTGGCCTTGACCTCCTCGAGCGGCTCGTCCGCCGGCTTCTTCAGCACCGAGCCGTCCTTGATCGAGAACTCACTGCCGTGGCACCGGCAGACGATCGCCTCACCCCGGATCTCCGAGACGGGACAGCCCTGGTGTGTGCAGATGCTGCTGAAGGCCTTGAACTCGCCCTCGGTGGGCTGGGTGACCACGTACTTGGCGTCGTCGAGGATGACGCCGCCGCCCACCGGCACGTCGGCGATGGCCACGCTGGGGCCGGACGGCGCGGGAGGAGCCGCCGACGAGGCCGACGCGGACGGCGACGGGGACGCCGACGGCGAGGCCGGCGCGGAGGAGGACGCCGAGGCCGAGGGCGCCGCGCTGCTGGCGGCCGGCGGTGCCGCCACCTCCGCGTCGGCGGAGCAGGCAGCGAGCACCCCACCCCCGCCGACCAGGGCGGTCAGGCCGGCCGCCCGGAGGACGGTGCGCCGGGTGGCGCTGGGCTCGAAGGGGCTCGCGTTCGGGTCGCGCTCGGGCATGCGGGTCTCCTGGGGGACGTCGGGGACGGGCGGCGGCCGCGCCCCGGTCCGGTGGACCAGCGCCTCGGCCGTCGTCGGTAGGAACGAGGCGGCGGCCCGGATGGTTCGGAGATTGCTGGACGGATCAAGCGCTTCCGCGGGTCAGCTGGCCTTGCGAGCCGGCACCCGGGCCGCCGCCGGCCGCTTCGCCGCCGGCTTGCTCGCCGCCCTGGCCGCGACCTCGGCCTTCTTGGCCGCCGCCTTGGCCGTCCGCTCCTCGGCGGCCGCAGCCCGGATCGCCTTCTTGGTCACCGGGCGGACCGGGGCCGGCGGTGGCTTGGGCGCCCCGACCGGCACCGGGCGGCCCTCCAGCAGCGGTCGCAGGTGCTCCCCGGTGTAGGACTCCGGGCAGGCCGCGATCTGCTCCGGCGTGCCCTCGGCGATCACGGTCCCCCCGCGGGAGCCACCCTCGGGACCCATGTCGACCAGCCAGTCGGCGGTCTTGATGACGTCGAGGTTGTGCTCGATCACCACCACGGTGTTGCCCGCGTCGACCAGCCGGCCGAGCACGATGAGCAGCCGGCGGATGTCCTCGAAGTGCAGACCGGTGGTCGGCTCGTCCAGCACGTAGAGCGTCCGGCCGGTGGATCGCTTCTGCAGCTCGCTCGCCAGCTTCACCCGCTGGGCCTCGCCCCCGGACAAGGTGGTGGCCGGCTGCCCGAGCCGGACGTAGCCGAGGCCGACGTCGACCAGCGTCGAGAGGTGCCGCGCGATCGCGGGCAGGGCGGCGAAGAACTCCAGGCCCTCCTCGATGCTCATGTCGAGCACCTCGGCGATCGACTTGCCCTTGTAGTGCACCTCGAGCGTCTCCCGGTTGTACCGGGCGCCGTGGCACACCTCGCAGGGCACGTAGACGTCCGGGAGGAAGTTCATCTCGATCTTGATGGTGCCGTCGCCGGAGCAGTTCTCGCAGCGGCCGCCCTTGACGTTGAAGGAGAACCGGCCCTGCTGGTAGCCGCGCACCTTGGCCTCGGGCGTCTCGGAGAACAGCCGGCGCACGTGGTCGAACACCCCGGTGTAGGTCGCCGGGTTGGACCGCGGTGTCCGGCCGATCGGTGACTGGTCGACGTGGATGATCTTGTCGATCTCGTCAGCCCCGGTGATCGAGCGGTGCCGGCCGGGCACGTCGCGGGCGTTGTAGATCCGCTTGGCCAGCGCGGTGTAGAGGATGTCGTTCACCAGCGTCGACTTGCCCGAGCCCGAGACGCCGGTGACCGCGATGAGCTGGCCGAGCGGGAACGTCACGCTGACGTTGCGCAGGTTGTGCTCGACGGCGTTGTGCACGGTGATCTCGCGCCCCCGGGTCCGCGGCCGGCGGACCGCCGGCAGGGCGATCTCCCGCCGTCCGGACAGGTACTGCCCGGTCAGGGAGGTGGGGTGCTCCAGCAGCTCCTGCACCGTGCCGGAGTGGACGACGTGGCCGCCGTGCTCGCCGGCGCCGGGGCCGATGTCGACCGCCCAGTCGGCCACCTTGATGGTGTCCTCGTCGTGCTCGACGACGATCAGCGTGTTGCCCATGTCGCGCAGCCGGATCAAGGTGTCGATGAGCCGCCGGTTGTCCCGCTGGTGCAGCCCGATGCTCGGCTCGTCCAGCACGTAGAGCACGCCGACCAGGCCGGACCCGATCTGGGTGGCGAGCCGGATCCGCTGCGCCTCCCCGCCGGACAGGCTGGCGGTCGGCCGGCTGAGCGAGAGGTAGTCCAGCCCGACGTCGAGCAGGAAGCGGAGCCGCTCGTTGATCTCCTTCAGCACCCGCTCGGCGATCTGCCGCTCGCGGTCGCTGAGCTCCAGCGTCAGCAGGAAGGCGGCCGCCTCGTCGATCGACATCGACGAGATGTCGGCGATGTTGCGGCCACCGAGGGTGACCGCCAGCGAGGTCGGCTTGAGCCGGGCGCCCTTGCACGCGGTGCAGGGCACCTCGCGCATGTAGCCCGCGAACCGCTCCCGGGAGGTGTCGGTCTCGGCCTCGGCGTGCCGGCGCTCGATGTAGGAGACGACGCCCTCGTACTTGGCGTCGTAGGAGCGCTCCCGGCCGTAGCGGTTCTTGTAGCGGACGTGCACCTGACCGGGCACGCCGTGCAGCAGCACCTTGCGGGCCGCGGCGGGCAGCCGGTGCCAGGGGACGTCGGTGCGGAAGCCGGTGCTCTGGGCCAGCGACTCGATCAGCCGGATGAAGTAGTCGGCCACGTGCGCCGACGCCCACGGCGCGATGGCCCCCTCGGCGAGGGTGAGCTCGTCGTCGGGGACCACGAGGTCGGGGTCCACCTCCATCCGGGTGCCGATGCCCGAGCACTCGGGGCAGGCGCCCCAGGGGCCGTTGAAGGAGAACTGCCGGGGCTCGAGCTCCTCGATGGCGATGTCGTGGTCGTTCGGGCAGGCCATCTTCTCCGAGTACCGGCGCTCCCGGCCCGGGTCCTTGGCGTCCAGGTCGACGAAGTCGATCGAGACCACGCCCTGGGCCAGGCCGAGCGCGGTCTCCACCGAGTCGGTCAGCCGCTGCTTGGAGCTGGGCTTGACGACCAGCCGGTCGACGATCACGTCGATGGAGTGCTTCTTCTGCTTGTCCAGCACCGGCGGCTCGGTCAGCTGGACGACCTCGCCGTCCACCCGGACCCGGGCGAACCCGTCGGTGGCCAGCTGGCGGAACACCTCGACGTACTCGCCCTTGCGGCCGCGCACCACCGGGGCCAGCACCTGGAAGCGGGTGCCCTCGGGCAGCGCCATCAGCCGGTCGACGATCTGCTGCGGCGACTGCCGGCTGATCGGCTCGCCGCAGACCGGGCAGTGCGGACGGCCGGCCCGGGCGAACAGCAGCCGGAGGTAGTCGTAGACCTCGGTGATGGTGCCCACCGTCGAGCGCGGGTTGCGCGAGGTCGACTTCTGGTCGATCGACACCGCCGGCGACAGGCCCTCGATGAAGTCGACGTCCGGCTTGTCCATCTGGCCCAGGAACTGCCGGGCGTAGGCCGAGAGCGACTCCACGTAGCGCCGCTGGCCCTCCGCGAAGATCGTGTCGAAGGCCAGGCTGGACTTGCCCGAGCCCGACAACCCTGTGAACACGATCAGCGCATCGCGCGGCAGATCGAGGGAGATGTTGCGGAGGTTGTGCTCGCGGGCTCCCCGCACGACAAGACGATCCATCACGATCAACCATCGTAGGTGCGCCCACCGACAGTTCTGCTCGCGCTGGGTCGCCCGGCGGACCCCGCAGGAGCTGCGGGCGGCTAGCGTGGGCCCATGTCCCCCGACCCGGAGCCGGACCCCGACGTGCAGCGGGGGCAGCAGGCCCGGCTGCACGACCTGCTGCGGAACGCGACCGCGCTGCTGCTCGGCGCGACCATCGCCGTGTCCGACGAGGCGTGGCGGGCCCCCAGCCGGCTGCCCGGCTGGAGCCGCGGGCACCTGGCCACCCACCTCGCGCGGCAGGCCGACGGCCTCCGCCGGCTGACCGGGGGTGCGCTGGGCGGCCCCCCGCAGGAGATGTACCCCGAGGCGGGCCAGCGGGAGTCCGAGATCGAGGCCGGTGCCGGCCGCAGCGGACTGGAGCTGCAGGTCGACCTCGACACCTCGGCCGGTCTGCTCGACGAGGCCCTGGAGTCCCTGCAGGACGCCGGCGCCTGGGACCGGGAGGTGCAGCTGCGCGGTGGCTTGCGGGTGCCGGCCCGGCTGCTGCCGCTCGCCCGGCTGCTGGAGGTGGCCCTGCACCACGTCGACCTCGACCTCGGCCGCGAGGTGACCGACCTCGACGACGCCACCGCCGACTGGCTGCTGGAGTGGTGCGCGCTGCGCCTGCGCGAGCGTGAGGAGTTCCCCCGGTTGGAGCTCGTCTCCCCCACCACCCGGATCACCCTCGGCAGCTCGGGCCCCGTCCGGACCGTCCGCGGCAGCAGCACCGCCCTGCTCGGCTGGCTGACCGGCCGGACCGGTGGCGCAGACCTCGACGGCGTCGACGGCCTCCGGCTCCCGGCGTTCTGACCGCGCCCCCGACCCTCTCGAACCACCGACCCCACCCACGAGGACCCGATGCCCGGACTGAACCACGTCGAGCCCGGCGGCGAGCCGCTCGTCCTGCCGCTGGCCCCGACCCTGACCCTGACCAAGCTGAGCGTCGGGCCGATGGACAACAACGCCTACCTGCTGCGCACCCCGGAGGCCGCCCTGCTGGTCGACGCCGCCGCGGAGCCGGACCGGCTGCTCGCCGTGACGGGGACCGACGTGGCCACCGTGGTCACCACCCACCGGCACGGCGACCACTGGCAGGCGCTGGCCGCGGTGGCCGAGGCGACCGGCGCCGAGCTGGTCTGCGGCCGCCCCGACGTCGACGCCATCGCCACCGGCGCCTGGGTGGAGGGCCTGGTCGGGGTGTGGGACGGCGACACGGTGGCCGTCGGCGGGCACACCCTCGAGGTGGTCGGGCTGGTCGGGCACACGCCCGGGTCCATCGCGCTGGCCTGGACGGGCCCGGACGGCGGCCGCCACCTGTTCACCGGGGACAGCCTGTTCCCCGGCGGCCCGGGCGGGACGTCTGGACCCGTCGACTTCGCCTCCCTGATGGACGACCTGGAGACGAAGGTGTTCGGGCGCTTCGGCGACGACACGGTCGTGCACCCCGGCCACGGGGACGACACCACCCTGGGTGCCGAACGGCCCCACCTGGCCCGATGGCGCGCCCGCGGCTGGTGAGCCGCGCCCTCAGGGGATGAGCACGTCCTGCCAGTCCTCTCCGCCGACGCCGTCCAGCAGGCCCCGCGCCCACGCCTCGCGGATCGCGGACACCCGGTCGTGGGCGTCCAGCCGGGCGTACAGGTCGCGCAGGTGCTTGCCCACCGTGCTCTCGCTGATGCCGAGCCGGGACGCGATCGCCCGGGCGGTCAGCCCGCCCTGCATGAGCTGCAGGATCTGCTGCTGCCGACCGGTCAGCCGGACCGTCGGATCCGGCCTGGCCAGGAAGCGGCCGTGCGAGGCCACCACGCCGGGCTGCAGGCGAGCCAGCCCGTCCAGCTCCTCGTCGTCGAACTCGCGGTCGGCGCGGACGACGAAGTAGCCGCTCACCGCGTCCCCCCGCGCGGCCACCGCCAGGTAGGCGCCGTAGCGCAGCACCTCACCGCCCGGCGCCTGCAGCGGCAGCCCGTCCCAGCCCAGCTCGGCCACCAGGTCGTCGAGGCGGAACGGCGGCACCACACCGGCGGTCCGGCAGAAGGCGGTGAGCGGGCCGCTCTCCCACAGAGCGGTCAGCTCGGCCGCGAAGAACCCGCTCCAGTCAGCGCTGTCCGGCCAGCACCGCGCTCCGGCTGCGCGGGTGCCCGCGACGGCGAAGAAGACGACCGGCGCACCGCTGACGCCGGCCAGCACGGGCAGCGTCGCCCCGGTAGCCGCACGCAGGCTCGGCACGTCGGCGAGGGCGACGGCGAGCCGGAGGCCCGCTCCCCCGCCACCGACGGCCGGATCTGCTGTGATCGGAGTCACATCCGTCAGTGTAGGGGCGGGAGGTCGCTCTTTTACCCGCGGAGCGGTCCTCGCGTCAATGGCCACTTGACCCACCTGCGGCAGCAGCCCGTGCAGCGCATGCTGAGCAGGCGGCGCCGCTCGACCACGTGGACCTTCACGGATCGAGCTCCGGGGGGACGCCGCACCACCGTGGGCCGCGACGTGCGCTAGATCCAGCCACGCTCGCGGGCCCGGTGCACCGCCTCGTGGCGGTTCGCAGCACCGAGCTTGCTCACCGCCGAGGACAGGTAGTTGCGGACGGTGCCGGTCGAGAGCGAGGCCCGCGCGGCGATCTCCTCCACGGGGCTGCCCTCGGCAGCCAGACTGAGCACGTCCGCTTCGCGGGGGGTGAGCGGCGAGTCGCCGGCCCCGATGGCTTCGGCCGCCAGCTGCGGGTCGACGTAGCGTCCACCGGCCGCCACCGTCGCGATCACCGAGACCAGCACCGAAGCGGCCACCGTCTTGGGCAGGAAGCCGCGCACGCCGGCCGCGAGGGCACTCTTCAGGTAGCCAGGCCGGCCGTGCGAGGTGAGGATGACGCTGGCGCAGCCGGGCAGGACCCTGTGCAGCTCCTGGGCGACGGCGATGCCGTCGAGGCCCGGCATCTGCAGGTCGAGCAGGGCCACATCGGGCTGCTCGCGCTGCGCGAGGGCGAGGGCTTCCGGGCCGGACGCGGCCACGCCGACGACCTCGAGACTGGGCTCGAGGGCCAGCAGCGAGGCGAGCGCGTCCCGGAGCAGCGTCTCGTCGTCGGCGAGCAGCACCCGCGTGCTCACGCCGGCACCTCCGCGTGGTGGGCCCGCGCGGCAGGGACCCGGGCCTCGACGGTGAAGCGGCCCCCCGTGTGGTGCCGGACCAGCTGCCCGTCGACGGCGGCGAGCCGCTCGGCCATCCCGACCAGGCCGGACCCCCGGTCCCCGGCCCGCGCCGGCTCGGGCGGGGCGCCGTCGTTCGTCACCACCAGGCGGACGGGGTCCTCGGCGGCGAGGGTGATGAAGCACTCGCCCGCCCGGCTGTGCCGGATGACGTTGGTGACGGCCTCGCGGAGCGTCCAGGCCAGGGCCGCCGCGGCGTCGGGAGCGAATCGGTCCGCGCCCTCGGCGTGCACCACGCAGCGGATGCCCGCGGAGTCCAGCAGCGCCCGGGCGCCGGCCAGCTCCTCGGCGAGGTCGACGCGGCGGAACCCTCGGACCACCTGCCGCACCTCGCTCCCGCTCTGCTCGGCGAGGGCGCGGACGGCGCCGATCTCGGTGGCGGCCTGCTCCGGCCGGTCACGGCGGAGCAGCTCGGCGGCCAGCTCGCTCTTGAGCGCGACCGCGGCGAGGGTCCGCCCGAACAGGTCGTGCAGGTCCCGGGAGATGCGCAGCCGCTCCTCGGCCACCGCCAGCTGGGCCGCCCGGTGCCGCGCCTCGACGAGCTCCCGCACCACCCGGACCATCCAGCCCGAGGACCAGAAGGTGTAGACCAGCCCCAGCAGGAGCAGTGCCGCACCCACGACCAGCGGCACCACGTCCTGCGCCGGCAGTCCGCCGACAGCCACCGGAGCGAGCCCGGAGGCGACCGCCGCGACCAGCACGGCGACGAGCAGGACCCGTTGGCGCAGGGCGCACGCGACGCTGCCCAGGGTGGCGCCGAGGACGACGGCAGCCAGCGGCAGCGGCAGGCCGACCAGGGTGGCGTCCGCGGTGGCCGCGGCCAGCCCGAGGGACAGCCCCACCCAGGCGACCACGCCGGCCGCGGGCCACGGCCGGAACCGGAACGCCGGACGCTGCAGACCGGTGGTCGACCAGCGGCAGACGACGAGGTTGGCGGCCGTGTGCACGAGCGTCAGCACGAACAGCACGGGCGCGTCGGCGAAGGTCGCGGCCAGCACCAGCGGCTCCACGAGCAGCAGGACGTAGAGCGAGCTCCGGATGTAGAGCTCGAGCCGACGGGTGTCTGTGCCCAGGCTGCTCGTGCTGCTCGTGCTGCTCACGACCCGATCCTGCCAGCCCCGGCTCCCGGCACCCGGCCGCCGCTGCTCACCGACGCGGCTCCCAGCGGAACCGGCAACGCAGCAGGACCACCCCGGCGACGACCCAGCCGACGAGCACGGCGACGTCCACCAGGACCGCCCGCACGAGGGAACTCCCGCTCACCACCTCCGCGGTCACCCGCGCGGGCCCGAAGGCCAGGGCGACGAGGTCGACGACCGGGAACATCGGCGTCAGCTGCGCCACCAGCTGCAGCCCGCCCGGCAGCAGGCCGAGGGGCAAGGACAGGCCCGAGAACAGCAGCGCCACGAGGATCAGCGGCATCGTGGTCAGCTGCGCCGCCTCGACCGAGCGGGTGAAAGCGGTGGAGACCAGCGCCAGCACGCTCCAGACCGCACCCCCCAGGAGCACGGCGGGGACGAGCAGGCCGAGCCGGGGTGGCGCGCCCAGCCCGGTGAGGACGGCGGCCGCGACCAGGCCGAGGCCGACCTGGGCGACCAGCAGCACCACCAGCGGCAGCGCCATCCCCACCATGACCGTCGCCGGCCGGGCGGGTGAGGTCTGCAGCCGCTTCAGCGTGTGCTGCTCCCGCCGTGCGACCACCGACGTGACCAGCGTGTAGTAGACGACGAAGAGCAGCGCCGAGCCGGTGACCAGGCCGGTCACCGCGGCCGGCCCGGTCACCCCGCTCGGCAGGGCGGCGAACAGGGCGACGAAGAACAACGGCATGGTCAGCGCGGTGAACAGGGCCGTCCGGTTGCGCAGCAGCAGCGTCACCTCCGCGCGGGCCAGCGCGAGGGCCCGTCGGGTCTCGGTCCGCAGGAGCGGTGGGGTGCCGGCCGACGGGGTGCCCGGCGAGGGGGCGAGCGGTGCGGTGGTCATCGGGGGTCTCCTGCCGGGTCGGAGGTCGCTGCGGAGGTCCGGGCGACGTCGAGGAAGGCCTGCTCGAGGGTGCCGGGCAGGACGGTCAGGTCGGTGAGGTCGCAGCGCCCGGGGGCCCAGGACAGCAGGGACCCGAGTACCGCGGGTGCGTCGAAGGTCTCCAGCCGGACCCGCTGCCGGCCGCCCTGCTGCTCGAGCGCGACGGCGGCGCCGAGCACCGGCCGCAGGGTCGCGAGCTCGGCGGGGTCGTCGAGGGCGAACGAGATCCGGCTCGGCTGCCGGGCCACGATGTCGTGCAGCGTGCCGGCGGCGGCCACCGTGCCCTCGTGCAGGATGGCGATCCGGTCCGCCAGCTCCTCGGCCTCCTCCAGGTAGTGGGTGGTGAGCAGCACGGTGGTGCCGGCCTCGAGCAGCCCGCGGACGAGGTCCCAGGTGGCGCGGCGGCTCTGCGGGTCCAGGCCGGTGGTCGGCTCGTCGAGGAAGAGCACCTCGGGGCGACCCATCAGGGCGAGCGCGAGGTCCAGCCGACGGCGTTCTCCCCCGGACAGGCTCTCGATGGCCGCACCGGACCGGTGGTCGAGGACCACCATGCCGAGGGCCTCGGCCACGCTGCGTGGCCGGTCCAGGGTCCGGTGCCACAGGGTGGCCATCTCGGCGACGGTGAGTGCCCCGGGGAAGCCGCCCTCCTGGAGCATGATGCCGATCCGCGGCCGCAGCCGCGCCCGGTCGGCGTACGGGTCGAGCCCGAGCACCCGGACGGTCCCTCCGGTGGGCGGCGCCAACCCCTCGACCACCTCCAGCGTCGAGGTCTTGCCGGCGCCGTTGGTGCCGAGCAGGGCCAGCAGCTCGCCGCGCCGGACCTCCAGGTCGACGCCGCGGACGGCCTCGAAGCCGGGATCCGCGCCGCCGCGGCGGCGGCGTCCCGAGCCGGAGTAGCGGCGGCGCAGCCCGCGGACCTCGACGGCGAGGCCGTCCGGGTCCGGCGGGCCGGGCCGCAGGGTGACGGAAGGAGCAGGAGCAGTCATGCCTCCACCGTCGCGCGGCCCCGGCGCCGCCGGTAGTGCGCGCCGTCACCGCTGCCGGTGACCCGCTCCTGGGTCGGCCATGACGTCTGTCACCCGGCCGGGCGGATCCGGCGGCCCCGGGCCCCGTTCGCCCACGGCGGACGAGGGAAGAAGACCCGCGTCCTCAGCCTTGAGTCGATGTCGCTCAATGCTTGAGCGGTCTCTTTCCTGGAGGTTTCAGATGTCCACCACCCGGCTCCCCGTCCTCTTCCTGACCGACCTCGTCGTGCTGCCCGGCATGGTGGTGCCGATCGAGCTCGACGACGCGGCCCGCGCGGCCGTCGACGCCGCGAGCTCCCACAGCGACGGGCACCTGCTCGTCGCGCCCCGGCTCGAGGACCGCTACGCCTCCTACGGCGTCGAGGCCTCGATCGTGCAGATCGGCCGGCTGGCCAGCGGCGAGGCCGCGGCCGTCATCCGCGCCGAGCAGCGCGTCCGCATCGGGTCCGGCGTGTCCGGCCCCGGCACCGCCCTCTGGGTGGAGGCCGAGGAGATCGGCACCGGCCCGGCCGGGGACGGCGACGAGGTCGCCCGGCTGGCCGCCGAGTACAAGGCGCTGGTCATCGCCACCCTGCAGCGGCGGGACGCCTGGCAGGTCATCGACACCGTCAACAAGGTCACCGACCCCTCGGCCCTGGCCGACCTGGCCGGCTACGCGTCCTGGCTGACCGACGCCCAGAAGCGCCAGCTGCTGGAGACCCCGGACGTCGCGGAGCGGCTGCGCGTGCTCGTCACCTGGGCCAAGGACCACCTGGCCGAGACCGAGGTCAACGACAAGATCGCCGACGACGTCCCCGAGGGCATGGAGAAGAGCCAGCGGGAGTTCCTGCTCCGCCAGCAGCTCGCGGCCATCCGCAAGGAGCTGGGCGAGGACGAGCCCGACGGCGCGCAGGACTACCGCACCCGCGTGGAGGAGGCCGAGCTGCCGGACGACGTCCGCAAGGCGGCGCTGCGCGAGGTGGCCAAGCTCGAGCGGGCCAGCGACCAGAGCCCGGAGTCGGGCTACCTGCGCACCTGGCTCGACACCGTCCTCGACCTGCCCTGGGGCAGCCGGACCACCGACACGACCGACGTCGCCGCCGCGCGGGCGGTGCTCGACGCCGACCACCACGGTCTGGAGGACGTCAAGGACCGCATCGTCGAGTACCTGGCCGTACGCTCCCGCCGCGCCGAACGGCACCTCGAGGTCGTCGGCGGCCGGGGGTCCGGCGCCGTGATGGCCCTCGTCGGCCCGCCCGGGGTGGGCAAGACCTCCCTCGGCGAGTCGGTGGCCAAGGCGCTCGGGCGGACTTTCGTCCGGGTCGCCCTCGGTGGCGTCCGCGACGAGGCCGAGATCCGCGGCCACCGGCGCACCTACGTGGGCGCCCTGCCCGGCCGGATCGTCCGCGCGATCAGCGAGGCCGGCTCGATGAACCCGGTCGTGCTGCTGGACGAGATCGACAAGGTCGGCGCCGACTACCGCGGTGACCCCGCCGCCGCCCTCCTCGAGGTCCTCGACCCCGCGCAGAACCACACCTTCCGCGACCACTACCTCGAGGTCGACCTCGACCTGTCGGACGTGGTGTTCCTGGCCACGGCCAACGTCGTGGAGACCATCCCGCAGGCCCTGCTGGACCGGATGGAGCTGGTCCAGCTGGACGGCTACACCGAGGACGACAAGATCGCCATCGCCCGCCAGTACCTGCTGCCCCGCCAGCTCGGGCTGGCCGCACTGACCGAGGACGAGGTGCGGGTGGACGACGAGGCGCTGCGGGAGATCGCGGCCGACTACACCCGGGAGCCCGGCGTCCGGCAGCTGGAGCGGCTGCTGGCCAAGGCGCTCCGCAAGGCGGCGACCAGGTTGGCCCGCAGCGACGCTCCGCAGCAGCTCGTGATCGACCGCTCGACCCTGCGGGACTACCTCGGACGCCCCCGGTTCACCCCGGACGCCCACGAGCGCACGTCGGTGCCCGGGGTCGCGACGGGGCTGGCCGTGACCGGGTTGGGCGGTGACGTGCTGTACATCGAGGCCAGCGCGGTGCCGGCCGTCGGCTCGTCGACGGGCCCTTCGACAGGCTCAGGGAGCGGGACGCTGACGCTCACCGGCCAGCTGGGCGACGTCATGAAGGAGTCGGCGCAGATCGCGCTCTCCTACGTCCGGGCGCACGCCCACGAGCTCGGCATCACCGACACCGCCGTGCTCTACGGCCCGATCCACGTCCACGTGCCGGCGGGGGCCGTGCCCAAGGACGGGCCCTCGGCCGGCGTCACCATGGTGACCGCCCTGACCTCGATGGCGCTGGGCCGCCCTGTCCGCGGGGAGGTCGGGATGACGGGTGAGGTGACGCTGAACGGCCGGGTGCTGCCGATCGGTGGCCTGAAGCAGAAGCTGCTCGCGGCGCAGCGGGCCGGGCTGACCACGGTGTTCGTGCCCCAGCGCAACGAGCCGGACCTGGACGACGTCCCGGCCGACGTGCTGGAGGCGATCGACGTCCGCCCGATGGCCGACGTCGCCGCGCTGGTGCGGCAGGCCATCGAGCCCGCTGCCGAGCAGGTGGGGCAGATCGCCGCCTGACGCGCGGGACCACGCAGCAGCGGCCGGGTCCGCCCCGTGGGGGCGGGCCCGGCCGCTGTCGGTCGGCGTTCGCCTGCAGCCTGCCGCTCAGCCTGTCACGGGGCGGCCGGCGGGGTGCCGTGCTCGGCGACGCCTGCGGGCCGCTCGGCCGGGTCCTGGTCCGGCAGCGGCTCGGTGGGCTCGACGGGGTCGCGACGCGACTTCAGCAGGCTGGCCACGGTGGTGATGGCCAGGGTGCCGACGATGATGAGCAGCGAGAACCAGATCGGGATCTCCCCACCCCACGGCGCCCAGTCGGCCCAGTGGTACTCGTGCAGCGCGTGCAGGACGAGCTTGACGCCGATGAAGGCCAGGATGACCGACAGCCCCAGCGACAGGTAGACCAGCCGCTTCAGCAGGCCGCCGATGAGGAAGTACAGCTGGCGCAGGCCCATCAGCGCGAAGACGTTCGCGGTGAAGACCAGGTACGGCTCCTGGGTCAGACCGTAGATCGCCGGGATCGAGTCCAGGGCGAACAGCAGGTCGGTGCTGCCGAGGGCGACGATGACGAAGAACATCGGCGTGATGAACCGCTTGCCGTTCTCCTTCACCGTGAGCTTGGTGCCGCGGTAGTCGGGCGTGGCGTTGAACTTCCGGCGGACCAGCCGCATCACGGCGTTCTCCGGGGCGTCCTCGTCGTCGTCGTGCTTGCGGTAGTCGAGGAACAGCTTGACCGCGGTGTACACCAGGAACGCACCGAAGACGAAGAACACCCAGGCGAAGCGCTCGATCGCGGCGGCACCGACGGCGATGAAGATGCCGCGGAAGATCAGCGCCAAGATGATGCCGATGAGCAGCGCGAACTGCTGCAGCTCACGGGGCACCTTCAGCTTGCTCATGATGATGAGGAAGATGAACAGGTTGTCGACCGAGAGGCTGTACTCGGTGATCCAGCCGGCGAAGAACTCGCCGGCGTACTGGCCACCGGAGACGAACCACACGCCGAGCCCGAAGAGCACCGCCAGGCTGACGAAGAAGGCGATGGCGGTCGAGGCCTCCTTCGTGGAGGGCTCGTGCGGCCGGCGGCCGATGATGAACACGTCGACCGTGAGGATCACGACCATCACCACGACGGTGATGGCCCAGGCGTAGGGGTGGACTTCCATCGAGGACCTTCCGGGACAGGGTCAGCAGGGTCGGGTCTCGGAGGTCTCTTCCGCCAACCGAGTTGACCGGGGCACCGGGGCGCGCTGTTCGGGCGTCAGCCCGCCCACGCACGTCCGTGATGACGATGCCGACGCGAGGGAGTACTCCCCTCCGCGGGCCAGTATGGCAGCACCACCGGGAGATCTCGACCGGGTCGGTTCTAGCGGCTGGCCTCGACCATCTGCCGCAGCTCCTTCTTGAGATCGGAGATCTCGTCGCGCAGTCGGGCGGCGACCTCGAACTGCAGATCGGCCGCGGCCCCGTGCATCTGGGTGGTGAGCTCCTGCACCAGGTCGGCGAGCTCCCCGGCGGGCATCCCGCCCAGCCGACGGCCGTGGTCGGCGCCCGCCTTGAGACCCAGCGCGGGCACCGGGGACTTGCCCTTCCCCTGCGGCCGGCCGCTCAGCAGCTGCTCGGTGTCGGCGTCCTCGCGCGCCAGCATGTCGGTGATGTCGGCGATCTTCTTCTGCAGCGGCTTGGGGTCGATGCCGTGCTCGGTGTTGTAGGCGACCTGGATCTCGCGGCGCCGATTGGTCTCGTCGATGGCGGCGGCCATCGAGTCGGTGATCGAGTCGGCGTACATGTGCACCTGGCCGGACACGTTGCGGGCCGCGCGGCCGATCGTCTGGATGAGGCTCTTCGCACTGCGCAGGAAGCCCTCCTTGTCGGCGTCGAGGATGGCCACCAGTGACACCTCGGGCAGGTCGAGGCCCTCCCTCAGCAGGTTGATGCCGACGAGCACGTCGTACTCCCCCATCCGGAGCTCCCGGAGCAGCGCCACCCGCTGCAAGGTGTCCACCTCCGAGTGCAGGTAGCGGGTGCGGATGCCGTTCTCGAGCAGGTAGTCGGTCAGGTCCTCCGACATCTTCTTGGTCAAGGTGGTGACCAGCACCCGCTCCTTGCGCTCCACCCGCAGCCGGATCTCGCCCATCAGGTCGTCGATCTGGCCCTGGGTGGGCTTGACGATGACCTCGGGGTCGATCAGCCCCGTCGGCCGGATGATCTGCTGGACGAAGCCGTCGCCCCTGGCCAGCTCGTAGTTGCCCGGCGTGGCCGAGAGGTAGACCGTCTGGCCGATCCGCTCCACGAACTCCTCGAAGCGCAGCGGGCGGTTGTCCATCGCGCTGGGCAGCCGGAAGCCGTGGTCGACCAGCGTCCGCTTGCGGGACATGTCGCCCTCGTACATGCCGCCGATCTGCGGGATGGTGACGTGCGACTCGTCGACGACGAGCAGGAAGTCCTCGGGGAAGTAGTCCAGCAGGCAGTACGGCGCCGTGCCCCGGTCCCGCCCGTCGATGTGGCTGGAGTAGTTCTCGATGCCCGAGCAGGTGCCGATCTGCCGCATCATCTCGATGTCGTAGCTGGTGCGCATCCGCAGCCGCTGGGCCTCCAGCAGCTTGTGCTGCGCCTCGAGCTCGGCCAACCGTTCGCCCAGCTCGTGCTCGATGCGCGCGATGGCCCGCTCCATCCGCTCCGGTCCGGCCACGTAGTGGCTGGCCGGGAAGAGGTAGATGTGCTCGTCCTCGGTGACCACCTCACCGGTGAGCGGGTGCAGGGTGCTGAGCTTCTCGATCTCGTCGCCGAAGAACTCGATCCGCACGGCCAGCTCCTCGTACATCGGGAACACCTCCAGGGTGTCCCCGCGGACCCGGAAGGTGCCCCGGGTGCCGGCGAGGTCGTTCCGGGCGTACTGGATGCCGACCAGCTGGCGCAGCAGGGTGTCCCGCTCGATCTCCTGGCCCACCTTCAGCGCGACCATCCGGTCGACGTACTCCTGGGGGGTGCCGAGGCCGTAGATGGCCGAGACGGTGGCGACGACGACCACGTCACGCCGGGTCAGCAGCGAATTGGTGGCCGAGTGCCGGAGCCGCTCGACCTCCTCGTTGAGCGAGGAGTCCTTCTCGATGTAGGTGTCGGTCTGCGGGACGTAGGCCTCGGGCTGGTAGTAGTCGTAATAGGACACGAAGTACTCGACGGCGTTCTTCGGGAAGAAGTGCCGGAGCTCGTTCGCGAACTGGGCCGCGAGCGTCTTGTTCGGCTGCATGACCAGGATGGGCCGCTGCACCCGCTCGGCCAGCCACGCGATGGTGGCCGTCTTGCCGGTACCGGTGGCCCCCAGCAGGACGACGTCCTGCTCCCCGGCGTTGATCCGCCGCTCCAGCTCGGCGATGGCCGCCGGCTGGTCCCCCGCCGGGTCGAAGTCGCTCTCGACGCGCAGGGGCGCGACGACACGTTGCAGGTCTTCCAAGGGACGCATGCGGGAAGCCTACGTCTGGCCGCTGACAGTTTCCGTGGCTGCGGATCAGCCCGCTGCGGACGTGGACGAGGGCGCCCCGCGACCGCAGGGGGCGCCCTCGTCCGTGCCGTCGGTCAGCCGGCGACCTGGGTCTCCAGCATCGAGTTGACCATGGTCGAGAAGTCGGTGTTCACCTGCTCGGTGTCGGAGCCCTCGGTGAAGTAGGCCGTGCCCAGGACCGTGACGCCGTCGTCCTCGCGGACCGACACCGCGGTGTAGACGAGGACGTCGCTGGACCCCTGGCCGCTGGAGACGGTGACCTGCGCGACGCAGGTGGCCCCGCTCAGCTCCGGGGACCCGAGGTCGACCTTCTTCGGGTCGGCGTACTTGGCGTTCGCCGCACCCTCGGCCACCTGCTTGTGCCAGGCGCTGCAGAGCTGACCGGGGTTGGTCCCCGCTTCCAGCTCCACCGCCTGCCCCAGGAAGAGCTCCTCACCGTTGGAGAGCTGGGCGAGGCCCTTGGCCTGCTTGGTCACGTCCCAGCCCTCGGCCGGCACGAGCGCGATGTCGAGGCCGAGGTCGATCGCGTCCCCGCCCGATCCGCCCCCGGCCGATCCGCCCCCGCCCGAGGACGGCGTCGGGTCCGGGTCCGGAGTGCTGGACGCACTGGGCTCGTCCGTCGGCTCCGGCGACGGCTCGGTGGTCGGGTCGTCCGGCGGCGCGGTCGGCGCCCCGGGGGTGATGGTGGTCGTCGGCTGGTCGCCCTCGTCGCCCCCGAACACCAGGGCGATGCCGCCGATCAGCACCAGCAGCGCCAGCGCCCCGCCGACGAGGCCGAGGATCAGACCGGCGCTCTTCTTCTTCGGCGGCAGCGGTCCACCGCCGGGCCCGCGGCCCCCGCCGTACCCGGGGGGCGGCTGGCCGTACCCGGGCGGTGGGTGCTGGCCGTACCCCGGCGGCTGGCCGTACCCGGGTGGCGGCTGCTGGCCGTACCCGGGCGGGCCGCCGAAGCCCGGCTGGCCCCCGTAGCCCGGCTGGCCCTGCGGGTACCCCGGCGGCGGTCCGGGCGGCCCCTGCGGCGGTGGTCCGCCCCGACCCTGCTCCCAGGGTCCCGGTTGCTGCGTCATGCCCGGCCCTCCTCGTCCTCGACGCGGGCCCGGACCGCGGTGGTCTCACCCGGCGGGACCGGCGGGGGTGCACCGCCCCCGGCATGGTCCGCGGCCGTGGCGGCCGGGCTGGCGCCGGCGAGGGCCGGCACGGCGGCGCTGCCGTGCTCCGGCTTGGCCTGCACCCGGACCGCCGTCCCGCAGGCGTTGCAGAAGGCGGCGTGCTCCAGCAGCGGCATCTCGCAGCGCGCGCAGAACTGCAGCTCGTCGGCGCCGCCGACCCCACGCTCCCGGGCCGACCGCTCGAGCGCGGCCTCCATCAGCCCGACGTGCAGCACCGTGCGGAGGCGCAGGATCAGCGCACCCAGGATCAGCAGCCCCCAGAGGACGCTCAGCAGCACGGCCAGCGTCGGGGTGCCGACGAAGGAGAACAGGTAGGTGCCGGCCTGGTAGGCGACGTTGGCCAGCACCGCCAGCACGACCGCGCGGACGTAGCGCGGGGTGAAGCCGTCGTACCCGCGGCCGAGACCGGAGAACTCCGCGCAGGCGAGGCCCGTCGCCGTGCCCATCACCAGGGGCTTCACGAACCCCTCGAGGAAGACCAGCGAGGCCCACAGGCCCGCGTTCTGGTCCTGCAGCCCACCGGTCAGCAGGTCCCAGTGCCGCACCAGGGTGTCGAAGCAGGCGTAGGCCACGCCGCTGACCACGCCGAAGGTGAGGCCGTCCATTAGGTCGTCGAACTCCGGGCGGCTGGCCAGCATGACGGGCCCGACCTGGCGGATCAGCTCGCCGACCACCGGTACCAGCACGGCGACCAGCAGGAAGGTGCCGAGCCGGGGCGCGGCGCTGAGCGTGCCGTCCAGCCCGCTCGGCGCGAACGGCACCGGACCGCGCAGGAAGGTCCAGAGCACGGTGAACAGCAGGGCCAGCCCGCCGGTCAGCAGGAAGGCCAGCGCCGTGACCGGGAGGGGCTCGTCCTCCCAGAGGTTCACGTCGTAGAGGTAGACGATGTAGACGACCGGGATGGCGAACGCGGCGACCAGGACGGCGATCGGCATCGCCCCGAAGATCGCCGCGATCAGCGCGACGAGCAGGGCGACGGTGAGCGCCACCCGGTAGGTCTGGGGGCGCTGCCCGGCCCCCCGGGGCATGATCGAGGAGATCAGCGCGAACGAGGCGACCGGCTCGTCGGGCTTGACCGCGAAGGAGTGCCGGCGGTCGGTGTCACCCGAGCGCTCGTCGAGCCCGCAGACGTGGCAGAAGTGCGCGACATCTGGGAGCGCGGCCCGGCAGCGTGGGCAGTCCACGAGATCTCGTCCCCTCTCGACGGGTCGGCCAGGGCCGACGCGTGGTGCACGGAGCGGCGCCGCGACCCCCCCGGTCGGCGCCGACCAGGAGTATGTCAGCCGCCCAGGTCCCCCGCCACGAGTTCGGACCAGAGGTCGCCGACCTGCCGCCGGAGGTCCTCCGGACCGCCCCCGTTGTCCAGCACGCGGTCGGCGACGGCGAGCCGCTCGGTGCGGCTGGCCTGGGCGTCGAGCCTGGCCTGGGCCTCCGGAGCGCTCAACCCGTTGCGCTCCCGCAGCCGCTCCAGCTGGGTGGCGGGGTCCACGTCGACCACGACGCAGAGGTCGAAGTCGTCAGCCTGCCCCGTCTCCACCAGCAGCGGGATCACGTGCACGACCACGGCGCGGGCATCGGCGGCCGCCTCGATCTCGGCCGCCCGGGCCCGGACGCGCGGGTGGATGATGTGCTCCAGGTCGCGGCGCGCACCCGCGTCGGCGAAGACCAGCCGCCCGAGCGCCGCCCGGTCCAGCCGGTCGCCGTCCAGCACCTCGGGTCCGAAGCGGGCCACGACGGCCTCGAGGCCCGCGGTTCCCGGCTCGACGACCTCGCGTGCCAGCACGTCGGCGTCCACGAGCACCGCTCCGTGCGCCTCGAGCTCGGCGGCGGCCGTGCTCTTCCCCGACGCGATCCCGCCCGTCAGACCCACCCTCAGCATGAGGTCAGCCTAGGCAGCGCCGGCCCGCCACCCCCGGAACGGCACGAGGCCCTCCCACCGGACGGTGGGAGGGCCTCGAGCTGGTGCTCAGCGGCTGCGCCGGCTCAGGGCCGGGTCAGCACCGGGTGGTGCCTCAGGAGGCGCCGCCCGTCAGCTTCTCGCGCAGGGCCTGCAGGGCCTCGTCGGAGGCCAGCGAGCCCTCCGGCGCGGCCGAGGTGCTGGCCGGGGCCACGTCGGGGGCAGGAGCGCCACCGCCGGTGCCGCCCGAGGAGTAGCTGGCCGGGGCCGCCGCGGCGACCTCGTTGTTCTCCGCGTCCTCGACCTGCTTCTTGTGGGCCTCCCAGCGGGCGTGCGCCTCGGCGTACTGCTGCTCCCAGGCTGCGCGCTGCTCCTCGTAGCCCTCGAGCCACTCGCCGGTCTCGGAGTCGAAGCCCTCCGGGTACAGGTAGTTGCCCTGATCGTCGTAGGACGCCGCCATCCCGTAGAGGGTGGGGTCGAACTCCTCGGAGTTGATGTCGATGCCCTCGTTGGCCTGCTTGAGCGACAGCGAGATGCGGCGACGCTCGAGGTCGATGTCGATGATCTTGACCAGCACGTCGTCGTTGACCGTGACGACCTGCTCGGGGATCTCGACGTGACGCTCGGCCAGCTCGGAGACGTGCACCAGCCCCTCGATGCCCTCCTCGACCCGCACGAACGCACCGAACGGGACCAGCTTGGTGACCTTGCCGGGCACGATCTGGCCGATCTGGTGGGTCCGGGCGAAGGCCTGCCACGGGTCCTCCTGCGTCGCCTTCAGCGACAGGGAGACGCGCTCGCGGTCCATGTCCACGTCGAGCACCTCGACGGTGACCTCCTGGCCGACCTCGACGACCTCGGAGGGGTGGTCGATGTGCTTCCAGGACAGCTCCGAGACGTGCACCAGGCCGTCGACGCCACCGAGGTCCACGAAGGCACCGAAGTTGACGATCGAGGACACGACACCCTTGCGGATCTGGCCCTTCTGCAGCTGGGTGAGGAAGTTCTGGCGGACCTCGGACTGGGTCTGCTCCAGCCAGGCGCGGCGGGACAGGACCACGTTGTTGCGGTTCTTGTCCAGCTCGATGATCTTGGCCTCGAGCTCCATGCCGACGTAGGGCTGCAGGTCGCGGACCCGGCGCATCTCCACCAGCGAGGCGGGCAGGAAGCCGCGCAGACCGATGTCGATGATGAGGCCGCCCTTGACGACCTCGATGACGTGGCCGGTGACGACGCCGTCCTCTTCCTTGATCTTCTCGATCGTGCCCCAGGCGCGCTCGTACTGAGCCCGCTTCTTGGACAGGATCAGCCGGCCCTCCTTGTCCTCCTTCTGCTGGACGAGGGCCTCGATCACATCGCCGACGCTGACGACCTCGAACGGGTCGACGTCGTGCTTGATGGAGAGCTCTTTGGAGGGGATGACCCCTTCGGTCTTGTAGCCGATGTCCAGCAGGACCTCGTCACGGTCGACCTTGACGACGGTGCCGGTGACGATGTCACCGTCGTTGAAGTACTTGATGGTCGCGTCGATCGCGGCCAGGAAGGCCTCGGCCGAGTCGAAGTCGTCGACAGCGACCTGAGGGGGTGCCTCGAGGGAGGACGTCATGTAGTAGGGCTCCGATAGTGGAAGGTGTGGGTGCTCCGGGTGTGCTGCGGCCGCCCGCCGAGGCGCCACCTGCTGCCATCCCTGCTGCACAAACCCACGTGTGGTGCTTGGACCCAGACCCGACAACCGACGAAACCCCGGCACGCGCGCCTGCTCCGTCCGAGGTCGCGCAGGCCACAGCGACATCTCAGGATACGTGCGGCCCGAGAGCCGGTCAAACCGCGGGCGGACCGGTCCCGACTCCGACCGGCAGCCCGGAGGCCGGCGGCTGGGCACCCGCCCCTACCCTCGAGACGACGTCCGAGGCGCCCGGGGACCTCCCGGGCTGGGAGAGGAGACGCCGTGACCGGCTTCCGTGGCAGCGACGACCGCGGGCGGGTGGCCGACCCGCTCACCCCCGAGAGCCTCCGGCCGCTGCTCTGGGAGGCGCAGACCTCCGTCGTGGTGGAGCGGGTGGGCGGCGCACCGACCGCCCGGGCCCGCGCCACCCGCGCGCCCGGCGGCCGCTGGAGGATGCAGGTCGAGGAGGTGACGAGTGCCGGGGCGGGCGAGGAGCCGCTGGCCGCCACCGTGCCCAACACCGACGCCGCCTTCGACGCCCTGCGCTCGTGGGCCGCCGACGACGGCTGGTGGCTGGAGGCGTTCACCTGGACGCCGGTCGACCGCGCCGGCGGGTGAGGGCCTAGGAGCGCCGCCCTCCAGCCCTCAGTGCGCCGCCTCGTGCCAGGAGCGGCCCACGCCGACGGAGACGTCGAGGGGCACGGTCATCTCGACGGCCTGGCCCATCTTGTCGCGGACCAGCTGCTCGAGCGCCGGGCGCTCCCCCGGTCCGACCTCGAAGACGAGCTCGTCGTGCACCTGCAGCAGCATCCGGCTGGCCATCCCGGCGTCGGCCAGCGCCCGCTCCACGTCCAGCATCGCGACCTTGATGATGTCGGCGGCCGACCCCTGGATCGGCGCGTTCAGGGCCATCCGCTCGGCCATCTCCCGGCGCTGCCGGTTGTCGCTCATCAGGTCCGGCAGGTAGCGGCGGCGGCCGAGGATCGTCTCGGTGTACTCGGTCTTGCGGGCGTCGGCGACCAGCGAGTGCAGGTAGTCGCGGACGTCGCCGAAGCGCTCGAAGTACTCCTCCATCAGCGCCTTGGCCTCGGAGGTGTCGATGCTCAGCTGCTGGCTCAGGCCGAAGGCGCTCAGCCCGTAGGCCAGGCCGTAGTTCATCGCCTTGATCTTCGCCCGCTCGGCCGGGGTGACCGCGTCGGGCTCGACCCCGAACACCCGGGAGGCCGTCACGGTGTGGAAGTCCATGCCCGAGCGGAACGCCTCGATCAGGCTGGCGTCCTCGCTGGCGTGCGCCATGATCCGCATCTCGATCTGGGAGTAGTCGGCCGACATCAGCGACTCGTACCCGGCGCCCACCACGAAGGCCTCCCGGATCCGCCGGCCCTCCTCGGTGCGGATGGGGATGTTCTGCAGGTTGGGCTCGGTGCTCGACAGCCGGCCGGTGGCGGCGATCGTCTGCACGTAGGTGGTGTGGATGCGACCGTCGTCGGCCACCGACTTCAGCAGGCCCTCGACGGTCTGCTTCAGCCGGATGGCGTCGCGGTGCACCAGCAGGTGGGCCAGGAACGGGTGCTCGGTCTTGGCGTAGAGGGACTGCAGCGCGTCGGCGTCGGTGGTGTAGCCGGTCCGGGTGCGCCGGGTCTTCGGCATCCCCAGCTCCTCGAACAGCACCACCTGCAGCTGCTTGGGCGAGCCGAGGTTGATCTGCTTGCCGAGCACCTCGTAGGCGTCGTTCGCCGCCTGCGTCACCTTGGCCCCGAAGTCGGACTCCAGCGCCTGCAGGTGGTCGAGGTCGACGGCGACACCCGTCTGCTCCATCCGGGCCAGCGTCCGCAGCAGCGGCAGCTCGACGCCGTTCAGCAGGCTGGTGCCGTTGCGCTGGGCGATCTCGGCGTCGAGGGCGTCGGCGAGGTCGATGACCGCACGCGCGCGGACCATCGCGGCCTCGGCGGCGAGCCGGGTGCCCGAGTCGTCGTCGCCGAAGTCCAGCGCCTGCTGGTCGGTCTCGAGCGCGTCGGGCAGCCCCTCGACCTTGAGCTCGCGCTTGAGGTAGCGCACGGTGAGGTCGGCCAGGTCGAAGGTGCGCTGGTCGGGCCGGGTGAGGTAGGCGGCCAGCTGGGTGTCCGACGTCAGCCCGTCCAGGTCCCAGCCGCGGGCCCAGATCGCGAGCAGCGGTCCCTTGGCGTCGTGCATGGCCTTGCGGTGCGTCGGGTCAGCCAGCCAGCGGCCCAGCGCCTGGTCGTCGGCCGGGGTCAGCTGCGCCACGTCGACGTAGGCGGCGGCTCCGTCGGCGGCGGCCAGCGCCAGGGCGGTGATGTCACCGGTGCCCGAGCCCCAGTGCCCCAGCAGGTCGACCCCGGTCCGGTCGCCCGCCGCGTGCTCGACCAGCCAGGCGGCCAGCGCGTCCTGGGCCAGCACCTCCCCGGTCAGCTCGAAGCCGCCCTCGGGGACGATCTCCTCCTCGTTGGGCAGGGCCTCCAGCAGCCGGTCGCGGAGCACGCGGAACTCCAGCCCGTCGAACAGGGTGTGGGTGGCCTCGCGGTCCCACGGCTGGCGGACCAGGTCGTCGATGGTGACGTCGAGCTCGAGGTCGCGGACCAGCGCGTTGATCTGCCGGTTGCGCAGCACGTCCTCGGTGCGGGCCTGGAACTCCCCGGCCGCCTTGCCCTTGAGCTCACCGGCGTGCGCCACCAGGTCCTCCAGGCTGCCGTACTGCTGCAGCCACTTCACCGCCGTCTTCGGCCCCACGCCGGGGACGCCGGGCAGGTTGTCGCTGCTCTCCCCCACCAGCGCGGCCAGGTCGGGGTACATCGCCGGCGTCGCGAAGTACTTCTCCTCCACCGTCGCCGGGGTCATCCGGGCCAGGTCGGAGACGCCCTTGCGCGGGTAGAGCACGGTCACGTTGTCGGTGACCAGCTGGAAGGCGTCGCGGTCGCCGGTGCAGATCACCACGTCGAAGCCCTGCGCCTCGGCCTGCGTGGCCAGCGTGCCGATGACGTCGTCGGCCTCGAACCCGGGCTTCTGCACGTAGGGGATGTTGAGCGCCTTGAGCACCTCCCGGACCAGGTCGACCTGGCCCTTGAACTCGTCCGGGCTCGCGCTGCGGTTGGCCTTGTACTCGGCGTAGATCTCGGAGCGGAAGGTCTGCCGGGACACGTCGAAGGCCACCCCGACGTGCGTCGGCGCCTCGTCGCGGAGCACGTTGATGAGCATCGAGGTGAAGCCGAAGACCCCGTTGGTGTGCTGGCCCGTAGCCGTGGAGAAGTTCTCCACCGGCAGGGCGAAGAAGGCCCGGTAGGCCACCGAGTGGCCGTCGATGAGCAGCAGCTTGGGCCGGGACGGCGGGGCCGCGGCCGCGGCGGCGGCGTTCTTGGCGGCTCTGGAGGAGGGGGCGGTCTTCGCGGGCACGGGCTCGACTCTATCCGCGACCACTGACAGCGCCCGGCCTGCTTAGGCTGGGCCGGTGACCGCCCCGGAGAGCCCCGCCGTCCCCGCCTGGTACGCCGGGATGAGCAGTGCGCTGGACGCCAAGATGGGCCTGGAGGTGCTGGAGCTGACGGCCGAGCGGGTCGTCGGCCGGATGCCCGTCGAGGGCAACACCCAACCGATGGGGCTGTGGCACGGCGGCGCCTCCTGCGTGCTGGTGGAGACCCTGGGCTCGATCGGCGCCGCCGCCCACGCCCAGCCCGAGAAGGTCGCCGTCGGGGTGGACCTCAACGCCACCCACCACCGCTCGGTGCGCAGCGGCTGGGTGACCGGGACCGCCACCGCCCTCCGGCTGGGCCGCACGGTGGTCAGCTACGAGGTGGTGCTGGTCGACGACGAGGGCCGCCGGGTGTGCACCGCCCGGCTGACCTGCCAGCTGGTGGACCCGCGCTAGTCCGCCGACGGGCTCAGGGCCCGGTCCTGCGACGGGATCAGGGCGCGGTCCTCCGACGGGCTCAGGGCGCGGGGCTCAGTCCTCGCCGAGGTAGGCCTTGCGGACCGCGTCGTCGGTCAGCAGGTTGGGACCGGTGTCCTCCAGGACGATCGAGCCGACCTCGAGCACGTAGCCGTAGTCGGCCAGCGAGAGCGCGGCCTGCGCGTTCTGCTCCACCAGCAGGATGGTCACGCCCTCGGACTTCAGCTCGGTGATGGTGGACATGATCCGCTGCATCATCAGCGGCGACAGCCCCATCGACGGCTCGTCGAGCATCAGCAGCCGGGGCCGGCTCATCATGGCCCGCCCGATGGCGAGCATCTGCTGCTCGCCACCGGAGAAGGTGCCGGCGGGCTGGGCCCGGCGGGTCCGCAGGATGTCGAACAGGTCGAACACCCGCTCCAGGTCGGCGGCGACGCCCGCCTTGTCCTTGCGGGCGAAGGCGCCGAGCCGCAGGTTGTCCTCCACCGTCAGCCGGGGGAAGATGCGCCGCCCCTCGGGCGAGTGCGCGAGGCCGCGGGTGGTGACCTCGTGGGCGGGGACGGCGTCGATGCGCTCCCCCTCGAACCAGATCTCGCCCTCCTCGGGCCGCAGCAGTCCCGAGATGGTGCGCAGCGTGGTGGTCTTGCCGGCGCCGTTGGTGCCGACCAGGGTCACCACCTGGCCCTGCTCGACGCTGAAGCTGATGCCCTTGACCGCGCGGACGCGTCCGTAGGCGACCTTCAGGTTCTTCACCTCGAGCATCGCGGTCACGACTCCAGCTCCTTCTCCAGCTCGGCCGAGTCCTCCGGACCCGTCCCGATGTAGGCCTCGATCACGCGCGGGTCGGACTGCACCTCGGCGGGCGTGCCCTCGATCAGCGCCTTGCCCTGCACCAGGCAGAGCACCCGGTCGCAGAGGTTGAAGATGAACCGCATGTCGTGCTCGATGACCACGATGGCCAGCCCGGAGTCGCGGATCCGGAAGATCAGCTCCTCGGCCTGCCGCGTCTCCTGCGGGTTCATGCCGGCGGTCGGCTCGTCCAGCAGCAGCAGCTTCGGGTCGGTGGCCAGCGCCCGGGCGATCTCGAGCCGCCGCTGGTCGCCGTAGGGCAGGTTGCGGGCGAGGCTGTCGGTGGTGTGGCCGAGACCGACGAAGTCGAGCAGCTCCTGCGCGCGCTCACGCGTCGCCGCCTCCTCGCGCCGGAACTTCGGCCCGCGGATGATGGAGGTCAACGGGCCCGCCGTGGTGCGGCAGTAGCGGCCCACCATGACGTTCTCCAGCGCGGTCATGTTGCCGAACAGCCGGATGTTCTGGAAGGTGCGGGCCATCCCGGCCAGGACGACCTTCCGCGGCTTCGGCGGGATCACCTCCCCGTCCAGCCGGACCTCCCCGCTGGTGGGCAGGTACAGCCCGGTCAGGCAGTTGAAGAAGGTGGTCTTGCCGGCCCCGTTGGGGCCGATCAGGCCCATGATCTCGCCGCGGTTGACCTGGAAGTTCACCGAGTCGACGGCGGTCAGGCCGCCGAAGCGCATGGTGACGTCCCTGGCCACCAAGATGGCCTCGCCACTCCGGCCGGCCACCGGTGCTGTGTCCACGGCCGTCATGCCGTCGCCCCCTTCATCCCGCTGGGTTGGATCTGGTCGTCGATCCGTCCGGCGAGCTCCTCGTCGTCCTCGTGGAACTCCAGCTGCCGGCGGCGGGAGGCGATCAGCCCCTCGGGACGGAAGCGCATCATGATCACCAGGGTGAGGCCGAAGAGTAGCAGCCGGAACTCGCTGACGAAGCGCAGCTTCTCCGGCAGCAGGATCAGCAGCGCGGCCCCGACCAGGACCCCCAGCACCGTGCCCATGCCGCCGAGCACGATGGCGGCCAGCAGGAACGCCGACTGCAGGAAGTTGTACTGGTCCGGGGTCACCGAGACGTCGATGTGGGCCTTCACCGACCCCGCGACCCCGGCGAGGAAGGCGCCGCCCGCGAAGGCGAAGAGCTTGAGGCCGAAGACGTTCACGCCCATCGCCTCGGCCGCCTTCTCGTCCTCGCGGATGGCCACCCAGCCACGGCCGATGCGCGAGCTGTTCAGCCGGCTGAACACCAGGATGATCAGGGCGATCACCACCAGCAGCAGGAAGTAGTAGTTCGAGAAGCGGCCGAGCGGGATGCCGAACAGCACGTGCGGCTCACCGAAGTCGAACCCGAACAGGTTCAGCTCCGGGATGGCCGGGATGCCGTTCGATCCGCGGGTCAGGTTGGGGCCCGCCTCACCGTCCAGGTTGATCATGGTGATCCGGAAGATCTCGCCGAACGCCAGGGTCACGATGGCCAGGTAGTCACCGGACACCCGCAGCGTGGGCGACCCGATGATCAGGCCCAGCGTGGCCGACACCAGGCCGCTGATCAGCACCACGACGATGAACGGCGGGTGGAAGTCCAGGGTGGAGAACGCCGAGCGGGACAGGATCGCCGCCACGAACGCGCCCGCGCCCAGGAAGGCGATGTACCCGAGGTCCAGCAGGCCGGCCAGGCCCACCACGATGTTGAGGCCCAGGGCCGTCGCCGCGAACACGATCACCTGGGTGGCGATCGACATGTTGGCGTCGGAGCCGTCCTGGGTGAAGGGGAACAGGTAGGCGACCAGGAAAGCGGAGAGGATGAGCACCTTGCGGTGCCGCTGGGAGACCGCCGACAGCCAGCCCATCACGCCCAGCCCGACCAGCACCGTCACCAGCGCGCCGACGAAGACGACGAAGCTGACGAAGGTCCCGGGGTCGTCGGTGTCCAGGGCGTAGGCGATGCCGAACAGCGCGGCGGCCATCACGACCACGATGGCCAGCAGCTCCGGCCACGACCGGGCCGCGGCGCGGTAGAGGGTCGCGGGCCGGCCCGCCGGCTGCAGCCGGGTCCCGACGAAGGCGAGCAGTGCTCCGACCAGGGCCACCCAGCCGCCGTAGTCGACGTTCACCAGACCGCCCAGCTCGGCCGCGATCGAGACCAGCACGACGGCGACGAACAGGAGGGAGCCGACACCCGCCGCCCGGGCAGCGGCCGTCCAGCCGACGTGCACGCGCTCCCGGCGCGCTCCCCGGCGACGGCCGAGGAACAACCCGACGGCGACCAGCACGCCCAGGAGGAGCCCCATCACCTGCAGCGGCGAGGGGTAGAAGAGCAGGCTCGGGCCGTCGAGGGCGTCGAAGCTGTACGACCAGGGCAGCAGCGCGGACAGGGCGACGAGCACCCCGCCGACCACGCCGAGCAGCCAGCCGAGCTTCCCGTGCCGCTGCTGCAGCTCGGGGGTGAAGACCGTGCGACGCCTCATGCCCGGTCCACCACCCTCGCACCCAGCAGGCCCTGCGGTCTGAACACCAGCACCAGGATCAGGAGCACGAACGCCCACACGTCCTTCCAGGCCGAGCCGCCGAAGGTGCCGGGGATGAACGAGGTGGCCATCGTCTCGACCACGCCGAGCACCAGCCCACCCAGGACCGCGCCGTTGATGTTGCCGATGCCGCCGAGGACGGCGGCGGTGAACGCCTTCAGACCGGCCAGGAAGCCCATCCGGAAGTCGATGTTGGTGTAGCGCAGCCCCCAGGAGAGGCCGGCCACCGCGGCGAGCGCCGCGCCCAGGGCGAAGGCCACCATGATGATCTTGTCGACGTTGATGCCCATCAGCCGCGCGGTGTCGGGATCCTGGGAGGTCGCCTGCATGGCCCGGCCGAGCCGGGTGCGGTTGACGAAGATGAACAGGAACGTCGCGCAGACGGCCAGGGCGACCAGGGTGAACAGCGCAGCCCGCTGGATGATCACTCCCCCCAGGTCGACGGCCGGCCCGGTCACGAACTCGATCTGCGGGAACGGGATCGCGCTCTTGGCGTCCGGGAAGCTGGGGATGCTGCCGAAGAACAGCCGGACGAACTCCTGCAGGAAGATCGACACGCCGATGGCGGTGATCAGGGGAGCCAGCCGGGGGGCGCTGCGGAGCGGGCGGTAGGCGAAGCGCTCGGTCAGCAGCGCCATGCCGACGGCGACGGCCACGCCGCCGACGAGCATGACCAGCAGCATCGGGAGGCTGCGGGACGACCCCGGGAAGAGCAGCCAGGTGGCGAGCGAGCCGAACGCCCCCATCATGAAGATCTCGCCGTGGGCGAAGTTGATCAGCTGCACGATGCCGTAGACGACGGTGTAGCCGACGGCGATCAGAGCGTAGAGGGCACCGAGCGACAAGCCGTTGATCAGCTGCTGCAGGACGTCCACTCCAGGCCTCCCTTCTGTCAGGTGGGGCAGGAAAACCGCGGGGGCGGGCTTGCGAAAGGGGGCAGACAGCGCAGTGTGTCTGCCCCCTTCGAAGAGCTCAGCGGGAGGGCGGGGCGGCGCTCGACCGCCCCTCCGCGGTAGCGCTAGCTACCGGTCTGGTCCGCCACCCACTTGTCACCCTCGACCTTGTACACCGTCAGCACCTTCGCGGTGGCGTCGCCGAACTCGTCGAACGCGACGTCGCCCGTCGCACCCTGGAAGGACACGCCGCCGATCGCCTCGACGGTCGCCGCACGGGCGGACTTGGCGTCCTCCGCGCTGCCGAGGGAGGTCTTGAGCCCCTCGATGATCGCGTTGGCGGCGTCGTAGGCGTACGCGCCGTAGGCCTCGTACGGGTCGGCGAAGCCCTCGGCCTCGTAGTCGGCCAGGAACTGCTTGGCCGAGTCGAGGGTCTCCGGCGGGGCGCCGACCGAGGTGGACAGGTCACCCTCGGCGGTGCTGCCGGCCAGGGCGAAGTACTGCTCGCTCTTGATGCCGTCGCCGCCCATCAGGGGGACGTCCAGGCCGGCGGACTTCATCTGCTGGCTCAGCGGCGCGCCCTGGGGGAACTCGCCGCCGTAGTACAGGGCCTCGGGGTTGGACCCCTTGACCTTGCTGATGACCGACGAGAAGTCCTTGTCGTCGGGGTTGATCGTCTCGGAGGCGACGACCTCCCCGCCGCCCTGCTCGAAAGCGGTGGTGAAGGCGGCGACCAGGCCCTGGCCGTAGGCCTTCTTGTCGTGCACGGTCGCGACGCTCTTGATGTCCTGCTCGAGCAGGTACTTGGCCGCGAACGGACCCTGCACGTCGTCGGTGGTGCAGGTGCGGAAGTACGACTCGTACGCCCGCTGGGGGTTGGCCGGGTCGGCGCCCTTGGTGAGGGTCGGGCTGGTGTTGGCCGGTGAGACCATCGCGATGTCCGCGCTGTTCAGCACCGGCTGCACCGACTGGGCGACCGAGGAGTTCAGCGTGCCGACGACACCGACCACGTCGTCGTCACCGGCGAGCTTGGTGGCGGCGTTCTTGCCCGGGTCCGGCAGGCCCTGGTCGTCCTGCGGGTCGACCTCGAGCGTCCAGCCCGGGATGGCCTGGTTCTCGTTGGCCTGCTTCACGGCCAGCTCGACGGAGTGCTGGATGCCGAGGCCCAGCGCGGACAGGTCGCCGGACAGCGGGGCGATGACGCCGATCTTGGCCGTCTTGGTCGCGGTCTCGCCGCTGCCACCGGTCGCCTCCTCAGCCCGGGTGCCGCAGGCCGAGACGGCCAGGGTGGTCGCCAGCAGGGTGGCCCCCGTGAGCACGAGTTGCTTACGCACATTTCCTCCAAGTTGAGCTGCTACGTGGCGCAGGGTCGCACCGGGCAGGACCCGGCGGACTGGACGGAACCCTACGTCTGTGTCCGGCTGTTCAGGGCCCCGTTCGCCTCGTGTTGCATGTTCGTAACCTGGCCAGGCGGGCCGGGCGGGGCGCTACTTCTTCTTGCCGCCGGAGCCGTGCTCGATGACTCCTTCGGCGACCTCCCGCATCGACTTGCGGAGGTCCATAGCCGTCTTCTGGATCCAGCGGAAGGCCTCGGGCTCGGTGAGGCCGAGCCCGGTCTGCAGCAGCCCCTTCGCCCGGTCGACGGCCTTGCGCGACTCCAGCCGCTCGGTGAGGTCGCTGACCTCGGCCTCGACGGCCTGGATCTCGGCGAACCGGGCGCGCGCGATCTCGATGGCGGGCACCAGGTCGGACTTGCTGAACGGCTTCACCACGTAGGCCATCGCGCCGGCCTGGCTGGCCCGGTCCACCAGCTCGCGCTGGCTGAAGGCGGTCAGCATGACCACCGGGGCGATCCGCGCCGTCGCGATCTGCTCGGCCGCGCTGATGCCGTCCATCTTGGGCATCTTGACGTCCATCACCACGAGGTCGGGCTTGAGGTCGGTGGTCAGCGCCACCGCCGTCTCACCGTCGCCGGCCTGGCCGACGACGTCGTAGCCCTCCTCGGTGAGCATCTCGACCAGGTCCAGGCGGATCAAGACCTCGTCCTCCGCGACGACCACGCGCGTCTTCGCACTGTCCGTCGTCCCTACTTCTGCGTTCGTCACGCAGGACACCTTAGCCAGGCCGTGTTACGACTTCGTCGCGGTCGAGCCCGCCGACGGACGCCGGGACAGCACTGTCCCCTGTGGCAGAATGAGGCGCTCCCGCGCCGGGTACGGTCCGTGGGCTCCCCTGGCCGGGGTGGCGGAAGGGTATACGCGGACGGCTCAAAACCGTCTGTCTGCAAGGACATGGGGGTTCGAATCCCCTCCCCGGCACAGTTCTCTGCCTGCTCACCTGCTGGAGTGCGGTTCGCCGGCTGCGCGGACCACCGGGGCGCAGGCAACCATCCGCCCGTCGGCGGCTCCGCTGCCGCTCACCGCTGCTCTGTTCTCGACGGGCTCCCGCCAGGCCCATCCACGCCTGCGCCCCAGTGGTCCGCTCCGCCTGCTCGTGCCCCAACGCGAGTTCCTGCACAGGTGCCGGGGTTCGAACCCCCCATGGCCTGCGAGGCTCCTCGGCCC
The DNA here is from genome assembly GCA_039527025.1 of Microlunatus lacustris. Taxonomy (GTDB): domain Bacteria; phylum Actinomycetota; class Actinomycetes; order Propionibacteriales; family Propionibacteriaceae; genus Microlunatus; species Microlunatus lacustris. The sequence continues at coordinate 266,256 of BAAAJN010000007.1, forward strand.
CCAAAAGCAGAACGCCCCGGTCCCCAACGGAGCCGAGGCGTTCACCGATCTAGCAACTCGCGGGGCACACGGATCGGGCGCCCCCTGTCGAGAGGAGGAGGGCGTGAACACGCTTTTCGTTCACGCCAGACGACGTCGACAGGGGTTATAGCCCGATCCGCCTGCGAGCGGAGCGAGCAGAGATCAAAGCGGAGCGCCGATTCTCCTGACGCGGACCATGTTGGTGTGGCCGGCGACGCCGGGCGGGGAGCCGGCGACGATGACGACGCGCTCGCCCTCGGCGATCATCCCGGTCTCGATGAGGGCCTGGTCGACCTGGCGGATCATGTCGTCGGTGTGGTCGACCATGGGGACGAGGAAGGAGACCACGCCCCAGCTGAGGGTGAGGGCAGCCTGGGTCTGCTCGACGGGGGTGAAGGCCAGCACCGGGATCGGGGAGCGGAGCCGGGAGAGCCGGCGGGCGGCGTCCCCGGAGTGGGTGAAGGCGACGAGGAACTTGGCCTCGATCCGCTCCCCCACCTCGGCGGCGGCCTTGGTGATGACGCCACTGGTGGTGTGCGGGTCCCAGTCGATGTCGTGGACCTGGTCCAGACCGTGCTGCTCGGTGTTGTTGACGATCCGGGCCATCGTCTCGACGGTGACGACCGGGTACTCGCCGACGCTGGTCTCGCCGGACAGCATCACCGCGTCGGCGCCGTCGAGGATGGCGTTGGCGACGTCGGAGGCCTCGGCCCGCGTCGGACGCGGGGCAGAGATCATGGACTCGAGCATCTGGGTGGCCACGATGACCGGCTTGGCCCAGCGGCGGGCCGCGGTGACGATGCGCTTCTGGACCAGCGGCACCTCCTCCAGCGGCAGCTCGACACCGAGGTCGCCGCGGGCGACCATGAAGGCGTCGAACGCCTCGATGATCTCGTCGAGGTTCTCCACGGCCTGCGGCTTCTCGATCTTGGCGATGACGGGGACCCGACGGCCCTCCTCGTCCATGATCTGGTGGACGATGTCGATGTCGGAGGCGTTGCGGACGAAGGACAGGGCCACCATGTCGACGCCGTTGCGCAGCGCCCAGCGGAGGTCGTCGCTGTCCTTGTCGCTCATCGCGGGGACGCTGACGGCCACCCCTGGCAGGTTGATGCCCTTGTTGTTGCTGACAGGACCACCGACCAGCACCTCGGTGACGACCTCGGTCGCGGTGACCTCGGTGGCCCGCAGCATCAGGCGGCCGTCGTCGATGAGGATGCGGTCGCCGACGTTGACGTCGCCGGGCAGGCCCTTGTAGGTGGTGCCGCAGCGGTGCACGTCGCCGGCCACGTCCTCGACGGAGATCGTGAAGGTCTCGCCCTCGACGAGCACCTCCTTGCCGCTGGCGAACCGGCCGAGGCGGATCTTCGGGCCCTGCAGGTCGGCCAGCACGCCGACGGGGCGACCGACGCTGGCGGCCGCGGCGCGGACGTTGGCGAGGTTGGCCTCGTGGTCGGCGTACTCGCCGTGGCTCATGTTCAGGCGGGCCACGTCCATGCCGGCCTGGACCAGCTCGACGAGTCGCTCGGGCGCTGAGGACGCAGGCCCCAGCGTGCAGACAATCTTCGCTCTACGCACACCCCGACACTAGCCGGGCCCCTGCGGGCCAGCGAGACCAACCAGCCCACTGGTCCGCTCGTCCGTCCGGGCTCAGGACCGCCGGACGACGTCGAGGGCGTGCTGCAGGTCGGCCGGGTAGGGCGAGTGGAACTCGACCGGATCCCCCGTGGTCGGGTGCACGAAGCCGAGGCGGACGGCGTGCAACCACTGCCGCTGCAGACCCAGCTTCGCGGCCAGCACGGGGTCCGCACCGTAGGTGGGGTCGCCGGCGCAGGGGTGCTTGACGGCCGCCATGTGCACCCGGATCTGGTGGGTCCGGCCGGTCTCGAGCTTGACCTCGAGCAGGGTGGTGCCGACGAAGGCGTCCAGGGTGTCGTAATGGGTGACGCTGTGCCGGCCCCCCTCGATGACCGCCATCTTGTAGTCCGCGCCGGGGTGCCGGCCGATCGGGGCGTCGATGGTCCCGGTGAACGGGTCGGGGTGGCCCTGCACCAGCGTGTGGTAGGTCTTGTCGACGGTGCGCGACTTGAAGGCCCGCTTGAGCACGGTGTAGGCGCGCTCGCTCTTGGCCACCACCATCAGCCCCGAGGTGCCGACGTCGAGCCGCTGCACGATCCCCTTGCGCTCGGGCACGCCGGAGGTGGAGATGCGGAAGCCGGCGCCGGCCAGGTGGGCGAGCACGTCGGGACCATCCCAGCCGACGCTCGGATGGGCTGCCACCCCGACGGGCTTGTCGACCACCACGATGTCGTCGTCGTCGTGCACGATGCCGACGCCCTCGACCGTCCGCGGCACGACCCGGGCACCGCGCTCCTCCTCGTCGTCGAGCTCGACCTCGAGCATGGCGCCCCCGAGGACCCGGTCGGACTTGCTGACCGGCGCACCGTCGAGCAGGACCTGGCCCCGGGTGATGAGGTCGGCCGTCCGGCTGCGGGAGAGCCCGAGCATCCGGGCGACGGCGGCGTCGACGCGCTCGCCCTCCAGCCCGTCGGGGACGAGCACGACCCGGGTCTCAGGCACCCTCGACCTGCTGGGGGCGCTCGTCGGGAACGGGCGGCGCGTCCTTGCCGTACCGCTCGCCGCTGATGCCGATGTTCTTGATGACCGACAAGACCATGATCAGCACGGCAGCGGAGGTGATGCACATGTCGGCGACGTTGAAGATGGGCCAGTGCGGCAGCTGCAGGAAGTCGACGACGTGACCGCGGAGCACGGCGGGCTGCCGGAAGAGACGGTCGACCAGGTTGCCGGCCACGCCGGCGCAGAGCAGCCCGAGCGCGACCGACCAGGCCGGGTGACCGAGTCGGGGGACGAGCCGGGCGAGGACGAAGACCAGCACGGCGCAGGCCGCCAGGGCGAAGACCCAGGTGATCCCCTGACCGGCACTGAAGGCGGCACCGGGGTTGCGGATCAGCCGCAGCGTCAAGACCCCGCCGAGCAGCGGCACCGGCCGGCCCGGGTCGAGCAGCTCCACCGCGACGACCTTGGTCACCACGTCGAGGCCCAGCCCGACCAGGGCCACGACAGCGAACAGCCCCCGCAGCCGACGGCGTTGCGCCGCCGTCAGGACGGGGGCCGGAGGCTGCGGCGAGGGCGCTACCGTCGCTCCTCGCGCTGCTTGCACTTGACGCACAAGGTGGCCCGGGGGAACGCCTGCAGGCGCCCCTTGCCGATCGCCTGGCCGCAGTTGTCGCAGCTGCCGTAGGTGCCCAGCTGGATGTGCCGCAGGGCCAGCTTGGACTGGTCGAGCATCTCGCGGGCGTTGTTGGCCAGCGACATCTCGGCGTCCCGCTCGAAGTTGGCGGAACCGACGTCGGCCGGGTCGCGGCCAGCGCCCTCGGTGCCGTCGCGGAGCAGACCGACGAGCTCGGCGGTCGAGGTCTCGAGCTGCTCGCGGAACCGGACGATGTCGGCCTCCAGCACCTCGATCACCTCGGCGAGCTCGGCCTCGGTCCACGGGTCCTCGCCCGGACGCACGGGCAGGGTCGCCGCACCGGCGGGCTCGACGTGCTCGGTGGGCAGCGCCTCGGTGACCGGGAGGGCGTGGATGGCCGGGGCCTGGCGCGCGCTGGCCCGGGTCGTGGTTGCAGCACCGTCGCCGGCGGGCGTCGCCTTGGCGGTTGACATGAGGTTCCCCCTGGGGGTTGGAGTGACGCAGAGACAGTAGGCGCTGATGCGCCGCAACTCAACGACGACCGGGCCCGCCGACCCCCTGGAACGGCGAAGAATCTGCTGAGCAGATCCCCGGACAGCACCGGGGTCCGCCGGAGCGGACCCTCGGTGGTCCCGGACTAGCGCTGGTCGCCGAGCAGGGCGTCCAGTCGCGGGGTGTCGCTGGTCGGGGTGGCCGCGGGAGCGCTGTCCCCCGCGGTCGGCGACGCGGCCTGGTCCTCCGAGTCGGCGGCAGGGGAGGCCGACGGGGCCGGACGCGCGGCCGGCGGCTGGTCGAGCGCCGCGGGCGGGTCCGCCGGCTCCTCCCGGCCCGAGGCCAGCACCTCGATCTGGCTCTGCAGGTGCTGGGTGAGGTTGCTGCGGTAGGTCGCCTCGAAGCTGCGGAGGGCGTGCACCGTCGCGGTGAGCTCGTCGCGCTGGTGCTCCAGCTCCCCGAACATCTGGGTGCGCCGCGCCTCGGTCTCCTGGTCCAGCGACTGGGAGCGGCCCTCGGCGTCGGCCCGCAGCCGCTCGGCGTGCGCACGCGCCTCCGTCTCGACCTTCTCCGCGCGGGCGTGCGCCTCCGACGTCATCTCCTCGGCCGAGGTGCTGGCCTGCTGGCGGATCTGCGCGGCCTCGGCGGTGGCCTCGGCCACCAGCCGCTCCGCCTGCTCGGCGGAGAGCTCGACCAGCCGCACCACGGCGGAGCTCGCCTCCTTGGCGGTGGTGACGACGATCCGCTCCGTGGGCCGCTCGGGCGTGCTGGCCGGCGCCGCGACGGCGGCGGTCTCGGCCCGCTCGGCGCTCACGGGCTCGGCGTCCGCGGTCGGGGGAACGGGCGACCCGGTCGACTTCAGCGACTCGACCTGCTTCTTGAGGTTGCGGTTCTCCTCGAACAGCTGCTCGAAGGTGGCCTCCACCTCGTCGACGAACTCGTCGACTTCCAGGACCTCGTAGCCGGACTTGCGGGCCATCCGGAACCGCTTGTTGCGCACATCGTCCAACGACAGCGTCATCGTTCACCTCGAGACATCACAGGGTCCGCTGAGCAGGTTCACCCAACCGGCTCACCGTACCGAATCGCCCCCCGGATGCCACATCACCGGGCCGCAGGGCCGGTCCGCTAGAAGCGGAAGAACACCAGCGCGACGATCCGCATCAGCAGGCTCACCAGGATGAACAGCCCGATGAAGGCCAGGTCCAGCATCACCGTGCCGATCCGGACGGGCCGCAGCACCTTGCGGAGGGCCCGCAGGGGCGGGTCGGTGATGGAGTAGACGAACTCGGCGGCCACGAGCAGCGGGCCCCGGGGCTCCCAGTCGCGCACGAGCACGGGGACCCAGGAGAGGATCATCCGTGCGAAGAGGAGGACGAGGAAGATCCTCAGCACCACGAGGAGGAGCGATCCGACGAATACCACGGTGAGGAACCCTGTTCTGCTACGGCCAGTCGAGGTCGAGCGGCACTGCGTTGCTACCAGCGTAGGCCCCCGGGCAACGGCCCGCCCCGGACAGCGCCGGACGGGGTCCCTCGCCCCGGGGCGGCGGCGTCAGCTCTGGTTGAAGAAGCCGCCGGCGGCGATCCGCTCCTTGTCCTCCGCGGTCACGGTGACGTTCTGCGGCGAGAGCAGGAACACCTTGCTGGTGACCCGCTCGATCGTCCCGCGGAGACCGAAGATCAGCCCCGCGGCGAAGTCGACGAGACGCTTGGCGTCCACGTCCTCCATCTCGGTCAGGTTCATGATCACCGGCACGCCGTCGCGGTAGTGCTCGCCGATGGTCCGTGCCTCGTTGTAGGTGCGCGGGTGGACGGTGATGATGCGGGACACGTCGGCCGTCCGGGGGGTCGGGGCGGGTGCCGGAGCGGCACCCTGGATGGGGACAGGGGTGGAGCCGTGCGCCGCCGGCGGAGTGGTGCGCCGGGTCTCCAGCGGGGTGACGCTGGCCGGCTGCTTCTCCTGGGCCCCCTGCTCCTGGGCGCCCAGCAGCTCGTCGCGGCTGATGCCCTCGGTGCGCTCGGTGCCGTCGTCGTAGTCCGCGTACCGGTCGTCGGCGACCAGGCCCAGCCACGCAGCTGCCCGCTTCAGTTTCTCCGCCATCTGGTCGTCCTGCCTCTGCCGTCTCGGTGTGCTCGTGCCCGGCCGGCCCTGCCGGGCCGACCCTGCGGGGAGACCTCCGACGTCGTCGGCCGGTCCCCCGCGTCGCTGCCCCGACGCTACCGGCCGGTCAGCGGGAACCCGGCCAGGTCCTCCTCCGACACGCGGGTCCGCCGCCGTGGCGTCACTTCATGAAGTCGGGGATGTCCAGGTCGTCGTCGTCGGCGGGGCGAGCCGGTCGCGGGGCGGCCGGCTGCTGCTGCGGTGCGGACCGGAACACGGGGGCGCCGGCGCCGGGACCGGTCGGCGCGCCGCCGGTGGGCGCCGCCGGGGACGGGCTCGACGGGGCCGCCGGAGCGGTGGCAGGGGGCGCGGTGGCCCCGCCGTTCTGCGGTGCCCCACCGGCCGGGCCGCCTCCGGGGCGTCCCCCGCCCTGGGCACCCTGGCGCAGGTCGGCACTGCGGCTGATGCCCGGCTGGCGGCGCGGCGGCTGACCGCCCTCGAAGCCGGCGGCGATGACGGTGACCCGCACCTCGTCGCCGAGGGCGTCGTCGATCACGGTGCCGAAGATGATGTTGGCGTCCTCGTGGGCCGCCGTCTGGATCAGGTTGGCCGCGGCCGAGACCTCGAACAGGCCCAGGTCGGAGCCGCCGGCGATGGAGAGAAGCACGCCGTGGGCGCCGTCGATGCTCGCCTCCAGCAGCGGGGAGGACACGGCCATCTCGGCCGCCGCGCGCGCCCGGTCCTCGCCGCGCGCCGAGCCGATGCCCATCAGGGCGGAGCCGGCGTTCGACATGACCGCTTTGACGTCGGCGAAGTCGAGGTTGATCAGACCTGGGGTGGTGATCAGGTCGGTGATGCCCGACACGCCCTGCATCAGCACCTGGTCGGCCTGCTTGAAGGCGTCGAGGATGGCGATCTGGTGGTCGATCATCTGCAGCAGCTTGTCGTTCGGGATGGTGATCAGGGTGTCCACCTCCTCCCGGAGGCTGGCGATGCCCTGGTCGGCCTGGGTCGCCCGCCGCTTGCCCTCGAACGAGAAGGGCCGGGTGACCACACCGATGGTCAGCGCGCCCAGCGCCCGGGCGATGCGGGCGACGACCGGCGCCCCACCGGTCCCGGTCCCGCCTCCCTCGCCGGCGGTGACGAACACCATGTCGGCGCCCTTGAGCGCGTCCTCGATGTCCTGGGCGTGGTCCTCGGCGGCCTGGCGTCCCTTGTCCGGGTCGGCGCCGGCGCCGAGACCGCGGGTCAGCTCCCGCCCGATGTCCAGCTTCACGTCGGCGTCGCTCATCAGCAGCGCCTGCGCGTCGGTGTTCACGGCGATGAACTCGACTCCCCGGAGCCCGGCCTCGATCATCCGGTTGACGGCGTTGACGCCACCGCCGCCGACCCCGACGACCTTGATGATGGCCAGGTAGTTCTGTGATGCAGAGACCACGGGTATTCCGCCTCGACTTCCGTGCTGGTGAACATGGGGGCGCGCGGAGAAGTCTCGACCTTCAGTCAACGGGGAAGGGGCTCAGGGACGGACGGACCGGCGTGGCACGAGGCTATCCGAGACCGGCAGGCGGCTGTCCACCCGCGAAGGCCAGACACGCCCACCAGCAGCCAAAACGGCCCGAATGCTCGACCTGAGGTACACCTTCACCTCGGGTTGCGGTCAGGACCCGGTGCGGTCACCGGACTGCTGGGGTGTGCGGGGCGGACACGTCGATCGCCCGCGTCGACTTCGTCCACAGCGCCTCGACGACCTGGGCCTTGAGCGCCGACTCACCGGCGTCGCCCCAGCGGACGGTGGTCCCGGACTCGAGCTCGAGGACGATGTCGTCGGTCGCGGTGGCCCGGAGCTGCTCGACCCGGTCCCGGAGCTCGGTCGGCAGCGCGGCGGCCACGACGCCGAGGTCGGTGAGCAGCGGCACGGCGGTGGGATCGGCGGCGGTGGGCAGCACGCCGTCCGGTGCCTGCGCCCTGGTCTCGTAGGCCACGCCGCGGGCGTCGACGAGGACGAAGCCGCCCGGCTGGCGGATCGCCAGCAGCGGTTCGCGCTCGACCACGGCCACCTCGACGGCGTGCGGCCAGCGGCGCTCGGCGGTGGCGGCGGCCACCTGCGGCAGCGAACCGGCCCGCCGGGCGATGGCGTCCAGGTCCAGCCGGGCCAGCGGCACCCCCAGCGGGACGGCGGCGGCGTCGCGCACCCGGCCCTCGGTCAGCTCCCGCTGACCGGTCACGGTGACCTCGCGGACCGCCAGCACCGACGAGGCGGTGACCAGCCAGACCAGCACCCCGACGAGGACGACCACCGCGGCCGCCACGCCGGCCCGGACCAGGCGGCGGCGGGTCGACCGGCGGCGGTCCAGCTCACGGCGCAGGTCCGGACGCGGCTGCGGCGAGGCGGCGGGCCGGGGGCGGGTCCCGGTGGCGGTCGGGCTCATCGGCCTCCTCCTGCACGCTGCTCGAGCTCGGCGACGATCTTCGGGGCGACCTGGGTGACGTCCCCGCACCCGACGGTGATGACGAGGTCGCCAGGTCGGGCGATCCGGGCCACCGTCGGGGCCGCGGCGTCCCAGTCGGGCACGTAGGTGACGTGCGCGGTGCCCGGCCGGACGGCGTCGGCGACCAGGGCGCCGTCGACGCCCTCGATCGGGTCCTCGCGGTCGCCGCAGACGTCCATCACCACTGCCTCGTCGGCCAGCTCGAGGGCGGCGGCCAGCTCCGGCCAGAAGTCCCGGGTCCGGGTGTAGAGGTGGGGCTGGAAGCAGACGACGACCCGGCCGTCCTCGCCCACCCCGGTCCGGGCCGCGACCAGGGTGTGGTGCACCTCGGTCGGGTGGTGGGCGTAGTCGTCGTAGACCCGGACGCCGTCCACGGTGCCGACCAGCTGGAAACGCCGGTTCGTGCCCGCGTACCCGCCGAGCTCGGTCCGGACCTGCGCCTCCGCCACGCCGAGCCCGGTCGCCACGGCGTAGGTGGCGGCGGCGTTGAGCACGTTGTAGTGGCCGGGCACGGCGAGGGCGACCGGACCGCCCACGCCGTCCCGGTGCAGCGTGAACTCCGAGCCGGTGCCGGCGAACGAGGTGCCGCCGATCCGCACGTCGGCGCCGGGGGCGACCCCGAAGGTGACCACCTGGAGCCCCGCGGGCGCCCGCCCGTCGGCCTGGGCCCGGCGGACCCGCTCGGTCAGGGCGACCGCGCCCGGGTCGTCAGCGCTGACCACGAGCAGCCGGAGGGCCGTTCCGGTGGCGAACCGCAGGAAGCCGTCGGCGTAGCGCTCGGCGGTCCCCCAGTTGCTGAGGTGGTCAGGGTCGACGTTGGTGACCACGGCCACCTCGGCCGGGTACTGCAGGAAGGAGCCGTCGCTCTCGTCGGCCTCGACGACCACCACGTCCCCACCGCCGAGGTGCCCGCCGGTCTTGGTGCCGGTGAGGGCGCCGCCGATGACGAAGGAGGGGTCGAGCCCGCAGCCGGTCAGGACGTGGGCCAGCATCGCGGTCGTCGTGGTCTTGCCGTGCGTCCCCGCCACGGCGACCCCGCGCCGGCCGAGCATCAGCGAGCCCAGCGCGGCGCTGCGGTGCAGCACCCGCAGGCCTCGGCGGTGGGCCTCGGCCAGCTCCGGGTTCTCGGGCCGGATGGCCGAGGAGGCGACGACGGTCCGTGCGTTCCCCAGCTGCTCGGCCGCGTGACCCACGTGCACCCTGGCCCCGGCCGATTCCAGGGAGCGCAGGTAGGCCGAGTCGTTGCGGTCGCTGCCGCTGACCTCGACGCCCAGCTGCACCATCATCGAGGCGATGCCGTTCATGCCCGAGCCGCCGATGGCGATGAAGTGCACCGGGCCCAGCTCTCGGGCCGGCACCAGCTCGACCGGTTCCACCAGCGCCATCAGACCGCCACCTCCAGGGTTCTCCGCGCCAGCTCCGACGCGGCGTCCACCCGGGCAACGCCGCGGAGGGCGTCGGTCATCCCGGCCAGCCGGGCGGCGTCGGCCAGCAGGTCCGGCACCGTGGCGGCGACCCACCCCGGGGTGCACTCGGCGTCCGGCAGCAGCAGCCCGCCGCCCGCCTCGACCACCAGGGCGGCGTTGCGGGCCTGCTCCCCGTTGCCGTGCGGGTAGGGGACGAAGACCGCGGGAAGCCCGACGGCGGCCGTCTCCAGCACCGTGCTGGCGCCGCAGCGGCCGAGCATCAGGTCGGCCGCGGCGTAGGCGTCCTCCATGGCGTCCACGTAGGCGACCGGGTGGTAGCCGGCACCGGTGACCAGGTCGACCGACGGGACGGTCTCCTCGGTCAGGTTGCGGGGGCCGAGCACGTGCAGCACCTGGATGCCGGCGGCCAGCAGGGTGTCCCGGGCGCCCAGGACGGCTCGGTTGATGCTGGCCGCGCCCTGGGAGCCCCCGCTGACCAGCAGCGTCGTCCGCTCCGGGTCGAGCCCGGCGCGGCTCCGCGCCCCGGCCCGCGCGGTGGCCCGGTCCAGCTCGGTGATCCCGCGCCGCAGCGGCAGGCCCAGGTACCGGGCGTGCGGCAGCGGGGTGCCCGGGAAGGAGGTGTAGACGTGCCGGGTCAGCCGGGCGGCCAGCTTGTTGGCCAGCCCCGGCAGGGCGTTCTGCTCGTGCAGCACGATCGGCAGCCCGAGCCGACGGGCGGCCAGGTAGACCGGGGTGGAGACGTAGCCGCCGAAGCCCAGCACCACGTCGGCCTCCACCCGGCGGAGCAGGGCGACCGAGGCGGCCACCGCCCGGCCCAGCCGGACGCCGACCAGCGCCTGGTCGAGGCCGGGTCTGCGGGGCAGCGGGACCGGCGGGATCAGCTCGAGGGTCAGCCCCGCGGCGGGGACGACGGTGTTCTCCAGGCCGCGGGCCGTGCCGACCGCGGTGACCCGGACGTCGGGCCGCAGCCGCTGCAGCTCGACCGCGGTGGCGATCAGCGGGGACGTGTGGCCGGCGGTGCCCCCGCCGGCGAGGACCACCGACGGCGCCGCGGCGCTCACCGGGGGCCCCGGGAGCCGACGACGGTGCTCACCCGCGGGCGGTGCCGGTCGGGACGGTGGGCCAGCAGGGCGCGGGCCTCCGGTTCCCGCCGGGCGCAGGCCAGCAGCACCCCGACGGCGAGCAGGTTGGCCAGCAGGGCCGAGCCGCCGTAGGACACCAGGGGCAGCGGGACGCCGGCGATCGGGATGAGCCGCAGCACGACGGCCAGGTTGATCAGCGCCTGGATCATGAACCAGGCGGTCACCCCGCCGGCGGCGTAGCGGGCGAAGGGCTCGTCGGAGCGGGTGGCGATGCGGACCCCGGCGTAGCCGAGGACGAGGAACAGCCCGAGCACGACGAGGCTGCCGAACAGCCCGAACTCCTCACCGAGCACGGCGAAGATGAAGTCGGTGTGCGCCTCGGGCAGGCTCCCCCACTTCTGCCGGCTGGCGCCCAGCCCCACGCCCCACCAGCCGCCGGAGGCGATCGCGTACATGCCGGCCTGGGACTGGTCGTTGGCGCCGTTGAGGTCGGCGGTCGGGTCCAGGAAGGCCGCCAGCCGGCGCATCCGGTTCGGGCTGGAGGCGAACAGGGCGACCACCCCGAGGGCCCCGACACCGGCCAGCGCGCCGAGCACCCGCAGCGGAGCGCCGACGATCCAGAGCACCCCGGCCACGATCCCGGCCATCACCACCGCGGTACCGGCGTCACCCTGGAAGACCACGAGCAGGATCAGCAGCCCGCTGACCGGCAGGTAGGGCACCAGCAGGTGCTTGGGCTGGTCGAGCAGCCGCTGCTTGCGCGCGAGCACGTCGGCGCCCCAGACGATCATGGCCAGCTTGGCGAACTCGGCGGGCTGGATGGAGAAGGTCTCCGACCCCAGGTACAACCAGTTCTTGTTCCCCCCGCGCTCGATCCCCAGCGGGGTGTAGGTCAGGGTGAGCAGCACGGCGGCGAGGCCGACGGCGAACCAGCTGAGGGCGCGCAAGGTGGGGAACGGCATCTTCATCAGCACCAGCGCGCCGACCACGCCGACGGCCAGGAAGAGCGCCTGCCGCTTGACGTAGAAGTAGGAGTCGTCGACGTTCAGGTAGGCGCTGACGCTGGAGGCGGACAGCACCATCATCATCCCCACCACGAGCAGCAGCGAGACCGAGGCGAGGACCAGGTGGTAGCTGGTCAGCGGGCGGTCCAGCGCGGAGCGGAGCCAGCCGAGCGTCTCCTCGACCGCCCCGCTGCGGGGGCCGGCGGCGAGCCGGTCACGCTTGGCCGCGCTGCGGTCCGTCACGGACGGGCGGGAGGCTGGAGCACCACCCCGCGGAGGAATCGTCGTCGCCACGCCTGCTGCTCCTTCGTGCTCGCCTACGCCGTGCCACCCGTCCCGCCAGAGCCGGGGTGCAGGTCCCGGATGACCCGGACGAACGCGTGCCCGCGCGCGGCGTAGTCGGTGTACATGTCCTTGCTGGCGCAGCCCGGGGCCAGCAGCACCGTGTCACCGGGCTGGGCCGTCGAGGCAGCCGCCGCGACGGCCTGCACCATGGCACCAGTGTCGGTGGCCTCGATCACCCGGACGGGGACATCGGGCGCGTGTCGAGCCAGCGCCCCGGCGATCACCTCGCGGTCGACGCCGAGCAGGACGACCGCCCGCAGCCGACCCGCGTGCGTGGTCACCAGGTCGTCGAAGCTGGTGCCCTTGGCCTGGCCGCCGGCGATCCAGACCACCTTCCCCGCCGGGTCGTCCGGGGTGGTCGAGCCGAAGGCCCGCAGCGCCGCGTCGGCGGCGTGCGGGTTGGTGGCCTTGGAGTCGTCGACCCAGCGGACGCCGTCGCGCTCGGTGACGGTCTGGATCTTGTGCGAGCCCAGGGTCACGCTGCGCAGCCCGTCGCGGACGGCCAGCGGCAGCACCCCGAAGGAGCGGGCCAGCGCCGCGGCGGCGAGAGCGTTGGCCACGTTGTGCGGCGCCAGCGGGACGACGTCGGACAGCTTGGCCAGCTCCAGGGCGGAGTCGCGGCGCTGCTCGATGAAGGCGCGGTCGACCAGCAGGTCGTCGACCACGCCGAGCATCGACGGCGCGGGCGTGCCCAGGGTGAAGCCGATGGCCCGGGCCCCCTCGACCACCTCGGCCTCCTCGACCATCCGCTCGGTGGCCGGGTCCTGCACGTTGTAGACACAGCTGGTCGAGACGCGCGCGTAGATCGAGGCCTTGGCCGCGGCGTAGGCGGCGAAGGAGCCGTGCCACTCCAGGTGGTCCGGCTGCAGGTTGAGCACGGCGGCCGAGTGCAGGGCCAGGGAGTTCGACCAGTGCAGCTGGTGGCTGGACAGCTCGACAGCCAGCACGTCGTACGGCTCGGGGTCGAGGACGATCTCCATGATCGGCCGGCCGATGTTGCCGACGGCCGCTGTGCGCAGCCCGGAGGCGGCGAGCATCGACTCCAGCATCTGGGTGGTCGTGGTCTTCCCGTTCGTGCCGGTCACCCCCAACCAGGGGATGACCTTGGCCGGCCGGCTCAGCCGCCAGGCCAGCTCCACCTCGCTCCAGATCGGCACCGCGCGGGCCGCGGCGGCGACCAGCAGCGGGTTGCCCGGCGCCCAACCAGTGGTGATCACCAGGTCGGCGTCCTCCGGCAGCACCGCGGTCGACCCCGGCCCCAACCGGACGGTGCCCCCGAGCACCTCCAGCAGCGCCCCCTTGTCGGCGTTCACCTCGTTCTCGAGGTCGTCGAGCACGGTCACCCGGGCGCCGAACTGCAGCAGCCCGTCGGCCGCGGCGAACCCGGACACCCCGATCCCGGCGACGACGACGTGCGCCTGCTCCCAGGGCGACGCCCCGTCAGCAGCAGCGAGCCATTCTGGGCGTGTCACGTTGGCACCTTCCTGAGGGGCACGGTCCGGCGCGCCGCCGGAGTGAGGAACGAGGAGCGGGACACGCGTCTCCGTCCCGCGACGAGCGACGAAGCCGGCGGATCAGAGCGCCGGACCACGTCGGAGCGGAGCGAGGACAGAAGACTAGGTGCCGGCTACCCATTCCGCGTAGAAGATGCCCAGCCCGGCGGAGACGAAGAGCCCGGCGATGATCCAGAAGCGCATGACGATGGTCACCTGCGCCCAGTTGAGCAGCTCGAAGTGGTGGTGGAACGGGGTCATCTTGAACAGCCGCCGCGGGGTGCCGTACATCCGCCGGGTGAGCTTGAAGTAGCTGGTCTGCAGGATGACCGAGCCGACCTCGATGACCAGCAGGCCGCCGATGATCAGCAGCAGCAGCTCGGTGCGGGTGAAGATGGCCATGCCGGCCAGCGCGCCGCCCAGCGACAGCGAGCCGGTGTCGCCCATGAAGATCTTGGCGGGCTCGGCGTTCCACCACAGGAAGCCGAAGCAGGCGCCGGCGAGGGCGATGGCCACCACGGCGAGGTCGTAGGGGTCGCGCACCTCGTAGCACTTCGGGCCGGCCGAGGCGGTGTAGGCGCAGGACTGGTTGTACTGCCAGATGTTGATCAGCGCGTAGGCGCCGAAGATCATCACGCAGGTGCCGGCGGCCAGGCCGTCCAGCCCGTCGGTCAGGTTGACACCGTTGCTGGCCGCGGCGATGAGCAGCATCACCCACAGCACGACCAGGACCACCGGCAGCCCGTCGAGCCAGGCGATGTCGCGGAGGAAGGAGATGGCGTTGGAGGCCGGGGTCACGCCGCGCTCGTCAGGGAACTGCAGCGCCAGCAGGGCGAAGATGATCGCGACGATCGACTGGCCGGCGATCTTGGCTCCGCTGCGCAGACCGAGCGAGCGCTGCTTGCTGATCTTGATGTAGTCGTCGAGGAAGCCGACGACCCCCAGCCCGGTGAACAGGAACAGCACCAGCAGGGCCGAGGCGGACGGCAGCGTCCAGGTCAGCAGGTGGGCCCCGAAGTAGGCGACCAGGACGGCGGCGATGATCACCAGACCCCCCATGGTCGGGGTGCCGCGCTTGACGTGGTGCGTGGTCGGGCCGTCATCGCGGATCAGCTGGCCGTAGCCCTTCTTCACCAGCAGCGTGATGGCGAGCCGGGTGCCCAGCAGGGTGCCGAGCAGGGCGAGCGAGCCCGCGAAAACGATGGTCTTCACGCGGGTTCCTCACTGGCGGCGGACGGGTGCTCGGGCCGGGCCACACCCGCGTCGGGAGCGACGAGGGCCTCGGCCACGGTGTCCAAGGTTAAGCCACGCGAGGCCTTGACCAGGACCACGTCGCCGGGCCGGAGCTCCGCCCGGAGCAGCGCGAGGGCCTCGTCCTTGTCGGCGGGGGCGGTCGCGGCGGCCGGCGCCACCCCGGCGTCGACGGCGCCGCGGACGACGGTGCCGGCGTGCTCGCCGAGGGCCAGCACCCGGTCGACGCGCGAAGCGGCCAGCAGCCGGCCGAGGTCGGCGTGCTCGGCCTCGGCGGTGCCGCCGAGCTCGAGCATGTCGCCGACCAGGGCGACCGTGCGCCCGCCGGTGGAGCGACCGAGCTCGACGAGGGTGCCGACCGCGGCCCGCATCGAGTCGGGGTTGGCGTTGTAGCTGTCGTTGACCACCACGACGCCGTCGGCGCGCTCGTGCAGCTCCATCCGCCACCGCGACCGGGGGCCGGCGGCACTGAGGGCGCCGGCGACGACGTCCAGGGCCAGCCCGAGGGCGACCGCGGTCGCGGCCGCGGCGACGGCGTTGGGCACCTGGTGCCGCCCCGTCAGCCGGAGCCTGACGTCAGCCTCCTGCGTCGCGCCGGCGGCGTCGCGCGACCGGAGCCGGAACGCGTGCCGACCCAGCCGGTCGGCGGTCAGGTCCTCGGCCCAGAGCGCCGGCCCCTCGGCCGGCGGCGGGCCGCCCGAGCCGGCGAACGCCAGCACCGGAGCGGCGGTCCGGGAACGCATGGCCCAGACCCGCGGGTCCTCGGCGTTGAGCACCGCCACGCCGGTCGGCGGCAGCGCCTCGACCAGCTCGCCCTTGGCCCGGGCGATGGCGTCCTGGCCGCCGAACTCGCCGACGTGGGCCTGGCCGACGTTCAGCACCACCCCGATGTGCGGCGGTGTGATGGTGCACAGGTAGGCGATGTGGCCCACCCCCCGCGCGCCGAGCTCGGCGACGAGGAACCGGGTGCCCGGTTCCACCCGGCAGGCCGTCAGCGGCACCCCGAGCTCGTTGTTGAGGTTGCCCTCCGGAGCCACGGTCGGCCCGGCGGCCTCCAGCACCTGGGCCAGCAGGTCCTTGGTGGAGGTCTTGCCCTGCGAGCCGGTGATGCCGACCACCTGCAGGCCGCCCCCGACGGCCCGGTCGACGACCCGCCGGGCCACCCGACCCAGCGCGGTCAGCTGGTCGGCGACCGGCAGGCAGGGCGCGGGCGGGACGTCCCGGGCGGTCAGCGCGGCGACCGCGCCGGCCTGCCAGGCGCTGGTGACGAGGTCGTGGCCGTCGACCCGCGCGCCGGCCAGGGCGACGAACAGGGCGCCGGGGACGACGGCACGGGAGTCGGCCACCACCGACGTGACCAGGGCGTCCAGGTCCCCGGCGGTGAGCTCGGCGCCGACGGCGGCGGCGACCTCGCCGACCCGCAGCCCGATCACCGCGCGCCCCCGGCCGGGCGGGCGTCGGCGAGCGCGGCCAGCGCGGCGCGGACCACGTTGGCGTCGGCGAAGGGCAGCACGGTGCCTGCGACCTCCTGGCCGGTCTCGTGGCCCTTGCCCAGGACGGCCACCACGTCGTCGGGTCCGGCCAGCGACAGGGCCAGGGCGATGGCGGCGGCGCGGTCGCCGCCGTCGAGCACCTCGACCGGCCCGCCGACCGCCCGCGCCCCGGCGAGCACCTCGGCGCGGATCGCCGCCGGGTCCTCCGAGCGCGGGTTGTCGTCGGTGACCACGACGACGGCGGCCGCGCGGGCGGCGGCCTCCCCCATCGGGCGCCGCTTGGCGGGGTCGCGGTCGCCCCCGCAGCCGAGGACGGCGACCACCCGCCGGTCCCGCACGGCCCCCAACGCCGCCGCCACCGCTTGCGGGGTGTGGGCGAAGTCGACGACCACGGTGGGCGCACCCGGCCCGAGCGGGACCCGCTGCATCCGCCCCGGCACCTCGACCGACGCCAGCCCGGCCGCGGCGGCCTCCAGGTCGCCGCCGCCCAGAGCCACCATGGCCAGCGCCGTGAGGGCGTTGCGCACGTTGAAGTCGCCGGGCAGCGGCAGCACGAACGCGAACCGCCGGCCCTGCGCGGAGGCGGTGACGGCGGTGCGGCCGTCGGCGGTGGGCCGGGCCTCGAGCAGCCGGTAGTCGGCCGCCGCGTCGGTCAGGCTGACCGTGCGCAGGGTCAGCTCCGGGGTGCGGCGGACCTGCTCGACCAGCCGCCGGCCGGCCGCGTCGTCGACGCTGAGCACGACCTGTCGCGTCCGCTCGGGGGTGAACAGAGACGCCTTGGCGGCGAAGTAGGACTCCTCGTCGCCGTGGAAGTCGAGGTGGTCCCGGCCCAGGTTGGTGAAGGCGGCGACGTCGAAGGTGATGGCGTCGGCCCGGCCGAGGACCAGGGCGTGGGAGGAGACCTCCATGGCCACGGTGTCCGCGCCGGCCTCCAGCAGGTGCGCCAGCAGGGCCTGCAGGTCGGGCGACTCCGGAGTGGTGATGGTGGTGCGGCTGGCGGCCAGCGGCTGCCCGTCCAGGAGGAAGCCGATGGTGCCGATGGTGCCGACGCGGTGCCCGGCCGCCCGCAGTGCGGCGTCCAGCAGGAAGGCGGTCGTGGTCTTGCCGTTCGTGCCGGTGACGGCGTGCATCGCCAACCGTTCGGCGGGCCGGCCGTACACCGCGGCCGCCGCGTGCGCCATCAGCCGCCGGGCGTGCGCGCTGACCAGCAGCGGCAGGCCGGCGGATCCCGCGTCTGCCCGGCCGGCGGGGTCGGTGAGCACGGCGACAGCGCCCGCCGCCGCCGCGGCCGGGGTGAAGGCTGCTCCGTGGTGGTGCTGTCCGGGCAGGGCGACGTACAGGTCACCCGGCGCCACCAACCGCGAGTCCAGGGTGATGCCGGTGATCCCGGGGTCCGCGCCCGCCGCCGCCACCAGCTGCGACTCCTCCCCCAGCGCCGCGGTCAGCGTGCGCAGCGGCAGGGCCGGGCGCGGGCGGGGACGCAGCGGGGCGGCGGGAGGCACGGCCTCGACGCTACCGAGCGCGTCGGCGTCCCTCACCATTCCGTCGGCAGCGCCTTGCGCTCCTCGTCGGCGTCCGGCGCCACGGAGTAGCGCGGCAGCGCCTGGTTCATGATGTCGCGGTACACCGGGACGGCGACGCTGGTGCCGGTGTCGCCGTTGCGCGGGTTCGTCACCACCACGTAGGTCAGCAGCCGCGGGTCGTCCAGCGGGGCGAACCCGACGTAGGACGTCACGTAGCCCCGGTAGCACCCGCACTCCGGGTCGGCCCGCTCCGCGGTCCCGGTCTTGCCGCCGCTGGTGTAGGCGTCCAGCCGCAGGTTCTTCACCCCGTTCGGGCTGTCGGTGACCGCGGCCATCAGGTCGCGGACGGCGGCCGAGCTCGCGCTGGAGACCACCCGGCGGGGCGCTTCCTGGGGGTTGGGCAGCACCCGGCCGGCCGCGTCGGTCTTCTGCTTGATCAGCGTCGGCGGGTGGTACACGCCGTCGTTGACGATGCCGGCGATCGCCGCGGCCTCCTGGATGCCGGACACCGACAGGGCCTGGCCGAAGGCGATCTGGTCGCGCTGGGAGTCGCTCATGTCGGCGTCGGGCAGGATGCCGGAGGCCTCGCCGGGCACCTCGATCCCGGTCGGCGAGCCGAGCCCGAAGCTGACCAGGTAGTCGTGCAGGGTCTTCTTGTCCAGCTGGCGGGTCAGCATCGCGGTGCCGATGTTGGAGGAGTTGGCGATGATGCCGCGCATGTTCAGCCGGATGGTGCCGTGGCTGAAGTGGTCCTTGATGGACGCGCCGCCCGAGGCGAGCCGCGCCGGGATCTCCACCTCGGTGCCGGGGTGCGCCGTGCCGGAGTCGATCAGCGCCGCCGAGGTCAGGATCTTCTCCACGCTGCCCGGCTCGTAGGGCGCCAGCACGGCTCGGTTGCCCCGGTCCTCCGGGTCGGCCTTCTGGGGTCGGGAGGAGTCGAAGCTCGGGGCGTTGGCCAGCACCAGCACCTGGCCGGTCTTGACGTCGATGGTGATGGCGAACCCGGAGTCGGCCCGCATCTTCTGCACCTGGGCGGCGAGCCGCCGCTCGGCCATGAACTGCAGCTCCGCGTCCAGGGTCAGCTGGACGTCGACCCCGTTCTGGGCCGGGGTGGTGGAGCTCTCCCCCAGCGGGATCCGGCTGCCGTTCGGCGCGCTCTCGTAGGTCTCGGTGCCCTCGACGCCCGCGAGCTCGCCGTCCAGCTGCAGCTCCATCCCGGCCAGACCCTTGCCGTCGGCGCCGACGAAGCCGACGACCGACGAGCCGACGGAGCCGCCCGGGTAGGTGCGGATGGGGTCGCTCTCCCGGAAGACGCCGTAGACGCCGAGGTCGGCCAGCGCGGCGGACAGGGCGCTGTAGGTGAGCGCCGGCACCTTCTTCTTCAGGTAGACGAAGTGCGTGTCGGGCTTGGTCAGCAGCGGCACCAGGTCAGCAGCGGGCATCTCTAGGTAGCCGCTGAGGACGTCGGCGATCTCGGCCGCCCGGGGTCCGGTCAGCGTCGGGTCGGCGGTGACGGCCACCGCGGGCTGGGTGGAGGCCAGCACCTGGCCGTTGCGGTCGGTGATGGCGCCGCGGGAGGGCAGCAGGGGGAGCTTGCGGGTCAGCAGGTCGGCCGAGGTGGCGGCGTAGGCCGAGGAGTCGAAGCCCTGCAGCTGCAGCAGCCGGCCGCCGCACAGGGACAACCCGACGGCGATGACGATGAGCACGGCGTGCAGCCGTCGGGGCGAGGACGCCAGGGGCAGCCGCAGCGGGGGGCGCGGCGGCGCCGCCGGTCCTCCCGCCCGGCCGGCGGGACGGGCCGGGGATCGACCCGCGGCCGGGCGGCGGGTGCCCGGTGGCCG
>BAAAJN010000008.1:0-278466 GCA_039527025.1 Microlunatus lacustris
CTCCTCAACACCCGCCCCCGCATGACCTTGGACTGGCAGACCCCAGCTGAAAGACTCGAACAACTAATGACTGTTGCGCTGACCACCTGAAACCGCCCGCACCCTCTGCAGAGGGTGCGAAGTCGACCGTACGGGTGTGAAGTGGGGGACCGGCCTGGGCGCGGGCGACCACACGGCCTCGGCGCCGGAACGTCTCGGCGGAGGTGCGCGCCGTCGGTGCCGCCGACCCGCAGGCCGAGTCAGCGTCCGGTGCCCGCTGAGGGCTCGGCCTCGCGCCGGACCGACTCCAGCAGCAGCTGGGCGACGTCCAGCACCTCGACCGACTCCGGCGCCCGGCCCTCGGCCTGCTCGGCGGCCAGGCCGTCGGAGAGCATCACCCGGCAGAAGGGGCAGCCGGTGGCGATGGCGGCAGGGCCGGTGCCCGCCCCGGCCGCGGCCAGCGTGCTCACCGCCTCCTCGGTCCGGTCGACGTTGATGCGGGTGCCGATCTTCTCCTCCATCCACATCCGCGCACCACCCGCGCCGCAGCAGAAGGAGCGGGTGCCGTGCCGGGGCATCTCGGCCACGGTGGCGCCGGGCAGGGAGCCGAGCAGGTCACGGGGCGGCTCGTACACCTGGTTGTGCCGGCCGAGGTAGCAGGGGTCGTGGTAGGTGATCGTGCGGCCGCCGACGGAACCGGCGGGCGGGGCCACCGGCGTCAGCCGGCCCTCGCGCACCAGCCGGTTGAGCAGCTGCGTGTGGTGCACCACCTCGGCCGAGACGCCGAGCTCGGGGTACTCGTTCTTGAGGGTGTTGAGGCAGTGCGCGCAGCTGGTGACGATCTTGGTGGCCCCGGCCTCGGTGAGGGTCTCGACGTTCTCCAGGGCCAGCTGCTGGAAGACGAACTCGTTGCCCGCGCGCCGGGCCGGGTCGCCCGTGCAGGTCTCGCCGTTGCCCAGCACCGCGAACGAGACCCCCGCGGTGTGCAGCAGCTCAGCGACCGCCCGGGTCGTCTTCTTGGCCCGGTCCTCGTAGGCGCCGGCGCAGCCGACCCAGAACAGGTACTCCACCTCCCCGAGATCTGCCACGTCCTCGCCGACCACCGGGACCGGGAACGGCAGGTCCTTCGCCCAGTCCATCCGGCCGCGCGGGCTCATGTTCCAGGGGTTGCCCTTGCCCTCCAACCCCTTGAACAGCCCGTTCAGCTCCTTCGGGAACTCCGCCTCCATCAGCACCTGGTAGCGGCGCAGGTCGAGGATGTGGTCGACGTGCTCGATGTCCACCGGGCACTGCTGGACGCAGGCTCCGCAGCTGGTGCAGGACCACAGGACGTCGGGGTCGATGACCCCGGCGACGCCCTCGCGGACCTGGATCGGGCCGACGAGCGGCCGCTCGGCCTCGGCCAGGGCCGTGGCCGGCAGCGACGCGCGGGCCTCCTCGGCCGCCTGCAGGTAGGGCGCCTTGGCGTAGGCGTGGTCGCGCAGGTCGGTGATGACGAGCTTGGGGGACAGCGGCTTGCCCGTGTGCCAGGCCGGGCACTGCGACTGGCAGCGCCCGCACTCGGTGCAGGAGGTGAAGTCGAGCAGCCCTTTCCAGGTGAAGTCCTCGACCTTGCCGACGCCCAGGCTGGCGTCCTCGTCCAGGTCCTCGATCCCGGCGAAGTCCAGGGGCCGGCCGTCGACCAGCACGGGGGTGAGGGCGCCGAGCGACGGCTTCCCGTCCGCCCGCCGCTTGAACCAGATGTTCGGCCAGACGGTGAAGCGGTGCCAGGCCACGCCCATGGTGGTGTTCAGCGCGATGGTGGTGAACCAGGCCATCGAGATGACGATCTTGAGCGCGGCGACCAGCACGACGGCGGTCTCCAGCCCGGCGACCGGCAGCCCGCCGGGCAGCAGGAACCACGTCAGCGGGAAGTGCCAGCGGCTCGCCTCCAGCAGCTGGTGCTCCATCGCCCGCAGGGCGAGGACGCACACGACGATGCCGAGGATGGTCAGCTCGACGTAGACGCCCTGCCAGCCGGTGGAGCCGAAGAACCGGGACGCCCGGCCGAGCCGCCGGGAGCGGGCCCGGACGGTGATCAGGTAGGCGATGCCGAGCAGGCCGGCCCAGGCGACCAGCTCGCTCGCCCACTGGTAGACCACCCAGTGCCCGATGACCGGCAGCGCGAAGCGGGGGTCGAACAGCTGGCCGTAGGCGGTGACCAGGGTGAGGAACAGCGCGCCGAAGGCGACGAAGACGAACCAGTGGGCGATCCCCACCGCGCTCCACTGCAGCATCCGGGTGTGCCCGAGGGTCTCGGTGAGCATGTGCCGCCAGCGCTCGCGCGGGAAGTCGTGGCGCCCGTGCACCGGCCGGCCGAGCCGGACCACCCCGATGATCGAGGCCACGGCCCGGGCGAAGAGGGCGACGCCCACGACCGACACGGTCAGGGCCAGCACCACGGCGACGACCGTCATCGTGCCTCCTCCTCTCTCCTCCGCGAGCCAGGTGGGCCGACCCTAGTGCGACCCACCGACAACCCCGGACGGACCAGCACCGGCGCTGCGGCTTCAAGTTACCCGCCGGTCACGTCCGGTGGCCCGTCGCCGACCGCACCGGTGCCGGAGGTCGAGGATGCGAGGCACGCCGGACACGTGCGGCGAGATTGTCAGGGCCGCCCACTACTGTCGGAGCCGACCTACCGACCGAGGTGGCGAGAGGCAGTGGGTGGGCATGATCGAGTTCGAGTCAGTCGGCAAGACGTTCCGGGACGGCACGGCCGCCGTCGTCGACCTCAGCCTCCGGGTGCCCTCCGGCCAGATCACCACGATCGTCGGCCCCTCGGGCTGCGGCAAGACGACCACGCTGCGGATGGTCAACCGGATGATCGAGCCGACCTCCGGCCGGATCACCTGGGACGGCACCCCGCTGAAGTCCCAGCGCAAGACCACCCTGCGCCGGCAGATGGGCTACGTCATCCAGAGCGGCGGGCTGTTCCCGCACCGCACGGTGGTGGACAACATCGGCACCGTGCCCGGCCTGCTCGGCTGGTCGAAGTCCAAGACGCAGAAGCGCTCCCTGGAGCTCCTGGAGAGCGTCGGGCTGGACCGGAAGCTGGCCGACCGCTACCCGGCGCAGCTCTCCGGCGGTCAGCAGCAGCGCGTCGGGGTGGCCCGTGCGCTCGCGGCCGACCCGCTGGTGCTGCTGATGGACGAGCCGTTCTCCGCCGTCGACCCGGTGGTCCGCGGCGAGCTGCACGAGTTCTTCCTCGGGCTGCAGCGCGAGATCAGCAAGACGATCATCCTGATCACCCACGACATCGACGAGGCGATCAAGCTCGGCGACCAGGTGGCCATCCTGCGCGTCGGCGGGCACCTCGCGCAGGTCGGCACCCCGCAGCAGCTGTTGGACGAGCCGGCCGACGCGTTCGTCGAGGGCTTCGTCGGGCGTGACCGCGGCTACCGCTCGCTCTCCTTCCTGCCCGCATCCGCCCTGGCCCTGGAGAGCGTGCCCGTGGTGCGGGACGTCGCCGCGGCCCCCGCGGACGCCCCCACCCTGGTGGTCGACGCCGAGGCCCGCCCGGTCGGCTGGCTCCTGCCCGGCCAGCGCGGTCGCACCGTGGCCCTCGGGGCCACCTTCGACGTCGAGTCCGGCACCCTGCGGAACGCGTTCGACGCCGTCCTGACCTCCCCGGTCGGGCTCGCCGTCGGCGTGGTGCCCGGCAGCGGTCGCTACGCCGGCGTCGTCTCGACCGGGACGATCCTGGCCGGGGTGCACGAGGCGCGCGTCGCCCAGGTCGAGGCGGTGACCCTCCGGGGGCCGGGAACCGAGCCCGAGCCGGCGACCGACCACGGCGGCCACGCCCCCGCGGAGGGGCACGACGACGTCCAGGACAGCCCCGCCGGTGCCACCGCGCTCGAACCCGAGGACGAGCACGCCGCCACCGCCGAGCTCGGCGACGAGGGCGGCCAGGACGTCGAGCCGGGGTCGTTCGGACCGGCCGACGCCGACCGGCGACCGGACGAGCCCGCCGGGGCCGAGCTCCGCCAGCACGAGAGCGACCTGATCGCCGAGGAGTCCCGCGCGGTCCAGCCCGACGACACGGACGTCCGGCGATGAACTGGGGCTGGATCCAGAACAACCTGCCCGACATCGCCTCGCTTCTCGGCCAGCACGCGCTGCTCGCGGTGGTGCCGGTGCTGGCCGCCCTGGTGATCGCCCTCCCGCTCGGCTACCTCGTCTTCCGCACCGGCAAGGCGGCCAACCCCATCCTCGCCGTGCTGGGCGTCATCTACTCGATCCCGTCCCTGGCCCTGTTCGTCGCGCTGCCGCTGGTGCTGGGCACACCGATCCTCGACCCGCTCAACGTCGCCGTCGCGCTCACCATCTACTCGGTGGCCCTGCTGGTGCGCAGCGTCGTCGACGGCCTCCGCTCGGTGCCGCGGGACGTCAAGCAGTCCGCCTCCGCCGTCGGGTTCAGCCGCTGGGGCCGGCTGCTCCGGGTGGAACTGCCGCTGGCCATGCCGGTGGTCTTCGCGGGTCTCCGGGTCGTGACGGTGTCGAACATCGCGCTGGTCACGGTCGCGGTGCTGGTGGCCAGCGGTGGCCTGGGCCAGCTGTTCCTGCGCGGCTACAACAGCATCTTCTACACCCCGCTGATCGTCGGTCTCGTGCTCACCGTCGTGCTCGCCCTGCTGGCCGACGCCATCATCGTGCTCATCCAACGAGGGACCCTGCCCTGGGCGAGGGGACGGCGCGCGTGAACGTCTTCGACTACCTGCTGGACGGCGCGAACTGGCCGGGCCGGGGCAAGATCCTCGACCTGCTGCTCGAGCACCTGCTCTACACCGCAGCCGGGGTGCTGCTCGCCGCCGTCGTGGCCATCCCGCTGGGCATCTTGATCGGCCACACCGGCCGGGGTTCGTTCCTCGTCATCGGGCTCAGCAACGCCGCCCGGGCCATCCCCTCGCTCGGCCTGCTGTTCCTGGCCGTCATGCTGCTGGGCACCGGCGCGGGCAACATCGTCGTCGTGCTGGCCATCCTGGCCCTGCCGGCGATCCTCACCGCCACCGCTGCCGGGGTCGCCGGCGCCGACCCGGAAGCTGTGCACGCGGGCCGGGCGCTCGGCATGACCGAGCGGCAGGTGGTGTCCCAGGTCGAGTGGCCGCTGGCCCTGCCGCTCGTCGTGTCGGGACTGCGCAGCGCGACCCTCCAGGTCGTCGCCACCGCCACCGTCGCCGCCTTCGCCTCCGGCGGCGGCCTGGGTCAGCTGCTGACCAGTGGTCAGGCCCAGAGCGACTACCCCCAGATGTTCGCCGGCGCGATCCTCATCGCCGCGCTGGCGATCCTGTTCGACCTCCTGCTGGGCCTCGCGGGGTGGGCAGCGGCCCGCCGGGCTCGGCCCCGCAGCCGGACCGCGGCTGCGGCCGCCGTCGCGCCGGCCTGACCTCGACCGTCTAACCTTGTGCACCAGTCGGGAACTGCCCCGTCGGGACGGAGTGGATCGATGAACCTCAGAAGAACCGTGACCGTGGCGGGCGTCAGCCTGGCCTCGCTGCTGCTCGCCGCCTGCGGAGGGGCGGGTGCTGACCCGCTCGCGGAGCCGTCCGCCGCCGGCTCGGCCTCCGGCGGAGCGAGCGGTGGTGGTCAGCCGGTCGTCGTCGGCTCGGCCGCTTTCACCGAGTCGACCGTGGTCGCCGAGCTCTACGCCCAGGCCATCGCGGCCAAGGGCGTGCAGGCCTCGACGAAGCTGAACATCGGTTCCCGCGAGGTCTACCTCAAGGCGCTGGAGGACGGCTCGATCTCCGTCGTCCCGGAGTACACCGGCAACCTGCTGCTGAACTACGACCCGGACGCCACGGCCACCACGGCCGAGGAGGTGGAGCAGGCGCTGCCCGAGGCGCTGCCCGCCGACTTCAAGCTGGGCAGCCCGTCGGCCGCGGTGGACCAGGACGTCTACGTGGTGACGAAGGAGTACTCCGAGGCCAACGGCGTGACCTCGCTCGAGGACCTCGAGAAGGTCGCGGCCGACGCCGTGCTCGGTGGGCCCTCAGAGCTGGCCACCCGCGCCTACGGACCCGAGGGCCTGGACAAGGTCTACGGCGCCAAGATCAAGCAGTTCAAGCCGTACGACTCCGCCGCGGTCCGCGCCCGCGACCTGAACGACGGCAAGATCCAGATCGGTGAGTTCTTCAGCACCGAGGCCGTCATCCCCGACAACGGCTACGTCGTCCTCGAGGACCCGAAGGCGATGATCCTGCCCCAGAACGTCGTCCCGCTCTACCGGGCCGAGGTCGCCGCCGACGCCACCGTGACCGGTGCGGTCGACGCCGTCCAGCAGGCGCTGACCACCGAGGAGCTGACCGCGCTCAACAAGCAGGTGGACGTGGACAAGGCCGACCCCGACGACGTGGCCCAGGAGTGGCTGTCGAGCAAGGGCCTCGCCTGATCCAGGCGTTCGACCCTGCACCCCGGAGCCCGTCGGCTCCGGGGTGCTCTCGCGTCCCGGTCTCCCCGGCGGCAACCGCCTGGGGAGCCAGGTCCGAGACGTACGCTGGCCGTGCTCGGGGCTGAGCCGAGGAGGTGGCGCGATGGCGCGCTGGAAGAACTGGACGACGACAGCGGGACTGACCGGCGCGCTGGGTGCCTCGTTCCTGGTCGCCGGGCCGGCGGGCGTCGCGGAGGCCGCCCCCACCCTGCGGTACACCACGGTCGCGCAGGGGCTGACGATCCCCTGGGACCTCGCCTGGGTGGGACCGGTGATGCTCGTCAACGAGCGCGACGGGAGCCTGTTCAGCAAGCGTGGCGGCGCCGCGCCGCGCCCGGTGTCCTTCCCGCTGCCCAAGCCCTACGTCAACAGCGAGGGCGGACTGCTGGGGATGGTGGCGGACCCGAAGGCCGCCACGAACAAGCTGTTCTACACCTGCTCCACCAGCGCGAGCGCCAAGGACGTCCGCGTGCTGCGCTGGCGGCTGACGTCGGACACGAAGGCGGTCGCCGTCGGCAAGCCGCTGGTGACCGGGATCCCGCTGACCAGCGGTCGGCACACCGGCTGCCGGCTGCGCTTCAGCCAGAAGGGTGTGCTCTACATCGGCACCGGTGACGCCGCCGTCGGGACCAACCCGCAGAAGAAGTCGTCGCTGGGCGGGAAGGTGCTGCGCGTCTACTCCAGCGGCACCATCCCGAAGACCAACCCTTTCTACTCCTCGGGTGGCAACGCCCGCTACGTGTGGAACTACGGCCACCGCAACATCCAGGGGCTCGCCGTACGGCCTTCCACCGGCCAGTTCTTCACCGCCGAGCACGGCCCCGACCGCGACGACGAGGTGAACGCGGTGCGCAAGGGCGCCAACTACGGCTGGAACCCGGTGCCCGGCTACGACGAGTCGGTGCCCATGACGGACCGCACGACGTACCCGAAGGCGGTGCCGGCGATCTGGCGCTCCGGCAGGCCCACGGTCGCGACCAGCGGTCTCACCTTCCTCGACGGCAAACGGTGGGAGACCTGGAACGGGGCCCTCGCCGTCGCCGAGCTCAAGGGTCACGACGTCCGGCTGCTGTTCCTGGACAAGGCCGGCACGGTGACCAGCACCCGGACGATGCCGGGCGCTGACCGCTTCGGCCGGATTCGCACCGTGCAGCAGGGACCGGACGGGCTGCTGTACCTGACCACGTCGAACGGCGCCGGCCAGGACCGGGTCATCCGGGTCACGCCGAGCTGAGCCGGCGCGGACCCGCCGGATCACGCCCTCCGCGGGGGGCTCACTCCTCCGGCGGGGCCGAGGCACCGGCGCGCTCGTCGCGCTCGGCCCACTCGAGCAGGGTGGCCAGCCGGTAGGGGTGGTCGTCGATGTCGGCGTGCAGGTCGCCCAGCGCGGCGAAGCGGGCGGGCATGGTGGCCAGGGTGAAGTCGCCCGGCTCGGCGTCGGCGATCTCCTCCCAGCGCAGTGGGGCGGAGACCCGGCCCTCGGGCGTGCCGCGCACCGAGTAGGCCGAGGCGATGGTGTGGTCCCGGGCGTTCTGGTTGTAGTCGACGAAGATCGAGCCCGGGTCCCGGTCCTTGCGCCACCAGGTGGTGTCGACGAGGCCGTCGGCCCGGCGCTCGACCTCCCGCGCGAAGGCCAGCGCCGCCCGCCGGACGTCGGCGAAGCCGTGCTCGGGCACGACCCGGACGTAGATGTGCAGACCCTTGCCGCCGGAGGTCTTGGGGTACCCGACGGCGCCGAGCTCGGCGAGCAGCTCCTGCACGACGACGGCGGTCCGGCGCACGTCGTCGTACGTGGCGGCCGGCATCGGGTCCAGGTCGATCCGCCACTCGTCGGGGGACTCGGTGTCGTCGCGGCGGGAGTTCCAGGGGTGGAACTCCACGGTCGACATCTGGACGGCCCAGACCACGTCGGCCGGGTGCGCCACGCAGAGCTCGTCGGCGTGCCGCTTGTACCGGGGGAAGTGCACCCGCACCGTCTCCAGCCACGGCGGGGCCCCGGGCGGCACCCGTTTCTGGTGCACCTTCTCGCCGTCGACGCCGTCGGGGAACCGGTGCAGCATGCAGGGCCGGTGGTAGAGGGCCTTGACGATCCCGGGCGCCACGCTCAGGTAGTAGTGCGCGAGGTCCAGCTTCGTCTCACCCCGGGCGGAGAAGTAGACCCGCTGCGGGTTGCTGATCGAGACCGTGCGGCCCTCGACCTCCAGCTCGATGCGCTCGGCCGCCATGCAGGCAGGCTACCGAGGCGGGCCGCCCCGGCGGTGCCGACGGGGCAGAGGTCAGCGCGCCTGCAGCCAGGCGAGCACGGCCAGCACCCGACGGTTGTCGCCACCGGCGTCCGGCAGCCCGATCTTGGCAAAGATGTTGGAGATGTGCTTCTCCACCGCACCCTGGCCGACCACCAGCCGCGCAGCGATCGCGGCGTTGCTGCGGCCCTCGGCCATCAGGCCCAGCACGTCGCGCTCCCGCGGGGTGAGCGCGTCCAGCGGGTCGGTCCGGCGCTTGACCAGCAGCTGGGCGACGACCTCGGGGTCCAGCACCGTGCCTCCCGCGGTGAGGGTCCGCAGCGCCTCGACGAGGACGTCCAGCGAGGTGACCCGGTCCTTGAGCAGGTAGCCCACCCGGCCGCGGCCGTCGGAGAGCAGGACGTCGGCGTAGGACAGCTCGATGTAGGCCGAGAGCATCAGCACGGCCAACCCGGGCTGCGCCTCCCGGGCCCGCACCGCGGCCCGCAGGCCGTCGTCGGTCATGTCGGGGGGCATCCGGACGTCCACGACCGCCACGTCCGGCCGGTGCAAGGCGACGGCCTCGAGGAAGCCGGGGGCGTCCCCGACGGCGGCCAGCACCGTGCAGCCGGCCTCGTCCAGCAGCCGGACCAGACCCTCCCTCAGGAGCACCGAGTCGTCGGCCACCACCACGCGCACGGGGCCCAGCCTCGCACGGCCGGGCCCCCGTGCTCGAGACGTGGTGTCAACGGGAGGACTGGGGCAGCGTGGCCGTCAGCTCGGTCGGGCCGCCGACGGGGGAGTCCAGGGTCAGCGTGCCGTCGACCCCGGCCAGCCGGTCGGCCAGCCCGGCGAGCCCGTGCCCCTTGGCCAGGGCGGCGCCGCCGCTGCCGTCGTCGCTGACCACGATCATGGCGAGCCCGCCGACCGCGGCGACCTCGACCGCCGCGCGGTTCGCCCCGCTGTGCTTCTCCACGTTGGTCAGGGCCTCGGCGACGACGAAGTAGGCCGCGTTCAGGGCGGCCTCGGAGAGCCGCACGTCCGCGACGTCGACCGAGGTGGGGACACTGCCGCGGGAGGCGAGCGCCGTGATCGCGGCCCGCAGGCCCTGCTCGGCGAGGATCGGCGGGGCGATGCCACGCGACAGCGTGCGGATCTCGGCCAGGGCCTCCTGGGACTGCTGCAGCGCCTCGTCCAGCAGGACGCGGGCCCGGGCCGGGTCGTCGTCCAGCCGGCGCTGCGCCGCCGAGATGTCCATCCCCAGCCGGACCAGCCGCTGCTGCGGCCCGTCGTGCAGGTCCCGCTCCAGCCGGCGCAACGTGAGCACCTCGGCCCCGCCGGCGGCGGTGCGGCTCTCGGTGAGCACGTCGACCCGCTGCCGCAGCGCGCCCGCCTCGTCGACGACCAGGGCCCGGGCCAGTGCGGCGTGCAGGCCCACCAGCCCGCGCAGCAGGACCGGCGTGCTGAGGAGCATCAGCACCCCGACGACGGTGTTGAAGGTGACGTCGGCGAACTGGCTCGGGTAGCCGAGCGAGGCCGGCACGCCCTGGTTGTCGCCCGGCAGGAAGCGGCTCCAGTACCAGTAGGTGACGCCGCCCAGACCGCCAGCAGCCCAGCTCACCCCGAGGGAGAACGTGAACACGCTGACCGGGAAGTTGACCAGGACGTGCAGCAGGTCGCGCCAGGACTGCACGTCGGTCAGCCGGCGCAGGTGCCCGCGCAGGCCCGGACCGGCGGCCGGGTACCGGGTGGCGGGCAGCTCGTGGCCGGCCGCGGCCAGCAGCGCCCGGCTCATCCGGGCGGCCCAGCCGGCGACGACCAGGGCGGCGACCAGCACGAACAGCCCGACGACCAGGACGGCCAGCCCCACACCGGTGCTGAAGAGCGCGGTGCAGACGACGAAGGCGGCCAGGTAGACCGCGAACGTGCCCACCAGCACCGCGCCGTTGCGCGGGAGGCCGTTCATCAGGGACGTCACAGGGTCATCCTGACGGGTCGGGGCCGCTGCGGCCGGGGACGGGAGCGCGTCGTAGAGGTCGAGCACCTCGGTGTCCGCGACGACGGCGGAGCGGTCGGTGGAAGTCATGCCTCCACGTTCGTCGACGCCGACCCTGGTTCCCATCCGGCTGCCCGACGGACCCGACGGGGGGTTGTCCCCACCCCTGCGGCGCTCGGGGCAGCGGTTGTCGGTGCCGACGCCTAGGTTGGGCGGCATGAGCATGGAGAGCGCCGCCTGGTCGACGCTGTACCGGACGATGGCGGCGCAGCAGGAGAAGCGGCCCTTCTCCCGGGTCACGGTCCGCCGGGTCGCCGCCTTCGCCCGGCCCCAGCGGACCACGATCGGGTTCTTCGTCCTGCTCAGCATCGTGGGCGCGTTCCTCGCGGTCGCCACCCCGCTGCTGGCCGGCCAGGTCGTCAACGCGATCACCAGCAGCTCGGCGCCGGGCGTGGTGGTGCGGCTGGCCCTGCTGATCGCCGGGATCGCCGTCGTCGAGGCCGGGGTCGGCCTGGTGTCGCGCTGGCTGTCGGCCCGGATCGGGGAGACGCTGATCCTCGACCTGCGCCGAGCGGTCTTCGACCACGTGCAGACCATGCCCATCGCCTTCTTCACCCGGACCCGGACCGGTGCGCTGGTCAGCCGGCTGAACAACGACGTGATCGGCGCGCAGCGGGCCTTCTCCGACACGTTGTCCGGGGTGGTCGGCAACCTCGTCGCCGTCGTCCTCGCCCTGGTCGTCATGCTGGCGACCTCCTGGCAGATCACCGTGCTGGCCCTGCTGCTGCTGCCCGTCTTCGTGCTGCCCGCCCGGCGGATGGGCCGCCGGCTGGCCCAGATGCGCCTGGAGGCCGCCAACCACAACTCCACGATGAGCACCCAGATGACCGAGCGCTTCTCCGCGCCCGGAGCGACGCTGGTCAAGCTGTTCAGCCGGCCCGACCGGGAGTCGGCGGAGTTCGGCGTCCGGGCCACCCGGGTGCGCGACATCGGCGTCAGCTCGGCCTACCTGCAGATGGTCTTCGTGACGGCGCTGACCCTGGTCTCGGCCCTCGCGCTGGCGCTGGTCTACGGCCTGGGCGGCTGGTTCGCGCTGCGCGGCTCGCTGGACGCCGGGTCGGTGGTCACCATGGCCCTGCTGCTCACCCGGCTCTACGCCCCGCTCACCTCGCTGGCCGGGGCCCGGGTGGAGGTGATGAGCGCGCTGGTCAGCTTCGAGCGGGTGTTCGAGATCCTCGACCTGCCGGCCCTGATCACCGAGCGTCCGGGCGCGACGGTGGTGCCGCCCGGCCCGGTCGCCGTCGAGTTCGACCACGTCGACTTCGCCTACCCGACTGCGGACAAGGTCTCGCTGGCCTCGCTCGAGGAGGTCGCGGTGCTGGACAACCGCGGCGGGGTGCAGGTGCTGCACGACGTCACCTTCCGAGCCGAGCCGGGTCAGATGGTGGCGCTGGTCGGCTCCTCGGGGGCGGGCAAGTCCACGGTCGCCCAGCTGCTGGCCCGGCTCTACGACGTCGACGGCGGCGCCATCCGGATCGGCGGCGTCGACGTCCGCGACCTCAGCTTCGCCGGCCTGCGGGAGGCGCTGGGCATGGTCACCCAGGACGGGCACCTCTTCCACGACTCGATCCGGGGCAACCTGCTGCTCGCGAACGCCGACGCGACGGAGGAGGAGCTGTGGGCGGCGCTGCGGCGGTCCCGGCTCGACTCCCTCATCGCCGAGCTGCCGGCCGGCCTGGACACCGTGGTGGGCGAGCGGGGTTACCGGCTCTCCGGCGGCGAGCGGCAGCGGTTGACCATCGCGCGGCTGCTGCTGGCTCAGCCGCGGGTGGTGATCATGGACGAGGCCACGGCGTCGCTCGACTCGACGTCGGAGGCCGCGGTCACGGCGGCGCTGGGCGAGGCCCTGCAGGGACGCACCGCGCTGGTGATCGCGCACCGGCTCTCCACAGTCCGCTCGGCCGACCTCATCCTCGTGCTGGAGGACGGCCGGATCATCGAGCGCGGGCGGCACGCCGAGCTGCTGGCCCTGGACGGTCGCTACGCCGAGCTGTACCGGACGCAGTTCGCCTCGGCTCCAGACGGCGCGACCGCCGTGGCCCCGCGGGAGGGCGCACCCGTCCCCGCGCCCTGAGCTCGTCCCCGGGCCCTGAGCTCGGCCCCGCACCCTGAGCTCGTCCCCGCACCCTGAGCTCGTCCCCGCACCCTGAGCTTGTCGAAGGGCCTTCGACGAGCTCAGCCCGCGGAGCGGTCACGAGCTGACCGGCGGGGCGAACGGGTGGCGTCGGTCCGGCTCGCCCGCGGCTGTGTCGGGGGCAGGGCTGTCCGGCGCAGGGGTGGCGGGCGGCGGGGTGGCCAGCGGCAGGAACACGGTGAACGTGGTGCGGCCCGGTCGGCTGGCCACGGTGACGCGTCCCTGGTGCGCCTCGACGACGGCGGCCACGATGGCCAGGCCGAGCCCGGTGCTGGTACCCGAGGGTCCGTCCGCCCGGACCCGGCTGGTGTCGGCGCGGGTGAACCGCTCGAACACGTGCTGCGCGATCTCCTCGGGGATGCCGGGACCGTCATCGGAGACCGTGACCACCGCCTGCCCCTCTCGGACGTCCAGCCCGGTCTCCACGCGGGTGCCCGCCGGGGTGTGGGTGCGGGCGTTGGCCAGCAGGTTCACCACCACCTGGTGCAGGCGGTGCCGGTCGCCCAGCGCGACCACCGGCTCGGCCGGCAGGTCGAGCTGCCAGGAGTGCTCGGGCCCGGCGGCGCGGGCGTCGCTGACCGCATTGAGCACCAGCTCGGTCAGGTCCGTCGGTGCGACGTCGATGGCGGGCCCCGAGTCGAGCCGGGCCAGCAGCAGCAGGTCCTCCACCAGGCGCGACATCCGCTCGGCCTCGGACTCCACGCGTGCCATCGCGAAGGCCGCGTCGGCCGGCAGCTCGTCGCGGTTGCGGCGGGTCAGCTCGGCGTAGCCGCGGATCGCGGCGAGGGGGTTCCGCAGTTCGTGAGAGGCGTCGGCGACGAAGCGGCGGACCC
Source organism: Microlunatus lacustris (assembly GCA_039527025.1). GTDB lineage: Bacteria > Actinomycetota > Actinomycetes > Propionibacteriales > Propionibacteriaceae > Microlunatus > Microlunatus lacustris. The sequence goes on from BAAAJN010000008.1 coordinate 13,691, forward strand.
TGGTCTCGCTGGTCTGCCGCGCCGCCAGGGCGGCCTCCACGTTGCCGAGCATGTGGTTCAGGGCCTGCCCGACGCGGCCCACCTCCGACGTCGGGTCGGCGTCCGCCGGCGGCACCCGGACGGCCAGCGCCACCTCGCCGCGGTCCAGCGGGAGCTGGGAGACCTGCTGCGCGGTCGCCGCCACCCGGTTCAGCGGGCGCAGGCTGCGCAGCACGACGGCTCGAGCCGCGATCGCCGCACCGGCGATCGCCAGCAGGCTCAGCAGCCCCTCCAGCACGGCGATCTGCGCCAGCAGCCGGTCCACCTCGGCCAGCGGCACGCCGACCACCACGTGCCCCCGCATCACCTCGCTCGCCTCGCCCACGGTGTAGGAGAAGCTGGAGGTGGCCACCCGGTAGCGGCCGAGACCCTCCACGTCGACGGTCCGCTTGTCCCCGGTCAACGGGACGGCGGCCAGGCTCGCGTTCGCGGCGGCGCCGAGCGCCGGCGGGCTGCCGTAGCCCCGGCGCAGGATGCCGCTGCTGACCAGCCTGCCGTCCGCGGTGAAGGCGGCGATCACGGTGTCCTGCGGGTTGCCGACCTGGACGATGTCGTCGCGGCCGCCCGGCCGCCCCGACCGGGGGCTGTCGCGCTGGCCCGAGGACACGGCGTCGACCTGCCGGTCGATCTGCTGCAGCAGCAGCTGTCGGGTGGCCAGCGCGGTGGCCAGGCTCAGCAGCACCGCGGCCAGGGCGACCAGGGCGGTGACCCGGATGACCAGCTGCCGCCCGAGCGTGCCGCGACCCAGCGGTGCGGGCGGCCCGCCGGCCGGTGTCCGACCGCGCTCACCGGGCGGTCCGAGCGCGAGGCCCTCGCCCATCACCCGGCGGGGCGCAGGACGTACCCGGCGCCGCGCATGGTGTGGATCATCGGTGCCCGGTCGGCGTCGATCTTCTTGCGCAGGTAGGAGATGTAGAGCTCGACGACGTTGGCCTGGCCGCCGAAGTCGTAGTTCCAGACCCGGTCCAGGATCTGCGCCTTGCTGAGCACCCGGCGCGGGTTGCGCATCAGGTAGCGGAGCAGCTCGAACTCGGTCGCCGTCAGCGTGATGGCGGTGCCGCCGCGGGTCACCTCGTGGCTGTCCTCGTCCAGGGTGAGGTCGCCGACGACCAGCGTGGAGCCGCTCCTGGTCGAGGCGGCCCCGCTGCGGCGCAGCAGCGCGCGGAGCCGGGCGATCACCTCCTCGAGGCTGAACGGCTTGGTGACGTAGTCGTCGCCGCCAGCGGTCAGGCCGCCGATCCGGTCCTCGACGGCGTCCTTCGCGGTCAGGAAGATGACCGGCACGTCCGGGTCCTCCGCGCGGATCCGGCGCATCACCTCCAGGCCGTCGAAGTCCGGCAGCATCATGTCCAGCACGATGGCGTCCGGCCGGGTCTCCCGGGCCGCCTTGACCGCCGCCGTGCCGGAGGCCGCGGTCGTGACCTGCCAACCCTCGTAGCGCATGGCCATCGAGAGCAGCTCGGTCAGGCTCGACTCGTCGTCGACGGCGAGCACCCGGATGGGGGTGCCGTCGGGACGGCTGAGCGGAGCGCTGGCGGCATCGGTTCGGGCCATGGCCCCAGGGTCGCACCCGAGCTCAGGACGCGACTGTGCAATGTCTGTGCGCTTGCTGTGAACGTGGCGTCGAGAAGGGTCGGGCGCCCGGGTCGGCTCAGGGGAATAGCCGACGGTCCATCAGGGTTGAGCCTGGTGCACTCAAGTACTCCTTGCGATCCTCATCGTGCTCATGCATAGTTGAGCGCAGGTCGCTCAAGGGCTAGGGTTAAGCGCAGCAGACTCAAGCAGGTAATCAGAACTTTCTGGAGGAAACACCATGGCTCGTGCAGTCGGCATCGACCTCGGGACGACCAACTCGGTCGTCGCCGTGCTCGAGGGTGGGGAGCCCACCGTCATCCCCAACGCCGAGGGGGCGCGCACCACGCCCTCCGTCGTCGCGTTCGCGAAGGGTGGCGAGGTCCTGGTCGGCGAGGTCGCCAAGCGTCAGGCCGTCACCAACGTCGACCGGACCATCCGCTCCGTCAAGCGCCACATGGGCACGGACTGGAAGGTCAAGATCGACGACAAGGACTACCGTCCCCAGCAGATCAGCGCCTTCGTCCTGCAGAAGCTGAAGCGGGACGCCGAGGCCTACCTGGGCGAGCAGGTCACCAATGCCGTGATCACCGTCCCGGCCTACTTCTCCGACGCCGAGCGCCAGGCCACCAAGGAGGCCGGCGAGATCGCCGGTCTGACCGTGGACCGCATCATCAACGAGCCGACCGCCGCCGCGCTGGCCTACGGCCTGGACAAGGGTGGCTCGGACCAGACCATCCTCGTCTTCGACCTCGGTGGTGGCACCTTCGACGTGTCCCTGCTGGAGATCGGTGACGGCGTCTTCGAGGTCAAGGCCACCAAGGGCGACAACCGCCTCGGCGGCGACGACTGGGACTCCCGCATCGTCGACTGGCTGGTCAAGCAGTTCAAGAACAAGAACGGCACCGACCTGTCCAAGGACAAGATCGCCCGCCAGCGGCTGCAGGAGTCCGCGGAGAAGGCCAAGATCGAGCTCAGCTCGGCCAGCGAGACCTCCATCAACCTGCCCTACATCACCCTCGGCGAGTCCGGCCCCCTGCACCTGGAGGAGCGGCTGACCCGCTCGGAGTTCCAGCGGCTGACCTCGGACCTGCTCGACCGCTGCCGCACCCCGTTCAACGCGGTGGTCTCCGACGCCAAGATCTCCGTCGGCGCCATCGACCACGTGATCCTCGTCGGTGGCTCCACCCGGATGCCCGCCGTCGTCGAGCTGGTCAAGGAGCTGACCGGTGGCAAGGAGCCCAACAAGGGCGTCAACCCCGACGAGGTCGTCGCCCTCGGCGCCAGCCTGCAGGCCGGTGTCCTGAAGGGTGAGGTCAAGGACGTCCTGCTGCTCGACGTCACCCCGCTGAGCCTCGGCATCGAGACCAAGGGCGGGGTGATGACCAAGATCATCGAGCGCAACACCACGATCCCGACCAAGCGCTCCGAGGTCTTCACCACCGCCGACGACAACCAGCCCTCGGTGATGATCCAGGTGTACCAGGGCGAGCGCGACTTCGCCCGGGACAACAAGTCCCTCGGCAACTTCGAGCTGACCGGGCTGCCGCCGGCCCCGCGGGGGGTGCCGCAGATCGAGGTGGCCTTCGACATCGACGCCAACGGCATCGTCCACGTGCACGCCAAGGACATCGCCACCGGCAAGGAGCAGTCGATGACCGTCACCGGTGGGTCCGCCCTCGGCAAGGAGGACATCAACCGGATGGTCCAGGAGGCCGAGGCGAACGCCGAGGAGGACCGCAAGCGTCGCGAGGCCGTCGAGATGCGCAACGAGGCGGACAACCTGGTCTTCCGCACCGAGAAGCTGATCAGCGAGAACGCCGACAAGATCACCGACGACGTCAAGGCGCCGGTCGAGGAGGCCCTGGCCGAGGTCAGGACCGCCCTCGAGGGCACCGACGACGACGCCGTCAAGACCGCGGTGGACAAGCTGAACACCACCAGCGCCGCCCTGGGCCAGGCCATGTACGCCGCGGCCGCCGCCCAGCAGGCGCCGCCCGAGGCCGGCGAGCCGAGCGACAGCGCCGAGAGCAACGGCGCGAGCGGCTCGACCAGCGGTGACGACGACGTCGTGGACGCCGAGATCGTGGACGACGACCAGGCTGCGAGCGACAACAAGTGAGCGAACGGCCGATGAGCGACCACGACGAGCAGCACGACGAGGGCCAGCAGGGCCCGACCGTGCGCGACCGGCGCCGCATCGACCCGGAGACCTTCCAGGTCCGGGAGCCGCAGTCCGCTGCGGCCCCCGGCCCGGGGGCTCCGGTCGACGCGGACGCCACGGCGGATCCCAGCGGTCCGGCCGGAGAGGACGAGCAGGTGCAGCAGCTGCAGACAGCGCTGGCCGAGCGGACCGCTGACCTGCAGCGGCTGCAGGCCGAGTACGTCAACTACAAGCGGCGGGTCGACCGTGACCGCGACCTGACGCGGAAGGTGGCGCTCGAGGGATTCGTCAAGGACCTCCTCCCGGTGCTGGACGACGTCCGCTCCGCCCGCGAGCACGGCGAGCTGAGCGGGGCCTTCAAGGCCGTCGGCGAGGGGGTCGAGCAGATCACCACCAAGCACGGGCTGGAGAGCTTCGGCGCCAAGGGCGACCCGTTCGACCCGCACATCCACGACGCGCTGATGCAGGTGCCGGCTGAGGGGATCGACGGTCCGACGTGCGTCGAGATCCTGCAGCCCGGCTACCGGATGGGCGACCGGGTGCTGCGCCCGGCTCGGGTCGCGGTGGGCGAGCCTGTCGGCGGCTCGGCCGCCCCGGCCGCGGAGCAGTCCGGTGGCGCGGACGCAGGCGCTGCCGCGACCGATGCGGAGCAGTGACCGGCTGAGCAGCCGGGGCCCCCGCGGAGTGCGGGGGCCGATGACCACCGAGGGGAGGCGTTCATGAGCACGAAGGACTGGATCGAGAAGGACTTCTACAAGGTCCTGGGTGTGGCGAAGGACGCCAAGCCCGAGGACATCAAGAAGGCCTACCGCCAGCTGGCGCGGGAGAACCACCCGGACCAGAACCCCGGCAACCCCGAGGCCGAGCGGCGCTTCAAGGAGGTGTCCGAGGCCAACGACGTCCTCTCCAGCGAGAGCAAGCGCAAGGAGTACGACGAGGCCCGGCGGCTGTTCGGCGGGGGCGGGTTCCGCTTCCCGCGGAGCGGCGGTGCGGGCTCGGGCGGCGGGCCGTCGGTCGACGACCTGTTCCGCCAGGCCGGCGACACCGGGTTCTCCGACCTCTTCGGCGGGCTGTTCAACGGGGCGGGTGGGACCCGGACCACCACGACGCGCACCTCGAGCAGCCGCGGACCGCGGCGGGGCAGCGATGTCGAGGGCGAGGTGACGGTCGACTTCGTCCAGGCGATCGAGGGGGTCACCGTCGGCATGCAGATGGTGTCCGACGCGGCCTGCGCGCAGTGCCACGGCACGGGCGCCAAGGCCGGCACGGTGCCCAAGGTCTGCCCGACCTGCGAGGGCAGCGGCATGCAGACCTCGACGTCGGGTGGCGTGTTCGCCGTGACCGAGCCCTGCCGCGACTGCCGCGGCCGAGGCATGGTCGTCGACGACCCCTGCCCGGTCTGCCACGGCTCGGGCCGGGGCAAGTCCACCCGCACCATGCAGGTCCGGATACCGGCGGGCGTCACCGACGGCCAGCGGATCCGGCTCAAGGGCAAGGGTGGCGCGGGCGAGAACGGGGGTGCGGCCGGCGACCTCTACGTCATCGTGCACGTCCGTCCGCACCCGGTGTTCGGCCGCAAGGGCGACAACCTCACCCTGACCGCCCCGGTGACCTTCAACGAGGCCGCGCTGGGCGCTGAGATCGAGGTGCCGACGCTGGGCGGTGCACCCGTCACGCTGCGGGTCCCGGCCGGCACGCCCAACGGGCGCACCTTCCGGGTGCGCGGCAAGGGCGTGGCCAAGCGTGACGGCAGCAAGGGCGACCTGCTGGTCTCCGTCGAGGTGACGGTGCCCGAGGCGCTCAACGAGAAGGCCAGGGAGGCCCTGTCCTCCTACGGCGACGCCGTGGGGGCGTCCAACCCCCGGGCCAAGCTGTTCAGCTGAGGACCGCGACCGGTAGGAGGTGACGATGACGGCAGCAGACCTTCCCCAGCGGATCGACCACGACGCGCCGGTCTTCGTGATCTCGGTCGCGGCCCAGCTGGCCGGCATGCACCCGCAGACCCTGCGGACCTACGACCGGATCGGGCTGGTGCAGCCGCGACGGACGGCCAAGCGGGGGCGCCGCTACTCGGCGCGCAACATCGCCCAGCTGCGGCTGATCCAGCGGCTGAGCCAGGACGAGGGCATCAACCTCGAGGGCATCCGCCGGATCCTGGCCATGCAGGACGAGATCGACGCGCTCCGGGCGCAGGTGGGGCAGCTCGACGAGCTGCTGGCGCTGGCCCGGGCCGCCGCCTCGGGGAACCGGGTGTTCACCGCCGACCCGACGGGCGACGTCCACCTCGGCGGCGTGGCTCGGCGCCGCCCGGCGCCGCGGGCGATCACCTCCCGCTGACCTCTGCGAGAGGCACCCCACATGCCGTGCCGGTCTGGACCGGGCAGATCGAGCAGGCGATGATCGTGGCTGTGACTGCGGCGGACGAGGAGCGCGAGGGCGTGGCTCTCAGCCACCTCGACGGTGACCTGTTCGACGGCGCCGGCGTCACCAAGCGTCACCTGGTCGACCACCTCGACGCGCTCTCGGCCCAAGTCCTGCCCGGGTTGACCGACCGCCCGCTCTCGGTCGTGCGGGTCAGGCCCGGCTCGGCGCCCTTCATGCAGAAGAACCTGCCGACGTACGCCCCGGACTGGATCCGGCGCACCACCACCTGGGCCGGGGCGTCCAAGCGGGAGGTCTCCTACGCCGTCGTCGAGGACCGGCGAGGGCTGGTCTGGTTCGCCAACCAGCGGGCCGTCGAGTTCCACGTCCCGCTCGTGCGCCTCGCAGACCCCGAGCACGTCGACTTCCTCGTGATGGACCTCGACCCACCCGAGGGCTCGGACTTCGGCCGGGTGGTCGCCGCCGCGCACCTCGTCCGCGCCACGCTGGGCGAGCTCGGCCTGAGTGGCGCGGTCAAGACCAGCGGGGCCAAGGGTCTGCACGTCTTCGTGCCCCTCGCCGGCGCGCCCGTCGGGGATGCCGCGGCCGCGAGCCGCGCCCTCGCCGCCCGGGCGGAACGGGCGGCCCCCGACCTCGCGACCACGGCGTACGTGAAGGACGAGCGCGAGGGCAAGGTGTTCCTCGACTCCACGCGCTCGGGCGGGGCCACCGTCGTGGCCGCCTACAGCCCGCGGGCCCTCCCGGGCCTGCCCGTGTCCTTCCCCGTCCCCTGGGACGACCTCGACGCCATCGCACCCGCCGACTTCACCGTCCGCAACGCCGCCTCGCTCCTCGACGGTCGCGACCCGTGGCGCGAGCTCCTCCCCGAGCCCCGAGGGCTGCCTGCGCGCCTCGTCGCCGAGGGCCACGAGATCCCCGTCGCCCGCGTCGCCGCCATGCATGCCGGCAAGCGCCGCCGACGGGCAGCGCGCGAGGGTGGTTCGTGACCTCAGGCCGGAGTCGGGCGGTGGACCATGACTCCGGAATGATTGACACTTCAACCAGGTTGGGTCTGACATGAAGAACATCGGCTTCCTGTCGTTCGGGCACTGGAACCCCTCGCCGCACTCGGGCACCCGCTCCGCGTCGGAGGTGCTGCACCAGTCCATCGAGCTGGCCGTCGCCGCGGAGGAGCTCGGCGTCGACGGCGCCTACTTCCGCGTGCACCACTTCGCGCGCCAGCTGGCGTCGCCCTTCCCGCTGCTGGCCGCCGTCGGTGCGCGCACCAGCCGGATCGAGATCGGCACGGGCGTCATCGACATGCGCTACGAGAACCCGCTCCTGATGGCGGAGAACGCTGCCGCGGCGGACCTCATCGCTCGCGGACGGCTGCAGCTGGGCGTGAGCCGAGGATCGCCCGAGCAGGTCGTCGACGGCTTCCGCTACTTCGGCCACGTGCCCGCCGAGGGCACGGACGCGGCCGAGATGGCGCGACAGCACACCGCCGTCCTGCTCGAGGTGCTGGAGGGCCACGGCTTCGCCGAGCCGAACCCGCGCCCGATGTTCCCCAACCCGCCGGGCCTGCTCCCTCTGGAGCCGCACGCCCCCGGGCTGCGCGACCGGATCTGGTGGGGCGCGGGGACGCGGGCCACGGCCGAGTGGACGGCTCGGCAGGGGATGAACCTGATGAGCTCGACCCTGCTCAGCGAGGACACCGGCGTCCCGTTCTCCGAGCTGCAGGCCGAGCAGATCGAGCGCTTCCGCAAGGCGTGGGCCGACGCCGGCCACGACCGCACCCCGCGGGTGTCGGTCAGCCGCAGCATCCTCCCGCTGGTCGACGACCGGGACCGGGCCTACTTCGGCCGGGAGTCAGGCGGTCGCGACCAGGTCGGCTTCCTCGACGGCGGGAAGGCGCGGTTCGGCAAGACCTACGCGGGCGAGCCGGACCGGCTGGTCCGCGAGCTGGCGCAGGACGAGGCCGTCGCGGCGGCGGACACCCTGCTCCTCACCGTCCCCAACCAGCTGGGCGTCGAGTACAACGCCCACCTGCTCCAGTCGGTGCTCGAGCACGTCGCCCCGGAGCTCGGCTGGCGCTGAGCCCCGGCGCCGGCGCCGTCCCGCGCTCAGCCCGGTGCGGCGCTCAGGCGACGACCCGGACGCCTCTCCAGAACGCCACGCGGTCCTGGAGGTGGGCGGCGTCGGGCTTGGGCTCGGGGTAGGTCCAGGCCGCGTCGACGTTGCTGTCGTCGCCCACCTGGACGGTGAAGTAGCTCGCCGTGCCCTTCCACGGGCAGACGGTGTGGGTGCTCGTCGGCGTCAGCACCCCGGGGGCTGCGGCGTCCAGCGGGAAGTAGTGGTTGCCCTCCACCACCACGGTGTCGTCGGACTCGGCGATGACGGTGTCGTTCCAGATGGCCTTCACGAGTGCTCCTCGGGTGGTGGTGGCCCTCCATCCTCGCCCCGGACCCCAAGTGCTCCCGACGACCCTGTGGACAACCGGTCCGGGCGCCGGCGGACGCGGCAGCGTTGCGCCATGACCACACCGAGTTCGCCCGCCTCGACCGAGCCGATCGCCTCGGCCGCCGATCTCGCCCGCTTCTGGGCCGCCCTGATGGGGGACGGGGGCTTCGACCGCCGCACGCTCTGGCTGGTGCTGCTCGACGACGAGGGGCGGCCGGTGCCCACCGTCGTCCCGGTCGACGACGTGCCGGAGGTGCCCTCGGCGGCCGACGTGGACTCCTTCGGCCAGTTCTTCGACCACCTGGGCGGCTGCGGGACGCCGGTCCTGCTCCTGTCGCGACCGGGACCGGCCGTGGTGCGGACCGCGGACCGGCAGTGGGGCCGAGCCCTCACTGGCCTCGCCCCGCGCTGGCCGGTCCACCTCGCCACCGAGGACGCCGTCGGCCGCTGCGTCGTGACCCCGATCGGCTGACGGAACGGCACGGCGGTGGGTGAGCGGGAGCGGGACGACGAAATCCCCGGTGCCGGGCCTGGAGCGCAGGGCGCAGGACGAGAACCAGGGTGGGCTGGGGGTTGAGCGGAGGGCACTCAACCTGGAATACTGACGATCGGCACAAAGTTGAGTCAGATGGACTCAAGGACGTCCACCCTCACTGCTCGACCACGAAGGACCGCGCACATGGACACGAACAAGCTCACCACCAAGAGTCGTGACGCCGTCTCCACGGCGTTGCGGAACGCTCTCACCACGGGCAACCCCAACGTCGAGCCGTCGCACCTGCTGCACGCGCTGCTGCTGGTGCCGGGCAACACCGTCGCCCCGCTGATCAGCGCCGTCGGGGCCGACCCCGCCGTCGTCGACGCCGCCGCGCAGGGGGCCATCGCCAAGCTGCCCAAGGCCAGCGGGTCGTCGGTCGCCCAGCCCCAGCTCTCCGGCGCCTTCGCCCGGGTGCTGGCCGACGCCGAGAACCGTGCCGCCCAGCTCGGTGACCAGTTCGTCGCCACCGAGCACCTGATGATCTCGCTGGCTGCCGTCGACTCCGACGTCAAGAAGCCGCTGCTGGACCTCAAGGTCGACCCGCGCGCGCTCACCGCCGCCTTCAACGAGGCCCGCGGCAGCAAGCGCGTCACCAGCGCCGAGTCCGAGGGCACCTCCTCCGCGCTCGACCAGTACGGCGTCGACCTGACGGCCCAGGCCCGGGAGGGCAGGCTCGACCCGGTCATCGGCCGGGACACCGAGATCCGCCGCGTCGTCCAGGTCCTGGCCCGGCGCACCAAGAACAACCCGGTGCTGATCGGCGAGCCCGGCGTCGGCAAGACGGCCGTCGTCGAGGGGCTGGCCCAGCGCCTGGTCGCCGGGGACGTCCCCGACTCGCTCAAGGGGCGCCGGCTCGTCTCGCTCGACCTGCCGTCGATGGTGGCCGGCGCCAAGTACCGCGGTGAGTTCGAGGAGCGGCTGAAGGCCGTGCTGACCGAGATCCGCGACGCCGAGGGCCAGGTCATCACCTTCATCGACGAGCTGCACACCGTCGTCGGGGCCGGCGCGTCCGGCGACTCCTCGATGGACGCCGGCAACATGCTGAAGCCGATGCTGGCCCGCGGGGAGCTGCGGATGATCGGCGCGACGACGCTGGACGAGTACCGCGAGCGGATCGAGAAGGACCCGGCGCTGGAGCGCCGCTTCCAGCAGGTCTACGTCGGCGAGCCCAGCGTCGAGGACACCATCGCCATCCTCCGCGGGCTGCGCGAGCGCTACGAGGCGCACCACAAGGTGGCCATCACCGACGCCGCGCTGGTGGCCGCGGCCAGCCTGTCCAACCGCTACATCCCCTCCCGGCAGCTGCCGGACAAGGCCATCGACCTGGTCGACGAGGCCGCCTCCCGGCTGCGGATGGAGATCGACTCCTCACCAGAGGAGATCGACGTGCTGCGGCGCAGCGTCGAGCGCATGCAGATGCAGCGGTTCGCCCTGGAGAAGGAGTCCGACCCGGGCAGCGTCGAGCGCCTGCACCGGCTGGACGAGGAGCTGGCGAACACCCAGGAGGAGCTGCGCGGGCTGGAGGCCCGCTGGGAGGCCGAGAAGCAGGGCCTCAACCGCGTCGGCGACCTGAAGAAGCAGATCGACGAGCTGCGCAGCCAGGCCGACCGCTACCTGCGGGACGGAGACCTGGTCAAGGCCAGCGAGATCAACTACGGCGAGATCCCTGCGCTGGAGAAGGAGCTCGACGCCGCCGACCAGGCCGAGAGCGCGCTGCCGTCCATGGTGAGCGAGCAGGTCGGTCCCCAGGACATCGCCGAGGTGGTGGCCAACTGGACCGGCATCCCGACCGGCCGGCTGCTGCAGGGCGAGACCGAGAAGCTGCTCAGCATGGAGGATCGGCTCGGCACCCGGCTGATCGGCCAGCGAACCGCCGTCCGGGCGGTCTCGGACGCCGTCCGCCGCTCGCGGGCCGGCATCTCCGACCCGAACCGTCCGACCGGCTCGTTCCTGTTCCTCGGTCCGACCGGGGTGGGCAAGACCGAGCTGGCCAAGTCGCTGGCGGAGTTCCTCTTCGACGACGAGCACGCGATGATCCGGATCGACATGAGCGAGTACTCCGAGAAGCACTCGGTGTCCCGTCTCGTCGGTGCCCCTCCGGGCTACGTCGGCTACGAGGAGGGTGGCCAGCTGACCGAGGCGGTCCGGCGCCGCCCCTACTCGGTGGTGCTGCTGGACGAGGTGGAGAAGGCGCACGGCGAGGTCTTCGACATCTTGCTCCAGGTGCTCGACGACGGCCGGCTGACCGACGGCCAGGGCCGCACGGTCGACTTCCGGAACGTGATCATGATCTTGACCTCCAACCTGGGTTCGCAGTTCCTGGCCAACCCGAGCCTGGACGAGAAGATGAAGCACGACGCCGTGATGGGCGTGGTGCGCGGCTCGTTCAAGCCCGAGTTCCTCAACCGGCTGGACGAGATCGTCCTCTTCGACGCCCTCGGCACCGAGGAGCTGGCCAAGATCGTCGACATCAACCTGCGCCGGCTCAACGCCCGGCTGGCCGAGCGGCGGATCACCGTCCGAGCCACCCAGGCCGCGAAGGACTGGCTGGCGCTGACCGGCTTCGACCCGGTCTACGGCGCCCGCCCGCTCCGCCGGCTGATCCAGACCACGATCGAGGACCAGCTGGCCCGGCAGGTGCTCGCCGGCACGATCCTCGAGGGTGACTCCATCACCTTCGACGTGGACGCCGGGAGCGACGGTCTGACCATCGTCACGCCCGAGCCGGTCGCCGTCTGACCGAGCCCTACCCGACAGCCCTGTATGTGCGCATCCGGGGCTGTCGCGCGCCCGGCTAGGGTGGCGCGGTGAGGGTGGGGGACCTGGTGCTGCGCACCGGCGAGCACGAGACCGTGCTGGTCCCCGACCCGAACCGACCGCACGCCTTCACCCTCCGGGTCGGTCGGACCGACCAGTCCTACGTCGACCTCGACGACCCCACCCGGCTGGAGTTCGACTACGTCCAGCGGATCGTCGACGTGGTGGAGTCCGTCTTCCCGGCGGGGGAGCGGGTCGGCGTGGTGCACGTCGGCGGCGCCGCGCTGACCATCCCCCGCTACCTCGCGCACACCCGGCCGCGCTCGGCGCAGGTCGTGCTGGAGCCGGACGGCGACCTGACCGAGCTGGTCCGGGCGCACCTGCCGCTGCCCCGGCGGAGCGGCATCAAGGTGCGGACGACCGACGGCCGAACCGGCGTTGCCGCGCTCCGTGACGACTACGCCGACCTCGTGGTGCTGGACGCTTTCGACGGCTCGCGGGTGCCGGCCGAGCTCACCACCACCACGTTCCTGGCCGACGTGGCGCGGGTGCTGCGTCCGGGCGGTCTCCTGGTCATGAACGTCACCGACCGGGGCCCCTTCGACTACGCCCGCCGCGTGCTCGCCGGGGTGCTGGCCACCTTCGGCCACGTCCTGTTCAGCGCGGAGCCGTCCACCCTCAAGGGGCGCCGGTTCGGGAACGTGGTGGTCGCCGCCGCGGACGTCAGCCTGCCGGTGGAGGCGATCGCGCGGCGGGCCGGCACCGCTCCCTACCCCTACCGCGTCCTGCACGGTGCCCGGCTCGGCCAGCTCGTCGGCGGCGCGACGCCCTTCACCGACGCGGACGGTGCACTCTCACCGGCCCCGCCCGCGGACCTGCTGTTCGGCTGAGCGGCACCTGCTGCACGACCTAGGCTGGAGCGCATGTCCAGTCCGGGGTTCGCGCCGCCACCGCAGGGGGCGCCGCAGTTCCAGGCCCCCGGCGTCGGGTACCCGCCGGCGTTCCCGGCACGTCCTGATCACCCCGCCTCCGCTCCGCTGTGGTCGCCGCCGACGCTGCCACCTCCTGCCCTGCCGGCACCCGTCCCGCCTCCCGAGGGTCCGCCCCAGCGGCCGGCGGTGATCGCCCTGGCCTGCACGCTGGCCGTGCTGGGCTCCCTGCAGTGGATCTGCGGCCTCAGCCTGCTCTGGGTGACCGCGACCGTGGGGGCCGGGGCGTTCGCCGAGGTCAACGACAACGGGGCGGTCTTCCACATCCTCAACCGCTTCAACTACCGGATGCTCGACGGGCTGGCCGTGCCGCTCTACCTGTTCCCGCTGGCCTCGATCATCACGGGGTTCCTGATCTTGTCCCGGCGCCGTTGGACCCGCGCGGTGCACACCGCCGTCGGCCTGGTCGCGCTCGCCTGGGCCGCCTGGTGGCTGCAGGACAACCTGCTCTGGTGGTTCAGCGCCGCCTGGTACGTCGCCGTCGCCTGCCTCGTCCTGTGGACCCCGGGCGCGACCGCCTGGTACCGCTGGCGCGACGACCAGACGCTCAGCCGGTGAGCTGCCCCAGCCGCCGGACGGCCTCGTCGAGCACGGCGTCCTCCTTGCAGAAGGCCCAGCGCACGTAGGGCCTGCCGGCCTCGACGTCGTCGTAGAACACCTGGTGCGGGATGGCCACCACGCCGACCCGGTGCGGCAGGTCGCGGCAGAAGGCGACGCCGTCGTCGTAGCCGAGCGGGCGTACGTCGGTGGTCATGAAGTAGGTGCCCTGCGGGACGACGGGGTCCAGGCCGATGCCGCGCAGACCGGCGGCCAGCCGGTCGCGCTTGGCCTGCAGGCTCCGCCGGTTCTCCTCGACCCAGGCGTCGCCGTCGTCCAGGGCCCGGGCGATCGCGGGCTGGAACGGGGCGCCGGAGACGAAGGTGAGGAACTGCTTGACCGAGGTCAGCCCGTCGACCAGCTCCGCCGGCCCCAGCGCCCAGCCGATCTTCCAGCCGGTGGCGGCGAAGGTCTTGCCGGAGGAGGAGATCCGCAGGGTGCGCTCGCGCATGCCGGGGAAGGTGGCCAGCGGCACGTGCTCGGACACGTCGAACACGAGGTGCTCGTACACCTCGTCGCAGACCACGAGCACGTCGTGGGCGACGGCCAGCCGGGCGATCTCGGCCAGGTCGTCGCGGCCCAGGACCGTTCCGGTCGGGTTGTGCGGGGAGTTGACCAGCACCAGCTTGGTCCGGTCGGTGAAGGCTGCGGCCAGCTCGGCGTGGTCCAGCCGGAAGTCGGGCCCGAACAGACCGACGCCGACCCTGGTGCCGCCGGCGAGGTCGATCGAGGCGGCGTAGGAGTCGTAGAACGGTTCCAGCGCCACCACCTCGTCGCCCGGGTCGACGAAGGCGAGCATGGCGGCGGCGAGCGCCTCGGTGGCGCCGGTGGTCACCACCACCTCGGTGTCCGCGTCGTAGTCGAGCCCGTAGTGCCGGCGGCTGTGCGCGACGACGGCCTCCCGCAGCGGCGCGATCCCGCGGCCCGGCGGGTACTGGTTGACCCCGTCCGCGATCGCCTGTCTGGCAGCCGCGAGCATCCAGTCCGGACCGTCGGTGTCCGGGAAGCCCTGGCCGAGGTTGACCGACCGCGTCGCCAGGGCGAGGGCCGACATCTCGGCGAAGATCGTGGTGGTCGCGGACCGCACCCGCTGGGCTTTCCACGCTGAGGCCATGGCCAGCACCCTAGCCGCGGCGCCCCGCCGGCCTAGGGCGTCCCGGTCTAGGCTCGCCGACGGGCGACGACGAGGGGAGCAGACGGTGTCACAGGCCTTCGAGCAGGCGGTGCTCGACGCGGTGCCGGACGGCCTGCTGATCGGGGGTGGCTGGCGACCAGCCGCGTCGGGGAGGACGCTGGAGGTGCAGGACCCCGCCACCGGTGCGGTGATCAAGACCGTCGCCGACGGCGGGGTGGAGGACGGCGCGGCTGCGCTCGACGCGGCCGTCGAGGCCGGGCCCGGCTGGGCCCGGACCGCGCCCCGGGAGCGGGCGGAGGTCCTCCGCCGGGCCTTCGACCTGCTGCAGTCGCGCCGGGACGAGGTCGCCCTGCTGATGACGCTGGAGATGGGCAAGCCGCTGGCCGAGTCCCAGGCCGAGGTGACCTACGGCGGGGAGTTCCTGCGCTGGTTCTCCGAGGAGGCCGTCCGGATCAGCGGCCGGTACGGCACGAACCCCGAGGGCAC
Source organism: Microlunatus lacustris (assembly GCA_039527025.1). GTDB lineage: Bacteria > Actinomycetota > Actinomycetes > Propionibacteriales > Propionibacteriaceae > Microlunatus > Microlunatus lacustris. The sequence goes on from BAAAJN010000008.1 coordinate 28,789, forward strand.
CGGCCGGATGCTGGTCAGCCAGCACCCGGTCGGACCGTGCTACCTGATCACGCCCTGGAACTTCCCGCTGGCCATGGCCACCCGCAAGATCGCGCCCGCCCTTGCCGCCGGCTGCACGGCGGTGGTCAAGCCGGCCGAGCTGACCCCGCTGACCACCCTGTTCTTCGCCGAGCTGCTGCGCGAGGCGGGGGTCCCCGACGGCGTGGTCAACGTGGTCACCACCTCCACCGCGGCCGACGTCTCCGAGCCCGTGATCGCCGATCCCCGGCTGCGCAAGCTCAGCTTCACCGGCTCCACCGCGGTCGGCAGGCAGCTGCTCAAGCAGGCGGCCGACGGGGTGCTGCGGACCTCGATGGAGCTGGGCGGCAACGCGCCGTTCCTGGTCTTCGAGGACGCCGACCTCGACTCCGCCGTAGCGGGGGCGCTGCTGGCCAAGTTCCGCAACGTCGGCCAGGCCTGCACCGCCGCCAACCGCTTCCTGGTGCACGAGCGGGTGGCCGAGGAGTTCACCGCCCGGGTGACCGCCGAGGTCCGCGGCCTCCGGGTCGGCCGCGGCACCGAGGACGGGGTGCAGGTCGGGCCGCTGATCGACGACCGCGCCGTCCGCAAGGCCGAGCAGCTCGTCGGCGACGCCGTCGACCGGGGCGCGGAGGTGCTGACCGGCGGGGCCCGGGTCGAGCGCGAGGGCACCTTCTACGCCGCCACCGTGGTGGCCGGCGTCCGACCGGGCAGCGACATCCTGCGCCAGGAGATCTTCGGCCCCGTCCTCTCGGTCGCCACCTTCGGCGACGAGGACGAGGCGGTGGCGCTGGCCAACGACACCGAGTACGGCCTGGTGAGCTACGCCTACACCCGCGACGCCGACCGCGGCCAGCGACTGGTCGACCGGCTCGAGACGGGGATGATGGGCCTGAACGTCGGCGTCATCTCCAACGCCAGCGCCCCGTTCGGCGGGGTCAAGCAGTCCGGCCTCGGCCGGGAGGGCGGTCTCGAGGGCATCGCGGAGTACCTGTCGACCAAGTACACGCTGACCCCGGACCCCTACCGCTGACCCGCGCCCGCTGGGTCGGACCACCGCAGCGGGACCCGGGCAGAACCCCGCGGTGGGAGGATGGCCCGGTGAGCGACTCCCCCGGCGCGCGCACCGGCCGCCGCACGCCGGCAGGACGGGCGCGCTCCCGACGGCGGCGGCCCTCCGCGCTGACCGTGGTCGGCCTGGTGCTGCTGGTGGCCGGGCTCGGCTGCGTGGGATGGGTGGCCTACCAGTACTTCGGCACGAACATCGTCGCCGGACGTGCCTTCGACTCCGAGCGGCAGGATCTGCGCCAGCGCTGGGAGCGGGCCGGGCCCACACCGGCCGCCGACCCGTCGTCACCGTCCTCGGACCGGGCGCCGGAGCCGGAGCCGGAACCGCGTCCGGGTGACGCGACGGCGCTGCTGCGGATCCCGGCCTTCGGCGCGGACTACGAGATCCCGGTCCTGGAGGGCACCGACCTGGACATCTTGTCCGGGGGAGTCGGGCACTACCCGGGCACCGCCGCGCCCGGTGAGGTCGGCAACTTCGCGCTCGCGGGGCACCGGGTGACGCACGGTCAGCCGTTCAACCGGCTGCTGGAGCTGGAGCCCGGCGACGAGGTCGTCGTGGAGACGCGGACCGCCGTGCACACCTACGTGCTGGACGAGCCGCCGCGCGACCTCACCGTCGACGACACCGCGACCTGGGTGCTGGACCCGGTGCCCGGCGAACCCGACCGGGAGCCGACCCGGGCCCTGATCACCCTGACCACGTGCCAGGACCTGTTCCGTTCACCCGACCGTTCGGTCGGCTTCGGGCACCTGCAGAGCACCCGCAACAAGCAGGGCTAGCCCGAGGCCCCGCTGGCCGAGTCCCGTGCCGCACCTGGCCGAGGGGCCTCGCCCGTCGTCGCCGGGTTCGCCGTGGTGGGGACGGCGCCGGCACACCCGATCTGCTGCCCTCCACGCCGGACCAGGTGCCCCGGGGGCGGAACGCGGATCTCCCCGACCCGCTCGGCTAGGCTCCCCGGTCATGCCGCAGAACGACGCCTCCCCTGACCGCGCCCGCCTCGTCGAGCAGGTCCGGGAGCTGGCCGTCGTGCACGGCGCGGTCACCCTGGCCTCCGGCCGCACCGCGGACTACTACGTCGACATGCGGCGGGTGACCCTGGACGGAGCCACGGCCCCGCTGATCGGCCGCGTGATGCTCGACCTGGTGGCCGACTGGGAGTTCGACGCCGTCGGCGGCCTGACCCTGGGCGCCGACCCGGTGGCGGTGGCCATGCTGCACGCCACGGCGGCGACCGGAGGGGTGCTGGACGCGTTCGTGGTCCGCAAGCAGGGCAAGGCGCACGGCCTCCAGCGGCGGATCGAGGGCTCCCCCGTCGAGGGGCGGCGGGTGCTGGCGGTCGAGGACACCAGCACCACCGGTGGATCGGTGCTGACCGCGGTCGAGGCGCTGCGGGAGGCCGGCGCCGAGGTGGTGGGTGTCGCCGTCGTCGTCGACCGGGACACCGGTGCCCGGGAGAAGATCGAGGCCGCGGGGCTCCCGTACCGCGCGGCGCTCTCGGCCGCCGACCTCGGTCTGGCCTGACGCCGGCCCGCCGCAGCCCGGCGCCGGCCCGCGCAGGCACTACTGTGAGGCCGTCCGGCCGCTCCGGCTGCGGGCGCTCGCGTCCGCTCCCGACTCCTGAGGAGACCTGATGGGCACCGCCATCACCGTCATCGTCGTCATCTTGGTGATCGTCGTCATCATCGCCCTGATCGCCATGGGCTCCTACAACGGCTTCGTGAAGTCGCGGAACCTGATCCAGGAGTCCTGGCGGCAGATCGACGTCGAGCTGAACCGCCGCTACGAGCTGATCCCGAACCTCGTCGAGACGGTCCGCGCCTTCGCCGCGCACGAGCGCAACACCCTCGAGGACGTCACCCGGCTGCGGAGCCAGGCCCAGTCCGTCGCCCAGGCGGACGGCTCGCTGCCCAGCCAGCAGCGCTCCGACGTCGAGCAGGCCCTCTCCGGCGCCGTCCGCAACCTGATCGTCAGCGTCGAGGCCTACCCCGACTTGAAGAGCAACCAGAACTTCTTGGAGCTGCAGCGCCAGCTGGCCGAGACCGAAGACCGGATCGCCGCGGGCCGTCGCTTCTACAACGCGAACGTCCGGGTCTACAACACCAAGGTCGAGTCCGTGCCCTCGAACGTCATCGCCGGCCTGTTTAAGTTCGAGAAGGCCACCTACTTCGAGGTGAACGACCCGTCCGTGCGGCAGGCTCCCGGCGTCAGCTTCGGCGAGATCGCCTACCGCGGCGAGGAGCCCGGCCGGTCGCAGGGGCAGCTGCCCCCTCAGCAGTCGGCGCCGCCGGTCTCCTTCGACCGTGACGACGCACTGCCCGACCCGCAGCAGCAGTACAGCCAGCCGCCGTCCTACCAGCAGCCGCCGCAGACCGGCGGCTACACCCCGCCGCAGTCGGGCGGCCAGCAGCAGCCGTAGTGGTGCTGGGTAGCGTGGCGCAGGGCCGGGACCGGTCTGACCACCACGCAGAGGGGAACGCCGCTCCATGCCCGCAGAGATGACCTACCGCCAGCTCGGCCACTCCGGCCTGACCGTCTCCACCGTCGGGATCGGCTGCAACAACTTCGGCGCCCGGATGGCGGACGAGGACGTGGCCCCGGTGGTGCACGCCGCCATCGACGCCGGCATCACGCTGTTCGACACCGCCGACGTCTACGGGAACCGCGGCGGCTCGGAGACCCTGCTCGGACAGGCCCTCCAGGGCCGGCGCGACCAGGTCGTCCTGGCCACCAAGTTCGGGTCGGACATGGGCGGCAGCAACGGGCCGGACTGGGGCGTCCGGGGCTCACGGCGCTACATCCGGCTGGCGGTGGAGAACAGCTTGCGCCGGCTGGGGACCGACTGGATCGACCTCTACCAGATGCACACCCCGGACCCGCGGACGCCGGTCGAGGAGACCCTCGCCGCGCTGAGCGAGCTGGTGGCCGAGGGCAAGGTGCGCTATGTCGGCTCGTCGAACTTCGCCGGCTGGCAGGTCGTGGACGCCGACTGGACCGCGCACACCGGCAACCTCGAAGGTTTCGTCTCCGCCCAGAACGAGTACTCCTGGCTGAGCCGGGGGATCGAGGCCGAGCTCGTGCCGGCCCTGCAGCACACCGGCCAGAGCCTGCTCCCGTACTTCCCGCTGGCCTCGGGGCTGCTGACCGGCAAGTACCGCCGCGGTGCTGACGCTCCCGCCGGCACGCGGTTGGCCGGGCTGCCGGACCGGTTGGCCGCTGCCGACTTCGACCTCATCGAGGCCATCGGGCGGTTCGCCGACGAGCGCGGCGTGACCATGCTGCAGGTGGCGGTGGGCGGGCTGGCCGCGATGCCGACGGTGGGTTCGGTGATCGCCGGCGCCACCTCCGTCGAGCAGGTGCGGGGCAACGTCGAGGCCGGCCTCTGGGTGCCGTCCGAGGACGACCTGGACGAGCTGCGGAGCATCACCGGCTGACGAACCCCGTGCCCTGAGCGTGTCCAAGGGCCTTCGACAGGCTCAGGCCGCGGGGGCGGGCTCAGGCCGCGGGGGCGGGCTCAGGCCGCGGGGGCGGGCTCAGGCCGCGGGGGCGGGCTCAGGCCGCGGGGGCGGGTTCAGGCCGCGGGGCGGGCTCAGGCCGCAGGGGGGGGCGGGACTACTCGCCGACCGGGGTCCCGGCCGTCCGGTGCCGGCGGCGGGCCAGCAGGAACTCGACGACCATCGGGAGCACCGAGACCAGCACGATCAGCACCAGCACGGCGTCGATGTTGTTCTTGATGAAGCTCACGTTGCCCAGGTAGTAGCCCAGCGTGGTCACGCCGACGGCCCAGAGCACGCCGCCGACGGCGGTGTAGACGATGAAGTGCTTGAAGTTCATCCGGCTCACACCGGCGACCAGGGTGACGAAGGTGCGGACGATCGGCACGAAGCGGGCCAGGATCAGGGCGCGGCTGCCGTAGCGGTCGAGGAAGACGCGGGTCTTCTCCACGTAGGAGGGCTTGAAGATCTGCCCCATCAGCCCGGTCCGTTCCCGGAACAGCGGGGGACCGATCAGCCGGCCCAGGCCGTAGCCCACGACGTTGCCCAGCACCGCGGCGATCACCAGCACCGTGCAGACGAAGACCATGCTGTGGTCGATGGCGCCGATGGCGACGAAGACGCCGACGGTGAACAGCAGCGAGTCTCCCGGCAGGATGGCGAAGAGCCCGCACTCGGCGAAGATCACGAAGGCGACACCCCACAGGGCGTACGGGCCGAACGCGCGGATGAGCGCCTCGGGGTCGAGCCAGGAGGGCAGCAGCATCGGCGTCAGGAGCGCGGCGTCGACCAGGAGGTTCACCGGCCGAACGGTACCGTCGATCGCTGTGAGTTACCTGAACGAGGACGAGGTGGCGGCGGCCGCCGGTCCCGGCGTCGGCCCGCACCCCGAGCCCTGGCCGGACGACCCCCGGCTGGACCCGGAGCTGCTCGCGCACGGTGACCACCGCAACGTCGTCGACCGCTACCGGTACTGGCGGCTCGACGCCGTGGTCGCCGACCTCGACGGCCGCCGGCACCCGCTGCGGGTCGCGATCCAGAACTGGGAGCACGACTTCAACATCGGCTCCATGGTCCGCACGGCCAACGCCTTCAACGTGGCCGGCGTGCACATCGTCGGCCGACGACGGTGGAACCGGCGCGGAGCGATGGTCACCGACCGCTACCTGCACGTCGAGCACCATCCCGATGTCGCCGACCTCGTCACCTGGCTCGACGCGCACGGCTACACCCCCGTCGGGGTGGACAACCTGCCCGGCTCGGTACCGCTGGAGCGGACGGAGCTACCCGAGCGGGCGTGCCTCGTCTTCGGCTCGGAGGGTCCGGGGCTGACGCCGGAGATGGTCGCCGCGTGCTCCTCGCTGGTGGCGATCAGCCAGTACGGGTCCACCCGGTCGATCAACGCGGGGGCAGCCGCGGCCATCGCCATGTACGCCTGGGCGCTCCGCTGGGCCTGACCCGGCGCCCTCCACGGGCAGGTGGTCAGGGCCTCGCGCTGGGAGCGGAGGGCCGCGACGCGCACCGTGCCCGTCCGGGCCGTGGCGGTCGTCGTGCAGCCAGCTCGCTGATCCAGCCACTGGTCGTCATCTTGGGTTGACGTCACCGTATCGTCAACTTAAGATGACGGCATGGCTTCCGCTTCCGACACCGTCGACGGCACCACCAGCCCCGACCCCGCCGTCGGCCTCCGTGCCGTCGCTGCGCTGCGCCGCCTCGTCGAACAGCTCGAGGACCTCCAGGTCGCCAACGCGCGCACCGCCGGCTGGTCCTGGGCCGAGATCGCGACCGCGCTCGGGGTGTCGAAGCAGGCCGTGCACAAGAAGCACGCCCCGCACACCTGACCGGAACGAGGACCCATGTTCGAACGCTTCACCCCCGCCGCCCGTGCCGCCGTCGTCGGCGCCCAGGACCACGCCCGCCGCGCCGGGCACACCGAGATCGGGGCCGCCGACCTGCTGGCCGGGGTGCTCGACGACCACCAGGGCATCCCCGCCCGCGTGCTGGCCGACCTCGGCCTCGACGTCGGCGACGGCGTCGCCGCCACCGAGCAGGTCTTCGACGTCGACGACGCCGCCGCCCTCGGCGCCCTGGGCATCGACCTCGACGCCGTCCGCCGGCAGGCCGAGCAGACCTTCGGGCCCGGCGCCCTGGACCGCCGCCGCCGCCAGCGGCCGGGTCTGTTCGGGCGGCGCAGCGGCGCCGGGCACATCCCGTTCAACCGGGAGGCCAAGACCTCCCTGGAGCTGTCGCTGCGGGAAGCCCTCGCCGAGGGTCACCGCCACCTCGGCACCGAGCACGTGTTCCTCGGCCTGCTGGCCACCGAGCAGGGGACCGCGCTGCGGGTGCTGCACCGGCTCGGGGTCACCGAGGACCGCGCCGCACTCAAGCGGCGGGTGCTGGCCCGGCTGGCCGAGGCGGCCTGACCGCGTCGACGGGTCGCGGCGCTCAGTCGGTCTGGGTGACCTTGCGCAGCCCGCGCGGCGCATCGGGGTCCAGGCCCAGCCGGCGGGCCAGCCGCTCCGTGAGCAGCTGCGCCGGGATCGGCAGGGCCAGCGGAGCCAGCAGCTCGGGCAGGTCCGGGCCGGCGACGGCCAGGTCGCAGGCGGCGCGGAAGTCCGCGTCCCCGCCGAGGCCGAGGACGGGGCTGCCGGTCGCCCGCACCGTCGCGGCCAGCTCCACCAGGCCGGGCAGGGTCGGACCGCTGGGCCCGGCGACGAGGACGGTCACCAGGTGGGCGTCCACGACGGCGATCGGGCCGTGCTTGAGGTCGGCGTAGGAGAGCCCGCGGACCGGGCGCAGGCAGGTCTCCTCCAGCTTCAGCGCCACCTCCAGGGTGGTCCCGAAGGCCAGGCCCCGCCCGCTGGCCAGCACCTCCTGGGTGCCGGCGAGGGTCTCCACCATGGCGTCTGAATCCGGGCCCGGGTCGAGCATCCGGGCGGCCTGCGCGGGGACGGCGTCGAAGGCGGCGTCCAGCGTCCCGCGCCGCGGCGCCAGGGCGTCGACGGCCACGGCCAGCGCCGCGACCTGGGTGGTGTAGGTCTTGGTGGCCGGCACCGCCAGCTCGGGCCCGGCCTGGGTGATCAGGGCGATGTCGGCACCGAGGGCCAACGGCGAGCCGGCGACGTTGGTGACGGCCAGGGTGGCGGCGCCGCAGCGCTTCGCCCACTCCTGGGTCTCCACGATCTCCTGCGTGGAACCGGACTGGCTGACCGCGATCGTGAGCGTGTCGGACAGGTCCAGGTCGGCGGCGTACAACGTCGCCACCGACGGCGCGGCCAGGGCGCCGGCCACCCCGGCGTGCACCTCGGCGAGGTAGCGCGCGTAGATGGCGGCGTTGTCGCTGGACCCGCGGGCCACCAGCAGCAGGCGTCGCTTCGTCCGCGCCAGGGCGGCGATCTCGGGCCGCAGGGGGAGCAGCTCGGCCAGCGTCCGGGCCAGGGCCTCGGGCTGCTCGGCGATCTCCCGGGCCATCTGGCTCACCGCCGCACCCGGCCGGTCACCGCCACCGCCGGAGGGGGCGCCGTCGGTCGACTCGGTCGCGGGCTCGATCGGCACTCCGTCACTCCTCGGGCTGGTATGGACTGGTCTACCATCGACGCAGGCACACCCGCGGCTAGGAGCAGCATTGCAGCACGAGTTCGGTCGCGGCGAGATCGGGCCCTACCGGCTCGAGCGTCCCCTCGCCGCCACCACCACCAAGCGGGCGCAGGTGCGCGGGATCCTTGAGCAGCTGATCGACACCGAGCTCAACCCCGGCGACGCCATCCCGTCCGAGCGCGCGCTCGTGGTGCGCCTCGGCGTCAGCCGGGTCACGGTCCGGCAGGCCATCGCGGACCTGGTCGACACCGGCGCGCTGGAGCGGGTGCACGGCAAGGGGACCTACGTGACCGGACCCCAGGTCGACTCCCGGCTGCACCTGACCTCCTTCTCCCGCGAGATGCGGGACCGGGGCCTGCTGCCGGCCACGGTGGTGCTCTCGGCCAGCGAGGAGGCCGCTGACGACGAGGTCGCCTACGCCCTGCGGATCCGCCCCGGTCGCCCGGTGGTCCGGGTCGAGCGGCTCCGCACCGCCGACGGCACCCCGATGGCCTACGAGGTGGGGCACTACCCGGCCGCCCTGTTCCCGGGTCTGCTGCAGCGCGAGCTCGGTTCGCTGTACGACGTCTTCGCCAGCGAGTACGGCGTGGTGGTGACCAGCGGTGAGCAGACCGTCCGCGCCGAGTCCGCGGACGCCTCCCAGGCCCGGGTGCTCGGCATCGCCAAGCGGGCGCCCCTGCTGGTCCAGGAGCGGGTGACCTACGCCGGCGACCGGGTGATCGAGCTCTCGACGTCGTGGTACCGGGCCGACCGTTACCGCATCCACATGGCCATCACGCCGCGCGGCGCCCGGGAGAACTGACGTGACCACCACCGCCCGCTCCGGCGACCGCATCGACGAGCTGGTCGTGCCCTTCGACGACAGCCAGTTGCGCGAGCGGGCCCGCCGGCGCAAGCGCCGGATGTGGGGCCGGGTCATCAGCCTGCTGATCACCGCGGGGGTGCTGACGCTGCTCTACTTCTTCGGCGGGGACCAGCGGCAGGGGTCCGGCTACCTGACCGTCTACGCGGTCATCCTGGGGATCTCGGTGGCCTGGCTGGTCGGCTACCTCGTGGCGTGGCTGCGGGCCCGCCGGGCGCTGGCGCGGGTGGGCCGCGGCACCGCCATCCGCATCGGCCGGCCCGGCATCCAGGTGGCCCGGACGTTCACCCCGTGGGCTGAGGTCACCGGGCTGGTCATGGTCCGCCGCCGGGGCCGGGGCGCCGCCTTCGAGGTGCGCCGCAGCTCCGCGCCGCCGGTGGCGGTGCCGCTCGAGCAGGTCGAGGTGCACCCCGCCACCCTGGACAGCACGGCCCGGGCCTACTCGGGCGGTCGGCACGGCGTCGACCTCGCCGCCCTCGACGTCTGAGCCGTCCGCCGCGGGCACGCGACTTCCGCGCCCCCGGGCACCCCTGACAGACTGGGGGCGGCGTCCCGCGCGGACGCCCTCCGACGTGCCGCCCTCGCGCCGGCCCGCACCGTACGAAAGGACGCACCTGCATGCCCATCGCCACTCCTGAGGTCTACGCCGAGATGATCGACGCGGCCAAGAAGGGCTCCTTCGCCTACCCGGCCATCAACGTCAGCTCGTCGCAGACCCTCAACGCGTGCCTGCAGGGCTTCGCGGAGGCCGGCTCCGACGGCATCATCCAGGTCTCGACCGGTGGTGCGGAGTACGCGTCCGGCCCGACGATCAAGAACCAGGTCACCGGCGCCGTCGCCCTCGCCGCGTATGCCCACGAGGTGGCCAAGAACTACCCGGTCAACATCGCGCTGCACACCGACCACTGCCCCAAGGACAAGCTGGACGGCTACGTCCGCCCGCTGATCGCCATCTCCCAGGAGCGCGTCGACCGCGGCGAGAACCCGCTGTTCCAGTCCCACATGTGGGACGGCTCGGCCGTGCCGGTCGAGGAGAACCTCTCCATCGCCCACGAGCTGCTGGCCAAGGCCGCCAAGGCCCGGATCATCCTCGAGATCGAGGTCGGCGTCGTCGGTGGCGAGGAGGACGGCGTCAGCCACGAGATCAACGACAAGCTGTACACCACCGTCGAGGACGGCATGCGGACCATCGAGGTGCTCGGCACCGGCGAGCACGGCCGCTACATCACCGCCCTCACCTTCGGCAACGTGCACGGGGTCTACAAGCCCGGCTCGGTCAAGCTGCGTCCCGAGGTGCTCAAGGACATCCAGGAGCAGGTCGGCGCCAAGATCGGCAGGTCCAACCCGTTCGACCTGGTCTTCCACGGCGGCTCCGGCTCCACGCTGGAGGAGATCCGGGCGGCGGTGGACTACGGCGTGATCAAGATGAACATCGACACCGACACCCAGTACGCCTTCACCCGGCCGGCTGCGGCGCACATGTTCACCAACTACGACGGCGTCCTCAAGGTCGACGGCGAGGTGGGCAACAAGAAGGCCTACGACCCGCGCGCCTGGGGCAAGGCTGCCGAGGCCGGGATGGCGCAGCGCGTCGTCACCGCTTGTGAGGACCTGCGCAGCACCGGCACCTCGCTGAGCTCCAAGGCCTGAGCCGCCGGCGCCCCGAGCGCCTCGCACGACCCGCACCCCCGACGGCGCCGGACACCAGGTCCGGCGCCGTCGCGGGTCTAGGCTCAGACGGTGAGCAGTACCACCGCCCTCTCCGGTCCGGTCCCCCTCAGCCGGGTGTGGGCCAAGGGCACCGTCGTGGCCGAGGACCTGACCGGCGAGGACCTCAGCGACGTGCTGCAGCTGCACACCGACGCCTCCGCCTGGTGGGTGCTGCCGCGCGACCCGGACTACGGGGCCGCCGAGCTGCGTGGTGTCGCGCACGCCCTCGACCTCGACGACCTCGCCGTCCGCGACCTGCTGGCCACCGACCGGCGCGCCAAGTTCGAGGCCCTCGGCACTGCCCGGCTGGTCGTCACCAACCTCGTCACCCACGACCCAGCGGCCCGCACGCTCGCGGTGCACCCGATCTCGATCATCGCCACCGACCGTGTGCTGATCTGCCTGGTGGACGACGTGGACGGCTTCCACCCGGCCCGGCTGCTGCTGCAGAAGGCCGAGGTGCTCGCCGAGGGCGGCGTGGAGGTGGGCCTGCAGCTGCTGATCACCGCGGTCGTCGGCACCTACGAGAGCGCCGTGCAGTGGCTGGAGGACACCGCCGACGACCTGTCGGAGGTGCTGTTCGAGGAGCGCCCGCTGAGCCGGTCCGAGCAGCTGGACGCGTTCCGGCTGCGCACGGCGCTCAGCCAGCTGCGCCGGGTGACCGAGCCGATGCGCGCCGTGATGAGCGACCTGGTCGACAACCCGCCGCCGGCGCCGAAGGGCGTCAAGGGCGGCAAGAGCAGCCGGGTCGTCCGCCGCTGGGGCATGATCGCCGAGCAGCACCACCGGGTCGCGGCGGCTGCGGACGCGCTGCGGGAGGTGCTCTCCTCGGTCTTCGACACCAGCCTGGCCCTGGCCGAGGTGCGCAGCAACGCGATCATGAAGAAGCTGACCGGCTGGGCGGCGATCATCGCCGTGCCGACCCTGATCACCGGCTTCGCCGGGATGAACGTCGCCTTCCCGCTGGCGGGCACCAGCCCGGGCTTCTGGCTGGTGCTCGTGGTCGTCGTCGCGTCCGCCGTGGTGCTCTTCGTGGCCTTCCGCCGCCGCGACTGGCTCTAGCCGGGGGGCGAGGACGGCTAGATTGAGCCGGTGACCGAGACCCACCGCAACCTGCTCGCCAGCTCCGGCGCGGGCCCCGCGCCGACCCTCCTGCCGGACGACCCGGCGACGGCCGACCTGGCCGAGCGGGGCCGCGAGCACTTCCTGGCCACCGTCGCCGCGCACCCCGACTCCACGCTCTGCTGGGCCCTGCTGGCCGAGGCCGCGCTGGCCGTCGGCAGCCTGGAGGCCGACCTGGGCGCCTACGCCTACGCCCGCACCGGCTACCACCGCGGTCTCGACGCCCTCCGCCGCGCGGGCTGGAAGGGCTCCGGCCCGGTGCCCTGGGAGCACGTGGCCAACCAGGGCTTCCTGCGGGCGCTGTGGGCGCTGGCCCTGGCGGCCGAGCGGATCGGCGAGACCGCCGAGCACGAGCGCTGCGCGCAGTTCCTGCGTGACTCCTCCGAGACCGGCTTCGCCCACCTCGAGCAGGCCTCGGCCGGCCTGCGCCGCTGACCTCGGCCGGGTCCCGGACCCGTCGAGGCGACAGCCGCGCCGGACTTCGGTAGGGTTCTGTCGCAAGAGTCCCTGTGGCGATCGCCCAGGGGCTTCACTCTTTTCGTCCCCGCGGGGACGAGCGGAAGGGCGGCGATCACATGCCGGGCATCGTTGTGGTGGGAGCCCAGTGGGGCGACGAGGGCAAGGGCAAGGCGACCGACCAGCTGGGTGACCGGGTGGACTACTGCGTCCGGTACTCCGGGGGCAACAACGCCGGCCACACGCTGGTGGTGAACGGGGAGCGCTACGCGCTGCACCTGCTCCCGTCCGGCATCCTCAACCCGAAGTGCGTGCCGGTGATCGGGAACGGCGTCGTCGTCGACCTCGACGTGCTGTTCGAGGAGATGGACGGCTTGGCCGCCCGCGGCGTCGACGCGGAGAACCTCCTCGTGTCGGCCAACGCGCACCTGATCACCAGCTACCACCAGGTGATCGACAAGGTCACCGAGCGGTTCCTGGGCAAGAACAAGATCGGCACCACCGGACGCGGTGTCGGCCCCGCCTACTCCGACAAGGTCAACCGGATCGGCATCCGGGTGCAGGACCTGCTGGACGAGTCGATCCTGCGGCAGAAGGTCGACGCGGCGCTGGAGCAGAAGAACCACCTGCTGGTGAAGGTCTACAACCGGCGCGCCCTGGACCCGACGCAGGTGGCGGACCACCTGATGTCGCACGCCGAGCGGATCACGCCGCACATCGTCGACACCTCCAAGGTCCTCAACGACGCCCTGGACCGCGACGAGGTCGTGCTGTTCGAGGGTGCACAGGCGCACCACCTCGACGTCGACCACGGGACCTACCCCTACGTCACCTCCTCCAACCCCGTCGCCGCCGGCGCCTGCGTCGGTTCCGGCGTGGGCCCTACCCGGATCAACCGGGTGATCGGCATCGCCAAGGCGTACACCACCCGGGTGGGGGAGGGGCCGATGCCGACCGAGCTGCTGGACGCCGACGGCGAGAAGCTGCGGCAGGACGGCTCCGAGTTCGGCACCACCACCGGGCGTCCCCGGCGGTGCGGCTGGTTCGACGCGGTGGTGGTCGCGGCTGCGGCCCGTGCCAACGCCTTCACCGACATCTTCTTGACCAAGCTCGACATCCTCACCGGCTGGGAGCGGATCCCGGTCTGCGTCGGCTACGAGGTGAACGGCGTGCGGCACGACACGATGCCGATGTCGCAGTCGGACTTCCACCACGCGGTGCCGGTGTACGAGGAGCTGGACGGCTGGGAGGAGGACATCAGCGGCTGCCGCGCGTTCGACGACCTGCCGAAGAACACCCAGGCCTACGTCAACCGGCTCGAGGAGCTGTGCGGGGCCCGGATCTCCGGCATCGGGGTCGGGCCCTCGCGCGAGCAGTCCATCCTGGTCCACGACCTGCTCTGACGCGGGCCCCCCAGGGCAGGGGGCAGCGGCTCGGACTCGGGGTCCGGAGGGAGACATGGCGCGCAGGGCAACGGCACAGGACGTCGCCGACCTGGCCGGGGTCTCACGCAGCTCGGTCTCCCTGGTGCTCAACGGTCGGGGCGCGGGCAACCTCAGCGAGGCGAAGCAGAAGGCGATCCGGGCCGCGGCCGAGCAGCTGGACTACACGCCCAACGCGGTCGCGCTCAGCCTGCGCAGTCGGCGGACCAGGACGCTCGGCGTGCTCACCTGGCCGGACGACTCCGGTCTCCCGGGGGCGATGCTGCACCGAGCCCTGATCCGGGCCGGTGAGCACCGCTACCTGCTGCTGGTGGTGGACACCGGTGGTGACGCCGAGGTGGAGCGACGCCAGCTCGACACCCTGCAGGACCGCCAGGTCGACGGTTTCCTGGTGGCCGCACCGGCGATGACGCACTACCGGCCCTCGGAGGTGCTGACCACCAGCCCCACCGTGCTGCTCAACTGCATCGATCCCGACGGGGCGGTGAGCAGCGTGGCGCCGGACGAGGTGCAGGCCGGGCGCCGCGCGGCGGAGGTGCTGCTGCGGCACGGGCACCGCCGGATCGGCCTGCTGGTCGGCGACCTGGGCTCCCTGCAGGCCGCGCAGCGGGTGTCCGGGGTCCGGCAGGCGGTGGCCGCTGGTGGCGGGGTGCCGCCCGCCCCGGTCCTGGCCGGGCGCGACATCGACGACGGCGCCCGGGCGGCCCGGGAGCTGCTGAGCGGACCCGACCGGCCGACCGCGCTGGTCTGCACCCACGAGCGGCTGGCCGTCGGCGCGGCGCTCGGCGCGGCGGAGCTCGGACTGGCCATCCCGGACGAGCTCTCGCTGGTCAGCCTCGAGGACGGTGAGGACCTGACGTCGAAGCTGACCACGGTGCACCGGCCGGACGGCGCGATGGCCGAGCAGGCCGTCGGGCTGCTGGTCGAGCAGCTGGCGGGCGCCGCCGCCGAAGTCCGCCAGCTGCTCTACCGCTGCCCGCTGCGCGAGCGGGCGTCGGTCTCCGTGCCTGGTCAGCGGCCCGGCCCAGCCGGCCCGCCCCGGTAGGCTCTCGGCCCGTGGCGGAGCCGAGCAGTGTCCTGGTCGTCGGGTCGGGCGGCCGCGAGCACGCCCTCGTCCTCGCGCTGGCGCGGGACCCGCAGGTCCGGGCCGTGCACGCCGCCCCGGGCAACCCGGGCACCGCGGAGGTCGCCACCAACCACCCCCTGGACGTCCTCGACGGCGACGCGGTCGCCGCGCTCGCCACCCGGCTGGGCGTCGACCTCGTCGTGGTCGGGCCGGAGGCGCCGCTGGTGGCCGGGGTGGCCGACGCCGTCCGCGCCGCCGGCGTCGCCTGCTTCGGCCCCTCCGCCGCGGCCGCCCGGCTGGAGGGCAGCAAGGCCTTCGCCAAGGAGGTGATGGCCGCCGCCGGGGTGCCCACCGCACGGGCCCAGGTCTGCGAGACGGGCGCCCAGGTCGCGGCCGCGCTCGACGCGTACGGACCGCCCTACGTGGTCAAGGACGACGGGCTGGCCGCCGGCAAGGGCGTGGTGGTGACCTCCGACCGGGACGAGGCGCTGGCGCACGCGGCCGGCTGCGGCCGCGTCGTCGTCGAGGAGTACCTCGACGGGCCCGAGGTCAGCCTCTTCGCCGTCACCGACGGCCGGACCGTCCGGCCGCTGCAGCCGGCCCAGGACTTCAAACGGGTCGGCGACGGCGACACCGGCCCCAACACCGGCGGGATGGGCGCCTACACCCCGCTGCCCTGGGCGCCCGCCGACCTGGTCGCCGAGGTGACCCGCACGGTCCTGCAGCCGACGGTCGACGAGCTCGCCCGGCGCGGCACCCCGTTCGCCGGCCTGCTCTACGCCGGGCTGGCGCTGACCCGGCACGGCGTCCGGGTGATCGAGTTCAACGCCCGCTTCGGCGACCCGGAGACCCAGCCGCTGCTGGCCCGGCTCCGGACGCCGCTCGCCCGGCTGCTGCACGCCGCCGCCACCGGCAGCCTGGACGGGGAGCCGGAGCTCGAGTGGGAGGCCGGCTCCGCCGTCGCCGTGGTCCTGGCCTCCGCCGGCTACCCCGGCACTCCGCGCACCGGCGACCCGGTGGGCGGGCTGGACGCGGCCGTCGAGGGCACCAGCGTCCTGCAGGCCGGCACCACCACCGACGCCGGGGGCCGGGTGGTCAGCAGCGGCGGCCGGGTGCTCGCCGTGGTCGGCACCGGCGAGGACCTCGCCCGCGCCCGGGAGCGCGCCTACGCCCGGATCGCCACCCTGGAGCTGAGGGGCTCCTTCTACCGCACCGACATCGCCGCCACCGCGGCGGAGAAGCAGGTCTGACCATGGTCGTCCCCAACGTGCTCGCCACCCGCTACGCCTCCGAGCAGATGCGCGCGGTGTGGTCCGCCCCGAACAAGATCATCGCCGAGCGCCAGCTCTGGCTGGCCGTGCTCGCGGCCCAGCGCGACCTCGGCGTGGACCTCGGGTCCGCGGACCTGGACGTGGAGGTCGCGGCCTACGAGCGGGTGCTGACCGACGTCGACCTGGCTTCCATCGCCGAGCGCGAGAAGGTCACCCGCCACGACGTCAAGGCCAGGATCGAGGAGTTCAACGCCCTCGCCGGCGCCGAGCAGATCCACAAGGGGATGACCTCCCGCGACCTGACCGAGAACGTCGAGCAGCTGCAGGTCCTCACCTCACTCCGGATCATCCGGGACCGGGTGGTGGCCGCGCTGGTCCGGCTGGCCGGGCTGGCCACCTCCTACGCCGACCGGCCGATGGCCGGCCGCTCGCACAACGTGGCGGCCCAGGTGACCACGCTGGGCAAGCGGTTCGCCACCGCCACCGACGAGCTGCTGGTCGCCTTCTCCCGCGTCGAGGAGCTGATCGCCCGCTACCCGCTGCGCGGCATCAAGGGCCCGGTCGGCACCGGCCAGGACATGCTCGACCTGCTCGGCGGTGACCAGGCCAAGCTGGCACAGCTGGAGGAGCGGATCGCGGCGCACCTCGGCTTCGGCCGGGTGCTGGTCAGCACCGGACAGGTCTACCCCCGCTCCCTGGACTACGAGGTGGTGACGGCCCTGGCCCAGGTCGCGGCGGCCCCGTCCAACGTCGCCACCTCCATCCGGCTGATGGCCGGCGCCGAGCTGGTCACCGAGGGGTTCCGGCCCGGCCAGGTGGGCTCCAGCGCCATGCCGCACAAGATGAACACCCGCTCCTGCGAACGGGTCAACGGTCTGGCCGTCGTGGTCCGTGGCTACGTCGGCATGCTCGGCGAGCTGGCCGGCGACCAGTGGAACGAGGGCGACGTCTCCGACTCCGTCGTCCGCCGGGTGGCGCTGCCGGACGCCTTCTTCGCCCTCGACGGGCTGTTCGAGACCTTCCTCTCGGTGCTCGACGACTTCGGCGCGTTCCCCGCGGTCATCGAGGCCGAGCTGCAGCGCTACCTGCCGTTCCTGGCCACCACCAAGGTGCTGATGGCCGCGGTGCGCAGCGGCGTCGGGCGGGAGACCGCCCACGAGGTGATCAAGGAGCACGCCGTCGCGGTGGCCCTGGCCATGCGCGAGTCCGGGGCCGCCAACGACCTGCTGGACCGGCTGGCCGCCGACGCGCGGCTGGGCGGGATCAGCCGGGCGGACCTGGACGCGGCCCTCGCCGACCCGATGGACCTCACCGGCACCGCCGGGCTGCAGGTGGCCACGCTGGCCGCCCGGGTCGACGCGATCGCCGCCGCCCATCCCGAGGCCGCGACGTACGAGCCCGGCCTGGTGCTCTGAGGGCGCTGACCTCCGGGGCCGCGACACGCCGGTCCAGGTCGGCGACGCGCCCGCAGCGTTGACCGGCCGGATGCGGGTTCCTAGGGTCGGGCCGGTGCGGACCTGGGCGGAGCTCGCGGCGGCCGAGGCCCGTCGCTACAGCGCGTACCGGCTCGCCGTGCTGGCTGGCGTGTTCACCAACTCCGTCTTCGGGTTCCTCCGCGTCGGCATCCTGGTCTCGGCGGTGACCACGGCCGGGGGCAGCCTGGCCGGCTACACCCCGGACGGCGCGTCCACCTACGTCTGGCTGGGCCAGGCCCTGCTCGCGCCGCTCGCGCTGATGGGCTGGTCCGAGATCGCCGACCGGGTCCGCACCGGCGACATCGCCGTCGACCTGGCCCGCCCGCTCGACCTCCAGCTCTCCTGGTGGGCCCGCGACCTCGGCCGGGCCGCGTTCGTGCTGCCAGCCCGCGGCCTGCCGCCGCTGCTGGTCGGCGCGCTGACCGTCGGGGTGGCTCTGCCGAGCTCCTGGACCGCCTACCCGCTGGGCCTGCTCAGCGTCTTCGTCGCACTGTCGCTGAGCTTCGCGCTGCGCTTCCTGCTCAACCTGGCCGCGTTCTGGGTGCTCGACTTCCGCGGGATCGCCGGCCTCTTCTTCGTGGTCGTCGGGCCCCTCTGCGGCCTCTACGTGCCGGTCCACCTGTTCCCCGGCTGGCTGGGCGCGCTGGCGAACGCCACCCCCTTCCCCTCGATGTTCCAGGCCCCCATCGACGTCCTGTCGGGACGCGTGCTGGGCGCCGACGCCGCTGCGGTGCTGGCCGTCCAGCTGGGCTGGCTGATGGCCGTCGGCCTGCTCGGCCGCCTGGTGCTGGCGCGGGCCACGCGGCGGCTGGTGGTGCAGGGTGGCTGAGACGGAGCTGGACCGGCCGTCGAGGCTGCACACCTACCGCGTGGTGCTCGGGTCCCGGGTCCGCGCGCAGCTCAGCTACCGGGTCAGCTTCGCCCTCACCTTCGCGACCGCGGCCGGCATCGGGGTGATCGAGTTCTCCGAGGTCTACGTCCTGCTGTCGGCCGTCCCGATCTTCGGCGGGCTCGACCTGGCCCAGGCCGCGCTGGTGTTCGCCCTGGCCAACCTGGGTTTCGCACTGGCCGACCTGCTGTTCGGCCAGCTCGACACCATCCCCACCCTGCTCCGGCTCGGCCAGCTGGAGGCGCTGCTGGTCCGGCCGATGTCGGTGATGGGTCAGCTCATCACCTCGGACTTCCAGCTGCGCCGGCTGGGCCGGGCGCTGGTCAGCGTGCTGCTTCTGGCCGTGGTGCTGCCGCTCGTCGACGTCGACTGGACGGCCGCCCGGGTGTACCTGCTGCTGGTCACCCCGCTGGTCGGCTGCGCCATCTACGGCGCCATGTTCGCGGTGGCCGGCGGCGTGCAGTTCTGGCTGGTCGACGGGGCTGAGTTCACCTCCAGCTTCGTCTACGGGGGCAGCTACGCCGGCCAGGTGCCGGGCAGCGTGCTGCCGCCGGTGCTGCGCTCGCTGTTCACCTTCGTGGTACCGGCCACCCTGACCGGCTACGCCCCCGCCCTGCTGCTGCTCGGGTTGCCCGGTCCCGCGCTGCTGCCCGCCTGGCTGGGCTGGTGGGCGCCGGTGGTGGCGGTCTGGACCTGGCTGCTGGCGGCGCTGGCCTGGCGCAGCGGTGTCCGCCACTTCACCGGGGCAGGAGGCTGAGGTGACCGAGCCCGTGCTGGAGCTGCGCGACCTGCGCCGCACCTTCGTGGTGCGCGAGAAGGCCGGCCGGCTGCGCCGCCGCCGGCGCGCCGTCGAGGCGGTGGCCGATCTCAGCCTGAGCGTCGACGCCGGCGAGGCCGTCGGCTACATCGGTGCCAACGGGGCCGGCAAGTCCACCACCATCAAGATGGTCACCGGCATTCTCGTGCCGACGGCCGGGGAGGTCCGGACCTGCGGCCTGGACCCCGTCCCGCAGCGGCGCCGGCTGGCCGCGGAGATCGGCGTCGTCTTCGGTCAGCGCACCCAGCTGTGGTGGGACCTGCCGCTGCGGGACTCGTTCCGCATCCTCGCCGCCATCCACCGGCGGCCTCCTGGCGACGCGGCCGAGCGCACCCGGCACCTGGTCGACGAGCTGGGGCTGGAACCCCTGCTGGACACCCCGGTCCGCCAGCTCTCGCTCGGCGAACGGATGCGCGGCGAGGTGGCGGCGGCCCTGCTGCACCGGCCGCGACTGCTCGTGCTCGACGAGCCGACGATCGGGCTGGACATGATCAGCAAGGAGCGGCTGCGGCAGTTCCTGGTCGCTGAGCGGGCCCGCTCGGGGATGACGCTGCTGCTGACCACCCACGACATGGGCGACATCGAGCGGCTCTGCGAGCGGGTCCTGGTGGTGGACCGCGGCCGGCTCGTCTACGACGGGACGCTGCCCGACCTGGCCGCGACGGTGGCCCTCCAGCGGGTGCTCGTGGTGGACCTGACCGGTCCGCACCCGGACCTGGTGGTGCCCGGCACCGAGCACCGGGGCAGCGAGCTGGACGGGCAGCGGCAGCGGCTGGCCTTCCGCCCGGAGCAGACCACGGCGGCCAAGGTGCTGGCCGGGGTCAGCGCCCAGGTCGAGGTGCTGGACCTGACGCTGGAGGAGCCGGCGATCGAGGACATCGTGCGGACCCTGTACTCACGGCGGACTTGACGGGCGGTGGTCGGGCAGAGGAGCCAGCCCTCCACCCACTACACCTCCTGAGGCATCAGGATCCAGGCGGCGAGGTAGATGAGGATCTGCGGGCCGGGGAGCAGCATGCTGGCGACGAAGGCGATCCGCACCACGTTGCTGCTGATCCCGAAGCGACGGGCGATCCCGGAGCAGACCCCGGCGATCATCCGGTCACGGCGGGGGCGGACGAGTGAGTTCATGCGCATGGTCCTCTCGAGGCGGTTCATGCTCTCCACTGTGGCCCAGCAGGAGCCGCGGGACCAGGGTTCTGCGAGGGGCTCCGGGGTCGGCTCAGGGGTCGGGGCGGCCCTACCCTGAGCGGCGGGCGGGCTGCGCCGGTCCACCTCGCGCCGAGAAGTAGGCAGTCCCGGTACCAGGGGATCCGTCGGCGGAAGTGCCTACTTCTCGACCGAGATCGACGGCTCCGCGGAGGCCAGGGTCCTTGCGCCCGCGCCTGCTCGAGTGGCGGCGAGGGGTGGTCAGCGGGTGACGGCTTGGTTCCGCCTGCCGAACTCCCACGCACAAGGGCCCTTCGGCCGGACTGACAGGATGGGCGCCGACCACCCGAGGAGGAACCCGTGTACGAGTCCCAGCTGGACGTCCCCCTGGTCCACGCCGGCAAGGTGCGCGAGCTCTACGCCCTCGACGAGGACCGGCTGCTGATGGTGGCCACCGACCGGATCAGCGCCTTCGACTTCGTGCTGGAGAGCCTGGTCCCGGACAAGGGGCGGGTGCTGACCTCGCTCTCCTCGTGGTGGTTCGCCCAGCTGGACGACCTGGTCCCCAACCACGTGCTCTCCACCGACGTCCCCGCTCCGGTGCGCGGCCGGGCCGTGGTCTGCGAACGGCTGGAGATGGTCCCCGTCGAGTGCGTGGCCCGCGGCTACCTCACCGGATCGGGCTGGCTGGAGTACCAGGAGTCCGGCACCGTCTGCGGGGTGCCGCTGCCCGCCGGCCTGGTCGACGGGTCCCGGCTGCCCGAGCCCGTGTTCACCCCGGCGACCAAGGCCGCGCTGGGCGAGCACGACGAGAACGTCGACTTCGACACGGTGGCCGCCACCCTCGGCCGGCCGCTGGCCGAGCGCCTCCGCGACCTGACGCTGGCCGTCTACGCGCGCGCCGAGGGGATCGCCCGCGAGCGCGGCCTGCTGCTCGCCGACACCAAGCTCGAGTTCGGTCTCCGCCGCGACGGCACCGTGGTGCTGGCCGACGAGGTGCTCACCCCCGA
The DNA here is from genome assembly GCA_039527025.1 of Microlunatus lacustris. Taxonomy (GTDB): domain Bacteria; phylum Actinomycetota; class Actinomycetes; order Propionibacteriales; family Propionibacteriaceae; genus Microlunatus; species Microlunatus lacustris. The sequence goes on from BAAAJN010000008.1 coordinate 50,233, forward strand.
CTCGTCCCGGTTCTGGGACGCCGCCGGCTGGCAGCCGGGTGGGGCGCTGCCGTCGTTCGACAAGCAGTACGTCCGCGACTGGCTGCTGCACGAGTCCGGCTGGGACCGGCACGGCGGCGACGCCCCGCCGCCGCTGCCGGACGCCGTCGTCGAGGCCACCCGGGCCAAGTACCTGCAGGCCTACCAGCGGCTGACCGGAGACCCGCTGCCGCCGGCTTGACCCCCGTCCCCTGACCGGGCTCGGAAAGCCGATGGTTTTCTGCCGGAGGTCCGGTCTAGGTTCTCGAACGAAGGGGACGAGCCATGACCGACGCGCCACGCCTGGACCTGCGGACGGGTCCGCCACGCGCCTTCCTGCACGTCCTGCTCAACGCCTTGGTGGTCTCGGTCACCAACTTCAAGCTCTGGTTCGCCGTCACCTTCTGGGTCTTCCTGGAGACCCGGTCGGTGTTCGCCACCGGGATGATCGCCGGCATCTTCCTGGTCTTCACCACGCTCACCGGGATCTGGCTCGGCAGCCTGGTCGACCACCACCCGAAGAAGACGGTCCTGCAGGCGTCGGCGGCCCTGTCGCTCGTGCTGTACACGGCGAGCCTCGGGGTCTACCTGCTGAGCCCGCCGGAGGCCTTCCGGCGCACCGACAGCCTCCTGCTGTGGCTCTTCGTGCTGCTGCTGATGCTCGGGGTGATCGCGGGCAACGTGCGGCTGATCGCGCTCTCCACCCTGGTCACGCTGCTGATCCCGGCCGAGGTCCGGGACCGGGCCAACGGCCTGGTGGGCACCACCTCCGGGGTCTCCTTCCTCGTCACCTCGGTGATCAGCGGCCTGCTCGTGGCGGCGGGCGGGATGCTCTACGCCCTGCTGCTGGCGCTGGTCGTGCTGGTCGTCGCGCTGCTGCACCTGTCCCGGGTGACCATCCCCGGAGACCGTCCGGGGCCGTTGGACGGGGGTGCAGCTGAGGGTGACCCCGGGAAGGGCGACCCGGCGGAACCGGCGCCCGAGAGCGCCGACCTCGACCCGGCCGCGGAGTTCCAGGCGGCCGTCCTGGACCGGCGCATCGACCTGCGCGGCACCATCAGGCTGGTCCGCAGCGTCCCCGGGCTGCTGGCCCTGATCGGGTTCACCTGCTTCAACAACCTGCTCGGCGGGGTCTTCATGGCCCTGCTGGACGCCTACGGGCTGTCCCTGATGGCGGTCCAGGCCTGGGGCCTGCTGTGGGGCGCGCTCAGCACCGGCGTCATCATCGGCGGTCTGCTGGTGGCCCGGGTGGGCCTCGGCTCCAACCCGGTGAAGACCCTGCTGGTGGTCAACCTCGTGCTGTGGAGCACCACCATCTTGTTCCCGCTCCGGGAGTCGCTGGTGGTGCTGGCGGTGGGGATGTACGCCTACATGCTGATCGTGCCGTTCGCGGAGGCGGCGGAGCAGACCGTCCTGCAGCGGGTCGTCCCCTACGAGCGGCAGGGGCGGGTGTTCGGCTTCGCCCAGAGCGTCGAGCAGGCCGCGTCGCCGCTGACCGCCTTCCTGATCGGCCCGGTCACCCAGTTCGTCGTCATCCCCTCGATGACCGACGGGGTGGCCGCCGACGCCATCGGCAGCTGGTTCGGCACCGGCGCCGACCGCGGGATCGCCCTGGTCTTCGCGCTGGCGGGGGTGGTCGGCCTGGCCGCCACCCTCCTCGCACTGGCCAGCCGCCCGTACCGACGGCTCAGCGCGGCCGTCGAGGCGGCCCGACCAGCCGGACCGGTGGAGTCCGTGGAGGCCTCGTCCAGCGCGTCCTGAGGTTTCGCCGGGGTCCGGGCGCCCCGGCTAGGATCGCCCGCATGGCGCGAGTGGTGGTCGACGTGATGCCGAAGCCGGAGATCCTGGACCCGCAGGGCAAGGCGGTGACCGGAGCGCTCAGCCGGCTCGGGTTCAGCGGGCTGTCGGTGCGGCAGGGCAAGCGGTTCGAGCTCGAGGTCGACGGCGAGGTGACCGAGGAGAAGCTGGCTGACATCCGCCGGGCCGCCGAGACCCTGCTGGCCAACACCGTCATCGAGACCTTCGACGTGCGGGTCGAGCTCTCCGCCGAGGCCGGGGCCTGATGGCGCCCAAGGTCGGCGTCGTCACCTTCCCGGGCTCGCTCGACGACCACGACGCGCTGCGCGCCGTCCGGATCGCCGGGGCTGAGCCCGTCCCGCTCTGGCACGCCAGCGACGACCTGCGCGAGGTCGACGCGGTCATCCTGCCCGGCGGCTTCTCCTACGGGGACTACCTGCGCTGCGGCGCGATCTCCCGGTTCTCGCCGGTGATGGGCTCGGTGATCACCGCCGCGGACGCGGGGATGCCGGTGCTGGGCATCTGCAACGGCTTCCAGATCCTCTGCGAGGCCCACCTGCTGCCGGGCGCGCTGATCCGCAACCACGTCCGGACCTTCGTCTGCGTCGACCAGCGGCTCCGCGTCGAGTCGACCGCCACCGCCTGGACCGGCGACTACGCCGCGGGCCAGGAGATCACCATCGTGCTGAAGAACGGCGAGGGCGGCTACGTCGCCGACGAGGACACCCTCGACCGGCTGGAGGGCGAGGGCCGGGTCGTCGTCCGCTACCTCGGCGACAACCCCAACGGCTCGTTCCGCGACATCGCCGGCATCGCCAACGAGCGCGGCAACGTCGTCGGGCTGATGCCGCACCCCGAGCACAACGTCGACCCGCTGACCGGTCCTGGCACCGACGGCGTCCCCTTCTTCAGCAGCGTCGCGAACTTCCTCTCCGCCCGGGTCTGACCCCCACGATGGGTGGTCGCTCCCGTCGGGGACCGCGTCCGGCTGAGCCCCCGGCCCGGGGTCCCGCGCTGTCCCGGCGCTGGCTCGCCGTCCTGCTGCTGCTCGCGGCGGTCTTCGCCGGCCTGCGGGTCGTGCACCTGCTGCAGGAGCCGGCCCAGACCGCCGCGCTGGTCACCGACCAGGTGGTCCTCGTGGGCGTCACCGGCCGGCCGTCGCTCACCCCGACCGACCGCGAGGTCGTCGAGGCGCACCTCGACGACGTCCAGGTCGGCGCGGTCAACGTCCGGCCCCGCTACCTGGGGGACTGCGCCGCCGCCGGGTGGACCACGCTCGGGGCCGGCCGCCGGGCCGCCGTCGGCGGGCTGTGCGACCCGCAGGTCGTCGACGGCCGGGTCGCGGACTGGGACGCCCGGGTGGCCGCTGCGGCGGCCCGCCGGGGTGACGCCCGGCTGGGCACCCTCGCCGGATCGGTCGAGGGCTGCGTGGCCGCGGTCGGACCCGGAGCCGCGCTGGCCGCTGCCCGGCCCGACGGCACGCTGGCCGACTACCGGACCGTCGAGGAGTTCCTGGCCGACGGGCTGAGCACGAGCTGCCCGACGACGCTGGTCGACGCCGGTCCGCAGAGCGACGTGGTCCTCAGCCGGCTCGCCGACGACCCGGACCGGACGCTGCTGGTCAGCGGGATCGGCCCCGCTCCGGGCTCGATCGACCCGGCTCTGCAGGTGACCTACCGGCTGGGCGCCACCGTCCCCGGCTGGCTCACCTCGGCCAGCACCCGGCGGACGGGCGTCGTCACCGTGACCGATCTGACCCGGACGCTGGTCGACCACGACGCCCCGGCCGGGGCGCCGGTGCCCAGCACCGTCGACGGCTCCCCGCTGGCCGCCCGGCCCGCCGAGCTCAGCGTGCCGCTGGTCGAGGACCACCTGGCCGCGGTGGCGGCGCTGTCGGACGGGGTGGTCGTCGGCTACCTGGTCCTCGGCGGGTTCGGCACCGTGCTGTTCCTCGTCGGCCTGGTGCAGACGCTGCGTCGCCGCTTCGCCGTGCCGCGGCTCATCCTCACCTTCGGCACCGTGCTGGGCGCGGCGATGATGCTGACCGGCTCGGTGCCCTGGGCCGGCAGCGGGGCGCCCGGCCTGGTCCTCGGCGTCGCGGTCATCGGCTGGTCCCTGCTGCTCACCGCCGCCGCGCTGGCCCTGGCCGCCCGGCTGGCGGTGCCGGCCGCGGTCGCCGGAGCGGCGCTCACGGTGGCGGCCTTCACCGTCGACGCCGCGCTCGGTGGCCCGATGCAGGCCGGCTCCATGCTGAACTCCCGGCCGATCTTCGGGTGGCGCTGGTACGGCTTCGGCAACGTCACCTTCGCCGTCTACGCCACCGCCGCCCTGGTGCTGGCCGGCTGGCTGGCGCAGCGGTTCCTGGCCACCGGTCACCGGCGGGCGGCCGTGGTCGCCGTGGCCGTCGTCGGGTTCGGCGTCGTGCTCTGCGAGGGCTGGCCGACCATGGGCACCGACTTCGGCGGCGTCGTCGCCCTCACCCCGCCGGTGCTCTGGCTGCTGCTGGTCGTCGCCGGGGTCCAGATCACGTGGGCGCGGCTGCTCGCCGTCGGCGGGTCGGCCGTGGTCGCGATCGCCGCCATCTCGCTGCTCGACTGGTCCCGTGGTCCCGACCAGCGCAGCCACCTCGGCGCCTTCGTCCAGCGGGTCCTGGACGGGGACGCGGTCGACGTGGTCAGCCGCAAGGCGGTCGCCTCGGCCGAGACCGTGGTCAGCGGGCTCGGCATCGGCTCGCTGGTCATCGGGGTGGTGCTCTGGCTGCTGGTGCTGCGCTGCGCGCTCCCGGTGCTGCGCGCAGGGTTCCCGACGTTGCCCGCCGTCCTGCAGGCCGCGCTGGCCACCGCGGTGCTCGGCACCCTGCTCAACGACGGCGGGATCAGCGTCTGGCTGACCGGCACCGCGATGGTGGCGATCACCGTCGGCTGGTTCTGCCTGGACCACGCGCTGCGCGAGGGCTGGCCCTCCCCGGCCCCGGGCCGGGAGCTGTGGACGTGGCTCGGCCGGGGGACCGCCCGCCGGTAGGGTCGGCCCCGTGGCGGACACGGTCGAGAACGCGGCGGCGACCCCGGAGCAGGCGCAGCCCTGGGCCGAGCTGGGGCTCAAGGAGGAGGAGTACCAGCGGATCCGCGAGATCCTCGGCCGCCGGCCCTCGTCCTCGGAGCTGGCCATGTACTCGGTCATGTGGTCCGAGCACTGCTCCTACAAGTCCTCGAAGGTGCACCTGCGCCGCTTCGGCGAGCTCAGCCAGGACACCCCCGCCGGGAAGCTGCTGGCCGGCATCGGCGAGAACGCCGGGGTCGTCGACATCGGCCAGGGCTACGCCGTCACCTTCAAGATCGAGTCGCACAACCACCCCAGCTACGTGGAGCCGCACCAGGGTGCGGCCACCGGCGTCGGCGGCATCGTCCGCGACATCTTGGCCATGGGTGCGCGTCCGGTCGGGGTGATGGACGCGCTGCGCTTCGGTCCGCTGGACGAGCCCGACACGCACCGGGTGCTGCCCGGCGTCGTCTCCGGCGTCGGTGGCTACGGCAACTGCCTGGGCCTGCCCAACATCGGCGGCGAGGTCGTCTTCGACCGCAGCTACCTGGGCAACCCGCTGGTCAACGCGCTCTGCGTCGGCGTCCTGCGGCACGAGGACCTGCACCTGGCCAAGGCCACCGGCGCGGGGAACCAGGTCATCCTCTACGGCGCGGCCACCGGCGGCGACGGCATCGGCGGGGCCTCGATCCTGGCCTCGGAGACCTTCGACGACGACAAGCCGTCCAAGCGGCCCGCCGTGCAGGTCGGCGACCCGTTCATGGAGAAGCTGCTCATCGAGTGCACGCTGGAGCTGTTCGCGGCCGGGGTGATCACCGGTATCCAGGACTTCGGCGCGGCCGGCATCTCCTGCGCCACCTCCGAGCTGGCCGCGGCGGGCGACGGCGGCATGCACGTCGAGCTCGACCGGGTGCCGCTGCGGGACTCCTCGCTGGCCCCGGAGGAGATCTTGATGAGCGAGTCGCAGGAGCGGATGATGGCCGTCGTCGAGCCCGGCGACGTCGAGCGGTTCCTCCAGATCTGCGCCAAGTGGGACGTCCAGGCCACGGTGGTCGGGGAGGTCACCGAGGACGACCGGCTCGTCATCGAGTGGCACGGCGAGACGATCGTCGACGTCGACCCCCGCACCGTCGCGCACGAGGGCCCGGTCTACGAGCGGCCCTACGCCCGGCCCGACGGGCAGGACGCGGTCCAGGCCGACAGCGTCGACCGGCTGCCGCGCCCGGTCACCGGGGACGAGCTGGCTGCCACGCTGCTCCGGCTGGTCGGCTCGCCCAACCTCTGCGACGTCTCGTGGATCACCAACCAGTACGACCGCTACGTCCGTGGCAACTCGGTGCTGGCGCAGCCCGAGGACGCCGGGATGCTGCGGATCGACGAGGAGACCGGCCTCGGCGTGGCGCTGGCCACCGACTGCAACGGCCGGTTCACGCTGCTCGACCCCTACGCCGGCGCCCAGCTGGCGCTGGCCGAGGCCTACCGCAACGTCGCCGTCACCGGCGCCCAGCCGGTGGCGGTCAGCGACTGCCTCAACTTCGGCTCCCCCGAGGACCCCGCGGTGATGTGGCAGTTCACCCAGGCCATCGCCGGCCTGGTGGACGGCTGCAAGGTGCTCGGCACGCCGGTCACCGGCGGCAACGTCAGCTTCTACAACCAGACCGGCAGCACGCCGATCCTGCCCACCCCGGTCGTCGGGGTGATGGGCGTGATCGACGACGTCCGCCGGCGCACCCCCGTCGGCTTCGCCGCCGAGGGAGACGTCGTGCTGCTGCTCGGCGACACCCGCGACGAGCTGGCCGGCTCGGCCTGGGCCGACGTCGTCCACGACCACCTCGGTGGCCGACCGCCGCAGGTGGACCTGGCCCACGAGCAGCGGCTGGCCGCGGTGCTCGTGGAGGCCGCCCGCCGCGGGCTGCTGACCAGCGCCCACGACCTCTCCGAGGGTGGGCTGGCCCAGGCGCTCGTCGAGTCCTGCCTGCGCCGGGGGCACGGCGTCGCCGTCGAGCTGCCCGAGGGCGACGACCCGTTCGTCGCGCTGTTCTCCGAGAGCGCCGGCCGGGTGCTGGTCTCGCTGCCCGGGGCGCAGGCCGACGCCCTCGCCGCCCTGTGCGCCGCGCACGACGTCCCGCTGCACGCGCTCGGCCGGGTCACCGGCACCGACGACGCGGTGGTCGCGGTCGCCGGCCAGTTCCGCCTGCCGCTGGCGCAGATCCGCGCCATCTGGTCGGCCACCCTGCCCGAGGTGCTGGCCGCCGACCCGGTCGCGGTCGTCGCCGGCGCCTGAGCCACCGGCTCCCGCGCCCTGAGCTACCGGCCCCCCGCGCCCTGAGCCACCGGCCCCCTGTGCCCTGAGCCACCGGCCCCCCGCGCCCTGAGCCACCGGCCCCCTGTGCCCTGAGCCACCGGCCCCCCGCGCCCTGAGCCACCGGCCCCCTGTGCCCTGAGCTTGTCGAAGGGCCTTCGACAGGCTCATGCCCTTCGGCAGGCTCAGGGCCCCTTCGACAGGCTCAGGGCCCCTTCGGCAGGCTCAGGGATCGGGGGCTACGGCCCGCCGCTCTTCACCCGGTCGCCGTACCGCTCGCGCAGCCGCTCGTTGTTCTCGTCCCCGCCGGGGATGTTGGCCGAGATGAGGATCGGGACCTCCTCGCCGGCCTCCAGCAGCAGGCCGCAGACCTCGGTGACGAGCATCTGCGCGATCAGGGTGCTGGTGACGGTCGACGTGGCCAGCACGGCGCCCCGGGCGCGCCCTCCGGCGTCGTCGGGCAGCGCGAGCTCCGCGTCGCCGAAGGCCCCGCGGTTGTCGATGACCACGTCGGCCAGCTCGAACAGCCGCAGGCCGCTCGGGTGCCGGGAGGTGATCCGCGTGGTGTGGTCCATCGACGTCACCACGACCAGCCGGTGGCCGCGCTCCTTGACCAGCCGGGCCAGCTCGACGGTCGAGCCGTTGCCGCCCGAGTTCGAGCAGATGATGAAGACGTCCGCCGGGTCGATGGCGTGCACGGCCAGCAGCTGTGCGGCCAGCGAGGGATCGCGCTCCAGGTAGGGGTCCATCACCTGGTCCGGGGTGAGGTCGCCGTAGAAGGTCAGGTCGGACAGCGAGATCCGGTTGGCCGGCACCAGGCCGCCGGCCCGGCCGGCGATCTCGGAGGCGAAGCTGCGGGAGTGACCGGTGCCGAACACCTGGATCACCCCACCCGCGGTCAGCGACTCCACGACGAGCGCCGCCGCCGCCGCGATCTGGTCCTGCTGGCTGTCGACGACCTTGTCGAAGGCCTCGCGCAGCATCCGCGCGGCGGTCTGCTGGTTGATGCTGGGATGACTCATCGCTACCTCTTCCGACGGCCGCCGGCAACCCTTGTCCCCGCGAGCGGCTGGTGGGTGGGGATCTTACCGAGCGCGGCCTCTAGGCTCGGCCCCATGACGCTGGGGGAGACGGTACGGGCTCAGCAGCCCGCGGTGCGCGCCGACCTCGAGGCCCTGGTGGCGGTCCCCTCGGTGAGTGCCGATCCGGCGCGGGCGGGGGAGGTGCAGCGCAGCGCCGACCAGGTGGCGGACCTGCTGCGCGACCTCGGCTGCCCCGACGTGCAGGTGGCGCGCGTCGACGGCGGGCAGCCCGCGGTGATCGGCCGGTTCCCGGCGCCCGAGGGTGCACCGACGGTCTGCCTGTACGCCCACCACGACGTCCAGCCGGAGGGCGACCTGGCGCTGTGGACCAGCCCGCCGTTCACCGCCACCGAGCGGGACGGCCGGTTGTTCGGCCGGGGGACTGCCGACGACAAGGGCGGCCTCGCCGTCCACCTCGCCGCCCTGCGGGCCTTCGACGGCCGCCCCCCGGTCGGGGTGACCGTCTTCGTCGAGGGCGAGGAGGAGATCGGCTCCCCGACCCTGGCCCGGCTGCTGGCCGAGCACCGCGAGGCCCTGGCCGCCGACGTCTTCGTCATCGCCGACTCCGCCAACTGGGCCGTCGGCCGGCCGGCGTTCACCACCTCGCTGCGGGGGCTGGCCGACTGCGTCGTCGAGCTCCGCACCCTGGACCACGCCATCCACTCCGGCTCCTACGGCGGGGTCGTGCCCGACGCCCTGACCACGCTGTGCCGGCTGCTGGCCACCCTGCACGACGAGAACGGGGACGTCGCCGTCGCCGGCCTGGCCACCAGCCCGCCGCCGCAGCTCGAGTACCCCGAGGACCGGCTGCGCGCCGAGTCCGGCCTGCTCGACGGCGTGCAGCAGATCGGCACCGGCACCGTCGTCGAGCGGTTGTGGTGCAAGCCGGCGATCGCGGTCATCGCGCTGGACGCGACCCCGGTGGACCGCGCCTCCAACACGCTCGCCCCGGTGGCCCGGGCCAAGATCAGCCTGCGGCTCGCTCCCGGGGACGACGCCCGGGCCGCCTCGACGAAGCTGGTCGAGCACCTGCACGCGCACACGCCGTGGGGTGCCCAGCTGACGGTGCTGGAGGGCGACACGGGCGAACCCAGCACGATCGGCTTCGAGGGGCCGGTGGCCGAGGTCGCCCGGCAGGCCTTCGCCGACGCCTGGGGGGTCGAGCCGGTGTTCACCGGCCAGGGCGGCTCCATCCCGATGGTGGCCGACTTCAGCACCGCGTTCCCCGACGCGACCGTGCTGGTCACCGCGGTCGGCGACCCGGACACCCGGGCACACGGGGCCGACGAGTCCCTGCACCTCGGCGACTTCGAGGCCGCCTGCGTCGCCGAGGCCCTGCTGCTGCAGGGGATCGCCGACCTCCCGGTTCGCTGAGCGGCAGCACGGGACCGGCGGGAATGTCCCGGCCGGATCGGTTGCTGGACCAGACAGCGCCCGGCACCAGTCCGGGCGATGGCAACGGCGCCTCCACCACGCACTCTGGAGGATCCCTTGAAGAACTACGTCACGTCCGCCCTGCACGCTCTCGAGGCCCGACGGGCCGAGGGCGCCTGGTCCCGGCTGGACCGCCAGCCGCTCGGCTACCCGACGCTGGAGTCCGCTCCCGACGAGGACGCCCCGGAGATGCGCCACTACCTCGCTGCGCAGACCTCGCAGACCGTCTGAGGCCTCGCCCCAGGACCGCCCGGCACACCCGCGCCGGGCGGTCCTGCGCGTCCGGGCTCAGCGGAGCCAGTCGGCGGCGATCGTGGCCCCGGTCCGGGTGAGCAGCACGTCGGCCCGGGCGATGCTGCGGGCCACGTCGGGCTCCAGCGCGGTCAGCGGGTAGACGGCCGCGAAGCCCGCCGCCACACTCTCGGCCGGCGTCAGCAGGCTGCGGCCGGCGACGACGACGACGGGGACACCGGTGGCCCGGGCCCGGTCGAGCACCCCGACGGGCGCCTTGCCGGCCAGCGACTGGGCGTCCAGCGAGCCCTCGCCCGTCACCACCAGGGAGGCACCGGCCAACCGGGCGTCGAAGCAGACGAGGTCCAGCACCAGCTCGATCCCCGAACGCATCTCCCCACCCAGCAGGGCCAGCGCGGCGAAGCCGGTGCCGCCGGCCGCGCCCGCCCCGGCTCGGACCGCGTGGTCGGTGCCGGTGGCTGCCGAGACCACGGCCGACCAGCGGGCGAGAGCCGCGTCCAGCTGCGCCACCTGGGTGGGGTCCGCCCCCTTCTGCGGGCCGAAGACCGCGGCGGCGCCGGCTGGTCCCAGCAGCGGCGAGGTGACGTCGCTGGCCACCAGCACCCGGACCCCGGTCAGCCGGGAGCGCAGCGCGTCGAGGTCCACGGCGTCGAGACCGGCCAGCGCGGCGCCGCCCGGCGCGAGCTCCCGCCCGTCGGCGTCGAGCAGTCGGGCGCCCAGCGCCTGGACCAGGCCGGCTCCGCCGTCGGTCGAGGCGCTGCCGCCGAGCCCCAGGACCAGCTCGCGGACCCCCGCGTCCACCGCGTGCCCGACCACCAGGCCGAGCCCGTGGGTCGAGGCGTGCAGGGGGTCGGAGCGGCCGTCCGGCAGCAGGTCGAGACCGACGACGGCCGCCAGCTCGACGACGGCGCGATCGCCCTGCCGGGCGTAGCGGGCGGTCGAGGGCTCCCCGGTCGGCCCGGTGGCCGAGCACCGGACCTCGGCGTAGCCCGCGCTCAGCGCGGCGTCGACGGTGCCGTCGCCCCCGTCGGCGACCGGCAGCTCGACGACGTCGAGGCCCGGGTGCACCTGGCGCAGCCCACGGGCGAGCGATGCCGCCACCTGCACGGCGGGCAGGCAGCCCTTGAACTTGTCGGGGGCCACGAGCACGCGGCGCGGCGGGACGGACGTCGCAGGCTGGGACACCGGGAGCCTCTCCGAGGGGGGCGCGGACGCGCACCAGGGTAGGGAGGATCGGGGGGCGGCGACCACGGAGGGGTCGTCCGAGACTCCACCGGTGGGCCTGGCGGTGCGATGGGTCGGTCGTGTGACGGGCGCGGCCCCCCTGTTGTGGCCCCTGCCCGGGAGTGCAAGCATCAGGCGTGGTCACCAACTACGCCCAGACGATCGCCTACCCGGCTCCGGGCTCGCGCCCCTCGCGCAACGGGCTGGAGGTCATCCAACCCCACGTCATCGTCCTGTTCGGCGCGACCGGGGACCTGTCGCGGCGCAAGCTGCTGCCCGGGTTGGCGCACCTCGCGCTCTCGGCGCTGGCGCCCGACATCCAGGTGATCGGCACCTCGCTGGAGGACTACACCGAGGACTCCTTCCGGGAGTTCGCCCGCCAAGCCGTCACGGAATTCACCCACCACCCGCTGAGCGATGAGCAGTGGGTCCAGTTCGCCCAGCGGCTCACCTACGTGCCGCAGAGCGCGGGGCCGCAGGGACTCGGCGACGCCGTCCGGCTGGCCGAGGAGCGGCTCGGCGGCGAGGTCGGCCGGTTGCACTACATGAGCGTGCCGCCGGCGGCCGCGCCGGCGGTGATCAACACCCTGCGCGAGGCGGACCTCGTCGAGCGTTCGCGGGTGGTGATGGAGAAGCCGTTCGGCACCGACCTGCGCAGCGCGATCCTGCTCAACGACCAGGTGCACGAGACCTTCCGGGAGCGGCAGATCTTCCGGATCGACCACTTCCTGGGCAAGGAGGCGGCCCAGAACATCTTGGCCTTCCGGTTCGCGAACGGGTTGTTCGAGCCGATCTGGAACCGCAACTTCATCGACCACGTCCAGATCGACATCCCCGAGACCCTGGGCCTGGACCGGCGGGCGGGTTTCTACGAGGCCACCGGCGCCTACAAGGACATGGTCGTCACGCACCTGTTCCAGGTCCTGGCCTTCGTGGCGATGGAACCGCCGACCGCGCTGGAGCCGCGGGCCATCAGCGAGGAGAAGAACAAGGTCTTCCGCTCGATGCTGCCGCTCGACCCCAACCAGGTGGTGCGCGGCCAGTACAGCGGCTACCGCGAGGAGGACGGGGTGGCCCGGGACTCCGACACCGAGACCTTCATCGCGTTGAAGGCGGGCATCGACAACTGGCGGTGGGCGGGAGTGCCGTTCTACTGCCGGACGGGCAAGCGGCTGGCGGAGGGGCAGCGGATCATCTCGATCGCCTTCAAGGAGGCCCCGAAGTCGATGTTCCCCGGCGGTTCCGGGGTGGGCGCGTCCGGGCCCGACCACCTGACCTTCGACCTGGCCGACGAGTCCAAGGTCTCGCTCTCCTTCTACGGGAAACGCCCCGGTCCGGGCATGAAGCTGGACAAGCTCAGCATGCAGTTCTCCACGCAGGAGACCGACCGGGCCGGCGACGTGCTGGAGGCCTACGAGCGGTTGATCATGGACGCGATGCGGGACGACCACACGCTGTTCACGACCGCGGAGGGCATCGAGAGCCTCTGGGAGCGGTCCGAACCCCTGCTGCGCAACCCGCCGCCGGTGAAGCCGTACGCCCCGGGGTCCTGGGGTCCGAACGCCATCCACCAGCTGGTCGCGCCGCACGCCTGGCGGCTCCCCTTCGAGCGTGTCTGGCGGACCCGGCGCAGCTGATCCGGCGCGGTCGGGAACATTGGCCGGAGAACTGGCGTCCAACAGTTCGGGGGAGGGGCCGGGAATACCCATTTCGCGAGAATTCTTGCTCAGGATCTCCTCAAGCCCCGGCGTTGCCGAGAAGGCGTCCACAGACCAGCCCTACACTCGATTTCGTCAGTTCAACTCGGGGCTTGGAAAGGGACATGACTGTGGCACAGAAAACCATCGTCAAGATGTATGACGATCTGGACGGTAGTGAGATCGATGCCGAGGGCAAGAGCATCTCGTTCTCCTTCGACGGCACGTCCTACGAGATCGACCTCAGCGGCAAGAACGTCGAGAAGATGCGTGCGGACCTGCAGGTGTACATCGACAAGGCGCGCAAGGTGAGCCGACGCAGCAGCGGTGGCGGCAAGTCCGAGCCGGCTCCGCTCGACACCCGGGCCGTCCGCGCCTGGGCCGAGGAGCAGGGCCTGGAGGTCTCGGCCCGGGGGCGGCTCTCCTCGGAGCTGATCGAGCAGTACCGCGCGGCGCACTGATCGCGTGCTGACGCCGGCGGCCCCGGGCGCGGGGGCGGGAGGTCGATGAGCACCCGACGACGTGCTCTGCTGGTGGGCGCCACCAGCGCGATCGGTCGAGGACTGGCCGTCGAGCTGGCCGTCCTCGGCCACGACCTCGTGCTCTGGGGCCGGCGGCCGGCCGAGCTCGAGGTCACCGCCGAGCAGGTCCGGGCCGCCGGTGCCGAGGTGCGCACGGCGACGCTCGACGTGACCGACGACACCGCCCTCCGCGCCGCCGTCGGCACGCTGGGCGGGGAAGCCCTGCACGTCGCCGTCTGGACCCCGGGGCTGTTCGACTGGGGTCGCGCGGACCGGGCCGACCCCGCGGCGTGGCGGGTTCTGATGCAGGTGAACGTCACCGCCCCGGCGGTCTTCACCGCGCTGGTCGCCCCGCTGCTGGTGTCGTCGGCACCGTCCTCGCTGGTCTACCTCGGCTCCGGGGCCGGCCACCAGGCCTACCCGGACAACGCGGCCTACGTCGCCAGCAAGCACGGCCTGACCGGCCTCGCGCGGGCCACCTTCCTCGACCTGCGCGACGCCGACGTCAAGGTCAGCCTGATCTCGCCGGGGATGGTCGCGGCCGGTGCGGGTCTGCTCTCGCCCGTCGGGCAGCAGCGACCGCAGGAGCTGCTGGCCGTCGCCGACGTCGCCGCCGCGCTCCGGTTCGTCGTGACCTCCTCGCCGGCCTGCTGCCCGACCGAGATCCAGCTGCAGCCGCTGCGCTCGCCGGGCTGAGCCGCTACCGCTGACCGCGGACGACGGCGCCGGCCACCCGCAGGAACTCCTCGGCGGCCTGCGGGCCGACGTGGTCGCCCAGGCAGTGGTGCCGGTAGGCCAGCCGCCGCTCTCGCAGCGGGTCGGTGCCCAGCAGCTGGTCCAGGGCCGCGTCCACCGTCGACAGGTCCTTCTCGATGACGTAGGAGACCCGGGCCATCGGGAACTCGTCGGTGAACGCCGTGCCCGAGGAGCGGACGGCCACCATGGCCAGCGGCTTGCCCGAGGCCAGGAAGTCCGAGGCCACCGAGCTGACGTCGGTGACCAGCGCGTCCACCGCGTTGATGCAGGCCGGGATGTCCCGCTCGGTCTCGGCCGCCGGCCCCCAGACGTGCGCGCGGCCGGTCGCGCCACGGTCGTCGGCCAGCCGCTGCTGGATCCGGGCGACGCGCGCGGCGTCCTCCGGCTCGTTGTAGCTCAGCGGGTGCGGCCGGAACACGACCGTCGCTCCGCGCGCCAGCAGGGCCTCGACGACCTGCTCGCCGAGGGGGAGCGAGGAGTAGTTGGTGGCGGGTCGGCCGCCGCGCCAGGTCGGCGCGTACAGCACGGTCCGGGGCGCTCCGGCCGGCAGGGGCTCGTCGCGCACCTCGATCCGCTCGATCTGCGGCCGGCCGACGACGACGAAGCGCTCGGGCGGCACCTGCACGCCGTGCGCGGCGTAGCGCTCGACCCCCTGCTGACCGGAGACGAAGAGCTTGTCGTAGGTGGCGTGCCGGGCGCTGAAGTTGGCGGCCTTGTCCGAGTCGCCGTGGTTGAGCCAGACGTGGGTGAGCTGCCGGTACCGCTGGAAGAAGGAGTTGGCCGCGCTGCCCTGGACGTAGAAGGCGGCCTTCATCGAGGGCACGACCAGCTGGTCGAGGGTGCCGACGGTGCTGTTCTTGCGGGGCACCAGGACGGGGGCCGACGTCAGCGAGGCGATCACCGGCACGGTCTCGGGGAACCGGGTGATGACGACGAAGGGCACCCCCAGCCGTTCGAGGTAGGGCAGCCACATGCCCAGCTGGTAGCGGGCGCCCACCACCGCCGCGTAGTAGACGACGAAGGCCGGCCGGTGGGCGACCAGGGCCTTGCGCAGCCCCCGGGCCGCGCGCCGCGCCACCAGGTTCGCCCGGCCGGCGTGCACCGTCAGGACGACGGCGGTGGCCAGGGCGAGCACTCCGGCGGCCAGGTGCAGCCAGCCCGGCGCGGCCAGCAGCGCCAGCAGCCAGCCGAGGGCGAGCACGCCGACGGTCGTCCAGGGCAGCGTCTGACTCGGGAAGGGTGGCTCGGGGACCGTCGGCACCCCGGGGAGGTTGACCGCGACCGTCGCGGTCTTGGTCAGCATGCTGCGCAGAGAGCTCTCGGCGAGGACGGCCAGCAGGGCCAACCCGGTGCCGGTCCAGAGCCAGACCCCGTCGTCGGGGCGCCGGGCGAGCAGGGCGCCGGTGACCGCCACCAGCTGGACCAGCCGGGCGCCGACGTAGGCGCCGAGCAGCTCGGGCCGGCGGGTGGCGCTGCGTCGCAGCAGCCAGCCGACCAGGCCGAGCCCGACCAGGCCGAGCGCCACCCCGACCAGCTGACCGGCCGTGCCCGCGGCGAACAGCAGCACCAGGGACACCACCCCAGCCAGCTGGGCGCCGTTCTGGACCAGCAGGTCGACCATCTTCGACCGGCTGGAGCCCAGCACGCCGGACCACCCGCTCAGGCTCAGCACGCGTGGCCGTCTCCAGGCAGACATGCGCAGAAGGCTAGTGGGCGGCCGGGTGCACCGGGGGAGGCCGTCAGCGCGAGGGAAGTTCTGCCGGCCGCCGGACGTTAGACTCCCGATGTGAGCGGAGACGGCCGGCTGAACCACGACCTCGACCCCCACGACCGCGGACCCCAGGACGCCTGCGGGGTCTTCGGCGTCTGGGCGCCCGGCGAGGAGGTCGCCAAGCTCAGCTACTTCGGGCTCTACGCCCTGCAGCACCGGGGGCAGGAGTCCGCCGGCATCGCGGTCAGCAACGGCTCCCAGATCATGGTCTTCAAGGACATGGGCCTGGTCTCCCAGGTGTTCGACGAGGCCACCCTCAACTCGCTGCGCGGGCACCTGGCCATCGGCCACGCGCGCTACTCCACCACCGGCGCCAGCGTCTGGAAGAACGCCCAGCCGACGTTCCGGCCCACCGCCTCCGGTGGCCTGGCGCTCGGCCACAACGGCAACCTGACCAACACCGCCGAGCTGGAGCTCTGGCTCGCCGACCGCGACCGGCCCGAGGACTCACTGGTCCCCGGCGGGATCACGCACAGCTGGAGCCACCAGGGCACCCACGACTCCACCAACGACACGTCCCTGGTCACGGCCCTGATGTCGACCTTCCCCGAGCTGACCACCGAGCAGGCGGCCGCGCAGGTGCTGCCCCGGCTCAAGGGTGCGTTCAGCCTGGTGTTCATGGACGAGGAGACCCTGTACGCCGCTCGGGACCCCCAGGGCATCCGCCCGCTGGTGCTGGGCCGGCTGGAGCGCGGCTGGGTGGTGGCCAGCGAGACGGCGGCCCTCGACATCGTCGGTGCCTCCTTCATCCGCGAGATCGAGCCGGGGGAGATGATCGCCGTCGACGCCGCCGGCCTGCGCAGCACCCGGTTCGCCGAGCCCGCCCCCAAGGGCTGCCTCTTCGAGTTCGTCTACCTCGCCCGGCCGGACACCACCATCTCCGGCAAGCGGCTGCACTCGGTGCGCGTCGAGGTGGGCCGCACGCTGGCCAAGGAGTTCCCGGTCGAGGCCGACCTGGTCATCCCGGTGCCCGAGTCGGGCACCCCGGCGGCCATCGGCTACGCCGAGCAGTCCGGCATCCCGTACGGCCAGGGGCTGGTGAAGAACTCCTACGTCGGCCGCACCTTCATCCAACCCAGCCAGACGCTGCGCCAGCTGGGCATCCGGCTCAAGCTCAACCCCCTGCGCGACGTGATCGCCGGCAAGCGGCTGGTCGTCGTCGACGACTCGATCGTCCGCGGCAACACCCAGCGGGCCCTGGTCCGGATGCTCCGCGAGGCCGGCGCCACCGAGATCCACGTCCGGATCTCCTCCCCGCCGGTCAAGTGGCCCTGCTTCTACGGCATCGACTTCGCCTCCCGGGCCGAGCTGATCGCCACCGGGCTGAACACCGACGAGATCTGCCGCTCCATCGGGGCGGACTCGCTCGGCTACGTCTCGCTCGAGGGTCTGGTGGACGCCACCGAGGTCGGCATGGACAAGCTCTGTCGCGCCTGCTTCGACGGCGTCTACCCCGTCGAGCTGCCGCTCAGCGAGCGGATCGGCCGCCCGCTGGCCGACGAGGGGACGCGGACCGACGCGGACGGCCTGCCGAGCGCCGTCGTCGGCGTCGGGGCCGCCGACGCGCTCACCCGCCCCTGACCCCGGTCACCCCGCCCAGGCCGCGCCACCCGAGGAGCCCGATGACCGAGCAGTCCGCCTACGCCGCCGCCGGCGTCGACATCGAGGCGGGCGACCGCGCCGTCGAGCTGATGAAGGAGTGGGTCGGCAAGACCCGCCGCCCCGAGGTGCTGGGCGGGATCGGTGGGTTCGCCGGGCTGTTCGACGCCAGCCGGATCGCCGGCATGCGGCACCCCGTGCTGGCCACCTCCACCGACGGCATCGGGACCAAGGTGGCGATCGCGCAGGCGATGGGCGTGCACGACACCATCGGCTTCGACCTCGTCGGGATGGTCGTCGACGACCTGGTCGTCTGCGGCGCCGAGCCGCTGTTCATGACCGACTACATCGCCTGCGGGCGGGTGGTGCCCGAGCGGGTCGCCGCCATCGTGCAGGGCATCGCCGAGGCCTGCGCCGAGGCTGGCTGCGCCCTGCTGGGCGGGGAGACCGCTGAGCACCCGGGACTGCTCGCCCCCGACGAGTACGACGTCGCGGGCGCCGCCACCGGAGTGGTGGAGCGCGACCGCATCCTCGGCTCCGACCGGGTGCAGCCCGGGGACGTGGTGCTCGCGCTGGAGTCCTCCGGACTGCACTCCAACGGCTACTCGCTGGTCCGGCACGTCCTGCTGGAGCAGGCGGGGTGGGCGCTCGACCGCGACGTCCCCGAGCTGGGCCGGACGCTGGGCGAGGAGCTGCTGGAGCCGACCCGGGTGTACGCCCGCGACTGCCTGGCCCTGGTCGACGCCGTCGAGGTGCACGCGATGAGCCACGTCACCGGTGGCGGTCTGGCGAACAACCTCGCCCGGGTGGTGCCGGCTGGCTGCTCGGTGGAGATCGAGCGCAGCAGCTGGTCCCTGCCCCCGGTGTTCGAGCTGGTGCAGCAGGTCGGCGCGGTGTCTCGACCAGACCTCGAGGCGACGCTGAACCTCGGCGTCGGGATGGTCGCGGTGCTGCCGGAGGCGTCGGTGGCGCCCGCCGTCGAGCTGCTGGCCGGACGGGGCCTGCGCAGCTGGGTCTGCGGCCGTGTCCGCGCGGCCGATCCGGGCACTCCCGGCGCCGTGAGTCTCGTCGGGGAGCACGCGGGCCGCTGACCTTGCGGCTCGGCTCCCCGAGGTGCGCCCCGTGGTTTGCACCGTTGTGGCCATTGGGTAGCATCGTGCCCACGACAGAATTCATCCTGAGCCGCGGCTGAGCCGCTGGCAGACAAAGGCGAGGGGGTCGACCCGACATGGGGCGCGGCCGTGCAAAGGCAAAGCAGACCAAGGTTGCTCGGGAGCTCAAGTACCGTGCGTTCGACACGGACTTCAGCTCGTTGGCGGCTGAGCTCCGAGGTTCGGAAGGTCACGAGGTGCCTCCTGCCTACGCCGACCTGGCCGAGCAGGACGGCAGCGACGACGACGGCAAGGACTATGCGCCGGACGTCTACGGAGACCTCCGCAAGTCCGGATAGCGGCTCCTGACCGGACGACCGGAGGGCCTAGCCTGACGGCATGAGCCAGCAGCCCCCGGAGCCGTCCGGTGCTCCCCCGCAGCACCCGGGCCCGGGTTCCCCCGATCCCGCGTTCTGGCACGCCCAGTCCCCGTCGGGCCGGCCGCACGCGGCTGCGCCCGCCGGCCACCCGTCGTCGCCAGGCCGCCCACCGGCCGGGGCAGCGCTGGACCTGGGCGAGGAGAAGCTCTGGGGCTCGCTCGCGCACCTCTCGATCCCGTTCGTCGGGTTCGCGGGGCCGCTGGTGGTCCACCTGGTGTTCCGGGGGCGCAGCCGCTGGCTGGAGGAGAACGCCCTGGAGGCGCTCAACTTCTCCATCCTCTACACCCTCGCGGTCGCCGCGTGCGGTCTGCTCTCGGTGGTCGTCGTCGGCGCGCTCCTGCTCCCGGTGGTGGTCATCGGGGCCTTCGTGCTCGCCGTCTCGGGGGTCGTGGCCGCGAACCGGCACGAGCTCTACCGCTACCCGGTGAACTGGCGCCTGGTCCGCTGACCACGGCCTGCTGACCTCCACCTCTCGGCGGGTGGTCAGCCCCGGTTCGCCCGGAGCGCCCGGCGGAGAGCGGCGGGACCCGTGATCGCCGCCGCCGTCGCCAGCCCGATCGCCGTCGGCCGGTGCAGCCGGGCCCAGGTGTAGAGGCTGAAGCCGCGGGCTCGTCCGCTGAAGTCGCCCTGCACCCGGTCGTCGTCCCGGGAGGTGTACAGGTTCCCCTCGGAGCCGCCGGGCTCCGGCCGGTGGGTCCGGGTGGCGGGGATGCCGACCCGCCCCAGGACCAGATCGACCTGGTGCGGCATCAGCGTCTGGCTGAAGGCCATCTGCCGCCCGCCGCCGCCGGCGTAGAGGTCCCGGACCGGGTGCTCAGCTGCGTAGAGCAGGCAGTCGGCGACCACCTTCGGCTGGTACCAGGGCGGCGGCCCCTGGGGAGCCACGTCCATCTTGTTCCGGCCGTTGGCGAAGAACGGGGTGTTGATCGTGCCCGGCTTGATGCTGGTGACCGAGATGGGCGCGCGCTCGGCCCGCAGCTCCCGCCGCAGCGCGTCCACCGCTCCCTCGACCGCGTGCTTGGACGCGCTGTAGGCGGCGTGCATGGGCAGCGAGACCAGGGCCTCGACCGACGAGACCGCGATCAGCGCGCCGCCGCCGGCCCGGCGCAGCGCCGGCAGCGCGGCCAGCATGCCGTGCACCTGCCCCAGGTAGTTGACCTCCACCACCCGGCGGAATTCCTCCGGGGTGGTGTCCTCGAACTTCGCGAACACCGTCGTCGCCGCCACGTTCGCCCAGGTGTCCACCCGGCCGTAGGCCTCCTCGGCCACCGCCGCCACCTGCTGGACCTGGGCCGGGTCGGCGACGTCGCAGACGACCGGCACCGCCTGGCCCCCGGCGGCCGTGATCTCCTCCACCACGCTGGTCAGACCGGAGGCGCTGCGGGCCGCGACGACCACCTTCGCACCGCGGGCTGCGAACCGCAGGGCACTCTCCCGGCCGATGCCGCTGGAGGCCCCCACCACGACGACCACCTGGTCCTCGAGCTGCTTCAACTTCATCTGCGTCCTTCCCCCCTCGCCGTTGAACGGTTCCTACCCGGCGACCGACGGCGTCAACCCGCGCCAGCGGTGCGTGGTCCGTCCTCGAGGAGGTCTCTGACACCCTGGGTCCGTGAGGTCATGGCACCCGGATCTGCTGCCGGGCTACGAGAGCACCGACCTCCCGCTGGCCGGCGCGACGCCCGCCCCGGGGGAGCCGGCGGACACCGAGCTGGTGGCCACCCTGGTCCGCCGGGTCGGTGCGACCGTGGCCGACCGCCGGCCGGCGGTGCTCTACCTGCACGGATGGAACGACTACTTCTTCCAGGCCCACCTGGGCGACGCGTTCGCCGACCTCGGCTACGCCTTCTTCGCCCTCGACCTGCGCCGGTACGGCCGCAGCCTCCGGGTCGGCCAGCTGCGCGGGTTCGTCACCGATCTCAGCGAGTACTTCGAGGAGCTGGACGCGGCCGCGGCCGTCCTGGCCGAGGACCACGACGGGCTGGTGGTGGTCGGCCACTCGACCGGCGGGCTGGTCAGCGCCCTGTGGGCGGCGGCCCGGCCGGGGCTGGTGGACGCCCTCGTCCTCAACTCCCCCTGGCTGGACCTGCAGGGCTCCGCACTGGTCCGGACCCTGGGGAGCCCGCTGGTCGAAGCCCTCGGCAGCCGGAACCCGACCTCGGTGCTGCGGCTGCCCCCCGACCTCGGGTTCTACGCCCGTGTCCTGCACACCGAGCACGGCGGTGAGTGGGTCTACGACACCGACCTCAAGTCCAGCCCCGGCCCGCCCGTCCGGGCCGGCTGGCTGCGCGCGGTCCTGGCGGGGCACCAGCAGGTGGCCGCGGGCCTGGACATCGAGGCTCCGGTGCTGGTGCTCGCCTCGGCTGCGAGCGACTTCGGGCGCAGGTGGCACGAGGGCCTGCGCGGCGTCGACACGGTGCTCGACGTCGAGCAGATCGCCCTGCGCGCGGTCCGGCTCGGGCGGCACGTGACGCTGGTCCGGGTCCCCGAGGGCGTGCACGACCTGGTGCTGTCGGCGCCCGCCGTCCGGGCCTCGGTGCTCGCGACCACGGCCCGGTGGGTGCGGGCCTACGGACCGGTGCCCAGCGTCACAGGCAGTCCGGCCGGGGCCCGCTTGGGTGCGGCCACCGACACTGATTGAATGGGCACGTGACTGAGATGCCGCATGTCGTTGTCGTCGGAGCAGGATTCGCCGGGCTGTCCGCGACGGCCGAGCTGGCCAAGGAGGGCTTCCGGGTCACCCTCATCAACCGGCACCCGTACAACACGTTCCAGCCGCTGCTCTACCAGGTGGCGACCGGGGGCCTGAACGCCGGCGACGTGACTTACTCGCTCCGCTACTTCGCGGCGCGGCACCAGGGTGTCCGCTTCCGGCGGGCCACCGTCACCGGCATCGACCACGACGCGCAGGAGGTGCTCTGCGACGACGGCGTGCGGGTCGGCTACGACTACCTCTGCCTGGCGACCGGCATCACGACCAACCACTTCGGCATCCCCGGTGCGGCCGAGTACACGATGTCGATGTACACCCGCGCCGACGCCCTCAAGGTCCGCGACACCATCTTCGGCTCGATGGAGATCATCGCCGGGATGTCCAGCCCCAACACCGGGGCGTTCACCATCGTCGTCGTGGGCGGCGGGGCGACCGGGGTGGAGATGGCCGGCCAGCTGGCCGAGCTCAAGACCGAGGCGCTGCCCGCCACCTACCCCGAGCTCAACCCGGCGCGCGTGCACGTCGTCCTGGTCGAGATGGGCGATGCGCTGCTCGCGCCGTTCGAGGACTCGCTGCGCCAGTACGCGCTCAAGGAGCTGGTCAAGCGCGGGGTCGACGTCCGCCTCAAGACCGCGATCACCGAGGTGCACCCGGACCGGGTGGACTTCAAGGACGGCACCACGCTGCCGGTGGACCTCGTCATCTGGGCGGCCGGCGTCTCGGGCAGCCCCGTGCTGCGCGACTGGGGCATCCCGATCGGCCGGGGTGGCCGCATCGAGGTGAACTCCGACCTGCGGGTGATCGGCTACGAGAACGTGTTCGCCCTCGGCGACGCCAGCCTGACCGTGGACAACCCGCTGCCGCAGCTGGCGCAGCCCGCCATCCAGACCGGCAAGTTCGCCGCGGACCAGATCGCCCGGCTGCACCGCGGCCTGGAGACCGAGACGTTCAAGTACCACAACAAGGGCACGATGGCCACGATCGGCCGGGGTGACGCCGTGCTGCAGATGCCCCAGGGCCTCAAGCTCAAGGGCGTGCTCGCCTGGCTGGGCTGGATCTTCCTGCACATCGTCTACCTGCTGGGCAACCGCAACCGGGCGCAGACGCTGCTGAACCTGTTCTCGCGCTACCTGCTGCCCAGCCGCTCCAGCGCCATCGTCGGTGACGTGATGGAGACGCCGAAGCTGAAGGCGATCCGCAAGTAGGTCGTCGCCCCAGCAGGATCCGGGTCGTCCCCGCCGTCGGTCAGCCGACGTAGCGGCGGGCGGCCCGTTCTGCTTCTCGGCCGTAGGCGGCGCCGTGACTCACCGCGTGCACGAGCAGCGGGTGCAGCTGGTGCAGGCCGAGCAGGTCGCGCCAGCCGGCGTCGAGGGCCGCAGCGGCCGCGTAGGCGTCCAGCACGACCGCCAGCTCCGGGGCGCCGAACAGGGCCAGCATCGCCACGTCGGTGAGCCCGTGGCCGCCGTGCGCAGCCGGGTCGATCAGCACCACCCCGGAGGCGGTGGGCACCACGTTGCCGGACCAGAGGTCACCGTGCAGCCGGGCCGGCGGGCGGCCGTCGTCGAAGTCCCCGGCCACCAGGCGCTCCGCCACCCGTTCGACGGCCTGCAGC
Organism: Microlunatus lacustris; assembly: GCA_039527025.1. GTDB lineage: Bacteria > Actinomycetota > Actinomycetes > Propionibacteriales > Propionibacteriaceae > Microlunatus > Microlunatus lacustris. Next base: position 73,581 of record BAAAJN010000008.1, read on the forward strand.
CCGGCCGGGCCCAGCGTGCCGCGACGGGCGGCGGCGCGGGCGAACGGCAGCACCCGCTGCTCGGCGTAGAAGCGGCCCCAGGTCGGGGTCGGCACCATGGCCATGGTCTGCCGGCCGATCCAGCCGCGCTCGGGGCGGCCGGGTGGAGGTGCACCGAAGGCGTCGGCCCCGGCGGCGTGGGTGCGGGCCAGCGCTGTCCCGAAGGCCTGCGCCGCGGCCCGGGTCATCGGGACCGGGTGCAGCCGTTCGAGCACCAGGCGGTCGGCGTGCACGGCCTGCACCGCCACCACCGCGGCGGCGCCGGGTCCGGCGGCGGCGAGCCAGCCGAGCCCGGCGGCCTCAGCCGCGAAGAACTCCGGGTCGGCGCCGTCGCCGTGCTTGGTGAACAGCGCGGCCGACCCGGACGTCACACCGGCAGCTTGCCGCGCAGGACGGACTCCCCGGAGTGCCGGAAGTTCTGGTCGCCGGCCGGCTCCTGGGAGATGTCGACCAGCTGGAACCGCTGCAGGTCGATCGACGGGTCGATCGGGAACCGGCCACGGCCCTCGTCGTCCAGGTAGCCCATGGCGATCATCGGGTCGGCGCTGCTGGTCGTCATCCAGACCTCCCGCGGCCCGGTCGCGGGCTCGGGGAAGGTGGCGGTCACGACGAGCGTGCGGTTGCCGTCGCGGTCCTCCTCGACCACGGCGCGGCCCGATGAGCCCGACCACTCGGGCAGGGCGTTCAGCGGGACGGCGGCGACCTCGCGCTGCCCGGCTCCCACCCGGTCGAGGTTGGCGCCCAGGCCGATGCCGACGGCCAGGGCGAGGGCGGCAGCCAGCACGAACGCGGCCAGCCGGACCCGCCGGCGCTCACCGGGCTGCCCGCTCGCGGAACGGGCCGCGACGAGGGGCGGGTCGGTCGGCGGCGCCGCGTCCTGCGCGGTGGTCACCGGGTCGTGCAGCTGCAGCTGGTGCTTGATCTGCTGCCAGACCTCGGGACGGGGTGCCACCAGCGTGGCCTCCCCGGCGCGCCGGGCGCCGCCGGCCGCGGTCGTGTAGGCCGCGAGTTCAGCCCGGCAGTCAGGGCATCCGGAGATGTGCACGAGATCCTCTTCGGCGGCGACGTCTTCCCCGAGGGCCAGCAGGGCGAGGAGGTCAGGGTTCGTATGCATTGGTGTAGACCTCCATTCGGCGTCGGAGTTTGATCAGGCTGCGGCGGATGTGGCTCTTGACGGTGCCGGGCGGCAGCTGCATCCGCTCGGCGATCTGGGCGTGCGTCAGGTCCTCGTAGAACGCCATCCGCAGCACCTTCTGGGGGACGGCGTCCAGCTTGGAGATCTCGTCGGCGATGATCAGCCGCTCGGCGATGTCCAGGGTGTCCGGGTCGGGCGGCAGGTTCGCCCCCACCTCGTTCTGGATCCGACGCTGCTTGGTGCGGGCGGCATGGGTGTCGGCGACCTTGTTGCGGGTGATGCCCATCAACCAGGCGGAGATGTTCGCCCGGTCGGGTTTGTAGGTGTGCCGACCCGTCCACGCGGCCACGAAGACCTTCTGGACCACGTCCTCGGCCTCGGTCACGTCACCGAGCGAGCGCAGGGCGACGGTGAAGACGAGGGCTGAGAACCGGCGGTAGAGGCGCTCCAGGGCGCGTTCGTCCCCAGCGACGAAGGCCTCGACCACAGCGTTCAGGTCGTCGTCCGGCGTGACGGTCACGACCGCTGGTTCCCTCCGTGGTCTGAGCATCTCACCGGCTCCCGTGGCCGGTCGCGGTCACTCTAATCGACCGCGTGCCGTGACACCGAACCCAGCAGGGGCATTGATCGGCCCCTGTGCTCACTGGTGGTGTCCTCTCCTCGTGGCCCCGACTGCTCGACCTGACCGAGAGCGGCGCAGGGCAGTGGACTCAGAGGATTCCGGTCCCGGGCAGGGATTGGATGCACCCAGCCCGGGGACCGGCCGGCCGCGGGAGCGCCGCGGGTGGGAGGAGGAGAGGGTGGCCAGGGCCGGGTTCGAACCGGCGACCTTTCACTTTTCAGGCGAACGCTGCTACCAGCTGAGCTACCTGGCCGAAGCCCGACAGCTGGTGGGAGAGTGCTCCCACCACCGGCTGACGAACACAGAAGCGGTGACACTCCGGATGGATGCATCACCGCTCTCGCGACCCCGACGGGACTCGAACCCGCGACCTCCGCCGTGACAGGGCGGCGCGCTAACCAACTGCGCTACGGGGCCTTGCTGGGCCCAACTCGCTGCACCCTCACGGGGTGCCCGCGAAACTATAGCCCACCGGACGGGGTGGCTGGAAATCGTGCCCTTGGCACCCGGCCGGCCCTCGCGCAGACCGGTCCGGCCGGTCGGGCGCCGCCCCCGCAGATCCCGGACGCCCCTGCTCGAGCGGGGGCCAGGTGGGCGCCGAGGGGGCGACGTGCTGGTGCTGGCGACCACGGCGGGGCGACGGACCGAATCCTTATTACTTTCTGTAACAATGACGGCGCGGTGGACGACGGTCGTCCGCCGGCGAACTCAGGAGGACCGTCATGCCGCACGTGCGCATCGACATGCACCGGGCGCTCCAGCCCCGGATGAGCCAGATCAGCGACGCCGTCCACGCCGGCCTGGTGTCCGGGCTCGCCATGCCGCCCGAGGACCTGTTCCAGGTGTTCCGGCTGCACGAGGAGGGGGAGCTGGTCTACTCGCGCACCTTCCCCGACGCCGACCGCACCGACATCGTCTTCATCGAGATCGTCGCCTCGCCCGGTTACAGCGACGAGCAGAAGCAGAGCGGCATGGCCGCCGTGGCCGACGAGGTCGCCAAGGTGGGGATCAAGAAGGACAATCTGCTGCTGGTCATGGTCGACACCGCCCCGGGCGCGGCGTGGCACGCCCCTGCCCAGGAGAGCTGACCTCGGGCGGTCGTCGGGCCGCCCCGCGCCCTGAGCTCGTCGAAAGGCCTTCGACGGGCTCAGGCCGCGGGCTCCGACAGGCTCAGCCCGCGGGCCCGGGCGGCAGCAGCGCGACGGGGACCGGGACCAGCCGGGAGCGCAGGAACTCGCCCAGCGCCTTGGCTTGCGGGTCCGGGCGGGTCGAGGAGGCGACGCCCTCGCCGAGCAGGCCGACCACGACGAAGTTCAGCGCCAGCAGGTTCGGCAACCGGTAGCGCCGGACCTCGAGACCGTCGGCCTCGGGCAGCAGGGCCCGCAACCGGTCGACGGTGAGGAAGGCGTCCAGCCAGGCGTAGGCGTCATCGGTCCGCGTCCAGAAGCCGACGTTCGCGTTGCCGCCCTTGTCCCCCGAGCGCGCCCCGGCGAGGCGCCCCAGCGGCACCAGCGCGGTCGGGCCGTCGGGGAGGGCGGCCCACGGAAGGGTCGCCGGCGTCGGCGCGGGGTGGTGACCGGCGGCGTCCGGGTCGCCGGCGGGGGCCGGTACGGTCACCGCCGACCCGTCCGGCAGGACCACCCGGGCCGGGACCCTCGCGGCCGGCACCAGGGTGGGCCAGTAGACCCCGTAGGCGCTCTCCCGGGTGGGCGGCGTGGTGGTGTGGAAGCCGGGGTAGCTGGCCAGCGTCAGCTCGAGCACCGTGCTGGAGAACCGCCGGCCCACCCGGGCAGGGTCGGCGTCCTTGACCGTGACGACGAGGTGGGTCATCGCCTCGGCCTCGGTCTGGGGGTCCGGCCGGTCGGCCCGCAGCAGCCGGACGTCGACCTCGTCGAAGGTGTCACGGCCTCCCAGCAGGTCGAACAGCAGCTCCTCCGCCGCGGCCGCCTTGGCCTCGAGGTCGAGGCCGGTCAGCACCATGGTCATGGTGTTGCGGTAGCCGCCGGTGTAGTTGAGCGCCACCTTCACCTGGCCGGTCGGCGGGGTGCCGCGGGCGCCGGAGACCCGCACCCGGTCGGGGCCGGTCTGGTCCACCCGGAGGGTGTCGAACCAGGTGGTCACGTCCGGCCCGGCGTAGGCCGGCTCCGCCGTCTCGTACAGCAGCTGGGCGGTCACCGTGCCCACCGAGACCAGGCCGCCGGTGCCGGGGTGCTTGGTGATGACAGCGCTGCCGTCCGCCGCCACCTCCGCGATCGGGAAGCCGGGGTAGCGGCGGTCGGTGACCTCGGAGAAGAAGGCGTAGTTGCCACCGGTGGCCTGCGCGCCGCACTCGACCACGTGCCCGGCAGCGACCGCGCCGGCCAGCGCGTCGAGATCGTCCGGCTGCCAGCCGTGCCACCAGGCGGCCGGACCGACGACCAGGGACGCGTCGGTCACCCGACCGGTCACCACGACGTCCGCCCCGCCCGCCAGGGCGGCCACGATCGGCCAACCGCCCAGGTAGGCGTTGGCGGTCACCGGGGTGACGCCGGCCCCGGCCAGTGGCTGTCCGGTGTCCAGGTGGGCCAGCGGGTGGCCGGCCTCGAGCAGCCCCGGCAGGGCGTCGACGAGGTCGTCGCCGTCCACGTGGGCCACCGCGACCGCCAGCCCCAGCCGCGCGGCCAGGGCCCGGACCTCCCGGGCGAGCCCGCCGGGGTTCAGGCCGCCCGCGTTGCTGACGATCTTGATCCCGCGGTCCAGGCAGGTGCCGAGCACGGTCTCCAGCTGGGTGAGGAACGTGGTGGCGTAGCCGGCGTCGGGATCCTTGAGCCGGGCCTTGTGCAGCAGGTAGAGGGTGAGCTCGGCCAGGTAGTCCCCGGTCAGGACGTCGAGGTCACCGCCCTGCACCATCTCCTGCGCCGCGGCCAGCCGGTCGCCGTAGAAGCCGGACGCGTTGCCGATCCGGACCGGCCGGCGGCCGTGCGAGCCGGGGGGAGGGGTGGAGGTCATGGTCACCGTCCTGTCCAGCGGGGGGTCCGGTGCTCGGCGAAGGCGCGGGGGCCTTCCTGGGCGTCGGCGGAGCGGTAGACGGGGGCGAAGATCCGCTCGGCCTCGGCGAAGGCCTCCGCCGGAGGCATCCCCCGGGTGGCGTGGACCATCTGCTTGGCCGCCCGGACCGACAGCGGCGCGTTGGCCGCGATCCGCTCGGCGCAGGCCTGCACCCGGTCCTGCAGCTGGTCGGCGGGCACCACCTCGGTGACCAGGCCCAGCGCGTGCGCCCGCGCGGCGCTGATCGGGTCACCGGTCAGCAGCAGGTGCAGGGCGGCCTTGGGCGGGATCAGCGAGGCCAGCGGGGCAGCCCAGGGAGCACCCCGGCCGACCTTGGCCTCCGGCACCGCGAACTCGGCGTGCTCGGCGGCGACCACCAGGTCGCAGCTCTGCACCAGCAGGAAGCCGCCGGCGTAGGCCAGCCCGTTGACCGCGGCGATGATCGGCTTGGCGCTGCCAGCGTTGCGGCCGAACTGGGGCAGGAAGTCCGGCGGCGGCACCGTCAGCCCGTCCGCGGCCATCTCCTTGAGGTCGGCGCCGGCGCTGAAGGCGACGTCACCGGCGCCGGTCAGCACCAGGACCGCGGCCGTCGGGTCGCCGTCGAAGCGCGCGGTGGCCGCGAACAGCCCCTCCCGGACCGCCCGGTCGAGGGCGTTGCGGGCCTCTGGACGGTTGATGGTCACCCAGGCCACCGGCCCGCGGCGCTCGTAGCGGACGACCTCCGTGGTGGTCACGCCTTTCCTCCCTCCGCGTCGCCGAGCACGGCCAGCGGCTGCCCGACCTCGACCTGGTCGCCGACGCGGACCAGCAGCCCGGCGAGCACCCCGTCGTGGGGTGCCCGGACCACGTGCTCCATCTTCATCGCCTCCAGCACCAGCAGCGGCTGGCCGAGCACCACCGACGCTCCCGGGGCGACCTCGGTGCGGACGACCAGCCCGGGCATCGGGGCGGCGAGCGAGCCGGCGGCGTCGGTGCCGGCGGGCTCGGGCAGCAGGTCGACGACGCGGAGGTCGAGTGAGCCGGCGGTCGAGCTGACGTCCAGGTGCGGCCCGTCGACGGCGACGTGGAAGCCCTGCCGCAGCCGGTCACGCTCGAGGGTCACCCGGTAGCCGGCGTCGTCGTCGGCGGCGACGGCGGTCCGGACGGGCGGGCCGAGGGGTCCCTCGTCCAGCCGCACCCGGACCTCGTCGGCGGTGACCCGGTAGCGGACGTCGAGCACCGTCGCGTCCGTCGTGGCCAGCCGGACCAGCGGGTCGGCCGAGACGACGTTGCGCCAGCCGGCGGTGATCGAGCGCTGGACGAGGGCGTGCGCCCGCCGGTGCTCGCGGAGCGCGAGGACGGCCGCGGTGACGGCGTCGACGCGGAACGCCGGGTCGGGTGCCAGCAGGACCGACGGCGGGTGCCGGTCCAGGTAGCCGGTGTCGGTGCCGGCGGCCAGGAACTCGGGCTCGGTGAGCACCGCGACCAGCAGGTCGCGGTTGGTCCCCGGCCCGGCGATGCGGCTGGCGCGGAGGGCGGCGGCCAGCACGGCGGCCGCCTCGTCGCGGGTGGGCGCGTGGGCGACGACCTTGGCCAGCATCGCGTCGTAGGAGGTGCCGACCACCTGCCCGGCGGTGACCCCGGCGTCGACGCGGACCGGTCCGGAGACGGAGAAGGCCCGGAGCCGGCCGGCGGTGGGGCGGAAGCCGGCGGCCGGGTCCTCGGCGTAGAGCCGCACCTCGATGGCGTGCCCGGACAGCCGGGCGGTGCGGACCTCGGCCGGCAGCGGCTCGCCCTGGGCGACCAGCAGCTGCAGCCGGACCAGGTCCAGCCCGGTGACCAGCTCGGTGACCGGGTGCTCCACCTGCAACCGGGTGTTGACCTCGAGGAAGTGGAAGCTCCCCCCGGTGTCCAGGACGAACTCGACGGTGCCGGCCCCCACGTAGCCCAGGGCGCGACCGGCGGCGGTCGCGGCGTCGCCGAGCCGCTCCCGGAGCTCCGGCGTCACCGCTGGGGAGGGCGCCTCCTCCAGCACCTTCTGGAAGCGGCGCTGCACCGAGCACTCCCGCTCGAACAGGGAGACGACCGTGCCGGCGGCGTCACCGAAGATCTGCACCTCCACGTGCCGCGGGTCGGTCAGGTAGCGCTCCAGGAACACGGTGTCGTCGCCGAACGCGGACGCCGCCTCGCGTCGGGCCGCGGCCACCGCGTCGGCCAGCTCGGCGGGACGGGCGACCACCCGCATGCCGCGGCCGCCGCCCCCGGCCGAGGCCTTGACCAGCAGCGGGTAGCCGACGTCGGCCCCCAGGGCGGTGAGGTCGGCGTCGTCGGTCACCGCCGCCCCGGGGAGCACCGGCACCCCGGCTGCGGCCATCCGGGCCTTGGCCTCGATCTTGGTGCCCATCGCGGCGACGACGTCGGCGGACGGCCCGACGAACACCAACCCGGCCGCGGTGACCTGCCGGACGAAGTCGGCGTTCTCGGACAGGAAGCCGTAGCCCGGGTGGACGGCGTCGGCGCCGGTGCGCAGGGCGGCCTCGACCAGCAAATCGCCGCGCAGGTAGGTGTCCGCGGCGGCCACCCCGGGCAGCCGGACGGCCAGGTCGGCCTGGTCGACGTGCGGGGCGTCCGCATCGACGTCGGAGAAGACCGCGACCGTGCGCATCCCCATCGCCCGGGCGGTGCGCAGCACCCGGCAGGCGATCTCGCCGCGGTTGGCCACCAGCAGGGTGCGGATCGGCGTCCTCGGCGGCACGCCCGGGCCGCTCACATCCGGAACACGCCGAACCCGCGGCGGCCGGTGACGGGGGCGGAGCAGGTCGCCGACAGCGCCACGCCGAGGGCGTCGCGGGTGTCCCGCGGGTCGAGCACGCCGTCGTCGTACACCCGGCCGGACATGGCGAAGGCGTGCGACTCGGCGTCGATCTGCGCCTCGACGGCGTGCCGGCGCTCCTCGTCGGCCTGTTCGTCGAAGGGCCGGCCGCGGGCCTCGGCCGAGGCGCGGGCGACCAGGGAGAGCACCCCGGCGAGCTGCGTCGCGCCCATCACCGCCTGCCGCATGCCGGGCCAGCTGAAGACGAACCGGGGGTCGAACGCGCGGCCGGCCATCCCGTAGTTCCCGGCGCCGAAGGAGGCGGCCATCTGCACGGTCAGGTGCGGGACCGTGCTGTTGGCCACGGCGTTGATCATCTTGGCGCCGTCCTTGATGATCCCGGCCTGCTCGTAGCGGGTGCCCACCATGTAGCCCGTCGTGTTCTGCAGGAAGACGAGCGGGGTGTCGCTCTGGTTGGCCAGCAGGATGAACTCGGTGGCCTTCTGCGCCTCCTCGCCGAACAGCACACCCCGGTGGTTGGCCAGCACCCCGACGTCGTGGCCGTGCAGGGCGGCCCAGCCGGTGACCAGTGACGTGCCGTAGAGCGGCTTGTACTCGTCGAGGTCGGAGTCGTCGACCAGCCGGGCCAGCACCTCCCGCGGGTCGAAGGGCACGCGGTGGTCGGCGGAGACGACGCCGAGGATCTCCTCGGCGTCGTAGCGCGGCGGCCGCGGGGCGAGCCGCGGCCCGGGGCCGGCCTTGCGCCAGTGCCACCGGGCCACCACCCGTCGGCCCAGCCGGAGGGCGTCCCGTTCGTCGACGGCCAGCTGGTCGGCCAGCCCGGACACCCGGGCGTGCATGGCGGCGCCGCCCAGCTGCTCGGCGTCGGCGTCCTCACCGGTGGCCATCCTGACCAGGGGCGGGCCGCCCAGGAACACCTGCGCCTGCTCGTCGACGAGCACCGCGTGGTCGCACATCGCCGGCACGTACGCCCCGCCGGCGGTGGCGCCGCCGAACACCAGGGCGAGGCTCGGCACCCCGGCTGCGGACAGGGCGGTCAGCTCGGCGAAGACCCGGCCGAAGGGGACGAACAGCTCGGCCTGGCTGGCCAGGTCGGCGCCGCCGGACTCCACCAGGTAGACGACCGGGAGCCGGTTGACCCGGGCGATCTCCAGGGCCCGGAGGTTCTTGCGCAGGGTCCAGGGGTTCATCGTCCCGCCGCGCACGGTGGGGTCGTGGGCGACCACCACGCACTCGGTGCCGCTGACCACGCCGACGCCGGTGATGATCCCCGCACCCGTGGTGAACTCGGTACCCCAGCCGGCCAGGGTGGAGAGCTCGAGGAACGCGGAGTCGGGGTCCAGCAGCAGCTCGATCCGCTCCCGGGCCAGCAGCCGGCCACGTGCGCGGTGCCGGGCCACGTAGGCCTCGCCGCCGCCAGCCACCGCCTCGCCGCAGGCCGCCTGCAGCGCCTCGACCTGGGCCAGCAGGGCGGCCCGGTTGCGCGCGTACTCCTCGCCGGCGGTGTCCAGCCGGCTGGTCAGCACCGTCACCGGGTGACGTCCGCGCCGAGGTGCATGGCGAGCCTCTCCGTCCTCCGTCGACCCTCGCAGGGTCGGCGGTCCCGGCGGCCGACGAGGCCGGACGCCGGTGGCTCCACCCTCAGCCACGTCGGGACGGCCGTCAAGGGTGGCGGCGGCGCTACAGTCGCGGTGGGTGCGACGGGGCACCGCCGGACCGGTGCCGGCGCCGGTGCTCCGCCGTCTCGGGCCGAGTCGGAGAGCAGGTGCGGCATGGATTTCGCGGTCGTCGACGAGCACGCCGAGCTGCGGCGGGCGGTGGCCGAGATCGCCGCCGACTTCGGCGGGGCCTACTACGCGCGCAAGGCCGAGGCGCGGGAGTTCCCCACCGAGCTGTGGCAGGCGCTGGGCCGCTACGGGTACCTCGGCGCCAGCATCCCCGAGGCCTACGGTGGCGGCGGCGGCGGGTTGACCGAGCTGGCGATCGTCTGCGAGGAGTCCGCAGCCCAGGGCTGCCCGCTGCTGCTGATGATCGTGAACACCGCCATCGCGGCGGAGATGATCACCCGCTTCGGCACCGACGAGCAACGTCAGCGGTGGCTGCCGGGCCTGGCGGACGGGACGACCAAGATCGTCTTCGCGATCACCGAGCCCGACGCCGGCTCCAACACCCACCGCCTGGCCACCACGGCGGTGCCGGACGGCGACGGCTGGCGGCTGGAGGGGCAGAAGTACTACATCTCCGGCGTCGACGAGGCGGACGCGGTCCTGGTCGTGGCCCGGACCGGGACCGACGAGGCCACCGGCGACGCCGCGCTGTCGCTGTTCGTGGTGGACGCCGACGCGCCGGGCCTGGTCGCCCAGCCGCTGCCCGTCTCGGTGGCGCTGCCCGAGCGGCAGTTCACGCTCTTCTTCGACGGCGTCCGGGTCGGGCCCGGGCGGCTGCTCGGCACCGCAGGGGCCGGGTTCCGGCAGGTCTTCGCCGGGCTCAACCCCGAGCGCGTCACCGGGGCGGCGCTCTGCGTGGGGATCGGCCGCTACGCGCTCGGTCGGGCCAGCCGCTACGTCAGCGAGCGCTCGGTGTGGGGGACGCCGGTCGGCGCGCACCAGGGCGTCGCGCACCCGCTGGCCCAGGCCAAGATCGAGATCGAGCTCGCTGCGCTGATGACCGCCAAGGCGGCCTGGCTGCACGACTCCGGGGAGCCGGCCGCCGAGGCCGCGAACATGGCCAAGTACGCGGCGGCCGAGGCGGCGCTGGGCGCACTCGACGCGGCCATCCAGGCGCACGGCGGCAATGGCGTCTCCACCGAGTACGGGCTGATCCCGCTGTGGGGCCTGGCCCGGCTGCTCCGGATCGCCCCGGTCAGCCGGGAGATGATCTTGAACTACGTCGCCCAGCACGCGCTCGGGCTGCCGCGGTCCTACTGATTCCCCCGGCTGCCGGGAACTTCTCAGCGGCTCCCGCCGGCGACGTAGTCCTCCAGCTGGTCGCGCTCGAACTCCAGCTCCGAGATCTGGGACTTCACCACGTCGCCGATGCTGACGATGCCCACGAGCCGGTCCTGCTCGTCCACCACCGGGACGTGCCGGATGCGGCGTCCGGTCATGGTGGCCATCACCGAGCGGACCGAGTCCTGCGGCGTCCCCCGGTGCACGTCGGTGCTCATCAGGGCCGAGACCGGCTGGTCGAGGACGTCGACGCCGTCAGCCAGCCGGCGGACCACGTCGCGCTCGGAGACGATGCCGGTGATGGTCCGGCCGTCCGCCGAGACCACGACGGCACCCAGGTTGTGCTCGCGGAGCAGGGCCACCAGGGCGCGCACCGGGGCGTCGGGACCGATGTGCACCACGTCGGCGCCCTTGGTGCTGAGGATGTCCGCGATCCGCATGTCCGCCTCCTGCCCCGCAGGCTAGCGGCGGGCGCCCGACCTGGACAGTACGAGAACCAGGGGGGTCCTGCCGGCGCTGGGCGGTCGTCGTCCGGCGTCCTAGGATCGACGGCATGGCGGGTGCCCCACCGCCGGGTGGTCCCGGCGGGGCGAGCGACGACGCGGCCGGCCGCGCCCGCTGGGCCGGGGCCTACCGGGCCGCGCAGACGCGCGGCGCGGTGCGGGACGACGACGCCACCACGCTGTCCGGCGCCGAGGTCGACCCGGTCTACGGTCCGCCCGAGGACGGTGTCGATCCGCGGATGGAGCGGATCGGCTGGCCGGGGGAGTTCCCGTTCACCCGCGGGCTGCACCCGACCGGCTACCGGGGCCGGCCCTGGACCATCCGCCAGTTCGCCGGCTTCGGCAGCGCCCGGCAGACCAACGAGCGCTACCGCACCCTGCTGGCCGGTGGCGGTGGGGGACTGAGCGTCGCCTTCGACATGCCGACGCTGATGGGTCTGGACTCCGACGACCCGCGCGCACTGGGCGAGGTCGGCCACTGCGGCGTCGCGGTGGACTCCGCGGAGGACCTGGAGCAGCTGTTCGCGGGGATCGACCTGGCAGCGGTGACGACGTCGATGACGATCTCCGGTCCGGCCGTCCCGGTGTTCTGCCTCTACCTCGTCGCCGCCGAGCGCCAGGGCGTCGACGTGTCCAGGCTGGACGGCACCCTGCAGACCGACATCTACAAGGAGTACATCGCCCAGAAGGAGTGGCTGTTCGCACCCGGGCCGCACCTGCGGCTCATCGGCGACCTGATGGAGTACTGCACCGCGACGATGCCGGCCTACAAGCCGCTCAGCGTCTCCGGCTACCACATCCGGGAGGCCGGTTCGACGGCTGTGCAGGAGCTGGCGTACACGTTGGCCGACGGCTTCGGCTACGTCGAGCTGGGGCTCTCGCGGGGGCTGGACGTCGACCACTTCGCGCCCGGCCTGAGCTTCTTCTTCGACGCCCACATCGACTTCTTCGAGGAGATCGCCAAGTTCCGTGCCGCTCGACGGATCTGGGCGCGCTGGCTGCGGGACCGGTACGGCGCGACCACCGCCCGAGCCCAGCGGCTGCGCTTCCACACCCAGACCGCGGGCGTCTCGCTCACGGCGCAGCAGCCGTACAACAACGTCACCCGGACGGCGCTCGAGGCGCTGTCCGCGGTGCTGGGCGGGACGAGCTCGCTGCACACCAACGCCCTCGACGAGACCCTCGCCCTGCCGACGGAGCAGTCGGCGGAGATGGCGCTGCGGACCCAGCAGGTGATCGCCGAGGAGACCGGGGTGACGAACGTGGTCGACCCGCTCGGCGGCTCCTGGTACGTCGAGGCGCTCACCGACCGGTTGGAGGCGGAGGCCGAGCAGGTGTTCCGCACCGTCCTCGCGATGGGGGAGCGGGCGGTGCCCAGCGGGCGGCACCCGGTCGGCCCGATGACGTCGGGGTTGCTGCAGGGCGTCGAGGAGGGCTGGTTCACCAGCGAGATCGCCGCCTCGGCCTACCGCTACCAGCTGCAGCTGGAGGAGGGGCGCAAGCGGGTGGTGGGGGTGAACAGCCACGTCGCGTCGGTCACCGCGGTCCCGGACACCCTGCGGATCGGGGCGGAGGTGGAGGCGGAGCAGCGTCGTGTGCTGGCCGAGCGCCGTGCCCGCCGGGACTCCACGCAGGTGGACGCCGCCCTGGCTGGCCTGCTGGAGGCGGCCCGCGGGACCGGCAACCTGGTGCCGCCGCTGCTCGAGGCCGCCCGGGCCGAGGCGACCCTCGGTGAGATGTGCGGCGTGCTCCTGCGCGAGTGGGGCGCCTACGTCGAGCCACCCGGGTTCTGAGCTCCCGCGCGGGAGCACCGGCGCCCGCGGCACCACCCGGCGGTGGGTCGGTCGGTGGTCGAGGATGGCGTGATGACCAGCCACATCTCCCACACCACCGTCGACTGCGCCGATGCCCACCGCCTCTCCGCCTGGTGGAAGCAGGTGCTGGACTACACCGACCTGCCGGGCGACCCGAACGAGGCCGGCGACGAGGAGTGCATGATCCAGCGGCGCGACGGCGGCCACCACCTGCTGTTCATCGAGGTGCCTGACCGCAAGAGCGGGAAGAACCGTCTGCACCTCGACCTGCGGCCCACCGACCGGAGCCGCGACGAGGAGGTCGAGCGGCTGCTCGCCGCCGGCGCCACGCTGGTCGACGACCAGCGCGACCGGCACGGCCCCGCCACCGGCTGGGCGGTGCTCGCCGACCCCGAGGGCAACGAGTTCTGCGTCCTGCGGTCCGACGCCGAGCGGCAGCCGACGGCGTGAGCGGACGGACGAGCCCGCCTTGTCCTGCAGCGGGCCTGCGGGCCAGGATCGGGGGATGGGGCGAGCAGACGACAGCGCGGCTCCCGGCAGCACGCTGGTCGGGGCGGCCGCCGACCTGGCCCGGCAGCTGCTGAGTGGTGATCCCGAGCGGCTGGCGCACTCCGCAGCCGTGGCGGAGCGGGCCGAGCTGCTGGCCGTCACCGTCGACGCGGGCGACCGGGAGGTTCTGGTCGCCGCCGCGTGGCTGCACGACATCGGCTACAGCCTGGGCGTGCAGCAGACCGGCTTCCACCCGGTCGACGGTGCCCGGCACCTGCGCCGGTCCGGCTGGCCGCAGCAGGTCCAGGACCTGGTCGCCCACCACTCCGGCAGCCGGTTTGTCGCGGCGGTGCGCACGCTCGAGCCCTCGTTGGCCGAGTTCACGTTCTCCGAGGACGAGCTGTCCGACGCGCTGACCGTGGCCGACCAGACGGTCGGCCCGGGTGGACGTCTGATGCCGGTCGAGGAACGGATCGCCGACATGCTCGAGCGTCACGGCCCCAGCTCACCGAACGCCCTCGCGCACTCCCGCCGGCAGCCCTACCTGGTGGAAGCCGTCCGCCGGGTCGCCGCGCGGCTGGCGGACCGGGGCGAGGCGCCGCAGCAGCACCGGCTGCTGATCTCGGCCTCCCCGTGACGGGTGGACCGGCCGGCCGGAGCACCCCGTCGATCTCGACGGGCTTCAGGCCTGCCTGGACTGCTGGTGGTCGGTGCTGGTGGTCGGCAGGCTCGCGGAGGGCGAGCAGGGCCAGCTTCTCGGCGTCGCTCGGGCCGGCGTCAGGGTGGTCGATGACGATGCTCACGTCCTGGGTGCCGGCGATGGCGAGGCGCTCCCGGTCGAGACCATCTCACTGATCTGGGGGTGGTCGACCCGGATCGGTACCCGCGCGGGGCGCGCACCTCGTGCCTGGCCCACAGCAGCTGGAACCTCGGACTGGCGAGCGCGAGCTCTGCAGGGAGCCCGATGGAGCGGGGGTCGTCGGTGTCGCTGCCGACGGCCAGCCGGAGGTTGGCGACGAAGCACTCCCTGACGGTCTCCCACTCGGGGTGGGGAGCCTGCTCTGCTGGCTCGAGGAACGTGTCCCGCTCGACCGTACGACCGCTCCGGAGGGCCGATCGGGCACGCCTGCGCTCCGGAAGGGCAGGGCGCAGTCCCAGTCCTGCCGGCGATCCCCTCCCGGCTCCAGGCTCATCACGTGGGGCAGCTCCACCTGGAACCCTCGAACGCCCCCCGTGCTGCTGAGCCGGTGCGGGCTTCTGCGCGCCCCGTTCCTCCGGCCCCCGCCCCCTGCTCCGTGGAGGCCCTGATCGCCCTGCAACGGTCCGTCGGCAACGGGGCCGCTCGGCAGCTGGTGGCGGCTGGACGAGGGTCGCTGGAGGTGCAGAGGGTCGAGGACCCGCCCGGTGGGCCGACCGGCCCCGACGCCGCCCATGTCGCCAACCCAGCCGTGCTCGCGGACTGCGTCGGGCTGCTGCAGCTGGCGTACGCCACCCAGAGTGCCGCGACGTCGGCGGTGCTGCGCAGCTGGAAGACCGTCGCCGTCGGCGCGGTCGTCGACCCTGACGAGCCCGGGGTCACGAAGTACCACTGGACGGCCAGCGGCAACTGGAACGATCCGGGGTTCGCGTCGGCCATGGCGCGCCCGGTGACGCCGAGCAGCGGCTGATGTCGGGCGACGACGTGCTCAAGGCTGTCGCCGTCTCCCGACCCCCGTGCGGCGACTGCGCCGCGGCCCTGGCGGACGACGGCGGCGAGCACGGGAGCGTGCTCCTGGCGGTCGTGCCTCCACCAACGCAGCGGGAGCAGCAGGAGCGACAAGCAGCGCTCGCGGCGCTCCGGTCAGCGTTGCAGCGCGTCCGCAGCCAGCTCGAGCTCTACGAGAGCGAGCACCGAGCCGAGGCCGCTCTGATGACCACCCCGTCGCTGACCGGCTTCGCTGGGTACTGGAGGAACCGTCTCTTCAACGAGGAGATCCCGCCGCCGACCATCTGGACCAACGCGTACGGAGCCTGCCTGCGGGTCGACTCCGACCTCCCAGCGGGCGACATCCGCGCGGCCACGACCGACCTCATGCGGGCTCGGCTCCACCTGGTGGCGGCGTTGCGCAGGTACGCGTCGTGGAAGGACGACATCGAGGCCGCCGGGACCAAGGCGCAGGTGGCCATCGGCGTGGTCGCGCTGGCCACTGTCGCCGCGGTGATCGCGGGTCCGCTCGTGGTCGAGGCCCTGGCCGGGGGCGGCGCGGATCGTCGAGGTCATCGCCCGGTACGACCAGGCCGCGGTCGCCATGCAGGAGGCGTCCGCGGCCGAGCTGGAAGCAGCGGCGCTGGAGGAGGCGGAGGCCTTCTACGCCTCCCTGGGCCGGTGACGCGCGTGCACCCTGCGCCACGGGTGCGGCAGCCGGACGGCCGCCGTCACTCGGTGACGTGCCGACGGGGATCTGGCGGGAATCTCGAGATGCGAACTCGTGGGCTGAGAACGGGGGCAACGTCTGTGATGTCTCAGCGCGGTCGAGGGCTCGGCTGACTGGGGCGAGCTGGGTGACGACGTCCTCGCACTCGTGGCCTCCGTCGAGCACGCGGATGACGGCGGCGAGCTGGCCTCGGGCTCGTTCGAGCCCGCTGGCGGCCGGGCGGCGCTGAGGCCGTGGGGTGCCCACGACGGACAGGTCATCGACCGGTTCGGCCGGCGCTGGCTCGTCGGATGCGAAGGCCGACGACCGCCTTCGCTCCAGGCGGCTGCGGTGCACGAGAAGCCCGCCGGCGAGCGGCATCATGCCGCGGGCCGACCCTCGTGCGGACCACGTCAGTGGACGACCGTCGTGCGGCGCACTGCGACCGGCAGTCACGTGGGAGTTGGCCTGCCCGACGAGGAGCTAGTCGGGCAGGCGGCGGCGCAGGATCATCAGCGCCGGTGGCAGCAAGAGTTCGCTCACGGTCAGCGCCCGGAAGAGCGGGTGGGGCGCACCGACCTGGCGGAGGGACGCGAGCCGCGCCAGTCCGCCGAGGAAGGTCGTGAGACATACCGCGTCCAGGTGGTTTCGAGGCAGGTTCGGACTGCGAGACAGCCGCCAGAGCGAGGGCGCTTGCGCCGCCCACCAGACCGCGTAGAAGCGCATGACGCTGTCGTTGCTGGCCGCACCTGTGGTGCCGCCGGGTATCGCACCTGCGCCGCGAGCTGCGACCGAGACACCGGTGGCAGCCGCAACGACGCTCATCCCGAGGAGTACGCCTCTCAGCGCAGCGTCGGCCATCGGCTGGGTGCTGGACGCGGGAGGGACCGGCATGGCAGGAGCCTGGCAGACCAACGCGTCGGCACCGACCAGATACCCCATCGAGAGGCGGCTGGCTGAGCGGCCCGTGTCGCCAGCCGACCGTGTAGCGGCCCGGGCGTGGGCGGTGGGGACGGCAGGTCAGCGGTGGTACTGGTGGACGACGGCGTGCCCTCTGCCGCGGCCGATCATGGCGCGGTTGACCGGGACGGTGACGGCAAAGGCGATCAGCAAGGCGGCGGTCAGGCTGCCCCAGAAGAGCGGGTTGGTCAGCCCGGCCTCCATGGCGCCGGGAACGGCGAGCATGATCGCGTTGTCCACGACCTCCATGGTGAGGATGGAGACGGTGTCGGCGGCGAGCGCCACGGTGATGGCGGTCTTCAGCGGCAGGCCTGAGCGCAGCACGGGCCAGATGGTGAGCGCGTAGCCGAAGAGGAAGGCCAGCGCGACGGCGAGGGCGATGGTGGCGCCGTTCGACCAGCCCCACCAGGTGCCGAGGACCATGCCGAGCACTTCGCCGATGGCGCAGCCGGTGAGGCAGTGCAGGGTCGCGGACACGGCAAGCCGGGTCAGGGCCCGACCCTGCGGCTGTTCCGTCGAGTGGTGCTGGTGTTCGGGATGCTGATGGGTGCTCATCGGGTCGGTCCTTCCGGCGAGGTCGGTGGAGGTGGTCGTCAGCTCGGGTGGTGGGTCGTCGCGGCCGGCTGGGTGGCCGTGGTGGCGGGGTCCATGTCGCCGTCCGCGTGGTCCGGGTGGGTGGGGTCGGTGCGGAGCGTGATCACCGCGACCGCCGCTGCGAGGGCCAGGAGTCCGGCTGCGGCGGTCAGAGCGCTGCGGTACCCGGTGACCAGGGCCTCGGCGGTCGTCGGGTCGCTGGCTCCGGCGGTGGTGGAGGCCGCGATGCCGGCCAGCAGCGCCAGGCCGACGGCGACGCCGATCTGTTGGGCCGAGTTGAGCAGCGCCGAGGCGGTCCCGGCCCGGTCGGGCGCGATGCGGCCGACCGCGGCCTGGGTGAGGGCGATGACGCCGAGCCCGAACCCGAGGGCGAGAACGAGCATGGCCGGAGCCAGGTGCAGCCAGTGGCTGGCGCTCACGATGGCGGTGGAGAACCACCAGGCGGCCGCTGCGCTGAGCAGCGCGCCCAGTGCCGCGACGCTTCGGGGTCCGGTCCGCAGCAGCAGCCTGGGAGCCAGTCCGGCGCCGAGCACGATGCCGGCAGCGAACGGCAGCCAGGCGGCGCCGGTCTGCAGCGGACTGAGCTGGAGGACCTGCTGCAGGTACAGGGTGATGACGTAGAAGGTGCCCATCGGCCCGATCGCCAGGAGCAGCATGGTGAGGTAGGCGCCCGCTCGGTTCCGGTCGGCGAACAAGCTCAGCGGCACCAGCGGGCTACGGCTGCGCGCTTGGTTCCTCACGAACAGCACCAGCAGGGCCGCCGCGACGACCAGCAGGATCAGCCCGGCGGCCGAGGTGATGCCGTCCTCCCCGAACCTGGTGATCGCGTAGACCAGGGCCACCATGCCGCCGGTGCCGAGCACCGCGTCAGCCACGCCGAGCCGGCCTCGGTGAGGCTCGGCGGCGACCAGGGTGCGGCTGCCGAGCAGGACGAGCAGACCGATCGGGATGTTGATGAAGAACACCCACCGCCAGCCCAGGGTGCTGGTCAGCAGTCCGCCGGCGAGGAGGCCGACGACGATGCCGAGGCCCGACATGGCCCCGTACAGCGACAACGCCGCGTCGCGGGCCTTGCGGTCGGTGCAAGTGGTGGCGACCAGGGCCAACGCGTTCGGTGCGGTCAGGGCCGCTCCCACACCCTGCAGGGCACGGGCAGCGACGAGCATCCCGGCGTTGAGGCCGAGGCCGCCAGCGAGTGAGGCAGCGAGGAAGACCGCGACGCCGAGCTGGAGGGTCTTGCGGCGGCCCCACACATCGCCCAGACGACCGCCGAGCAGCAGCAGTGCGCCGAAGGCTACGATGTAGCCGTTGACCACCCAGGGCAGGTGCACGGCCCTGATGCTCAGCTCACGCTGGATGGTGGGCAGCGCGATGTTGACGACCGAGTCATCCAGCACCACCATCAGCTGCGCCGTCACGATCACCAGCAGCGGCACCAACCCGCCGCGGCTGCCCGTCGCCGCCACCACATCGTCTCCTGGTCCGGTTGCTCTCATGCGACTCCCAACCAGGTACCCCCCTGGGGTATTCCGAAAACGCTAGGGTGCAGTGCTCGGGGTCACGCTCATGCGCTGCTGCGAGCACCCGGGCGCGGAAGCTCGTAGTCACCGGTCAGCCACAAGCGCATCCCTCTGCGGGAAGCAGGCAGAGATCAACTCCCCTGACGGCAGGACCCTCGTACGGAGCACCTCAGTGGCCGACCCTCGTGCGGGACGCACGCGAGCCGACCGATGCTCGGCACATGGGGTGCGAAGCATCGAGAGCTCAGGAACGAGCGGACCCTTGGGGCAAGGTTGGACAGGTCAAGCCCGGGGCCTAGTGCCCGGTGGAGCGAAGCGGTCGCTCATCCCAGCCCCCAGAACATCCCCTTGACCGTCGGATCGGTGCCTGAGCCGCGCTTGGTCGCACCGCAACGACGACACTCCCACCAGGTCATCTTCGCTTCACGGTCGTACGTCGAGTGCCAGTCGTGTCGTCGCAGAATGCACGTGAACCACCGCATGAGCCGTACTCCATCCGCTCGTCGTACTGGCCACAGAGGTCGGTGACGGCGTGGCTGGGTGACATGACGAAGACCTCCGAGTGAAGTGCGAGTTGTCAGGTCACGCACTCCGGTCTCTCGGAGGTCGTCGTGTCCCACCCTGTGGCTGCGTTGTCCCCGGTTGGTCGGCTCCGGCTGGCGCAGTGTGTCGTCGAGGATGGCTGGCTGGCTGGCTGCTGCGACGGGCGGCGGAACGGTTCCAGGTCTCACCCAGCACTGCCGCCCGCTGGTCGGCGCGTCGCCGCCAGGTCGGGCCGGCCGCGATGGTGGACCGGTCTTGCCGTCCGCACTCCTCGCCGGCGCGGGCAGCCTCGCTGTGCCCACGATGTGCCCAACTCGGGGAAGGAGCACAGATCGGCGATGCGACTCTGGAACGTCGAGCCTGGTGAGTCGGCCATCGCTGTGGCATCCCCAACGGGATTCGAACCCGCGCTGCCGCCTTGAAAGAGCAAACCGGTGCTGTCCGTGGACGTCCACGGAGAGCGTTTCACGCTCAAAACAGCGGTTTGGACCACTCATCGTCTGCAGCTGTCTGCCACCGGTTCTGACGTTTGTGTGTCCCGAATGTGTCCGCGGACGAGTTGTCGCCAGCACTGTTCGATGACGGACTGAGCCGGTCCGCGGCCCCAGTGAGGTGGCGGCCCGATGACCAGCCCAGTTGCTCGGCACCGGCCGGGGTCAAGGGTGGCCGAAGGTCATCGCGCAGCGCCGCGCAGCGCCCTTGATGCCGGTCGGGGTCGTGCAGATCCTGTGTGATCGGGTCGTCGCCGACCCCACCGGCAGAACCGCAACCCCGTGACGTGACCAGTTGAGCCCGCAGGCGTAGCGGCCCGCAGCGCAGCGAGGACACGCGGAGCCGGAGGGCTCCGCCGAGCGCAGCGAGGCTCTTGAGCCAGTAAGGAAAGTCGTAACCGCTGCTTCGCTGGTGCTCAGTCAGGTGTTGAGGAGGCCGGATGTGCGGAGCCAAGCTTCCACGTCGTCCCGGTGCTGGGCGACCTCCTCGCCCTGGACGGCGAGCCCGGGACCTAGCTGGACACCGGGCAGGGCCGCGGCGTAGACCTCCTCAGTGCGGCCCAGGCCGCTGACGGCGTAGGTGACGAAGGGGTGCACGGTCTTGGCGGTGAAGTCCTGGCTATCGAGGAAAGTGCTCAGGATCATCGGGGGCCTGACGTTCCAGATGGGGCTGCCCACCAGCACGGTGTCGTACTGCGCGATCGACGGGATCGGGTTGGCGATCGCTGGTCGGGCGTCGTTGTCCTGCTCCTGGGAGTTGCGGCCGACCGTGGCGTCGTAGTCCGAGGAGTAGGGGTCGGCCGCGTCGATCCGGTAGGTGTCGCAGTCGATGAGGTCGGCGATCATGCGGGCCAGGACTTCGGTGTTGCCGACCTCGAGGTCACGGCGACCGCCGTAGTAGTAGTTCTCTCCGGGTCGGGAGAAGTAGGCCAGCAGCGTCCGCGCAGAGTCTTCCGCTGTCGTCGTCGGTCTCTCCTTCGGGTCAGCGGTCGGCGTGCTTGCCGAGTCCGTTCGTGGTGGTGAAGTGCAGGAGCTGAGCAGCGCGCCCCCTGCAGCCGCGGCGCCGAGAACGGCGCCGCGGTGCAGAAGAGCCCGCCGGCTCAGGTCGGGGTGGAGACCCATGCCGACCAGAGCTCAGTCCTCCGGGATCGGCCGGCCGAAGTTCTCCAGGGTGATGGCCTCGGGCTCGGGTCCTCCGCGCTGCTCGGTGTCCAGGCCGTCGATGGCGCTCATCTGCTGGGTGGTGAGCTCGAAGTTGAAGACGTCGATGTTCTCGGCGATGCGGTGCGGCTTGGTCGACTTGGGGATGACGGAGCGGCCCTGCTGGAGGTGCCAGCGCAGCATCACCTGGGCGGGGGTGGCGCCCTGAGCGGCGGCGATGTCGGTGATGACCGGGTCTTCGAGGGTGCTGGTGTGCTGGCTGTCGCGGTAGAAGGTGATGCCGCCGATGGGGGACCACGCCTGGGTGAGGATCCCGTGCTTACTGCCGAAGTCCTGGACCTCGCGCTGCTGGAAGTAGGGGTGGACCTCGATCTGGTTGACCGCAGGGACGACGGTGGCGACGTCGAGGAGGCGGGTGAGGTGGTCGACCATGAAGTTGCTGACGCCGATGGCGCGCACCTTGCCGTCGGCCAGGAGCTTCTCCAGCGCCTTGTAGGCGCCGAGTGTCTTGTCGAACTCCGAGGGCAGGGCCTGGTGCAGGATCAGAAGGTCGATCTGGTCGACACCGAGCTTGCGGGCCGACTTCTCGAACCCGTGGAGGGTCTGGTCGTAGCCGTAGTCGCTGATCCAGATCTTGGTCTCGATGAAGACCTCGGACCGCTCGAGGTCGGAGGCGGCAACGGCCTCGCCGACCTGGCGCTCGTTGCCGTAGGCGGCGGCGGTGTCGATGTGGCGGTAGCCAGCGGCCAGGGCGGAGGTGACGGCGTCCCGAGTCTCATCGGGCGGGGTCTGGAAGACGCCGAGGCCGAGGGCGGGCAGGGTGACGCCGTTGTTGAGGGTCAGGGTGGTCACGTCAGGCATGAGAGGTCCTTCTTGTGTGGTGAGTGTTGGTGGTCAGCGGTTGATCCACTGCTGCATGGCGGCGGGGTAGCGATCGCCGCTGAGGTCGATCTGTTTGGCGGCGGTGGTGAGCTCGTCGAGGTCGGCCGGCGACAGTTGCAGGTCGGCGGCGGCGGTGTTCTCCTGCAGCCGGTGGACCTTGGTGGTGCCGGGGATCGGGACGATCGTGGGGTGCTGGGCGAGAAGCCAGGCCAGGGCGACCTGGGCGGGGGTGGCGTCGTTGCGGGCCGCGACGGCGGCGACCAGCTCGACGAGTGCCTGGTTGTCGAGCCGGGCCTGCTCGGTGAAGCGGGGCAGGGTGTTGCGGATGTCTCCCTCGGGGAACGGGGTGGCGCTGTCGATGGCGCCGGTGAGGAACCCTTTGCCGAGCGGGCTGAACGGGACGAAGCCGATGCCGAGCTCGATCAGGGTGGGCAGGATCTCCGCCTCGGGCTCGCGCCAGAACAGCGAGTACTCACTCTGCAGCGCGGTCACGGGCTGGACGGCGTGCGCGCGGCGGATGACGTCGACCCCGGCCTCGGACAGCCCGAAGTGGCCGACCTTGCCGGCGTCGATGAGCTCCTTGACCGTCCCGGCGACGTCCTCGATGGGGACGTCGGGGTCGACGCGGTGCTGGTAGAGGAGGTCGATCTTCTCGACCTGCAGTCGCTGCAGGGAGCCGTCGACGGTGGCGCGGATGTGGTCGGGCCGGCTGTTCAGCGGGGTCGGGCTGCTGGGGTCGAGGGGAAAGCCGAACTTGGTGGCGATGACGACCTGGTCGCGAACCGGTGCGAGGGCCTTGCCGACGAGGGTCTCGTTGGTGAAGGGGCCGTAGACCTGGGCGGTGTCGACGAAGGTGACACCGAGGTCGATCGCGGCACGCAGCACGGTGATGCCGTGCTCGTCGTCGACGGCTGGGCCGAGGCCGTGGCTGAGGCCCATGGCCCCGAAGCCGATGGCCGAGACCTCCAGGCCGCTGGTACCGAGAGTGCGCTTGTCCATGGATGGCTCCTAGATGAGTAGGTGGAAGTCGAGAGATCAGGCCTGGCCGGCGGGGCGCAGGAGGATCTCGTTGATGGCGAGGCGCCGCGGGCGGGCGAGGGTGAAGGCGATGATCTCGGCGACGTCGTCGGCGGTGACCTCGGCGACGTCGTAGGCCTGCTGGACACCCTGCCGGGTCTCCTCGTGGGTGATGTGGGTCGACAGCTCGGTGGCCACGATGCCGGGCTCGATCAGCGTGACGCGGACATCGGGCAGCAGCTCTTGGCGCAGGGACTCCGACCAGCCGTTCATGCCCCACTTGGTGGCGGCGTAGACCCCGTTGCCGGCCCGGGCGGTGCGGCCGGCGACCGAGGAGATGTTGATGATGTCCCCGCCACCGTCGTTCAGCTGGTCGAGGAAGACCTCGGTGGTGGTGATGGCCCCCAGGAGGTTCACCTCGACCATCTGGCGGTAGTCGTTCCGCTGCTCGGCTGAGAACGGGCCGAGCAGCATGACGCCGGCGTTGTTGACCAGGACGTCGGCTCTCCCGAGCTCGGCCTGGACCCGCGCGGCGGCGGCCACGAGTGCGTCGCGATCGGTCACATCGGCCTCGACCGCGAGGGCGCCGTCGCCGAGCTCGGCCGCCAGGGCGGTGATCCGGTCGAGACGACGCGCGAGCAACGCGACTCGGTAGCCAGCAGCGGCAAGGCTGCGGCCGGTGGCGGCACCGATGCCGGAGGAGGCTCCGGTGATCACGGCGACCGGCTGGGTGGCAGGCATGAGCACTTCCGTTCTCGCTGGTGGTCCTCAGCCCTTGAGGGCTGCACCAACTAGTGAAGTGCTGATGGGCAGGGTGTGGGAGTGCGGGGTTATCCGTGTACCAGCAGTCACTCCTCCACGGCGACGATCCCTCGTAGCGTGGAGGTCATGGACAACCAGGCCGAGGTACGCGAGTTTCTCCGCACTCGCCGTGCTCGTGTCACCCCGGACCAGGCGGGCTTGCTCACGGGCGGCCGCCGACGGGTGACGGGGCTGCGGCGCGAGGAGGTGGCGATGCTCGCCTCGGTCAGCACTGACTACTACGCCAAGATGGAACGCGGCAACCTGACCGGCGTCTCACCCGAGATCCTCGACGCCGTCGCCACCGCCCTACAGCTCGACGAGGCCGAGACCGCCCACCTGCGCGACCTCGCCCGGGCCGCCACCCCAGCCCTGGCCCGACGCCGCCCCCGGGCCACCGACGGAACTGTGCGACCGTCGCTGCAACGCTTCCTCGACGCCGTGACCGGAGCCCCCGCGTGGGTCGTCAACCAGCGCAAAGACCTCCTCGCCACCAACGCGCTCGGCCGCGCGCTGATGGCGCCGATGCTCGACGACCCCAGCAACGGCGCCAATATGGCCCGCTTCACCTTCTTCAGCCCCTTGTCGCGCAGCTTCTACCCCGACTGGGAGCAGGGCGCGAACAGCATCGCCGCCTCCCTGCGCAGCACCGCCGGGCAGCACCCGCACGACAAGGCCCTCACCGACCTCATCGGTGAGCTCGTCACCCGCAGCGACGACTTCCGCCTCCGCTGGTCGGCCCACAACGTCCGCTTCCACCGCAGCGGCACCAAGCGCATCCGCCACCCCGACGTCGGCGACCTCGAGTTCACCTTCGAAGGCCTCGAGCTACCCGACCACCCCGGCTGCACCCTGTACGCCTACACCACCGTTGCCGGGTCGCCCACGGAGGAACGGATCCAGCTGCTCGGGAACCTCGCCGCCACCCGGGAAGCCGCCGCCGCCGACCTCGACCGCTGACGACCCCGACCACCACCCCGGTGCCAGCCACGCCTGGTGCTGAATGCGCACGCCCTCGACGAAGGAACACACCATGCCCGAGCAGACCCCCGCCCAGCGCGCCGTCGGCGACATCGCCCCGAAACTCGCCCAGCTGACCGACGACGTCCTCTTCGCCGACGTCTGGGAACGCCCCGAGCTCTCCAAGCGCGACCGCAGCCTCGTCACCGTGGCAAGCCTCGTCACCTCGGGCAGTACCGAACAGCTCGTAGGACATCTCGCTCGCGCCAAGCAGAACGGCCTCACCGAGACCGAGGTCGTGGAAGCGCTCACCCATCTCGCCTTCTACGCCGGCTGGCCCAAGGCCATGTCCGCCCTGCAGGTCGCCAAGCGCGTCTTCGCCGAGTGAGAACAGCCCGACTGCTGGTTCCCTCCACGGCCCTGATCTGGGGGCTGCAGATCGCGTTCCTCAACCCGGCCCTGGCGCTGATCCTGGTCAGCCTCTACGACGCCACCACCACCGAGGTCGGCGTCGTGCTCGCGGTCTACAACGCGAGCGGGTTCATCGCCTCCCTGGTGGTGCCCGCCTACGCTGACCGCCACGGCGACTACCTGCGCCCGATGGTCGGCTGCGGCGTGCTGACCCTGCTCCTCGCCCTGCTGCTGGCCAGCACCACCTCGCTGCCCGTGGCGGTCCTCGCCCTGGTCCTGGTCGGCGGCCCCGCCGGCGTCGGCAGCAGCCTGCTCTACGCTCACCTCCGCCACGCCGGCGCGAGGCCCGCTGACATCGTCAACACCCGCGCCATCGTCTCGGTCGCCTGGGTCGGCGGACCACCGCTGGCCACCCTCATCATCGGCATCCTCGGCGAACGAGCCATCCTGCTCGCCCTCGCCGCAGTCTCCGTGCTCGGTATCACGGCCACCGCGGCCCTCTCCGCCCAGCACCGACGCACCCTCGCGTCCGAGAGCTCGGCGGGCGCCAAGGCGACGTTCGAGGAGGAGGACCTCGGCCTCAACCGGACTGCGGTCATCCTGGTCGTGGCGGCCTTCGTGCTGCTCCAAGCCGGGAACGCCACGGTCACCTCGATCCTCACCGTCTACGTGACCGAGACCTTGCACGTCGACGTGGTCTGGGCGGGCATCGCGCTCGGAGCCGCTGCCGGCCTCGAAGTGCCGGCCCTGATCCTGATCGGCCGGCTCAGCTCCCGCTACTCCAGCTTCGGGCTGCTCACCACCGGCACCCTCGCCGGCATCGCCTACTACCTGGGGGTGGCTGCGACACCTGGGCCAGTCCTCCTGCTCATCCTGCAACCCCTCAACGCCTGGGCCTTCGCCGCGATCGCCGGCGTCGGGCTCCCGCTGTTCCAGCAGATGATCCCGCGTCCTGGGCTCTCGACCGGGCTGTACATGAACACGCGCCGCATCGGTGCGATCGTCTCTGGGCCTCTGATCACTCTCGGGTCTCTCACGGTCTTCGGTAATCGGGGCATCTTCGTCGGCTGCGCCGTCGTCACCGCCGCAGCACTGGTCGTCATCAGCGTGGTCAGCCGACGGCCTGCGCCGAGGACTCAGGCGGTTGACTCGACGACCGACGTCCCTGCCCGGGGTAGATGACCGTCGGGGTGTCGTTCGGAACTCGTCAGGTCGTGAGCCGCAGGTTCTGTCAGAGGCGTATGTCATGCTTCTCTTAGCAGATCGAACGCGCGCCACAACACAACGGCTTAATGCCTGGGGGTCGGCTCCCCACCCTGGCCTACGGGTCCACACACATACGCCGCACAAAAACACTGCACTTGCTGCGCTGGCTGCCAACACCTCTGAACTGTTGTGTCTCGGTGCGGCTGCGAACCCCCGCATCGAAGGCCTCGCCCCTCTCGTGGCGGCGGTAGTCGGCCACCCTCAAGACCGGGTGTGCCGCGCGGCGGGTTCGCACTAGCCGCGCGGCACACCCTCTGGGTGGTGATCGTCACCGTGGACCTCCCCTCAACACTGAACGCCGGCCCTGCGGCCGACCATGACCGCGCCTGGCAGCACGACGACGAGGACTCCGGCCGTGGCCTGCTCAAGCTCGACGACCTGACTGCTGAGGTGTCGCAGCTGGTCGTGGCCAGGCTGGTGTCGAAGGACTTCGGCGCCTGGGCTGACACGTTGGCTCGGGTGGGCAACTGCGTCCGACCGGTCCGCCTTCGTGGCACCTCTGAGCGGATCGATCCGGCCACCGGTGAGGTGCTGTCGAGCTTCTCGAGCTCTGATCACCCTCTGGGTGTGGTGCACGTTCGGTGTGGGAACCGGCGGGCGTCGGAGTGCCCGTCCTGCTCCCGTCTCTACGCCGCGGACATGTTCCACCTCATCCGCGCCGGCGTCACCGGAGGGAAGACCGTTCCCGAGTCGGTGGCCGACCACCCGCTGCTGTTCGCCACCCTCACCGCCCCCTCCTTCGGCCGCGTCCACACCAGCGGGCGTTGCCACCCCGGCGACCTGAACCGTCGGTGCCCGCACGGCCGGCCGCTCGCCTGCGGACTGGTCCATGCCGAGGGCGTCGAGGGCAGAAGGTCTGCCGTCCTGCTGGGGCAGCCGCTGTGCCCGGACTGCTACGACTACGCGTCCCATGTGGTGTGGCAGTGGTTCGCCCCCGACCTGTGGCGCCGGTTCACGATCGCCTTGCACCGCGGCCTCGCCCACCACCTCGGCATCCCTGCTCATGCGTTGCCGGAGGTGGCGACGGTGCAGTACGCCAAGGTGGCGGAGTTCCAACGCCGCGGCGCCGTCCACTTCCACGCCCTCATCCGCCTCGACGGCCCCCGGAGTCCCAGCGGGGTCACCGACCCGCCTGGCGCGGTGACGGCTGACGTGCTCGCCACCCTCGTAACTCAGGCGGCGTCTACGGTGCACCTGCACGTGCCTGCCGTCGACGATCAGGACGTGCCCCGCCGCCTGGTGTTCGGCCGTCAGCTCGACGTCCGGGTCGTTCGCTCCCACCGCCTCGATGATGACCAGTCGCTCACCGCAGCTCAGGTCGCCGGGTACCTGGCCAAGTACTCGACGAAGACCGCCAGCGACGACGTCGCCACCAGCACCGCACACCACCGCCGCCTGCAGGCCACCATCGCCGACCTGAACCTCCGCGCCCAGGTCGCCACCCTCGCCACCGGCCGCAGCCCGTATGAGCTGCTGGGGCACTGGGGGCGGATGCTCGGGTTCCGCGGCCACTTCGCCACGAAGTCCCGCCGCTACTCGATCACCCTCGGCCAGCTGCGCCGCGCCCGGCAACGCGCCCAGGCCCGTATTGCCGCCAGCCGGGCCAGCGGCACCCCACTGGACCTGGCCAGCCTCGAAGCTGATCTCCTCGCCGATGAGGAGGAGACCACCCTCGTGATCGGACGGTGGTCCTACCTCGGATCCGGCTGGGCGGATGAGGGCGAGACAGCCCTGGCTGCTGCCGCCGCCGCCCGGGCCCGTGAGTACGCCCAGGAGAAGGCCGCAGCGCGTCAGCACACCAGTCCGAGATGAGAGGAACGCAGATGAGCAAGAGGCCGATCGTGACGGAGCCTCCCGAGAGGCTGATGACGCTCGCCGACCTCTCGGAGATGCTCGGAGTGCCGGTCGCGACCTTGTACGCGTGGCGCTGTCGCGGGGAGGGGCCGTCGGGTTACCGGATAGGCCGCTACGTCCGCTACCGGCGCTCGGCGGTCGAGGCGTGGATCGAGGGTCAGGCCGATCCTGTCCGGGAGCCGTGATGACGTCGATCGAGCGCCGTGAGCTGCAGCAGCAGGACAAGTCGGGTCGGGTGAGGACGGTGGTGCGCTACAAGGTTCGGTACCGGGATGGGGCCGGTCGGGAGCACAGCGAGACCAAGCGCCGTCTGGTCGACGCTGAGCGGCGCAGGGCCGAGATCGAGCTCGAGCTGTCGGGTGGGACGTGGCACGACCCTCGGCGGGGTGAGGTCCGGCTGTCGGTCTGGGCGGGGGAGTGGTTGCTCACGCGTCACGATCTCCGGCCGACGACGCACGCGCGGCTGGCGACGACGTTGTCTCGGCAGGTGCTGCCGAGGTTCGGGGCGACCCCGCTGCTGAAGATCAGCAACGGTGCGGTCCGAGCCTGGGTAGCTGAGATGGTGGCGAGCGGGCTCTCGCCTGCCACGGTCCGCAAGGCGGTGTTCGCCCTGCGTCAGTGCCTAGCAGCAGCCATCTCCGACCGACGGCTCGCACTGAACCCCGCCGCCGACGTGCCACTACCGGCTGAGCGCTCGAAGCCACCTCGCTTCCTCGCACAGTCCCAGGTCGAGCGTCTCGCGGCGGAGATGCCCGATCAGTACGTCGCCCTTGTCCTGGTCGGCGCATACGGTGGGCTGCGGTGGGGTGAGGCGGTCGGGCTCACCAGGGCCAGCATCGACGCTCTCCGGTCGCGGATCATCGTCGAGTCCACAGCTATCGAGGTGCACGGCAAGGTCACGCTGGGCCAGGAGCCGAAGACGCGGCGGTCCAAGCGCACGATCCCCGTCGCCCGCTCGGTGATGAGGCGGCTCGAGCAGCACCTGGCGGATCACGTCGGCCGAGAACCTGACGCCCTGGTCTTCACCGCTCGGCGAGGTGGCCCGCTCTTCCGGTCGACCTTCGCTCGTGAGGCATGGCGTCCGGCTGTCGAGCGCGCTGGCCTCGACGGCTTCACCTTCCACGGCCTGCGGCACAGCTTCGTCGCCATCCTGGTCGCCGCTGGTTGCAACGTCCGTGAGGTCTCGGAGTGGGCCGGCCACAACAGCGTCGCCTTCACACTCACCCGGTACGGCGGCCTCTTCGAGGACGGGTCGAACCAAGCCGTCGACCGGCTCGATGCCTTGATGCAGGGGCTCCAGGGCGGCGGCGCCGTCGTCGAGCTCCGGCGGGACTGAGTCGAATGTGTGTCCCGGATGTGTCCCCGGCCCGGGTACCTCGGACTCCGACTGAGGGCCGAACGACCAAATCACCTGGTCAGAGGTCGGTTGTCTTGGCATCCCCAACGGGATTCGAACCCGCGCTGCCGCCTTGAAAGGGCGGTGTCCTAGGCCGCTAGACGATGGGGACCTGGTGCTCGGCGACTATACCGCCGAGCACCCTCCGGTCGGACCTGTCGACAGCTCAGCGGTACACGGTGATGTGCACGTGGTTCTTGTGGTTCGCCGAGTCGCCGCCCCGGTCGGCCATCGGTCGCCAGCCCTCCTGGTCGCGCTGGACGTTCCAGATCCGCTGGTTCCAGATCACGTACTGGATGCCCAGCTCCTCGGCGTTGGCCTGGGTCCAGGCGGCGACCTCCTGGCCCAGCGCCCGGCCTCCGGCCGAGGTGTAGCCCGGGATCATCAGGTCCAGCGCGCGGCCGGAGGGGTGGTCGGGGATGGAGTCGGAGCGGACCCCGTAGTAGGTGGTGATCTGCGGGAAGGCGACGCGCGCGGCCCGGTGCACCTTGATCGCGTTCGGGGTCAGGCCGCGCTCCACCGAGGCGCCCGCACCGTCGTCCACCGCCGGTCGGCTGCTGGAGAGGTACTGCGCGGTCACCCAGCGGACCGCCTTGTTCCAGACGATCTGCATGCGGCCGTCCACCACCGTGCCGGTGATGCTGAGGGCGGTGCCGCGCGGTACCGCAGCCACCGCGGTGTACTGGTCGGCGCTGGTGGAGCGGATGTCCAACGTCGTGGTGGCGTAGCGGCTCGCGGTGACGCGGGGCAGCCCGGGAAGGCTCGGCTGGGTGGCCGCCGGTGCGGCGAGGTACTTCGCGGTCACCCAGCGGGCGGCCCCGGCGTGGATGACCTGGGCGCGGCCGTTGGTCACGACGCCGGTGATCTCGAGCTCGGCGCCCTTCTCGACCTCGGCGATCCGGGTGTACCGGTCGGCCGCGGTCGAGCGGATGTCCAGCACGGCGGTGGCCACCCGGGTGCCGACGACGGCCGGCAACCCGCTGGCCGCCTTCAGATAGGTGGTCGAGACCCAGCCCTGGCGGCTGCCGACGACGATCTCGGCGAAGCCTCCGCTGGTGCGTCCGGTCATCGTCACCTTGGTGCCGCCGGCCAGCACCTCGAGGATCGCGTGGGAGGTGCCGGCCCCCCGGCGGGCGTTCACCGCCGTCGTCGTGGCCCGCAGGCTGCCGGCCTGGACCGCCGGGGTGCTGGCCACCGGCGCGGCCGCCTGCCGGAGGTACTGCGCGGAGACGTAGGCCCTCCGGTCCTTGAACTCGATGGTCGTCCAGCCCTTGGTGGTGGCCAGCGTGGTGACCTTCTGGCCCTGCTTCAAGGTCCCCAGCACCGCGTGCGTGGTGCCCGGCCCGGACCGGACGTTCAAGGACTCGGTCGTCGTCGCGGTGCTGACGGCGGCGGCGGGGGTGGTGCCCACCAGGCCCACCATCAGCGCGACGCAGACGAGCAGCTGCGCGCCGGTCCTCAGACCTGCTCGGATGACGTGCATGGGGGAGTCCCTCCTGTGGGCCGTCGACGACGGCTCTGCTTGTCCCCCGAGACGTGGGAAGGACGGCACGGCGAGTGCGTCACGTCTTGCTCGAGAAGCGGATCACTTCTGTCACAGGAACCCCAGCTAGGACCGGACTCTAGGGTGGCAGGAGGGGTGTTTGCAAGGGTTGAGTAACAAATCGGCCATCAACGCAAGCCGACACGCTGATCACAGCCATGTAGTTCCACACTTGTTGTTCGCCAGCTCGACGGAGCACCGACGCCACTAGGCTTCAGGCCATGAGGACGCAGGTGGTGCGCGGGTTCCACGGACTGACCGCCGTCGTCGCCGCGTTCGCCCTCGTGGCCCAGGTGGTCCTGACGGTCACCGGGAGTGCCACCCTCGTCGAGGTCGACCCGCCCGGGCTGGCGGAGCGGCTGTTCCACCTGGTCAGCTACTTCACCATCCTGTCCAACCTCCTGGTGCTGGTCACGACACTGGCGGCTGCCCGCGACCCGCAGGTCGACGGACCGGTCTGGCGGGTCCTGCGGCTGGACGCCGTCGTGGCCATCACGATCACCGGCGTCGTGCACTGGTTCCTGCTCCGCCCGCTGTCGGACCTGGCCGGATGGTCCTTCGTCGTCGACACGTTGCTGCACGTCGTGGTGCCGCTGCTCACGGTCGTCGGCTGGGTGGCGTTCGGTCCGCGCCGGCGGGTGACCGGACGAGTCGTGCTGCTGGCGCTCATCTACCCCTTCGCGTGGCTCTTCTACACCTTGGGGGTCGGCGCGGTGTCCGGCTGGTACCCCTACCCGTTCCTCGACGTCGGTGAGAGCGGGCCGGCCGCGGTCACCGTCGCAGCCCTCGGCATCGCGCTCTTCCTCTTCGCCCTCTCGGCGCTGGTCTGGTGGCTCGACCGCGTGCTCGGACCTGCTCCACGCCTGGTCCAGGAGTCCTCGCCGTGACCGTCACCATGGGTGCCGAGGAGTTCGAGCGACTCGTGCAGCAGGCCCTCGACGAGGTGCCGGCCGAGCTGTTGGAGCTGGTGGAGAACTGCGTGATCCTGGTGGAGGACGCCCCGCCGCCGGACATGGCGGGGCTGCTCGGCTCTACGACGGCGTGCCGCTGACCGAGCGGGGCGAGTTCTACGCCGGGGTGCTGCCGGACCGGATCCTCATCTACCGGCTGCCGATCCTGGCGATCTGCGACACCCACGAGGACGTCGTCGAGGAGGTGCGCATCACCGTCGTGCACGAGATCGCGCACCACTTCGGCATCGACGACGACCGGCTGCACGAGCTCGGCTACGCCTGAACGCCGGAGTGCGGCGTCCCGGTCGGCTCAGGCCGGGGTGGTCTCGCGGGTGACGGCCACGCTGCAGCGGTCGGTGCTCACCCAGCGCCGGCACCGGCCGAGCACCTCCGGGGGCAGGTAGCCGGCCTGCCGGTCCGCCCGGTCGACGGGGGTGGCGCCGCAGCCCCGGGCCAGCTCGTCGCGGGTGGCCGGGTCGCCCACCAGCACCGCGACGACCGACAGCAGGCTACGGATGCGGTTGACCTCGAGGGTCGCCATCACCTCCGGCGCGATCCGGGGGGCGACCAGGACCAGCGGGGTGCGGCTGAGCAGCAGCCGCTCGAGCAGGTCCAGCAGCTCCCGCAGGCTCGCCACCTCGTCACCGCACACCAGGACGACGGGGTCGTCCAGCACCGCCCAGCCCGTCGCCGGATCGGTGACGAAGTCCGCGGAGGCCCAGCCGACGTCGAGGTCCGGCCCGCTGTCCGCCGCCAGCTGCCGCTCGATCTGGGCCCGCGTCGGGTCGTCGAGCACGGGAGCGGGCGAGGGTTCGGCGGGACGGCGGGCCTGCAGCTCCGACAGGTAGTGCGGGGTCGGGGCGTCGGCCCGGAAGTGGGGGATGACCCGGTCCGGCGGGGCCAGCATCTCCGCGGCGCGGCGACGGTTGCGGGCCCGGTCGTACAGGGCGCCGAAGACCACGGCGACCAGGCCCACCACGACCAGCACCGTCAACCCGATGCTCCAGGGGTCCATGCGCTCCAGGGTGGCACAGGGACCCGCCGGCGACGGGTCGACGATGGCTAGGCTCGGTCCAGGCGTCGCCGGAGGAGGAGCCAGGGGTGGAGCGGTACGAGAGCTGGGTGGACCGCCAGATCCGCGAGGCGCAGGAGCGCGGCGAGTTCGACGACCTGCCCGGTGCCGGTCGTCCAATCCCCGGCCTGAAGGGTCCGCACGACCCGGACTGGTGGGTCAAGGGGCTGATCGAGCGCGAGAAGATCTCTGCGCCCCTGCCGCCGGGGCTGGCGCTGCGTCGCGAGGTCGAGCAGCTGCCGGGCGCGCTGGCCGACGTGCGTGAGGAGGCCGTCGTCCGCGCCATGGTGGAGGACCTCAACCAGCGGATCCTCGACCTGCGCCGCCGCCCACCCGAGGGCGTGCCGGTCTTCGTCCCCACCGTCGACGTGGAGGCGGCGCTGCAGCGCTGGCGGGAGTCCCGGTGAATGGGCCGGGCACGGGGGCGCCGCGGCTGCGGCTGAGCCACGTCAACCTCGGCTGCCGCGACGTCACGGCGCTGCTCGCGTTCTACCAGCGGCTGCTGGGCTGGGAGGTCGAGGAGGCCTCCTCGGACTGGGCCGTGCTGCGCCACCCGGACGGCGGCGTCGGGCTGGCCTTCCAGACCGAGGCGCACCACGTCCCGCCGGTGTGGCCGCCCGAGAGTCCCGCCGACCAGCAGATGCAGCTGCACCTGGAGATCGAGGTCGACGACCTGGCCGCCGCCAGCGCGCACGCCGAGGCCTGCGGGGCGCCCGCAGCCGTGTTCCAGCCCCAGGACGACGTGCGGGTGCACGTCGACCCGGCGGGCCACCCGTTCTGCCTCTACACCGCCTGACGGGGATCTGGCCGCTTCATCAACTTGTGCAATAAAGTGCCGGACGTGGACGTGACGTGGCCAAGCACCTGAAGGGCGCGACGGCGGTCGAGACGCACAGCGCGATCCTCGACCTGATCCGTTCCAGCGGGGTGGTCAGCCGGATCGAGCTGGCCGACCGCTCCGGGCTCACCGGGGCGTCGATCTCCCGCATCGTCAAGCAGCTGCTGACCGAGGGTCTGATCGTCGAGGTCGGATTCGGCGACCGGACCGGCGGGAAGCGCCGCACCCTGCTGCAGCTCAACGCCCGGTCCCGGCACGCCGTCGGGGTCTCCCTCGACTTCGCCAGCATCACCTACCTGGTGACCGACCTCAGCGGGGAGGTGATCGCCCGGCTGGACGCCGCCGGCATCGGCCACGACGCCCCCGGGGACGTCGTCACCCGGATCGCCGCCGAGCTGGACGGCCTGGTCGCCTCCGCCGGCGTCGACCGGTCGACGCTGATGGGCATCGGGATGGCGGTGGCCGGCCGGCAGGACAGCGCGCACCACGTGCTGCGCAGCAACCCCCAGGCTGAGGACTGGGAGCTGTTCGACATCGAGGAGACCCTGAGCACGGCCACCGACCTGCCCGTCGTGGTCGAGAACGACTCGACCTGCGCCGCGATCGGGGAGTTCTGGGTGGGCCGCATCCCGGCGTCAGCGGACTTCGCCACCGTCTACATGGCCACCGGCTTCGGCCTCGGCCTGGTCACCAACGGCGACATCTACCGCGGCTCGTCCTCCAACGTCGGCGAGATCGGCCACGTGGTGCTCGACGTGCACGGCCCGCCGTGCTGGTGCGGCAGCCAGGGCTGCCTGGAGATGCTCGCCGCACCGGCGCGGATCGTGGAGCGGGCGCTGGAGCAGCCGGGGCTGGCCGCCGAGCTGGGCCTGCAGGGGGAGCCGGGGACAATCCGGCAGGACGCGGACCGGGTCGCGCAGGCGGCCGCCGCGGACCACGAGCAGGCGCTCCCAGTCATCGAGGAGTCGGCCTTCTACCTGTCCCGGGCGCTGGTCTCGGTGACGAACCTGCTGGACCTGGACCAGATCATCCTGGCCGGCCCCGGGTTCGGTGCGGCGGGGGAGATCTACCTGCGGCGCATCTGGCAGGACCTGGAGCGGCTGAGCTTCGTCCGCGCCGTGCACCCGACCAAGGTCGGGCTCTCCAAGTCCAGTGACATCTCGGCCGCCCTCGGCGCCGCGTCGCTGGTGCTGCACAGCCGGCTGACCCCGCACCAGACCTCCAGCCGACTGGCGCTCGCGGCGCACTGACCCCGCCCCGCCTCCGCCGACTTGTCAGACTCCACGGGTGCCGGAGCACCGGCAGGGTCTGACAAGTCGGTCAGCGGTGAGCCTCAGGCCTGCTGCTGGGTGGCGAGGAAGTCGCGGAACCAGTGACCGCTCTTCTTCACCGTGCGGACCTGGGTGTCGTAGTCCACGTGCACGATGCCGAACCGGCGGCTGAAGCCGAAGGCCCACTCGAAGTTGTCCATGAAGCTCCAGGCGAAGTAGCCCTTGAGCGGCAGCCCCTGCTCGACGGCGTCGGCGCAGGCCGCGGTGTGCAGCTCGAAGTAGTGCTGGCGCGCCGCGTCCTCGATCTGGCCGTCCGCGCCGACCTGGTCGTCGTAGGCGGCGCCGTTCTCGGTGATGTAGATCGGCAGGTCGCCCGAGCGCTCGGCCACCATCCCGACCACGTCGACGAGGCCGTCGGGGTGGATCTCCCAACCCATGAACGTCTTGTCGGCGCCGGTGTCGACGTGCTGGACGCGCTCGCTGCCCGGCGCAGCGCTGGGGACGGACGGGTCGCTGAAGACCCCGTCCTCGGGTCCGGCCGCGGTGTGCCGGCTGTAGTAGTTGATGCCCATGAAGTCCACGGGCACGCTGATCACCTCGAGGTCCCCGCTGCGCTCGTCGAACCAGTCGTCCAGGCCGGCGTCCAGCAGCACGTCGCTCGGGTACTCGCCCCGCAGCACCGGGTCGAGGAAGAACCGGTTGCCGATGCCGTCGGTGCGGCGGGCGGCCTCGCGGTCCAGCTCGGAGTCCGAGGCGGCGCGCACCGAGTACAGGTTGAGCGTGATGCCCAGGATCGAGTCGGCGTGCCGGCTCTCCCGCATGGCGTTGATCGCCAGTCCGTGCCCGAGGAGCAGGTGGTGGGCGGCCTTGAACGCGTCGGTGCCCACCTGCTTGCCCGGGGCGTGCACGCCGTTGCCGTAGCCCAGGAAGGCCGAGCACCACGGCTCGTTGAGGGTGATCCAGTGCTGGATGACGTCGCCGAGCGCGTCGTGGGTGAGCGCGGCGTAGTCCCGGAACGCCGCGGCGGTGTCCAGGTTCAGCCAGCCGCCGTCGTCCTCGAGGGCCTGCGGCAGGTCCCAGTGGTACAGCGTCGCCCACGGGGTGATGCCGTGCCCGTGGCAGGTCTCGGCGATCCGCCGGTAGAAGTCCAGGCCGGCCTGGTTGGCCGGACCCATCCCCGTGGCCTGGATGCGCGGCCAGGCGATGGAGAACCGGTAGGCGTTGAACCCGAGGTCGGCCATCAGCGCGATGTCCTCGGCGTAGCGGTGGTAGTGGTCGTCGGCCACGTCACCGACGGTGCCGTCGGAGATCGCGCCGGGCGTGCGGACGAACGTGTCCCAGATGCTGGGTCCGCGGCCGTCCTCGTCGACGGCACCCTCGATCTGGTAGGACGCGGTCGCCGTTCCCCAGACGAAGTCGGCGGGCAGGCGGGAGGGGGTGGTCATGGGTCTCCTCGGGGTCGGGCGGGTCGGGTCAGGCGGTCTGGAAGTCGAGCCAGTGCTCGCGCGGCGGACGGAGGTCCTCGAGCGCGTCGAACAGGCCGTCAGGGAGATCAGTACCCAGTGCAGCGACCAGTGCATCCAGCCGGGCCGGCTTGCTGAGCCCGACGACGGTGGTGCTCACCCGCGGGTCGCGGACCGAGGTCTGCAGGGCCGCCGTGGCCAGGTCGGTGCCGTGGTCGGCGCAGACGGCGCGCATGGCCTCCACGGCAGCCAGGGTCTCCGGGCTCGCCTCGCGGTAGCCGTACCTGGTGGTGCTGCCCGGCTTGGCCAGGATGCCGCCGCCGTAGACGGCGGCGTTGACCACGGCGACGCCGAGGTCCTCGGCCTGGGCCAGCAGCTCGGCGGCGCTGTGGTCGACCAGGGTCCAGCGGTTGTGCACCAGCAGCACCTCGAAGCCGCCCAGGGCCAGGTAGCGCTGCATCTCCTGCACGGTGCCACCGGCCAGCCCGACGTGGCTGATGACGCCCTCCTCCCGCAGCGCCATCAAGGTGTCGACGGCCCCGCCGGGCGCGGACAGCTCGTCGAAGTCGTGGTACTCGGGGTCGTGCAGGTAGACCAGCGGCAAGACGTCCAGACCGAGACGCTCCTGCGACTCCGCGACGCTGGCCCGGACCCGGGCGCCGGAGTAGTCCTCGCCCCGGGCGTCCACCTTGGTGGTGACCAGGAAGTCGTCCGGCAGGCCACCACGGCCGGCGATCGCGGCGCCGATCCGGCGTTCGCTCTCACCCCCGCTGTAGCCGTTGGCGGTGTCGAGCACGCGGACGGGGGAGTCCAGCACGTACGCGGCGAGGGCGACCCCGTCGTCGTAGGACACCTCGTGCCCGAAGTTCTCCGGCATGCTGCCCAGCGGGGCGCCGCCGACGGCGACCGCGGACACCGAGAGCCCGGTGGCGCCGAGCGGCCGGACCCAGTCGTCGCTGCCCGGTGCGGTCACGCGGCGCCGTCGGTCGGAGCGAACAGGAAGCCGTCGGCGTCGGCCAGCACGGACGCGCCGGCGGCGGTCTCGACGGGGGTCACCCCGGCGGTGGGGGCGGCGCCGGCGATCTCGGCCCAGCCGAAGCCGGGGGCGTCGGGCTGGGGGGCGCGGGTCTGCTTCTCCGCCTGGTAGGTGAACACCTCGAGCACGGTAGCGCCTGACTTCAGGTAGCCGATGCTGAACCCGCGCGGGTCGTGCGGCTGCTCGATGGTGCCGATGAAGGAGAAGCCGAGCGGGGCGTAGAAGGCGTCGGTCGCGGCGCGGTCGTCGACGGTGACGGCGACGTGGTCGAAGCGCGGCCGGCCGGGCACCCCCAGCGCACGCTCGGCGGCCACGCCCTCGGCGTCCAGCACCTGCGCGTACTGCAGGTCGCCCTCGACGAGCTCGAGCAGCGTGCCGTCCGGGTCGTAGAAGAAGCAGATCCGCACGCCGCCCTCGGCGTCCAGCGGGTCGAGGTGGAAGGGCACCTCGGCGCCCTTGAGGACGTCGGCGCGGGGGTCGACCCGGTCCACCTTGAAGCCGACGTGCCGGAAGCCGCGCTGCAGGTCGTCGGCCACCCAGGTGCTGTCGGCGGCCGGGACGGCCCGCAGCTCGAGGGTCGCGGTGACCAGGTCGAGGACGGCCCGCTCGGGGGTGGGCTCGCCGACCGGCTCGGCGTCGAGGAACTTGGTGTAGAAGTCGACCGAGCGCGCGACGTCGGTGGAGTTGATGATCACGTTCTGGATGGGCATGGCAAAGCTCTTCTCGTGGGTGCGTGGGGATGTGACGCGCCCTGAGCCTGCCGAAGGGACCCTTCGACAGGCTCAGGGAGCGGTGGTGCGGGGAGGGCTACTTGACCGCACCGAGGGTCATGCCGGCGACGAACTGGTTCTGCATGCGGACGTACACGATCACCACCGGGATGATCGACAGCGTCAGCCCGGCCGTCAGCGTCGGCCAGTCGGTCGAGTACTGCCCGGTGAGGCTGAACAGCACCGGCTGCAGGGGCAGCTTGTCGGTGTCCTGCAGCACCGTGTTGGCCATCAGGAACTCGTTCCAGGTCTGCAGGAACTGGAAGATCACGACGGTGGCGATGCCGGGGCGGGCCAGCGGCAGGATCACCCGCCAGAAGATCGTCAGCTCGCTCGAGCCGTCGACCCGCGCCGCCTCGACGAGCTCGTCCGGCAGCGTGTGGAAGAACGCCCGCATGAGGAACATCGAGAACGGCGCCGAACCACTGATGTAGAGGATCAGCAGCCCGGACTGGGTGTTGAGCAGCCCGAGGTCCTTCAGCTGCAGGTAGAGCGGGATGATCAGCGCCGTGGCCGGCATCATCAGCGTGGTCAGCAGCAGCAGGTAGAGCGTGTTCTTGAACGGGAAGTCCAGCTTGGCGAAGGCGTAGCCGCTGAGGGTGGCGAACACCAGCACGCCGGCCACGGTGGCTGAGGTGATCCACAGGCTGTTCCAGAAGTGCAGCGGGAACTCGATCGAGGTCCACGCCTTGGGGTAGGCCGCCGCGGTGAAGGACTCCGGGAAGAAGGGCCCCGAGAACACCGTGTTCTGCGGCCGCAGCGAGGTGAGCAGGAGCCAGACGAACGGGAACAGCATCAGGGCGCAGATCGGCACCAGGATGAACGTCGCGAACGTCTTGCCGAACGGGAGCCGACGCCGGGTGCCGGTCCGGCGTCGCGTGGCCGGCGGGACGGCCGTGCTGGGGCTGGGGGTCTGCAGGGTCGCGGTCACCGATCTGCCCTCCGGGTGATGGCCATCTGGATGATCACGCCGAGGATGCACAGGACCATGACGACGACGGAGAAGGCCGAGGCGTAGCCGAACTGGGGCAGGGAGCCCGAGGTCGAGCCGAAGGCCAGGTTGTAGAGGTAGGTGCCGAACACCTCGCTGGCGTGGTTGGGGCCGCCGCCGGTCATCACGTAGATGATGTCGAAGACCTTGAAGCCGTTGAGCAGGCCGAGGCTGACCACGATCCCGGTCACCACCCGCAGGCTCGGCACCGTGATGCTGAAGAAGCGCTGGAAGGCGTTGGCACCGTCCACCTCGGCGGCCTCGTACAGCCCGGGGTCGATGCCCTGGATGCCGGCGAAGAAGATCAGCATGTTCATCCCCACGCCGCCCCAGATGGCGACGACGATGATCGCCGGCAGCACGGTCGCGCGGTCGGCGAGCCAGATGTGCTGCAGGCCCTCGAGGCCGAGCGAGCCGAGCACCCGGTTCAGGGTGCCGATGTTCGGGTCGTAGATCAGCTTCCAGAGCACGCCGCTGACCACGAACGAGACGATGCCCGGGATGAACAGGATGGTCCGGACGACGATGCCGACCTTGCGCCAGACCTCGTTCACCAGCACGGCGATCACGATGCCGAGCACCGTCTGGACCAGCGTGGTGACGGCGGTGAAGACCAGGGTGACGACGAGCGCCCGCTGGGCGGTCGGGTCGCCCACCATCCGGGTGTAGTTGTCCAGCCCGACGAACGTCTTGTCGCCGAAGCCGCTCCACTTGGTGAGGCTGAGGTAGATCGTCTGCAGGATGGGCCAGCCCACGAAGGCCAGGAACAGCGCCAGGGTGGGCAGCACGAACAGGTAGCCCGCCAGCCGCTGGGACCGCTTGAGCCGCGACCCGAACCGTCCCTCGCGGGACGGTCCGGGCACGCGCGGCACCACCACCTGCGGAGGTGCAGTGGTCGTCATGGCACTGCTCGCCGCAGGGGCTGGAAGTCGCTGCGCTCACTCATGTCAGCCCCGGGCGTTTTCCACGGCCGCCTGCATCTGCTGGGCCACCTCGGCCGGCTCGCCCTTGCCCTCGAAGAGCTGCACCAGGGGGTCGGCGGCGGCGACCGTGCCGTTGCCGAAGGGGATGTGCGGGCAGCCCTCGCCCTCGATGAGCCATGAGGTCATCTGCTTCATCACCGGGTTCTCGATCGCCGCGGCCGCGCTCTTGGTCGCCGGCATCGAGTTGGTGTTGTTCATGGCCGGGGAGTAGTTGGCCTCGTCGTAGAGGAACTTGAGGAAGGTCAGCGCGGCGTCCTTGCTGGGACTGGTCTCCGCGACCGCCCAGCCGGCGCCGGCCTGGTTGGCCGTCCAGTGCTTGGCCCCGGGCCGGATCGCCGGGTTCTTCATCACCTTGTACTTGTTGACGAACTCCTTCGAGGCGTTCTGGATGAAGCCCTGCGGGGTCCAGGAGCCGTTGAAGAGCATGGCTGACTTCTCGGTGTAGAAGATCTGCGGCGCCTGGTCGCCCGAGGTGCCGGTGGTACCGGGCTGGAAGACGCCCGCGTCGACGATCCGCTTCTGCAGCTCCAGGGCCTGGACGACGACCGGGTCGGTCCAGGTGATCCCGTCCAGCCCCTGGTCCAGCTTGAGGAAGAAGGTCGGGTCGTCGGAGACCTGGGTCAGCAGCGGCAGGAAGAAGTCCATGGCGCTCGTGCCGGGGTTGGCGCTGAAGGAGACCCCGTACTTGTCGGTCGCCTTGATCTTCGGCGCGGCCGCGATCAGGTCGTCCCAGGTCTCGAGCGACTCGGGGTCGACGCCGGCCTCGTCGAGCAGGTCCGGGTTGTAGAACAGCCCGAAGGTCTGGGCCATCCAGCCCACCGCGTACTGCTTGCCGTCGAGGGTGTACTCCTGGTTGGCCGACTCGAAGAAGTCCGACAGGAAGTCGTCGCCCAGGTCGGCCTTCAGGTCTGCGGAGATGCCGCCGGTGCCGTAGGTCAGCGCCCGGGTGTGCGGGGCGAAGATCTCCGGCACGTCGCCGGCGGCGACGGCCGCCTGCAGCGCGGGCAGGTACTGGTCGGGCGTGCCGAAGACCCGGTTCTCCACCTTGATGTTCGGGTTGGCCTCCTGGAACTTGGCCACCAGCTTGGGGAACTCGTCCTTCTGCTCGCCGTACCAGCTCCACATCCGCACGGTGGCCGGGCTGCCGCCGGCGTTGGTGCCGCCGCTGGCGGAGGGGGCGTCGTCGCTGCCGCAGGCGGCGAGCAGGGAGCCGGTGCCGAGGGCCGCGGCGCCCCCCAGGGCGGCGCGGAGCAGGGTGCGGCGGCGGAACGGGGTGGTCGCGCTGGCGGCGGCCGGGGTGGTGTCGACGGCCTGCGGGGCCGCGGTCTGGTCCTGCATGGTTCTCCTCGTTGAGAGAGCTCGGGATGGGTGACCGGACGGGTCGGCCGCCGGCTGCGTACACTTCCTAACTCAATGTAAGAAAGTTTGTCAACGGGGATCCGGGGAGCGGAAGTGGATCGTGATGGCGCTCCGGATGGGGCCGCTCGACGGTCGTTGACAGGCGGAAACCTGTAATGACAGGATGCTAGCCCGGCCGTTGGGACGGTGGCAAGGCCCTCTGGCTCATCCCGCCCCTGGACGGCGTCAGAGCGGCGTCTGCACAGCACCAGCGGTCGGGCCGGACCTCGGCCGACTTCTCGAGCACGCACACAGGAGTGATGTGACCACCAGCTCAGCGCCCATCCGTCTCGGTCTGATCGGTACCGGCTGGAGGTCGGAGTTCTTCGCCCGGCTGGCCCGCCAGGCCCCCGAGGCGTTCGTCGTCGCCGGGGTCGTCTCCCGCCGCGCGGAGCGGGCCGCCGAGGTGGCGCGGGACTGGGGCGTGCCGACCTTCGCCAGCGAGGAGGACCTGCTGGCCTCCTCGCCGGAGTTCGTCATCCCGTGCGTGCCGTGGGGCGAGATGGGTCCCACCACCGCCCGGCTCGCCGGCGCCGGTGTCAAGGTGCTGGCCGAGACCCCGCCGGCTGCCGACCTCGAAGGACTGCGGTCGCTCTGGGCCGCGGTGGGGGACAGCGGGTTGGTGCAGGTGGCCGAGCAGTACCTGCTGATGCCGCAGCACGCCGCCCGGCTGGCCGTCGTCCGCGAGGGCGTGATCGGTGACGTCACCTCGGTGCAGGTCAGCTCCACGCACCTCTACCACGCCGTCTCGATGATCCGTGGCTTCCTCGGGGTCGGCCGCGGACCGGTCACCGTGCACGCCCAGTCGTTCACCGCGCCGCTGGCCAACCCGCTGAGCCCGGCCGGATGGTCTGGCTCGGACACCCCCGAGCCGATGGCCACCACGCTGGCCACCCTCGACTTCGGCGAGGGCCGGACGGGCCTCTACGACTTCACCGACAACCAGTGGTGGAACCCGCTGCGGGCCCGTCGCATCGTCATCCGCGGCACCCGGGGCGAGATCGTCGACGAGCGGGTCAACCGGCTGGTCGACCCCTGGACCCCGGTCGAGTCCCCGCTGGTCCGTCGGCAGGCCGGGCTCGACCTCAACCTCGAGGGCGTCGACCTGCAGCACGTCAGCTTCGAGGGCCGGGTCATCTGGCGGAACGCCTTCGCCGGCGCCCGCTTCTCCGAGGACGACCTCGCCGTGGCCGACCTGCTGGCCGCCACCGGCGCGTGGGCGCGCGGCGAGGGGCCGGAGCCCTACCCGCTCGCCGAGGCCTGCGAGGACCACCAGATCTCCCTCGCCCTCGGCGAGTCGATCCGCACCGGCACCACGGTGACCACCGCGGTGCAGGGCTGGTCCGACGCCCCCGGCGCCGGCGACGAGGCGGCCGCCTGATGGCCGGCTGGCCTGAGGGTGCCGTCGTCGTCGTGACGGGCGCAGCGGGTGGGGTGGGACACGCCTGCGCCGCCTGGCTGGCCGAGCGCGGGGCGCGGGTCTTCTCCCTCGACCGCCGCCGGCCCGCCGACGTCGTCGGCACCTTCGTCGAGGTCGACGTCCTGGACGAGGCCTCGGTGCAGGTCGCCGTCACCGCGGTGGTCGAGGCGGCCGGGCGGATCGACGCCCTGGTCGCCGCCGCCGGCCTGTCGGAGGAGCCGACGCCGGCCGAGGAGATGGGCCTCGACGTGTGGTCCCGGACGATCGGGGTGAACCTCACCGGCGTCTTCGTGACCTGCCAGCAGGTCGGCCGGGTGATGCTCGGCCAGGGCGCCGGGCGGATCGTCACCATCGCCTCGATGTCCGGCGCGCACGTGGTCAACTCACCCCAGCAGCAGGTCGCCTACAACGCGTCCAAGGGCGGGCTGGTGGCCATGACCAAGTCGCTGGCGTACGAGTGGGCCGCCCGTGGCGTGCGGGTCAACGCGCTCTCGCCCGGGTACGTCGACACCCCGCTGCTGGGCAGCAAGCACGACCTGCACGAGCAGTGGCAGTCGGTGACCCCGCTGCGCCGGTTCGCCGAGCCGGCCGAGGTGGCCGCGGCGGCCGCCTGGCTGCTCAGCGACGAGGCAGGCTTCTGCTGCGGCACCGAGCTGCTGATGGACGGCGGCTACACCCTCGCCTGACCCGCCCTTCCCCCTCGAAGGAGAGCACCATGGACACGATGAGAGCGGTCGTCTACGACCGGCCCGAGCACTACACCGTCGCCGACGTCCCCGTCCCCGCGCCCGGCCCGGGCGAGGTCCGGCTGAAGGTGCTGGTGGCCGGCGTCTGCGGCACCGACGCCCACCTGCACGTCGGCGAGTTCGGCCCCACCTACCCGCTGACGCCGGGGCACGAGTTCGTCGGGGAGGTCGTCGCGCTGGGTGACGGCGTGGACGCCGACCTGCTGGGCAGGCGGGTCGTGGTCAACAACTGCGCCACCTGCGGGTACTGCGTCGAGTGCCGGCGGGGTCGCCCGGTCTTCTGCC
This sequence comes from Microlunatus lacustris, assembly GCA_039527025.1. Lineage (GTDB taxonomy): Bacteria > Actinomycetota > Actinomycetes > Propionibacteriales > Propionibacteriaceae > Microlunatus > Microlunatus lacustris. The sequence goes on from BAAAJN010000008.1 coordinate 117,988, forward strand.
GCAACGTGGCCGCTCAGGGCGTCAACGCGCCCGGCGGCTTCGCCGAGCAGGTGCTGACCGACGCCAACCGCTGCTTCCTGGTCGACGACCTGGAGCCCGAGGTGGCCGTGCTGACCGAGCCGATCGCCTGCGTGGTCCACGGTCTCGACGTGCTCGACCTGGTGCCCGGCTCCGACGTGCTGCTGTTCGGCGCCGGTCCGACCGGGTTGATCCTCACCTCGCTGCTGGCCCGCTCCGGAGCAGGCCGGCTGGTGGTGGCCGCACCGACGGCCGCGAAGCTGGAGCTCGCGTCAGCGCGGGGCGCCGACGTGGTGGTGCAGCTGGACCGTGCCGACCCGGAGGGCTCCCAGGCCCGGCTGCGCGCGCTGGCGCCGGACGGCTTCGACGTCGTCATCGACGCCACCGGCGCGCTGGCCGTGCTGGGCACGACGCTCGGGCTCGTCCGCGACGCCGGCACCGTCTTCGTCTACGGGATGGCCGCGGAGGCCGCGCAGTGGCCGGTGTCCCCGTACGAGATCTTCCGCCGCGAGCTCACCATCAAGGGTTCCTTCGCCCAGCAGTTCGCCTTCGACCGGGCCCTCAGCGCGCTGCGCAACGGCCGGGTGGACCCGACCGGCATCGTCAGCAAGCGCTTCGGCCTCGACGAGTACGCCGACGCGCTGGACGCCGTCGCGGACAGCTCCGTGGTGAAGGCGGTCATCGTCCCGTGACCGCCCCCGCCACGGGCACCGTGACCCTGACCCGGCCGGTGCTGCTGCCCGTCTCGCTCGAGCGCGAGCCGGGGGAGTCCTTCTCCCGCCAGCTCGCGGCCCTGGTCGAGCTGTCCGAGGGCCTGGTCGAGTGGCGGCCTGCTGCCTGGGTCGGCGACCCGGTCGTCGACGACGTCACCGCAGTGGTGGTGCCAGACATGAGCGGGCTCGCCTACCGGCTGCTGGAGGAGCTGCGCCGGATCCCGGTGCCGCTGCTGGTCGTGACGTCTGAGTTCGGCACCGTCTCCATGTGGGACTGGGAGATCCGCGACTACCTGCGCCGCCGGGGCGTCGACACCGTGGCCCCGACGTCGCGGCAGGAGCTGGTCGACGTGCTGCGCGGGCTGGCCGTCCGGCAGACGCTGCCCCGCTCGAAGATGCTCGCCTACCTCGACGACCTCGGCGCCGGCATGCAGCCCGACATCTTCAAGCGCTTCTACTGGTGGGAGGAGGAGTGCGTCTCCGACATGGAGCGCTCCCTCGGCGTCACCGTGGAGCGCCGTTCGTGGCGCGAGCTCGCGGCGCGGGCGGCGGCGGTGCCCGAGGCGCGGGTGGTCGAGGCGCACGAGCGGATCTCCGCCGGCGTCGAGCTCGGCGCGCTGGCCTGGCGCGCCCGGGCCGAGGCGCTGCGGCTCTACCTGGCGCTCTCCGACGAGCTGGACGAGACCCCCGACGTCATCGCCGCGGGGATCAACTGCCTCAACGAGTCGACCACGTCGCCCACCACCCCCTGCCTGGCCTGGAACCTGCTGTTCGAGGAGCGCGGCCTGATGTGGGGGTGCGAGGCCGACCTGACCTCGATGATGACGGAGTTCCTCACCTGGCAGACCTTGCAGGCGCCGGTGATGATGACCAACCTCTACCCGTTCCTGATGGGGGACGCCGCGCTCAAGCACGAGAAGATCCCGTACTTCCCGGCCATGCCCGACCCGCAGGACCACATCCTGGTGGCGCACTGCGGCTTCCTCGGCGTCGTCCCGCAGTCGTTCTCGACCTCGTGGTCGGTCAAGCCCCGCGTGCTGGAGATCGTCGACCCCAACGCGCACGCGCTGGACGCCCGGATGGCCGAGGGGGACACCACCATCGTCAAGCTCACCTCGACGATGGACACGCTGACCGTCACCCCGGCCGACCTCACCGGCTACCACCAGTACGAGAACTCCGACTGCCTCAACGGCGCGGTGCTGCGGGTACCCGACGGCTACCGCTACGTCGAGGCGCTGCCCTCGCACCACGCGGTGCTCGCCACCGGTGACCTGCGGCGTCGGCTCGAGCTGGTGGGTCCGGTGCTGGGGCTGGGGATCGAGCACATCTGAGCTGCTGAGGGTCAGCGGGAAGCGATGTGCCGCGAGTACGCGGCACTTCGCTGCACGATGGGGTCGATAGGCCCTTGGATTGAGCCGATCAGGGCGCGGTGACCCGCATCAGCGGCTCTAGGTGTGCGTCCGCGGGTCGGGTGCGGTGCAGGGTCACCTCGAAGCGGCTGCGGTCGCCGCGGTGGTAGGCCACGAACATCTCCACCGGGCGCTCGCCGGCGTGCGAGGTGCTCCGCAGCACCAGCACCGGGTCGCCGGGCTTGATGGCCAGGTCGGCGGCCAGCGAGTCGCTCGCCACGGCGGCCTCGACGCCCCGGCGGCCGTGGGTCAGCTGCACGTCGTAGCGCCGCTCCAGCAGCGCGTACAGCGACTGGTCGGTGAGGTCGTCGGAGGCCAGCCCGGGGGCGACGTCGTAGGGCAGGTAGGTGGTGGCCAGCACCCAGGGCTCGTCGTCGACGAAGCGGAGCCGCTCGATGACGATCAGCGGTGCCCCGGGCTGCATCTCCAGCTCCGCGGCGATCTGCTGGTCGGCAGGGACGACCTCCTGGCGCCGCACCTCGCTGCGCAGGTGGGACCCGCGCGCCGCCACGTCCTCGTACAGCCCGGTGAGGGACTGGACCAGGTGCTCCGACGTCTTCTCCGGGGCGACGAAGGTGCCGCGGCCCTTGACCCGGACGATGACGCCCTCGGTCTCCAGCTCGGCCAGGGCCTGCCGGACGACGGTCCGGGAGACGTCGAAGGTGGCGCACAGCTCGTGGTCGCCGGGCAGCCGGTCCCCGGGACCGAGGTCGCGCTCGCGGAGGTCGGTGAGCAGGATCTGCTTGAGCTGGTAGTAGTACGGCAGCGGCGACGTCCGGTCGATCGCGCTGGTCATGCTGGGCAGTCTATTGGTTGACCTCCTGTACGTACAGGACTACGTTCGGGTCGTGCCGTCGTCGCCCCTCGTGCTGGTCACCAGCCGGTCGTTCTCCTCCGGCGACCTCGACCTGGCCGGCGAGCTGGAGGCGGCGGGCTGCCGCCTCGCAACCGGTCCTTCCACCCACGACCTCGACGCGCTCCGGCCGCTGCTCGCCGACGCGACGGCCTGGATCGCCGGCACGGGGCCCGTGAGCGCAGCGCACCTCGACGCGGCTCCCGGCCTGCAGCTCGTCGCCCGGTACGGGGTCGGGGTGGAGGCCGTCGACCTCGCCGCCGCCGCTGCTCGTGGGGTGCTGGTCACCAACACCCCCGGCGCCAACACCGGCGCCGTGGCCGACCACGCCGTCGCCCTCATGCTGGCCGCCCTCCGCGACGTGCCGCAGGGCGACCGCGGTGTCCGGGCCGGCCGCTGGGCGGTGCAGCGGACCCGGGAGCTCGGCAGCCTGACCGTGGGGATCGTCGGCCTGGGCCGCATCGGCCGCGCGGTCGCCGCCCGGCTCAGCGGGTTCGGCTGCGCCCTGCTCGGCTTCGACCCCTGGGTGCCCCCGGCCGAGCTGGAGCGGCTGGGCATCGAGGGCGTGGACCTGGACACCCTGGCCCGCCGGTCCGACGTCATCTCCCTGCACGCCCCGGGCGAGCAGGTCGTCGTCGACGAGCGCTTCCTGGCGCTGGTCAGGCCCGACCTCGTGCTCGTCAACACCGCCCGCGCCACCCTGGTCGACGAGCCCGCGCTGGCCGCGGCGCTCGAGGCCGGCCGGCTGCGCAGCTACGCCTCCGACGTGCTGGGCAGTGAGGCTGGCCACCACGCCAACCCGCTGCTGACCGGCGACCTGCGCGACCGCACCCTGTTCACCCCGCACTCCGCGGCGCAGACCGTGCAGGCCGTCGACGGGATGGGCCGGGGCGCCGCCGACGCCGTGCTGGCGCACCTGCGCGGCGAGGTGCCGCCGAACCTCGTCCCGCTCCCTGAGCCTGCCCCGCTCCCTGGGCCTGCCCCGCTCCCCGAGCCTGCCCCGTCTCCTGAGCCTGCCCCGTCTCCTGAGCCTGTCGAAGGATCCCGATGACCGACCCGTCCACCGATCCGCTGGCGGCGCTCAAGGCCGCCACCGTCGTCGCCGTGCTCCGCGCCCCCAGCGCCGAGGCCGGCATCCTGGCCACCGACGCGCTGGTGGCCGGCGGCGTGACCGGGATCGAGATCACCTACAGCACCCCCGACGCCGCGGCCGTGATCCGGGAGATCCGCCGTCGGCACGAGGACGCGGTGCACCTGGGTGCCGGCACCGTGCTGCAACCGCGGCAGGCCCACGAGGCCGTCGACGCCGGCGCGGAGTTCCTGGTCAGCCCGGGCACCGACCCCGAGCTCGCCGGCGCCATGCTCGGCACGGGCGTCACCGTGCTCTCGGGGGCCCTCACACCCAGCGAGGTGATGACGGCCGTCCGCCTCGGTGTGCACGTGGTCAAGCTGTTCCCCGCCTCGCTCGGCGGGCCCGCCTACCTCAAGGCGCTCCGCGGGCCGTTCCCGCAGGTCGACTTCGTGCCCACCGGCGGCGTCAACGCCGACAACCTCGCCCAGTGGCTGGCGGCCGGGGCGGTCGCCGTCGGCGCGGGCGGCGAGCTCTGCCCGGCCGCGGCGATGGCCAGCGGCGACTGGGACACCATCACCGCCACCGCGCAGACGTTCTCCGACGCTGCCCGGCGGGCCCGGGAGACCTCGGCGTGACCCGCGGTTCCTCGTCCTACATGGGTTTCGTCGGGGTGAGCACCGGCGGCTCGTCCATCCGCAGGGTCTTCCCGGAATGGGCCGACGCCCTCGCCCTGCCCACCCGCACCCTGGTCGGGCACGACGTGCCGCTGGACTCCCCGCCACAGGCCTACCGGGACGTGGTCACCGCCATCCGCGATGACCCCGAGCACTGGGGCGCCCTGGTGACCACCCACAAGATGGCCGTGCACGCCGCCGCCCGCGACCTCTTCGACGCCTGCGACGAGCTGGCCGAGACCTTCGGCGAGATCTCCTGCATCGCCAAGCGCGGCGACCGGCTGGTGGGCAGCGCCAAGGACCCGGTGACCGCGCGGCTGGCGCTGGAGGAGTTCGTCGCGGACGACCACTTCGCCACCGGCGGCGGGGAGGCGCTGGTCCTCGGCACCGGGGGCGCGGGCACCGCGCTCAGCCACCAGCTGGGAGTCCGCACCGACCGGCCGGGCCGGATCACCTGCACCGCGCTCACCTCCGAGCCGCTGGACCACGCCCGCGCCGTGCACGAGCGGGCCGGGCTCCCGGCCGACCTGGTCCGCTACGTCGTCACCCGCGACGCGGACGAGGTCGACGCCCTGGTCGCCGAGCTGCCCCCGACGAGCCTGGTGGTCAACGCGACCGGGATGGGCAAGGACCTCCCCGGCTCCCCGGTCTCGCCCGTCGTGCGGTTCCCCGAGCACGGCGTGGTGTGGGAGTTCAACTACCGCGGCCCGCTGGACTTCTGGCACCAGGCGCTGGCCCAGCAGGCCGAGCGCGACCTGCACGTCGAGGACGGCTGGCGCTACTTCGTGCACGGCTGGACCCAGGCCGTCGCCGAGGTGTTCGACGTCCCGGTGCCGCCGGCGACCGTCGACGAGCTCGGCCGGATCGCCTCCGAGCACCGGTGACCGCGGCGACCGGCTCAGCGGTCACCACCGTGCTCGGCGAGGTCCCCGCGTCGGCGCTCGGCCGGACCGACTACCACGAGCACCTGTTCCAGGTCAGCCCGCTGCTGCCCGGCGACGAGCTCGACGACGAGCCCCGCAGCCTCGTCGAGGCCGCCTCGCTGCGCGCCTCGGGCTTCCCGGCGGTCGTCGACGCCACCCCGACCGGGCTCGGCCGTCGACCGGCGGCGCTGGCCCGGGTCGCCCGGGCCGCCGACCTGCACGTCGTGGCCACCACCGGCGCCCACCGCGAGCCCCACTACGGCGCCGGGCACTGGCTGCTCGAGCTGTCCGAGGCGCAGCTGGCCGACCGCTTCACCGCCGACGTGGCCGACGGCCAACCGGTCGTCGACGAGCCGCACCGCGGCGCCCCGGCCCAGACCCCGGACGGGCGACCGGTCCGCGCGGCCGTGGTCAAGGCCGGGATCGGCTACTGGAGCATCGGTGCCTTCGAGTCCCGGGTGCTGGCCGCGGTGGCCGCGACCTGGGCGCGCACCGGGGCGGCCGTGATGGTCCACCTGGAGCACGGCAGCGCGGCCTTCGAGGTGCTGGCGGCGCTGGAGGTGCTCGGCGTCCCCGCCTCCGCGGTGGCGCTGGCCCACGTCGACCGCAACCCCGACCCGGGCCTGCACGCCGAGCTGGCCGCCGCCGGTGCCTACCTGGGCTACGACGGCTGGGCCCGCAGCCAGCGCTGGCCCGACAGCCTGCTGCTGGACTGCCTGCTGCGCGCCGCCGAGCAGGGCGCGACGGAACGGCTGCTGCTGGGTGGTGACGTCGCCCGCGCCACCCGTTACCGCGGCTACGGCGGCATGCCTGGCCTGGCTCACCTGGGCGAGCGTGTGCTGCCCCGGCTCGAGAGCGCGACTTCTCCGGCGCTGGTGACGGCGCTGCTGGAGACCAACCCCGCCCGCTGGCTCAGCGGGACCGGGGACGACGCCACATCCCCCGAGGAGCAGACATGAGCAGAGCAGACCAGACCAGGCCCGACGTGGCGCCGGTGCCGCCGGTGACCCTGACCCTGCGGCCCGAGGAGGGCCGGCTGGAGGGCGCCAACGGGCGGTACGAGAAGTTCCTGACCGACCTGGAGGGGCTCTACCGCGACGCCGGCGCCTACGCCGACCGGATGGCGGCCTACGACGGCAGCCCGGTCTACTGGGTGGAGACCACCCAGACCGAGGACGGTCCGGGCGGGCTGATCACCGGCATCAGCGTGCTGGAGCCCGGCACGGTCGGCCAGGAGTACGCGATGACCCGGGGCCACCTGCACGCGATCGCCGACCGCTCCGAGCTCTACGTCGGGTTGAGCGGGCGGGGGGTGATGGTGCTGGACACCCTCGACGGGCAGAGCCACGTCATCGAGGTCACACCGGGCAAGGCCGTGTACGTGCCCGGGCACTGGGTGCACCGCAGCGTCAACGTGGGCGACGAGCGCTTCGCCACCCTGTTCACCTACGCCGCCGACGCCGGCCAGGACTACGGCATCATCGAGCGGGCCGGCGGCATGCGCTCGCTCGTTGAGGTGGACGGCGCCGGCTACCGGGTGCGGGAGAACCCCGACCACCGCGGGTACGAGCGGTCATGATCATCTCCCACGACCTCGGCACCACGGGGAACAAGGCCACGCTGGTCAGTGACGAGGGCCGGGTGGTGGCCGCCGTGACCGCGACCTACGGCACCGACTTCGGCCCGCGGGGCAAGGCTGAGCAGGACGCCGGCGACTGGTGGGACGCCGTCTGCCGGGCCACCCGGGACCTGCTGGCCCAGGCCGCCGTCGCCCCCGCCGACGTCGAGGTCGTGTCCTTCTCCGGCCAGATGATGGGTGCGGTGCTGCTCGACGGGGCCGGCGTCCCGGTCCGGCCCGCGATCATCTGGGCCGACACCCGTTCGGTGGCCCAGACCGCCACCCTGGTGGAGAAGGTCGGCATGGAGCGCGGGTACCGGATCACCGGCCACCGGCTCAACCCCACCTACTCGCTGTCCAAGATCATGTGGGTCCGTGATCATGAACCGGACGCCTTCGCCCGTGCCGAGAAGGTCGTGCTGGCCAAGGACTACGTCGCCTTCCGGCTGACCGGTGTGCTGGCCACCGACCCGTCCGACGCCTCCAGCACCAACGCCTACGACCAGCAGGCCGCCCGGTGGTCCGAGGAGCTGGTGGACGCGGCCGGGCTGCCCCTGTCGCTGTTCCCCGACGTCGTCGCCTCGACGGCGGTCGTCGGCTGGGTGACCGAGGAGGCGGCGACGGCGACCGGGCTGGCTGCCGGCACGCCGGTGGTGATGGGCGGCGGTGACGGCCCGATGGGCGCGCTGGGCGCCGGCGTCCTCGGCCCGGAGTCGGGGGCCTACGCCTACCTCGGCTCGTCGTCGTGGGTCTCGGTGGCGGCCGACGCTCCCCTGCACGACCCGCAGATGCGCAGCATGACCTTCAACCACGTGCTGCCCGGCCGCTTCGTGCCGACCGCCACCATGCAGGCCGGCGGTGCCTCGCTGGAGTGGGTGATCGACACCCTCGCGCCCGGCCAGGACGACCGGTACGGCCGGCTGCTGGCCGAGGCCGCCGACGTGCAGGCCAGCGAGGACGGGCTGTACTTCCTGCCGCACCTGCTGGGGGAGCGCTCCCCGTACTGGAACCCTGCGGCCCGCGCGGTCTTCGCCGGTCTGGGCCGGCACCACGGACCGGCGCACCTGACGCGGGCGGTGATCGAGGGGGTGGCGTTCAACCTGTACACGGGCCTGCTCGCCTTCGTCGAGAACGGGACGCCGATCGAGGCCGTGGACGCCATCGGCGGCGCCGCGAACTCCCGGCTGCTGCTGCAGGTGTTCGCCGACGTGTGGGGGGTCCCGGTCTCCCGGCGCAACCTGGTCGACGAGGCCACGGCGGTCGGCGCCGCCATCGTCGGCGGGGTCGGGGTCGGCATCTTCGACGACTTCGACGTGGCCGGCCGCTTCTCCGAAGAGCTGATGTCGCAGGCACCCGACCCGGGACGACACGACCGCTACGCCGGGGAGTACGCGCTGTTCATGGAGGCCTACCGGCGCCTGGAGCCGTGGTTCGACAAGCTCTGACCGGACGCCGACGCCGAGTTGTCAGACCTGGGTTGACCCCTGGGTCAACTGGCGTCTGACAACTCGGCCGGGCGGGCGGGTGGGCGGGGCGGGAGCGCTCTCGCAGCGACGCGGCGGAACGCTCGTAATCCGCGTCCTGCCGGCTCCCGGCGGCTACATTCCTCAGCAGGGCGGCGGTGAGCTGCCCGCTGGAACCGGTCGAGGGAGACCAGATGAGCGTGCGCCTGCCCGGGAGCGGCGCGTGACCGCGAGGCCCGACGTCCGGCACGACCCGCTGCTGGAGATGCACGGGATCGTCAAGACCTTCCCGGGCGTGCGGGCCCTGGACGGCGTCGACCTCCTGGTCCGCCCCGGCGAGGTGCACTGCCTGCTGGGCCAGAACGGCGCCGGCAAGTCCACGCTGATCAAGGTGCTGGCCGGCGCGCACCGCCCTGACCAGGGCCAGATCACCTGGCGCGGCGAGCCCGTGGTGCTGAGCACCCCCGACACCGCGATCTCCCTCGGCATCTCGACGATCTACCAGGAGCTCGACCTCGTCCCGGGCCTCAGCGTGGCGGAGAACATCTTCCTCGGCCACGAGCTCTCCCGCGCCGGCCTGCTCCGCCGCGGCGACACCCGGCGCTCGGCGCGGGCCCTGCTGGCCCGCCTCGGGCACGCCGAGATCCGGGTCGACCGCGAGGTGGGCACGCTGCCGGCGTCGGGCCAGCAGATCGTCAGCATGGCCCGCGCCCTGTCCCACGACACCCGGCTGATCGTCATGGACGAGCCCTCCGCGGCGCTGGACCAGCAGGAGGTGCAGGCGCTGTTCGGGGTGATCCGCGAGCTGACCAGCCAGGGCATCGCCGTGGTCTACATCTCCCACCGGCTGGAGGAGATCCGGCAGATCGGGGACCGGGTCACCGTCCTCAAGGACGGGCGGACCGTCGCCACCGACCTCGCTGCCCGCGACACCCCGACCGCCGAGCTGATCCGGCTGATGACCGGCCGCGACCTCGAGTACGTGTTCCCCGACCGCCCTGCGCCCGACAGCGCTGCCCCCGCGGTGCTCGAGGTGCAGGGCCTGGGGCTGGGCCGCAGCTTCGCCGACGTCTCCTTCGCCGTCCGGGCCGGTGAGATCGTCGGCCTGGCCGGGCTGGTGGGCTCGGGCCGCTCGGAGATCCTCGAGTCGCTCTACGGTGCCCGCCGGCCCTCGTCCGGCACGGTCACCGTCGACGGGCGCCGGCTGCGGGCCGGCTCCGTCGCGGCCGCGGTCCGGGCCGGGGTCGGGCTGGCTCCCGAGGAGCGCAAGAGCCAGGGGCTGCTGCTCGACCAGTCGGTCTACCGCAACATCACCATGTCCAGCCTCGCCCGCTTCGCCCGCCTGGGCTTCCTCGACCGCCGGGCTGAGCGCGCGGCGGCCCTCGAGCTGACCCAGGCCCTGGACGTGCGACCGACCGGGGTGGAGCGTCCGGTCCGGACGCTGTCCGGCGGCAACCAGCAGAAGGTCGTGCTGGCGCGGTGGCTGCTGCGGGAGTGCCGGGTGCTGCTGCTCGACGAGCCCACCCGCGGCGTGGACGTCGGCGCCCGCAGCGAGATCTACGCGCTCATCCGCTCGCTGGCCGCCCGCGGCGTCGCCGTGGTGGTGGTGTCGAGCGAGATGGAGGAGGTGCTCGGGCTGGCCGACCGGGTGCTGGTCGTCCGCGAGGGACGGGTCGTGCACCAGGGGCCGGCCACCGAGATCGACGAGCACCAGGTGCTGAACCTGGTGATGGAGGGGAGGGCGGCATGACGTCGGACCAGGGGATGGCGCCTGCCGCCACCACCACATCACCCACCACCGGGGACGACCGGGACCCGGCGGTGCAGGAGCCGCTGACCGGCGACGGCCGGCGCGGCGCCGGCACGCTGGCGGGGGCGGTGATGGGCTCCTCCGTCGGTCGCAACCTCGGGCTGGTGGTGGCGCTCGTCGTGCTCTGCCTCGTCGGGGTGGCCACCGCGGGACAGCAGTTCACCAGCGTGGACAACGGCCTCACCATCCTGCGGCTGGCCGCCGTCATCGGCGTGGTCTCGGTGGGCATGACTTTCGTGATCACCGGTGGCGGCATCGACCTCTCGGTCGGCGCCATCGTCGCCCTGGCCTCGGTCTGGTCCACCACCCTGGCCACCCAGGCGATGGCCCTGCAGTACCACTGGTCGGTGGTCGTCTTCGCGGCCGTGGCGGTGGGGACCGCGTGCGGTCTGGTCAACGGGTTGCTGATCGCCTACGGCCGGGTCGTGCCGTTCATCGCCACGCTCGCCATGCTGGCCGCCGCGCGCGGCCTGGCCGAGATCATCGCCCAGCGCCGGACGCAGATCGTCGACGTGCCCGGCTTCACGAACTTCTTCCGGGGTTCGGTCCTGGGCGTCCCCCTGCTGGTGATCATGTTCCTGGTGGTCGCGGTGATCGGCTGGGTGGTGCTGAACCGCACGACCTTCGGCCGGCGCACCTTCGCCGTCGGGGGCAACCCGGAGGCGGCGCGGCTGGCCGGCATCGACGTCCGGCGGCACACCGTCGCCCTCTACGCCATCGTCGGACTGTGCTGCGGCATCGCCGCGGTGATGATCGTCGCCCGGACCACGACCGGGTCCTCGACGCACGGTTCGCTGTACGAGCTGGACGCCATCGCCGCCGTCGTCATCGGCGGGACGCTGCTCTCCGGTGGCCGGGGGACGATCGTCGGCACCGTGCTGGGCGTGCTGATCTTCACCGTCTTGTCGAACGTCTTCACGCAGAACAACCTGTCCAGCTCGGCCCAGTCGGTGGCCAAAGGGCTGATCATCGTGGTCGCCGTCCTGCTGCAGCAGCGGCTGGCGCGGCGCAGCAACACCGGCACCTGACCCCGAGCCCCGTCCCACCCGTGCACCACCCGACGAAGGAGCAGACATGTCCCGTGCCACCGCCCGGATCCGCCTGGCGACCGGAGGCGCGCTGCTGGCGCTGCTGGTCGCCGCCGGCTGCACCAGCAACACCCCGCAGACCGAGGAGCCGGCGAACGACAGCACCAACAACGCGCCCGCGCCCACCGGCGGCAACGACGGCGCCGGCCAGCAGGTGACGATCGGCTTCTCCGGACCCGCGGCGGACCACGGCTGGCTGGCCGCCATCAACAGCTCGGCCCTGGCCGAGGCCAAGAAGTACTCCGACGTCGAGCTGCGGACGGCCGAGGGCACCAACGACGCCAACCTGCAGATCAGCCAGATCGAGACCTTCATCAACGAGAAGGTGGACGCCATCGTCCTGCTGCCGACCGACGGCGCGGCCCTCACCGACGTGGCCACGAAGGCCATGGAGGCCGGCATCCCGGTGGTCAACGTCGACCGGGAGTTCTCCTCGCCCTTCGCCGCCCGGACGACGATCCTCGGCGACAACTACGGCATGGGGGTCTCTGCCGGGACCTACGCCTGCCGGGTGGTGGAGGAGAAGAACCTCGACGACCCGGTGATCGCCGAGATCGCCGGCATCGACTCCCTGCCGCTCACCCAGGACCGCTCCCAGGGCTTCAAGGACGCCCTGCAGGGCTGCGACCAGGACGTCGACAACCGCGTCGCCGCCGAGTTCACCGTGGAGTCGGGCGAGCGGGCGGCGTCCAACCTGCTGCAGGCGGCGCCGAAGATCGACGTCATCTGGAACCACGACGACGACCAGGGCGTCGGCGTCAAGGCCGCCTTCGACAACGCGAGCCGGGACGAGTTCGCCTTCATCGGTGGAGCCGGTTCGGCCAACGCGATGAAGTGGATCCAGGAGGGCTCCATGGCGGCGACGGTCATCTACCCGCCGACCCAGGCCGCGGACGGGATTCGGCTGGCCCGGCTGATCGCCCAGAACAAGGGTCTCTCCGACCTCGTGCAGGTGGAGGTGCCCAAGCGGATCGTGCTGAACGCGCCCGTCGTCACCAAGGACAACGTGGAGGAGTACCTGCCGCTCGGCTTCGAGTCCTGAGCGCCAGCCCAACACCCCTGCCTGGATCATCTGCCCGCGCACCCTCCGACCTGCAGGTCGGAGGGTGCTGTGCGTCCGCGACACCCTGCCGCCCGCAGGGGTCGCGGCCAGGAGAGTGCTGAAGCTTGGCTGAGAACGTCTCAGACGCACGGCTGCCGGTTGTCCCGGCGCCGTTCTCCGTGTTTGGGTGAGGTAAGCCTTACCTCTCTCAAGGAGCTCGATCGTGTCCTGTGTCCCCCGCGCCGGCTGGGCCGTTGCCGCCGTCGCCGCCCTCTCCCTGACCCTCGCGGCCTGCGGTGGTGAGGCCACCCCGGCCGCCACCGACGGCGGAGAAACCGTCTCGATCACCGACGCGCAGAACCGCACCGTCGAGGTGCCGGTCAAGCCCGAGACCGTCGTCGTCACCGACTGGAGCGCGCTGCGCACGCTCACCGACCTGGGCATCGAGGCCGACGCCGTGCCGACGGCCAACGCCGGTCTGCCGGCTGACCTGGCCCGGTACGCCGGCGACGAGGTGACCAAGGTCGGCACCCTCTTCGAGCTGGACTACGAGGCGATCAACGCCCTCGAGCCCGACCTCGTCATCGTCGGCTCCCGCAGCGGCACCCCCGAGGTGGTCGAGGAGCTGACCAAGATCACCCCCGCCGTCGTCGACCTCTCGGCACGCGCCGAGACGCCGGCCGACCTCGTCCCGGCCATCGAGGAGCGGGTCACCCAGATCGGGCAGATCTTCGGTGTCGAGGAGCAGGCCGCACAGCAGATGACCGAGGCGGAGAGCGCCATCGGCGACGTGAGGACCAAGGCCGAGGGCGCCGACCTGACCGCCATGTTCGTCCAGGTCTCCGGCGGCAAGGCGAGCGCCTACGGGCCCACCTCACGCTTCGGCACCATCTTCTCCGACTTCGGGCTGGCCGACACCGGCGCTCCCGTCGACGAGGAGGGTTCGCACGGCGAGGAGGTCGGCGCCGAGTTCTTCGCCGAGTACAACCCCGGCGCGATCTTCGTGCTGGACCGCGGCAAGGCCATCGGCCAGGCCGAGCAGCCCGCCCTGGAGGTGCTGCAGAACGACCTGGTCGACCGGACCGACGCCGCGAAGAACGACAAGCTCGTCGAGGTCGACGGCTTCTCCTGGTACCTGGCCAGTGCCGCCCCGAGCTCGCTGCGCCAGATGGCCGCCGACGTGGACCGGGCCTTCTGACCCGTGCCCGTCCTGACCCGGCGCGCCCCCACGGCGACCCCACCCGCGGTCCGGCGCCGACCCGCTCCGGGTCGGCGCTGGCCGCTGGTCGTCGCCGTGGCCGTGCTGGCGGTCAGCGGCGTGCTGTCGCTGACCGTCGGGGTCACCGACCTCGGTCTGGGAGCGCTGCTGCGCGGTGAGCTCAGCGCCGACCAGCGCGAGGTGCTGCTGATCTCCCGGCTGCCCCGGCTGGTGGCGATCGTGCTGGCCGGCGCCTCGCTCAGCGTGGCCGGGCTGATCATGCAGCGGATCACCCAGAACCGCTTCGTCTCCCCGTCCACGTCGGGCACCGTCGAGTCGGCGGTGCTCGGCATCCTGATCGCCACCTTGGCCTTCGGCGACGCCCCGCTGGTCGCCCGGATGGGTTTCGCCATCGCCACCTCGCTGGTCGGCACGTTCGTCTTCCTGCGACTGCTGGAGCACATCCGCAGCTCCGACGGCATCGTCGTCGCCCTGGTGGGGCTGATGTTCGGCGGCGTGGTCACCGCGGTGACGGTGTTCATCGCGTTCCAGCGCGACCTGCTGCAGCTGCTGGACATCTGGACCACCGGCTCGTTCTCCGGCATCCTGCAGGGCCGCTACGAGCCGCTCTACGCCGTGCTGGTCGTCGGCGTGGTCGGGTACCTCTTCGCCGACCGGTTCACCGTCATCGGGATGGGGGAGTCGTTCGCGGTCAACCTCGGCGTCGACTACCGGCGGACGCTGCACATCGGTCTGGTGGTCGTCTCGGTGATGGCCGCCGTGGTGGTCGTGGTGGTCGGGGCCATCCCGTTCCTCGGCCTCATCGTGCCCAACCTGGTGACCCTGGCGCTCGGCGACAACCTCCGCCGGGTGCTGCCGGTGACCGCGGTGACCGGGGCCGCGTTCGTGCTGCTCTGCGACGTGGTCGGCCGGCTGGTTCGGCACCCCTATGAGATCCCGGTGAGCACCGTCGCCGGGGTGGTGGGCGGGATCGTGTTCCTCGTCCTCATCCTGCGCAGCGCCCGCGGGGCGTCGGCATGACGACCACGGCGCAGCGCCCGGCGGTCGTCGCGGCGGTCCCGACGGCGTCCCCCGCCGAGCGGGCCCGCCACCGCCGGACCCGGCTGGTGCTCGGCGTGCTGGCCGTGCTGCTGGTCGGCGCCGTCGCGGCCTACCTGCTGGTCGACCTGCGCGGCTCCTGGGCCTACGCGCTGGGCCTGCGGGGCCGGCAGCTGAGCGCACTGGTCGTCGTGGGGGTGGCCGTCGGGGTCTCCAGCACCATGTTCCAGACGGTGGCCGGCAGCCGGATCCTGACGCCGGGGGTGATGGGCTTCGACTCCCTCTACCTGCTGATCCAGACCCTCGTCGTCTACCTGTTCGGCAGCACGACCCTGCTGCTGATGGGCGCGCCCGTCCGGTTCGTGGTCAACGTGAGCGCGCTGACCCTGTTCGGCCTCCTGCTGTTCCGCTGGCTGTTCCGGCGCAGCAGCCGCAACCTGTTCGTGCTCGTCCTGGTGGGGGTGGTCTGCGGAGCGCTGTTCGGCTCGCTGACCAGCTTCGCCTCCCGGTTGCTCAGCCCCGACGACTACCTGACCCTGCAGGACGTCATGTTCGCCAGCTTCAACCGCGTCGACGTCGACCTGCTGGGGATCACCGCGGCGGTCACCGGCGCCGGGTGCCTGGCTGCGGCCCGCCTGGTCCGGGCGCTGGACGTCGTCGACCTCGGCCACGACGTCGCCGTCGGGCTCGGGCTGCCGTACCACCGGGTGGTGACCCTGACCCTGGTCGTGGTGACCGTCCTGGTGGCCACCTCGACGGCGCTCGTCGGACCGATGATGTTCCTCGGGCTGATCGTGGCCAACGTGGCCCGCCAGCTGCTGCCCACCTCCCGGCACGCCGTGCTGCTGCCCGCCGCCGCCCTGGTCGGGGCGCTGGGCACGGTGCTCGGCCAGACCGTCGTCGTCCACCTGTTCGCCCACACCACCACGCTGAGCGTCGTGGTGAACCTGGTCGGCGGCCTCTACTTCCTGTACCTGCTGACCCGGACGGTGCGCCTGTGATCACCCTGACCGGCGTGACGAAGGTCTACGACGGCACGACCGTCCTCGACGTCGACGCCCTGACCCTGCCGCAGGGCCGGATGACCGCGCTCGTCGGACCCAACGGCGCGGGCAAGTCGACGCTGCTCTCGATCGTCTCCCGGCTGCTGCCGGCTGACTCGGGCACCGTCTGCGTCGACGACCTCGACCTGGCCACCGCCCGCGACGACGTGGTGGCCCGGCGACTGGCGGTGCTGCGCCAGGAGAACCGGATCGCCGCCCGGCTGAGCGTCGCCGACCTGGTCCGTTTCGGCCGCTACCCCTACAGCAAGGGCCGGCTGACGCCGGAGGACCACGAGCACGTCCGCCGGGCGATGACCTACCTCGAGCTGGACGACCTCGCCGACCGCTACCTCGACCAGCTGTCCGGCGGCCAGCGGCAACGCGCCTACATCGCCATGGTGCTGGCCCAGGACACCGAGTACGTCCTGCTCGACGAGCCGCTGAACAACCTCGACATGCGGCACTCGGTGCAGATGATGCGCCGGCTCCGCGCCCTGGTCGACGAGCTCGGCAAGTCCGTCACCGTGGTCCTGCACGACGTGAACTTCGCCGCGGCCCACGCCGACCACATCATCGCCCTGCGCGACGGTCACGTCGTCGCCGAGGGGCCGCCGGAGGAGATCATCAGCCCCGAGGTGCTGCGCAAGGTCTACGACCTGGACGTCCCCGTCGTCGAGGCGGCCGGCCAGCGGGTGGCGGTCTACTTCCGCTGACTGGGGCGGCTCGGCTCAGATGCCGGCATAGCGCTCCCACGTGGTGAACGGGGCGCGGTAGCGGGTCGGAGTGTTGTCCAGAGCGTGCCCTGACAGGCCGTTGCGACCGACGTAGTAGTCGGCGACCTGGTCGCGGTTCGTGGTCTTGCCATCCTTCTGCCACAGGTCGGTGTCGCCGATCGCGATGGCGTGGATGTGGGCGGACCAGCAACTGCACTGGCTGGAGGGCCGGTACCAGGCCGCGAACCCCACGCTCCGCATCGCCTGCACGGCCTGCCAGCGCTGCGTGGTGGTCAACCCACGGACATTGACGTCGACGGCGCCGCCCGCGTCGTGGGTCCCGGCCGAGGCCCTGGCGCAGCCGGCCTGGGTGAGGATGCAGTAGGAGCCCTGGGACACCGTGATCGCGAAGGGCAGCTTGGCGTCCGCCGCGGCCAGCATCAGCTTGGTCCGGGTGTTGACGCGCTTGGTCCCGTAGCGGTCGTCGCGGCTGCCGATCTGCACGACGCGGGTGACGACGAAGCGCCCCTGGCCGAGCCGGGTCAGCGACTGCGGTCCGGGGATCCCGTTGGCGTCGACGCCCTTGTAGCCCAGCGACTTCTGGTATCGCGTGTAGGCGGCCGCGGTCGCCCGGCTGAAGTGGCCGTCCGCGGTCACCCGGAACCCCTTGGCGGTCAGGGCGAGCTGGACCAGCCGGGTCGAGGGGTCGTCACCCAGCCCGGGCTGGTTGCCGCGGTAGCCCTCGACCTGGGCGGCGGCGGTGACCGCGGTCATGTCGACCGCGGGCAGCTTCTTCGGGGCGGCCTGCGCTGGCGCGGCGCCCAGCACCAGGCCGAGCAGCGTCAGCAGGCTGAGCAGGGGAAGTGCGAACGTGCGGGGCATGGGTCGTCCTCGTCGTCGCCCGGTCGCCCGGGTGGATGGTGCGAGGCGGCGCCTCGCTCGGGGCTGGTCCGGCCCGCCCCCGCGGACCGGCAGCCTGACGGCTGCCGCGTACCGGACCGGCTGAGAGTACCGACGGATCACCGCCGCCCAGGTAACGCTGACGTTACAGTCGTCCCAGCTGTCCCAGGACTTTCGTCACCCGGCCCGTCCCGGAGCTCCTCTAGCGCAGCCCTACGTCCGGGGGCACGCGCCCCCCTCGCAGCTGCCGGCACGCTTCCCGAGCCAGCGGTCGATGGTGGTGGGGTCCTCAGGTAGCCGCGGCCTGCGGCTTCCCAGCCATCCTTGAAAAGGGGTTGGGCGGTAGCTGGCCGAGTCCCCAACGCTGGCTCTTGGTGACCTCGCCCATCAACGAGACGCGTTCCCGACAACCGCGCGACCGAGCAGGGCGGCCGCCCTCACCGCGCCGCGACGCCCGCGCCGTCCAGCCGGACGGCGCGGGCACGTGGTCAGTCCCCCCGAAGACGATGGCCGTCGGTCACCGCGGCGCTCAGCGGAGCTTGCTGACCGACGCCGAGACGCCGGAGCCGGCACCGACCGCGTTGACCGCCCGGACGGTCAGCGTGTACGCCGAGCCCTTCCGCAGCTTGGCGAAGGTGTGGCTCCGCGCCTTGGCCGAGACGGTCACCGTCACCGCGCCCTTGCCGCTGGCGTCCTTGCCGTTCCTGCTCACCCGGTAGGCGGTGACGGTCTTGCCGCCGTCCGCGACCGGGGCGGACCAGGAGACCGTCGCGGTCCTGGTGCGGTCACTCTTCTTGCCCTTGACCGCGGTCGGCTTGCCCGGAGCGGTGGCCGGGCCGGTGTAGAGCAGCCGGTCGGGCGAGCCGGCTCGGTCCTGGACGACGCCGGTGCCGGCGGTGCGGGTCAGCGCGGCGACGGTCTGGGCCGGGGTCGCGCTCGGGCGGGTCTGGAGGTAGCGGGCGACGGCCCCGGTGACGTGCGGCGCCGCCATCGAGGTCCCGTCCATCACCTCGGTGGCCGTGTTCGAGCGGTTGGAGGCGGAGCGGATGGCCACGCCGGGTGCGAAGAGGTCGACGCAGCTCCCGCGGTTGGAAAACCAGGCCCGGCGGTCCGCGCTGTCCGTGGCGGCGACGGTGATCGCGCTGCGCGCCCGGGCCGGGCTCGAGCGGCAGGCGTCGGCGCCCTCGTTGCCGGCGGCCACGACGACCGGGATCCCGGCGGCGACCGTCCGGGCCACGGCCTCGTCGAGCTCAGCCTGCGCGGGACCGCCGATGCTCATGTTGACCACGGCCGGTCCGGTCGCATCCCCGACGACGGAGTCGAGCGCTTGGATGATGTCACTGGCGTACCCGCTGCCCCAGCAGTCGAGGACCCGCACGGCGACCAGCCTGACGTCCTTGGCCACGCCGTAGGTGGAGCCACCGATGCTGCCGGCGACGTGTGTGCCGTGGCCGTCGCAGTCGGACGCGTTGGCGTCCCAGTCGACGAAGTCCCACCCGCTGACTGCGCGACGGCCGAACTCGCTGTGCCCGAGCCGCACGCCGGTGTCCAGCACGTAGGCGCTGACGCCCTTGCCGGTGGTGTCGTAGCGGTAGGTCGAGTTCCGGGTCTTCGAACGCTGGTCGATCCGGTCCAGGTCCCAGGGCGCCCCGCTCTGCACCCCCGAGCTGTGGAAGACGCGGTCGGGGACGACTGCCTGCACGTCGTCCGAGGCCCGCAGCTTGCGCACCTCGCTGGGGGTCAGCGTCGCCGCCAACCCCGGGAAGACCTCGGAGTAGACGTGCTCGACGTCGCCGCCCACCCGGTCGACGTCGCGGGCGACGTCGTCAGCACGGGCGGCCGACTCGGCCCGGATGATGTAGCGGGCCGTCGTCTGGGTCTCCGGCTCCGCCGCGGCAGGTCTTGTCAGGCCGGTCACGGCGAGGGTGGCGAGGGCGGCGGCGGTGAGCGCGCCGGTCAATTTCTTCACGCGTGGTGCTCCTGATGTGTGGGGGTCGTCCGCGGACGCACCTGCAGACTCACCCGGACACCTCCGGGCGAGGTCAGACCCCACTGGGGGGCACCTCAGGATCTGCTCAGGAAGCGTAAGCCCCCGAGGCTGTCATCGGGTGCTCGACGGGGCAGGCGGCGTGGCCGCCGCCCGCCTCGTCGAGGACGCGACCGATCGCCGTCTGGCCGTCAGTGTTGGAGGTCAGCGTTGTCCTGCCGGCTCGACAGCAGCAGAGTGCCCGAGGGATCACCGGTCTCAGCAGCGTTCGTCGGTGGTTCCGCGTCTGCGATGATGGTGCGCGGGTCACAGGTCCGTTCTCCTGATCGAACTCCCTCTGCCCCGGGCCTCTAGCTCAACTGGCAGAGCAGCGGACTTTTAATCCGCGGGTTGTGGGTTCGAGTCCCACGGGGCCTACAAAACACCTAGTCACCGGCAAGATGGTCTCACGGCGGCTTGAACTGCCCACACTTTACCCACAAGTTTCGTCTCGGCCGTCGGTGAGTCCTGGGCCGGTGACCACCCGACGCTACCTGCTGCCTTTAGGTGTTCGTGCTGGTTGTCAGAGCCTTGCGACGGTGCCCGCTGCCGTGCCGCGCCACGCCGGGCTCGCTGACGGCGGCTCTCGGCTCGGCCCAGCTGGGAGCGCTGCAGCCGCTTCAGCATGGTGCCGTCGGGATCGGGTCAAGATCAACAGGGTGGGGAAGGAAGATCATGATCACAAGGGAAGGTGAGGTCGAGCGTCTGCTCAGCCTGCCCGAGCTCTCGGAGATGCTGGGCGTGCCTATCCACACGCTGTACGGGTGGCGTCATCGCGGTGAGGGCCCGGTCGGCTATCGGATCGGCCGGCATGTGCGCTACCGGCGATCCGCTGTAGAGGCTTGGCTTGAGCTCCATCGCGATCAACGGGACTCCGCAGCTGGGTAGGCGTTGACGGCGCAGCAGTGCTTGCGTGAGTGACCCACGATGATGCAACTTGGGTCGTGTAGCGCCGCCCGAGCGTGGTGCCGACCACGGGCGCGGAGCCCCAGGAATTCCCGCTCCGCACGCGCCGGCCCCCTCCCGGTTCAGCTCTGCGCTCGTCATGTCGTGCCCAAGATGGCGCCGCGCGTGGGCGAGCCCGAGACGGCGGCGTCACTGGTCCGGGCCATGCCCGGACGCACCGGCTCGAGCAGCGCCACCTTCTGACCAGCTCTAGAGCCAGTTGCCGGTCGTTTGGCGGCAACCCGCGGAGTGCCCGTTGGCTGGAAGACATGATGCCGATGGACAGCTGATGAGCCTGCGGAATCCTCAAGCGTCGTGGTTGCTCGACGGCACTAGCCAGCGTCGCATGACAGCACCGTGACAGCGCCTTCTCAGGGCAGACGAAGGTCGGCCAGTCGCTTCCGAACGAGGTCTGGAGCCGACGCCTCCAGCGGTAGCGTCTGCTTGGCAGCCACCGCTGGCACAACAGATTGCGCGGGAGTCAATGCGGGTTCTCAGCGGGAAGGCTGCTGGTGGCACCCGCTCACAGCCGTAGGGACTCTCTACTCCGGACCCTCGTGCGGCCGGCCCCTCTCCTCTATGGCAGCGGCTGCTTCGCGACAGAGCCTTGCAGTGTCGCGCAAAGCCTGAACCACGCCCGACATATTTTCATCGCCTCGTTCATGCACCAGAGCCAGCTGGTGCTGCAGCTCGGCTCCGGCAGTGTGGCAGAGGTATTCCAGATGCCAGCCAAGATCGATTCCGCGCCGCAGCCTCATACTTTTGCACGCTCGCCGCGGGTAACTTCAACCGTGCCGCACTTGCAACGCCACCCGGCCGATTCATTGCCCGATATCCACGTTCGGCAGTTGCGGCACCACACCGCTTCCCAGAGTTCGAGTACCGCGCGGGCGAACGCATCAGCGTCGCTATCGGCAAGCGACTTGGCGAAATCATTATAGTGGGCACCAAGTAGATTACGCAGGTGTAGCCACCGCTCGACCTCCAACACTGCTTGAGCTGCGTTGGTTCTCCTGAGCACCTTCGACGTCGTATCCCAGAGTGGCTGCAGGGTGTAGCGATCGGAAGGTGTTCGCTTGAGACTGACCGGGAGGGTCCAACTCAGTCTGTCGCAAGTACGCTCCAGGAGCCAACCGGCTTCGGCCGCCACGGCGCTGTGAATGCTCGACTCAAGGGCCGATCGCAGCGTCATCGACTCATCGGATTGGTCTGCCCACAGGCGCGGACCGTCATCGAAGGACCAGGCGCGTATAGTCACGCTGACATGGCGGTGCTGTCTCGCTTGCAGCATCTCTTTCAACTGCTCTCGCCAAGCCTTGTCGTGGACAGTGATCAACAATTGCCAATCGGCAAATTCTCTGAGTATGTAGTCCATCAATCGAACCCTCACCGACGCGTCGACGCTCTGGATAACGTCGTCGAGGATCAGTATTCGCGCCTGCCCGCGGTGAGCAGCGGCGCGCGCGACCTCCAAGAAGAACAGGAATGCGATCAGATCCTGGACCCCCTCGCTGAAGACCCTCTCAGGGGAGGTCGATCTACCATTCTCAAGTGTCACGGAGATGTCCAGGCCCACCGATGAAGGTTTACCAAATCTGACTTGAAGCGATTTGATGTGACGGTACCCCGTGATCTCCTGGACTGCTCGCGTTAATGGCGAGTCCAAGTCTCCAAGGAGAGCCTTGAAACGCTTGATTCGTTCCGGATAAGCCGCGACCGACCCCGCTTCTGCGGCCTTGACAAGGCGATTTAGCTCTTGCAGCTCACTCGACAGGACTTCAAATTCTGCCCGAACCCTGCCTGCCTCTGGATGATCAGTACCAGTCTTGGCGATCCACTCTGCCTGCGAAAGGCCGTCGAGATACCCTCGCCGAATCACCTCCTCCAGATCCCTCTGCGCATCGTTACCGACCGCGACTTCGAGGTTGAGTTTCGCTGCGAGTTTTAGCACCAGCGACCGCCGGACTGCCCGAAGGCTCTCGGCTCGTTGCTTGAGGTGAAGGTGCGTGTCGACAGGAGATTCGGAGTGAGCGTTGCCCCGGAAATGATCGATGAAGAGCCGGCCCCGATCGTTGGGCGAACTCGTCAAGAATCCCACAATGTCGGATCGCTGTAGGCTCATTGGCGCTAGAGAGAAGTCGCTCATCACTGCATCGCCCGTTACGTCAAAAAACCCGTTCTCGGTACGACGAACGGTGCGTTTGAGTGATCGGCCATCGCTGAGTTTTACCTCCACGTGAGCCATGGCATCTTCTCCCGTCAACGTAACGACCTCCGGACTGCCGGGAGCCGATAAAAGTGAGATCCGGCTGACGCTACCTTGGCAGGCGAATTCTATAGCGCTGACGAGACTAGACTTGCCGACTCCGTTATCGCCCGACAGAACCAGCGATCTGGGCTTTCCCTCTGCGTCCTCGAGCGATAGGACGAGAGGTTTGGGACAGCCACGGAAGCCTTGCAGGGAGGCGCTTGTAATACGAGCTTTCGATTGCTGTCCCGGGAAGTCGGGTTTCTCGATCTTGCCCGGTTCCTCCTCCTCCGGCCCAACTAGGGGTCGGTCTACTAGGCCTGTCGCGAGCGAAGGCATGCCGAGAGCGGCCCTTACTTGAGCTAGCGCGGCGCGCACGTCGTCACTGGCCAGGCCGAATACCTCGCCAACGTCGGGCACCACTCCCCGCTGCTGGCCCGCCTTGAGTTCAGCGAGACAGGTGCTAACCCAGGGAACCTTACTCAACATTGTTGGCGTCGTAAGTTGAGCCGCACTCTCAAGCAGGCCCAACCGAACATCCGACCGAAGCTCGCGACTTATGCGAAGACTGAATAGGGCAAACGCTAGTTGCTTCGCAGCTGGCCGAATGGAAGCCGATGGCCTGCGCGCCAGAGCGGCCGCGTATGCCAATGAATTTCGGCTGGCCCTCGAGTGGGTCCCGGACTTGAGCACCTTCAACTCTTGAGATGCCTGGCTCTTCGATAGTGAGGCCCAGTGGTCGATCAGTTGCGGGGTGACGTGCCAAGCACGAGCCGCGGACGCTGCCAGCCTCCGTAGGGCTATGGCGCCGGCTTCCTGAGCTGACGGGTGCGTATTCATCAGCAGGTAGTCTGCACTACTGGCCTCGCTGCAGTCCGCACTTGAGGAACTTCGACTTATGCGGCGGGCTAGGCGCCCGGGCTAAGTGGACACGAGGCGCAGGCCCAGCCCCGCGTCGGCTCCCTTCGGCTGGCTTCTGCCGAGGGTGAGAGGTCTCTTTTGATGCAGAGCTGGGAGTGGATCAGTCCCCTGCTGCAAGTGGCCTCGGTACCTGCTCTGAGGACGGGGTTTGCTGGACGAGAGATGCCGCTTGACCGGCTGCGGTCGGTGGAGGAGGTGTCGTATCGCCTGGGGGTGCTGGTGGGTACGCTCCGCTCCTGAAAGGTGCAGCGTCGCGGTCCGGCGCGCCAGCGGATCAGGTCATTATTTTGGAGTCGACCGGAGAACGTGATGGCTTGGTTGAGTTCGGTGGACGAGTGGCCAGCGGCGGGATTAGGCGTCAGGGGCGATTGTGAGCAACCCGGTGCGGGACTTGGCGCCTCTCGACCAAACCCGCGACCGGACCGCTCGGGCGCTGTCGGCCGATGAGGTCGTCACCTGGCTTGCACTGCTCGACGGCGACGACTTCGCCCGGCGGCTCGATCTGCCAGAACTGGCGCACCTCATGCTGGCCACCGGGCTCCGTCTCGGGGAGTCGCTCGGGATCACCTGGGCGGATCTGGATCTGGTCACCGACTCTGTGAGGGCGCAGCGCACCATCATTCGCGTGCAGGGCCAGGGGCTGGTGGCCCAGCGGGTGAAGTCGCGAGCCTCTGAGCGCCGGCTGCTGCTGCCGTCGTGGTGCGTCGAGCTACTCAAGGCTCGTCGTGTGCGGCTTGGCGCCTTCGACGGCCCGGTGTTCGCTAGCGCGAAGGCTGGTTGGCGGGACCGGAGCAACGTCGGCAAGGCCTTCCGTCGGGTGCGGGACGGGTCGGACTTGTAGCGGGCGAAGAACCACACCTTCCGCAAAACGGTGGCGACCCTGCTGGACGGCAGCGGCGCCAGTGCCCGCATGATCGCTGACCAGTTGGGCCACTCGCGGGTCGATGACCCAGGACGCTACCTCGGCCGGCGACAGTCGATGCGGGTGATTCATGCCCAAGGCTGGCTTCGCTTTTCGGCTGCCTTCAGGGTCTAAGTTCAGGACCTGAGAGCAGCAGATGTGAGAGGCTACGGCCACACTTGATACGGCTTGTCGGGGGACATCACAGAAGGTGCCCTGGATGCTGTCTCCGACGATGATCTGCGCCGGCTCAACATGCCGCGACCCTCGCCATCGCTCGCTGGTCAGCGTGAGGGGGCTCGGATGTGTCCCAGCTCACTGCTGCCGGGGGCAGCGTGGTGACGGGAGCGTGTGCAACTTGCCGCCAGTCAGACCACGGCCGATGCGGAACGCGCAGAGGACGCCATGCGCCTCATAGCAAGCAGTGACCCGACAGCAGTGCCCCGAGCCGAGGCGATGCGCCTCATCGACGAACGCCTCGTCCTCGCCACCGCCGTCTGCGCCGAGTTGGACGCGTGTGGCGGGAACTACACCGATGACTTGCCCGCCGCGGCGCTTCGCCTGCTTCGACGGTGGGTGGGAAATCGCTATCCAGGTGACGGCATCGAGACCAGCCCGAAGGACGGCCTCGACGAGATGATCGTGCCAAAAGAGGGTGAGGACAAGATGGCGGAGCTCCGCATTGCCTCCGGTGTCTGCGAGGCCTTGGCTTGGTTGTGGACGGCGGATACTCCGACTGAGTTCAAGGACGATAGCGACAAGCTGGCCGAAGTATTGCAGGCGTGGCGCGAGGCGCGGTTGTATCCGCCGCTTCGGTGGGGTCGACCGGTACCGGGAGCTCCGGCCATCTCGGTACCCGCACTCGGCCGCCACCTCTCACCGGACATCAGCTCCAGCAAGAAGGTCAGGGCAGAGAAGCAGGCCAAATTCTGGAACCTGGGTCTTGCGGAGGACCCGGTCTTCGGTCCTGGAAGCGGCTACGTCGTTGGTGTCACAGACCAGGCAGTAGACGGGCGTTGGCCACTCGTGTGGACGCGTCCGCCCAAGGGAGATGTGAGTCCAAGCGGACAGGAAGGAACGACATGACAGTCACCACTGGCAGCGAGCTGGCTGAAGCTTGCGGGTTCTGGCAGGCCGGCCGGGATCGGGGTTCCTCGCTGCTTCGCGCTGCGGCAAGAGTCATCACCGGCGTTCCGCACTACTTCTGCGCCGACTATCTTCACCAGTATGAGTTTGCGGCCCGCCGCGACCCCGTGAGCCTCGCCCACGCCAGCACTCTCCTCAACGAAGTAGGCGCCAGTCCGTTTCTGGCGGCGTCCCAGTGGGCTCAGCGATGCAGTGTGAGCGACCAGAGCTTTGCCGGCCGCGGTCTCGCCCCCAATCCTGGCAACGATGATGAGATCGAACAGCGTCTGGACGAAGGCGTGATCGAGATGCCGCTCTGGGGCGTTACCCTCGACAGGAAGGTGGCGGCTGAGTACGGGTCCCGGTTCCTACTCGAGATTGTCGGGTCGTTCCCAGCGATACCGGCTTGGTTGCAGTCCCACCATAAAGCTGAGGAACAGGAGCTGGTCGCCGGAGGTCGCTACGAGGTCGATGAGGTCCACCGCTCAAATGGCTTGACACACGCCCGCCTTCGTTGGACGTCGCCCCTAGAGCCGCGGCTGATATGCGCCCACCAACGCGAGGGCTCCTCCGACCCTTCCCGCCAATAGCGGGCGCTTGACCGGCAGCAAGGCACATCGAAACTCGACGGAGCGAATGTGCATGCAATCAACTCAATGCGCGAACTGCGCTAACTCATCAACGCTTGCCTGCTTTCGGTTCATTGAATCACGTGCCACTCACGAGGCGGGCGCCGGAGCGGGAAGTCGAGACTCGTAGATTCGGCGATCGTAGGCTAATCGGACACTGAGACGAGCACCGAGGAGTTCATGTGGCGCGCGGCGGCCTAGGACAAGAGGCGGAGGACTATGTCGTCGAGCAAGTCAGGTTGCTACCCGGCTGGGCGGCCGACAACGCAAATGAATCTCGGGTCAACCAGCCAGGATTCGATGTACTGGCCTGCCATGCTGGGGGCCGCCAGCTGCGTGTGTCGGTCAAGAGCGTCTCCAAAGGTGGAGTTCGACAGGACTATTCGATCGGCCGATCGTTCGAGCGGCACCCAGCCGATGTCTACACCTTCGTTGACATGACTGGTGATTCCCCTGGCCCCGTGTACCTCGCAGGGGCCCGGACAGTTGAAGCGCTGGCCAGGGAACGCCACCACAAGTACCAGGCCGACCGTGGGCGAGCCCATCCTCTCAATAGCTGGGCGCCCAAGGTCAGCCGGAGACTCTTGGAGACGATGGATGCCCGTGAGGCTTGGGAGCTCCTGAACCATCCGGCACCGGAGTCTTTCCCGCAGGTGACGGAGGCGCTGCGTCGCCTGGCCCGAGCGGACGCGCCCCGTCCACGAGGCGGTAGTCCCAGGCTCGGTGCAAGGGCCGCTGTCGACGTTCACACAGGCGTACTGGAGAACTAGCCGTATTTGCTTGGAGCATTGGAGGCTAGGCCGACTCGCCCGCTGCGCCGCCGAGGTGGGATCGGATGCGCTGTCCCAGTTCCCGGGCTTCCTGTAAGGACCACCCGCGCGAGAAGTGTTTTTCCGTCCACACCTCTTGAGTCAGGTCGCGTTCCGCGAAGTAGGACGCGGCGTCGACACCATAAGCGACGATCAGCGACAGTTTGATCGTCTCCAGCAGGAAGTCGAACGCAGCGGTCGATCGGGACGCTGCCGAAAGTTCGGAGGCGGCTGAGGTTGGCGTCGAGAACAGATTCGTCTCGAGGCAACGCACGGGCTTTGCGCCTTCGGCGACCAGGTCTAGCCTCTGGCGTGTAGGGCTGATCGCTTGGCGCCTGATCCTGTCCGGCTTCAGTGGCTGCGCTTCTCGCTCTCGCCTATACGCGTCGGACCAGGCGCCCTTGTCGAAGCCCACCGCCGGTCGCCAGAAGTCCCAGAAGTCCCTTGTCATCGACGTGGCAGGGTTGATGCCGACGATGAAGACGCGACAAGTGAGTGGGGAACCTTCACAGACGAAGGGGCGAAGGGCTGAGAGCCGCCCTATCAGCTCTTCTAGCCTGGTTTCGAACTGCTTAAGCCTCATCGATCTGTTCCCGCTGTGCAGGCCGGATCATCCTCTACGCGGCTCACGCTGAATGAGGGACGACGATGAATTGACGCGATGAGTGCAACCTTTCGTTGCAATTCGAGAGCAGCGGCGGCCCCAGCGAACCCGGCCCTCCGCTGTAGTCCAGGTCTTCTTCGACGACGCTTCATGTCTGACATCCCGACACCCCTTCCTGTCGAAGGGGCAGCGCGGCCGACAGCTATGCGAGCACACGCGCCGCCGGCCCACGAAGCGAGGCCCTTGATCTACCCCAGAGCCAAGCTCCACAGCTGGTAGCCGCTGACGTCTCCGCGCTCTGCGGCCTGTGCTCGAGGCGCTGTCGGTCACCCATCCTGGCTCGGGTGCATACCTGTCAGCTGCCCCTAGCCTCGGCCATCGAAGCCCCGGACCGGGCCGGGCAGCTCACCGGCGGGCGAGAGCTCGTCGCATCGCGCAAAGGGGCGCCGACCAGGGTGGCGCGTAGCCGATGGCGTCGTCACTCCAACTATCCACAGGTATAGCCAAAGGGCACGGATCGTTAGAACCTCCTAGGCGCAGCACGCCGATCAGCAACCCCCGGAGAGGCTGGGAGTAGGGGCCGACGGCATGGCACGAGAGGTCGCAAGCGTGAAGGCCTGGCTTCTGTGACGGTCCTCTGCCAGCAGGACCCGACAGTCCGTGACAGCGCCGTGACCGTGCAGACGCTCGCTGACCTTCGAGGTGGGAGGGTAGGGCCTGTGGGCCTCTTCCAGCTCCGGCCTGGAGTGCTCGAAGCTGCCATGAGGACGGTCCCCAAGACTTCGGACGGTCGGGCCTGATGGAAAACTCCTTCGGCAGCATCACCTCCCGACTTCCGCCGAGCGAGATCGCCGGGTCGTCAGAGCCGACCAGGTCCCTCCCGACGGCAACCGACGAGGCGACCGAACCCTGTCAACCGACCACAGAGCAGGAGTCCCGGAACTGGTCGAGAAGATCCAGAGGGGCGTTCGGGTGGAACCGGGGCCTCGAAGTACGAGTTTCCGGCTATGCGCTCAGAACGACTCTGACGGCCATAGAGCGATACCCGAACAACGAACCGCCCTGTCCGGCTGGCTGCACATCTACACTCACCACCGCATCCACTCAGTCGATCAAGCCGCGCCCCAGCAGGCTCTACAACCTGCCTGGACATTAGAACTAGACGACCACTTCCGCGGGAGTCCCCAGTTCGGAGACTTCAGGGCCCGCCATCGCAGTGATGCGCTGCAGCAGGGCGTCCACCTCGGCTTCGATGCCAGCGAGCGGCTGGGCGGGATCCACGGCGTGGACGACAAGCCCTACTGCTGTCCCAACGATGTCGAAAGGTTCTGGCTTCGGCTCGCCGGCTGCGTAGATGAGGTGCCCGACGCTCAGGCCGAGTCGGGCGCAGTACGTGACGAGTTGGTAGGCGTCGGCGTTCGGCACGTTGCCGCTCGCGTCGAGGAGCTTGTACTTTGTGTCCGCCACAGCGACGGGCACGGCACCGTCATAGAAGACGAGGTCCGGGCGAATGCTCAGCCGACCAAGGGTGTCGAGAGGCAGCAGGTCCTGCGTCACGACGCCCACTGTTCGCTCGGAGAGCAGCCGAGCGATCAGCGTCTCGAACAGCCAGGCCATGTTGATGACGAAGCCGTGCGTCTGCGTACCGCCCCGGTCGTGCTCCACGCTGGCGTGAGCGAGCACGACGTCCGCGAGGTGCAGCAGCCTGTGCAGCCGGGCGTTCAGCCTCGTCGGAACCCACGGCGGAAGCACCGCGCCGCGCGGCGGCAGCCGGACCTCACCGAGCATGCGGTCCAGCCGCAGTAGGCCCTGCCGCGACTGAGCGGAAATGTCCGGAAGCGCCAGGAGGGCCGCAGCAGAAGCGCGCAGCCGCCGGTTGTCGTCGGTATCGAGCGTCCACTCGTCGACCGTGACCTCGAGCGGCACCGGCAGGCTGAACCGCCGCAGGTACTGATCCCGGAGCCGGACACGCCCGCGTAGCACCGGCAGCGTCTGGTCCTCGCTGCGGTACCCGCGCAGCGGACCAGCTGCGAGCGCGGTCGCGGCCTCCTGCGTGAACAAGACGGCGAGCACTGCCGACAGGTCAGCCGCGTCGGACACGCCGACGAGCTCGGAGTCGACCTTGAGAGCCTGCACCCCCCTCGCTCGCGCGAGCAGCGTCAGGACCTGGACGACGCCCACCTTCGGCGTGACGCGCACCAGCAGGTCCCCCCGGCGTACGGCGCCGACGG
Source organism: Microlunatus lacustris (assembly GCA_039527025.1). Taxonomy (GTDB): domain Bacteria; phylum Actinomycetota; class Actinomycetes; order Propionibacteriales; family Propionibacteriaceae; genus Microlunatus; species Microlunatus lacustris. Next base: position 148,026 of record BAAAJN010000008.1, read on the forward strand.
CGTACTCCGCGGTCACCCGCCACCCGTCGACGTCCGGCTGCGCGGTGACTAGGCCGCTGCGGTTGAGCGCGGCAGCCTCGGCCTGGGTCAGCTCGACCGGGTACAGCCGCTGCCCTTCGGTCAGCTCAAGCTCAGCCCGCCTCACCAGCCGCCTCGTCCGTCGCCGGTTCGGGGTCGAGCCCGAACTCCGCGAGCCAGCCGTCGAACGGGTACCAGCTGTCGACCTTGTTGTGGTCGCCGTAGTGGTGCTCGACCAGCATCGGCCTGAGCTCGCGCCGCCACAGCCGGCGCAGGCCAGCGGGGCTGTCCAGCCCGGCGCGCATGAAGTACGACGGCCCGAACGCCAGCGCGTCGTCGAGCCCGCGCTGGCGCATCTTCTCGTTCAGCCGGTCCCGCAACTGCGCGACGCCCGCGGGCCGACCATTCGCACCGCACCAGCGCGCGAGGACGCCGCTCAGGGCGGGCTCGGAGGTGTCCATCGACAGGAACACGAATCGACGTCGCATCGCCGCGTCGAGCAGCGCGATCGAGCGGTCCGCCGTGTTCATCGTGCCGATGATGAACAAGTTCTCCGGCAGCGTGAAGCGGTCGGCGCCGCTGTACAGCAGCTCCACCTCCGCGTTGCGGTACTCGAGCAGGAAGTACAGCTCGCCGAAGACCTTCGCGATGTTGGCCCGGTTGATCTCGTCGATCACGAGCACGAACGGCTTGCCGGGCGCCTTGCTCGCCTCGTCCGCGATCCGCTTCAGCGGCCCGGGCTGCACCGTCAGGCCGGCCCCGGAGCCGTCGGGGTTCGCGACCGGCCGGAAGCCCTCGACGAAGTCCTCGTAGCTGTAGGTCGGGTGAAACTGAACCAGGGCGGACTGGCCCTCAACCACGCCGCAGGCCTCGAGCAGGCGCTGCACGACGTACGTCTTGCCCGTCCCCGGAGGACCCTCCAGGACCACTTGGCGCCGCTCGTTCAAGCTGATCAGCAGCTCGTCCAGCCAGCTGCTGTCAGCGTGGTGCAGCGTCGCGGCGAGCGCGGTGGCGTCACAGCTCAGGACGGGCGGTTCAGCGGGTGCATCGACGGCCACCTCGTCCGGCTCCGTGGACAGCCCCGTGTCCTCTAGGTCGTCCGGTGGTTTCAGCTCCTCCTCGGTCTCGGCGAGAGTCTCCAGTGCTGCACCGATGTCGGTCAGGTCGAGGACGTCCTCCCCCTTGAACCGGACGCGTGTCCTGACCGTCGAGGGAAGGGTCTTCACCTTGGGTGTGCTGCTGGACCAAGCCACAGGCCGGACGAGCAGGCTGCTGCCGCCGATGGACTCCAGAACAGCGGGGCCGTCCTGCAGCCGGCCGAGCCGAAGCGTGCCGCCGTCGACCGTGACGATCAGGTGGCCCGGCTGCATGCCGAGGACGAAGGCGAGCACGTCGCGCTTCTTCACCTCGCGCTTGACCACCTGCAGGTCGCCGTAGCGGTCCTCCACCAGGCTGCTCAGCGAGTTCTGCGTTGGCTCGGCAGGCAGCTGGGTCAACCGGCCCACGGTCAACGTCACGTGGCTCTGGCTGGTCCAGGATGGGACGCGGTTCTGCTGGTCAAGCTCACCCCGGACGAGCCAGGCGCGGCTGCCCTCCACGTCTTGACTCCACTGCTGCAACAACGGCGCCGTGTCGTAATGCACCGGCTTCCCGCCGCTCTCCGCCTGCAGCGCGAGGGTGATCGCCTTGAGGTCGCGCTCCATATCACCGGTTGTGGAGGCCAGCTGCGACCCGAATGCCGTGATCACCCGAGCGCGATCCTCGCGCCGCAGCACCGATGTGAAGGAGCCGGGATGCGTCAGCAGGCAAAGAAGCGCGGCCACACGCTCGTCGACGCCACGGGCGTCCGTGACGACGTCGCGGAACGTCCAGGGGTCGCCCCAGCCGGCCTCCCGTTGCTCGGCGGAGTGGGACCACCAGTGGTCGAGCAGCCGCGCGAAGGAGCGCAGCATCGCGACGGGGACGGCGATGAGGGCCTTTCCACCGTGGACAAAGCCCTGTTCGAGGTCGGCGGACAGTTGCCACGGCAGCCCCGGAGGGTCGACTGCCGGCAGGAGGGGGTTGCGGATGCGGCTGCGCTTGGTGCTGCTCACCATGTCACTGAATGGGCCGACGAGCAGGACGAGCGCCTCCGCGGCGAGGGTGCGAGCGGTCAAACTCTTCAGACCCGGCAGCGTCGCGGGAACTGCCTGTGGCGCTGCGTCGAGGTACTCGCGAAGCGCGGCCACTGTGTCGGCGGCCCACACCTCCGAGCCGGGTGAGAGCACGGAGTCGCCCGTACGCCACGCCTGCAGGATCGGGCCGCAGGCGCGCATCACGTGTGCCGCACCGGAGCCGCCGTGCATAACGTCCGTCGCAGGGTCCGCGGGTAAGTCTGGAAGCTGCTCGTTGCGAGCCACATCCCAGGCTTGGTACGCCACGATGGCGGCCTCGTACATGGCCATGCCGTCGCCATAGGTTTGCAGTGCTTCGCGGCCTTCGCGAGTCAGCCGGAACCCGGCGTCCGAGGTAGCGTGCAGCCAGCCGGCGTGCTCGCAGATGGTCGTGAGATTCCAGCGCAGGTTGTTCCAGGCCCGTACCCCGCCGCTCGAGGTCACGGAGACGTCGTACTCGTTGAGCGGCACTCGCTGGGCGACGAGGTCCTGCAGCTCGTTGATGCGTAGCGGATCCTTCTGCTCGCTGAGCACCTCGAGCGCTGCGCGCATCCGCGTGCGGTAGCGCTGCGTCCATTCGGAGTCCTGGATTGGCGCCGTCGCATCCGGTGCCGCCGCCGAGAGATCTAGCATCAGGGCCCACGCTTCGGGTGTCGCGGCCCCCGACCGGGTGGCGGATCGAGCGGGCTGCGGTACGGCGAGCCCGTGGCCGCCGCTTCGGCCATCCGGTCGTACTCAGTGAGTACGAGCCGCTTGGTGACGAAGTCGCCGTGATCCCGCTCCTCGTACTTGCGCAGCACGAAGAACGAGTCGAGGACGTGCTCCGCGTCGCGGCGGTCGAGCCCGTAGAGGTGGAGCATCGCGGCGTCGAGCTCGGCGCGCAACTGCGCGCGCCGCTCCGGCAACCAACGGAACGGCGGCCCGGGGTCCGTTTCGCCAGGCGAGCCACCGACGACGTCGACGGCGTACCCCGCCATTCGATGAGACGTGTAGGTGAGTTCCAGCACGCGCAGACGAACGAAGTTGCTAAGTGGCTGCATGGACCACGCAGGAGCAGTGTCGAAAGTCCCTGGCTCAGGGCATGCCAGTTGACGAACCAGGTGGTACGGGACATCCGCACCGCTCTGCTTTTGGCGGCAGATGTAATCGAAAGCAGTCGACGACCAAACGGCCTGCAGGAGGGCGGCATGATCGGGGCGTTCTGGGAAAGCAAGGGGGAACTTCGCACTCACGGCAGCTCTGGGAAGCACGGTTGGAACGAAGGTGCGCACATCACTTGCACGGGCGACAGATCTCCATCCCAAGAGCCAGTCACGGTCCCAGTTGTCCGGTATGGCCTGCTCGACATGCTTGCCCTCAATCCAATGCAGCGCGAGGGCTTCTATGTAGGGATTCGACAAGTCCGCTTCGCTTAGACGAGGTAGCGTCCCCTTATTAAGCTGGGCCACGCTGGCTCCGTCATAAGTGGCCTGGCGGTGGTTCCAGTGACCCAGCATCTTCGCCTCGTACAGCGGAAGCCAGTTTTGGTCCTGTGTCCGCCACATCCACTTGTCACCGCGCGCACCGAGCCGCGACAAGTCATCGGCGCCGTGGAAGAGGTGGGACGCGGTATTCATCATGAACATCAGCAGGAAGCGCAGCCCCCACGGGTTCTTCTCTGACGCCTCGGCCATGAGGATGGGGTGTTCGCGGTACGCCTTGAGCGTGATTTCGGCATCACGCCGGGTGCGAAAAAGCGGCAGTGTGCCCGAGTTGGGGTTCAGCATGCGGATCTCGGCCGCGGAGAGCGCGAACTGCCGCTCAGGCACGTCCGCTACATGCCGCGTATAGAAGGCAAATCTGATCCGCTCCCTCGCCTGGCCGCCGGTCACGGCAGACACGGCAAACCGGAACTGGTTGTGCACCTGGGGGAAGATCCGCGCCTCGTTCTCAAAATCGAGGAAGGTGTCGAGTCTCCCCGCTTGCAGTATCGCCTCTGCAAAGAAGCGGTTGAATGAGTCCGTCATGAGACCGGTCGGCGTCAGCAGACCAGTCAGGCCATCACGATGCGACAGCGCCGCGCCTCGCTCCGCGAAGAGGGAATAGGTGTTCAAGCGCCCGAAGGCGGTTAGGGCGAAAGCACCGGAGGCGTGCAGGAAGTGCTTCGTCGCGTCGTTCGCTGCCTTTGCGGCCTCGTACTCGGCCAGCAGGACCGGGTCTTCCGACGCCAAATTCGCGATGAGTCGGTCGCGCTTCGCCATTGTCGGGGCCTCCGCGATGTGCGGCGCCCGTGAGGCGAAGAATTCAGCGGGATTCAACTGCACTTGGTCCCACGGCGGGTTACCGAGCACCGCGTTGAAGCCGCCGGTCCAACCGTACGGCGGCCCGGCGGGCCCGTCGTCAGGCACGGTAAGGACGTCGGGGAACTCCAAGTGCCAATGGAATAGCCGGTGCTTGGACGCCAGGGCGTCGACGGCTGCAACAACTTGCTCCGGTGCACTGCCGTCGGCGATGCGCTCGAGCGTCCGCGTGGTGATCGAGTGGGATACCGGCGTCTTCGGCATGAGGAACACGGCGCACCAGGCGTCAGCGACTCTTCGCGCCCGGACCGTGTCCTCGTCGGCTTGTAGGTCCGCGTAACGGACGGCCGCCCAGGCGACGTCGGTGACGGTGGCGGCTGCCGCAGCACGCTCCGCCACCTCTGAAGTGGCCTTGCGCAGGGCACTGGTGTCAATGTCGAGCCCGGCGTCGTCGAGCAGGTCGCCCTGCCCGGCTCGTTCCGCGGCGTTGCGCTTCTTCCACAACGTCACCGTCGTCTTGTCGTCGCCGGTCAGCGCCGTGTAGGCCGCGTCGGGGATGCCAGCGTGCAGCAGCGCGGGGGTTGTGCCGAGCAGCGCATTACCGACCTTGATGTGGTGGTCGAGGAACGACAGCGGCTTGCCTGGAGACATGGCCGTGAGCCAGAGGCTGACCTTGGCGAGGTCTGCGGACAGCGGGTTGACGTCGACGCCGTAGACGCACCGCGCGACGACGTCGTGGAGGGCGTCGCTGTACGCGGTGGGCGTCGGGTCGATCTCGCCGGTACGCACTGCCGCCACTCGGCTGGCGATGCGTCGCGCGGCACCCACGAGGAAGTGCCCAGACCCGACGGCCGGATCACACACGCGCAGGGCCAGCAGCGCCCGCTCGGCCTCCTGCGCCGTCGCGGCGCCCTTCTCGGCGTCGTCGAGGACGGGGTCGAGCGCCGTGTCGAGGACCAGCTCGACGAGCTCAGTCGGCGTGTAGTAGCTGCCGGAGGTCTTGCGGTCGTTGCCCGCGAGCGTCTCGAGCGAGAACACGTGAGTCGTCGGGTCGTGCCGGGGGACAAGTTCGAGGAGCGACTCGTAGATCGACCCGAGCTCCTCGGCGCCGAGGTGCGCGAAGTCGACGAGGCGGCGCGGCTGGCCTTTCGGCTGCACCACGGACAGCGCCCGCACTGCCGCCAACAGCGCGTGGTTGGGGAGCTGGCTGCCGGCGAGGACGTCAGCGGCCGTCCGGGAGAACAGCCCGCCAAGTCCGGGCAGGCCGAGGCGCGGCTCTCCCTCGTCACGGCCGAGCGCGTCGAGCACCAGGGATGCGGACTGCCACAGGTCGTCGTGCGCGCTGCCGTGCCGCCGCAGGCCGTGACGGCGGAGCCGCGCGGAGGAGAAGTACTCGCTGTAGCGGTTGCGCTGCTCCATGGACGCGGTCGGGCTGAGGAGCGCGTCGCGGTCCTCAGCGACAAACCAGAAGAGCAAGCGGTAGGCGGTACGCAAGAGGGCGCCGTGCACCTCGCTGGGGCGGATCTCCCGCGAGTCGAGGCGCTCGCGCAGCTGGTGGTTGCCGGGATGCTGCAGGAAGCCGGTGCCGAGCGTCTCCAGCGCCTGCTGCACGCCGTCGCGCAGCAGGTTCAGTGCGCGGACGCCCTGGCTGACCGCCGTGACGCGCCATCGCTCGAGCCAGCAGTCCGTAGGCCGGCCGTCCTGCGGCACCTCCACGCGCGACTGGTGGCACAGGAGGTACAGCAGCGCGAACTCGGCGAACAACTCGCCGTCGAACATGGCCTCGAGGTCGAACTCGACGTACGCCTGGCCGGTGAGTGTGGTCGAGTCGCGGAGCAGCCGCAGCACGCGGCCGTTCGACAGCAAGGCCCACAGGTAGTCGTCGGTCCGGCTGAGCAGCTCCTGCACCATCGCGTGCGGTGCCCGCTGCGCGGCCCCGCTGACGCCGGGGGTGCGCTTGTCCAGCGGGACACCCCAGCCGAGCAGGTGGATCGGCGTCGACCCCCAGAGGTGGCTGACCGGGTACTGCCTGTCCCCGATGGCCAGGCCACCGGTCACGGTGGCGGGTACACGGCCGTACCCGAGCTCGGACAGCAGTTGGCTCAGCCAGCGCTCTCGCGTCAGCCCGACAGCGGGGTCGTCGTCAGGCAGCCGCTCGAGCTCGTCGCGGAACCGGCGGTAGACCCCGGTCAGGTGCGTCCACACCCGCGCCGCCGCCTCGCGGGGGCTCTCCCCGCCAAGGTGGTAGGCGCTGCTCGTCAGGCCGTCCAGGCTGCCAGCTAGCACCGCCGAGATGACGTCGCTCGGCAGCAGCGCCCCGGCCACCCGGACCGACGTCAGCTTCTCGCTCATGGTCGGCCTCCGGTGTCCGGCAGCAGGAGTTGCACGCTCAGCACGTCAACGGGACGTTGTGCGGCAACTGCGACCCGCTTAGTTGCGGCGACGGCGGCGCGGGCCCGCAGGTGCGAGCCGAGCAGCCGGTCGGCGTGCTCGTCGGCCACTGCCTCCAGGTGAGACATCACCGCGGGGAGCCCGTCGAGAAGCTTGGTCATCGCGTCGACGGCGACGCCCTCCACGACATTGGCGGACGCTGCCGCTACCAGCAGCTCTTCGGCCCGGTCGTCGCTGAGCCACGTCGCTTGATGGGGCGCCCCCTGGAAGGCGAGCACACGGGCATCCTCCGCCACGCGCTGCTGCGTCCCACTGCCGACCGGCAGGGTGAGCTGGAAACGGAAGCGAACGAGCAGGACCGTCGTGCGCGTGCTGACGGCGCGCGTCCGCATGACACCGGCGCGCCGGGCCGGCCGTTCCTGAGCCGGCACCACGGGGTCGAGCGCGCTCTCGAGCACGTACCTGCTGATCGCCTGGACGGTCGGGTCGGTGCGGGCTACGACCGCCTCCACGCGATCGGCGGGCGGATCGGAGCGGAACGGCAGCGGGTCACGCAGGCCGACGGGCAGGCTGGTGCGCAGGCCGAGCGGCAGCGTGGCTAGCACCGCTGTAAACCCGTCAGCCGTGGGCGTCACGGTCGAGCCGAGAGCGCGCAGCGTGTCCGTGAGGAACTCCTGCAGGTCCCCGTGGACACCGAGCGCAGCGCGGACCTCGTCAACCTCGGCCGCGACTTCTTCCGGCTTGATCGTGTTCTGGGCGTACCGCGCGCGCGAGGCCTTCTCCTTCTCGGCGGCTGACGACCACGCGGCGTCGAGCGCCTGAGCCCGCTCGTCGAGGCCGAAGTCCAGGGTGAGCTGCTGTGCATCACGGTTGCGCAGCAGCAGCCCCTCGGCGAGCGCGTCGATGAGGCCCTGACCGTCGCCGGGCACCGGGACGGCGACGCCGGTGGCCTTTGCAATCGCACGGTGCTTGCGGATGAGGACGTCGAGCACGATCCCGTCGATGCCGTTGTCCTCGCCGTACAGGGTCAGCGCGCGCACAACGTGCTTGCGCTGGAGGTAGCGGTCGGCTCGTCCTTCGCGCTGCTCGTGCCGGGTCGGGTTCCAGGACAGGTCGTGGTGGATGACGGCCGAGAAGTGCTCTTGGAGATTGACGCCCTCGGACAGGCAGTCGGTCGCGACGAGGACGTGGGCGCCGTCGAGCTGGGTGAGCTCTGTGATGCGCCGTTCCCGTTCAGCCGGCGGCAGCTGGCCGGTCACGCTGGCCACGTGCACCGGGTTCCGGCTGGTGCCCAGGACGTTGCTCAGGTGCTCGGCGACGTAGTGCGCTGTGTCGATGAAGCGGCAGAAGACGATCGGTGAGTAGTCGTCCGCTAGCAGCTTCTTCACCTGAGCGGTGAGGACGGCGAGCTTGCGGTCCTGCTCGGGACCGGTCAGCTGCTCGGCCCGGCGGGCGAACGCGAGCAGCCGTCGTCGCTCGGCGCTGCTCGGTCCTTCGGCGTCGCCGTTTTCGGTAACGGCGCCTGGGGTGGCGTCGATGCCTTCGAGCGACTCCTCGTCGGCGCTGTCGAGCACGGACGCCCGTCCAAGCGCGTCGGCCTCGTGGGCGTCGACGGCCTCGGCGTTCGCCGCCCGGGTGCGCAGCGTGGCAGCCGCGGCGGGCGGGCTTGACGCGAGGGCGCGCAGTAAGGCCAGGGCGGACCACCAGCGAACTCGGCCGCGGGTGCCGGTGATGCCGTCGCGGACCTGCTCGCGGGCGTACGCGAGGACGTCGTCGAATAGGTCGCGGTACGCCGTCGACAGCGTGTAGGGGACGTCCAGGGTGAGGCGGTCCTTCGGGAAGGGGGTGTCCTCGTCGAGGTACTTGCGGATATCCGCGCGCCGGCGCTGTACGAAGTGCTGCGCCAGCAGCCGGCGCCCGCGCTCGGTGGTGAGGTTCGCGGTGGCGAGCTCGGGGTTGCACAGGCCGATCAGGTTGGCGAAGGCGGCTTCGTCGCCGGAGTGGGGCGTCGCGGTCGCCAGGACCAGGTGCCGGTTGGAGTTCGCCGCGAGCGCCCGGAGCAGCTCGTAGCGCTGGTGCCGGGATCGTTGTCCGGCGCCCGCGCCGGCGACGCTGTTGTGCGCCTCGTCGACGATCACCAGCTCCGGGCAGCGGAGTAGGAACTCGTGCCGACGCCGGTCCGACTTGATGAAGTCGCTGGAGACAATGACGTGCGGGTAGCGGTCGAACAGCGATTCGTTGAGCATGAGCCCGCGCTCTAGGCTCTTCACGGTGCTGCTCAGCACGAGGGTCGCGTTGATGCCGAACTTGTCCCGCAGCTCGCGGTGCCACTGCTCGGCGAGCGCTGGCGAGCACAGCACCGCGAGGCGCTGGACGGTCCCCTGGGCCAGCAGCTCGGCGGCGATGAGGCCGGCCTCGACGGTCTTGCCGATGCCGACGTCGTCGGCGATGAGCAGCCGGACGGTCTCCTGGCGCAGCGCCATGAGCAGCGGCACGAACTGGTAGCTGCGCGGGCTGACGCTGATGCCGGCCAGGGATCGGAACGGGCCGGCGCTCGCGGTGAAGCCGACGCGAAGGGCGGTGCGCAGCAGTGCGGTGGAGGCGCTGTCGCCGAGGTCATTGGCCGAGGGCGGGGGGAAGATCGCGGGTTCGACGCCCTCGTCGGGGAAGACACCGACGACGTCGTCGCCGCCACCGCCGAGTGACTGCAGGAGCAGGAAGTGGGATGTAGTGCCGGGCAGGACGACCCACTCGCGGCCTCGGGCTCGAACGAGACTCCCGACGGCCACGTCGAGGGTGGGTGCTGTCAACGGATGCTCCTTCCGGGGCCGAACAGCCACTCGTACCGCTGGGCCGTGACCCCCCAGTCGTCGTCGTACCGGACGCGCACGACGCTCCACCCAGCGTCCTCGAGCCGCTCGGCCGCCTGCTCGTCGCGCAGCTGGCGCACGGCGTCATCGTGGTGAGGTCCGTCGACGAAGACGGCGACGGGGTTGCCCGGTAGGTCGTACACGAGGTCCGGCCGGGCCCGCCCGGACTCGACGGTCAGCTGGGCGTCGTCGGGCAGCCGCCGGCCGGTGTCGGCGAGCCAGTCGACGAATTGTTTCTCCAGGTCGGAGTCGCGGAGCCTGTTCAGCCAGTCGCGCTGAGCCTCACGGCCGCGGCCGCCGGCGCCACCGACGACCTGCGCGTCGACGAGTTGCTGCAGCACGGGGACGACGGTGTGCCGGTCGATGCGGCTGTGCTCGTACTGGTTCGCGTAGGACAGCAGGCAGTCGTAGCAGCCACGTTCGCAACGCTCACGCGCTCCTGGCGCGTGGCCGAGGTCCTCCCTGGTCTGCACGTCGTAGTGGACGATCTGCAGCGCGCGACGGGCGACGCGGCTGAGCGCGTCGGGCTCGTCGATGAGGCGGCTCAGCACGCCAGCACCGCCTTCGGCAGCCTCGGTCAGCAGGAACCGGCCGCGCTCGTCCAAGTCCGGCAGCTCCTTGCTATCGAGCTCGGAGTCCTCGAGCTGGAACTCAGCCTCGATGGCGCGCTCGAGGGCAGCGCGGAGCGTGACGGCGACCGTGTCGTCGACGGCCGTGGTGAGCCGCACGACGAGCACGTTGCGCCGGTCCTCGACGTAGGGCAGGACCTTGTCCTTCTCGCGCACGTCATCTGCGCTCTCGAGACCCTCGGCGTCCACCGGCGAGTCAGCGGCCTGCTTGTCGGTGAGCCAGTTGCCCTCGCGCAGGTCGAGCCAGAAACCTCGGTCTGACGGGTTCTTACGTCGGCGGCGGCCGACGTTGACCACCCGCATCTCCGCGGCGTCGGCGTGCGTCAGCTCAAGCAAGGCATGGCCGCCGACCTCTGCCTGCGCTCGGACGAAGCTGGGCCTTCCACCGCGGTCGGCGTACCGGAAGGAGATCTCGAGCTCGTAACCGCTCTTGCGCCGCTCCTCCTCGTCGCTGCTGATGCGCTCGCGGCGACGGGTGAAAACCGTCTGCAGCCGCAGCAGCCCGTACTGCGTGCTGCCGAGGGGGTGGTCGCAGTTCTCACAGCGGTCCAGCCCGACCTTCACCGGGTGATGGTAGCCACAGCCCTCGCACCGCTTCGCGGTCTCCGTGATGGCACCGCCGCCGCTGGTGTTGCCCGGGTCTCGGGGCAGCTGCACGCGGGTGACCTCGTAGCGGGCGCCCTCGTGGTAGATGAGGCTGTTCGGCCCGAACTCGCTGATCGCCACGAACCGGGGGCGCTGCAGGAAATCACCGTCCACCTTGCCACCGCGCCGGGCCGGGATGTACGCGGCTAGCGGCAGCCGCGGGAAGGAGTAGCCGGGTAGAAATCCTTCGCTCGCGAAATAGCGGTAGGAGTAGAAGTCGGTCGCGCCCGCTTCCTGGTCGTCGTTGCGCAGCAGCGTCAGCTGGTTACGAGCATCCGCGCGCCGGCGCTCAGCCTGCCGGCGGTCCCACTTGCTGGCGGTCGTGCTGATGGCGAGCTTGTGCTGATCGTGGTACTCCGCCAGCGCTGTGCGGTAGAGCTGCCGCCACCGGTCGAAGGCGTCGTCGAAGGAGGCGGCGGCCTGCTTGACCTGGTCATGGACCCAGGTGTCGGACCACCAGCTGGGGTCGCCGACGTCCAGCGCCCAGGTGTGGCGGAGCTCGGCGAGGACGCGCTCAGCGGTCTGCTGCGCGCGCTTGCTGACGTCGGAGGCGTTGATCGCGTGCCAGAGCTGCGGCAGCAGATGCAGGCTGGGGGTGTCACCGCCGGCCTCGAGCAGGTCGGTGATCGAGGACCGCATCGACTCGTCGGTCTCGGCCAGCCAGATGGCGTGGACGTGCGAGCGGATGAGGTCCTCGTTGGTGAGGTCGAGGCGCGGAGCGATGACAGAGCCGGCGACCATCTCGCGGGACCGGCGGAACCAGTAGTTGTCGTGCGCGTTGCCGGTGGAGCAGTAGGTGAGGACGAGGGCCTGCTGGCCGCTGCGGCCCGCACGTCCGGACCGCTGGGCGTAGTTGGCAGGGGTTGGCGGGACGTTGCGCAGGCCGACCGCGTTCAAGTCGCTGATGTCGACGCCGAGTTCCATCGTCGGCGAGCAGTACAGCAGCGGCAGTTCGCCCTTGCGGAACTCGTCTTCCCGCTCGATCCGGTCGCGCTGCGGCACCTGGGCGGTGTGCTCGCGGGCGAGCAGGCCGGCGTAGCCGCGGGCCAGGTCTCGGTAGAGGTCGCGGAAGAAGGGGTTGACCCGCGCCGTCTCCTCGCCGCTGAAGGACTTGCGCAGCGGGTCCGGCGCGCCGGTGAGCCCGTCGCCAGGCAGCCAGCGTAGGGCGCCGGCGTTGATGCGGTACTCGGGACCGTCCGCGCCGTCGTTGCGCGCGAGGATGCCGGCCTCGGTCAGGACGCGGAACAACTCATCGATGACCTTCGCGGCGTCGTCGGTCTGCACCGGCCCCGGCAGCCCGGCTGCGTCGCGCCGCAGGTACTTGCCGAAAGCGCCCCGGCCGGAAACGGCCAGCAGTGCACGCCGTCCGCCGGCTCGGGCCGAGCGCGGGATGGCGACGCCCGCCTCGACCATCTTCTCGTCCTCGGTCATCGTCCACGGCTCGACGAGGTGGGAGCGGGCCAGTCGCTTGAGCCGGTCGAAGCCCTCCTCGGTGAGGCAGTCGACCTCGACGGCACGCACCCGACGCAGCTCGTCGAGCAGGATGCGGGCGAGCTCCTCCCGCTGCTCGGCGCTGATGCGGTCGAGCAGGTAGCTCCCGGCCCAGGACTCCTCGTCCGCGGCCAGCTCGGGCAGGTCGCGGTAGGCGACCTTGACTAGCCCGGTCTGCTCGAGGTTGGGCATGGTCACGCGCCAGCCTCGCTGCAGGTCGACATAGAGCTGGTATTCGACGACGCCCCGCAGCGCGCGCTCGGCGTCCTTGCGGGCGCCGAACTTCGCGTCCGGGCTCTGGGCGAAGTCGCGCATTCGCAGCCCTAGCGCGTCGGTGACCGCGCCGGCCAGCGACTCGTGGGTGAGCCCGCCAGGCCCCGCGTACTGCAGCGCAGTGAATAGCGCCGCGCGTAGCTGGGCGACCTGCACGAAGTCGTTGAAGTGGCCGGCCTGCAGGCTGGCGTCCTGCCGGTTGTCGACGAAGGTCAGGAGCTTGCGAGCCGACGGCGGGAGCTCGTCCTCCGGGATCGCGCGCAGGTTGCGGACGATCGACGCGCTGAGCAGCGTCATCGCGCTCGAGCGGCCCTCCGCGTCCAGCGTCGCGAGCTTGCCGAAGTCGCTGCCGCGTATCTGCTCGTAGGACACGCCGCAGCGCATGCAGAACGCGAACGGCGTCGAGACGAACCACGCGGGCAAGCCGCCGCGAGTGTCATCGAGTGTGCCGTCCAGGAGCACATGCACCTTGCCCGGCAGGTACTTCTTCTTGCTGTCCAGGATCTCGACCTGGTCGGTGACCGGGTCGGTGATCAGCCACCCCTCCGGCAGCCGGCCGGCCGCCAGCGGGTCGTCGGGCCAGGGTAGATCGCTGCTGACGTACAGGTAGCCGGTGACGCTGTCGCCGCCGCTGGCGTCGCTGTCCTTGCGGGAGACAAAGACGGTCTGCCCGCCCCGGCTGGTCTTGGCAACGACGAGGTACTCCTGGCCACACTCGCGGCAGAACCCCAGCGGCAGCAGCGCCTTCTCCGGGTGATCCGGGACGCTGACCTGGTAGCTGCCAGTGATGTGCCTGCTCGTCTCCGGCTCGAGCGAGACGTAGACCGTGTCGCCCTTCGACAGGAACTGGTGCAACCGGAAGGCGAAGACAGGCCGTCCGTTGCCAGGCTGCGGGACCTGTGAGCCCTCGCGCAGCACGTTGCGCAGCGCACGCGCGCACGAGCCCACGTCCTGCCTGGTCTGCGTCACGAGCTCGGCAGCTGCGTCCGGCACCGTCGTCGGCGTGCGTCGCACGAGCCGGCCCGTCCCGTCCTCGATGTCGAGGCCGAAGGTCGTCTCGACCCAGCTCGCCAGGGGGTCCGCGGTGAACTCGTCAAAGGTGCGGCGCTGCTGCACCGCATTTGCGCTGACCGAGGCGGCCAGCTCCTGCGCGCTACCGGTCGCTGGCGCCGTCGCCCGCACCAGCGTCTCGCCGATCACCCGCTCGGGCGTTACCTCAGTGCCGAACAGTCGGGTCGCGACGCGGGCGACGACGGCGTTGCGGTCGGCGAGTGTCCCGCCGGTCGCCATCGTGGCGCTGGTGCCGACGACCTGGAGGTCGTCAGCCGCGCACTGGTCACGCAGCCGACGAACGAGCATCGCGACGTCGGCGCCCTGCCGTCCGCGGTACGTGTGCAGCTCGTCGAGGGCCAGGAACCGCAGGCCCTGGGCAGCCCGAACCAAACGCTTGCGCTCGTCGGGTCGAGTGAGGACGAGCTCGAGCATGACGTAGTTGGTCAGCAGGATGTCCGGCGGCTCGGCGAGGATGCGCGCCCGCTCGTCGGGCTTCTCCTGACCGGTATAGCGAGCGAAGGTGACCGGCTCGCCGCCAGCCGGGTAGCCGAACCGCAGGAACTTCTCCAGCTCCCCGACTTGCGAGTTGGCCAAGGCGTTCATGGGATAGACGACGATCGCCTTTACCCCGGGGCGCCGCTTCCCGCCGCGCGCCTCCCGGTCACGAAGGATCGCATCGACGATTGGCCCGATGTAGGCGAGCGACTTGCCCGAACCCGTGCCGGTCGTGAGGACGTAGCTCTTGCCGCTACGTGCGACCTCGACGGCCTCACGCTGGTGCTGGTGGAGAACGATCGGCTCGCGGCCGGCGTCCTGCAGGTCCTTCTTGCGACGGAAGATCCGAGCCGTCTCCGGGTGCAGCAGGCCCTGCTCGACGAGCTCGGGGACGGAGCCGCCGGACGCGAAGGACGGGTTGAGGCTCACCCAGGGATCTGGCCATTGCACACCTTCAGCGAATTGCTGGTCGACGAAGCTCTTGATGCGAGGGTCGCGGACCTCTACGAACCCGGAGGTGAAGGCGCGGTAATCCGCGATCACCTGCTCGTGCACGTTGAAAACGTCCATGCGACCCCATCTCCGGTTGCTTTTCTCCAACCTACGTGGCGGCAGGGTCCGGCGTGCGAATTCACGCTCGCGTCGCACCATACTGCGCGAGCCTCACGCCGGCGATGCCCGCCCGCTAGGTCTGATGTCTAGGGACGCTTTTGCGTGACTGGGCTCGTCGATCGAGGCAGACGAAGGCCGCCCGGTGTGGAGTGAAGCTGTCTAGTTCACCGCGCCACCCGGAGTGCCTTCGTGTCCCACGCTGACGCGCTGGTCACGCCACGCACCCGCGAACGTCTCGCGCGCATGGTCGTCGACGACGGCTGCAGTGCGCCGCCGTCGCGGACGTCCGCGGAGAGCCTTTCACGCTCGGATCGGCGGTTCGGACCACTCGTCGTCTGCGGTTTGTCTGCCACCGGTTCCGGCAATTGAGTGTCCCGATTGTCCGCGGCGGGGGCCTGTAGGCAGCTGTTCGATCACGAGCGCTCCGCCGAAGCCGGCCCCACGGAGGTGGCGGCCCGATGATCAGCCCAGTTGCTCGGCAGTGACCGGGGTCAAGGGGGACCGCAGGTCATCGCGCAGCGACGCGATGCGCCCTTGATGCCGGTCACTGTCGTGCAGATCCTGTGAGGTCGGGGCGCCACCGAGCCCAACCGCCGATCGGGACGCCAGGTCCTTCGTTGCGCCCGCAGGCGGAGCGGCCCGCAGCGCAGCGAGGACACGCGGAGCCGGAGGGCTCGGCCGAGGGCTACCTGGCCTGGCACCGCGCCGCGTGGGAGGCCGCGCAGATGCGGTCCCCCGCCCCCAAAGGCGCTGGACGAGGCCGAGAAGGCGGCGCTGTTCGAAGCTGGGAAGGCCAACAACGAGCAGTGCATGGCGGCGATCCTGCCGGCGGGGACGTCGAGCCGTGACCGAGCCGGCGGGCCGAAGGCGCGCGGACCGCTGGTTATCCCGCTGCCACCCCAAGTCTCAAGCGGGGGTTGAGGGTCTACGCCTGAACTACACCGCTGTGACTACTGCTACATGCTGAAAAGTGCAGCCATGAGCCCTGCCGAGGTGTCAAGTGTTCGTAGTCTGGATAGGTTGCAGTCTGTCAACAGCGTCGGGGGAGATGTAGGAGTGTGCGCGATGACGGAGTTTGAGGCCTTGGTCCGATCGCTCGGCGAGCACCTGGTTAGCTACATCGGCAAGGACCATCTGCGTCGTCTCAGCGTCAGCATCGACGAGGCTACTCTCTCAGCTACGGCTGACATCTGCCTTGCGTCCGACGACTTCTCGATGGTCATGGAGGCCATCGAGCGGGTCGGCGAGGTCCGACTGATGTTCATGGACGAACTGTCGTTCGACTATGTCTTGAGCGGTCCAGAGGACTGCAGCCCGCGCAGCACTTCCCGCCAGAGAGACCTCGTCTTCGCCTGATGCCTCGGACGATTCTGCCGAGCGGCGACCATGAGGTTCGCGCGGCCAGACACGCTAAGATCGGCGACCTGCTGGCCGGCGCTGGCGATGAGTGGTCCGCCGTATGTCACTTCTACTCGGCCTACCACCTCGTCCGCAACCGCCTGGTGACAGATCCGATCTTCGATGACTTGTCCAAGCTCAAGGCTGTCAACGCGAACCTGGTGAGCGACGACCGCCACACCGAGAGTCATCACGGGAGTCGTCAGCCGGGTATGAGCTGGGGCGTGAACGAGCTGGTCAAGTTGCTGTACCCCTCCGTCTATGCGCCGTACGAGTTGCTGCACCAAGCGAGCATCCAAGTCCGGTACGACCGGGGTCTGTTCATCCAGCTTGCGCGGGTAAAGCCTTGCCTCACGCGAGTGTCCGATGCCTTCGATGCAGGACTCGCGGCCGCCTAGGGGCGCTACCCCATTCTCACAGCCCATCCGCGACGACGGCAGCGGCAGACCGCTTCGAGGCCGAGGCGAGGGCTGCACTCGACCTATCTGGTCCCGTTCAGGAGCCGTCCCCGGGCGAGGATCCGGGCCGTCCGTCGGCGGAGTGTTGTCCTTCCTCAGGTTCGAGAGCCCACCGACTGTTGCGAAGATGAACCCTGCTCCGGCGACGAGTGCCGCCCCTTCGCGACTCGATCTTGCAAGTGTGTTGAACGGACCTCCGCCATCGACGCCCGAACTAGCCTGTGACTAGGAGAAACGTTCACGCCCTCAGCAGGATCGAGCCTGCGACACAAGGCTTAGGAGTCTCGTCAGCGGCCTCTTCGCTGCGTGCCAGCGCTACTCGTCACATGCTCTATGCGCTGGTTACCAGCGGTTCGACTCGATCGAATCCTGCCGCTGTTGGCGTTGTCCCGACTGTCCGTTGGAGCTCGTGCGGCCTGGGTGCGGCCTGAGCCGGGCCAGCAGTTGGCCCGGCGATCGGTTCCAAGCCATCCGGGTTCAGGAGGGCCAGGGCGTTGCTGGGACACGTCGGCTGAGTCGCGACGATTCCTCGACTGTGCCAGCGCTGTCCCCTGCGGTGTCACTCGACCTGTCACTCACCCGCTGAACGAACAGGCGGAATCGATCAGCAAGGCCAGAGGCAAGCCGCTTCCACGATGGAGCCCCAGGGTCGGGTGAAGCACGCCCCAGCGCGAATGTATCGACCTCCGGCTTGCAAGAGCGAGCTGTGCAGAACCGCTCGGTTGCACCTCGGCAGCGGACCCTGGCGGTGGTGCGGTGCAGTCCAGCCCGCCATACTGCAGCCATGGAGAGCGCGAACGCGGGGATTTACACCGACTTCGAGGGCTATCGGACGCACACAGACGCGGAAGTCGCCGAGGTCTTGCTGTCGGGAACGATCGCGTTAGACACTAACGTGCTCCTCGACTTGTATCGATATGGCGACAGCGCTCGATCTGAGTTTTTGACCGTGCTTGACAAGCTGGCGCCACGCCTGTTCGTGCCGCATCAGGTCATGCGAGAATTCTGGTCGCGCAGAATCAGTGTGCTGGAGGAAGTGAATCTTGGCGCGACTGAGACCGACCTGGAGAAGGCAGAGAGATCCATAACCGCGACTATCTCACGTTGGGTTAGTCGAACTCGCGCTGACGAATGGGCAGCCCAAGACCTGCTTACCATCTTTGAAGAGGCTTTCGACACAGCGCGCGAGCGCATACTCAAGGACACGACCGAGCTCGATGTGCTTGCCGCGATCCGCGACACGACGTTGGACCCGGTTCTGCTCGCCCTTGACAGCGCACTGACCGCATCGGTAGGGGCGGCGTTTACCCCCGTCGAACGTGAGAAGTTCATTAAGCAAGGCAGAGCACGTTTCGAAAAGCAAATACCACCCGGATACCGCGATGCAGAGAAGCAAGGGCAACCAGAGGAGGGCACAGGCGACTACCTTCTCTGGGAACAGCTTCTGCGGTTTGGCTCAGAAACTGGTCGCGACCTCATTTTCGTGACCCGAGATGGTAAGGACGATTGGTGGAGGGTTGACAAGCGACACAACCTGCTTGGTCCACGCCCCGAACTGGTGTTGGAGTATGGAGAGAGAACCAAAGGTCGATTTTTCATGCTTCCGCCTCAGCGCTTGCTGGAGATTGCGGCCACAGCACTGCAGGTAACAGTCAGTAGCGACACCATCGCCGACGCTGAGCGCATCTCCACAGACGCAGATGCAGATGCCGAGGCCACTTGGACCTCAAAGGATCTGCGGCTACTCCTTGACTTATTATCGAGCCGTGGATACACCGCACAGGTATCCGTCATCGAGGAGGCTATTGCGGGCGATGGATCGGTATCCCGGGCCCGAGTTTACGAGATAGTGAACCGCATCCCGGGAGAACACAAACTCACGGGTTTCACCAAGCCGGTCATTCGCGCTGTGGACGATCTTGTTGATCGAGAACAGATACCCCGCGGCTTGAAGTACCCGCTGGTCGCTATGTACGATACAGGAGCAGGCAAAGCTAGTCGCTTTGCTGTCCCGAAAGATGTAGTGCAGGGCGTTGGTAGGGTCAAAGGCACACGCGAGGAGTTGATATCCGACCTTGCTCTCATGCTCGACATGCCGACGCCCGTGCATTTGCCCGGCTCGCGAGTCCCCGGAGAAATCTTCCAACGCCTCGCCGCCAGATTTGACGTCGAGGAGAATCATCCGGCCAGTATCTCAGCTGCCGTATGTCTCGCAACGGGCCTAGAGTGGACTGACGACTGCGAGAGCTCTGGGGGTATGATCAGTATCGTCGGGCTCTCGCGCCTTAAGACCGCCGTTTCTCGACTACTGAAGGCGTAAGGCCCGGTCAATGGATGTTCAGTCCGTAGCTACACCCTCTCTGGACCTGGAGAGCTGTGAACTCTGCTAACCCCGTGCAATTGCTGCAGGCGATGTGTGTTCCCAATGAGGTGCTGCACAACTTTCCCTGCCTCCCCGCTGACTTGGACGGACTGCTCGTTTACGGCAGTCAGGCGCGCGGAGACGCCGTCGCCGGCTCAGACCTCGACCTGATCGGTATAGTTGAAACTTCTAGGCCGAGCACGCACTCGGGTGTCGTCAATGTGAGTTACTACACTCTCGAACAACTTTCGACTGGCCTAGGGACACTGTTCGGCGCGCACTTGAAGCGCGACGGAAAGATTCTCTGGGAGCGCGATCGCAATCTGACCACCATTCTACAAGCGATGGGAGAGGTCGACACTCAGCGTCTCCTCTCTCGGGTCTTCGACATGTCGACGCTCTTCACGTGTAAGGAGACGGATCTCCCGAGATATCTCCCGGGCCTCCTTCGCCAGGCCCGCTACCTGCTCCGCAGTTGCCTTTACGCTCAGTCCATAGCAGACGGCAACCCCTCGTTCTCGGTTCGCGAGCTAGCCATCCGCCATAACGACAGCCGGCTGGCTCAGCTTCTCGCGTCGCGGCAGGAGGCTGAGCCTCGCATGGATGATTATGAGCGATGCTTGCTTCGCTTGAGTAAGATCGTCGGGGAATTCTCTCCTAACAAGCACGGTTCCCTTGAGGCAACGGTCGTGAATGAATGGGGCAACCCGAGCGATGTCCTCTCAATGGCATACATGGCATTGGGGACAGCCGGTGAGGGATCTGACTATGCCGAAGTGCAAAGAATTCTGCTATGACTGCACATCTCGCCTTTGTGGGCGACGTTCACGGCAATCTTGAGGCCCTTCGAGGCCTCCTCGATGCTCTAGATCGTCGAGGCGCACCGCACGTGATTTTCCTTGGCGACTACATCAATAAAGGTGCCAGAACGGCGGAGGTACTGGACGAACTGTTGCGGGCCGCCGAGGCCGACCGTGTGACTCTTTTACGAGGGAACCATGAGGCGGCGCTCCTCGGCGCATTGGACACTGGCAGTCTGACAGCCTTCCTGAAGATGGGCGGCGCCATGACAATCCGGTCATATGTCGGGGCGCGAGTGGGACCGAATGTGCTGCAGGACTTCTTGTCGCGATTTCCGCGTGCGCACCTTGAGGGTATCCGTAGAATGCCTGAACTGTATGAAACTAAGGCGCTTATCGCTCAGCACATACCGTCACCTTTGTCGTCGCCCAAGTTTCGGATTAGCGCTCACGTCCCGGTTGGAGAGTTACCACTGATCGAAATACGCTCGGCTCAACTGGATACCGGTTGTGGTGGTCAATCGGGCCGCCTCACCGCATTGCTATGGCCCACGCTCGACTACATCCAAGTTGATGCTCACGGTGCCCTGCTGACCGCTTAAATCGGATCGGGCATTGAACCCGACTCGTTATGCCAGTTGATCGAGAATCCATTGCGCTCGCTGCGCGCCATTCACGTTGCCCATCGCCGTATTAACTTCTAAGCAAGCGCTCGCATATTGCTCTGCATCAGCGTTGCGGTTAGCTGCGCGAGCGCATTGAGCTAGTATGAGCAAGGAAATTGCTTCCCCCTGTCGGCTCGCCATCTGCTGATTAAGGGCTAGCGCCCTCTCAGCATGCGGTACTGCGTCGTCGGGGCGACCCTGCCGGAGGCGCACCTGCGCAATCAAGATCTCGGCATTGGCGGTAAGTGGTGTTGGAGGAAGACTTTGGAGAACCTTAACCGCTTCGTCTGCGAGAAGGGCCCCCGCTTCCAGATCATGTAACCCGACCTCGAGCCTGGCGAGATTCACCAGCGACTGGGCGATTCCTGAGTCGTCCTCCATCTTCCGGCGGGTCTCCAGCGACAGCACGAAGTGTGTCCGGGCAGCCGTAGAATCGTTGACCTTCCGGTGCGCAAGCCCGAGCTCGTCGAGAATCCGGCATCGAATGCGTTGACTGTGAGGATCGTGTTCGTCGAGGAGCGTTAAGGCTTGTTCTAGCCGTCCAATCGAGTCGCGATGCCGTCCCTGCAGACGAAGCACTCCCGCCTGAGCAGCGAAGGCTTCAGCCGCGACCGAAGAGTACAGATGGGAGGGCCCGGTCGTGAAGTGCTCAATGGCTTCCTGCGTCCAAGAGTATGCGTCATCCAATTCTCCGAGTCGAGACAGAGATCGGGCGTACGCCAACTGCTCCGTCGGGCCTCCCAGAACAGCCGCTTCTTTCAACTCGGAGCGTCCCGCTTCGGGCTGACCGAGTTCCACCAGCTTCTCGCCGTGCAGTCGCAGATTGGCTGCTCGGAGGACTTCTTTCCCGGTCGAGGGTAGCAGTTCGACATGGCGGTGAACTTTGTGCTCCGCTAAGACCTCCCATGCCCGGAGGCGCTCGCTGAGTTTGTCCTTGAGCGCACGCGTGTCCGCTATGGACTCGTACATAATGGAGTGGTGCGTAGTCATCTGCCGGCGCAGGTTGGTGATGCGATCGTCGGGAGATGGATGATCGAGGAAAGCAACCCAGACATCTCGCATTGGATGCTCGCGTAAGCCCAGCCCGAGTAGAGCGGTGAAGAGCTCTTCTTCTGTACCTGAGGTATATCCCCACGGGCTGCCCGGCTCGCTACCCCAGGAGCCTTTGAATATGGCCACCAAGAAGTGACATTCTCTAATTAGCTCGTTTATGGCCTCCTGCGGCCTTCGGGCAGTACCACGCACACGCTCCCAACCAACTAGTTCGTATACGACGTTACTCTCACCTCTACGACGAGCGTTGTGTTCCTCGATACAGGCACGAACCACCTCGCGCTCGTCGCTGAGGTCACCCGGCGAGGCTAGGAAGACTCGAAGCGGAAGGGCACTGGCCATAGCCGCCAAGGTAGCGGTCCAGCCCCGCCGCCGTACGGCCGGCGCCTGCGCGCCTATCCGACGGCGATGTCCGGCGTAGCGGCCCGCAGCGCAGCGAGGACACGGGGAGCCGGACAGCCGAGCGCCGCGAGGCCCTTGAACGAGTGAACGAAGTTCTCACGAGGCACCCGCGTCTAGCGTGTGCTTCGTCGGGTGATGCGCGACAGTCGTCCCGCCGTTGGTGTGCGACTCTGGCCGTGTTCGGCCACTCTAAGTTGCCGTCTCCGTGGGGCGTCCAGTCCTCCGGGGTTTGGGAATAGCTCGAGTCGTCGTGTCTGTACTCGAGCAGCCGCTGGACGCGCTCCGGCTGCGTCGGTTGGCACGGCGGTCACGGCGTCCACAGACTCAGCCTGATGTCGCCTTCATCTCTCGGGGGAGCTCGGCGGTTGCGAGGCGGTGTGCGGGTGTTGTTGCAGCGAGCGCGCTCTGGTTGCTGTTGAGCGAGACGTCGGGGGAAGCGAGGCGGTGCGTTCTGGCTGGTTTGCTGGTCTTGGTAGCTGGTCGACGATTCGCCACCAGAGTGCTGCGGCGGGATGGTCATCGGGCAGCGGCCCAGCTGCCGCCGCCTGCTGCAGCAACCTTTGACCGTCGATCCCGGCCGCCACCAGCGCCGCAACTCGCGCAGCGACCAGAGGCGCTTGGCGATCGTGGGCGGTGCTTGGAGCGATGTCGGAGATTAGTTGAAGCAGCGCCGCGCGTCCTTTTGTGGTACTGGCGTTAAGGCGCCGGTCGAGCTGCGCCTGCCAGGCACTGCCCGGGCCGTTCGGGACCGGGGCTCCGGTCGCGCGGCGATCGCTGCCGTCGACCCGGTTGGCCGCCCGCCACACCTCGATGTCAGCGGCTAATGAGTCTACGGTCGACGTTGAATGGCTGGCTGCCCACACTGGTGGTCGACGGCGTGCCGCATCGACGCGAACTTGCTGGGTGAGATCGGTGACGAGTTGCGATCGTGCTTTCAGGTAGGGACCCCAGTCAGGGTGGTCACGAAGAAGCTGGGGGACCGCAGGCAGCCAGGGCAGCGGTCCGTCTGGTGCGACGGTGTCGCTTTGGAGGCGGATTTGAAGGACGGCGGCCCGGTCGGTGGCGGTGTCGAGTTCGCGCGTTGCTGCTGCGGCGCGCAGCGCTTCCCGTGACTCCACCCCGTGTGCTGAGGTGAGGAGGAGGTGGGCGCGGAGGGTCGGCCAGGCCGGCTCGTCCGTCAGGCCGGGGTACACCTCTTCGCGAGCCTGGTTGAGGTTGGTGAGGGTCTTGGGTCCGGCGGTGTGTTCGGCGGCGACGTGGAGGGCGTCGAGGTAGCGGTCGACGGCGTCGCCGAGTCGACGGGCCGGGTCGCGCTGCTGCCGTTGGAGGGTGGTGGCGGAGGTGGGGGTGTCGTCGCGGGCGAGGATCTGCTCGAGCAGGTCGGTGGCGGTTCTGGGGTAGATGGTGTCGGGGTGGATGGTGGTGTGTGGTTCGCCGTCGCCCACGACGGGCAGGTAGAGGTGGTTGGCGGTCCGTCCGCGGGTGAACATCGTGTACAGCTGCTGCCGGGAGGCGTCGCCGGTGATCACGCCGTGCATGGTGTCGGCGGTAACCCCTTGGGCGCCGTGGATGGTGGTGGCGTAACCCAGCTCCACCGAGGTGTGAACGTAGCCGGGCGGCAAGGTGGCGGTGCGGCCGGTGCGGAGGTGCTTCACCTGCAGCCCACCGGCGCCGCTGACGTCTTGGACGGTCCAGCGGTCGCCGTTCTTCACCCAGTCGCCGGCGGTGGTGCGAAGTTGTCGGTTGTTGGCGCGGGCGATCACGGTGTCACCGACACTGGCGCGGTTGCCGTCAGCCAGCTCCACCTCCCGACCGGGGCTAGCTCGGTGAAGGCGGTGGGCGCGGGCGCGCTGGTTGAGGTCGGCGACCTGGTTCCGAGTGGGCGCGAGCATCAGCGCATCCAGGCCTTCGGCCTTGTCGTTCTGCCAGGCGGTGAACACCTGCTCGGTGGTGGTGGTGGGGTCGCCGACGTGAATCCGGCGCCGGTCGAGGTAGAAGCCGAGCGCTGCTGGCTGTCCGTCTCGGAGGGCGAGGGTGGCGGCAGCTTCGGTGGGGTCGGCGAACCGGTGCAGCTCGGTCAGCCGCACCGCGCCGTGCACGGCCTGAAGATCGGACAGGACGCCGCCGGCACCGATCGCGCTGAGCTGGGCGTCGTCGCCGACCAGCCGCACACTCCCGCCCCGCGCGACGACGAACGCGACGGCGGTGTCGAGGGTGAGGGTGTCCGCCATGCCGGCCTCGTCGACCAGAACCAGCGTCCGAGGGCCGATGCCCGCAGCCCAATCGGGGAGAGGTTGGTGGTGGTCGAGGGTCCAGGTGAGCTTGGCGAGAGTGTCGGTGGGGGCGCCGGTCTGCTCGCCGAGCTGCGCGGCCGCCACAGCGGAGGGCGCGAGACCGATCACTTCACCGCCGGCTTCGGTCCAGGCTCGGGTCAGGGTGTGGAGGGCGGTGGTCTTGCCTGCCCCGGCGGGGGCGATGGCCAGCTGCAGCCGCGACCCAGAGGTGGCCATGGACCGCACCAGCGCTGTCTGTCCGGGGTCGAGCTGCCTGCCGTTGGCGGTGGACTCGAGCAGGGCCAGCTCGACCGAGGCGGGGTCGGCTGCCCAGCCGTCGTTGTGGCCGGCGGTGGCGACGAGCCGCTGCTCGGCGGTGAGGATGCGATTGGAGGTGTAGAGGTCAGCGCCGGCCACGGTGTAGACCGACGAGCCGTCGATCCGCTTCAGTGGCGCCGGTTCGGTGGTGCCGTCGTCCGGTGCGCTGAGGGCGACGCAGCGCCGCACCGCCTGGTCCACGAGCAGGTCGACCATCTGGTTCGTCCGGCTGCGGGGCAGGTCGATGCCGCGGACCTGGCGCAGAGCTTCGGCTCGGAGATGCCACGTCTGCCAGGTCGACCGGTGCTCCTCCACCGTCGCCACCACTTGTTGTGCAGTCGCCGCCACCCAGGCCGGCGTCACCGTGTGCGTGGGCACAGGGTCGGGCCGCAGGGCGGAGTGGAGCATGCCGCGGAGTCGCTGCTCGCCGCCGAGTACGTGGACGGCGTCGGCGTGCCAGGTGGCGCGTTGCTCGGAAAGGGTTCGGGGTTCGTGTTTCGCGTTCCGGGTCTCCAGGGTGGCCTGCTGGGCCAGCTGCAGTGCCTCCACCGGGGTTGGTGGCCGGCCGTGCTCCTGCTGGAACCGGGTGGCCAGCTCGCCTTGCCGGACAACGATGACCTTGCGTCGGGCCGACCAACGCTCGTTGAGGGCGGGGTCGACGCCGACGATCTCCCGGACCGGCCGTCTCCGCGGGTCCGGGTTGGGTCGTTTGGCGAACCGGACGCCGAGTCGGTCGGTGAGGTGGTGTTCGAGGGCTGTGTTGTAGGTCTCCGACGCCGTCACCTTGGCCTTGAACAGCACCCGGCCGTCGATCGAAAGCCACTTCCCGGTGAGGGTTTGCACCTTGTTCGCAACCGCGACATGGGTGTGCAGGTCGGGGTCGCCGGCCCGGCTGTCACGGTGTGTGAACGCCGCCGCCACCAGACCGCGGACGTCGACCTGCCGCACCCCACCCTTCCCCTCTCGGGTGAACAGGGCGTGCTGCTCGAGGAACCGCAGCGCGTCCGCGACCGCCGCGTGGTGGGCCTGCTCGACCAGGGCTGCGGTGTGGGGGTCGGCGACCGCCCACAGGGTCGACACCGATTTCGCCGGGGAGAAGGTGAGGTCGTAGCCGGCGACGGCGGTCGACCGCGGTCGGGACAGCTTCGCGAGCGCCGCGGACAGCTCACGGGCATCGGCCGGGTCGCGGCCGTGGTCGGCGCGGAAGAAATCCCGCGCGACCTGCGACCGGATCCGCGCCCGCTCATCGGCCGGAATTGGGGACCCCGCCGGGGCGCCGGTCGCCTGGTGGAAGGCCGCGAACCGGGCGGCCACCTCACGCTGGAAGGGCGTCACCTCGCTCGCGCCGCTGTTGAAGGGCAGCCCCAAGGAGGGTGGTGGCAGGAGCGCCGGTAAGTCCCCGAGCCCGGCGGGCTGGCCGGCCAGCGGGTGCCGGCCCTCGCCAAAGAGGGATCGCATTTGCTCCGCCGTCACGAGGTCGCCGACGTCGAGGCCGTCGATGCCGGCCATGCCCGAGCCCACCCACAAGCCCGGTGTCTCGCCCCGCTCGGTGTAGTACGACGCCAGCCCGACCCGGCCCTTGTGGGTGGCGTCGAGGGCGGCGACCTGGCGGGTCAGGTAGTCATACCCCGACCCGGCCGACAGCTTGTGGATGCTCATCGTCACACCCGTCTGAAGGTGGGGGAACGTTCCACAGGGTCACGGGGGTACGACCCGACGGTGCACCAGGTGTGTGGCAGATCAGTCGTTGCTGCGCTCGACCTGCCATGAGGAGTCGCCGACGAGCAGGCTGGGGAACCCGCCACCTTCGGCGGGTTGAGCTAGTAGTCAAAGGAAGCGTCGCAGGCTGTGGCTTGCCTCAGAGCGGGCCCTTAGCAATGTCCCAGCTCGAGGGCGGGCAGCTGGGTGTCGGGCTTGCCCGTGCGGGCGCCAATGGGTGAACGCGGTGATCCGCATCGCGTCGACGTCGGCCAGAGGAGCTCTGCGCCGGGCGCAGGCGTTCCTTGCGGGCGATGACGCGCATGCCCTTGGGCCACCCGTGGCGTCGAGCAGGCCGGCGAGCTAGCCACGGACGCGCCGTGGCGGACCTTCCGATCGGCGTCGTGGGCGGGTGTCCGTGCGGTCGCGGGCATCCCGGGCCAGGGCCCGAAAGGTGCTAGTCGATCTGGTCCGATCCGTCCCTCAGCAAGACACATCGTTCCCGGTCAGGAGCACCATTTCTCTTCATCAAACAGAGCACAGCAGCTAAGGTCTCACGAAAGCCGCGGGCTTGTGCCGGGCGAGCCGTCGAAGGTGCCTCCGCCGCTGGGGGATTTCGTAGATGACGCCGGCTTGTCGGTGGTTGTCGCTAACCTTCGACCAACAGTGACGGGATGGTAATGGAGCATCGAGACGGTGGCCGGGCGCGTTTGAAGGAGCTCGCTGACGCAACTGGCCGGAAGGTTGCCGGGAAGGCGAAGTCCGCCACGGCGCGAGTCGCCGAGGGTGTGAGCGATGCCCAGCAGGCAGCCAGGCAGGCAGCCGGCCAGGCGATGGACCTTGCCGATGTGGCGGGACAGCATGGTGACGCCTTCACACGGGCCGCAGTGCGCCATGCTACGGGTGTCGCCGGCGATGCCCAGGATGCGGCGAAGCGGGCTGCCGATCAGGCGATGGCAAAGGCGGCAGAAGTCACGGAGGCGGTATCGGCATTGGTTCGTCCCGGGCGCAAGGAGGCCTTGGACCTGTCCCAACTTTCCGATGAGGCAAAGCTGCTCTACTGCCGGGTCCTTGGCGACCTCGCCCTCGTCGATGGGCAGCTTGACCCTCGCGAGATATCGAACCTGTATCTGTTCGCCTCGACGATCGGTCTCGGGGCCGAGGCTCGATGGGAGCTGCGAAAGGAGATCACGGGGTTACAACGCGCCGCTGCGGGCCGGCCGGGGGGTGGGGATGCCGCGATCCATCTGGTCGCCGAGCTACGTGAGCTCGTCGATCAGGACGAGAGCGAAGCGTTGCTGATGGTGCTGGTGCGTGACTTGGTGCGGATTTCTCGCTCTGATCGCCATGTTGCGGACGAGGAGCGAGGACGGATCATCCTCATCACCAGACTGGGGTTCCCCGACAGTGCCGAGGAAATCGTTCACGCTGCCGAGGGTCTTGTCGCCGCTGAGGAAGAGTTCGCTGCCGGCAAACTGACTATTAGCCAGCTCGAGGCGAAGACGAAGGACATCGTTTCAAAGGCAGCCGCTTTCGGAGCCCCGATCGCCGCTATCAGTCTCGTCGGCAGTGTTTCCGGCCTGGGTGCAGCAGGCATCACGTCGGGCTTGGCCGCTCTTGGTTTCGGGGGGCTGCTTGGATTGAGCGCCATGGTGACAGGGATTGGGACAGTGGTTATCCTCGGAGTCGCAGTCCACCAAGGTGTGCGCTACCTCCTCGGAACGAATGAGCGTGAGCGGGCGCAACGGCGAGAGTCCTTGATTCAGCAGGTCGTCCGGAACCACCAGCAGGCGATGGCTGACCTGACAGACGACATCGCAGGCTTGGCTGGCCGCATGGACGAGTATCTCGCCCAGACTACTAAGAACGAGGGTCGGCTGGCGGCGCTCCAAGCTGAGTTGGCCGCGTTCCAGCAGGCTCTCGTTGACCTTCAGATCAGCAGGAAGGCATTCGAGAGCGGGGAACCGGTCAATGCGGGATGACCAGCTCCTAAATGCAGCCGCGATCGCTGCATACCAAGACGTTACGCTGACGGAACTGCGCGGGCTTTTTGATCACTTGGATTTTGACCTAATGGATCTCCTCGAACGCGAGGCCCGCATTGGCGATGCCCTGGATGGCATTGATTCCACGTTCGAAGCCGTACGGGCACGCCTTACTGCATTAGGGATCTCCCTGCCCGACGCTGGGCCGCCCGTGGACGACGTGCCAGCGAGTGGCGAGGAAGCACAGCGCCGCTCAAGCTATGAGGTCCCACTTGTACCGGCGGTGGACGACTTCGACACGTTGGTTAACCTGGCTGAGTCCCGCCTCAAGCAACTCGGCATCGACTCGAGCCGGGACCCGTTGCTGCAGGTGCTTCCGGATAGTGAAATCGCCCGCAGCCTCCGCGCTTACAACGACGAGCACGGGGACATCAGTTGGGACGAGACCGACTGGGCGGTCGTCCTTGGTGCTGGAGCGCTGGCGACACTCGCCGACATCGTCCTCGTCCGCATCCCGCAGGACACCTTCTTCCCGCGCGAAGGCAAGGACCACCGCGGGTCCCCCATCACCAAGTGGCTCAAGGAGAAGTCTCCCGATGTGCACCAAGAGTTTCTGAAGCCGCTTGAGAAGTCGGCCAAGGTGCCCTACGACGCCAACCACACGACAGCGACTGGCGGGCGCGTCACCATGGGCCCGCGGAATCATCGCCTCAAGAGTCTGGGCCATGATCCACTCACCGGCTTCTTCTTTGGTGTGCGCGACCTTATGCACGGTACCGGCACCTACTTCGACAATGGAAAACTGGTTCAAATCGCGACTGACCACGATCCTGTGGGTCTGATTGAGGCGTTGCTTACCCAGGTGGGTCACCTGCTCTCCGATGTCGCGACACCGGGTGGTCTACCGGCGCCCTTGTTCACCCTGCTTCAACTTGGCGCTGAGTCCCCGTTTGTGCATACCCGGGCCGGGATGGAAGGTAAAGCAACCTGGGCGCAGATCTCCCAGTACATGTACCTCAACGGCTACGATCTGCGTCACTATTTCGCGATGGGCATCACGCCCGCGATCGTTTCCATCGTCATTCGCGGGTACTGGCTTCTGAAGAGCTACGTCGCCGGCGGGACCAAGAAGCAACGCCAGAAGGAGCACGCGAAGCTTACCTCTATGCTGTTGCTCGGGCACAGCATTGCCACCTCTGGAAATCTACTCAAGACCGGACTAATCTACGGCATGAACCCGTTGGCGCTCAACTACAACCAGATCCTCGCCATGGGTCCTGTCACCGTTGCCTGGTTCAAAGAAGCTGTGGAACGTGACGACCGAATCAGCCAAGCCCTCGATCGGGAGTGGCAAGTGCTCCTGGTCGAATCCAATCGAGAACCCGAGTCGGCCCACCCCCGGCTAGCTACCCCGTGAATCAGGCGGTGCCCGCGCTGCAGACCAAACCCGCTGGCGAGGTCGCGGCCACGGTCTGGTTCGCATGGACGCGGCTGGGGGTGCTGCTGCTCGACGGTGCGGGGAAGGTGGAGTTTCCGAAACCGCTGCCAAGCGTTCCCGGGCTGTACCGGATGACCTTCACCGGCGCGAATCGCTTGTACATCGGGGAGAGCGACAACCTGCGTCGTCGGCTGGGCTCCAACTACCGCAACCCCGGCCCACGGCAGCGCACCAGCCTTCGGGTGAACGAGGCGCTGCGCACGTACCTAGGCGCTGGAGGAGCGGTAACCTTGGACATCGCGGTGGCAGCTCAACTCAGTGGTCCCGACGTTGGGGTCGGACCGTTGGACCTGACACGGAAGGCTGGCCGACTCTTGGCCGAGAGCGCGGCCCTGGTGCTGGCGCAGTTGGGCGGGCACGAACTGGAGAACCTGGGATGAGCGCCGGAGACTTCGCGGTGAGCACGGAGGATGACGTCATCGCAGTGGTGGCGGCGGCCGGACACCTCGCCCCGCTGCCACAGCGGGGTAACCGATGGGCGCACCTGACCCTGTGCGTGCTGGACGCGGTGTTCTCCATTAGCGCCCGCTACGACACGACGTGCCGCACTGTGCACGACTACGCGACTCACGTGGGACTTGCTCACGTCCTTGAGCCAGCCGATCGGGTCGAGGCCGGCGCATTCATCCCCACCGAGGAACCCGTCGCCGCGCTGCGTCAGCGGATCGAGGAGCAGGGGCCGGATGAGTTCGCGCGCGTGGTGCTAAGGAACCGGCAACGAACGTCGGCCCGCGGCGGGGTCTTGAAGGCCGAGGCTGCTCGCGAGTACGCCGTGATCCTCGACCAGCACGGTCTGCATCGATTGCCCGACGTGGCCGCGCTGCTTGCCCACGAGGTCCAGCTTCGCGCGGTCGAGACGGATCTTGCTCAGGTGCCCGGACATGGGGCCTACGGGATCCGTACGGGGTACCTGTGGATGCTCGCCGGGTCCGACGACCTCATCAAGCCGGACAGGATGGTTCTCGGCTGGCTCGCCGCCGTCCTCGGCCGCACCCCATCGGTGCCTGAGGCCCGCATACTCGTTCGTGCGGCCGCCAGCGAGCTCGGTGCAACCGCGTGGCAGTTGGACCACGCCATCTGGGCTGCTCAACGCGGCCAGCGCAGGCGACCGGCCCAGCCCGCCCATCTCGGCGGTGCCACTCGGCAGGGTTTACGGCTCGAACGTCGCTTGGTGGGACGAGAGCGGTGACCACCGCCGAGCCCGAGAGGAGCGCCAATCAGCGACGCTCGGGGGAGCCGCACGGGCGACGTCAGCCACAGATTTTTGCTCGGGACCTGCGGCTGCCCGTGGACGCGCCGCTGGTCTACCTGGCCCGAGGTACGGCAGCGAACGTGCGCGACGATGCCCGCGCCGGTCACCTGCGGTGTCCCCTGCCTGGTTGTGGCGACGGGCGCCTGACGACGCGCAGTGGGCCCAGGGTGCGTGACCACTTCGTACACCTGTCCCGCTCCGACGGCCCGCACGGGTACGAGACGCTGGCCCACCACACTGCCAAGCACCTACTCGGGCGGCACCTGCGCCAACAGTTCCCGAACGCCGAGGTGTGGGTCGACAGCGTGGCGGTTGCCAGCGGTGCCCGACCGGACGTACTCCTCGAGCTGCCCGGCGGCCGGCAGGTGGCATACGAGGTCCAGTACGCGGCGCTGACATCGCAGGAATGGCAAAGCCGGCACGAGCGGTACGCCGCGGACGGCATCCGGGATGTGTGGCTGTTCGGCGGGCCCCGCTACCAGCGCAAGCCGAGGTACGTCGCGCTGGAGGGTGTCCGCATCATCGGCCCCACGCTGGCCATGGTGTTGAGCGCTGGCCAACCCTTGTTGCTGATCGAGAGCAACGCGGAACAAGTCGCTCTCGGCGGCGGATTCAGCGTTGTTGCTGCCCTCGGAGGTGAGACTCGCGGCCTCGAGTTCACTCCCTCGTGGTTCCCATTGGACCAGGCCCGGTGGCCGGGAGGCGTCCTTGAGCTGCCCGGCATGCGAGAGGTCTTGGCGCAGGGGAAGCAATACCGGTGGGATCGTGAGGTGCGCCGCCGTCAGACCGATGTCGGCCTGCGACTCGTGAAGGAGCACCAAGCCCGCATCGCTCAACGGGGGAGGGTGTGGCAGGAGCGTCGGCGTGAGCTCGAGCAGCAGCGTGGACCGCTGCCCAAGATCGTCGACGTGCCGCTGCCGCCACCGCGAGTGCCGTTCTTCGCCGCGACGGCCGTCGGACTGGACGGAGAGCGCGAGGTTATGTGGCCACTGGAGACCCAGCCACCAGCGCAGTGGCGGTGGCAGTTGCTGCAGGCCCTGGAGACGGGGCTGGGTGATGCGGTTGATATCGACTGGCTCAGTAAGGCTGCGTTCGGGTGCAGGTCGAACAGAGACCGAGGAGTTGAGGTCTTGGGCATGGCGTTACTGGGTCAGCTGCTCGGCGTCCTGCGGGACGGCGGGTACATCTGGTTCGCCGGCACCACGCGGCCTGCCGATGGCGAAGGCATCCTTGTGCTCGGCGGTGCAGACACCCCTCCGCGAGTTCCGGACCGGTTCGCCCGCCGGCTCCTGATCCGCGGGACACCAACAGTCCTGATTGACGGGCCCCGTGGTGCCCTTGTGTGGGAGGCGTTTGGTGCCGCCGCGGTGACCTCAGTGCGCCGCAAGGGCGCCCGTCAGAGCCCGGGGCGCACGGCTATCCTTCCTGGTGCGACCGGCAGACTCGTCGCCGCCAGCGAGGGGGCACGGTGGTTGCCGTAACGGCGGATTGCCCTCGCTGAGCCCGGCTCAGTGTTTACCGCGCATATTGCGCCGCAGTGCAGGCGCCACGGACCAGCTCAACGGCGCCGGTCCACGAGCTCTGAAGCGCACGCCGAACGGCTGTGTCGTCCTTGGTTCGCCTCCTCCCCGAACTGTCCAGTCCGTCCGCTACTCATGTACCTGAAGCTTCGAGCGTCGCGACAGGAAACCGGACTGGTACGGGCGACACCCCGCTCTCGACCAGATTCAGAAGTCGGCTGCGAGGCGCACGTTCGAGAACTTCGACGCCGACGCCGACGCCGACGCCGACGCCGGCGGATTAGCGGCAGCCTTCTGCGCGCTGGCGCACGTGACCTCTCCGTCGCCGACCGCACGCCAAGTTTAAGGTGAGTCTGGAGTGTTCAGGTTCTCCTCGAACAGAGCCTCCAGGACTGCAGCCGCCCCGGTTGCTCGTCGCTTGCGTCCCATGTAGACGTCGGCGGTCAGGGACGTTTTCGAGTGTCCGAGCTGGTCGGCGGCGGCGCGCGCGGACAGGCCGGCTCCGTCCATCAGGGTGGCAACCGTCTTGCGGAACTGGTGGCTGGTGAGACCGTCGAACCCGGCGGCCTTGAACGATTCCCTCATCATCTTCAGGGTGTTGTTCGGATCCCGGAGGCCACCGGCGACCGGGGCGGGGAACGCGACGAACGTGTCGGCGTCGGTCGACGGCTGGGCTGCCAGCTGCCGGCGGCGGAACATCGTGATGGCCCACGACGGCAACTCCAGGATCCGTTGGCCGGCGGCGGACTTCGTCGACGGCTTGATGATGAGCCCGCCGGGGCGGAGCCGGAGGACGGTTCCCTGGATGTCGACGGTGCCGGCCTCGAGGTCGAGGTCTGACCAGCGAACGGCCAGGGCTTCGCCGATCCGCAATCCGGTGGCGAGGAGGAAGGACACCAGGTCGGGTAGGTCCCGCGCCACCGAACGTGGGTCCTGGGACAGCCAGAGGGTCAGCCGTCTGACCTCCTCGACAGTGAGGGCAGTGGGTCGCCTGCGGGGCTTGGCGGAGATGCGGGCGACATCGCGGCAGGGGTTGTGGGCCAGGGCGTCGTAGCGGCACGCCAGGCGGCACATGTTGGACAGCACGCTCTTGGTGGTCTTGGCCAGTGCGGACCCGTGCTTTCTCCGGACGACGGCGAGGTGGCGGTCGACGAGACCGGTGGTGAGCTCGCGTATGCGGAGGTCGGCCATCGCGGGAAGGATCTGGCGGTCGAGGCAGTCTCGGTAAAGGTGGAGTGTGCCCGGGCTGAAGTCGCTCTCGAGGGCCTGGTCGAACCAGATCTGGGCGAGCTCGGAGATCTTGGTCTCCGCATTGAGGCCAGGCCCCCTCGAACCGGTGGCGCGGTTGCGGATCGCGAGCGTGAGGGTCCGGGTGGCTGCGCCCTTGGTGCCTGCGTGGCGCTCGATCTGTCGGACCTTGCCGTCCCAGTCGCGGTACCGCGTCATCGCCCGGTAGCCCGACGCGGTCTTGTAGACCCGGACGGCACCCGCGGTGCCGAGGTCCAAACTCGGTCGTCCCATTTCCTCATGATAGCCCGTTTACCACAGGTTACCCACAAGAAAAAATGCAAGATCGTGGTTATATTCCACAGGTCCGAGGGCGTTTTTCGAGCCGTTTTGCCGCTCTGACTAGGGCTGATGCTGCTTGGTGCGAACTATCGACAATTGTCGCCAAATGGCCCTGACTAATTCCGCGGGTTGTGGGTTCGAGTCCCACGGGGCCTACCAAGGACCTGGTCAGCCGCCATTCCCGCCTCCCCTAGTTGCCGTGAGGTGGTCAATGGGGACGAATGCTCCACGAGGCCTCGGTTTCCAGGCCGGTCGGCGCGGGTCCGCAAGACTCCAAGGCGGCAAGGTTGCTGGCGTTGGCGTTGCGGCGCCAGAGGTAGACGTCCCGAGTCATCGACACCGCGAGTGGCCCAGCTGGTCAGCGATCATGTGGAGGCTGGCCGAGTTCCCCTACTCAAGGCTGCTCCGCATGACGCCCCGCCTGCGGGACTGACCATCGGGCGGGTCTAGTGGGGCACCTCCACCGAGGAGCGGCTGGCCCCCGTCACCTCTTCGTTCGATCACTGGTCGACACCCGAAACAGGCTCGGCTTCCGTGCACCGGCAGACGGTCGGTCTACTGCGTGCGCCCCGCATGAGGGTCGGTCACTGACGTGCTCCGCACGGGGGTCGCCGAACGAGTTCTTAGTCGCTGTCGCCGCCTCCTCCTTCTCCTCTTCGGCCTAAGCCTTCGCCCGGGTTCGCCCCTCTCCTGCCCGAATCGGTCGCACCGGGAGACGTGGACCTGTGCCTGCCGCACCGCGAGCAGTCCTCCTCGCAGCGCAGCGCAGCCCACCCGCGGGCTGATGGTCCTTGTGCTCCGCGATGAACGCGATCACCGTCGTCCTGGCCGGTCGAGCCCGGCCGCGAGGAAAGTCGACGCCGCTTTCAAGATCTCGTGGGTCGGACGCAGCTCGGCGTTCTCCTTCGTCAACACCTTGATCGGCTCCTGCTCCGCCGTGGTCAGGCCCGGCCGAGCACCCCCCGTCGACCTCCGCCGGCCGCACCCACTTCTGCAGCGTCTCCGCCGATCCGGTCCCCAGCTTGCCCGCGATCACGCGCACCGCGCCTCATACCCCGACGGGTACTCCTGCCGCTGCTCAAGCAACAGCCGCGCCGACCGCTGCCGCAACTCCGGCGCGTACTCGGACGGACGTCCCATGACCTGCATCCCCCACAGATCAGGTCCCCGGACATGCTGGGACGGCTCAGTCGGCTACTGCGTGCGTCCCGCACGAGGCTGAGCAGCCGGAGACGCGTTGGGGGGTGCGGTGAGGGGCTCGGCGTACCGGTGAGTGCGACGTCCACGGATCCCACCCAAGCGAAGACCTGCGGGGCCGCACTCGACCACAGGACTTCCGCCGTCCGCGTCACGCAGGCGGCTGAGGAGCGTCTTCTTGACGAGAGGCCCAGATGGGCTCCTCCCGCGCAGTTAGCGCGGAACTCAGGGGAAAGGCACGTCGATGACCACCACCACAACCCCCAGCAAGCTCACAGGGGTGCGCCGCGTCACAGCGCTGCTCGTCGCTCTCACCACCGTCCTTCTTGGCCTGGTGTCCGTGGCGCCGGCCGACGCAGCACCCAAGACCGGCGGCACCGCCTCCGCGCCGATCACCGGTGTCGCAGGTCTCAGCAACGCAACCCTCGACATCACCCAATTCCAGAACCGGGACGGCGTGGTCACCGCTGTCGGCACCGTCACCGGCACTGTGGCCGGCGTCACCGACACCGTCCCCGTGGCCCTGCCGGTCATCGGTGGCGCGGCGGTGAACGGGTCGTGCGAGATCCTCGACCTGGTCCTCGGGCCGTTGGACCTCGACCTGCTGGGCCTGGTCATCCAGCTGGACACCGTGCACCTGAACATCACCGCTGAGCAGGGACCGGGCAACCTCCTGGGCAACCTGCTCTGCGCCGTCGTCGGTCTCCTCGACGGACCGACCGGTGGTCCTGCCGGCGCCCTGACCAACCTGCTGAACCGGATCCTCGGCCTCCTCGGCTGATCGATCCCGTTCCTGCAGGACAGATGACCGCGTTGCTGCCCCAGCAACAACGCGGTCACTTGTCGTTCTAGGAGAGGTCGGACGGGCGTCCCCGCCTTCTGGCGTCGGCCGGTGGTGGACCCGGAGATCAGATCTGCTCCAGATCTTCGAGAACTCGTACGCCAACCACCGACGACGATCAGCTGATGCTGCTCCTCACGAGGTCCCGCTCGCCGACAGGGCCGCTCTGCGGCACAATCGTGCAGACCGGGGGATGTCGTCGAGAGGGGCATGTCCTGTGCAGAAGTTCGAACGGTTCGTCGGCCTGCTCCTGATCGGCGTGGCGGCCCTCGGAGCTCTCCTGATCGGGCTGGCAGCAGCCAGGGTCTTCCGCTCACCCGGTGTCGAGGAGTCGAGCTCCGCCACCCTGCTCGGAGTCTGGCGGCTGCTCTACAATACGGCCGCCCCACCCCTGGTCGTGGTCGTCGGCGCGGCTGGTCTGGGGCTGCTGCTGGCCGCCGTGGTGGCGCTGGTCGAGCGCCGTGTGGCTGACCGGGCCCGGCGCAGCGAGGACGTCCAGCGCTTGCCTCTTGCTCCCAAGCTCGTGATGGCCGAGACCCGGGGGGTCTACGCAGGGCCGGTGACCATCACCGTGCTCATCCCCGCGCACGACGAGGCCGGCTGCATCGCCGCCACCATCGCGTCGTTGCGCGCCCAGTCGCGCGCCCCCGAACGGATCATCGTCATCGCCGACAACTGCACCGACGACACGGTGCCGATCGCGCGGGCGGCCGGGGTGGAGGTCGTCGAGACCGTCGGCAACACCAAGAAGAAGGCGGGGGCGCTCAACCAGGTGCTGTCGGTGGTCCTCCCCGACCAGGGCGACAACGACACCGTGATGATCATGGACGCCGACACGACGCTGGACCAGGGCTTTCTCGCCGCCGCCGTCCGACGCCTCAGCGACGACCGGGCTCTGATGGCCGTCGGCGGCCTCTTCTACGGCGAGGACGGCGCCGGGCTGATCGGGCAGTTCCAGCGCAACGAGTACACCCGCTACGCCCGCGACGTCAGCCGCCGTCGCGGCCGCGTCTTCGTCCTCACCGGGACCGCGTCCATCTTCCGTCCGCGGGCCCTGCGGACCGTTTCCGTCGAACGCGGGCGCGCGATCCCCGGGTCTCCTGGTGACGTCTACGACATCCATGTCCTCACCGAGGACAACGAGCTCACCCTGGCCATCAAGTCGCTGGGTGGGCTGATGATCTCGCCCTCCCCGTGCACGGTCGTGACCGAGGTGATGGAGACCTGGAGTGCTCTGTGGGCCCAACGGCTGCGGTGGCAGCGGGGAGCTGTGGAGAACCTCGGCGACTACGGCCTGCGGCCGACCGTGATGCGCTACTGGGCGCAGCAGCTCGGCATCGGCTACGGCGTGATCGCCATCATCGGCTACCTGCTGCTCATCGTGGTGATGCTGCTGGCCCTGGACCAATGGGTCTGGTTCCCGTTCTGGGTCGCCGTGGGCGGCCTGTTCGTGCTGGAACGCGTCGTCACCGTGTGGCGGGGCGGCTGGAGAGCTCGCCTCCTCGCCCTCAGCCTGTTCCCCGAGCTCGTCTACTCCCTCGTCCTCAACGCCGTGTTCGTCAAGGGCATCCTCGACATCGCCGTCCGGCGGCACACCAGCTGGAAGCACATCGTGCAGGGCGCCGCACCGAGCACCACCGGGGGGCAGGCGTGACGACGGTGCTGCCGGGCTCGCTCGTCCCGCTGGGGATCCTCTTCTCCCAGGACGTGCTGCGGTCCCACGCCTTCCAGTTCCTCGCCGCCTTCGTCGCCGTGAACACGATCATGTACGTGACGCTGGCGGTCGCGAAGATGTTGCCGAAGGTCAACCCGAGCGACTGGACGCCGGGGCGGCACCGGCGTGGAGAGACCCGCAGCATCCACCCGGACCATCCCGACGCGAGGTAGCCCGTACGGGCGGGGAGATCCGGGGTGGGTTGACCTGCTCGCGCAGAAGGTCGTCCCCTCCTCGCGCCGGGGGCACTCGCTCGACCCCGCCATCGAGCACCTACGGCCCGTGATCGGTGGCTGTCGGCGTGGTGCGCGTTCCCAGGAGCGTGCCAGACCCGCTGCTCCGCACGAGGGTTCGCTGGCGGCGCTGCGTACTCGAGGGAGTGCGCGCTGCTCGGTGTCGAGGTCCGCGTACGACGCGAGCGACTTGATCCGGCTCGGGTCTTGGAGCGGCTGCAACTACGGTGGGCTGATGGGAATGGAGCTGCTGGGCGCCCTCGCTCTGCGGGGCGAGGAGCCGCTGGGTGGCTACTGCCCGATGGATCGTGCTCTCGCGGTGGTCGGCACGCATTCCGCCATCCTCATCCTCCGAGAGGCTTTGTACGGCGCTACGCGGTTCGATGAGTTCCAGAGCCGCACCGGGCTCACCTCTGGAACGACCGCCGCGCGGCTCCGGGAGCTGGTGGCGACCGGCGTCCTCGTGAAGCGGCCCTACCAGGAGCCGGGTCGGCGCCAGCGGGACGAGTACGCGCTGACAGCGGCCGGCCACGACCTGGTGCCCGTCCTGCTCGCCCTCCTGCAGTGGGCGAACCGGCACGACCCGCCGCCGTACCCCCCGCAGCTGCGGCACCGGGACTGCGGGGAGCCCGTCGCGGTCACCGTGGCGTGCGCCGGTGGGCACGAGGTCGACGCGGCCGCGGTGTCGGTGACTGCAGCCGGGCCCTTCGGCGTGCCGGACCCCGAGGTCCCTCACCCAGCCGGTCGCAGCGGTCGTCCACCCGCACCACCAGCTGGCTAGGGCGCGGTGCTCCGGCTGCGGCCGTGCGCCGCGGTGAGTGCCCAGTCCAGGGCGTGGTCGGCGACGGCCTCCCAGCCGGGTGCTGCGCAGGTCCAGTGGTCGCGGCCGGTGAACTCGACGTAGTCGGTGACCGCGGGGGAGTCCTGGTAGTGCTTGGCGTTGGACCGGTTGACCGCCGGCGGCATGATGTGGTCCTTCTCCCCGGCGATGAAGAGCAGCGGCGCGCGGTCGGCGGTGTAGTCGACCCAGGTCTCCTGCCGCCCGGGCTTGAAGTTGGCGACCAGGCCGTAGTCCCACACCCAGCGTCCCGGGGCGGGGATGTGGTAGCGCTGCCACACCCTGTCGGAGTCCTCCCGGCTCAAGGTGTTGGTGAACGCGTAGTGGAACTCCTCCGGGGTGAAACCGACTGCCCGGTGCCGGTTGGCCGGGTTGCGCAGAGCCGGGAACAGCGAGCGGGCCTGGGAAACCGGGTTGACCCGCACGCCCTCGGTGGGCGCTGAGTCGATGACGACGGCGGATGCGCCGAGACCCCGGGCCAGCAGCAGCTGCGTCATCACGCCACCGAAGGAGTGGCCCACCAGGATCGGTGGCTCGGGGAGCTCAGTGATGATCCGGGCGAGATGGTCCACGGTGTCGGGGACGGTGAGGTCGGCGATCACCTGCGGGTCCGCCCGGAGGGCCTCCACCTCGACCTCGAAGCCGGGATAGGCCGGGGTGAGGACATCCATGCCCCGGCTCTCGTAGTGGGTGACCCAGTGCTCCCAGCTGCGTGGGGTCATCCAGAGGCCGTGGATCAGCACGACGGTGTCAGGGCTCGAGGAGCCGGCAGGGTCGGCGTCGGAGATGTGGGTCACGAGGAGCTCGCTTCCGGTCAGGATTCGATGAACTGGAGGAGGTCGGCGTGCAGCCGGTCGCGGTCGGTGTCGGGCAGCGCGTGGCTGCTGCCTGCGTAGACCTTCAGCAGGGCGCCTTCGACGAGCGCGGCCGAGCGGTGGCCGCCGACGTCGATCGGCACGATCTGGTCGTCGTCGCCGTGGATGACCAGGGTGGGGACGTCGACGGTGGCCAGGTCGGAGCGGAAATCGGTGGCGGAGAAGGCGGCGATGCACTCGTAGGCGCCGCGGTGGCCGCTGGCCATGCTCTGCAGCCAGAAGGCGTCCCGGAACCCCTGGTCGACGTCGTGGCGGCGGTTGTGCCCGAAGAAGGGTCCGTCGGCGAGATCGCGGTACAGCTGCGAGCGGTCGGCCAGCTCGCCGGCACGGAGGCCGTCGAAGACCTCGATCGGCAGCCCCTCGGGGTTGTCCTCGCTGCGGAGCATCAGGGGTGGGACGGCGGAGACGAGCACGAGCTTGGCCACTCGTGCGCTGCCGTGCCGGGCGAGGTAGCGCACGACCTCGCCGCCACCGGTCGAGTGCCCCACCAGCGTGACCTCGCGGAGATCCAAGGCGTCGAGCAGGTGAGCCAGGTCGTCGGCGTAGGTGTCCATCTCATTGCCGTGCCAGGTCCGGCTCGACCGGCCGTGACCGCGGCGGTCGTGCGCGACGACGCGGTGACCGTGCTCGGCCAGGAACCGGGCAGCCGCTTCCCAGGCGTCGGCGTTCAGTGGCCAACCGTGGCTGAGCAGGACCGGGGTCCCGTCCCCGCCCCAGTCGAGGTGGTAGATCGCGGTGCCATCAGCAGTGGTCACGTAGGGCACAAAACCTCCTGATGAGTGTGCGTGCTCCCCGTCCTTCGCGGGCCGCATCTAACTCTAGTGAACTAGAGTCAGCCTCGCTAGAGGTTCTTCACGATCTCGACGGATGTGCCGGCGAGTCGCCGAGAGTCTTGTCGAACTCCGAGGGCAAGGCCTCAACGCGTGAGATGGTCAGTAGACAGATTCTCTAAGTAGGCTCACTGTGTACTCATGACCGACGACGCCACCCCCAGTGAATGGCTCCGAGGAGTCCTGGAGCTCTGTGTCCTGCGCGTCATGGCCGACGGACCCACCTACGGGTATGCCATCGCCGCCGACCTGGCCACCGCCGGCTTCGGCGACATCAAGGGCGGCACCCTCTACCCGCTGCTGGCCCGTCTGGAGAAGAACGCCCTGGTCAGCGTCGAGTGGCGGACCGGTGAAGGCGGGCCGGGGCGCAAGTACTTCACCCTCACCGCCGCCGGCCGCGCCCAGGTCGACGAGGGCCTCGCCCAGTGGCAGGTGTTCTCGACCCGAGTCACCAGCCACCTCTTCTCCGGCAGCACCGGGCGCATCCCTGCACCAGCCGGTACCCGAACCAACTCGAGGAGCACCGCATGACCAGCTCAACCCCTCCCCAGACCACGCCTCAGGAAGTCTGGGAGCGACCGTTCGTGAAGACCCACGAGACCTGGTGCGGCGACTTCGTGCTCGAGCTCCGGCTCCGAGACATCCCAGGCCCGGTGATCGGGGAACGTCTGGGCGAGGTCGAGGGACACTGCGCTGAGACCGGCGAGACGCCGGTCGAGGCGTTCGGCGACCCCACCAGCTACGCGGCACGGATCGCCGAGGACGGCTCACCCGAACGGGTGTCCGGGGTCTGGACGGTCACCGCCGTGGCAGCCGCTCAGGTGCTGGCCATGCTCGTCGGCACCTCGGCGGTCACAGCCTGGGTCCGCGGGGAACCCCTCACTTACAACGCAGTCCAGATCATCTGCCTCGGAGCAGTTGCGGTCCTGCTGCTGCTCCTACCCTTCCTGCTGCGCCCGCTGCTGCGCCACCCCTGG
The DNA here is from genome assembly GCA_039527025.1 of Microlunatus lacustris. Taxonomy (GTDB): domain Bacteria; phylum Actinomycetota; class Actinomycetes; order Propionibacteriales; family Propionibacteriaceae; genus Microlunatus; species Microlunatus lacustris. Next base: position 189,691 of record BAAAJN010000008.1, read on the forward strand.
ACCTTCGGCCTCCCCCTGACCGCCGTCGTCTTCCTCGGAGTCGGTGGCGCCGCGCTGTCCGGTCGATCCGACCTGCCAGCCGTCCTGCAGCTACCGGCCACCGCCGTCGCAGTCGGGCTTTTCGTGGCCGTCCTCGTCCTGGCGTGGGTCGAGTACCGCGAGCTGGCAGGTGACGACGAGCGGGATCTCGTCACTTCTCCTCTCACCCCCGCCCCCGGACGGCCGAAGACCACGAGCCGCCACCGGCTGTGGACCGCGCTCCTGCCCGCCTGCCTGATCCCCGCCACCTACCTCGTCCTCGCCACCTTCAACTGGCTGATCGCCTGACCGGGGACCCCCGGATGCCGACCGCGTGCGGGATGCACGCCGTGGCTGGCCGTCGTGTGGAGCACGTCAGTGGCCGACCGTCGTGTGGAGCACGTCAGTGGTCGACCGTCGAACGGACACACCTCACCCGCCGACGTGGGCGGTGGAACTTTCCGCTCGGGTCGGCGGTGGGTTGATCCGTCCTGAGGGCGGCTGCGACCTCGAAGCCCCGCGAGAACACGCCTACCTGTCGGACCCGCCGCTCGTCCTCTGGGGCGGCGCGCTGGTCCTGTCCCTGGGGTTCTCGCGCCAGAAGATGCAGCTGAGCTCGGGTTCAAGGAGCCGCCACGACAGGCAGACGAAGCTACGGCTCCGCCTGAGGAGGCGCCACCGAGGGAACGCTGCCGACGGACGCAGGTGCGGATCACCATCCGGACGCCTCCCTCAGCCGGATCGGCTGTCCCTGACCGGTGCGCAGTGCCCCGGCTCCTGGCACCTCAGCTGCGGGTGCAGACGTCGGAGGCGACGTCAACCTCGGTCGTCGCCGATCCGGCCAGGAGGTCGCGGTCGGGCGCAGTGAACGAGGGAAGGGTGTCGGTGGTCGTCGCGCCGACGACGTTGTGGAGGACGGCGACGGGTTCGGCGCCTTGCTCGAGCGCGGCGCAGCTCTCGATCGCCCACAGCACCAGCAACGCGGCAGGCCCATCGGAGGTGAGTCGTTGGGGCAGCTGCGCGTCCCCTGGAGCTCGGAGGACCCGTGCGAGGTAGTCCTCGACCGTGGCCGGTGTTCCGGCGACGCCCCGTTCCGCAGCCCGGGCGTCTGCTCCGGTGACCAGCCAGGCGTCGATGACGCGGGCGCCGGGGACGTCCTCGATCTCCACGAGCGTGAACGGCGTCCAGGACTCGGTGTCGGTGAGGGTCGTCGTCAACACCTGGGGACCGGGGGTCGTGAACGTGGTGAGCGCACCTCCTCCATTGCCGCTCCAGATCGACGGGCGCAGCAGTTGCGGGGAGAACCAGGCAACGAGGAGCACGAACACCGCGAGAACCGCGACCGTTGCTCCCGCCCGTCTGCGCCGCGGTGGGAGCAGCGCCTCGAGCGTGTCGTCCGCTCGCGGGTCTGGCGGTGACCCTGCGGGGTTGGTTGTCAACGGCATTGGCCCAACGTACTGTGCCAACAGGCCAACGGAAAGGGATCGACCCATGTCCTCCCTCCTCGCACTCCTTGTTGCCGCGGTGCTCCTTCTCGCCGCGGCACTCATCCTCGCCGCCGTGGCGCTCCTCCGGTACCGCGCGGCAGAGCGGGTGTTGACGGCAGACGTCGTCTGGCTCGTCGGCGCCGCACCTGGAAGTCGGGTGCCCGACGGCGAGGCTGACGTCGCGGCCCGGTACCTGGTGCGTCACCGCCAGCACCGTCTGGTCGGAGGGCTGCTGGGCGTGGGCTTCGCCGTCGTGGTCGGACTGCGCTGGTACCAGAGCGTGGGGTTCGGGTTTGCCCAGCGCAGCCCACTGGCGGACGTGTTGTTCTGCGGAGTCGCCGGGGTGCTGGTCGGCGCCCTGCTCGCCGAGACCTACCGGCTACGCCCGGCCCCCGGGCCGCGCACGACCGTGCTCGAGCCGCGCCCGGCCGCCCCGCACGCCCGAACCGTCCAGGCCGCACGCCTCGTGCTCGCGGCGGCACTGCTCGCTGGACTGCTGCTCCTCCTGGCTGGGTCGGGATCTGCGGCCCTGACCAGTGCGGCAGCCGGGACGCTGCTCGTCGGGGTCGCCGAGCTCACCCGCAGGCGCATCGTCGACCGGCGCCGCCCGGTGCGCGCCGAGCGGGTCGACCGGCTGGACCAGCAGCTGCGGGTCTTCGCGGCCACTTCGGTGGCTCGCCTGGAGCTGGCGGCCGCAGTGCTCACCGCGATGTGGGTCCTGGCCTGGTGGCAGGCCGCGACACCGCAGCCGCCAGTGGTCCTCGACGTGCTCGCTGGGGTGGGCGGGATCGCCGGGCTGGTCGTCGTCGTCGTCTTCCTCCTGCGGGCCGCGCCGCGGGCACCACGGCGTGCACAAGTCGCCGCATGATGGTGAGCGTGGACCCGGACTCCTCGGTTCCCGTCTTCGAGCAGCTGCGCGAGCAGATCGAGCGCCTGATCCGCGCTGGGCAGCTGCGGCCGGGGACACATCTGCCCACCATCCGCCATCTGGCGACCGACCTCGGCCTGGCCCGTGGCACCGTGAACAAGGTCTACGAGCTCTTGGCCCGAGACGGCTGGGTCCGCAGTGCCGGCCGCCATGGGACCGTCGTGCAGACCCCACCCGTCCAGGCCACGGCCACGTCCGACCTCGCCGCCGCCGCGGACCGCCTCGCGCTGATCGCCCGCCAGCTAGGTCTCGGCGACGACGACGCGCAGGCCGCCCTCACCCGAGCCCTTGACCGTCTCCCGTCCCGGTGACGCGCGGCGCGCTCCAACCACCGGAGCCCGAGAAGGGCCGGTTTCGGAACCTGCTCACAGCCCCAGGTGCGACACGGGCCGACCTTCGTGGGGACGGGCGCAGCAGAGCGAGGGGGCTGTGTCCACCAGGGAAGGGATCGCGTCAGAGGAATAGAAGTTGATCGGGAGCCCTTCGCCACCCGGTTGACGTTGGTGGTGATGTGGGCGTGCTCGTCGCCGAGGTCGTATCCCCAGGCGATGTCCGGGACGACGTGCTCGAAGTCGTCCTTCAGTCGAACGGTGGTGGGCAAGCCCCCCGTCGTTGCAGAAGCTCGATCAGCTCCGTGTCAGCGGCCGCGGCAGGCTCGCTCCAGCTCGGCTGGGACCTGAGCTCCGGCTTCGCCAGCGTGCGTAGCCAGCCGGGTTGGTCGATCTCCACCGTGTCCAGGGATCGCAGCGGCAGGTCGAGTTCCGAGGCTCGGTCGGGGTGTGTCGACCGGTGCACCGCAAGGAGGGCTGAGCGGCACGTGGTGGTGGGGTGGAGGAGGAGGCGACGGCAGGGTGCGGGGCCCGGAGCACGGGCGACCGCCGCGGCTTCGAGTACGCGCTCCGCTAGGGGGGCAGGGGGAGTGCCGGGTGCAGACTGGGCCGGTGGGTTCTGCTGCGGAGGGCTTCGAGTACCAGGTGCTGGGGGACGGTCGAGTGCGGATCAGTCACGCCGGCCGGGTCGCGGCCGGCCTGCGTGGCGCTGCTGCCACCGACTTCCTCGAGGATGTCGAGAAGGGTGATCCCCAGCTGCTCATGGCTCGGGTGACCGGGAACTACAAGCGTGGCAATGAGAGGACTGCTCGGAATCACCCCCGCAACCGCGCTCGGTGACCGAGCCGGGTTGCTAGCCTCTGAGGCCGCACGTCCGCCGACCGTTGTGCGGGACGCGCGCAGTAGGTCTGAGTGCCGCTCGCGCCGATGCCCGCCCAGCAGGGACCAGGCGAGCGCGGTCAGGGATGAGGCGAGCAGGGCCAGCGCGGCCCTGGCGCCCCTGGCCGTGGACGCAGCGCCACCACGCTTGTCGTGCAGCCGGGGCTGCTACTGGACCCGTGGGGCTGTGGCGGCGGCCGGCATCACGACGGTGACGGTGGTGGCGGGGCCGGTTCCGACCGCGTTGACGGCTTGCACGGACAGGCGGTAGGTGCTGCCCGGCTTGAGCTTGTCGAACCGGAGGCTGGTGGTGGTGGCGGACACGGTGGTGCTCCAGGGGCCGGCGCCGCTGGCGTCGACGCCGTCACGGCCCACCTTGTAGCCGCTGACTGCTGAGCCTCCGTTGCTGGTGGGCGCGAACCACTGGACGATGGCGCTGGTACCCGATGGGGTGACGGTGACGTTCGTCGGTGCCGACGGGGCCGTGGCGGCGGCCGGCATCACGACGGTGACGGTGGTGGCGGGGCCGGTTCCGACCGCGTTGACGGCTTGCACGGACAGGCGGTAGGTGCTGCCCGGCTTGAGCTTGTCGAACCGGAGGCTGGTGGTGGTGGCGGACACGGTGGTGCTCCAGGGGCCGGCGCCGCTGGCGTCGACGCCGTCACGGCCCACCTTGTAGCCGCTGACTGCTGAGCCTCCGTTGCTGGTGGGCGCGGACCACTGGACGATGGCGCTGGTACCCGATGGGGTGACGGTGACGTTCGTCGGTGCCGACGGGGCTGTGGCGGCAGGCAGCACCAGGTTCGTCTTCGCCGACGTGACGACCTGCGGGCCGCCTTGTTCGGGGGCTCCGTTGGCGTTGAACAGGCCGACCTTCAGGTCAGCCGGACCGGCCAGGTACCGACTGGGATACTCCCAGCCGCGGGGGTCGGGCTTGAACGCCAGCGTCTCGGTCACCGGCGCTCCGGTGCAGGTTCCCTGCACCCAGGTGACGTAGCGGGTGCCGAAGTAGAGCGGTGTCATCTCGACGTCGGCGCGGGTGATGCTGCCGAACAGGTACCAGGAGTTCCACGGCGTGGACGGGTCGTTGGTGCACTGGTAGGTGACTGTCACCGCCGCCCGGTCGTCGACGCTTCCGGGTAGGTCGGTGAGGTAGACCGAAGCTGGCAGGGTGACCACCTCGGCGGTGCTGGCCGCGTGCGCTGGGACAGACAGCGCGGTCAGGGCAACACTAAGGATCAGGGCGGCCATGGCGGCCAGGGCACGTCTCACAGCGGGTTCCGTTCATCGGCGAAGGGGTCGAGCAGACGGCGGGGGTGGAGCCATCCGTTGTCTTGTGGGGCAGCCAGCAGGCGGGGCGCGGTTCGTGCCTTGCGGCGTCGACGACCGGCAACATTCGATCGCCGCTCGACAGGGTGACCCGTGCGCGGAGAAAGGGTCTCACGGTGCCCTGGCCTCCGCCACCCCCCTGCGAACATGATGGATCGACGGTTGGAAACTCCCAGCCTCCGCTCCACCGAGCCGCGGCTACGGGCAGCTGTCGGGACTTTCTGCACAGATGGTCCATCCCAGCCGGCGGCGCGAGCGGGAGGGGGCGCTAGTTGGAGGGTTTCGGTGCCCGGGAGGACAGATACCGGGCGGCGCGGTTGGCGTCCGCGGCCGAGGGGGGCGGTGCCCGGAATGGCAGGGGGAGCTCAGGGCAGGCGACCTTCGGAAGGAGAGGCCGTGGCCACCCTGCCCGTCGACGCCCCGCGAGCGCACCTGCACCTGCGACATCTGCCACCTGGCAGCGTCTACGCCCGCCAACCTCGCCGCCAGGTGGGAGCACAAGCTGGGCACTCCCGCCCCAGATGTGGTCGCACCCGGGCCGCTGACGTGACCACTGCTGGTGGGTCGGGCGAGTCGAGAGTCCTACCGCCCAGACGCTGGACAGGAAAGGCTTGACCACGATGACGACGAGGAAGAGACCCACCCCGGAGCAGGTGGTCCGCAAGCTCACCCAGGCCGACCGGCTCGCTCGGGGAGGGCAAGGACATCGCCGACGTCTGCCCCGAACTGCCGGGTTGCGGGTCGAGTCCGACGGGGCCTACGACACGCCTCACCAGCGCCTCGGTCTGGTCGGCAAGTTCCGTGCAACCGACAGTCGCTGACACGACGCTGTTCACGGAGGGCCACTCGGACCATGCCGCGAGGGCCACCGGCGGCTCGTCGCCATCGTCTCCGCACGGCTCGGCGCTGCCCTTCAACGCCGTGGACGCGGGCTGTTCAACAGCCGACCCACGGAGACGTCTCAGGCCTCGAGATCCGCGCGTGCCCGAGCTGGTCAGCAGCCGGTCGCGCACGCAACCGCAGCCAGTCCCGCAACGCCGCCGACGCCGCCGCTGCCGCGGCCCAACGCCAGGTAGGCGGCACCCACCCACTCGCCGAGCGGGTTGTGGGGCCACCGAGTGCCGCGGCCAGTTCGCCTGCCCGTTCGCGCAGCTGGTCCTGCCCCGGGCGCCCACCAGGGCTGCCTGATTCTCGAGCCAACCGATCAAGCGCGGTGCGGGACCGAAGCGGATGATCGGCAGCATGTCCCAGGAACGCGGATGGAGCGAGGACAAGGGACGCAGACGCGAACGGCCGCACGCACAGCGTCCGGAGGAGGCACGAGAGCGACCCGACGGAGTCGCCGCTCGGATAGACGAATCCAACCTCGCCGGACTTCTGCGGCAAGCTGACTCGGCACAGCAGAACGCGATCTTGACCGCCGCTCAGCGCGCGGGCGGCAACACCGCAGTGCAGAGACTGATCACGAAGTCACGAAACAGGAACACCTCACCAGTAGCCCGGAGCGCGACCGGCGAAGTCGTCCAGCGGGTCGGCCCGGCGGCCGTGGTCGGTGCCATCGAGCTGGGAACTGCGGTGTTCTCGGCCGGCGCCCCCCTCGTGCTGTCCGGCAATTTCTCGAGCGAGGCATCGACGCTGAACTACATCCACGAGAGGACCCCTCCGGATGCACGGTGGCGCCGGGCGACCACATCTTTCACGGTCTACGCGGAGCACCCGCGTCTAGGATTCGGCACCCAGCACTTCGATTTCCGGGTGACGTTCGAATACAACGAGTACGACCTGCGCGACGTCAACGTCTTGGGCCTCCAGTCCGCATCGAGCGAACTCACTACCTCGACCTTCCAGATACGGTTCAACGGTCTTGCGCACACCGCCGCATCCGAGAAGGTGGCAGCCATCCGGTATCAGATTTCAGGCGTCTGGAATCCGGTTGGCCGAGGGATCGACACCTTCTGGGGGACCCTTCACATCGAGGCCAGCGGTCGCGGATCCCTCAGCGTCGCATCGGAGCGAGGCTGGGTGACCTCGGGACGATGGGGCGCGCGAACCGACCAATCCCTTCCCGCTCCGCCTCCACCGCCTGCGCCGCCGACTCCTACCCTCCACCTGCGAGAGATCTCGTTCCGTCCTTCCCGTGCTTCCATCACCGAAGCCGGTGAGCGCGACTTGATCGCCTGGTACGACTCCCTTCCCGCCGGCGCCAAGACGGAGATCGAAGCCGGACGTCTGCAGATCATGCTCGAAGGACACGCCAGCACCACCCAGCCGGGTCCAGCGAATCGACTCCTGTCGCGCCGCCGGGCTGAGAAAGCACGGGAGATCTTGGCTGACATCGCCGGGTCGGACGCCCGCTTCAATCTGCGTGCCCTCGGCGAGTACCGCGCTGGGACGGCTGACCAGGTGGAGTCTGAGGACGAGCGCGTCGTCTGGGTTTCCGTGCTGTGGGCCGAGGCCGCGCCGGCAGGAGGTCCACCGCCGGCCGCCGGTGCCCCGTGATGTCCGTCCACGTCCGCCACTCGAGACCTCCGCCGGACCCCAGGTCAACAGGGACCTCCACGACCACCACCAGGGCGAGCCGAGATCTTGCCTGACCGGAGCGTTGGACACGGGCAGTTCCGCTGCACCCCGTCGAGCGCAAGTCGCCAGTCCCGTTCCTCGGACCGGCGGCCAGTCCAACTGGCCGTCACCGACACTCCTCACCCGGTGCGAACCGGACGATCCTGACCGCCTGTGGCCGGGGGGATGCGGCGCCTGCTCAGCGCGCGCCGCTGGCCGCGCGGTCCTCAGCCGGCTGCTGCCGGGCGAAGTCGGCGGGGGTGAACTTCCCCTTCCGCAGGTTCCCCTCGATCTGCTCCAGGCTGCGCCCGGTCAGCTCGGGCATCTTGCGCCACAAGAACACGAACGCGATCACGTTGAACGCGGCGTACAGCCAGAAGGTCTGCCCGGTGCCGATGGTGTTGATGGTGGTCAGCAGGGTCAAGGTGATGAGCAAGTTCGTGCCCCACAGCGAGGCGGACTGCGCCGCCGCGCCGGCGGCTCGGGTGGCGAGGGGGTAGATCTCCGAACCGGTCAGCCAACCCATCAGCTGGATCCCGCCGGCGGTGAAGGCCGTGAACACGATCAGCGTGGCGATGATGTAGGGGACCTGGGCCGGGCCGTCGTTCCCGGTGACGAAGAACGTGCCGAGCACGATCAGCGCGAGCGCGGCCCCGGGCAAGGTGAGCAGGGTCAGGCGGCGGCGGCCGACACGGTCGATGATGGCCAGCCCGATCAGCTGGGTGACCAGGTAGGTGACGCCGAGCGCCACCGACACCTGCAGTGCGGTCGAGGTGGAGAAGCCGTTGTCGGTGAGGATCGTCGGCGAGTAGTAGATGATCATCTCGATGCCGGAGAGTTGGGCGAAGATGGCCACCCCGCAGCGTCGTTCCGGGGCAGCGCCACCCGAGGCGACGCCGGCCCAGGACAGGGCTGCGCCCAGCTCGTCGGCCGCGTCGACCGCCGCACGCAGGCGCAGGTCGGGCTCCAGCTCGGGGCTGGTACTCACCACGGCAGGTCGCCGGCCTCGTTGGAGAAGGTGCCAGTCGGGCCGGTCGCGTCGAGCGTGGCGAGCCGCACGGCGACGCGAGCGCTCTCCTCCACCGGGCGTCCGATGCCGAAGGCGGCGGTCCTGTCGGTGGCGGTGGGCACTTCACGCGGTGGGTGGCTGAGCGGCAGCCGCTACCCGCGGTCGGATTTCTCCCGGCTGCCGCCCTTGTCGGGCTTGTCGTCCTTGCCCGGCTTGCCCGGCTTGTCGTCCTTGCCTGGCTTGGCTGGCTTGTCCGGCCTGTCGTCCCTGCCCGGCTTGTCGGCGGGGCGAGGCTTCACGGGCTCGGCGGGTTTGTCCGGCTTCGAAGCTCGCACCGGCTTGGCTGGCTTGTCCGGCTTGTCGTCCCTGCCCGGCTTGTCGGCCGGGCGGGGCTTCACGGGCTCGGCGGGTTTGTCCGGCTTCGAAGCTCGCACCGGCTTGGCTGGCTTGTTCGCCTTCGCCGGCTTGGCGGGCTTGGCCGGCCTCTCCGGTCGACCCGCTGCGGGCGCTCCGGGCGGACGCTCGGCCCGAGGCGGGCTCGGGGGTTCTGGGGCCGGGTTCTCCCCGCCCTTGGGGGGCTCGGCTTCCCCCGCGTCGACCGGAGGTCGGCTGGGCTCGGCCGGCGGTCGAGCAGAGGGAACAGCGACAGGGGATGGCTGCCCCGGGGGCTGAGACCCCGGACGCCCGGCCGCTGGCGGCTCCGGACGCGCCGTCGGCTCCTGGGTCCTGGACGGGCCGCTCGCTCGCGGGTCGGAGTCGTCACCGCCGGGCCCTGGCGGGACGCCGTCCTGCGGGTGCTCCGGACCTCCTGCCACGACTGCGTCCACCGCGGGGGACGAGCCGGCCGCCTTCGAGTTCCCGCCCGCCGGCTCGCTGCTCGCCGGCTCCGCAGGGGTCGCGGCGGAGGAGCTGACCCGGGTCAGCAGCATGGTCTGCGCCACGCCACCGGCGTCATCGGCGGACCCGGCCTGACCCTGCAGCGGGGCTGCCGCGTCCTCGGCCTCCTCCGGTGCAGTGGCGGAGTCGTCGGGACCCGGGACGACGAGATCGCGGGACGGCAGGACGGCTGCGCTGGCACTCTCGCGCAGGTCCCCGCCGTCCAGGTCGTCCGAGCGCACCAGGAAGCCCACCGCCGGCAGCAGGGCGGCGGCAAGAGCTGCCGCCAGCACAGCCTGCCGGCGGTGTGCACCACGGCTCGTCGACCGCGCGGCCACCGCCCGAGCGCCCGCCGCTGCGGGGACGAGGGCGACCACCGAAGATCCGGGACCGGGCAGCGGCACGGCGGGTTCATCGACGACCAGCTCCGCCAGCGCCGACGCCATGGCGTCCGCCGAGGCGTAGCGGTCCGCCGGGTCCTTCGCCAGCGCGGTCAGCAAGAACTGGTCGAAACCCTCCCCGAGCGAGGGGTCCAGCCGGCTGGGCCGGACGAGGTCCCCGTACAGGTGCTCACGGACCACCGTCGGCACGTCACCGACGAAGGGTGGCCGGCCGAGCAGGAGCTGGTAGAGGAGCGCACCGACGGAGTAGAGGTCGGAGCGGACGTCAGCGGCTGCACCGCACAAGCGCTCGGGCGCCATGTACTTCACCGTCCCGCGCACGGCCGGAGCCGCCGCTGTCGGTGCCTCGGACAGCAGGCAGGCGATCCCGAAGTCCACCAGCTTGACACCCCCGGTGTCGGTGAGCACCACGTTGGCGGGCTTGATGTCACGGTGGAGCACACCCGCGGCGTGGCAGCAGGCGAGTGCGTCGAGCAGGTCAGCGGCGACGGCCCGGGCCTGCGCCGGCCCCAGGGGCGTGCCGTCGCCCACCAGAGACTGCAGGGTCCGCCCCGGAACCAGCTCGAGCACCAGGTACGGCAGCGCCGGTGCGGCGTCGACGACTTTGGTCTCACCGACGTCGAGGACTCGCACGACGTTGGGGTGCTCGACCAGGCTGACCAGACGAGCCTCACGGTCCATGGAGGTTCGGGCGTCGGCATCGCCGGCGAACTCGGGCTTCAACCGCTTGATGGCGACCGGGCGGCCGAGCTCGAGGTCCAGAGCCCGGTAGACCTCGGCCACGCTGCCCTGGCCGAGGCCGGCACTCAGCCAGTAGCGACCTCCGAGAACCCTGCGGTGGTCCACCATGGTCGGAAGCCTCCCGAGCTACCTCGTCCTACCGTCGTGCGCCCCCGCCGACCGGGCCGGGAGCCGGCCAGGCTCTCAGGCCCACCACACCGACGAACAGTTGGCCAGCCTAGTACCAGAAGATGCGGGGGAGCCAGCCGGGATTGTGCGCGTACACCAGGATCAACCACAGCACGCAGTCGAACACCAGGTGCGTGCACAGCACGTACGGCAGCGAGCGGGTGCGGGCGAACAGCCAGCCCTGCACCAGGGCGAACGGGTAGGTGAGGAACGGTCCCCAGCTGGTGTAGCCGATCTCCCACAGGAAGGACACGAAGATCACCGCCTGCAGCAGGTTCGCCTGCCAGGTGGGGAAGTGGCGCCGCAGCAGGGTGAAGACCCCGCAGATGAAGAACAGCTCGTCCCACAGCCCGACGGCGTTCACGCCCACGAACAGCCGGGCCAGCTCACTGGGCTCGGTCGGGGCCGGCCAGTTCAGGTAGGTGCCCGAGTTGATGAAGTAGTACGGCATGATCAGCCACGCCAGGCCGAGGACGCTGAACATGTACACGCGTTCGGCGACCGTCCAGTGCCGGCCGCTGCGGAGCGGGAACCGGATGACGTGGCGTCGGAACACGAACCGGTCGAGCAGGTAGGGCGTCAGCAGCGCGAGGGTGAGCACGCCGGCGACCAGGAAGTAGTGGCTCCACCGGATGTCGGCCGCCACGGAGATCAGGCCGATCGGAGCGAGGCCGAGGCCGATCAGCAGCAGGCTCCGCCCGAGGTCGCGGTCGAGCACGAAGCCGAGCGCGATGCCGGCGGCCAGGACCGGGTAGGCCACCGATTCCCGCTGGAGGCCGAACATCAGGAACGCCGCCAGCGCCACGATGATCGCCGGCACCAGGTTCCAGGACAGACGAGGTGGTGCCGCGACCACAGGCGCGCTGGCGGTCGACGTCACGCGGCCAGCATGCCATCCCGATCGCCGTCCTCGGACGACCGCTCCGGGGGCTCTGCCTGGCTCCCGCGCGCTGTCCGCTGCAGCAGGGCCACGGTCACGGCGCCGAGGAACAGCACGGACCCCACCATCTCCAGGGCTTCCTCCACGCCGACGACGAACCCGTAGGTGAGCGTCGGGATGGTCAGATTCTCCGTCACCGTGGACACCCCGTCGACGACCGTGGTCGTCGTGCTGATGACCCCGGAGCGCTCAGCGAGAACGGCCCCGATCATCTCGACGCCCAGGGCGCCGCCCACGTAGCAGATGGCGCTGATGACGAACGCCCACCGGGTCCAGGTCGGCAGGGACACCAGGAAGCGCAGGAAGACGACCCCGAACACGAGGACGAGTGGGGCGGCCACCACCACCCAGGCGAAGGCGAGGGCGCCGCTGAGATCGAACACCTCGCGCACGGGCGTGATCACCTGCTCGTGGATCTCGGTCAGCTCGTCCAACGAGAGGTAGACGAACGCCACGGCGAGCAGCTTCCAGTGCCTGACCCAGGGTTCTCCCCGCTCCCTCGCCGCCGTGGCCACCCGCCAGAGCCGTTCCCCGGCCAGCAGGAGCAACGAGGCGGAGAACCACGCCGGTACTCCCATCTCCCTGTCGACGAAGAACCACCGCTCCGCCGAGTTCAACCCGGGGGGCTGCAGCTGGAGACCGTGTCTGACGACCTGGGTCGCAAAGCTCAACAGGCTCAGGCCACCCACGACGAGCAGGAGCTTGGTGGTCCAGCCCCCGGGCATCCGGACGGCCGCGGCCAGGCCGGACGGACCGACGACCGCGGTTCCTGCAGGAGCGTCCCCGAACGTTCCTCTGATATTCATCCGGGACAGGGTGTCATGACACGCGGCTGTGCGTGGCGGAACGGGCTCCCCTTCTCCGTCGGGGAGGCCAGGCGTGGATCGCTGGTGGGGCTCTGTCGCGGGGACGACGGCCTCGGGAGACGGCGTCGCCCAGCCCGGCACGCTGCTCGACGTCAGACCAGCGGGGGCGAGGACCGCCGACGACGGACCGAGCGCACGGTGAGCGCGACCGCGGCGAGGACCACCAGGACGCCGAGCCCCTGGAGACCGGGGGAGTCGTCGGCGCCGCCGGCCACCACCCCGGCGACGCCGACCACGACGCCGAGCAGCCCGAGCAGGTAGCTCGGCAGGGCGCCCAGCCCGCGGCTGCTCACTCGGGCACCCACTCGAGCAGGTCGCCGGGCTGGCAGTCGAGCACGCGGCACATCGCCTCCAGCGTCTGGAAGCGCACCGCCTTGGCGCGGCCGTTCTTCAGCACGGCCACGTTGGCCGGGCTGATCCCGACCCGCTCCGCGAAGTCGCCGACGCTCATCTTCCGCCTGGCCAGCTCGACGTCGATCCGCACCACGATGGGCATCAGATCACCGCCTCCATGTCGGTCCGCAGCGTCGTGGCGCGACGCAGCAGCGCCCGCATCACCACCATCAGCAGCCCCAGCACGGTCACCCCGACCGACAGCAGGAACAGCAGCAGGGGCAGCCCGGGGTCGGAGGCGTTGAAGCCGACGAACAGCAGCACGCCGATCAGCACCACCCAGGCCGCGGCGACGGCCCAGACGATGCCGTCCACCCAGCGCAGTGCGGCGTCGGTGAAGATCCGGTCAGCCAGCACGAGGGTCAGCAGCTTCCAGGTGCAGATGATCACCACCTGCACGCACAGCACCCAGAACACCGTCACCGCGGTGGCGGGCCAGCGGAGGTAGGCCATCTCGGGATCCTGCTCGGCCATGTACCGGAACTGGCCGGGCAGGGACATCACCTGGAACAGCACCAGCACCGCGAACAGCACCACGAGGAACACCCGCAGGGCGGCGACCGCTCGAGTCTCTGTCAACATGCGTCGAGTATCAGCACTCTCCTATCGAATGTCAATCGACGGGGAGGTGGTCACCGGCTACCGGCGGGGCGGCGGGGCGGTCGAGACGCGCTCGACCAGCTGGGTGGCGAGCTCGACGTGGTGGGTCTCCAGGGTCTCGCCGCCGGCCAGGCGGATCAGCGTCCGCAGAGCGACCCGCCCCATCTCCTCCAGGGGCTGCGCGATGGTGGTCAGCTTCGGGAAGCAGTGCGCGGCCAGGTAGGTGTTGTCGAAGCCGACCACGCTGAGGTCGTCCGGCACCCGCAGGCCCAGGGTCCGGGCCGCCTCGACCACGCCCACGGCCGACGCGTCGCAGCCGGCGAACACCGCCGTCGGGGGGTCGGCGAGGGCGGCCAGCTCCAAGGTCGCGGCGAACCCGGTCTCGGTGTCGAAGCGGCCGCTGCGGACCAGCTCGGGGTCCTGTTCGATGCCTGCCTGCGCGAGCGCCGCGTGGTAGCCGTACAGCCGGGCCTGGCTGCAGGTGGCCCCGGGCTCGCCCCCGACGTAGGCGATGCGCCGGTGGCCGAGGGCGGTCAGGTGCTGGGTGGCGGCCATCCCGCCCGCCCAGTTCGTGGCGCCGACGCTCACCGTGTCCTGGCGGGGCGGCGGGTTGACCGGGTCGATCAGCACGAGCGGCAGCCGCTCACGCTCGAAGGCGGCCAGGTGGTCGAGGGTCATCTCGGTGGTGACCGAGATGATCCCGGCGCGGCCGGCCGTCCGGGAGCGGCGGGCCCAGTGCTCCGCGTCCAGCCGCTGGTCGCCGAAGCGCCCGAACTTCGCCACCACGACGTCGACGTCCAAGGCGTTGGCGGCGTCGGTCACCCCGCGCAGGATCTCGATCGAGTAGGCGCTCACCACCTCGTCGAAGACCAGCTCGACGACCGGGATGGCCGGTTTCCCGGCCCGCCTCGTCACCCGGAGGTAGCCGGTGTCGCGGATCACCTGCTGCACCCGCTGCCGGGTCTCCTCGGCCACGTCGTGGTGGCCGTTCAGCACCTTGGAGACCGTGGGCAGGGACACCCCGGCCTCCCGCGCGACGCTGGCCAGGGTGACGCGGGTGCTCGGCTGTGTGTCGGACGTCATCAGAACCCCTCCTGTGCTCCCGAGATCATCGCACCGCGGTGCCCTGCGGCGCGCCCCGAGCCGAGCCTGAGGCTCAGCGGACGATCTCGACGGGGGTGTCCAGCCGTCGGTCGACGCCGACCCGGCGGACCGGGCCGGTCAGCCGCACCCGGCCCTGGCAGGGCAGGTCGCTCGCGGACGTGCCGACCAGCACGTCGACGTCGCCCGGCTCGACGACCCGCTGCAGGTCTCGACCCGCGAAGGCCGTCCGGTCGGCGTGCACCCGGAACACGACGTCGGCCGCCTCGCCCGGCTCCAGCGCGACCCGGGCGAACCCGGTCAGCTGGACGACCGGGCGGGTCACGCTGGCGACCACGTCGTGCAGGTAGAGCTGCACGACCTCGGCCCCGGACCGCTCGCCGGTGTTGCGCACGCGCACGGTGGCGGTGACCTCACCGTCGGTGGGGATCTCGGCGCTGCTCAACCGCAGGTCCTCCACGGCGAAGGTCGTGTAGGCCCGGCCGTAGCCGAAGGGGAACAGCGGCGTCGCGTCCAGGTTGGTGGGGCCGTCGTTCCCGACCCCGAGCGGCGGCTGCAGGTAGGTGCCCGGCTGGGCGCCCGCCGTCCGGGGGATCTGGACCGGCAGCCGGCCGGACGGCTGCACCCGGCCGGAGAGCACGCCGGCGAGGGCGGCCCCGCCCTCCTCGCCGGGCATGAAGGCCTGCACCAGCCCGGCAGCCCGGCCGTGCACCGCGCCCAGGGCGTACGGGCGGCCGGAGACGACCACCACGACCACCGGCGTCCCGGTGGCCAGCAGCTCTTCCAGCAGGTCGGCCTGCACACCCGGCAGCCGGAGGTCCTCGGCGTCGCATCCCTCCCCGGACGTGCCGCGACCGAACAGCCCGGCGAGGTCGCCGACGAAGGCGACGCAGAGGTCGGCGTCCCGCGCCGCCTCGACCGCGGCGCCGAAGCCGGAGCGGTCGTCGTCGCGGACGTCGCAACCCGGCGCGTGCACCACGTCGACGCCCGGCAGCTCGGCGCGCAGGGCGTCGAGTGCGCTCGGCACCGCCACCCCCAGGCCGAGGTCGGGATAGCGGGGCAGGACGTGGTTGGGGAAGGCGTAGCACCCCATGAAGGTGGCCGGGTCGGCGGCGCAGGGCCCGACGACGGCGACCCGGCCGAGCGCCGGACGGCCCTCGCCGAGCAGGGGCAGGGCGGTGCCGGCGTCCAGCAGGACGACGGAGCGCTCGGCCAGCTCCCGAGCCAGCTCGCGGTTGCCGGGGGAGTCCAGGTCGCGCTCGGCGGCGCCGGCCACCGAGCCCTCCGGCGTCCACCCCGGGTCGAGCAGGCCGAGCTGGATCTTCTGCCGGAGCAGCCGCCGGGCGGCCCGGTCCACGAGCGCCTCGGGCAGCAGGCCGCTGCGCACCCGCTCGACCAGGCCGGCGCCGAAGCCGACGGTGTCGGGCAGCTCGACGTCCATGCCCGCCTCCAGCGCCAGCGCCCCGGCCTCGTCCGCGTCGGCGGCGACCCGGTGCATGCTGGCGAGGAACGGCACCGCCCAGTAGTCGGAGACGACGGTGCCCTCGAAGCCCCACTCCCCGCGGAGCAGGTCGGTGAGCAGCCAGCCGTCGGCGCCGGCGGGCACGCCGTCCACGTCGGAGTAGGAGTTCATCACCGACGCGGCGCCGGCCAGGGTGACGGCCATCTCGAACGGCGGCAGGATGACGTCGACCAGCTCGCGCGGGCCCATCGGCACCGGGCCGTGGTTGCGCGCCCCGCGCGAGGCGGAGTACCCGGCGAAGTGCTTGAGGGTGGCGATCACGCCGGTGCCCTGCAGCCCGCGCACGTAGGCCGAGGCCAGCTCCGAGACCAGGTAGGGGTCCTCGCCGAGGGTCTCCTCGACCCGCCCCCAGCGGTAGTCCCGGACCACGTCCAGGACCGGGGACAGGCCCTGGTGGATCCCGAGCGCGGCCATGTCCGCGCCGATCGCGGCCGCCATCCGCTCGACCAGCTGCGGGTCGAACGTCGCGCCCCAGGCCAGCGCGGTCGGGTAGACCGTGGCGCCGTAGCTGGTGAAGCCGGTCAGGCACTCCTCGTGGACGAGGGCGGGGACACCCAGCCGGGAGTTCTCCAGCACCACCCGGTGCTGCCGCACCACTTCCGCCGCGCCCTCGGCGGGGGTCAGCGGGACGCTGCCGTAGACCCGGGTCAGGTGGCCGAGGCCGTCCCGGCTGGCTTCCTCCAGCGACAGCGGGTCCGCGGTGGCGAAGGTGTCCTGCATCGGGGCGACGTTGAACGTCTCGGCCGTGGTGCCATCCTCGGCCGGGGTCTCCTCGACGGGGCGGGTCTCCTCGACGGGGCGGGTCGCCTCGACGTCGTCGGCCGCGTCGTCGTGGTCGTTGCCGACCCACCGGCTGCCGAGCTGGGCGACCTTCTCCTCCAGCGTCATCGCCGCGAGCAGGGCGTCGACGCGGACGTCGAGGGGTCGTGCCGGGTCCTGCCACGCGGGTACCGGCTGCTGGACGTCGATCGTCGACGGCTGGCTCGTCACGGATGGTTCCTTCCACGAGTTCGGCTTACGTTTTCGAAACTTTCCCCGTGTCTCTGGGCGTCTTCGAACGAAGATCTCGCCCTGACCACGGCGTGGACACCGGATCCGGACGAGTCCAGGCGGTCCGGTGACACGGTCCCATACGAAACTTGCGTTGGCTAGTAGGTGGTCTTCGTCGACCGCAGCCTCGCGCTGGTCCGCCTTCCTGGCCGTGCACCCGATCGAGCGGAAGCTGCTCCAGTGGCGCACTTCCTGCGGGCGGGGGGCGGGGACCCGGCCCTCGTCAGCCGGCGACGGCGGGCTCACGCTCGTGGCCACGGGCCGGCCAGGCCAGCCGCCCGGTCCGGACCGCCCACCACTCGAAGAGCAGGGTGGCGAAGGGCGGGACGGAGCAGGCCAGCGCCAGGAGGGTCGTCCACACCGACCAGCGCAGCACGCGCGCGACGCCCAGGGCGAGCAGGACGTAGGCCACGAACACGCCGCCGTGGACCGGGCCGAAGATCTTCACCCCGAGGTCACCGGCACCGGTGAAGTACTTGACGTACATGCCGACCAGCAGGCCGAGCCAGGAGAGGGCCTCGAGGGTCGCGACGACGACGAACAGGCGGACGAGGGTGCGGGCCACGAGGTCCGATGCTAGGCGGCTGGCCCGAGAGCCCGGGCCGCCGACTCAGCGGAGCCACAGCACCGGGCGGGTCAGCGGGACGCCGATGGGTATCCGCTGCATGAGGGACGGCAGCCGTCGTCCCGCAGGACTCCCGGACGAAGGAGGACCCATGGGTCTGGACGAGCTCAAGGACAAGGCCAGCGGCGCGGGCGTGGAGAAGGCCAGCGACGCGGGCATCGACAAGGCGGGCGACGCGGCTGACGCGAAGCTCGGCGGCAAGGGCGGCGAGCAGGTCGACAAGGCCCAGCAGGCCGCCGACGACAAGATCGGCCAGTAGTCCGCACGGCCCGTCCCGGTGCCGCCGGGGCGGGCCGACCGGTCTGGTCCTGACGGGTGCGGCCCCGCGGGTGGGTGTTCTGGTACCTGGTGCTGACTCCCACGCGTCGCTAGCGTCGAGGGTTCAGCAGCGTCGGTCGACCGGGGAGTTGGGACATGTCGTGGTCCTCGCCCGCACGCGAGCACCAGAGCTACCGGCACGAGGCCTTCCTCTGGGCCGAGCCGGAGGACTTCACCGCGAACCTCGTGCCCTTCCTCGAGGACGGGCTGGACGCGGACGAGCCGATGATGGTCGCCGTCGGGGCCGAGCACACCCGCTGGCTGCGGGACGCCCTGGGCGCGCGGGCCGAGACCATCGAGTTCGTCGACATGCACGAGCTGGGCCGCAACCCCGCCCGGATCATCCCCGCCTGGCAGCGGTTCCTCGACGAGAAGGCAGCGGACGGCCGCCCGGTACGGGGCATCGGTGAACCCATCTGGCCGGGCCGGCGCGCCGAGGAGCTGCTGGAGTGCCAGCTGCACGAGGCGCTGCTGAACGTCGCCGTCGACCCCGAGGTGCCGTTCTGGCTGATCTGCCCCTACGACACCGGACAGCTCGGTGACGCGGTGATCGAGGAGGCGTACCGCAGCCACCCGGTCCTGGTCGAGACCGACCGCTACACCGGTAGCGCCGGGTACGCCGGTCGCGCGCACGTGGACTCGCTCTTCTCCTCCGACCTGGGCGCCCCGCCGGCACAGGTCCGGCAGGCGCACTTCACCGCCGCCGACGTCGGTCGGCTGCTGGCCTACACCCGGCTCGAGTTCTACGTGGCCGGGCTCAGCGTCACCCGCTCCGCCGACCTCGGGCAGGTCGTCCAGCGGCTCGCCGCGAGCAGCCTGCACCGCGGGTCCACCGGTGGCACGGTGACGATCTGGACCCAGAGCTCCGGTGTGGTCTGCGAGGTGGCCGACGACCTCCCCGTCGACGACCCGCTGCTCGGTCGCCGGGCCCCCGCCGGGGAGGACCACGACGCGCTCTGGGTGGCGAACCAGCTGTGCGACCTCGTCCAGTTCCGCTCGACCAGCCGGGGCAGCGCCGTCCGGGTGCACGCCTGGACCAGCTGAGCCGCCCGGTCAGCGGGAGCCGGGCCCTTGCAGCCGCGGCGCGTCCGCGGTCGGTGCCCCCGCGGTGGCCAGCGCGGCCAGCACCGCGTCGCACCAGGCCGCCAGCCCCGCCACGTCCACGTCGTAGGGCGGGTCGGCGGCGTACACCACGATCCGCCGGCGTGCGCGCTGCAGCAGCGTCGTCGCCCCGGTCGGGTTGCCGCGCAGCAGGTGGGTCCAGCCGACGGCCAGCTGGGCGAGCCCCTGCCACAGCTCGCGCTCCGGCTCCGGCGCCGCCTTCCAGGTGGCCTCCAGCACCTCGTGGGCGTGGAACGGCAGGCCCGCGTCCAGCAGCCGCTGGGCCTCGGCCAACGAGGGCAGCGGCGGCAGCACCAGGTCGTCGGGCACCCGCGGCACCCCCTCCGCCCCCCGGGGCAGCGGCCGGCCCAGCCCGTCCCGGGGACGCCCGTTGCGTGCCCGCCCCTGCTCGTCCCGCTCGCGCTGCACCGCCATGGCGCCCATCCTCCCCGCTGGCCCCGCGCCCGGCGACCCCGTTGCCGCCGCTGACCGCCACCTCCGGGCAGGATGACCGCCATGAGTGACTGGGACTGGTTCTTCACCAGCGAGGCCGGACGGACCAACCTGCTGCGCTCCCAGGTGGACGAGCTGGCGTCGGTCTCGGCCTCGGCCAACGCCCGGAGCTCGCGGCTGAGCAGCCAGCTCGCGCAGCTGCAGGGGTCGCTGGAGACCCGCCTCGACGCGTTGTCGGCAGCCTTCGACGCCTACGTCGAGCTCGGCGACGTGCGTGAGCAGCTGGCCGCGCACGCCGAGACCGCCGCCGTCCGCCGCGACGTGCTGGCCGCCGTCGACGCCCTGGTCGGCGGCCGCCGCGTCGCGCGGGTCGACCCGGGCGAGGCCGACGACTACTGGTTGCCGCACGCGATGAACGCGGTGATGGCGCTGATCGCCGGAGGGCGCGACCGCACCGCGGAGGGCCGGGCCCGGGCACTGGGCCGGCAGGCGGACCTGTTCGTCGTCGTGCTGCTGGGGGCGCTCGGCCACGGAGCGCTGGTCGCCGATCGGCTGCCCGACCTGCTGGTCACCGACGAGAGCCTGAGCTCCGCCCAGGTGGTGCTGTGGCGGGCCGTCGTGGCCGGCGGGTACGGCGGACCCGCCGACAGCAGCGCCGTGCTGGACGCCGTCGGCGAGCGGTGGCGGTCCACGGTGACCGCCGGCGACGGAGCCGAGTGGCGGACCTGGGTGGCGGAGCAGAGCGGGGCCAGGGATCCCGAGGCCGAGCTGGCCTGGATCCGGGCGCTCCTGGACGGCCAGGTGCTGCTGCCGCTGGCGGCCCCACCCCGACCGGTCCGACGCCTGCGCTCGCCGGTCCCAGACGTCGGGGAGGTTCCCGACCAGGGGCCCCCGACGGCCGGCGGGGATGCACGGGGCGCCCTGCGCACGGCCGCGGGCCTGATGATCGCCGAGGGCTCGGAGGCGGAGCGCGAGCTGCTGGTGCGCGCCAAGCTGCTCCGGCAGCGGATCGAGGACCCGACGGGCACCCAGCCCGCCGTGCCGACCGAGGAACCGCGCACCGGCGTCCGGGTGCTGGTCCGCCAGGAGTTCGCCGCCACCCGCGACCCGGCGCTGCGGGCCCGCCTGCTCGGCTGGCTGCGACCGGGGCTGCTGCAGGCGGTCGAGGCGGCCGCCGCGGCACCACCCCCGCCGGTCGAGCCCCTCGAGGTGCGCACGCCGGGCGGTTCCGTCGTGGTGGGCCCCGACGGGACCGACCCCGACCGGTTGGCGCAGGTGCGGCACGACATCAACGCCCGTGTCCCGGGGAGCTCGGTCAGCCCGCACCTGCTGACGGGGCTGGCCGGCGTGCTGGTCGTGCTGGCCGTCGTCGGCGCCCTGCTCGGCTGGGCCGGGGCGCTGATCGGGCTCGTCGTGGTGCTGGCGCTGCTGCTCGGGGTCTTCGCCGTGCGCGGGTACCGCGATCGGCAACGGGAGGCACAAGAGCGGGCGGCCGACCTGGCCACCGTGGACCGCGCCGTCGAGGACGCCCGCCGCCAGCTCGCCGCGGCCCGCACCGAGCAGCAGAGCCAGGTGCTGGCCCTGCGGTCGCTGGCCGACGGCCTGCGCCAGGACCTGAGCCGAGCGGGGTAGCCGCTCAGTCGCCGGCCGAGCCCTGGCCCTGGTTCGCGTCCTGGCCGTTGCCCTGGCCCTGGCCGTTGCCGTTGCCCTGACCCCGGCCGTTGCCCTGACCGGGCTCCTCCGACTCCTGCGGCTTCTTCGTGCTGCCGGTCGGCTCCGCGCTCGGCTGGCCGGTCGTCGAGGCGGTGGGCTCGGGGTCGGTGGGAGGCGCACTGCTCGACGGGGCTTCCGATGTCGGGGCCTCGTCCGGCTCCGCGGTCGTGGCCCCCCCGCTCGGGCCCTCGTCGTCCTCGTCCTCGTCGTCGGCCGGCGCGCTCGAGCTGGGCGGGGCCGAGGGCTCCGTCTCCTGCGGCGCCCTCCTGGTCGTGGCGGCGCCGGCGGCACGGGCGAACTGGATCTCGACGGGGGCGTCGAGGGCGACCCGGTCCCCCTCGGCGGGTTCCACGAAGAGCACCTCACCGGCTTCGGCGTCGGCGTCGCCGTCCACGGCCTCGGTGCTGACGTCGGTGAAGCCCAGGTCGGCCAGCTCCTCCTCCACGTCCTCGACCTGCTGACCGATCAGGTCGTCGGGGATCTCCACCGTGCCGGACCCGTCGTTGAGGGTGAGCGTGACGGTGGTGCCGACGGCCACCTGGGCGTCGGCGTCCGGGGCCTGGTCGACGACGGTGCCCACGGTGTCGCCGTCCTCGCCCTTCTCGGCGACCACCCGGGGGACGAGGTCGGCGTCCCGCAGGGCCGCCTCGGCCGCCGCCCTCGGCTGACCGTCGAGGTCGGGCACGGTGACGGCCCCGGCCTGGTCCGCTGACGGCCCGAACACCCGGGAGAGCCCGAACGCGCCCAGACCGAGGACGAGGAACACCGCCAGGGCCACCAGGACGGCACGGCGGGCCGCGGACCGGCGGGCGGACGGGTCGGGGTCCGACGCGGGTGCGGAGGGGACGAGCGCTGTCGGAGCGGTCGGTGGTCCTGAACCGGCGCCGGACGCGGCGGCAGCGGCCGCGCCGACCGGCGCACCGGCCAGGCGTCCCGGCAGGGTGGCGGTGCCGCTCGCGGTCGGCGGGTCCGACGGCGCGGGGAGCGGCGGGGGTGGCGGGGTGACCGGCTCGCCGGCCAGCAGCCGGTCCACGTCGTCGCGCATCTGCGCGGCGCTCTGGTAGCGGTCGTCGGGGTCCTTGGCCAGGGCGCGGAGCACCACGGCGTCGAATGCCGGACCGAGCGCGGGCTGCAGCTGGCTGGGCGGCACCGGGTTCTCGCGGACGTGCTGGTAGGCGATGGACAGCGAGGTGTCGCCGACGAAGGGTGGCCGGCCGGTCCCCAGCTCGAACAGCAGGCAGCCCACCGAGTACAGGTCGCTGCGCAGGTCGACCGCCTGGCCCAGGGCCTGCTCGGGGGAGAGGTACTGGGCGGTGCCGATCACCGAAGCCGTGCCGGTCAGGCTCGTCGCGCTCTCGTCCACGGCGCGGGCGATGCCGAAGTCCATCACCTTGACCGCACCGTCGGTGGCCAGCATGACGTTCGCCGGCTTGATGTCGCGGTGCACCAGACCCATCGCGTGGCTGTGCGCCAGGGCGTCGAGCACGCTGCGGACGACCGGCAGCGCACGCTCGGCGGGCAGCGGGCCGGCCTCCAGCAGGGTGCGCAGCGTCGACCCCTCGACCAGCTCCATCACGATGTAGGGGAGGTTGACCCCGGTGGCCGGGTCGCTGCCCTCCCCGGTGTCGAACACCGAGGCGATGGCCGGGTGGTTGAGGCTGGCCGACGCCTGCGCCTCCCGTCGGAAGCGGGCCTGGGCCGTGGTGTCGGCGGCCAGGTGGAGACCGAGCTGCTTCACCGCCACGGCCCGGTCGAGCCGGCGGTCGAGGGCGCGGTGCACGGTGGCCATGCCGCCCTGGCCGAGCGGCTCGCCGAGCTCGTAGCGGTCGCCGACCACGACGGGCTGCCCGCTCACCCGGCTGCTCCTCGGCTCTGCTGCACCTGCACAGTCTGCCGCCTTCTCCGCCCGGCAGGGCCGCCGGTGCCGGGCCACCTGCTCAGGAACTGTCGGCCCTGGCTGCTAGGACGGGATCCTCGACGACGAGGTGGAGGCTCGCGATGCGCTTCGGGATGAACGTGCCGATCTTCGGCGAGTACGCCGACCCCCGGCTGCTCGCCGCGCTGGCGGTGGACGCGGAGGAGGCCGGCTGGGACGGCTTCTGGGTCTGGGACCACCTGCAGTGGAGCGGTGAGGACGAGGGCGGGCCCCGGCAGCCGTCGGTGGACCCGACCGTGGCGCTGGCCCTGGTCGCGGCCGCGACCCACCGGGTCAGGACCGGCCCGATGGTGCTGCCGCTGGCCCGCCGCCGGCCGGCCAAGGTGGCCCGCGAGCTGGCCACCCTGGACCACCTGTCCGGCGGGCGGCTGACGCTCGGCGTCGGTCTGGGCGGGCCGCCGGGCCTGGAGTTCGGCGACTTCGGCGAGGACACCGATCCGCGGGTCCGAGCGGCCAAGCTGGACGAGGGCCTGGCCGTGCTGCAGGGGTTGTGGACGGGGGAGCCCTTCAGCTTCGCCGGGGAGCACCACACCGTCACCGAGGTGCAGCTGCTGCCCCCACCGGTCCAGGAGCACGTGCCGATCTGGGTCGGCGGTGAGTGGCCGAACCGCGCCCCCTTCCGGCGGGCCGCCCGCTTCGACGGGGTGCACCCGCTGCTGTTCTCGGTGCCGCCCGACCAGCAGCCGGCGGCGATCGCCGAGCTGGTCGGCTACGTGCAGCGGCACCGCACCTCCTCGGCGCCCTTCGACGTCGTCTTCGGCGGGGACACCGCCGGCGACGGCAGCGCGGCCGACCACGCCCTGGTCCGGCGCTTCGCCGACGTCGGCGTCACCTGGTGGATGGAGGGCATCTCGCACTGGCGCGGGCCGCTGGCGGCCATGCGGGAGCGGATCCGGCGTGGCCCGCCGCAGCCGTGAGGCCGGGCGGGAGCCGTGGCGCCGGGCGTGCTCAGGCCAGGGCGAAGCGGACGGCCGCGGTGAGGTCGAGGGCCCGTCCGCGTCCGAACCCCTCGTCGTAGGCGTCCGGGGTGAGCGCCGCCCGCGCCTGGCTTTCCGCCGCGGCCCGCAGCGACTCGTCCGGGACGTAGTAGGCGTAGACGCCGCCGACCGTCTCGCGGAACGCCTCGGCCGCGCCCAGCAGAACCGGGACCCGCTCCAGCCGGGCGTCGGCGGCCTCGACGACGGCCAGCGTGTCGAGGAAGTAGGCGAGGTTGGCCAGGTCCAGGGTCTGCTCGGACAGCTCGATGCCCTCCTCCACGAACCCGCGCGCCCGCTGGTGGTCCTCGGCGGCCAGCGCCGCCTGCGACTGGTTGTAGAGGGCGACGTAGGTGGAGAGGCGGTCGCCGCGGGACCGGGCGATCTCCAGGCCCTGGCGGACTTCGGCGTCGGCGCCGTCGGGGTCGCCCTGCAGCAGCACGACGGTGCCCAACCAGATGTGGGTCAGCGAGCTCATCCAGATCCCGGCCTCCCCGGCTTCCATGCACACGGGCAGGGAGCGGCGGAAGCGGTCGGCGGCGTCGTCGAGGCGGCCAGCAGCCAGCGCGGCCAGCCCGGTGCCGGACAGCGACTTGCAGAGCACCTCGGGGTCGTGCAGCTGCTCGGCGAGCTGCAGCGCCTCGTCCCAGTACGTGGCGCTGGACGGCATGTCGCCGCCTGCGTAGGACATCGTCGCCGCGCTGAGGTGGACCCGGGCCAGCACGGGCGGGGACAGCGGGGCCGGCAGGCAGCGCTCGGCCTGCTCGCGGCCGCGCCGGAACTGCCCGCGCAGCCACCAGTACAGCCACAGCTTCCAGACGATCTCGCCCGCCGTGTCCGGGTGCCCGCCGGCGAGCGACCGCTCCACCGCGACCAGCAGGTTGGGCTCCTCGGCCTCGGTCCGGGCCAGCCAGAGCACCTGGTCGGCCCCCTCGTAGCCGTCCGCGGCGCGCCGGGCCAGCTCGCGGAAGACCGCTGCGTGCGCCCGGAACGCCCGCCCGGCCAGCGCGTCGTCGATGAGGGTCCGCGCGTACTGGGCCACGGGCTCCAGCATCGCGTAGCGCCGTCGGCCGTCCGACCCCGTGCTGACCACCACCATCGACTGCTCGACGAGCACCTCGAGCTGCTCGACGACGTCGGGCGCGGAGAGCGCCGTGCTGGCCGTGACCACCTGCTCGACCGCGTCGAGGGTCGCACCGCCACGGAACACCGACAGCAGGGTGAACAACTGCTGCTGGTCGGGCGTCAGCAGGCCGTGGCTCCAGTCGAGGGTGGCGCGCATCGTCCGCTGCCGCTCGGGCAGGTCGCGGGCCGCCGCGGAGGAGTCCAGCACCGAGTCCAACCGCTCCAGCAGCGCCCCCGGGGTCAGCAGCCGCAGCCGGGCGGTGGCCAGCTCCAGGGCCAGGGGGATGCCGGACAGCCTGGCGCACAGGGTGGCCAGCGCGCGCACCCGGTCGGCGGTGAGCTCCAGCGCGGGCGCGACGGCCCGGACCTGGTCCAGCACCAGGGCACCCGCCGGTGAGGCGGCGAGCTCGGCCACGGTGGCGGCGTCGGCGGGGGGCAGAGCGAGCGGGCCGACGGGGTACTCGTGCTCGCCCCGGACCCGCAGGGGCGCCCGGCTGGAGACCAGCACGGTCAGGGCCGGGCAGAGGCCCACCAGCCGGCCGAGGTCCGCGGCGACGTCGACGAGGTGCTCCAGGTTGTCGAGCAGCACCAGCATCCGGCGACCATCGAGGTGCGCGGCGACCAGCTCGACGGCGTCGGGCCCGTCCGCGCCCGACAGCCCGACGGCGCGGCCGAGGGTCTCCAGCGCGGCGGTCGGACTGTCCACCGAGGCCAGGGCGACCTGCACCACGCCGTCGGGGAAGTCGTCGGCCAGCTGGGTGGTCAGCGCCACCGCCAGGCGGGTCTTCCCGACGCCGCCCATCCCGGTGAGGGTCAGCAGCCGGACGCGCCCGGAGCGGACCAGGCTGGTCAACGCGGCCAGGTCACCGTCGCGGCCGTGCAGCGCGGTGGGCGGCACCACCACGCCGGGCGGCGTCGGGGCCGCCGAGGTCGGCCGGATCTCGGCGGCGACGGGTCCGACCGGTTCCGGCGCTGCGGCTCCGGGTGCAGGGGCCGCGGGTGCCGGCGGTCGGGGCGCGGGGGTCGTTCGCCGCGGGGGCAGCGAGGCGACCAGGGCGGCCTGCTCCGCCGTGCCCAGCGCCAGGGCCGCCGCCAGAGCGCGCACGGTGTGCGGGTAGGGCCGGGTGCGGGTGCCCCGTTCCAGAGCGCTGACGGCGTGCGCGGTCAGCCCGGCGCGCGTCGCCAGCTCCTCCTGCGTCAGCCCGGCACGCTCCCGCAGAGCGCGCAGCCGGCCCGCGAAGGGCCCCTCGAGCCCGTCCGCCTCCTGCAGCACGTCAGTGATCGTAGGAGACGTGCGGCGACTGTGCGAGCAGTGTGCGGGTTCCGTCCCTGGCCGGGCTCCCGGACGGGCGGCAGGATCGTCTCATCGCCGCCGGGAACAGGCGGACGGTCGGAGCAGAGGGGGGATCACCGTGGACGTGCTCAGGTACAGCGCCTTCAGCCAGCACCCGGCCGGAGGCAACCCGGCCGGGGTCGTGCTGGACGCCAGCGGTGCGGACTCCGAGGCGATGCAAGAGGTCGCCGCGGAAGTCGGCTACTCCGAGACGGCCTTCCTGTTCCCGGTCGGCGACGCCGACTACGTCGTCCGCTACTTCAGCCCGCAGGCGGAGGTGTCGTTCTGCGGGCACGCCACCATCGCCGCCGCGGTGGCGCACGCCGAACGGCACGGGACCGGCACGATGACCCTGCACACCCGCTCCGGGCGGGTCGACGTCGCCACCACGGCGTCGGGCTGCGGCAACCTCGCGGCCACCCTGACCAGCGTCCCGACCCAGCTCGCCGAGCTCTCGGCCGAGGACCTGGCCGCCCTGCTCGCGGCGCTCGGCTGGGCCGCGACCGACCTCGACCCGGCCCTGCCGCCCCGGGTGGCCTTCGCCGGCGCCTGGCACCCGGTGATCGCGGTCCGGGAGCGGGCCCGGCTGGCCGAGCTGGTCTACGACTTCGCCGCCCTGCGCGCCCTGATGAGCTGCCGCGGCTGGACCACGGTGAACCTGGTCTGGCGGGCCTCGCCGACGGCCTTCTTCTCGCGCAACCCGTTCCCGCCGGGCGGGGTGGTCGAGGACCCGGCCACCGGCGCCGCCGCGGCCGCGCTGGGTGGGTACCTGCGGGCGCTCGGCGCCGTGCCGCTGCCCGGCGACGTCGCGGTCTTCCAGGGCGAGGAGCTGGGCCGGCCCAGCCAGCTCTCCGTGCGCATCCCCGCGGAGGCGGGCAGCGGGGTCAGCGTGACGGGTCACGCCGTCGAGCTGCCCCGGCTGGCGCTCGCGGGCTCCGGGCCCGGGGACCGACGCCCGGGCTGGCGCTAGGCCCTCCAGGCTCTGGGAGCGGGCGGCGGCGGAGGGGGAGCCGCCACCCGCTCCCGGTACGCAGCCGGGCCGGCGGGTGGCCCGATGAGTTCGACCACCCGCCCAGGTCCAAGTCCTCATCACCCCCTCCGTCCGTGGCGACCAGGTCCGGACGCGGGTGCGAGCGAGGAGCGGTCATGGGCGGAGCAGTGCTGCTGGTGGGGACGCGCAAGGGGTTGTGGATCGGCCGGTCGGAGGACCGCGACCGCTGGACCTGGTCCCGGCCGGAGTTCTTGATGCAGGGCATCTACGGCCTGGGTGTCGACGACCGGGGAGAGGTCCCGCGGCTGTTCGCCGGGGGGACGAGCGAGCACTGGGGTCCCGGGGTCTACTACTCCGACGACCTCGGCGAGAGCTGGACCGAGACCCATGGCGCCGCCGTGCGGTTCCCGGCCGACCTGGGCAGCAGCGTCGAACGGGTCTGGCAGATCCAGCCGTCGGCGGTCGAGCCGGACGTCGTCTGGGCGGGCACCCAGCCGTCCGCGCTCTTCCGGTCCGAGGACCGCGGCGAGTCGTTCTCCCTGGTCCGCTCGCTGTGGGACCACCCGCACCGGGAGGAGTGGGGTGCCGGGTTCGGGGGCCAGGCGATCCACACGATCGTGCCGCACCCGGAGGACCCGCAGCGGGTCACGGTGGCGATGTCGACCGGCGGGGTCTACCGGACCGAGGACGGCGGCGGCTCGTGGGCGCCGGCCAACCAGGGCATCAAGGCCTACTTCTTCCCCGACCCGTGGCCGGAGTTCGGGCAGTGCGTGCACAAGGTCGCGTCGCACCCGTCGGCCCCGTCGCGGCTGTTCGCGCAGAACCACCACGGCGTCTACCGCTCCGACGACGGCGGGGACCGCTGGGTCTCGATCGCCGACGGGCTGCCGGCCGACTTCGGCTTCCCGATCGTCGTGCACCCGCACCAGCCGGAGACGGTCTACGTGTTCCCGCTGGTCGCTGACGGGGCGCGGATCCCGCCGGAGGGCCGGGCGCGGGTGTGGCGCTCGACCGACGCCGGCGAGAGCTGGACCCCGAACGGTCAGGGGCTGCCGGACGACTTCTGGGCCGCGGTGATGCGGGACGCGATGACCACCGACCGGGCCGAGCAGGCGGGGCTGTACCTGGGCGCCCGCGACGGGTCGGTGTTCGCCAGCGTCGACGACGGGGAGTCCTGGGACCAGATCGCCGCGCACCTGCCGGACGTGCTGTCGGTCAGGGCGCTCGCCGTCTGAGCTCTGCGGAGCGAGTCGGAAGGTCTGGGTGCCGCCCGGCGGACGCCTCTCGGCGAGTGGCCGCTCGTAGCGGCGAAGGGGTGAGGCCCGGGGGTACGCGCCGGACGGCACTGGGCACAACGCGCGGAGCTGTGCTTTGTTCCCCGGTTCAGCGGGGCGCGGCCCGGAGGTCTCCGTCGCGGGGCCGCGGGCTCGAGGGGCAGTCGACGGCGAAGAGCTGGTCGGCCACCGGGGTCACCGCGAGGCCCTGGCGCCGCACCTCCTCGGCGTAGTCGGCGCCGTAGACGAAGGTCTGCAGGCCGCGCGGCAGGATGGCCGACGCAGGCTGCTCGTGCCAGGGCCACGTCCACGGGCCGGGGTCCGCCGCGCAGTAGCTGCGGAGGTGGTGGATCGACTGCCCGGGGTCGGCGGTGCGGACGGGCCCCTCGGCCGCCCAGATGCTGCGGCGCAGGCCGAGGTCGTCGGGCAGCAACCGGTAGGCGAACTGCTGGCGTGCCTCCAGGCTCCCGGTGAACACGATCGAGCTGTCCGGCAGCTGGGTGACCGCCGCGTCGACCTGCTGCTGCGGGTCCGGCCCGCTGCGGTCGGCCTGGGGCAGGCCGTGGACGAACGCGACCAGGACCAGGGCGACGGACGCCGCGGCCGCCACCGCGCGCGCCCGGCGCGGCCAGGGAGCGCAGAGCCGGTCGAGGCACCGGTCGAGCCCGACCAGCGCCCACAGGGCGACCAGCAGCCACAGCGGCAGCAGCAGGGTCAGCCAGTCGTCCACGGCGTAGCTGAGCACGAAGGCTGCGGTGGCGAGGACCCAGCCGACCATCAGCGCGGCGACCGCCGGACGCCCGAGGGCCAACGCCACCAGGCCGACGGCGGCGAGCAGCAGCAGCGGTCCGAGCTCCCCGAGGGCCGCCGCCGCCAGCTCGGGCAGCCGCTCGGACCAGATGGTCGGCAGCGGCACCTGGAACATCCGGTTGCCGAACTGGGCACCGGTCAGGGCGGCCCACAGGGAGTGCGCGTCGGAGACCCGCGTCTCCAGCCAGGTGTTGCCGCCCACGGCTGTCCGCCAGGGCAGGTAGGCGTAGGGCACCAGGGCCAGCAGCGCTCCCGCGGGCAGCAGCGTGACCAGCTCCCGTGGCCGGACCAGCCAGGCGGGCCGACGGGCCAGCAGGTGGAGCAGCAGGCCGGGCACCAGCAGGACCGAGGTGGGGGCGTGCGCGAACGAGAGCGCGAACAGCAGCAGGGCCGCCCGCAGCCAGCCCGGTCGACGGCTCCGCTCGTAGCGCAGCACGCAAGCCAGGACGGCCATCAGGAACAGCGCACTCAGGCTGTACACCTCGGCGACCACGGCGTTGCGCCACAGTGCGGGCAGCATCCCGAGAGCCGTCGCGCCACCGGCGGCCAGCACCCGGCTCAGTCCCAGGGACCGCAGGACCGAGACCGCCACCACGCAGGTCAGCAGGGCGAAGACGGCCGACAGCAGATTGGCGAGCAGGGCGGGGGAGCCGACCGGGACCAGCCGCACGACCAGCGCGTTGAGCATCGTGTAGAGCGGGTAGCCCGGCGGGTGCGGGGTGCCCAGCACCCGCCCGACGAGCTCGAACTTCGTGGTGTCCAGGGAGAACGCGTTCCCCGTGCCCGGCTGCACCGTCCGGCCGTAGACCACGGCGAGCACCAGCGCCGGCACCAGGTAGGGCCAGCTCCGCGGCAGCCGGCGGACCGGTCGGGTCGCGGCCGCTGCGGCGGGGACCGCGGCGCTGGGCTGGGCGGCGGGGCGCTCGAGGGTGGGCTGGAGCACGGGGTGAGCACCTCTTCGGGTGGGTCGGAGCTGGGCTGGGACCTACCCGTTCCGGCGCTGGAGTACCAGCGTCGGTCGGGCCACGGCAGACGCGCGGGCACGGGCTCGCGGTCGGTGATCTCGGGTGCCGCCCGGCGGACGCCTCTCGGCGAGTGGCCGCTCGTGGCGGCGAAGGGGTGAGGCCCGGGGGTACGCGCCGGACGGCACTGGGCACAACCGGGGACCTCCGGCGGCTATTCCGCGGGTCCGGCGGCGATCTTCCGTGACGTGCAGCACACCGGGTTGCGCGCTGCCGCAGGCTGCGGGCCGGGCCCGACCTGCTCAGCCGCGCAGTGGATCCGCGAGCCCGGGCCCGGTCACGGGTGGGGCTCAGCCGTCGCGGCCAGCAGGGCGAAGGAGACCAGCCAGTGGGTGGCCATGAAGTCCCCGGCCACGATCTCCTGCGTCGCGGCGGCCGTCTGACGCGCGGTAGCGCGGGCGACGCGGGCCTGGTCCTCCACCGGCAGGTGCGGGGCGAGCAGTCGCAGCTGCCAGGCACGGCTGAGCGCCAGCCCGACCAGGTGCACGGCCTGGCCGTCGGTCCGGTCCCGGACCTCCGGCACCGCGAGCAG
Source organism: Microlunatus lacustris (assembly GCA_039527025.1). Taxonomy (GTDB): domain Bacteria; phylum Actinomycetota; class Actinomycetes; order Propionibacteriales; family Propionibacteriaceae; genus Microlunatus; species Microlunatus lacustris. Next base: position 221,094 of record BAAAJN010000008.1, read on the forward strand.
ACGGTCGCCGTCGCGGCCCAGCCCTGGTAGGAAGGCCGCCAGCCAGGTTCCGAACGCGGCCGGCGGGAGCACCCGACGCACCAGGTCGGCCTCGCAGAGGGCCGGGGAGAGGAAGTCGCTGCCGCTGGGCTCCCACTGAGCGGGATAGTTCCGGTCGGCGGCGAACCAGCCGTTGGCCGCAGCGGCGACGGCGTCGACGACGTCCGGCCGGCCCAGCGCGCCGTAGGCCTCGCACGCCAGCGCCAGCGCGAAGGCGGTGTTGCTGTGCACGCCGTGCCGCACCGGGTAGGCGAGCCGGGGCAGCCAGGCCAGCAGGGCGTCGGCGACCACTGCAGCCAGCGGCTCCAGCGCGTCCGCCCACCGACGCGCCTGCGGGAGCGGGCAGTCCGTCGCGGCGGCCGCCAGCATGGCCGCCCACGCCCAGCCGTACGGCCGTTCCCAGGACGGGTGGGCGCGCAGGTAGTCGGCCTCGGTGCGGAGCGCCGACGGGCTGAGCCGGGCGTCGAGGAGCTCCACGAGCGCGTCCCGGGTGACCGGCTCGAGGTGGTCCGGAGCCAGCGTCAGCAGTCGGACGGCTGACCAGTGCATGTGCACCGAGGAGTGCCAGTCGAAGCTGCCCCAGAAGGCGGGGTGCAGGCGCAGCGGGTCGGCGTCGGTGCGGTCGGCGGCCTCGGTCACGTGGTGCGCGGCGTAGGGGTAGGGGGTCGTGAGCACCTGCAGGACCGTGCGGGCCCAGGGCTCGGCGTGCGCCGGGCGCCAGTCGGCCGGTGCGTCGGTGGTCATCCGGGTCCTCTCCTCGGGCGGTCGCCAGCCCAGGATGACGGGCGCGGCTCGGGCGGTTCGGGCCAGGCCCTCCTCTGGTGTGTGCGCTGGGCCTTGATGGGTAGTTCGGGGACTGCGGACGCGGCGACGGCGGCGGGTCCTGCCCCACCCGCTTGCTCTCGGAAGTCCCGCCTCGTGCTCCTGCTCGCGTCCCGCCCCGCGTCCGACCGTCCTGCGTGCAGGAGGGCGGCATGACCCCCTACCCCGTCTGGTCGCGCTGGTTCCCCCTGTGGGTCCGTGCCGCGCGCTCCCCGGCCCAGCCGCTGTCGGGATCTGCGCGGCCCGCCCGGGCGGTCCTCGGCCGGACCGCCTGCCCGCACTGCACCAACCTCGACACCCTGACCGCGCACTGCCGGAACGAGCGGTGCGGCTGGTCGCGCTGCACCTGCGGCGCGGTCATCTACGGCGGCCGGCGGCACCGCCACCCCCGGCACGGCAGCGGGGCCGACACCTGCCACGACCCGGTCGCCGCGGCCTGAGCGATCTGCGTCCCGGGTTCCGCGCTGGGCGTCAGGGCTGCAGCAGGTCGGCCGTGATGCCGGCCCGCCTGGCCGACCCGGGACTCTCCGCGGTCACGTCCTCCGGTGGTCTGGTGGCCGGCGATCGAGGCCCGACGTCGCTGGACCGAGGGCTCGGCCCCTGAGAATCCAGCGCCAGCTCCCTCGAACGAGGCCCAGAGGAGGCTCGTGCGAGAACGGCCGCTGCATTCTCAGGGAACCTCTGGTTCGCCTCCCGCTCAGCGGCCGCGTGCAGCTCTCGTCGGGGCGTCGGCCTCGTCCTAGCGTGAGCCCGTGCCCACCTCCCGGATCGGCCGCCTCGGCGGCGCGCTCGTCGTCACCGCCGTCCTCGTGTCCCCCGCCGTCGGAGTCCCGGAGGCCGGGGCCGCGCCTGCGCGGCCGATCGCCGTCGAGCTGCCGCTCGGTCCGGTCGGCCTGGCCGAGCAGCGGACCACCACGACCCTGCAGCCGGGCGTCACCCTGACGACCGTCGTCCGCGGCGCCGTCGACCCCAGCGCGGTCTGGACGGTCGAGCTCGCGATCCCTGGTGGAGCCACCTCGCCGGACCCGGACGCGCCGCCGACCGCCCTCTCGAACCCGGCGGACGCGGAGGCGCTGGCCGGCAGGCTGCGGGCCGCCGGCTTCGGCCCCCGCGTCGAGGAGGTCGTCACACCCGCCACGGCCGACTACGCCGGCGGTCGACTGGGCTGGCGCGTGCGCGTCGGCAGCGAGGGCACCCAGGTCGTGGCGGACGCCCTGCGGGCCCGGCTGGTCGCGGCCGGCTTCACCGGCAGCACCCGCTACACCGGGTGGGATGGCGGCTCGGCCGCGCGCGGACCCTGGCAGGTGCGGGTGCTCACCATCGACCCGCGGCGGTTCTCGGGCTCCCTGGTCGCGTCCTACGGCCCGGACCTGGAGCGCCGCGAGACCACCAGCGCGCTCGCCACCGCAGCCGGGGCGACCGCGGCGACCAATGCGGGCTACTTCGTCCTCGACCCCGCGGCCGGAGCCCCGGGCGATCCTGCTGGCGTCGGGGTGTACGACGGCCGGCTGCTCAGCGAGACGGTCGGCCGCCGTCCGGCGCTGGTGCTGCACGAGGACGCCCGCCGCACGGCGATGGAGCGCCTGCGATGGACGGGCTCGGTCCGGGACCGGCACGGCCGTCGGCTGGTGCTGGACGGCATCGACCGGGTACCCGGGCTGATCCGCAACTGCGGCGGAACCGCCGACGACCTGCCGACGCCCCGACCGCGGCACGATGTCACCTGCACCGACGACGACGAGCTGGTCGTCCTCACCCGTGAGTTCGGGGTCCGCACGCCTGCGGGGCCGGGCGCCGAGGTGGTGCTCGACGGGCGGTCGCGGGTCGTCGCGGAGCGCTCCTCCCGGGGCGTGGCCCTGCTCCCCGGTCAGCGATCCCTGCAGGCGACGGGTGACCTGGCCCCTCGGCTGATGCGGCTGGCCCGGGTGGGGCAGCGGTTGCAGGTCACCGCTGGCCTGGAGGGGTCCGGGCACCGGCTCATCCGGCCGGGCTCGGGTGCTTCCGTGGTCAACGGCGGTCCCGAGCTGGTCCGCGACGGCCGCGTGCACGTGACGCCGCGGGCCGACGGCTTCGTCCAGGCGTCGTCGAGCGTCTACTACGGCTTCAGCCAGCAGCGGAACCCGCGCACCTTCGCGGGCGTCGACCGCGCCGGGCGCACGATGATCGCGACCGTCGACGGCCGCAGCACGAGCAGCCTGGGCACGAGCATCGTCGAGACCGCGGCCCTGGCGAGGGCCCTGGGGATGCACGACGCGCTCAACCTGGACGGCGGAGGGTCGACGACGATGGTCACCGGCGGTCAGGTGGTCAACGACCCGTCCGACGCCGCGGGGGAGCGGCCCGTCGGGGACGCGCTGCTGGTCCTGCCGGGCTGACGGCGGACCCGCACCACGGGTTCGAAAGTGACTCGGCGGCATGATGTGGCCGTGGCCGCACCGGATGCTCAGACAGCCAGGATCGCCCTCGACCGCGCGCAGGAGCCCTTCGTCCTGGCGCTGGACATCGGATCGACAGCCAGCCGGGGTGACGTCTACGACGCGACCGGTCAGCCGGTCGAGGGGAACCGGCACAAGGTCCCGCACGCGTTCACCACCGGCGGTGACGGCACGTCGGTGATCGACGCCGACGCGGTGGTGCGTGAGGTCGAGGAGATCATCGACGCCCTCGCCGTCCGCCGGCTCGAGGGGCGGATCGGGGGCGTCGCGCTGGACACCTTTGCCTCCTCACTGGTGGGGGTCGACGCCGACGGCCGGGCCTGCACCCCCTGCTTCACCTACGCCGACTCCCGCTGCGGTGACCAGGTGGTGGCACTCCGCGAGGAGCTCGACGAGGCCGCCGTGCACCAGCGCACCGGGGCCCGGCTGCACTCCAGCTACCTGGCGCCGCGGCTGCGCTGGCTGCGGGAGACCGACCCGTCCGCGTTCCGTCGAGCTCACCGGTGGATGTCCCTGGGCGAGTACGTCTACCTCCGGCTCGCCGGCGTCACCGCTGCCGGCACCGCGACCGCGGCCTGGACTGGGATGCTCGACCGCCGGACCGGCGCCTGGGACCCCGAGCTCGTCCAGGCGGCCGGGATCGAGGTGGAGCAGCTGTCGGAGGTGCGCGACCCGTCCGCACCCTTGCGCGACGTCGCGTCGGGGGTGGCGTCGCGGTGGCCCGCCCTAGCGGGCACGGCCTGGTTCCCCGTCGTCGCGGACGGGCTGTCCAGCAACGTGGGCGTCGGGGCGGTGGACGAGTCGGCGATGGCGGCCTCCGCGGCGACCAGCGGGGCGATGCGGGTGCTCGTGCACGCGGTGCCGGAAGAGCTGCCGTCCGGACTGTGGTGCTACCGGATCGACGCCTCGCGCTCGCTGCTCGGCGGCGCGGTGAACGACGTCGGCCGGGCGGTCAGCTGGCTGGAGTCGACGGTCCGGCTCGACGACGGCTCGTCGCTGGACGCGGTGGCCGCGGCCGACCCGTCGTCGGGGGCCCCGCTGGTCCTGCCCTACTTCTCGGGGGAGCGGGCCACCGGTTGGGCCGCCCACGCCCGGGCGACGCTGACCGGCATCTCGCCCGCGACGACCGGTTCCCAGGTGGCGCGCGGGGTGCTCGAGGGGGTGGCGATCTCCTACGCACGGATCGGCGACCAGCTGCGCTCGGTGTCGGGGCAGTCGGCCACGATCCTGGCCAGCGGTCGGGTGACGCAGGACGTGCCGCCGTTCCTGCAGATCCTGGCCGACGTGCTCGACGCCCCCGTGGTGCCGGTGACGACCAAGCGGGCGACCCTGCGCGGGACGGCGCTGCTGGCGCTGGAGGTGCTGGCGCCGGAGGTCGAGCGCGCAGGGCCGGCGACGGGGGAGACGCTGACGCCAGTGGCGGGTCGGGAGGAGTACTACCGGGGGCGGCGGGAGGAGTACCAGCGGCTGTACGAGGTAGTGGTCGGGTAGCTTCCGGCCGTCACTGCCGCGCCTTCACCCAGGTCAGGACCTGGGTGCACACCTCCGCTGGGTCCTGGTGCTCCCAGAAGCGCTTGACCGTCCAGCCCATGCTGCCCAGCTGGGCGGTGACGTCCGCGTCGCGTCCTCGGTTGGTCTCGATCTTGCGGACCCACCAGGCGGCGTTGTTCTTCGGGACGTGCAGGTGCTGGGGGCAGCCGTGCCAGAAGCAGCCGTCGATGAAGACCGCGAGACGGAGGCGTGTGAAGGCGATGTCGATGGTGCGCCGGCGCTGGCCGGGCACCGGCCACGCGACGCGGTAGCGCAGCCCCGCAGCGTGCAGCAGCCGGCGGACCGCGAGTTCCGGACCGTTGTCACGTCGCTTCAGCCGGCTCATCCGCTCGGACAGCGCTCGGTCCGCCGTACCAGGGTGCCGTCTCGAGTTGAAGGTTTGCGGCTGGTAGTCGGGCACCCGGTCACGCTCGCACGTCCGAGAGGAGGAGGAACGGCCGTGCACAGGGCTGGCAGTTCGCCCAGCCGCGATCAGCTGGCCACCACCGTCGCCGCGGCGAAGACGTCGTTGTGACCTGTTCCCGGTTCTCCGGACACAGGACAGTCGACAACAGCCACGTGGTGGACGTCGGCGTGGGTGCCGACCCCGGAATACGCAGGAATCAGAGTCGGTGATGGTGCTGGTCACGGTCTGCTCCACTTCCGGTAGGTGATGGAGGAGCCACCTGACCCGGGATCGGACAAGACGATGACGGGCGGAAGTCGAACCCCTCTGAGGTCACGCAGTCCGGTCGGCGGCACGCCCCCAGCGCGGCCGACGATCCGAGCCCAGGCAGTCCTCGTGCAGACGCAGGCGCCAGTCGCCATCCCGAGTCAGACCCCGCTCGGAGCGCTGATCCCATGCCCACTGGCTTCCGATGCTGGGGACCCGATCCTCACCTCACCGCAGATGGCTCCACCGGCGTGTCACGCCCGCCCCACCACACGTACCAAGAGCGCGAAGACTCCGCCGGCCCCGGTCACCTCGTGGGTCGCGCGAGTCACGACTCCGTCACCCACATGAACGATCGCCGCCCTCGTCCCACCGGCTGCGCACGCTGGATGCTAGCCGGGCACCGCCGACGGGAGCCGCTGCCCAGGCGTGGCCTACGGTGCAGGCCCTGCGCCGGCAGGCAGCGGCACAGGCGTACCGCCCTCAGGGTCGTTGTCGACGTGCGGCGGGATCACCACAGGTCTGAACGATGTCGGCTCGAACATCCCGTCCTTGCACCACACCCGGACCCGGGCGACGCTGACGCCGTCGGTCACCGTCCCCGGCGGGACCGCCCGGAAGGCCCGCGTCGCCTCGGCCACCGTCACCGACGGTGCCTCGATGCTGACCTCGACGCGTGAGTACGGTGCGCCCTTGGCGTTCGTCAGAGCCGTCTGCGCCATCGTGACGGCCTCGTCGGCCCCTCCCGTGTAGCCCTTCAGCTGAAGAGGCCGCGGTGGGTTGCCGATGGTGCCGTCGATTCCAGAGTAGTGGTCACCGAACAGCTCGATGTGCTCACCCGTCCTGCTCGCGAGCCGCTGGGCCTCGCCGATCTCCTTCGCCGACGGCTTGCCGGCCAGCGTGTCGTAGCGGGTCGCCACGTTGCCGCCCTCGTCGATGGGCCCGATGGCCTTCGGGGGGTTGAGCGGGTCCCCCTGGCGCAGGGCGGCAGCCTGGTCCCGGCGCCCCTGCTGCTCACGAACCCATGTGATCTGGCGGCGGAGCATCCGGGCCACCGCCTCCGGGTCCTTGCCGGCGAGGGCGGCGTCGAGACCGGCGTTGATCTCGGCCGCCGACTTGCCGGCCTGGAAGCCCTCCTCGATACGCTCGGCGACGAAGCGGTCGAAGGCCAGCTGCTGCTCAGGGGTCAGCCGGGCGCGGATGGGGTGGTCGCCGGCGACCTGGACACGCTCGATGCCGGCCTCGACCTGACGCAGGTCATGCGGCCGCGGCGACTCGGGAACCTTGGGGCCGAGACCCGCCTTGGCGCGCATCCGGGCGCGGACGCTCTCAGCGGCTGCCGCCAGCGCCGGGAAGCGGGCCAGCAGGCGCCGGATGGCTGCGCTGGCCATCGCCCCCAGCGCCACCAGGATCGCCATCAGCGTGAGCGCGATGCCGGAGTCTGCGATCAAGCCGTAGTCGGCCTCGTGCTGCTCCGGTGTCCGAGCCCGGTCCAGGTTGTCGAGCGCCTGGGCCAGCGACAGCAGCTGGACGCTGCCGTCGACGAGCAGCACCGTGATCCCGATGGCTTCGAGCGCCGCCACCCCGACGATGGGCGTCCCGATGATCGAGCCGATGATGAAGGCCGCGATCGAGACCTGGGCGACGAACGAGCTGACGATCGCCATCGCGGACCGCGCCACGGCCAGCAGGTGGTCGAAGGCCACGCTGTAGTTCCCCGCCAGCATCTCCCTGAATGAGGCGCCGAGCTCGGTGATCATGGTCGGGAAGTGGCGGTACAGGGCCAAGCCTGGGACCAAGATCTCCAGGGCGGCGTCCTTGATCACCTGCCACCAGTTCTCCTGGACGTAGCCGAGGCGGACACTGAGGTGGCGCTTGACGGCCTCCCAGCGGCTCTCCGGCTGCGCGCTCTCCGCTGCGGGCGCCTCCTGCCGCTGCACAGCCGGGCCGGTACTCGTCGTCGCTGTGGACGGGGCGCCCAGCCGCGGCGCCAGGTGCGTGGCCATCACCTCCTCCAGCTTCCCAGGCGCCCGGGCGACCAGGCCCGCGACGAAGTCCTTGATGTACTCCAACGCCTGTCCCGGGGCCTCGATGAGCATCACGAGCGCTCTGACCGCGCCGTCCTTGATCACCTTGGCGATCTGCCACAGCACCCTGCCGGCCTCCCACATGCGCCGGGCCGCGCTGGCGATGGTGCGGTACACCGTGAGCAGCCCGTCCCGCAGCCGGGCGCCCAAGGCCGCGAGCGCCGCTACGAACCGGCGCCCCAGAGCGCCCAGGCGGTTCGCGAGGGAGCGGGCCAAGGCGGTCATCCGGGCGACGCCGGCCCGCAGGCGGTCGCCGATCCATCCAGCCGCGGCCCGCGCCGCGGCGCTCAGTCGGGACACCGCACGGTTGAGGGCGCCGCTCAGCGCACCCCAGAAAGCGCCGAGCCGGCTCCGCACGGCATCGCGGGCCGCGTCCAGCAGGGCGCCGGCTCGCGACCTGGCGGCGGTGTACAGGTCGGAGGCCGCGGAGCCGACGGCCCGGATGCCGCCGCTCACCGCCGACACGCCCGCCGAGACGGCACCCTTCACGCGGCTCCACCACGACCCCTGCACGGTCGGTCGCGCTCCGGAGCCGTCCTGGGCGGCCTCTGCCTGGCGTCCGGCGTCGGCCAGCTGCGCCTGCGCCGCGGCCCGGGCGCTCGACATCGTGCTCGAGACGTCGGACTGGGCGGCCGCCTGTTCACTGCTCACCTGCTGGGTGTACTCGCCCGCCACGGCCGACTGCTCGCCCGGCCAGAGCTCGCGCCGTCCCGCCACGGCCGTCGCCGTCGCCGTCCGTTCCGCCAGCTGGGCGGTCACCGTCTCCTGCTGCGCCTGCCGGGTCGCGAGATGGGCCTGGCTCTGCTCGGCCCCCACCTGGGAGTCGTGGCTCGCCAGCAGGGCGGCCCCGGCCGCCGACTGGGCGGCGGTCTGCTGGCGCAAGGTAGGGCCGTACGCCTGGTCCATCAGCTGCGCCGCCTCCGATTCCATCGCGACGGGTTCGGGAGGCGCGATCGACGGTGCAGGGACCGCGGTCGGCGGCCCCGGCGCAGCGGCGGGCGGCGAGGCGGCCGGGCTCAGCGCCTGGGCCGACGGCAGGTGGTCCACGGCGGCCTGCGCCTGCGCTGCTGCTGCCCTGAGACCGCGGCTGGCAGCCAGCGAGGCCGGACCGATCGCGTCGGCGTCATCGGAAGCAGGAACCGGCCCCACCGACGGAGAGGTGAGCGCGCCGGCCGCGGGCGTCGGCGGCAGGGGTGCGGCAGGCAGGCCGGTGGGGCGCGGAAGGGAGGAGACGGCGCGCTGCTGGGCAGGCCCGATGCCCCGCACGGTGGCGCCGAGTCCCTCGCTGCTGCTGGCCAGCTGGCCGGCGGCCGAGCTGGGGCTCAACTGCCCGAGCGCCGTCAGCCAGGGAGCCGTCCGGGCGGCTGTCGCCGCCTCGGTCGGCTGCGATGGCGGCTCGCTAGAAGGAGCGCCGGGCTGGGGGGCCGGGACTGAGGTGTCCCCCCGGGCGGCTGGTGTCGACGGCGCGGGATCAGCCGCCGGTGCGGGGGTCGACACCGCGGGCAGGTGGAGGGCGGCCCCAGCTCCCCCCGAGGTCGGCCGAGCGCTCGGAGGATCGTCCGCCACCTTCCGGCTCAGAGGGGTGAGCAGGCCGGCGACGGCTCGATTCCCTGCTGCCCTCTGCAGGTGCAGCAGGTGACGTGCTGCGGGCCCCGGCTCGGCCAGCGCGGGCGTGGGGCGCTTCCCTCCCGACGGCCGCGCCGTCCGGTCCTGCGCTGGGTCAGGTCGGGTTGAGCGGTCACCGGTCACCAGGCACCTCGCAGCTCGTCGACACCCATCGTTCCCCGGCCGGGCACGGGCTGGCCAGGGGCCTGCCCCAAGGGGAACCGATCCCCGCCCGGACGGCGCCGGCTCCGTCGTCGTGCTGCTGGCGCTGCTCGGGGCTGACCCCGGAGTCGGCGGACGTCAGCCGCGGGCGGGCCGCAGTCGATGAGCGGGCGGCGCAGTTGTTCGGCCCCTGGTTCTGAACGCCTGCGTGCGCGGCCTCGCTCGCAGCGGTGAGGGTACGGTCACCGCCTTCAGCGGACGAGCGCCCCGGACTCGGCCCTGGAAGGGCCGGACCCGCAGGTCCTTCCTCGACGGTGTCGAGGAAGGCATCGACCCGTGCTCACAGGGCCTCCTCGGTCAGCTCTTCACTCAACTGGGTCAGGAGGTTGTCCACCCGGCGAAGGGCCACCGCGGCCCCTCGGCGTCACCCTGCGCGGCCATCGCGGAGAGGGCGGCGCCAGGATCGTTCCTGCTGATCGACCGAGAACGCCATCTTGCGCCTCTGACGAAGTTCACCCGAGCAAGGAGCCGGGGCTCCGCCGAGTCAGTCGCTGCGCGCCCCAGCAGGGCGCCCGGCCGGCAGAACCTGCAGGCGCGCGCACTGGACGAGCGCCGCGGCTACCCGCCGCTGGTGCCGCTCGGGTCGGGCATCGGGTCGGAGCTGGAGTCGGCCCCGAACTCCGTCCCGCCCAGCGTGCCCGCGTCGCTGGCCCCGCCGAGGTCGGACGCCGAGGCGCCCGGGTCGCCCCCCGGTGCGGCGACGGCGGCGTCGTCGTCAGGGGCAGGCTGGTCCGGGTCCGTTCCCGGTGCCACCGCGTTCTGCGGACCGGTCCCGGTCATCTCGGTCACCGGTAGGCCGTCCTCACCGGGGGCGTCGGACCCCCCGGCATCGTCCGGCGGGGGGACCAGGGTTGCCTCGCTCATGGTGCGCACCTTCCTGTGGGTCTGGTCCTCCTTGCCTACCAGGGCCGTCGGACGGTGGGGCCCCGGGTCGACCCGGGGCCCCACCGCCCGTCAACGGGACCTCAGTCGTCGTCCCGGATCGTGCCGGTGACCTTCCGCGGGCCGGTCAGGGTGGCCTCGAACGCCTCCGTCACCTCCAGCGTGAACGACTCGGTCGGCTCGGCCGCGCGGTCGTCGACGAGCGGCACCTCGATCACGCCCGTCCGCTGGCCGACCTCGACGTGCCCGAAGGCCCGGGCTGGTTCGCCCGGCTCGCCTTCGACCTGCCAGTCCCGGCCCCGCTGGGCCGTACCGGGCAGGACGACGGCGTCGACGGCGGTGCCGCGGTCGCTCGCCTCCGAGAGGGTCAGCGGGAAGCGGATCACCCCGGCCCCCTCGTCGGCGGTCGCGGGACCCACCCGCAGCGTCGGCATCGGGTCGTCGTCGACGACCATGCCCGAGCCGGTGTTGGCGCCGAGCACCGCGCCGGACGGAGCGGACAGGCCCGCGAGGAGGCCTTGGCTGTAGCCGAGACGGTCGTTGCCGTGGAGCGGGACGGTGACCGTCAGCTTCGTGGTGCCGGCCGGGATCGTGACGCGGCCGGTCCGCCGGGGGATGACGACCGACTCGTCAGGAGCCGTCAGCAGTTCGCCCGTGTCGCGGAACGCGCTCCACTCCGCCGTGACATCGCGGTCAGTCGGCCGGGACAGCACGGCGGTGAACCGCGCTGCCGTGGTCTTGCCGGCCGGCCCCTCGGCCACCCGGGGTGAGCCGGACAGCCGGAGTGCGGGCAACCTCAGCGACCCGGACGTCCCGCGCGTGGTGCGGGTGAAGGCCACGTCGCTGACGAAGACGGCACCCCGGGCGCTGCGGTCGGTCACCAGCTCGACGGCTCGGATGTCGCGAAGGTCCAGGCCGCGCAAGGTCGCGGTCGGGACCCGCACGGTGCGCAGCTCGGTCCGGAACCGGCCTTCGCCCAGCGTGGGCAGCGGTTTCAGCGCGTCGCTGACCGCTCCCACCCGCACCTGCGCCGACCGGCCGCGGCCGTCGACCACCCGGACGCTGAGGTCGGCGGTGCCCGGCACGCTCGGGTCCGGCGACAGCAGCAGGCGCAGCGCGTCGGCCCGCCGGACGTCTCGGCGCCCGGCCGCCAGCGGGAGCCGGACCACGCCGGTGCGCTGCGTCCAGGTCAACCGGCCGACCGTGGTGCCCGGCGGGTTCCCGACCAGTGGGGTGGCCGACCAGCTCGAGGCCTCCAGCAGCTCCCGGCTGCAGGCCGGCCGACCCTCGGCCGTGGTCGGCGGCGGGGTCGGCCAGTCGGGGTCGGGGTTGTCCGGGGCCACCCCGGCGCACAGCGTCAGCCGCGCACCGTCACGGTTCTGCAGCCCGGACGGCAGCACGCGGTTCAGCGGCGCCACCTCGATGCGGTCGGGTGCCGGCGCCGCATAGGTGGTCCGGACCACGGCCGGGCCGGCCGACCTCGCCCGGGCGCCGGTGCCGTCGAAGAGCGGCAGGAAACGGTTGTCGCGGCCGACCGCCGTCCGGAAGAAGCCGGTCAGGTAGGCCCGGCCGGCGGCCTGCTGCTCGGCCGCGGTCAGCCGGTCCGGGTGCCGGGGGTTGCACGGCGACGCCGGGTCGTCGGGCTGGGAGTCGTCGCCGCCGTCGGAGACCGCGCCGGGCGACCACTCCGTGTTGAAGTAGTTGTGGTTGGCCCCCAGCACCAGCATCCCCGTCTTGAAGCTGCGGTCGCCGCCCGAGGCGCGCCGGAGGTCGTCGAGGTAGTGCTGGCCCTGCAGGTCGCTGACGTCGCCGTCGCAGTACGGCAGCAGCACCCCCGTCGAGACGCCGGGCACCGTGAGCCGCGCGACATCGGTCGGAGCGATCAGGAACAGCCCGAGGATCCCGTACGGCTTGGTGCGCTGGGTGTTGATCAGCGCGGCCCGGGCGACGCCCTCGCCGCCGCGGGAGTGCCCCATCAGGCCGACCCGGGTCAGGTCGGCGCGACCCCGCAGGAACGCGAGCGCGCCGGAGCCGCTGTTTCCGCGGCCGACCAGGTCCAGCGTGGCCAGCACCAGCTCGCCCCGCGCCCGCTGGCCGGCGTCGACGTCGAGGTTGCTGTAGACGTTGACGCCGTTCCCGCTGAGGGAGGCGACGACGTAGCCCTGGCTGGCCAGTGAGCGAGCCATGGCGGCGTAGCCGAGGTGGTTGGGCACCGGCTTGGCGCCGGGGCGGCAGGGCCACACGCCGAGGTCCCCGGGACCGCCGTAGCAGTTCGTGTGCATCCCGTGCAGGAACAGCACCACCGGGCGCTTCCCCGGAGCGCCGTCCGGCAGGTAGACCCGACCCCGCAGCTCGGTCTTCTTGCCGCCCAGCGAGGGAGCTGCGAAGGCGCGGTCGCCGAGGTCGTAGTCCCGGGTCCGGACGGGGTAGCGGCCGGTCGCTGCCGGGTCGTCGGCGAGCACGGGGCCGGTCGGGGTACCCCAGCCGCTCCCCGCCGTCCCGGTCGACCGCCGACTGCTCGAGGCGCTGCGGTCGCTCGCCCAGCCCAGGGTCACCGAGGACGCGTCGCGGACCCTGGGGTCGGTGGTCGTGGCGGAGTAGGTCCGGCCGTCCTCCCCGGCCCGAGCCAGCCCGATCTGGCGGCCGTCGGCCAGCAGCACGGGCAGGTCGTCGCGCACTGGAACCGGCCCCTCGGCGCGCCAGGTCACCCGGTAGCCGCTCGCGGTCTGCTCCACGTCCCAGGCCCGGCCGGACGGGGGCGTCGGCGGTGCGCCGGAGGCCGGAGGGGTGACCAGCAGGAGGGCGGTGGTCAGGGCGACCAGGACCGTGACGCGCCGGCGCAGCAGACGCAGCAGGCGCACGAGCGCAGCTCGGGGCCGCGGACGGGGGTACGAGGAGGAGGACATGGGCCCACCCTCGCGCCGTGCAGACGGGAGCGGCAGGACCAGTGCGAAGTGTGCGAGCACTGTCCGGGCACCGGTCGGGCTGGCTACGGCGGCTGGCTCACCGCGTCTCCGGGTCGACCTGTCCTGCTGCCTCCTGGGCGCGCCGCCAGGCCTCGACGACGTCGGGCCGGAGCCGCACCCGGTCCGAGACCGGCAGCCCGGCCTCCCGCGCCCAGCGGTGGATCCTCGCCATCGGCACGTCGTTATCGGGGACGGCCGCCGACCGGGTGCCGGGCGGGTCGGGTGCATCGGCCACCGCGACCCGGGCCGTCGCGGCCGCTTCGTCGGCGAGCCAGCGGAACGCCGTCGCCAGGTAGCGGTAGGTCCACTCCTCTGGTGCGTGAACCGGTACGGGTACCGCTCGTGAGCGTCCATCAGGACGTGGAGGTCCGCCAGCCCGGCCGACCGCGCCGTCGGCAGCCGGACGTCTGGCCGCGGTCGGCGACGACGTCGAGCGCCGCACCCGCCGCACGCACGAGCGCAACGGGATCTGCTCGATCACGTCCGGCTCCCGTCGGCCAGTCCGTCCGGGCGCGGGACGGCAGTAGAGCGCGGAGGTCCGCGGCCAGGTCCCCTTCGTGCGGAACAGCAGGCCGTCGCCGAGGGGGACGAGGAGCAGGAAGGGCAGGCTGCTGTTCGGAACGGGGTTCCTGGCGACCAGCAGCTCCACGGGCCCGGTGTGCGCGCTCCGCGCAGACGTGGTCGCGCTCCCGGCTCGTCCCACGAGGACGCGACTACGCAGGTCGGTGCGGCAGGCTGGCCTGGTGACCACCTCGCACGGCACCGACCGCACTGCGCTCGGCCTGGCCGCCCTGCTCACCGCGACCGGGACGCTGCACCTCGTCGACCCGCACCGCTTCGACCCCGCGGTGCCCAGCTGGCTGCCAGGCAGCCGGCTGGGCTGGGAGCTGGTCTCCGGGGTCGCCGAGCTGGGCTGCGCCGCCCTGCTCGCCGTGCCGCGGACGCGGTGGATGGGTGGCTACGCCACGGCCGCGCTGCTCGTCGCGGTGTTCCCGGGCAACCTCGACATGGCGCGTCGCGCCCGCTCGCCGCGAGGTCGGGCGCTCACCCTGGCTCGGCTGCCGCTGCAGGTGCCGCTGGTCGTCTGGGCGTGGCGCGTCGGCCGGCGCTGACGTCGGCGGGTTCAGGGAGAACCCTTGCGTTCGAACATGTGTTCGAATATCATGAGGCATGGACGAAGATCAGGCACCGGTGGACGCGGCCTTGGCCGCGCTCTCGGCTGGCCTGGACGGGCTGGTCGCGGCGGTCGACGCTGGCGGCCTGGACCATCTGGGGACGGCAGGTCTCGTGCTGTTCCTGCAACGCTTCGAACAGGTGCGGAACCGGATGTCGCTCGTCGACCACCGCGCCCTCGGCGACGCTGAGCGGCGGGATCTCGCCGGCTCGCTCTGCCAGGGCCGGCTGAGCCGGGTGCTGCAGCAGGCCCTGCAGATCTCCGCCGGTGAGGCCGGTCGCCGCGTGCGGGCGGCCGAGCAGCTGGGCGCCCGGACCAGCATGCTGGGGGAGCCACTGCCGCCGGCCCGGCCGGTGCTCGCCGATGCTCAGCGGGAGGGGCGGGTGACGCCGGAGCAGGTCGGCATCATCCTCTCCTGCCTGAGCCGGGTCGACCGTGACGGGAACGGGCCGGAGGAACTGGCCCGCGGCGAGGCGACGCTGACCGAGCTCGCGAACTCCTTCGGGCCCAAGGACCTGCAGCGGTGCGCGGACCGGTTCGTCGAATGCCTCGATCCCGACGGCAACCGGCCGCAGGACGAGCTGGTGGCGGACCGACGGGACGTGCGGTTGACGCCGTGCCGCGACGGCGGCTGGCGGGCCGAGCTGCGGTTGACGGGCGTCCTGGGGTCGAAGCTCTCGGCGCTGCTGACCCCGCTCGCGCGCCCGCGGGCAGCGGTCCCGGGGCCGGACGGATCGGTGGTCGACGCGGTGGACGAGCGGACGCACGGCCAGCGGATGCACGACGCGTTGGAGGACCTCTGCGACCGTCTGCTGCGCGCCGGGGACGAACCGGGCACGGGCGGCGTCCCCGCCACCGTGGTCGTGACGATCGGGTACGACGACCTCCTGGCCCGCACGGGTCACGGCCGGGCGTCTGACGGCACCAGGATCCCGACGGCGCACCTGCTGGAGTTGGCCGCGGAGGCGGAGATCATCCCCGTCGTGCTGAACCGGTCGGGCGCGGTGCTGTCGCTGGGCCGGAGCCGTCGGATCGCCTCGCGGGCGCAGACGCTGGCGCTGGTGGCCCGGGACGGCGGTTGCAGCTTTCCTGGCTGCTCACACCCCCCGGAGTGGTGCGAGCGCCACCACATCCGCGAGTGGGCCGACGGCGGTCTGACCGACCTCGACAACCTCACCCTGCTGTGCCGATATCACCACCACAACTTCGCCAGCCGCGGTTGGGTCTGCCGGCTCGACGGCGGGACGCCGACGTGGGTACCACCGCACTTCGTGGACCCGCAGCAGAGACCGCTGGTGAACAACCGCATCAGGGCCACTCGTCACCAGTTCGCGCTGATGGCGTAGCGGGTTGGTGCGCCCGATGGCGGACAGCTGCTCAGCGCCCGACCGCGTACCCCTGACCGCCCCGCGGGTTGGCGGCGGCGCCCAGCTCGCCGGTCGCCGGGTCGCGGACGACGGCGGACAGCCGGCCCAGCGCCCAGTCGCCGGCCCGGGTCACCGCGTGGCCGCGGGCCTCCAGGCCGGCGATGACGTCGGCGCCCAGCCGGTCCTCGACGATGGCGCCGGCCGGCGTCCAGGTCCGCGGCCAGAACGAGCCGGCCATGGCGGTGGTGTGCAGGCTGGGCGCGTCGATGGCCTGCTGCGGGGTGTAGCCGCCCACCAGCACCCGGATCAGGTAGACCAGCTGCCACTGGTCCTGCTGGTCACCGCCTGGGGTGCCGAGGGCCGAGACGGGGACGCCGTCGCGCAGCAGCAGCGTCGGGGTCAGGGTGGTCCGCGGCCGCCGGCCGGGCCGCAGCACGGAGGGGGACGCCGGGTCCAGCCAGGCCATCTGCAGCCGCGAGCCGAGGCAGAAGCCCAGCTCAGGGATGTGCGGGGAGGACTGCAGCCAACCCCCCGACGGGGTGGCGGCGACCATGTTGCCCCAGCGGTCGACGACGTCCAAGTGGCAGGTGTCGCCGCGGGTCTCCCCGGCGCGGGAGACGGTGGGCTCGCCGACGCCCTCGGCGCCCGGGTCGGGGGAGTCGGTGGCCAGCGGAGCGCGGTAGGCCCGGTAGCCGGGGACCTCGCCCGGACGGACCTCGGTCGACGCGCGCTCGGCGATCAGCGCCCGGCGCTCCGCGGCGTAGGTGTCGGAGAGCAGCACGTCGAGCGGCACGGGCGGCTCGCCGCCCCCGACGTCGGGGTCGCCGTAGTAGGCGTCCCGGTCGGCCATCGCCAGCTTGAGGGCCTCCAGCAGGTGGTGCGCCCCGTCCACGGTCTGCGGGTCGAGGGCCTCGTCCCGGTAGCCATCGAGGATCTTCAGCGCCTGCAGCAGCACCGGGCCCTGGCCCCAGGGGCCGGTCTTGGCCACCGTCCAACCGCGGAACTCCGCGGTGGTCGCGGGCTCCCAGGTCGCCGCGTGCGCGGCGAAGTCCTCGGTGGTCAGCACGGCTGCGTGGTCGCGGCCGTCGGAGTGCCGGTGCGGCGCGGACAGGAACGCCGAGGCCGTGGTCGCCACCAGCCCGGTGCGCCACTCGGCGCGGGCTGCGTCGATCCGTGCCTCCCGGGTGGGAGCGTCGCGGCCGGCGTCGAGCATCCCGCGCAGCACGCCGGCGTAGGCGGGGTTGGTGGCCAGCTCCGACGCGGGCTGCGGCTGCCCGTCGGGCAGCCAGTAGTCGGCGGAGGTCCGCCAGTGCTCGGTGAAGAGCTCGCGCACCGAGGCGACCGTCGCCGCCACCCGCGGTACCAGGGGGTAGCCCTGATCGGCGTAGTCGATGGTCGCCGCCCAGACGTCGGCGAGCTCCCAGCTGCCGTGGTCGCGGAGCAGCAGCAGCCAGGCGTCGACGGCTCCGGGGACAGCGGCCGCCAGGCCGCCGGCGCCGGGCACCAGGTCCAGCCCCTCGGCCGCGAAGTGCTCCAGGGTCGCCCCGCGTGGCGCCGGCCCCTGCCCGACCAGCACCCGAGGGGTCGGGTCGTCGGCGGTCACGACGAGGGCGGTCATGTCCCCGCCCGGGCCGTTGAGGTGCGGCTCGACCAGGTGCAGCACGAAGGCAGCGGCGACGGCGGCGTCGAAGGCGTTGCCGCCCCGCTCGAGCACGGCCTGCGCGGTGGCGCTGGCGGTCCAGTGGGTGGTGGCGGCCATCCCGAAGGTGCCGCGGAGGTCAGGTCGCGTGAGGAACGCGGAGGGTGGGGTGAACATCGCTCCCAGTTCGGGTCGTCGGGGCGTGGACCCGGCCGGGTCTCGGCAGCTCCAGACCTACCACGGGCACCGCGTCGGCTGGTCGCCGCCGTGGCCGCGAGGGCGATCCCGGGGCGGCTGGGGTCAGGCGGCCGCGTCGACCGGTTCGGCCTCGCTCTCGGTCTCGGGGGCCTCGGTCGGGGCGATCACCCGGTCGTAGACGAACGCACCGAGGACACCGCCGACGACGGGCCCGAGCACGTAGGACAGCACGGACGGGAAGGTCAGGCTCACCAGCATGGGCCCGAGGGCGCGGGCCGGGTTCGCGGCACCGCCGCTGACCGGGCCGGCGACCAGGACGCAGGCGGCCAGGGCGAAGCCGATGCCGATCGCCGCGCTGCCCGCCGGGACGCGCGGGTCGGTGGCCATGGCGGTGACGACGAAGACCAGCAGGAAGCCGATCAGCACCTCCAGGAGAAAGGCCTGCAGGTCGCTGACGCCGGCGGCCGGCGCGGTCGCGCCGAGGGCGGCCTCGCTGCGGGCACGGTCGCCGTAGGTCGCCCACAGGGCGAAGGAGGCGAGCACACCGCCGGTCAGCTGGGCGACCAGGTAGGCGGGGACGTAGCTCCAGGGGAACTTGCCGGTCGCGGCGAGGCCGAGGGTGACCGCCGGGTTCACGTGGCAGCCGCTGGTCTGCCCCAGGGCGCCGACCAGGGCGGTCAGGGTCAGGCCGAACGCCAGCGCGATGGCCAGCGAGTCGTAGGCCTGGCCGGCGACCTCCTGGTCGAGGAAGGCGGCGACCGCGACAGCGGTGCCCACGACGACGAGCACGAAGGTGCCGATCAGCTCGGCGACGGCGGCGCGGAGCATGTTGGCCTCGGGGTGCAGCCGCAACTTCGGGCTGCTCGCGGTGGAGCTCATGTCAGTTCTTCTCCGGGACTGGGCGGTGCAGGAGCGCGACGCCGACGTCCCCGCCCGGGGAGCCCGGGCGGGGACGTCGTGCGGGTCGCGCGGTGGGACTCAGAGCTGGTCGTGCGTGGCGCGGTCGACCCGGCGGTGGTACCGCATCCCGGCGATGCCGCCGAGGACGGCGCCGAGCAGCGCGGCCAGGGCCACGGCGATGGCGGTGATGATGGCGCCGGTGGTGAGGTCGCCCTCGTTGACCGGGATCCGCGGGAAGCCGTTCAGGTTGGCGAGCAGGTTGAACCGGTCCCCGGCGATCGCGCCGAGGATGGCGACGACCACGGCGATGATCAGGGCCCACAGCCACACGCCGACGCCCTGCTTGGCGCCGTTGAAGCGGGCCATCCGACCGGCGACGTAGCCGCCGGCGAGGTAGGCGATGAAGATCAGCACCAGCAGCACGATCCCGCTGACCAGGCCGATCGTCCGGGCGTTCTCGGTCGCCTGCTGGGGGTCGATGTTCTGGGTGAGGCCGACGCCGGCCCCGACCGCGGACAGCAGGGCGGTCAGCAGCAGTGCGGTACCGGTGGCGGTCAGCCAGCCGAAGAAGCACGAACCGAACTTCATCCCGCCGAACCGTTCCTTCTGCTGCCGCACGACCTCGCGGCTGCTGGCGTGCGTGCCGCCGGCGGTGGTCCCGCCGGCGGTGCTCGCGCCGGCGTCGGTGCTGCTCCTCCCGGCGTCGGCGTCGGAGCGGTGCCGACCCGTCTGGCTGCCGCCGTCCTGGCCCGAGGGCGGGTTGACTGCGCTGCTCATGGTTCCTCCGATGACTGGTCTGGCTCGCCGCGTGTACGGCGTACACCACCCTTACCCCACAAGGGCGGAGGGCAACCACCGGTCCCTGATCACCCCCGGGAGCGGGACGACGCCGGCGTGCGGGCCCGTCCGTCGTCGTCGTTTGGCGGCCACCCAGCTCGGGTAGCACCGCGACTGCGTCGACGCGGAGAAGGAGCACCCCATGGACCTCGCCGAGCGGTACCGGGCGGCGGTCGCCGCTGCCGTGGACGCCGCCCAGGACGACGGCACGATGCTGCCCACGCTGCTGTCCCAGGCCTGCGTCGAGGTGCTGCCGGTCGAGGGCGCCGGGATCAGCGTCACGCAGGACCTGCGGGTCCCCCTGGGCTCCAGCGACCCCGCTGCAGCGCTGGCCGAGCGGCTGCAGACCACGCTCGGCGACGGACCCTGCCTCGACGCGGTGGAGAGCCCGCTCCCGCTGACCGCCGGGCGGGACGCCATCCGCGAGCGGTGGCCGGTCTTCGGCGCGGAGTTCCTGGCGCGGACGCCCTACCGCTCGGTCGCCTCCCTGCCGCTCCCGCCGCACGGCGGCCGACGGCTGGGCGCGCTCGACCTCTACCGGAGGACGCCGGAGCCGATGGACCGCGAGCTGCTGGTCCACCTGACCACCAGCGTGGCCGGCCCGGTCGCCGCCCTCCTGGCCGGGGCGCCGGTGGGCGAGGACGGTGCCGGGATCACCATGCCGATCTGGCTGGACAACGACCGGGTGCACGCCCGGATGGACGTCTGGGCCGCGGTCGGGGTGGTGATGGCGGCCGCGTCACTGGAGAACGTCGACGCCCTGGCCCTGCTCCGCAGCTACGCCTACGGACGCGGCAGCACCCTCGACGTCGTGGCGGCCCGGTTGACCACGGGCGCGCTGGACGTCGACGAGGTGGTCGGGGTCGTCCCGCTCCGCTGACGCCGGACCCTCCCACCCGGTCGGCTGACCCGTCACCGGGCTCGACCTGGGGAGGCTGCGGTGCGTCCCGACCGGTCCTGGGTAGGGGTGCAGGGGACGCGCCGCGCCGGCGGTGCGCCACCGTGCACCGGGAGGACCCCATGAGCCACACCGTCGACGACGACCAGCAGCAGCACGGACGGGCCGCCGTCCAGAAGGGGGCCGCGGTGGTGGGGATCGTGTTCCTGCTCGTCGGGGTGCTCGGCTTCGTCCCGGGGGTGACCACCTCCTACGGCGACCTGGCCTTCGCCGGGCACCACTCGCAGGCCCAGCTGTTCGGGCTGTTCCAGGTCTCGGTGCTGCACAACGCCGTGCACCTGGCCTTCGGCGTTGCCGGACTGCTACTCGCCCGGACCCCGCTCCGGGCCCGCAACTACCTCTTCTACGGCGGCCTGGTCTACGCGGTGCTGTTCTTCTACGGCGTGGTCGTGGACTACGAGTCCAAGGCGAACGTGGTGCCGGTCGACGACGCGGACAACGTCTTGCACCTGGCGCTGGCCATCGGCATGCTCACGCTGTCCTTCGTGCTCGACCGGGGACCGGGCTGGACCCGGGTCGTGGAGCAGGGCCGGGCGCGGATCTGACCGCGGTCACCCCGGGGTCGTGCTGCGCTGGTCGGCTTCGGCGATGAGCTGCTCGGCGACCGTGCGGAGCTTGACGTTGCCGGTCTGGGAGGTGCGGATCAAGAACTGGAAGGCCCGCCGCTCGTCGAGCTGGAAGCGCTCCATGACCAGCCCGATGGCGATGCCGATGGTCCGACGGGTGATCAGCGCCTCGTTGAGCTGGTCGAGCCGCAGCGTGCGCCCCAGGGCGTGCGCGGCGTGGGTGGCGAAGATCGCCGCGATCCGCGGGGTCTCGTCGTCGAAGGCGTCGACGGCGCCGGCGTAGAGGTTCAGCCCGCCCACGACCGACGGCTCGTCGAAGAGGGCGACGCCCATCTGCGACCGGATCCCCAGAGCGTCGGCCTGGGGACCGAAACGGGGCCACCGGACGTCGGCGGCCAGGTCGTTGCTCCAGCTCTGCCGACGGGTGCGGATGGCGTCGACGCACGGCCCTTCCTCCACGGAGTACTGGACGTCGTCGATGCGTCCGACGATCGGGTCCGTCCAGGCCACGGTCTCGATCCGTCCCTGGGCGTGGGCGAGGGAGACCCCGACGTGGTCGACGCCCGGGATGGCGTCCTGGGCCGCGCGCACGATCGTGGTCAGGAGCTCGGCCAGCGGGACCGGCTGGTGGAAGGTCCCCGCCAGCTCGGCCATCCGGTCGGCCAGCGTCGTCTCGGTGGTGGCGGTGGTCTCGGTGGTGGCGGTGGTCTCGGTGGTTGCGGTCATCACAGATCCCTCAGGGGCAGGCTGCTGCAGGCCTCCCGCTGTTGGAAGAGCCCTCACCCTACCGCTCGTGGCTGTCACGGTCCCGGCGTCCGGCGTCGGCGACGATCCGCGCCGCCACCTCGGTCAAGGGCCGGCCCTGGTCGGCCGAGGCCTGCACCAGCAGGTCGTACGACCGGGCCATGTCGACCTTCCAGAGATAGGACAGCACGCCCTTGGCCTGTTCGAGCGTCACCCGGCTCTCCAGCGCCTCCAGGACCTGCTGCTGGACCGTCCCGGTGGACAGGTCACCCGGCCGGGCCAGCAGCAGCGCGGCCAGGGTGGCGAAGGTGGCGCCCGCCCGCTCGTTCTCGGGGCCGAGCGGGCGGTCCTCGGTGTGGAACACGTTCAGCGCCCCGAGGACGGTCTCCTGCCACAACACCGGGAAGGCCTCGACCCGGCGGAAGCCGGCGTCCAGCATCGCCTGGCCGACCCCGTCCCAGCGGCTCGCCAGGTCGTCCGGACCGGCGCTGACGAACCGCCCGGTGCTGATCGCCTCGCTGCACGGCCCCGACCGCTCCTGCCGCTCGTAGAGCTCCAGCTCGGTCGCCCGGTGCGAGGTGCAGGCCACCAGCTTCAGCCCCCCGGACGGGCGCTGCACCAAGAGCCCGGCCGCGTCGCCGGCCATCAGGGCCGCGGCGTCGGTCAGCAACGCGATCGTGTTGCCGAGGACGTCGGCGCGGCCGGCCAACCGCGAGGCCGCGTCCGCGTAGGCCTGCGCCAGGGTGTGCGCCGTCATCGCTCCTCCTCTCCGCCGTCTCGACGGTCCTCCGCCGGGCTCACCCGGTCAGCCACCTTGAAGTCCAGACGGCGCGCCACCACGTCGACGGCGATCTGGCCGAGCGAGGCGGCGTGCGCGTAGGCGTGCGCCCGCAGCAGGGCGAGCGCGTCGGGCGGCCGCACCCGCAGCTGCGCCATCACCATCCCGACGGCCTGGTTGATCTGGGCCCGCTCCGTCCACGAGCCGGCCTGCTGCTGCAGCGCGTCGTCCTCCGCGTCGGTCTGGGACAACGCCACCCCGACCGCGTCGACGAGCAGCCGGACGGTCTCCGCCGGCAGCGGCAGGCTGAGGTCCAGCCGGCGGCGGTAGAAGGTGGCGACGCCGAGCAGCCGGTCACCCGGGCTGATCGGCACCGCGACCACGGTGCACGGTCCGCCCAGCGCCTGCTGCACGGCCTGGGAGAACAGCGGCCAGCGCTCGTCGGCCTCGCCGTCGACAGCCACCGCCACCAGCCGGCCCTCGCGGGAGGCGGCGTAGCTGGGGCCCTCACCGAGCACCTCCTGGAGGTCCTCGGCCCGCGCGGCGTGCTCGTCGGTGACGCAGAGGGTGGTGCGCCCCGACTCTCGTAGGCCAGCGTCAGCGAGCCGCCCTGCAGGTCCAGGATCGAGGTGCAGGCCTGGCAGAGCCGCAGCGACAAGGGGGCGTCCGGGTCCGCGGTCGCGACCACCTGGGCGAGCTGCCGCAGCACCTGCACCTGGTCGGGCTCGGTCATCGCGACACCTCCTGGTCCCACCCTCCCACGTCTGGCCGCCGACGGCCTCAGACCGTGCCCGTGCCCAGCAGCAGGCCCAGCAGGTAGGTGACGGCGGCGGCTCCGTAGCCGATCGCCAGCTGCCGCAGCCCGCGCTTCAGCGGCGAGGCGCCCGACAGCAGCCCGACGGCCGCCCCCGTGGCCAGCAGCGTGGCGCCGACCAGCACCGCGGCCACGGCGACCGCGGTCAGCCCGTCCAGCCCCACCAGGTAGGGCAGCACCGGGATGACCGCGCCCGAGGCGAAGAAGCAGAAGCTGGAGACGGCGGCGCCCAGGCCCGTGCCGATGGCCTCGTGCTCGTCCACCTCACGCTCGTCCACCCCGGCGACGGCCGGGGCGTCGGCCACGTCGGGGACGGGCCGGTCCAGCACCTCGGCGGCGTGCGCCTCGGCCTCCTCGGGCTCCATCCCGCGCGCGCGGTAGACCAGGGCCAGCTCGTTGGCGTCCAGGTCGAGGTGGGGGAGCGCGCTGCGGGCCTGGGGGTCGGGCGTGGACGCCTCGAGCAGCTCGCGCTGGGAGCGGACGGACACGTACTCCCCGGCGCCCATCGACAGGGCGCCGGACAGCAGCCCGGCCAGGCCGGTCAGCAGCACGACGTTGGTGGCGACGCCGCTGGCGCTCACCCCCAGGACCAGGGACAGGTTGCTGACCAGGCCGTCGTTGGCGCCGAAGACGGCAGCCCGGAAGGTGCCCGACAACCGGTTGCGTCCCCGGGCGGCCAGCCCCCGGACGACCTCCCCGTGGATCCGCTCGTCGGCGGCCATCGCCGCGGTCGCGTCGACCTCGGCGTCGTAGGGCGAGCGGGCCTCGGCCCGCTGGGCCAGGGCCAGCACGAAGACCGAGCCGAAGCGGCGGGCCAGGAAGCCGAGCACGCGGGTCCGCAGGTCTGGACGACGGGGTCGGCCGGCACGGTCGCCGAGCAGGGCCAGCCAGTGCGCCTCGTGGCGGCCCTCGGCCTCGGCCAGCGCCAGCAGGATCTCCCGCTCCTCGCCGGTCCGGTGGGTGGCCAGGTCGCGGTAGACGGCGGCCTCGGCCCGCTCGTCGGCGAGGTACTGCCGCCAACGGCGGACGGCGGCGGGGCCCGGTTCGGGTCTGCGCCCCGGTGGCGTCGGCTGGTCGGTCACCGGGTCATCTCCTCAGCGTCTTCGGGGCCGCCCGGCTGGTGCGGTGCGGGCCGCAGCAGCGTAGTCGTGACCACCCCGCGCGGAGAACTCCCGAGCACCGGCACGGGGAGGGCATGGCTCGGCCCCGCCGGGACGCGGGGTCCCGACGGGGCCGGTGCCTCAGCGGCCGCTCGGTCGGCGGTAGCCCGGCCGGCCGGCCGTCCCGGCCGCGGTGACCACGCCCCGGCCGACGGCACTGGCCACCCGGTTGAGCACCGACGGCGGCTCGCCCGAGATGTCGGGCGGCATCACCACCACCGGGCACGACGCGGCGTAGACCAGCCGGTGGGCGAACATCGGCCCGGCCATCAGCTGGCGTGGCGCGTCGACCACCAGCAGGTCCGCCTCCGCCGCAGCCTCGATCAGCACGGCGTACTTCCCGCCCCGGACCAGCCGCAGCTCGGCACCGTGGTCGGGCCCCAGGGTCGCCTCGACGTCGGCGGACAACGAGGCCCGGACCGCCTGCTCGACGTCGTCCTCGAGGGAGATCCTTCCCGCCGGGGTCCCCGACGGCGTGGCCTGCGGGTTGGGCATCCGCCAGGCCCGGACGGCGATGACCCGGCCGCCGTTCTGCCGCGCCTGGGCCTGCGCCCAGGCCAGGGCCGTCGGCGATCTCGACGTCGCGCTGACCCCGACCACCACGGTGTAGGGGTGCTCGGCCAGCTCCTCGCTCATCGTCGCCACCCCTAGACCGGCAGCTTGGTGAGCTCGTTGCCGTGCTCGTCGTAGGTGCTGAGCGGGGGCGCGATGTCCTCCAGGGCCTTGCCCTCGGCGTCGATGCCGAACTTGAAGGCCACCAGCCCGCCGAACAGCATGATCGCCGAGGCCATGGCGTACCCCCAGAACAGCGGGCCGCGGTCCGTGCCCTCGCCGATCAGCGCGCCGAAGATGACCGGACCCGTCGCGCCGACCAGCTGGGCGATCGAGAAGAAGTAGGAGATGGCCTGCCCGCGGACCTCCAGCGGGAAGATCTCCGACACCGTCAGGTAGCCCGCCGAGGCGCCGGCGGAGGCGAAGAAGAACGACAGGCACCACAGCGCGGTGTGCGTGCCGGCGCTCAGCAGGTCGGCCTGGAACAGCACCGCCGAGATGAACAGCACGATCGCGGCGAAGGAGTAGGACCCGCCGATCATCTTGCGCCGGCCGACGGTGTCGAAGAACCGGCCGAGGATGAGCGGCCCGAGCAGGTTGCCGGCGGCGAACGGGAAGAAGTAGAGCGCCGCGTCCGAGGCCGTCTTGTCGTAGAAGTTCTGCAGCACCAGCGAGTACGTGAAGAAGATGGCGTTGTACAGGAACGACTGCGTGATCATCAGCGTCAGCCCGAGGAAGGTGCGCTTGGGGTAGAGCGTGAAGAACACGTAGCGCAGCTGCTTCGGCGTGACGCCCTCGCGCGCCTTGATCCACCAGGCCTCGGACTCGTCGACGTGCGGCAGCTGCTTGCCGTTGGCCTGGACGTCGGCCTCGATGCCGGCGACGACCTTCTCGGCCTCCTCGGCCTGGCCGTGGGTGACCATCCACCGTGGGCTCTCCGGGATGGCGCGACGCAGCCAGATGATGACCAGCCCCAGCACCGGGCCGATGAAGAAGGCGATGCGCCAGCCGAGGTCCTGGTCGAAGCGGTCGGTGTCCAGCAGCCAGTAGCTGCCCACCGCACCCAGCATGGCGCCGCCCCAGTAGGTGCCGTTGATGGCCAGGTCGACCTGGCCGCGGTACTTGCCCGGGATCAGCTCGTCGATCGCGGAGTTGATGGCGGAGTACTCGCCGCCGATGCCCATCCCGGCGACGAACCGGAAGACGTACAGGAACCACACCTCGGTGGCCAGGCCGGCGACGCCCGAACCGATCAGGTACACCGCCAAGGTGATGATGAAGAGCTTCTTGCGCCCGAGGGTGTCGGTCATCCGCCCGAAGACCAGGGCGCCGGTGACCTGCCCCAGCAGGTAGATCGTCGAGGAGAGCCCGACCTGCGTCGCGTTCATCCCCAGGGTCTGGGCGTAGCCCGCCGACGCGACCAGCTGGACCTCCAGGCCGTCGAGGATCCAGGCGGTCCCCAGTCCCACGACCACCAGCCAGTGGAACCGCGACCAGGGCATCCGGTCCATCCGGACCGGGATCAGGCTCCGTACCGGCTTGTCCTCGTCCACCGATGTGGGTGACATCGTCGTCGTCCTCCGCTGCTCGGTCCCGTCCCCCGCCAGCGAGGCCCCGATGCGCGGGCCGCCCCCGCTCCCGGAGCCGGAACTTCTGATATGTCCGCGAACAATGTAGAACCGGCCGGGGACGCGTTGCAGGGGGGTCGGGCATGCCCCGGCCGGCGTGCAGGTCGGGGGCGGGGCGGGACCAGCAGGCTCAGCCGGCGACGCGCTCGCGCAGCCCGTCGACCAGCGTCCGGCCCAGCGGCGCGGGGCGGAAGGCCTGCGCCGCGGCGGTCAGGGCGGCGACGGCGTCAGCACCCAGCTCCAGCTCGGCCGCGGCGACGTTGAACTCCAGCTGCTCCACGCTGGAGGCGCCGGGGATGACCACGACCCGGGGCTGGGCGAGCAGCCAGGCCAGCGCCACCTGGGCCGGCTCCACTCCCTGGCTCGCCGCGACGTCGCGCAGCAGGTCGAGCAGCGGGCCGATCCGGCGCAGGTTCTCGGTGCCGAACAACGGGTTGGCGGCGCGGACACCACCGGGGCGGTGGTCCGGGCCGTACCGCCCGCCGAGCAGGCCCTGGGCCAGCGGGCTGTAGGCCACCACCACCCGGTCCTCACGCTCGGCGAAGGGCACCAGGTCGGTGAGCGGCCCCGGCTGGGCCAGGGAGAACGACACCTGGTTGCTCACCACCGGCCGGCCGAGGGCGGTATCGGCGAGCTGCCAGCGGGCGAGGGAGTAGTTGGAGACCCCGACGGCGCCGATCCGGCCCGCGTCCAGCAGCCGGCGCAGGCCGGGCATGGTCACCGTGTCCGGGACCACCGGGTTCGCCTGGTGCACCTGGTACAGCGGGATGCGGTCCAGCCGCAGCCGGCGGGCGCTGCCGGCGGCCCGACGACGGACCACGGGCGCGAACGGGGCCACCGGGAACAGCTTGCTGGCCACGACGACGGAACCCCGCCGCTCGCCCAGCGCCTCGCCCAGGATCCGCTCGCTGCGGCCGAAGCCGTAGATCTCGGCGGTGTCGAAGAGGGTGACGCCCAGCTCGAGCGCCCGGCTGACGATCTCCCGGGCGGCGCCGCCGGCGTAGGCGTCGCCGTAGCCCCACTCGCGGGAGCCGAACTGCCAGGTGCCCAGCCCGACCCGGCTGACCGGACCCAGGGCGTCGACGGAGAGGTAGCGCATGGTCGCCAGTGTGGTCCCCGGCCCCAACCGGGCACCCACGGGCACTGATCTGGACGAGCGTGACGACAGCCGACCGCTCAGTGGTTAGGGTAGCCTCACCAAACCGACGAAAGGTGGAGATGAAGCTCCTCGCCCCCGTGGTCGCCGCCGCGGCCCTGGCCCTCGCCCTGGCCGGCTGTGCCAACCCCGACAACGCCGACCAGCCCGAGCCGGCCCCAGCGGCGAGCGGCAGCGCCTTCCCGGCGACCGTCCCCACCAAGTTCGGCGACGTCACCGTCGAGAGCGCCCCGACCCGGGTCGTCGCGCTGGGCTGGGGTGACGCGGAGACCGCCCTCGCCCTCGGGGTCCAGCCGGTCGGCGCCTCGGACTGGCTGCAGTTCGGCGGCGAGGGTGTCGGCCCCTGGGCCACCGGCCGCTACGACACCGCCCCGGAGCTGATCGGCACGCTCGAGCCCTCCTTCGAGGCGATCGCGGCACTCGACCCCGACCTGATCCTGGACACCAAGAGCTCGGGGGACCAGAAGCGCTACGACCGGCTGTCCGCGATCGCGCCGACGGTCGGCGTCCCCGAGGGCGGCGACAGCTACCTGACCACCGGCGAGCAGCAGCTCACCATGGTCGCCACCGCCCTGGGCCGGACCGCCGAGGCCACCGCGCTGCAGGAGCAGCTGGAGAAGTCCTTCGCCGACGCCCGCGCTGCCCACCCCGACTGGGCGGGCAAGACCGTCACCGCCGCCACCAAGACCAGCGAGGGCTGGGGCGCCTACATCGAGGGCAGCGAGCGGGTGCAGTTCCTGACCGACCTCGGGTTCGTGCAGAACCCGGAGATCGCCGCGCTGGACAGCAGCGCCACCGGGTTCAGCGTGGACATCTCCACCGAGCAGCTGGAGCTGGTGGACGCCGACCTGGTGGTCGCCTTCCCGATCTTCATCGACAGCTCCGAGCTGACCGACGACAGGTTCTTCACCCGGGTGCCGGCGGTGGCGGACGGCCGTTCGCTGGTCATCGACGGCGACCTGGCCTCGGCCTACTCCCTCGGAACGGTGCTGGCGCAGCAGTACGCGCTGGAGAACCTCGTGCCGCGCATCGCCGAGACGCTCGGCTCGTGAGCCGGACGTCCCGCCCGCACCGGCCGCCGCTGCGGCTGGAGGTGCTCCGCTCCGAGCTCGTCTCGCCCAGCTTCCGGCGGGTCACCGTGGGCGGCCCGGCGCTGGCCGGCTTCGTGCCGCAGGGCTTCGACCAGTGGTTCCGGCTGTTCGTCCCGCGCCCGGACCAGACGTCGTTCCGGCTGCCGACGAGCGGGACCGAGCTCTGGTACCCCCAGTGGCTGGCCCTGCCCGCGGGAGTCCGACCGGAGTGCCGCAACTACACCGTCGCGGCCTTCCGGTCCGACCCGGCCGAGCTGGACGTCGACTTCGTCGTGCACCGCGGCGCCGACGGCACCGTCGACGGGGTGGCCGCCGGCTGGGCGGAGGCGGCGCAGCCCGGCGACCCGCTGGGCCTGCTCGACCAGGGGCTGCTCTGGGACCCGCACCCCGACCACGACGGCGTGCTGCTGGTGGCCGACGAGACCGGCCTGCCCGGGATGGCCGGCGTGCTCGCCTCGCTGCCCGCCGACGCCCACGGGCTGGCGGTGCTCGAGGTGCCCGAGGGCGATGACCGGCGCCCGCTGGTGCACCCGCCGGGGGTCGAGGTGTCCTGGGTGGTCCGCGCCCACCGCTCCCGGACCGCAGGCCTGCCGGGTGCGGCCGCCCTGGAGCACGTCCGCGCGGCCGCGCTGCCCGGTCCGGACGCCTACGCCCTGGCGGTGGGCGAGTCGGCGCTCGCGGCCGGCGTCCGGCGGCACCTGGTGTCCGCCGGGCACCCGAAGCAGCACATCCGCTTCAGCGGCTTCTACAAGCTCTCCGACTGACCCCCGACGCCGCACCCGACCGAGGAGACCCGCATGGTCTGGACCCCGACCCCCACGCCGGCCGAGCTGGCCCGGACCGTGCTCGCCCTCGGCAGTAGTCCGGCCGGCTGGCGCCTGGAGCCCTCCGGCGCCGTCCTCGTCGCCCCGTTCGTGGTCGCCGGCGGGACGCCGCTGCTGCTGGTGGAGCGCGACCGGACCGACGACCTGCTGGGCCAGCACGGCGTCACGGTGACCCTGGCTCCTGGGCTGGGGCTCGCCACGCTGACCCTGCTGGGCCGGCCGCGGCCGCCGCGCCCGCACGAGCTGGTCGGCGAGCTGCGGGCCTACCGGCACCAGCACGCGGGCTGCGGTCCGGCCTGCGGCACCGCCGGGCTGCCCGTCGCCCTCGAGGTCGTCCGGGCGGCCGTGGTCCCGCCGGGGGAGCGGGACCCGGTCCCGGTCGGGATCGCCGACCTGCACGAGGCCCGGCCCTGCGAGATCGCCCTGGCGGGCTACGAGGTGGCCCGCCACCTCAACGCCGACCACACCGCCGAGCTGCTGCGGCTGGCCGCCGACGTCACGGGCCGGGACCCGGGCGAGCTGGTGGCGGCCCAGGTGGCCTCGGTGAGCGTCGACGGCGTCCGGCTGACGATGATCGACGGCCAGGGCGTGGGCGAGCTCGACGTCGTCTTCACCACCCCCGCCCGCACCCCGGCCGAGCTGGGCCGCGAGCTGCACCGGCTGCTGGCCCACCCCTCGACGCACCCGCTCGACTGACGCCGTGGCCGGGGTCCGGTCTTCTGGTCGCGTCCGGAGCTGCGCATCGTCAGCACAGGCTGGGCCGCGGACCGCGGCTCGAGCGTGCCCGTCGAGCAGCGTCAGCGGGGCCGGAACAGGTCGGCCTGGAAGCGGTAGGAGTCACCGCGGTAGTGGGTGGTGCCCACCAGCACCGGTCGGCCGCCCTCGACGTAGCCGACCTCGGCCCCGACCAGGACCGGCCAGCCGGGCTCGACGCCCAGCTGCCCGGCGAGCGTCACGTCGGCCACCTCGGCCCGGACGGCATAGGCGGAGCGCTCGATGCGGAGGCCGCAGCGGGCCTCGAGCTCGGCGTAGAGGGAGCGGTCGGTGAGGTCGGCGTCCACCAGCCCGCCCGCCACGGACAGCGGCAGCACGCTCGCGTCCAGGCAGATGACGGTGTCGTCCATGCCCCGCAGCCGGACCACCTCGAGCACCTCGGCGGCGGGCGCCGTGCCCAGCTGGTCGGCCTCCAGCAAGGTGGCGGGGCGGACGTGCTGGACCAGCACGCGGGCGGTCGGGCGGAGGCCGCGCGCCCGCGCCATCTCGCTGAAGGTCTGCAGCACGCTCGGCGGCTCGCCCACCACCCGGGGCGCCACGAACCAGCCGCTGCCCAGCACGCTCTCCAGCCGGCCCTCCTCGGCCAGCCGCCCGAGGGCGTTGCGCACGGTCACCCGGGAGACGCCGTACTGCGCCGCGAGCACGCGCTCGGCGGGCAGCCGGTCTCCCGGGGCGAAGACCCCGTGCCGCAGGGCGTCGACCAGCTGCCGGTACGTCTGCATGGAGGCCCCCGACTCGCGCACGGGCTCAGGGTAACCACCGGCACCGCCACGGCAGCGCCGCCTTGACCATGATTGGTCTAATCGGTACGTTCGAGCAGCCGCAGCCGGGGAGCTGACCTAGCCCCTCAGCCGGACCCGATCCGAGGAGACCGCGTGCGCGTCGAGCCCGACGTCTTCGCCGACGAGCAGGCCCTGGGCCGCCGGGCGGCCGAGCTGGTCGCCGACGGCCTGGAGCGGGCCCGTTCCGCCGGTCGGACCTATGTGCTGGGTTGCCCGGGCGGCCGCAGCCCGTTGACCGCCTACCAGGCGCTGGTCTCGCTCGTCGCGCGCCGCGGCCTCGACCTCTCCCACCTCGTCCTGGTGATGATGGACGACTACCTGGTCGTCGGCCGCGGCGGCGTGCTGGAGCACGAGGACCCGACGGCGGCGCACTCCTGCCTCCGGTTCGGTCGTGAGCAGATCGCCGGTCCCCTGTCCCGGGCGGCCGGCCCGGGCCGCGGCGTCCGCGCCGAGCACCTGTGGGTGCCCGACCCGCGAGATCCGGCGCTCTACGACACCGAGATCGCCGCGGCCGGCGGGGTCGACCTGTTCCTGCTGGCCTCCGGTGCCGGTGACGGGCACGTGGCGTTCAACGCCCCCGGCACCGCGGCGGACAGCCTGACCCGGGTGGTGGACCTGCCCGAGAGCACCCGGCGGGACAACCTGGCCACCTTCCCCTCCTTCGGCGGCCGCCTGGCGGCCGTGCCGCGGCACGGCGTCACGGTGGGTGTGGCGACCCTGGTCCGGCAGTCGGCGTCGGTGGTGATGATCGCCGCGGGTCCGGACAAGGGCACCGCGGCGGCCCACCTCACCGCCGCCCGCGGCTACGACCCGGCCTGGCCGGCCACGGTGTTCGCGGCCTGCGCGCGGCCCCGGTTGTTCCTCGACCGGGCGGCCGTGGCGGCTGCCCCGACGCCGGTCGGCTGAGCCGGCCCTCCCCACCCGCACACCCCACCTGAGGAGCCGCATGGCCCGGATCAAGCTCGCCTACCTGGGCGGCGGCTCGTCGCGCGCCGCCGGCACGATGGCCTCGCTCATCGACCACGGCGAGGAGTTCGCGGGCTCGGAGGTGGTGCTCGTCGACCAGCGGCCCGACGAGCTCGAGATCGTCCGGACCCTGGCGCAGAACATGGCCCGGGCCGCCGGTGTCGACCTCACCGTCACCGCCACCACCGACCGGCGGGCCGGCTGCACCGACGTCGACGCCGTGCTCACCAGCTTCCGGCCCGGCGACTTCGCCATGCGCGTCCAGGACGAGCTGATCCCCATGCGGCACGGCGTCATCGGCCAGGAGACCCAGGGCCCGGGCGGCTTCATGATGGCGCTCCGCTCGGTCCAGGTCTTCCAGGGCCTGCTCGCCGACCTCGAGGCCGTGGCCCCGCGCGCCCGCGTCTTCAACTACACCAACCCGGTCAACGTCGTCTCCCAGGCGGTGCTGGACCACACCGACACCGAGATCTTGTCGATGTGCGAGGGACCGATGGTCTTCTGGCCGTCGATCCTGCGCACCGCCGGGCTGGACCCCGAGCGCGCCCACGTCGTGATGGCCGGGGTCAACCACAACTGCTGGTCGACGACGCACCTCTACGACGGCGCGGACGTCATGCCGCTGCTCGCCGAGGGCCTGGACCGGGTCCGCGACGACCCGACGGTGCCCGTCTGGGACCGGCGGATGCTGCAGCTGGCCGTCGCGATGCAGTCCATCCCCGCCGACTACTTCCGCTACTACTACTTCGGCCAGGAGGCCTTCCGCGAGGTCCAGAGCTGCCGGCTCACCCGGGCCGGGGTGATCCTGGAGGACGTGGACGACTACTGGCAGCACTACCGCGAGCAGGCGGCCAGCCCGACGCCGGTGCTGGACCCGGCGCGCTCCCGCGGCGGCATCCACGAGCTGGAGCTGGCCATCGACGTGATGAGCGCCTACTACAACGACGCCCCCGCCGAGCTGCCGGTCAACCTGCTCAACGCCGGCGGCGTGCTGCCGGGCTTCGACGACGACACCGTCGTCGAGGTCTGGTGCACCGTCGACGGTCGGGGGGCCACGCCGCTGCCGCAGCGGCCGCTGCCGCACGCCGTCCGCGGGATCACCCAGCAGCTGGCCGAGTACCAGCGGCTGGCCGCGGTCGCCGCCTGGGACGGGGACCGCGCCGACGCGGTGCGCGCGCTGGCCGCCCACCCCTTCGTGCCGACGCTGCCGGTGGCCGAGGAGCTGTACGACGACCTCGCGCACGCCAACCGGGAGTTCCTGCCGGAGCGCCTGCTGCGGTGAGCCGCTGCTACCTGGGCGTCGACGCCGGCAACTCCAAGACCGTCGCCCTGCTCGCCGACGCCGACGGCCGGGTGCTCGGGCGGGGCCGCGCCGGGGTGGGCGACATCTACGGGGTGGCCACGCCCGAGGACGCCGTCGACGCCGTGCTGGACGCCGTCGGCCAGGCCCTGGCCGGGGCCGTCGTGGGTCCCGAGGACGTGGCGCACGCCGCCTTCCGGCTGGCCGGCGTGGACTGGCCCGAGGACGAGGAGCTCTGGGTCGCCAGACTGGGCGCCCGGGCGCCGGGGCTGCACTCCCTCACCGTCCGCAACGACGGGTACGCGCTGCTGCGCTGCGGCCAGCCCTCCGGGGTCGGGGTGGCGGTGACCGCGGGCAGCGGACCCGCCGTCTCCGGACGCGGGCCGGACGGGCGGGAGTGGTCGGCGGGGTGGTGGATCCAGCACGAGCTGGCCGGCCGCGGGCTCGGGGCGGCCGGGGTGCGCGCCGTCGTCGACGCCGAGACCGGGCTGGGTCCGCCGACGGCGCTGACGCCACTGCTGCTGGCGCTGTTCGGCGAGCCGGACGTGCCCGCGCTGCTGCACGCCTTCACCCGTCGCGCGCACCCCCGGCCCGACCGCGACACCTGGCGCGCCGCGCGCAGCGTGCTGCAGGCTGCCGGCCAGGGCGACGCGGTGGCCGCCGGGATCGTGCAGCGGCACGCGGCGCTGCTGGCCGGGCTCGTCGCCGTCACCGCGCGGGAGACCGGGCTCGACGTGGTCGGCGCGCCGGTCCCCGTGGTGCTGGGCGGCTCGGTGCTGACCTCGGAGCACCCCGCCTACCGCACCTCGCTGACGGCGGCGCTGGCGGGGACGGTCGGCGCCGCGGACGTCGTCGTCAGCGCGGCCTCCCCGGTGGTCGGGGCGCTGCTGGACGCGCTGGCTGAAGGCGGGGTGCCGCTCGCTCCCGCCCTGCACCAGCGCGTGCTGCGCACGGCGCACCCGCCGGCCTTCCTGCTGACCTGAGGCCTACTCCGCGACTGCTGGCCCCAGGCGGCCCAGCTTCGCGTCCTCCTCGTGCCAGACCTTGCGGTGACCAGCCCAGGTGCGCCAGTGCGCCGCCAGCTCGGGGGCGTCCCAGATGGGCGCGAGATCGCGGTCCTCGCCGTAGTAGACGCGGTTGACCGCGGCGGCGGTGACGCCGTGGGCCGGGGCCGGACCGAGGACGACGGCGTCGCCGGCCTGGAGCGCGCCCGGCTGCAGCACCCGGAGCAGGACCCCGGGCCGGCGGGAGGCGGCCGCCCGGCGGGGGAAGGCGGGGTCGCCCATCTTGAGACCGAGCTTCCAGCAGGGCGTGCGCGGCTCGGTGACCTGCAGCAGGGCCGTGCCGACCTGCCAGGTCTGGCCGATCGGGGCGTTGGTCAGGTCCAGCCCGGTGGTGGTGAGGTTCTCCCCGAACGCGCCGTCGGGGAACGGGCGGCCCGTCTCGGCCTCCCACCAGTCCTCGTCCTCCCGGGCGTAGGCGTAGACGGCCTTGTCCGGGCCGCCGTGGCTGTTCCGGTCCGACTGCTCGTCCCCGACCAGGCCGTCGGCGTCGACGGCGACAGGTCCGGCCACGGCGGCCTTGAAGATGCTGCTGACGAGCTCGCGGCCCAACCAGTGGTGGGTCTGCGGGGTGCCGACCGAGACGGTGCGGACACGACCGGCGGGCGGGACGGTGAGGAGCGGGGGCGTGGTCATCGGGACCTCCGGGACGGGCTCCGGACGGCGCCCCGCCCGGGTCACGGGTTCCGGCGGGTGCGTCCCCCGCCGCGCACGGTCCAGGCTCGCACAGGCGCTGCTTGCGAGCCGACCGGACCGATGTGGGCCAAACACTAGACCAATCGAACCAAAGTGCGCGAGGCTGAGCGCGGCAGCACCGGCCTGGCCCTGGCGGTCGTGCCGCTCACCGCGTGCGCCACCGTCGAAGGGACGTTGTCATGGACTCAGGACCCGGGATCGCCCAGCAGCAGCCAGAGCAGGGGACGGCGCTGCGGCCGACCCGCCGCCGCCTCCTGGGGATGACGGGCGCCGGCCTCGCGGTCGCCGCCCTCGGCCTGGGCGTCACCGGCTGCGGGACCGCGCAGACGCGCAGCAGCAGCAACGGCGACAGCACGGCGCCCCAGGGCCGGCCCGGCGCGTCCGGGGACACCCTGTTCGTGTTCGTGCAGTCGGGCGCCCCGACCAACTTCAACCCCCTCGGGCCCACCCCGGCCTGGCCGACGGCCAACGGCCACACCCAGCTCATCTACGAGACGCTGCTGCGGTTCAACCTGCTCGACGGCTCGCTGCAGCCCGGCCTGGCCCGGGAGCTGCAGGAGCCCGACGCGACCTCCCTGGTGCTCCCGCTGCAGGAGGGCACCAGGTGGAGCGACGGCACCGAGCTCACCGCCGACGACGTCGTCCACACCTTCGAGCTCGCCCAGAAGACGGCGCTCAACTACTCCAACCTCTGGGAGTACCTGGAGTCGGTGGAGGCGGTCGACCCGCGCACGGTCAAGTTCACCCTCAAGAGCGACCCGTACAACCCGGGCTCGGTGAAGGACGCGATCTCAGGCACCTTCATCGTCCCGAAGCACGTCTGGGAGCCCTTCGGCACCGAGGTGACCGAGGAGAAGAACCTGGAGCCGGTGGGCAGCGGGCCCTTCACCCTGGAGAGCTACGACCAGACCCAGATCAACCTGGTGCGCTCCGACGACTACTGGGGCACGTCGATCTTCGGCACGCCGGCGATGACGACGATCAACCACCCGATCTTCAAGGACAACAACGCCTCCGACCTCAAGTTGGAGGGCGGCGAGCTCGACGCCGCGCAGACGTTCACCGCCCAGATCTGGAAGATGTGGGAGAAGGGCGCGCCCGTCGGCACCTGGTTGAAGGACAAGCCGTACTACCTGCCCGGCAACCTGCCGCTGCTGGAGATCAACCCGGCCGTGAAAGGTCTGGACGAGCCCAAGGTGCGGCTGGCGATCGCGTACGCCATCGACTACCCCTCGATCGCCAGCACGGCCATGTCGGACTACTCCGACCCAGCCCAGGCCAGCCTGGTGCTGCCCTCGGGCGCCGAGGGCAAGTACTTCGACCAGGCGGCGGTGGACAGCCAGGGCTGGAGCCACGACCCGGACAAGGCCGTCGACATCCTGGAGAACGAGCTGGGCTGCACCAGAGGCGCCGACGGCATCTACTCCCTGCCCGACGGCACCCGGCTGGGTCCGTGGGAGGCGATCACGCCGTCGGGGTGGAGCGACTGGAACACCGCGCTGGAAATCGTCGCCAAGTCCTGCAAGGCCGTGGGCATCGACGTCTCCACCAGGTTCCCGCAGGCGCCGCAGGTGACCACGGCGATCCAGAACGGCAACTTCGAGCTGGCCTGCTGGAACGCCTCCGGCGTCAGCGTCGCCAGCCCGTGGACGCGGTTCCGCGACATCCTCGACGACCGGGGCATCCCGCCGATCGGCAAGACGGCGTTCTCCAACTTCACCCGGTTCTCCCACCCCGACGTGGCCGGTCTGCTCGACTCCGTCGGATCGGCGGCCGACGACGCCGCGCTGAAGGAGATCTACTCCCGGCTCGACGCCATCTACCGCGAGGGCATCCCGGTGGTGCCGCTGATGTACCGGCCGAACGAGTTCTACGAGTTCAACAGCTCCAACTGGACGAACTTCCCCGACGAGACGAACCCCTACGCCCCGCCCGGGTGGACCGGGGCGTCGATCGGCTGGATCTTCGGGATCACGAAGGTCGGCACCTAGCCGGCCATTCCTCGCCCTGCCGGATCACGACGCCGGCGCGGGCTCCTGGCTGCGGACGGTGAGGAACAGCCGGTGCGCCGTGACCACCAGCGCCAGCCAGGCCAGCCCGATCACCCAGCCGACCATCACGTCGGTCAGCCAGTGGTGGCCGAGGAACACCCGGCTCAACCCGATGGCGACCGCCCAGACCCCGGCCAGCACGACGGTGAGGACGCGGGCCAGCCGACTCGCGAGGTGGAGCAGCAGCAGGTAGGCGACCATCCCGGCGATAGCGGTGCTGTTGAGCGCGTGGCCACTGGGGAACGACGGGCTGGACTCGAACGGCGGCACCGCGTCGGTCTGCGGGGGCCGCAGGCGGCCGACGGCGTTCTTGCCGACCACGGTGGCCAGCAGGGAGCCGGCCACGGTGATCAGCATCAGCACCAGCGGTGTCCGGGAGCGCCAGCGCCACACCATCGCGGCGGTGGTGCTGGCGGCGATGATCGTCATCCCCAGGGGCCCGCCCAGGTGGGTGAAGAAGGTGAGGGCCGCGTCCAGGCCCGGGCTGCGGGCGGTCAGCGCCCGGTCCAGCACCGGCCGGTCGAGCCCGGCGACGCCGTCGGAGTCCTCGACGGCGTCGTAGATCTCCTCCGCGGCGAGCACCAGGCCGAGGACCAGCACCAGCCCGACGGCGGCCGTCACCGCCAGCACGCCGTGCGCGGTCACCAGCCGGGCCAGCGCGACCATCCGGCCGACCAGCCAGCGGCCTCCTGAGGTGCCCCACCGGGTGAGCGAGCGGCCGCCGATCTCGTCCTCGCCCGGGGCGGTCTCGCGCAGCCCCAGCCGGTCTCTCTGCTCCATCGGTCCATTCTCCCGCGCGCCGCAGCCCGCCGGCACGCTTCGGACGCCCACCTACAGTGGCGGCCATGGGTACGCGCTGGCTGGTGGTGCTGCTCGTCGCCACCGCACTCGTCGCCACCCCTCTCGCCCTGGCGGCGCGGCCGGTGCCGGACCTCCCACGGGACCCGGTCGCGCTGGCCCGGCTCGTGCAGACCTCCGCCACCTGGGCCTGGTCGGGCTCGGTCCGCTCCTCCGGTGCCCTGCAGGTGCCGCAGAGCGACTCCTTCGCCACCCTGGGCGAGCTGCTGGGCGAGGAGAACCAGCTGCGGGTCTGGTGGCGCGGGCCGCAGGAGTGGCGGGTCGACCGGCTGCGCGGCACCGGTGAGACCGACCTCTTCCGCTCCCGCGGGCTGCAGGTCCGCTGGGTCTTCGAGTCCGACACCGCCACCGTCTCGCCGAGGAGCCGGATCCGGCTGCCCGACGCCGCCGACCTGCTGCCGGCCACCCTGGCCCGTTCGCTGCTCCGCGGGGTGCGCGAGGACGAGCTGAGCCGGCTGCCCGCGGCCCGGGTCGCCGGGGTGGTCGCACCCGGCTTGCGGGTCACCCCCGACGACCCCGCCGCCAGCGTCGACCACGTCGACGTCTGGGCCGAGCCGGGCAGCGGGCTGCCGCTCCGGGTCGAGGTGTACGGGGCCGACGAGCGCCCGGTGCTGAGCACCGAGGTCACCCGGCTCGACCTCGACCCGCCGGACCCCGCCACGACGGTCTTCCGGCCCGCCCCCAGCACCACGCTGGCCTACGAGGACGCCGTCGACGTGGCGGCGGCCGCGAACGCCTTCGC
Source organism: Microlunatus lacustris (assembly GCA_039527025.1). Lineage (GTDB taxonomy): Bacteria > Actinomycetota > Actinomycetes > Propionibacteriales > Propionibacteriaceae > Microlunatus > Microlunatus lacustris. Next base: position 259,971 of record BAAAJN010000008.1, read on the forward strand.
GCCCTACGACCTGCCGGCGGCGGTGGCCGGCCTGCGCACCCGGGACGGCGAAGACCCGGGTGCCTTCGGCGTCTACGGCCGCGGTCCGACCTCGCTGATCGTGCTGCCGCTGCGCGGGCAGGTGGCCCGGCCGCTGCGGGACCGGCTGGCGTCCAGCGGCAGTGCCCGTCCCACCGACGTCGGCACGTTGGCCGCGGTCGGCCCGGTGACGCTGCTGGTCGTCCGCGTGCCCGGGGGTCGTGGCGCCTTCCTGCTGGCCGGGACGGTGACCCCGGAGACGGCGGAGCGGGCCGCGGCCGAGCTGTTGGCGGTGACCCGGTGACCGATCTGCGGGCGGCCCCCGGCCGGGCCGAGCTCCTCGAGCAGCTGCCGCCCCCGCCGGACGACGCGGTCGTGATCCGCACCCGCGGGCTGACCAAGCGCTACGGCGAGCTGCGGGCCGTCGACGGCGTCGACCTGGAGGTGGGCCGCGGCGACGTCTACGGCTTCCTCGGCGCGAACGGCTCGGGCAAGACGACGACGGTCCGCATGCTGCTGGGGCTGGTGCTGCCCACCTCGGGGACGGCGGAGGTGCTGGGTCGGCCGATGCCGGCGGGTCGGGCGCAGGTGCTGCCCCGGGTCGGGGCGCTGGTCGAGGGCCCGGGCGCCTACCCGCACCTGTCCGGGCGGGCGAACCTGGCCCTGCTGGACGCCAGCGGTGCCGACCGGCTGCGCCGCCGCACCCGTCAGGTCAGGATCACCGAGGTGCTGGCCGAGGTGGGCCTGGACCCGGCCGACCGCCGACCCACCCGCACCTACTCCCTCGGCATGCGGCAGCGGCTGGGGCTGGCCGCTGCGCTGATGCGCCGACCCGACCTGCTGGTGCTCGACGAGCCCACCAACGGCCTCGACCCCCAGGGCATCTCGGAGATCCGCGACCTGCTGCTGCGGCTCAACGCCGGCGGGACGACGGTCTTCCTCTCCAGCCACCTGCTGGCTGAGATCGAGCAGATGTGCACCCGGGTCGGGGTCCTGGACCGGGGCCGGCTGGTGCTGCAGGAACGGCTGGACGTCCTGCTCCGCCCCACCGGCCTCGTGGCCGTCCGCACCCCCGACGTCGGCCGCGGCACCGGGCTGCTCGGCTCGTCCGTCGTCGAGGTGACGGGTGACCGGTTGCTGGTCCGAGCCGACGACGCCGCTGCGCTCAACGCCCACCTGGTCGCCGCCGGGATCCCGGTGGCCGAGATCGGGCCGCACCGGCGCGACCTGGAGCAGCTCGTCCTCGAGGCGGGCCGGCAGCGGTGATCACCGTCGAGCTGGTCAAGATGCTCCGCCGCCCCCGCACCTGGGTGATCATCGCGATGCTGGTGGCCCTGCCGACCCTGGTGGCGGTGCTGCTCGCGGTCACCGACCTCGCGCCCGCGCCCGGGGAGGGCCCGCCGTTCCTCTCCGCGGTGCTGAGCGACGGGACGCTGTTCCCGCTGGCCGCCCTCGGGGTGGTGCTGCCGCTGTTCCTGCCCATCGCGGTGGCCGTGCTGGGCGGTGACGCCATCGCGGGCGAGGCGCAGACGGGCACGCTGCGCTACCTGCTGGCCCGGCCCGTCGGCCGGACCCGGCTGCTGGTGGCCAAGCTCGTCACCGTCGTCGCCTTCGTGCTGCTCGCGGTGCTGGTGGTCTTCGCGGTCACCGCCGTCGAGGGCCGGCTGCTGCTCGGGGACGCCCCGGCCACGGGGACGGTCAGCCTCAGCGGCTCCGCCCTCACCCCGGCCGACCTGGGCGTCCGGACCGCGCTCGCGCTGGGCTACGTCGTCGTCTCCATGCTCGGGGTGGCGGCCGTCGCGCTGTTCTTCTCCACGCTGACCACGTCCTCGATCGGCGCCGCGCTGGGCACCATCGGGCTGCTGATCGCCTCGACGGTGCTGCTCGGGCTGGACGCGGCGGGGGCGCTGCACCCGTACCTGCCCACCCGCTACTGGCTGGCCTTCGTCGACCTGTTCCGCGACCCGATCCTGTGGACCGACGTCGGCCGCGGCCTCGGCGTGCAGCTGGCCTACCTGCTGGTCTTCACCCTGGCCGCCTGGGCGAGCTTCACCACCAAGGACATCGACGACTGAGAGGCCCGGCAGAGCGCGTGTCCTGAGCCTGTCGGAGGTCGTGTCCTGAGCCTGTCGGAGGGCGTGTCCTGAGCCTGTCGGAGGTCGTGTCCTGAGCCTGTCGGAGGGCGTGTCCTGAGCCTGTCGGAGGGCGTGTCCTGAGCCTGTCGAAGGATCAGCAGCGGACGCCGGCCGGGACGGCTGGGGGACCGACGTCGAGGGCGGAGCGGACGAGGGCCAGCGTCACCGGGTCGGACGGCAGGTCGCCATGGGCGGTCCGGGCGACCGGGCAGACGTCCTGCACCACCACGTCGAGGGCTCCCTCCAGCGCCGCCGAAGCGACCGGGGTGACCACCTGGTCGGCCGTCGAGCGCAGCGTGACCCAGACCGGCCCCGCCGGCGTCTCGTCCCGGGCGTTCAGCCGGCGCAGCAGCGCGCTGTCCGGGACCAGCTGCTCGCACGCGGTCGGGCAGCCCCCGGCCAGGCTCGCGCCGAGCGCTGCCTGGCTGGTGCCGTGGTGCGGTGAGCCCAGGGTCAGCACGCGGCGGGCGACGGCGTCCCCGCCGTGGTCGCGGACCCAGAGCCGGGCGACGACCCCGCCCGCGGAGTAGCCGATGACGTCGACCGATGGCGCGCCCGCCTCGTCCCGGACCCGCTCGGCGACCGCAGCCAGGGCCTCGGCCTGCGCCTCCAGGTCACCGGTGCCGTCACCGACCGCAGGCACCACGACGGCGGTCCGGCCGGTGGCCCGGACGGCTGCGGCCAGCGACTGCAGTGAGGACCCGTCTCCGCCGTAGCCCGGCACGAGCAGCACGGGCCCGGGCTGGTCCTGGGGAACGGCGTCCGCTGTGCGCCCGGCCCGCAGTCCCAGGGCGGCGACCAGCGCCAGGAGAGCGAGGACGACGACGGCTGCTCCGGCCAGCACGACCCGGCGGCGCTGGGGGCTGAGGGCGTCGAGCACGGACCGAGGCTACGTCGGGCCGCCGGCCCGCTCAGGGGCCGTAAGGTGGCGGGCGAGGCGGCGCAGCGACCGCAGCGCCGTGCCGACGACGAGGAGTGTCATGGACGACGACGCCTTCCGCCACCAGGTGTGGACCCGGCTCGAGCGGAGCCTGGCCCGCACCTCGTCGGTGCAGGAGTACCTGCAGGACGCGGTGGTGGAGACCGGGCCGCTGGTCGAGGTCGAGGGCTCGTTCAGCCTCTCGATCCTGCTCTACGGCAACTTGTTGACCGTGGCCACCACCGACCGGTTGGCGTGGGACGCCGACCAGGTGGAGTTCGACACCGAGGCGGGCCCCTGCGTCGAGGCGCTGCGCAACGGCACCGACACCGGGGTCATCGACCTCCGCGTCGAGGACCGCTGGCCGGCCTGGGGCACGGTCGCGACCCTGCTGGGCTTCCAGGCGGCCGCCGGCGTGCCCGCCGAGATGGCGCCCGGGCAGCGGATCGCCCTCAACCTCTACAGCGCCGACCCCGAGGGCCTGGCCGGGGACCGGATCCGCCGGGCGCGGCTGTTCGCCGAGGAGGTGGCCCGGACGGTGCCGACGGCGCTGCGGCTGACCGAGCAGGCCCAGCTGGCCCAGCACCTCCAGGAGGCGCTGGCCAACCGCTCCACCATCGACCAGGCTCTCGGCGTGCTGATGGCGCAGAACCGCTGCAGTCGCGACGTCGCCTTCGGCATCCTCCGGCGGGCTTCCCAGCACCGCAACCTCAAGCTCCGCGAGGTCGCCGCGGCGGTGATCGAGCGGTTCACCGGGCATCCGGCCGCCGAGCCGCCGCCCTTCAACCCGCCCCGGATGCCCGGCTCGTCCCGGAGCCGGTCCGGCGAGGGATCGCACCAGGCCTGACGGCCCTCCGACCCGTCCCCGGGATCAGTCCAGCGGGCGCGTCCGGCCGATGGTGGCGGCCGCCCAGCGCCGCTCCCGGACCGGCTGCGGGACGCTCAGGCCGTCCAGGAACGCGTACCGCCGGCGCAGCGAGGTCAGGTAGGCGCTCGCCCCCTCGGCGCCGGTCACCCCGTGCCACCAGTCGAGGACGTCGCCGAAGCCCGGCGCCGCCAGCGAGCCGCCGAACTGCTGCACGGCCAGCGCCGAGCACAGCGCCCCCAGCGCCAGCCGGTCGGCCAGCGGCCAGCCGTTCAGCGTGCCCAGCACCAGCCCGCTGACGAACACGTCCCCGGCTCCGGTGGGGTCGATGGCGGGCACCCGCAGCGCCGGCACCTCCGCCTCCTCGCCGGTGCTGGCGTCGATGGCCAGCGCCCCGTGCGGGCCGTTCGTCACCACCGCCAGCGGCACCAGGTCGGCCAGCGCGTAGAGGGCGTCCCGCGGGGTGTCGGTCCGGGTGTAGGCCATCGCCTCGGCCGCGTTGGGCACGAACGCGTGGCAGGAGGACAGCGGCTCCAGTGTGCTGGGCGACCACTCCTGGGTCTCGTCCCAGCCGACGTCGGCGAACACCAGGGCGCCGTCGGCCCGGGCGAGGTCCACCCAGGACGGTGCATCGGTCTCGGCCGACCAGCCGGAGGCGAGGTCGACCACGACAGCCCGGGAGGGCGGTGGGTGGCCGATCATCGCGTTCGCCGGCAGCGGGGCGTCGTGGGCGTGGGTGACCATGCTCCGGTCGCCCTGGGTGGCCATCGACACGGTGACGGGGGAGTGCCAGCCCTCGAAGGTGCGCGAGCAGGAGAGGTCGATGCCCTCCTGGTCGGCCAGCGTCCGCCAGCAGAACTCGCCGTAGACGTCGTCGCCGAAGGCCGCGGCCAAGGAGGTGCGCAGCCCCAGCCGGCTGGCCGCCGTGGCCAGGTTCGCCACCCCGCCCGGGGAGGACCCCATGCCGCTGGCGTGGGTCTCCACGCCGGGCGGCGGGAAGGACGACAACCCGGTGAAGATCAGGTCGAGGAAGACGGTACCGTGCACGAAGAGGTCGAAGGGGACCGGATCCGCCGCGGGAACGGTCGTCTCCCCGGGTGCCGTCACGTCCGCGCCTCCGCTCGCCGGTGGTCCCGGTGGCTCCGGTCCCGGGACCAGTCTGGCCCCTCGCCGGCGGCCCGACCCGGACGGCCCGGAGCGGGTCGCCGGTAGTCTCGCGTCCATGCCCCGACTGACCGTCCTCGGCGGCGGTGGCTTCCGCGTCCCGCTGGTCCACGGCGCCCTGCTCGCCGACCACGGCGAGCCGCGGATCGACGAGGTGGTGCTGCACGACGTCGACCAGACCCGGCTGGACGTCGTCGCCCGGGTGCTGGCCCAGCAGGCCGAGGGGGTGCCGGACGCCCCACGCGTCTCGACCAGCACCGTGCTGGAGCAGGCGCTGGAGGGCGCCGACGTCGTCTTCTCCGCCGTGCGGGTGGGCGGGCTGGCGGGCCGGTCGCGCGACGAGCACGTCGCGCTCGACCTCGGCGTGCTGGGGCAGGAGACGACGGGCCCGGGCGGGATCGCCTACGGCTGGCGGACCATCCCGGTGGCGCTGGAGGTCGCCCGCACCGTCAACCGGGTGGCGCCGGGGGCGCAGGTCATCAACTTCACCAACCCCGCCGGGATGATCACCGAGGCGATGGCGGCCGAGCTCGGCTCCCGCGTGGTCGGCATCTGCGACTCACCCGTCGCGCTGGCCCGCCGCGCTGCCCTCGCGCTCGGCCTGGACCCGGCGCGCACGCACGCCGACTACGCCGGGCTGAACCACCTGGGCTGGCTGCGCGCGCTGGTGCACGACGGCGTCGACGTGCTGCCCGCGCTGCTGGCCGACCCGGCGGCGCTGGCCACCATCGAGGAGGCCCGGCTGCTGGGCGCGGACTGGGTGTCCGCGCTGGGGGCGCTGCCGAACGAGTACCTGTACTACTACTACTTCACCCGGGACGCGGTGGCCGCGATCCGCGCGGAACCGCAGACCCGCGGCGACCAGCTGCTGAGCTCGCAGGCCCGCTTCTACACCGACGTCGCCGCCGAGCCGGAGCGGGCGCTGGAGCACTGGCGACGGGTCCGCCGCGAGCGCGACGCCAGCTACCTGGCCGAGGTCCGCGGCGACGGCGACGAGCGCTCCGAGGCCGACCTGGCCGGCGGTGGCTACGAGGGCGTGGCCCTGGCCTACATGGCCGCGGTGCTGCGCGGGGAGACGACGACGATGATCCTCGACGTCCGCAACGGCTCGACCCTGCCGGGGCTGCCCGCCGACGCCGTCGTCGAGGTCCCGTGCCTGGTCGACGCCACCGGCGCCCGGCCGCTGGCCACCGCCCCGCTGACCGGGCACCAGCTGGGCCTGGTGCAGCAGGTCAAGGAGGTGGAGCAGCGCACCATCACGGCCGCCCGCGACCGCGACCCGGACGCCCTCGTCACGGCCTTCGCCCTGCACCCGCTGGTCGACTCGGTCACCGTCGCCCGCCAGCTGGCCCGCGGCTACGGCATCACGGGCTGACGACCGCCCCCTGAGCCCGTCGAAGTGCCCCCGCTCCCTGAGCTCGTCGAAGGGCCGGGCGCCGACGCTCAGACCGCCCGCGCCAGCACCACGACCGGGGCGAGCGAACCGGCGCGGACGGCGGCGACGTCGTTCCGCAGCCGCTCGACGAAGCCCGGGCCGAAGACGGTCGCGGGGGTGAGCGCGGGTGGTCCGCTGCTCCCGGGAGCGCCCTCGGTGACCGACGCTGTGCGGTCCTCGATCTCCTCGACCGTGAACCCGGCCGCCCGCAGCGCCACGGTCAGACCGTCGAGGTCGGTGAGGAAGGACGACGATGCGTCCTCGGCCCAGGGAAGGGGGTAGATCAGCGGTCCGTCACCTACGCGGACCTGCTCGAAGAGCCCGAACAGCCCGCCCTCGACCAGCACCCGCCGGACCTCGGCGAAGACGGCCGGTTTGTCAGGCAGGTTCATGCCGACGTGCAGCATCATCGCGCGGGCGGAGCGCCCGGTCTCCAGGTCCAGCTGGTCGGCTGAGCCCTCTCGGTGCTCCACCCGGTCGGCCAGGCCCACGCGCTCGGTGAGTACGCGGGCGGCCCGCACGAAGTCGGGGGAGAGGTCGAGGCTGACCACTGGGCAGCCCCAGTGGTGCGCCGCGGCCCCGCGCAGGGCCGCCCAGCCCGCCGCCCACGTCCAGCAGCGGCGTCGCGGGTCCGAGGTCCAGCCGCCCGATCAGGTGCGCGGTGGCCGAGGCGCCGCCCAGGTGCAGCTGGTCCACCGCGCCGAGGTCGCCGGGACGCAGGTGAGCGGGATCGGCGCCGCTCTCCTCGACCGCGGCCAGCACCACCTCGGCCAGACCCGCGCGGCTGTAGTGGCTCCGCACCGTCTCCCGCAGGTCCATGGCAACCCCCAGCGCTGAACCTAGACCCGCGGCCGCGCGTTGACCAGGTGTCCGGGGCGCGACGGCGAGCGGCTAGCGTCACCCCGTGGCCCGACCCCTCGCCGACCTGCCCCCGTTCGTCTACGGCACCACCCGCCTCGGACACCCTGACGTCCCCCGCGCTTCTCAGCTCGCCATGGCCCGGACCGCGCTGGCGGAAAGGCTGTGGATGCACACCTCACGCCAGTACGACCACGCGCTGGAGGTGCTCGGCGAGGCGTTCGCCGAGGACCCCGACGCCATCCCGCCGCTCATCGTCAAGCTGGGCGGCGGGTCCGCAGACGACGTCCGCGGCGTCCTCACCGAGAACCTCGCGCCGCTGGGGATCGGCTCGATCGCGCTGGGCCAGCTGAGCCCGGTCGGCCGGCTGGCCGAGGACCTCGTCACCGGCGACTCGGCGCTGGACGGCCTGCGGGCGCTGCGCGAGGAAGGACTGGTGGGCCGCTTCGTCCTCGAGATCTTCCCGTGGACCAGCGCGGCGCCGCTGGAGGCCCTCCGCGCCGGCCACCTCGACGGCCTGGTCGAGGGCGTCATCACCTATCTGAACCCGCTGCAGCGCTTCGCGGCCAACCCGCTGTGGGACGAGCTCCGCGAGCGCGGCACCAGCATCATCTCCATGCGCACCGTCTGCGGCGCGCCGGTGCAGGTGCTCCGCGACGTGCCGGGCGCCGCCTGGAAGCCCTACCTCCAGGAGCGGGCCGCGGCCGTGGCGCCGGTCTTCGAGCGTTCCGGGGTGGCCAGCTGGCCCGAGTTCTGCTTCCGCTTCGTCCGCAGCTACCCGCAGGTGGTCACCACCGTCGGCTCCACCAGCCGCCCCGAGCACCTGGACGAGCTGGTGGCCGCCAGCCAGGGCAGCGGCGGGCTCGACGCCGACGTGCTGGCCGAGCTCGAGGACCTCCAGCGCCGCTGGTCCGACGAGGTCGACGCGCACGCCGAACCGTGGTCCATGTAGCCGGTCGCCGGCCGGTCGGAACTGAGATCGGCTGGAACCGGCCCCGGTGCTGACCACTCGGCGCCGGACCGCCCGCCCGCCCACGAGAGGACCCCGATGACCGCCACCGGTCGCCGCACCGCAGGCCCGATCCGCCTCACCGACGCCAGCACCGTGGCCCTGCGTCCCGCCCTCGAGGGCCGCATCACCGGCGGCCTCTGGGCCGGCCGCCGCCAGGTCAACCGCGACGTCTGCGTCCCCCAGGGCTGGGACCGGCTGCACGAGGCCGGGAACTTCCACAACCTGGAGCTGGCGGCGGCCCGGGTGAGCGGGGAGTACGTCAACGACCTGCCCTTCCTGGACTCCGACCTCTACAAGTGGCTGGAGGCCGTGGCCTGGACCCTCGACGACCCCGACCTGGCCTCGGCGCCGGCGGAGGAGCTGCTCAGCCGGGTGGCGGAGAGCGCCGAGCTGCTCACCGCGGTGCAGCAGGAGGACGGCTACCTCAACTCGCACTTCCAGGTGCGCTTCCCGGGCGAGCGGTTCGTCCAGCTGCCCTGGGGTCACGAGCTCTACTGCGCCGGCCACCTCGTCCAGGCCGCGGTGGCCCTGCACCGCAGCAGCGGCGACGAGGGTCTGCTGACCACCGCCCGCCGGGTGGCCGACCTCGCCGTCCAGGCTTTCGGCACCGGCCCCGGGCAGGTGGACGGCGTCTGCGGGCACCCGGAGATCGAGACCGCCCTGGTGGAGCTGTACCGGGAGACCGGCGAGCGCAGCTACCTCGACCTGGCCGTCTACTTCGTCGACCGGCGCGGCCACGGGCTGCTCGGCGCCGACAAGTTCGGCCGTCACTACTGGCAGGACCACGTGCCGGTCCGTGAGGCGCAGACCGCCGAGGGCCACGCCGTCCGCCAGCTCTACCTGCTGGCGGGGGTGGCCGACGTCTACGTCGAGACCGGTGACGCCACCCTGCTGACCGCCCTCGAGCGGCTGTGGACCGAGATGGTGGCGACCAAGACCTACCTCACCGGCGGGGTCGGCGCGCACCACCGGGACGAGGCCTTCGGCGACCCCTACGAGCTGCCGAACGAGCGCAGCTACTGCGAGACCTGCGCCGCCATCGCCTCGGTCCAGCTCAGCTGGCGGATGCTGATGATCACCGGGGAGGCCAAGTACGCCGACCTGCTGGAGCGCACGCTCTACAACGGCTTCCTGGCCGGGTTGTCGCTGGACGGCGAGCGCTACATCTACGCCAACCCGCTGCAGGTCCGTGACGGCCATGTGTCCAGCGGGGACGACGGCGACTACGTCCGGGTGCCCTGGTTCCGCTGCGCCTGCTGCCCCCCGAACGTGATGCGGCTGCTCGCCTCGCTGGAGCACTACGTGCTGCTCTCCGACGAGCGGTCGCTGGCCCTGCACCAGTACATGACCGGCACCTTCGCCGCCGAGGTCGCCGGCGGCGAGGCCCGGGTCGCCGTGACCACCGACTACCCCTGGGACGGCGCCGTCTCGGTCCGAGTCGAGGACGGGCCAGACACCTCGTGGACGTTGGCGCTGCGGGTACCCGGTTGGGCCGAGGGGGCCACCCTGGCCGTCAACGGGGACGCGGTCGAGGGCGCCGCCGCCGACGGCTGGTGGCGGGTCGAGCGTCCCTGGACGGCGGGGGACGAGGTGGTGCTGCAGCTGCCGCTGGAGCCGCGGCTGACCGCCGCCGACCCGCGGCTGGACGTGGACCGCGGCTGCGTCGCGGTGGAACGCGGTCCGCTCGTCTACTGCCTCGAAGGCGTCGACCACGACGGACGCCGGCTGGACGACCTCGTGCTGGCCACCGACCAGCCGCTGGAGACCGCGGCCGAGGACGCCGAGCTCGGCCCGGTGGTGCTGGTCCGGGCCACCGGTGCCGTCCGCGGCCGGCCGGCGGCGAGCTGGTGGCCCTACGGCAGCGCGGCCGCGGCGGCGGCGTCGACGCAGGAGCAGGTGCCGATCACCGCCGTGCCCTACTTCGCCTGGGGCAACCGGGCCGAGGGGGCCATGCGGGTGTGGGTGCCGACGACCTGAGGTGCGCCGTCCGCCGCCCCGGCCGGGGCTGGTTACGCTCCCGGGGCGGCGGAACCGTCGCCCCACCCGGACCGGAGGAATCGTGACCAGCACCCCGACCAGCCGCATGCGGCGCGTCGTCGTCAGCCCCGACCGCATCGACGTCGTCGAGGCCGACGTGCCGTCGCCGGGCGAGGGCGAGGCCCTGGTGCAGACGGTGCTGGCCGGGGTCTGCGGGACCGACACCCATGCGGCGGCCGGCCACCACCCGTTCGTCTCGCTGCCGTACCGGCCCGGCCACGAGGTGGTCGGGGTGGTCCGCGCCGTCGGTGCCGGGGTGGACGGCGTGCAGCCCGGGGACCGGGTGACCGTCGAGCCGACCCTGCCGTGCTGGGACTGCAAGATGTGCCGGACCGACCGCAGCAACCTCTGCGAGAACCTGCGGTTCTTCGGCTGCGGGTGGGAGCAGGGCGGGATGGCGGACTACTTCACCCTGCCGGCGAACCGGCTGCACCCCGTCCCCGACGAGGTCAGCGACCTGGACGCCACGCTCATCGAGCCGCTCTCCACCCCCGTGCACGCCGTCGGGCTGGCCGGTGACCTGACCGGGTCCGCCGTCGCGATCATCGGCTGCGGGACCATCGGACTGCTCATGCTGGCCGCCGTCCGCCGGGCGGGCGCGCGAGCCGTGGTGATGACCGACCCGCTGGCGGCCAAGCGTGAGCTCGCGCTGCGCTCCGGTGCGGATGCCGTGGTCGACGCCGCCGCGCCGGACGCCGTCGGCCAGGTGCGGGCGGCGCTGGGGGAGTCGGCCGACGCCGTCTTCGACTGCGTGGCCAGCCGGTCCACCGTCCCGCAGGCCGTCGCGATGGCGCTCAAGGCCGGCACCGTGGTGGTCGTCGGGGTGCCGAGCGGGGGGATCGAGCTCCCGCTGGCCCTGATCCAGGACCAGCAGGTGCGGGTCCAGGGCAGCGCCACCTACCTGCCCGAGGACATCGCGGTGGCCACGGCGATGGTGGCCGCCGGCGAGGTCCGGGCCGCCGACCTGGTGACGGCGCAGTTCCCCTTCGCCGAGGTCGCCGCGGCCTTCGCCGCCTCGGCGTCCGGGGCGCACGTCAAGGTCGTGCTGACCGCCTGACCGTCGCGGCGGTGCTCAGCCCAGTCGGACCTCGGCGGTGCCCCAGGCCGCGAGCTCGGCCGACGCGGACCCGCCCTGGACGGACCTGAGGGGGACGGTCCGCGGCTGCGCCGTGAGGTTGGCCAGCAGGACCACGGTGCCGCGGGTGTCCTGCACGGCCAGCGCGGCGAGCCCCGCCGGGACGTCGGCGTCCAGCCGCGACCGCCCCCGCAGGGCGGTCACCCGGGCCAGCACGGCCGCCACCGGGCGTGCCCGGCCGTCGTCGTCGACCAGCCCGCGGGGTCCGGTCGTCTCGAAGTACGTCAGACCCGCGACGCCCGGCACGGCCAGCGCGGCCACGCTGGCCAGGGACCAGGCCGCGGCCAGCGCGGTGTCCAGCAGGGGGTCGACGGCGCGGGCGGCCTCGGTCGCCGGGTCGGGGCGAGGGCCGGTGGACACCGCGTTGAACCGCCGGGCCAGGGTGACTGGTCCGACGTGCAGCGGCCGTCCCGCCGCGATCCGGACGGCGTTCTCCACCACCGTGCGCTGCACGGCGAGGCTGTCGAGGACGTGCGGCACTTCGGTGGCGTGCATCTGCGGGGTCAGGCTGAAGGTGAGCGCTCCGGCGTCCGCCGGCAGGTCGCCCTGGCGGCGGTTGAGCTCGGTGAAGTGGGCGCGGGTGCCGCCGAGCAGGGTGGCGCCCACGCCCTGCCGGGCGGCCTCGTCCCGCAGCGCGGCCCAGAGCGGTCCGGTGCTGAGGTGGCCGTCGGGGTCGAAGGCGGCCAGCCGTCGCACCGGGCGCCCGGCCAGCGCCTGGACCGTCCGCCGCAGGACCTCGGGGTCGGCGGCGACGAGCCGCACGTCCAGCCCGGCGCCGAGAGCCGCGGCCTGCCGACCGGCCTCGTCCAGCAGCGCCGGCCAGTGGTCCTCGGGCCCGGTCAGCTCGACCAGCACGGCGTCGACGCCCGCCAGCTCGAGGGGGTCGGTCGGGGGTGGGAAGAGGGCGGCGCCCAGGCTCAGCGGAGGCACCGTGCCGCCCGTCGGACCGCCGACCCTGATCACGTCGGTCGCGGTGGCGGACGTCGTCGCAGCCCGCCCGGCGACCGCCAGGCGCACCGTCTGCGCCACCCGGTCGCCGACCGCGAGCGGCACGGGGAAGGGCAGCGACAGCGGCGTCGAGTAGGTCTTGAACGAGGCGTCGGTCCAGTTCCGCTGGTCCTCGGTCTCGAAGACGTCGCCCGCCAGGTCCAGCCGGGCGGTCAAGCCGCCCACGGTCCAGGCGAAGCCGGCCACGTCCAGGAACGGCTGGTGCGGGCTGATGGCCTCCGGCCAGCGTGCCTCCTCGACCCGTCCGTCGGTGTGCCGCACCGAGACGGCCGATCCGGCGCAGGCGGCCGGGTGCAGCACGACGAGTCCCACCCGGTTCCGCGCGAAGGCCGACGCGGCTTCGCCGGCGAAGTCCACCACCAGGGACTCCTCATCGAGGGTGAGGGTCAGCTCTCCCGCGTAGTCGAGGCCCTCGGCCTCGAAGCGCAGCGACCGCCGCAGCACCAGGCGACCCGAGCCGCCCCCGTTCCCCGGGCCGCCCCCGCTCCCGCTCCCCGAGCCGCCCCCGCTCCCCGAGCCGCCCCCGCTCCCGCTCCCCGAGCCGCCCCCGCTCCCCGGGCCGCCCCCGCTCCCCGAGCCTGTCGAGGGACCCGCCGACGACACCACCCGCACCGGCACGGTGTTCCAGTCCGCGTCCCGGACCACCGGGCGCACCGCCCGCAGCAGCAGCTGCCCGTCGAAGCAGACGTCGGCGACCTCGTCACCGCGGACCTGCAGGCTCCAGCGACCGTGCCGCAGGTCGGTCGTCGGCCTCCCGCTGCGAGCCTCCACCACGTCGACCGTGCCGTCCTCGCTCACGCGCCCGCCTCCACCGCGGCCAGCAGCCGGGCCCCGGCGCTGTCCATGTGCAGGTCCATCGCCCGCGCGGCCGCGTCCGGGTCGCGCGTCTCGAGCGCGGCGACCACCGCCGCGTGCTCGGCGCAGGTGACCCGGACGTGCTCGGCGTCGCTGACCGCCCGTTCGGCCCAGACCCGGATGAGCGAGCGGACGCTCTGCAGCATCTGGTCCAGCAGGGGGTTGCTGGCCCGCTCAGCGAGCTCCTGGTGGAAGCGCAGGTCGGCGGCCGCGAAGGCCGCGAAGTCCGACCCGGCGGCGCGCATGGCCGCCAGGTGCCCGGCCAGCGCACCCACGCCGTCGTCGTCGATCGCGGTCGCGGCCAGCCGCGCGGCCTGCACCTCGAGACCGTGCCGGACCTGCACCAGCTCCCGGGTCTTGGGCTCGCCCAGCAGCATCCCCCAGGACAGCGTCTGCGGCAGCAGCTCCGAGGTGCGGCTCCGCAGGTAGGTACCCGATCCCGGCCGGACCTCGACCACGCCGAGCACCTCGAGCGCGGCCAGCGCCTCGCGCACGGCGGAGCGCCCGACGCCGAAGGTCTCGGCCAGCCGGCGTTCGGGGGGGAGCCGGGAGCCCGGGGCCACCGTGCCCGAGGTGAAGTGGTCGAGCAGCCGCCGCGTCACCGCGGTGACCACCGAGGTGCTGGCGATGTTCCCGCCGAGGCTGAGTGTGGCCGGGTCGGTCGGCGGAAGGTCGGGCACAGCCGAAGCCTAGGGGCGCCGTCACGCATCGGACAAGGACTGGTCAACCGGTTGACCCGAATTGGTCAACCGGTTGACAGATCAGTGCGGTACCGGCAGGCTCGGCCTCCATGAGCACCGGTCTGGGCACCTACGCCTTCTTCTGGCAGTGGCACCCCAGCGCAGCCGCGCCGCTGAGTCTGGAAGCGATGCTGGAGCAGACCGCAGCGGCGGGGGTCGACCGCTTCCAGATCTGCGACTACCCCGAGATCGAGACCTGGGACGGCCCACGCCTGGACGCCGTCCGGGCGACGGCCGCCGCGCTGGGGATCACCCTCGAGCTGGGCACCCGGGGGATCAGCGTCGAGCACCTGACCCGCTACCTGCGGCTGGCCGACCGGCTGGACGTCACGCTGGTCCGCAGCATGCTGAACGCGGGCGCCCACCGCCCCGGCCGCGACGAGGCCGTCGGGCTGCTCGCCGCGGCGGTGCCCGGCTACCAGGCCGCGGGCGTCAGCCTGGCGCTGGAGACCTACGAGCAGGTCCCGGTCGTCACCCTCGTCGACGTGGTCGAGGCCGTCGACTCCCCGGCGCTGGGCATCTGCCTGGACCCGGCCAATTGCGTCGCCGCGCTGGAGCTGCCGCTGGACACGGTCCGGCGGACGGCTCCGCACGTGACGAACCTGCACGTGAAGGACTTCCACTTCACCCGCCAGGACGGGTGGGTGGGGTTCAGCCTGGTCGGCTGCCCGCTCGGCGAGGGCCTGCTGCCCTACGCCGAGATGGTCGCCCTCGTCCAGCCCGAGGCCCGCGGCATCAGCCGCATCGTCGAGCACTGGCTGCCCTGGCAGGGCGACAGCGCCACCACCATCGCCCTCGAGCAGCGGTGGACCGAGCACAACCTTTCCTACCTGAGGAGCATCCAGTCATGAGCCAGAACCTGACCATCGCGGTCGTCGGAGCCGGCGGCAAGATGGGCATGCGGGTCTCGAACAACCTGCAGCGCAGCGAGCACACCGTCCACTACAGCGAGAACTCCGCGGCCGGCCGGCAGCGCACGACCGACGCCGGCCGCACCGTCACCGAGACGGCCGACGCCGTCGCGGACGCCGACGTGGTGATCCTGGCCGTGCCGGACGTGGCCCTGGCGCCGGTGTCGGCCGAGGTCGTCCCGCAGCTGAAGACGGGGGCGGTCGTGCTGACCCTGGACCCGGCTGCCGCCTACGCCAACCTGCTGTTCCGGCGCGCCGACGTCGAGTACGCCGTCGCGCACCCGTGCCACCCGTCGGTCTTCCTGCAGCGCAAGACCCAGGCCGAGCTCGAGGACACCTTCGGCGGCATCGCCGCGCCGCAGGAGGTCGTCGCGGCCTTCGAGTCCGACGACCTGGCCAAGCGGGCGGTGGCCGAGGAGGTCATCACGCTGATGTACGCCCCGGTCCTCGACGTGCACTGGGTGAGCGTGAAGCAGCTGGCCTACCTGGAGCCGACGCTGGTCGAGGTGGTGGCCTGCATGGTCGGGGCGCTGCTCAACGAGGCGCTGCAGGAGACGATCCACACCGTCGGGGTGCCGGAGCCGGCCGCGCGGGCCATGCTGATGGGCCACGTCCAGGTCGCGCTGGCCAACGGTTTGCGCGGGGACAACCCCTTTTCCGACGCCTGCCTGATCGCCATGGACTACGGCCGCGACAAGATCGTCAAGGAGGACTGGAAGTCGATCTTCGCCGACGACGAGCTGGACCACGTCCTCCAGCAGATGCTCCACCTCGACGCGATCAACCGCTGAGGACCGGGTCATGACGGAACGGTTGGCAGGCAGGACGGCCCTGGTCACCGGCGCCGGGTCCGGCATCGGCCAGGGGGTGGCGGAGCGCTTCCTCGCCGAGGGGGCCCGGGTGGTGGTCACCGACCGCGACCTCGAGGCCGCCCGCCGGGTGGCAGTCGGACAGGACCGCGCGCTGGCGGTGGCCCTGGACGTCGCCGACGAGGCCTCCGTGGTCGCCGGCTTCGCGACGGCGCTCGACGCGGGCTTCGGGCCGGACGTCGTGGTGGCCAACGCGGGCGTCCAGCTCTTCGGGCAGGACGCCCAGGTGGCCGACCTCGAGCTCGAGGTCTGGCAGCGGACGGTCGCGGTCAACCTGACCGGGACCTTCCTCACCCTGAAGCACGCGGTCCGGACGATGCTCGCCGGCGGGGGAGGCTCGATCATCCTCACCGGCTCCCCGACGGGGCTGAACGGCGAAGGTCAGGACTTCACGGCCTACTCCAGCTCCAAGGCCGGCATGCACGGGATGGCCCGGGCCGTCGCCAAGGCCTACGCCGGTCGGGGGATCCGGGTGAACACCGTCGTCCCGGGCTACACCGAGACGCCTCTGGTCAGCACGATCAGCGGAGACCCCGAGGACCGGGCGGCGATCATCTCCCGCATCCCGCTGGGTCGGCCCGGCACGCCCCAGGACGTGGAGGGGATCATGGTCTACCTGGCCAGCGACGAGTCCAGCTACGCCACGGGCGCGATCTTCCGCGTCGACGGCGGGATGACGACGCTCTGAGCTCAGCCCCGCCGGTGGTCGGCGAGCACCTCGTCGACCACCGTGCGGTGCTCGTCGGCGTCCGCACCGCCAGCCGAGAGCATGATCAGCGCCTTCCAGAGCGCCCATCCACGGGCGCGCGCCCAGGTCTCCTCGTCCAGCCCGACGCCGTCGACGAAGGCGGTCCGCGCCTCGCCGCGGAGCAGCGTCCAGGTGATGACGAGGTCGCAGGCGGGGTCGCCGACGCCGCAGGTGCCGAAGTCGATCACCGCGGTCAGAGCGCCGGCGTCGTCCAGCAGCAGGTTCCCCGGGGCGATGTCCCCGTGGAACCAGACGGGCGGGCCCGACCAGGACGACGCCAGCGCGTCGGTCCAGACGGCCCAGCAGGCCTCGCCGTCGACCGTTGGGCCCAGGACGGCCAGCGCGTCGCGCACCTCGGCGTCGTAGAACGCGGGCGCACCGCCCCGGTGGAAGCAGTGCGCGCCCGGCGGGGGACCGTCGCTCGCCTCCAGGCTCTGCAGCACGGCGAGGAAGTGGGCCAGCTGCCGTGCGAAGGAGACGAGGTCGGCCGGGGCTGCGCCGAGCACCGGGCGCCCCTCGATCCAGCGCCGGACCGACCACGACCAGGCGTAGCCGGAGCCGGGACGGCCGGTGGCCACCGGCTCGGGCACCCGGAGCGGTAGCGATGACGCCAACCGGGGCAGCCAGCGGTCCTCCTTGGCCACAGCCGCCGCATAGCCGGCGGCGCTCGGCAGCCGGACCGCCAGATCCCCGCCCAGCCGGTAGGTGCGGTTGTCCCAGCCGTCCGTCGGCACCGGCCGGACGGCAAGACCGGACCAGGCGGGGAACTGCTCCGCCAGGAGGCGGCTGACCAGCTCGGCGGTGATCCCGCCCCGGCCGTCGGGACCCACGTCGTCTCGGGGAGGTCTCGGCACGGGGGACACCCTCCCGGATCTCCGTCTCGTCGCTCAACCCGGTTCGGGGTGACCCGGCCGAGCGGCACCTGAGGTCGTAGCCTCGGCAGCGGACTGTCCGGTGAGCACAGGAGGCCCGCATGACCGAGCTGGACGACCTGGACCTCGCCGTGCCGCCGAGCGGTACCGGGTGCGTCGAGTGCCTGACCTCCGGAGGGTGGTGGGTGCACCTGCGCCGTTGTGGCACCTGCGGGCACGTCGGGTGCTGCGACACCTCACCGTCGCAGCACGCGACGGCGCACGCGACGAGGTCCGGCCACGACCTGATCCGCAGCTTCGAGCCGGGGGAGACCTGGTTCTACCGCTACGGCGACGAGGCCTTCTTCGAGTCAGGCCCGGATCTGGCTCCTCCCGAGCACCGGCCGACCGCCCAGCCGGTTCCGGGGCCCGCGGGGCGCGTGCCGGCGGACTGGCGCGACCACGTGCACTGAGCCTGCTGCCGGCTCCGGCTGCTCGCCCCGGCGGCTGGGCTTGAGCCGGGTCGAGCCGGGGTGTAGCGTGGCGAAGCCTTCACGGGGTGCACGAGCCCGTGGATGGCGCGACAGGACTGCGGAACCGGAGTTGACCTCCTGGGGAAGCGCGGGTAACGTAGTCCGAGCCCTGAGGGTGCGGGACGCCAGTCGGAAGACTTGGTGGCCGGCCTCGGGCACCACCACCACCTTGAGCACAAGGTTGCTGTCCGCCCAGAGGCGGCAGGAACAGGCTTATGACGGTGGGGTCGAGCTGGAAGCCGGATTTGACTCCGGTGGAGAGCCTGACTAGAGTAAGTCGAGTTGCCCCAAGCCGGGAAGTGAAATGCCTGGTGCGGTGTGTGAGCGAGTCTTGAGAACTTAACAGCGTGCTTAAAGTCAATGCCAAATATGCACTAAGTAACCCGTGCCTGGTCTGACTCTG
>BAAAJN010000009.1:0-176354 GCA_039527025.1 Microlunatus lacustris
GGTGGGCGCCACACCCCTTGCAGAGGGTGTGGCGGCCACCGCCGGGGTGTGAAGTGGGGCCCCCAGGGGGAGGGGGGCTCGGAGGGGGCCGGAGGGGGGCCGGAGACGCGACCACCGCCGGCCCGAGGTCGGGGCGGCGGTGGGAACGGGGTGCGGCGGGGCCGCGCAGACCTACGGCGTCACGCCCTGCGCACCCAACCAGCTCTGCGGGTTGACCGCCTTGTAGACGTCGCCCGGGGTGATGCCGGAGGGGTAGATCTCGAAGTGGACGTGCGGGCCGAAGGTGCGGCCGGTCATGCCGACGGCGCCGACGTTCTGGCAGGCGGTCACCGTCTGGCCGACGCTGACCGAGACGGTCGACATGTGGGCGGACAGCGACGAGGTGCCGTCGGAGTGGCGGATGGCCACGTAGTTGCCGGCCCAGCCGCTGGCCGGTCCAGAGCCGGCGTTGGTGACGACGCCAGAGGCCGGGGCCTGCAGCGGGGTGCCGACGGGCGCGGAGAAGTCCATGCCGGTGTGGTAGCGGGACCAGGAGCCGACCTGGCCGAACCGGGCGGCGATGCTGTAGCCGCCCCGGACCGGCATGCAGCTCTTGCCCGTCGCGTTGACCGGCGCGCTCTCGGCCGGCTCGGTGGTCTCCGGCGCCTGGCGGGGGGACTCCGGCTCCGACTCCGACGACGCGGCGGGGGCGGCACGCTGCGCCAGCTCGGCGGCCCGCTTGGCGTCGGCGTTCTTCTTGATCAGCACCGCCTGCTTCTGCGCCGCCTCCGCGGCCGACTCCAAGGTCTTGTCGCGGGCGTCGGCGGCCTTGGAGGTCGCCACCTGCGTGATCTGGTCGTCGGTCTTGGCCAGCTCCTCGGCGCGCTGGTCGGCCAGGCTCTCCAGCTTGGCCTGGTCCAGGGCGGGGCGGTCGTCGCTGTCCCGGCTGGTCGTCGAGGCGTTCCGGTCGAAGGCCGCGGGCAGCTTCACACCGGGGGCGGCGCTGACGGCGGCCGGTGCGCTGGGCACCGCCAGCTGGGACTGCTCGGCGTTCCCGGTCAGGACGACGGAGCCGGCGACCCCGAGGCCGAGCAGCGAGACCGCGAGCGCCGCCGCACCGTGCTGCAACCAGCCCCGACGGTCGTCCCTGATGTCCTCAATCAGCGCACGACGCGCGGGGGCGTCCGGCGTGGTTGACTTCGGCACTCAGGATCTCCTACGGACGACGGCACGGGCGGTCCAGCCTCAGAACAGGTGTGCGTGGTCCGACTCCCCGAGGCCCTGCGGGACGACCCCGCGTTGGACGACTAGAACAATAACGGATGTGTAACAGAGGACCAAGACGCCCCTTACCCCCGCACGCTCAGCGCACACGGTGGTGTGACCGACATCTCGGCGGACGGGCGTCAGCGGGTGTTCACACCGGCTGAGCGCAACCACGGGATGGGGTCGACGGCCCGGTAGACGTCGCCGTGCTTCACACCCGCCGGGTAGAGCTCGAAGTGCAGGTGGGCGCCGAACGCCCGACCGGTCTGACCCACGTAGCCGATCACCTGACCGGCGGAGACCGTCTGCCCGGCCGACACGGTCATCGACGACATGTGCGACGACATGGTGGTCATCCCGTCGCCGTGCTGGACGGCGACGTGGTTGCCGGCCCAGCTGCCGGTGCTGCCGGCGTAGAGCACGACGCCGGACTTCACGGCCCGGATGGGGACGCCGTAGGCAGCCCGGAAGTCGAGGCCGGTGTGGTAGCGCGACCACAGCCCGTACTGGCCGAAGCTCGCCCCGACGACGGCCCCGGGGACGGGGGAGACGCCGCCGCTGCTGGAGGCGACGGGCGGGGTCCCCGGCACGGGTGGCGCGGCGGCCGGAGGCGGGGTGCCGGGCTGGGCGCCCGGGTCGGCGGGCGCCGCCTCGGCGTCGGCTCCCTCGGCCGCAGCAGCGCGCGCAGCGGCCTCGACGGCGGCCCGGGTGGCCGCGGCGGCGCCACGAGCGGCGCCGGCGCGCTCCAGCGCCTGCTCGGCCAGCTCGGCTCCCTCGGCCTGCGTCGCCCGCTCGGTCTCGCTGAGGCCCTCGTCGCGGACCTCCTTGCTGGCCTGGGTGGCGGCGCGGCTGAGGGCTTCGGCGTCCTTGGCCAGCTCCTCGGCCCGCTGCGCTGCGCGCTCGGCGACGATCGCCTTGCGCAGCGGCTCGCCCCCGTCCCCGCCGAACCGGAAGGTCTCGAGCAGCGACGGGCCGGGCGTGGGGGTCGCGGCCTGCGTCACGGGCGGGCGCGTCCCCGCACCCGGGGCCGCGGGCCGGGACTCGGCGCTCCCCACCCCGGTGATGGAACCGGCCAGGGCGAGCCCGAGGGCGGAGACGACCAGCGCGGCGGTGGCGGTGGAGAGCCAGGAGCGGCGTTCACCGGCGGCGACGTCGCCCGGGCGGGCGGGACGTCGGGGCGCTGGGACGACCACGGCGATGTCTCCTGGTGTGCTGGGCTGCGACGCGGGGGCGGCGCATCGGGGCTGCGGTCCCGACCGGGGGCGCGGAGGCCCTGCCCCAGGATACGGAGCCACGGTCTGGGTATCCACCGGATCCGCAGGGTCTTAGGTCCCCTCTTCGGGAGTTGCGGCCGGCGCCGTCCTCGCGGCGGTGGCGCCGCGCACTAGCCTGGGCCCCGTGGAGCCCTCGGACCAGACCGCGGCCGGCCGCCGGCTGCGCGTCGTGGTGGCCAAGCCGGGACTGGACGGCCACGACCGCGGCGCCAAGGTCGTGGCGCGGGCGCTCCGGGACGCCGGCATGGAGGTCATCTACACCGGTCTGCACCAGACCCCCGAGCAGATCGTCCGGACGGCGCTGGCCGAGGACGCGGACGCCGTCGGGCTGTCCGTGCTGTCCGGCGCGCACCTGACGCTCTTCGCCCGGGTCCTGGAGCTGCTCGCCGAGAACGACGCCGCCGACATCGTCGTCTTCGGCGGCGGGATCATCCCGCCCGGCGACCGGGCCGCGCTGCTCGAGCTCGGGGTGGCTGAGGTCTTCACCCCCGGGGCGACGATGGCGGACATCGTCGGCTGGGTCCGCGGCCACGTCGGTCTCGACCGCGGCCTCTGAACCCCGTCAGCCGCCGCCCGGTCCCCAACCACTAGGCTCGTCCCCGGTCCGCCGGCGGCGGACCGACACCGGGGCCGGGCCGGGTCCGGGTGTCCGAAGCGGTCGACCTGCCAGCATCGCAGGTCGCGACCAGGAGGCGCTGTGGATCTGTACGAGTACCAAGCCCGAGACATGTTCGAGGCGCACGGGGTCCCCGTGCTGCGCGGCATCACCGCGACCACGCCCGACGAGGCCAAGGACGCGGCAGCCTCGATCGGCTCCCCCGTCGTGGTGGTCAAGGCCCAGGTGAAGACCGGGGGCCGGGGCAAGGCCGGTGGCGTGAAGATCGCCCGGACCCCCGAGGAGGCGGCCACCCGTGCCGAGGAGATCCTCGGGCTCGACATCAAGGGCCACGTCGTCCAGACCGTGATGGTGGCCGAGGGCGCCGACATCGCCGAGGAGTACTACTTCTCCCTGCTGCTCGACCGCGCCAACCGCCGCTACCTCGCCATGTGCTCGAAGGAGGGGGGCGTGGAGATCGAGCAGCTCGCCGTCGAGCGTCCCGAGGCCCTCGCCCGCATCCCCGTCGACCCGATGGTCGGGATCGACCAGGCCAAGGCCGACGAGATCGTCGCCGCCGCCGGGTTCGACCAGGCCGACGCGGCCGAGCTGGCCCGGGTCTTCCAGCTGCTGGGCACGGTCTACCTCGAGGCCGACGCCACGCTGGTCGAGGTCAACCCGCTGGTCAAGACCGGCGACGGCTCGATCGTCGCCCTCGACGGCAAGGTCTCCCTGGACGAGAACGCCGACTTCCGGCACCCCGAGCACGCCGCCCTGGTGGACAACTCCACCACCGACCCGCTGGAGAACGCGGCGAAGGAGAAGGGCCTCAACTACGTCAAGCTCGACGGCTCCGTCGGCATCATCGGCAACGGCGCGGGCCTGGTGATGAGCACCCTCGACGTCGTCGCCTACGCCGGCGAGGACGTCCCCGGGAACCCGAAGCCGGCCAACTTCTTGGACATCGGCGGCGGCGCCAGCGCCGAGGTGATGGCCAACGGCCTGGAGATCATCCTCGGCGACGCGCAGGTGAAGAGCGTCTTCGTCAACGTCTTCGGCGGCATCACCGCCTGCGACGCGGTGGCCAACGGCATCGTGCAGGCCTTCCAGCTGCTGGAGGGCCGGGGCGAGGCGGTCACCAAGCCGCTCGTCGTCCGGCTGGACGGCAACAACGCGGAGGAGGGCCGGCGCATCCTCACCGAGGCGGCGCTGCCCGGGCTGGAGCAGGTGGACACGATGGACGGCGCCGCCAAGCGCGCCGCCGAGCTGGCTGGGAACTGAGGGACGGCGAACATGGCAATCTTCCTGAACAACGCATCCAAGGTCATCGTGCAGGGCATGACCGGCTCCGAGGGACGCAAGCACACCTCCCGGATGCTGGCCTCCGGCACCGCCGTCGTCGGCGGCGTCACCCCCGGCAAGGGCGGCCAGTCCGTCGACTTCGACGGCACCTCGGTGCCCGTCTACAACTCGGTCGGCGAGGCGATGGCCGAGACCGGCGCCAACGTGACCGTCATCTTCGTGCCGGCCAAGTTCACCCGGGGCGCGGTCGTGGAGGCCATCGAGGCCGAGATCCCGCTGGCGGTCGTCATCACCGAGGGCGTCCCGGTCAAGGACAGCGCCGAGTTCTTCACCCTGTCCCAGGGCTCGAAGACCCGCCTCATCGGCCCGAACTGCCCCGGCCTCATCTCGCCCGGGCAGGCCAACGCGGGCATCATCCCGGCCGACATCACCAAGGCCGGCCGGATCGGGCTGGTCTCCAAGTCGGGCACGCTGACCTACCAGATGATGTACGAGCTCCGCGACATCGGCTTCTCCTCCGCCGTCGGCATCGGCGGCGACCCGGTGATCGGGACCACCCACATCGACGCCCTGCAGGCCTTCCAGGACGACCCCGACACCGACGCCATCGTGATGATCGGCGAGATCGGCGGCGACGCGGAGGAGCGGGCCGCGGAGTACATCAAGGCCAACGTCACCAAGCCGGTCGTCGGGTACGTCGCCGGCTTCACCGCCCCCGAGGGCAAGACGATGGGGCACGCCGGCGCGATCGTCTCCGGCTCCTCGGGCACGGCGGCCGCGAAGCAGGAGGCTCTCGAGGCCGCAGGCGTCCGGGTGGGCAAGACGCCGAGCGAGACCGCCCAGCTGATGCGGGAGATCATGCAGGGGCTCAGCTGACCCTGCCGCTCCGCACGACCACCTGACGTGCCCCGGACCCGCTGGTCCGGGGCACGTCGGCGTCCCGGCCCAGCGCGCGGCCGACCAGGGCGGTTGGCAGGATCGGGGCGCATGTGGACCACCACCGCCAGCCGCACCGCCTACGAGAACCCCTGGATCCGGGTCCGGGAGGACGAGGTCGTGCACCCCGACGGCCGACCCGGGTTGTACGGCGTGGTCGAGCTGCGCTCGCCGGCGGTGTTCGTCGTCCCGCTCACGGCTGCCGACGAGGTCGTCCTGGTCACCGTCGACCGGTACCCGACCGGCCGGGCCACCCCGGAGGTGCCGGCCGGCGGATCCGACGGGCAGGACCTGCTGGCGGCGGCACGGCGTGAGCTGCGCGAGGAGACCGGGCTGGCGGCGGCGACGTGGCGGGCGATCGGCGCCGTCGACTCGCTCAACGGCGTGGCGCTCGCCCCGGGCCGGGTCTACCTGGCCACCGACCTGACCGAGGTCGGCGGCCGGGAGACCGAGGCCGAGGGCATCACCGCCGTGCACCGGGTGCCCTGGGCGGAGCTGGTGGCCATGATCGGCCGCGGTGAGGTGACCGACAACGAGACCCTCGGAGCGCTGATGCTGGCCGCCGTGGCCCTCGGGCGGGTCCGCACCTGAGGCCGTCCCGCGCGCTCGGGGCCCGGCCACGGGCTGCTGGGGGTCAGGGGACCTGGGTCATCCGCTGGCCCGCGCGGACGGCGACCATCTTCCACTCGCCGTCGCTGAAGTCGTAGCCGCCGGCGAGCGGGTTCAAGAAGGTGTAGGCGACCTTCGTGCCGGAGGAGACGATCCCCACCCGGTAGCGCTGCGTGCCCTCGCCGAGCTTCTGCGACACCGTCGCCGTCCAGCCGGTGATCTCCGCACCCGACGCGCCGACGCCGGTGACCTTCTCCGGGTCGGCGACGGAGGCGGTCAGCTTGCGCTTCTCGCAGCTGTCCAGGTCGGCCTTGATCTTGGCCACCAGGTCGCTCGCGGCCTTCTCGCTCTTCATGGTGAGCACGATGTCGTTGAGCCCGAACTTGGTGCTGCTCGGCACCAGGTAGACGCGGCTGCTCGCGGTCTCCGCGTCCAGCCGGGACCAGGTGACCGTCTCGCACTGCGAGCCGCCGAAGTCCTCGCTGGGCGGCTCGGCCGGGGTGGCCACCCAGGACTCGTCGGCGTCACCGGCCGGCGGCAGGTCACCGGTGGCCAGGAAGCCGGGGACGTCGCCGCCGAGCGGTGGCGGCCCCGGCTCGACCTCGGGCTCCGGGGTGCAGGCCTGCCCGGCGGCCTCGCACTGCTGGGCGGTGACGGCGCCCAGCGCCGTGGCGACCTCGCCCACGCCGAGCGGGCCGGACGCGCGGGCCGCGTCGACGAGGTTGACGACGGTGCCCGACCGGCTCAGCACCATGCTGTGCCACTGCGCCTTGCCGTTGGTCACGACCTGGGCCACGACGCCGGCCGACTGGTCACCGAGACCGGTCACCGTCGCTCCGCTGGCGATGTGGGCGCCGGGACTGGCGCAGCCCCCGAGCGTCCTCGCGGCGACGGCGTAGGCCTGCGCGGCCTCCTCCGGCGAGCGGAAGGCGGAGGCGCGGTGCAGAGCGCTGGGGGCGTCCTCGCCCGAGCCGCTGAGCAGCCGGACGACGTCCTGCTGCGCGGTCGGCTCGCCCTCGGCGGGCTCGGCGGAGAAGCAGGCGGCGAGCGGGGCGTCCTCGGCGGGCGGGCGCTGGGTCAGCGCCACCGTCCACGTGCCCCGGCTGATCTGCGCGGCGGAGGTCGGGTCCAGCAGGGCCGCGTCGGCGAGCACGGCACCGGGGTCGGCTGCCGTCGGGGCGGGCGAGCCGGACGGCGCAGCCGAGGCGACCGACGTGCTGGGCGCGGGATCAGCCGTCTGGTCGCCCACGGTCGAGACCGCGTACATCACCGCGAGACCCACGGCGATCACGGCGGCCAGGGCTCCGACCAGCAGCGCGATGCGGCCGCGCTGGCCGAGCAGGCTGCGGGGGTGCTCGTCGTCGTCCAGCCGCTCCTCGCGCTCGTCGGTGCGGGGCCGCTGACCCGCGGCCGTGCGGGGGAGCAGGGTGGTGGAGTCCTCGTCCTCCGGGGTGCGACGGGCCCGCGGCTTGAAAACCGGGCGGGCCACCCGGGTCTCGTCGTCGGTGAGCGGGCTGGAGCCGGAGCTGGCGGGCGTGGTCGGCTCGTCCCGGTAGAGCGGCTTGGGCTGGTCCTCGGGATCCACGGCGGCCGCTGGCGGCGGGCTGGTGGCCGGCGGCTGGACGGCGGTGGGCTCGGGGTCACCAGAGCTCGAGCCGTCGGCGGCGCGCCGGGGTCGGTACCCGGGGTCGGGATCGACCATGCGAGGAGCTCCTAGCGGTGACGAGACGTGCGGTGGGCCCGGCCAGAACGGGCGAGCCCCGGGACACGGACCACAAGACTTTACCCCGGTCGCGGGCGTGTCCGGAGCAGCCCGGCGACCCGGCTGGGTGAGCATGGACGCGTCATGGCTTCCCTGTTGTCCCCGCGCCGCACCGATCCCGCCGTCGTCCTGCGGGCGACCGAGCCCAGCCGCCCGGTCCCGGCCGACGACGGTCCGGTGGCGTCCGGCCCGCGCCTGGGCTGGGGGGTCACGGCCGTCCTCGGCGGCTTGCTGTGCGCCCTCACCGGCTGGCTGCTGGTCGCCGGGATCGCCGTCGTCGGGTGGGTCACGGCCGAGCCCGGGACCCTGGTCGGTGCTCTGGTCGTCGGCACCTCGCTGTGGCTCGCCGGGCACGGCGTCGCCGTCGAGCTCGGCGGCCTCCTCCTCACCCTCGTGCCCTGGGGCGTCGCCGCCCTGATGGCCGTCCTGGTCAGCCGGGCCGCGGGCTTCGCGGCCCGATCGGCGCGGCCGGGCCAGCAGCCGCGCGCGGCCGGCGTCGCGCTGACCGTGCTCGTCGCCTACGCCGTGCCGCTGCTCGTGGTCGCCGGCTGGTCCGGCCGGGTCACCGCCGCTCCGGGCCACCTGGCCCTGGTGCTGGCCGTCCTGCTCGCCGCGGCGGTGCACGGCGCCGGGCGGGCGCTCGGCACCACCTGGACCGACCGCTGGCCGGCCTGGGCGCGCGCCGTCCCCCGTGCCGTGCTCGCCTCCCAGCTGGTGCTGCTGGCCGCCGGGGCCGCGGTGCTGGTCACCGGCCTCGCCCAGCACCTGGACTGGGTGACCGCCCTGCACGAGGCCCTCGCGCCCGGCCTCGCCGGCGGCACCGCGCTGCTGGTGGCCCAGCTGGCCCTGACCCCGAACGCACTCGTCTGGGCCGGCTCCTACGCCCTGGGTGGGGGGTTCACGCTCGGCAACGGGTCCCTGGTCTCACCGTCCTCCACCGACGTGGGGGTGGTGCCCGGCCTGCCGCTGCTCGGCGCGCTGCCCGCCGAGGGGCCCGGACCGGCAGCCGCCCTCTGGTGGCTGGCCGCCGGGGTGCTCGCCGGCGCGGTGGCCGCGTGGCTGGTCGTCCGGGGCCGCCCGCTCGCGCGTCCCGACGAGACGAGCCTGGTCGGCGGGCTGGCCGGCGTCACGGGAGGCCTGGTGTTCGTCGGGCTCGCCTGGGCGGCGAGCGGCGATCTCGGCACGGTCCGGCTGACCGGCCTGGGACCCCTGCTGCTGCCGCTGCTGGTGATGGGCGTGACCACGCTCGGGCTGGCCGGCATGGTGACCGGGCTGGCCCTCGGGCTGTGGGGTCGCGCCCGCCGCGCCGCCGCCGGGCTTCCGGTGACGCCCGCGCCGGGATGGGTGGTCGAGACCGAGGCCACCGAGATCCTCCGACGCAGCCCGCCGGGCACCGAGCCGACCGAGGGGCTGGCGTGGTCCGCGGGGTCCTCGCCGTCGGAGGACCCCGGCTCCGCTCGCTAGGGTGGCAGCCGTGCCCGCCCCCGCTCCGACCCCGGCGCCGGGGCCGTCGACCGCGCCGGACCCGGCCCGCGTCGTCGTCCTCATCTCCGGCACCGGCACCTTGCTGCAGGCCCTGCTCGACGCCTGCGCCGCCCCCGGTTTCGGGGCGCGGGTGGTCGCCGTCGGCTCGGACCGGCCCGACGTCACCGGCCTCGCCCGGGCGCGGGCCGCCGGGGTGCCGACGTTCGTGCACCCGCTGGTGCCGGGTTCGGACCGTGCCGCGTGGGACGCGGGGTTGCGGGACCGGGTCGCCGAGCACCGCCCGGACCTCGTGGTCAGCGCCGGCTTCATGAAGCTGGTCGGGCCGGCCTTCCTGGCCGCGTTCGGTGGCCGCACGATCAACACCCACCCCGCCCTGCTGCCGTCCTTCCCGGGCATGCACGGACCGCGGGACGCGCTCGCGCACGGCGTCAAGGTGGCCGGCGCGACCGTCTTCCTCGTCGACGCCGGCGTCGACACCGGGGTCATCCTCGACCAGGCCGCCGTCCGCGTCGAGGACGACGACACCGTCGACTCGCTGCACGAGCGGATCAAGGTCGTCGAGCGCGACCTCCTCGTCTCCACCACCCACCAGCTCGCCACGCGCACGTGGCAGGTCGTCGACAGAAAGGTGCGCTGGGACTCATGACCGAGCCGCAGGCCGCAGGAACCGCCCCCGACCCCGAGGGTCGCCGCCCGATCCGGCGCGCGCTCGTGTCGGTGTACGACAAGACCGAGCTGCTGACGGTGGCCCGGGCCCTGGTCGACGCCGGCGCCGAGATCGTCTCCACCGGCTCCACCGCCCGCACCATCGCCGACGCCGGCCTCCCGGTGACCCCGGTCGAGGACGTCACCGGCTTCCCCGAGTGCCTGGACGGCCGGGTGAAGACGCTGCACCCCAAGGTGCACGCCGGCCTGCTGGCCGACCTTCGGCTGGCGTCCCACCGCGACCAGCTGGACGAGCTGGGCGTGCAGGCCTTCGACCTGCTGATCAGCAACCTCTACCCCTTCACCGCCACCGTCGACTCGGGGGCGACGCCGGACGAGTGCGTCGAGCAGATCGACATCGGCGGGCCCGCGATGGTCCGCAGCTCGGCCAAGAACCACGCCTCCGTGGCCGTGGTCACCTCGCCCGACCAGTACGGCGACCTGCTGGCGGCCCTGGCCACCGGGGGTTTCACGCTCGCCCAGCGGCAAGGTCTGGCCGCGGCGGCCTTCGTGCACACCGCGACCTACGACGTCGCCGTGGCCAGCTGGATGGGCAACGTCGTCACCGACACCTCCGGGGGCTCCGGCTTCCCGGCCTGGGTCGGGGCCACCTGGGACAAGACGGCCGGGCTGCGCTACGGCGAGAACCCGCACCAGCCCGCAGCTCTCTACCGCGCCGGCTACGGCAGTGCCGGGCTGGCCGGTGCGCAGCAGCTGCACGGCAAGGAGATGTCCTACAACAACTACGTCGACACCGACGCGGCCCGCCGGTCGGCCTACGACTTCGACGGCCCGGCCGTGGCGATCATCAAGCACGCCAACCCGTGCGGGATCGCCGTCGGCGCCGACGTCGCCGAGGCCCACCGGCGGGCCCACGCCTGCGACCCCGTCTCCGCGTTCGGCGGCGTCATCGCCAGCAACCGGCCGGTGAGCGTGGCCATGGCCGAGCAGGTCGCGGAGGTCTTCACCGAGGTGATCGCGGCCCCGGACTACGAGGACGGCGCCGTCGAGGTGCTGGCCCGCAAGAAGAACATCAGGATCCTGGTCGTCGAACCGCCCGCCCCGGGCGGGATCGAGACCCGCGGCATCGACGGCGGGATGCTCATGCAGCACCGCGACCAGATCGGGCTGGAGCACGACCAGGCCGCGCACTGGACGCTGGTCGCGGGCGAACCGGCCTCGGCCGAGACCCTGGCGGACCTCGAGTTCGCCTGGCGGGCCGTCCGCGGGGTCAGGAGCAACGCCATCCTCCTGGCCGCCGGGGGCGCCTCGGTCGGTGTCGGCATGGGCCAGGTCAACCGCGTCGACTCCTGCCGGCTCGCCGTGGAGCGGGCGGGGGACCGGGTGCGCGGCGCGGTCGCGGCCTCGGACGCGTTCTTCCCCTTCGCCGACGGACCGCAGATCCTGCTCGACGCCGGCGTCCGGGCCATCGTGCAGCCGGGCGGATCGGTCCGCGACGAGGAGGTCGTCGCCGCGGTGCAGGCCGCGGGGGCGACGATGTACCTCACCGGCGCCCGGCACTTCTACCACTGACCTCCACCCCTCGACCACACCCAGCAGCCGCACCCACCGATCGGAGAACCATGACTGCGCAGATCCTCGACGGCAAGGCGCTCGCCGCCACCATCAAGGCCGAGCTCAAGGAGCGGGTGGCCGCCCTGGCCGAGCGGGGTGTCGTCCCCGGGCTGGGGACCGTGCTGGTGGGCGACGACCCCGGCAGCCACTCCTACGTGGCGGGCAAGCACCGCGACTGCGCCCAGGTGGGCATCAAGTCGCTGGAGGTGCAGCTGCCCGCGTCGACCAGCGCCGCCGAGCTGCAGGCCGAGATCGAGCGGCTCAACGCCGACCCGGCGTGCACCGGCTTCATCGTGCAGCTGCCGCTGCCCGGCAGCCTGGACGACAACTGGGCGCTCGGTCTCGTCGACCCGGGCAAGGACGCCGACGGCCTGCACCCGGCCAACCTCGGCCGGCTGGTGCTGTCCGAGCCCGGCCCGCTGCCCTGCACCCCGCGCGGCATCGTGGAGCTGCTGCGCCGCAACGGCGTCGAGCTGGCCGGGGCCGAGGTGTGCGTGGTCGGCCGCGGGACCACCGTCGGCCGTCCGCTGGGCCTGCTGCTGACCCGCAAGAGCGAGAACGCGACCGTCACCCTCTGCCACACCGGCACGGTCGACGTCGCCGCCCACACGCGGCGGGCCGACGTCGTCATCGCGGCGGCCGGGCGGCCGGGTCTGGTGACCGCCGACATGCTGAAGCCGGGTGCGGTCTGCGTCGACGTCGGCATCACCCGGACCGAGAAGGGTCTGGTCGGCGATCTCGACCCGAGCGTGCACGAGGTGGCCTCCTGGGTGGCCCCGGTGCCCGGCGGCGTCGGCCCGATGACCCGCGCCATGCTGC
This sequence comes from Microlunatus lacustris, assembly GCA_039527025.1. Classification (GTDB taxonomy): domain Bacteria; phylum Actinomycetota; class Actinomycetes; order Propionibacteriales; family Propionibacteriaceae; genus Microlunatus; species Microlunatus lacustris. The sequence goes on from BAAAJN010000009.1 coordinate 12,308, forward strand.
TGAGCAACGTCGTCGACCGGGCCGAGCGGCTCGCCGACGCCGCGGCCTGAGCCCGGCCCCCGGTGACCCGACCCGACGTCGGCGCGCTACCGCCGCAGCGGCCGTGGCCCCTGCTGGTCGTCGTGGCCGGGGTGGTGCTGGGCCTGGTGGTCACCATGCTGGGTGAGTCGACCTGGCGGATCGGCGCGGTGGTCGTGGGCGCGGCCCTGCTGGTGGGCGCCGTCGAACGGCTCGTGCTGAGCGACCGCGCGGCCGGCCTGCTGCAGGTGCGCGGCAAGGTGTTCGACACCGTGGTGCTCGGCCTGGCCGGCGCGGCCGTCGTCACCGTCGCCCTGTGGGTGCCGCCCGGTCGCTGAGCGCCGCCTCGTGCCGCGCTACGCGCCGGAGCTGGCCGCCAGCGCGACGGCGAAGAGCAGCAGGAACGCCAGGATGCCGAGCACCATCAGCACCGTCACGACGATGCCGAGGAGGCGGCCGATGACGATCAGCTGCTCGTTGCCGGGGTGGGCACCGCTGGACCGGATCTCGCGCAGCGCCCGGCTGCCCATGATCCAGGCCACCGGCCCCAGCACCCCGACGAAGAAGCCGGCGATGCCGAAGACCAGGATCAGGGTGCCCTGCGGGTGGTCGGCACTGCCGTAGGGCTGCGCGGAGACCCCGTAGCCCGGCTGGCCGTAGGCCTGGGGTGCGTAGCCCTGCCCGGGGTCCTGCTGCGGGTAGTCCTGGCCGTAGCCCGGCTGGCCGCCGTAGCCGCCGGCCGGATCCGGGTAGGACGGGTACTCAGGACCGGCGGCCGGCTCGGGGCGGCGCTGGGGATCCGGGGTCGGGGAAGGGTGCTGCGGATCGGTCATGGTGCTCCTCCGGGGGTGGCCGGCTCCGGCCTCAGGTGGTGGTGGGCCCGGGCACCGCGAGGGCGACCAGGTAGAGCGAGATGATGAGCGCCCAGATCACCAGGCTGGCGATGCTGAGCACCCGGCCGACCACCACCGACGAGCGGTTCGTGCAGCCGCCGGGCTGGGCGTCGATCTCGCGCAGCGCCCGGGTGCCACGCAGCAGACCGGGCACGGCGGCGACGGGGCACAGGACGAGGCCGAGGATGCCGAGCACCAGCACCAGGGTGCCGTCCGGGTGCGGACGGCCCCGGGCGCCTCCGGACGGCGGTCGGTACGGGTTGCTCACCCGCCTCATCATGGCGCACCAGCCGGGCACGACCGACCCGGAGCCGGCACCCGGAGGTCATCGGGACACCCGCGAGACGAACGCCGCGAGGTCGGCCGACTGCTGCAGCCGGCTCGGCTCGTGGACGTACATCATGTGCCCGGCCTCGTAGTAGGCCCAGGTGACCCGCTCGGTCTCGCTGCGCGGGACCTTGAGGTGGGCGAAGACGTGCTCGGCCGCGAAGTGCGGGGTGGCCCCGTCGAAGTAGCCGCAGGAGACGTGCACCTCCAGGTGCGGGTTGGAGCGCAGCGCCGACGCCAGCGCGGAGGCCGACTCCACCGCCCGGCCCTCGAACTCCTTGTACGACCAGGGGTGCACCTGGCTGGTCAGCAGGTTGTACGGCAGGTCGGTGTGGTAGCCGAGCTCACCCCGCAGGTAGCTGTTCGCCGCCGCGGCATAGGGCCCGACGAGGGCGCGGTAGCTCGGGTCCTCGTCGGAGTGGCCCAGGTTGCCGTGGTCGGGCCAGGAGGTGAACCGCAGGTCGAGCCGGCCGAGCTGGCGCCCCCGGTCGCGCAGCAGCTCGGTGACGAACGAGGCCAGGTCGACGCGGAGGTCGGCGCGGTCGACGTAGGCCGGGCTCAGGCCCGTCAGCTCGGCGTAGCGGGCGACGACGGCGTCCCGCTCCGCCCCCTGCAGCCGGTGCCCCCGGCCCAGCGCCCAGGGCAGCTCCCGGGAGGCGAACTCCTCGGCCTCGGCGACCCGGGCCCGCAGCTCGCCGTCGAGGAGGCCGTGGTGGTGGGCGGCGGCGGTGTAGGTGGGCAGGTACAGCGCGTAGGGCAGGTCGGAGCCCTCGACGAAGTCGACCGAGCCGATGTCCAGCACGGAGGAGATGAGCAGCAGCCCGTTGAGGTACAGGCCGCACCCGTCGGCGAGGTGCTGGGCGAGCGCCGCCGCCCGGGTGGTGCCGTAGGACTCCCCGCCCAGCAGCTTGGCCGACGACCAGCGGTCGTGCCGCGTGGTCCAGAGCCGGATGAACTCCCCGACGGACTCCAGGTCGCGGGTGTAACCGTGGTAGTCGGTCGCCTGGTGGCCGGTCGCGGGTCGGGAGTAGCCGGTGGTCACCGGGTCGACGAACACCAGGTCGGACACCCGGAGCAGCGACTCCAGGTTGTCGGTCAGCCCCCAGGGCGGGGGCAGCAGGGCACCCGCGTCGCCCATCACCACCCGGCGCGGCCCCAGCAGGCCCAGGTGCAGCCAGGCCGAGGACGAACCCGGGCCGCCGTTGAAGGCGAAGGTGACGGGGCGGGTGCGGGGGTCGGCGTCGTCGAGCACGTACGCGGTGGAGAAGACCTCGGCCCGGGGCTGCGGACCGCGCGCCGTGCCGTCCTCGACGACCTCCTCCCGGAGCACCGTGCGTCCGGCGGTGACGGTGTAGGCCAGTCGTCCCGCTCCGCTCCCGACGGTGTGCTGGCTGGTGACCAGGTCGTCCTCGGGCGGAGCAGGGCGGGCGAGGTCGGGGGTGGGGTCGTCGGCCATGGCAGGACCTTAGGCGGCGCCACCGACAGCGCCGCGGACGGCTCAGCCGCCGGCGACCCCGACGATCACGAAGAGCACCGCCCACAGGGCCATGATGACCAGCCCGATGAGCCCGGTGACCACGCCCGCGTTGGCCTTGCTGCGTCCGGTCCACCGGGCCGGGTCGCTGTCGATCTCACGCTTGGCCCGGCTGCCGAGCGCGACCCCCGCGATGCCCACCAACCCGCCGACGCCACAGCCCAGGCTGAGGGTCAGGCCGATGATGCCGGTGATCAGCGCCGGGTTGGCCTGGGGGTGGTCGACGGGGCCGTAGCCGTACCCGTAGCCGGTTCCGTAGCCGGTTCCGTAGGCGCCCGGGTCGTAGGTGGCCGGCACACCGGGCTGCGGCCCGCCGTACCCGCCCGGCTGGGCGTACGGGTCGGGGGCCGACCCGTAGCTGCCAGGCGGTGGCACCTCCGCCCAGGGCTGCTGGTACGGCGGGGCCGGCTGGTAGGGCGGGGCCGGCTGGTAGGGCTGGTCGTGCGCCCGGTCGGCCGGCTCCGCGGTCGGCTGCGCCGGGTCCGAGGTGGGGGGCTGGCCGTACAGCGGGTAGTCCTGGCCCTGGCCGGGGCCGCCGGCCGACCCCGGGGGTGAGCCCCAGGGTGCGGGGGAGGCGCCGGCGCCCGACGGGCCGCCCCCCACGTCGCCCGGAGGCCGGGTCAGTTCGTCGGGCTGGTCCGCGGGGCCGGTGGCCGCCGCGCCCTCCCGGCTGAAGGGGTCGGGCCCGTCCGGCTCGCGGTCGTCGGGTCGGACGGGCTCGCTCCCGTGGTCGCTCATGGCTGCAGTGTGCTCGACGCGACGGTCAGTCGATCAGCCCGAGGGACCGCACGGCCTCGCGCTCCTCGACCAGCTCGGCGGTGGAGGCGTCGATCTTGCCCCGGGAGAACTCGTTGACGTCGAGGCCCTGGACGATGCTGTACGTGCCGCCGCTGACGGTGCAGGGGAACGAGGAGATGATGCCCTCGGGCACGCCGTAGGAGCCGTCGGAGGGCACCGACATCGAGACCCAGTCGTCCGCGGGCGTGCCGAGCACCCAGTCGCGCATGTGGTCGACGGTGGCGTTGGCCGCGCTGGCGGCTGAGCTGGCGCCCCGGGCCTCGATGATCGCGGCCCCGCGCTGCTGGACCTTGGGCAGGAAGTCGCTCTCCAGCCAGGCCTGGTCGACCAGCTCCGACGCGGGACGGCCGGCGACGGTGGCGTGGAAGACGTCGGGGTACTGGGTGGCGGAGTGGTTGCCCCAGATGGTCAGGTGGCGCACGTCGTTGACGCTGCTGCCGGTCTTGCCGGCCAGCTGCGCGACGGCCCGGTTGTGGTCCAGCCGGGTGAGGGCGTTGAACCGCTCGCGGGGGATGTCGGGGGCGTTGCTCATCGCGATCAGCGCGTTGGTGTTGGCTGGGTTGCCGGTGATCAGCACCTTGACGTCGTCGGCGGCGTGGTCGTTCAGCGCCCGCCCCTGCGGCTTGAAGATGGCGCCGTTCGCCTCGAGCAGGTCCCCGCGCTCCATCCCCTTGGTGCGGGGCCGCGCCCCGACCAGGCAGGCGAGGTTGACGCCGTCGAAGACCTGGTTGGCGTCGTCACCGATCTGCACGCCGGCCAGCAGCGGGAAGGCGCAGTCGTCGAGCTCCATGACCACGCCCTCGAGCGCCTTGAGGGCGGGCGTGATCTCGAGCAGCTGCAGCTCGACGGGCTGGTCAGGACCCAGCATCGAGCCGCTGGCGATGCGGAAGAGCAGGCTGTAGCAGATCTGGCCGGCGGCCCCGGTGACCGCGACCTTGACGGGTGTCTTCACGAACGCTCCTCAGGAGGTGGACTGCGTAGGGTGACGCTAGCAACGTCCACCCACGACCGCGGCAGGGAGGTCGAGTGCCGGTCCTCGTCGCCGCGACCGACCTCCCCGGGCTGGTCGCCGAGCGGGTCCGCGACCGCGCCGGCACCCGCTGGGTGGGCATCGACGGGTTCGGAGCAGCCGGCAAGACCACGCTGGCCGCCGCGGTCGCCCACGCACTGCCCGGATCCGTGGTGGTGCACGTCGACGACTTCGCCCGGCCGTCGGTGCAGGGCTGGGAGCGGGACCGCTTCGCCGAGCAGGTCCTCGCCCCGCTGGCCGCCAGCCGCTCCGCCCGCTACCAGCGCTGGGACTGGGACTCCGACACCGGTGCGGAGTGGCACGACATCCCGCCCGGCGTCCCCGTCGTCGTCGAAGGCGTCTCCAGCACCGACGTCCGGCTCGGGGTGCCGTGGGACGTCCAGGTCTGGGTGGAGGCCAGCCGCGAGGTGCGGCTGGCCCGGGCCCTCGAGCGTGACGGCGAGTCGATGATGGATCAGTGGCTCACCGACTGGATGCCCAGCGAGGAGCGCTACGCGGCTGCGCAGCGCCCTCGCGAGCGGTCTGACTTCTGCGTCCGGACGGACCCCGACCTCAGGCGATGAGGTTCGCCAGCGTCGCGTTGAACGTCGCCGACGGGGTCATCACGGCCGTGGCCAACGCGTCGTCGGGGTGGAAGTAGCCCCCGATGTCGGCGGGGGAGCCCTGGACGGCGATGAGCTCCGCGGTGATGGTGTCCTGCTCGCCGGTCAGCCGCTCGGCCACCTCGCGGAAGGCCGCGGCCAGGTCGGCGTCCTCGGTCTGCGCCGCGAGCTCCTGGGCCCAGTACAGGGCCAGCCAGAAGTGGCTGCCCCGGTTGTCGATGCCGCCGACGCGCCGGGTGGGGGACTTGTCCTCGTTGAGGAAGGTCCCGGTGGCCCGGTCGAGGGTGTCGGCCAGCACCTGCGCGCGGGCGTTGCCCGTCGTGGTGGCCAGTTGCTCCAGGCTGACGGCCAGGGCGAGGAACTCCCCGAGGCTGTCCCAGCGGAGGTAGTTCTCGCGGACCAGCTGCTGCACGTGCTTGGGTGCGGAGCCGCCGGCGCCGGTCTCGAACAGCCCGCCGCCGTTGATCAGCGGGACGACCGACAACATCTTCGCCGAGGTGCCCAGCTCCAGGATCGGGAACAGGTCGGTCAGGTAGTCGCGCAGCACGTTGCCGGTGACGGAGATGGTGTCCTCGCCGCGGCGGATCCGCTCCAGGGAGAACGCGATGGCCTGCTCCGGCGGCATGATCCGGATCTCCAGGCCCTCGGTGTCGTGCTGCGGCAGGTAGCGCTTCACCTTGGCGATCAGGTTGGCGTCGTGCGCGCGGTCCTCGTCCAGCCAGAAGACCGCCGGGGCGCCGGTGGCCCGAGCGCGGGTGACGGCCAGCTTGACCCAGTCCTGGACCGGCACGTCCTTGGTCTGGCACATCCGCCAGATGTCGCCCTGGCCCACCGCGGTCTCCAGCACGCTGGTGCCCGTCTGGTCGACGACGCGGACCGTGCCCGCCGCCGGGATCTCGAAGGTCTTGTCGTGGGAGCCGTACTCCTCGGCCGCCTGGGCCATCAGCCCGACGTTGGGCACCGAGCCCATGGTCGTCGGGTCGTAGGCGCCGTGCGCGCGACAGTCGTCGATGACGACCTGGTAGATGCCCGCGTAGGAGGAGTCCGGGATGACCGCGAGGGTGTCGGCCTCCTCGCCGTCCGGTCCCCACATGTGCCCGGAGGTGCGGATCATGGCCGGCATCGAGGCGTCGACGATGACGTCGCTGGGCACGTGCAGGTTGGTGATGCCGCGGTTGGAGTCGACCATGGCCAGCGCCGGGCCGTCAGCCAGGCCCTGGTCGATGGCGCTCTTGATGGGACCGCCCTGCTCGAGCCGGTTCAGGCCGGCGAGGATGGCGCCGAGGCCGTCGTTGGGGCTGAGGCCGGCGTCGGCGAGGGTGTCCTCGTAGCGGGTGAACACGTCGGGCAGGAACGCGCGGACGACGTGGCCGAAGATGATCGGGTCCGAGACCTTCATCATGGTGGCCTTGAGGTGGACCGAGAACAGCACGCCCTCGGCCTGGGCCCGGGCGATCTGCTCGGTGAGGAAGATGCGCAGCGCGGTCACGTCCATGGCGGTGGCGTCGACGACCTCACCGGCCAGCACCGGGACGCTCTCGCGCAGCACGGTCACCGTGCCGTCGTCAGCGACGTGCTCGATGCGGAGGGTGCCGTCGCTCTCGATGACCGCCGAGGTCTCGTTGGAGCGGAAGTCGCCGGAGGTCATGTGCGCGACGTTGGTCTTGGAGTCCGGGGACCAGGCACCCATCGAGTGCGGGTGGGTGCGGGCGTACTGCTTGACCGAGGCGGGCGCGCGACGGTCGGAGTTGCCCTCGCGCAGCACCGGGTTGACCGCAGAGCCCTTGACCTTGTCGTAGCGGGCGCGGACGTCGCGCTCCTCGTCGGTGCTGGGGCTCTCGGGGTAGTCCGGCAGGGCGTAGCCCTGGGACTGCAGCTCGGCGATGGCGGCCTTCAGCTGCGGCACCGAGGCGGAGATGTTGGGCAGCTTGATGATGTTGGCCTCGGGCGTCTTGGCCAGCGCGCCCAGCTCGGCCAGCGCGTCCCCGACCTGCTGCTCGGGGGTGAGGCGGTCCGGGAACTGGGCCAGGATGCGGCCGGCCAGGGAGATGTCGCGGGTCTCCACGGAGACTCCGGCCGTCGAGGCGAACGCCTCGATGATCGGCAGCAGCGAGTAGGTGGCCAGCGCGGGCGCCTCGTCGGTGCGGGTGTAGATGATGGTGCCGGAAGCAGTGGAAGTCTCGTTGTCGGTCACGTCCGCGAGGCTATCGCGTCGGGTTCTGGGGGCGGCTGGGTGCCGACTTGTCAGACGCCACCGGTGCCAGAGCCCCGGCTCCTTCTGACAAGTCGGCGAGAGGTGCGGGGTTGTCCACAGATTTCTCCTGACCCGGCCGGGGGGTGCCCGGGCGCCGCAGAATCGCCGGGTGGCTGTGGGGGAGGTGGCCCGGCTGGTCCGGGCGCAGGACGGCGTCGCGTTGCGGAGCCAGCTGTGCGGCCTCGGCCTGACCGACGACGGTGTCCGGGCTCAGGTGGCGGGCGGCCGGTGGCAGTGGTGGGGTCGTCACGTCGTCGTCCTGCACAACGCCGCGCTGACGCGACGCCAGTTGATGTGGGCCTGCGTCCTGGACGCGGGCCCGTCCGGTGCCCTGGCGAGCCACACCGCCTTGGAGCTGGCCGGGTTCAAGCCCTTCGCGCAGGAAGCTGAGCTCATCCACCTGCTGATCAGTCGCGGGATGAAGGTGAGTCCGCACCCGGACGTCGTGGTGCACGAGTCACGGCGGCTGGAGGCCGACCGGCATGTCCGTTGGGGCGGTCTGCGGTGCACTCCTCTCGAGCGTTCCGCGATCGACGCCGCTGCCTGGCAACGGTGGCCGCGGTTCGCCTGCGCGATGCTGGCCGCCGTCGTGCAGCAGCGGTTGACGACGCCCGCCCGTCTGGAATCAGAGCTCGGCCGGGTCGGTCGGGTCCGGCACAAGGCCCATCTGAGGGCGGCGCTCGCCGACATCGCCGGCGGGGCCGAGGCCATGAGCGAGCTGGACCTGGTCGCCCTGTGCCGACGCTTTCGACTGCAGAGGCCGACGCAGCAACGGCGTCGACGCGACCGCGACGGAACGCTGCGCTACCTCGACGCCGAGTGGCGGCTACCGGACGGGACCCTGCTGGTGCTGGAGGTCGACGGGGGGCACCACGTGGCCGTGGGCCAGTGGGAGGAGGACATCCGTCGGGAGCGCGCCGTGGTGCTCTCGGGGCGACTGGTGCTGCGCGCGAGCTCGACCGAGGTCAGGGTCGAGCCACAACGCGTCGCGACCGACCTCCGTCGCGCTGGGGTGGCGACTTGTCAGACGTCACCGGTGCTCTGACCCCGGCCACGTCTGACAAGTCGGCCCAGAGGGAGCGCGCAGAGGTGACCTCAGCCGGGGTAGGGGACCGGGAGGAGGCCGCGGGCGCCGACGTCGGCGACGTAGACCGAGCCGGCGTGGGGGCCGCCGGAGCCGCCCTCGTCGGAGGTGGTGATGAAGAGCTGGTCGAGGTCGTCGCCGCCGAAGGTGCAGGCGCTGGTCTGGGTGGGGCCGTCGACCTCCACCACCTCGAGCACGGCGCCGCTCTCGGGGTCGAGGCAGCGGACCTGGCCGCCGCCCCAGACCGCGACCCAGAGCCGGCCCTCGGTGTCGATGCTCATGCCGTCGGGAGAGTCCTCGCGCAGGTCGGCGACGGTGCGGCGGTCGTGCCAGGAGCCGTCGTCGGCCACGTCGAAGACGTCGACGTGGGAGGTCGGGGTGTCGTTGTAGTAGACGCGCCGGCCGTCGGGGGACCAGACCAGGCCGTTGGACACCGAGACGCCGGTGAGCACCGTCGAGACCGCGCCGTCGACGCCCAGCCGGTAGAGCGCCGCCCCGCCGGTCGGGTCGCCGTTCTGCATCGAGCCGCAGAGGAAGGCGCCGTCGGGCGCGGTGGCGCCGTCGTTCATCCGGCATCCCTCGTCGGGCCAGAGCTCGCCGAGGTCGTGCGCCGTGCCGTCGGGGTCGACCAGGACGAACGAGCGCAGCGCCGCGGCGACGATGCCGCCGCCGGTCCGCGGCCGGAACGCCCCGACGAAGGAGCCGACGTCGGTCCGCCGGGCGACCGTGCCGTCGGCCGCGAGGCTGACGACCTGGCCCTGGTAGGCGTCGGTGATCCGCAGCCCCTCCCCGGGCCACCAGACGGGGCCCTCCCCGTGGCCGGCGACGACGTCGGAGAAGCGGGTGGCTCGAGTCACGGCGTCAGCGTAGACCGGGCCTCGCCGCCGCCCGCCGCGCCCTGGGCGACGGCGTCACGGCCGGGCGCCGACGTCAGGGCCGGGCGTAGAGCACCAGGTCGGCGTGGGTCCCGTCGCCGAGCGGCTCGCACCGCGGCAGCACCCCGACCTCGCGGTAGCCCGCCGCCGTCGCCACCCGGCGGGAGGCGGCGTTGCCGGCCGCGGCCCGGATCAGCAGCGAGTCGACCAGCCCGGACTCCTCGGCCCAGGCGCTCACCCGCCGGGTCGCCTCGGTCAGCACGCCGCGGCCGCGGGCGTCGGGGTGCGCCCAGTAGCCGATCTCAGCCCGCCGGGCGTAGCCGCCGAGGCCCTCCAGCCCGATGGACCCCAGGCAGCGGTCGTCGTCGGCGTCGGCCACGCACCAGACGAAGCCGTTGGCCGCGGCGGCCAGCTCCTGGGTGCCCTCGATGTAGGAGAGTGCGTGCCGACGCTCGTAGCGGCGGGAGAGCGAGACCAGCCAGTGCTGCGTCCGCGGGTCCGCACAGGCCTCCACCACCCGGTCGGCGTCGCCCTCGGCGAAGGGCCGCAGCCGCAGCCGCGGGCCGGTCAGCAACGGCGGGTCCGCCCACAGCCGCGAGGTCCGCGGGTCACCGACCAGCAGCGTCCCCACCCAGCCGTCGAGCAGCTCGCCGCGGTGCACCAGCGAGGCCCGGACGACGCCCTCGCAGGGCCAGCCGGCGGCGGCGGCCACCCGGCGTGAGCCCCAGTTGCCGACCGCGGCCCGCCAGCGGACCGCCTGCTGCCGGGCGACGTCGAAGGCGAAGTCGCGGACCAGCCGCAGGGCGCTGCTCATCAGGTGCCGGCCGCGGGCGTCGGGGTGCAGCCCGAAGCCGACCTCGGCCAGGCCGTCGCCGTGCAGCCGGAGGTCGATGCTGCCGCAGAACACCCCCGGCCGGTCCCGTCCCTCGACCGCCCAGCTGAGGTGCTGCCCGCTCCGCCAGCCGTCGATGACGGAGTCGAGGAACGCGCGCCCGTCGGCCAGGCCGTAGCCGCCCTCGGGCGTGGGGATGGTCGTCCACCGGATGCTGTCGGGGTCGCGGCACTGCTCGACCACGCGGGGCAGGTCGGCGGGAACCAGCGGTCGGAGGGTGACCCCGGCCGCCGGGTCGAGCAGGACCGGCACCTCGTCGGGGTGGGCGCGGGCCAGCACGGGTGCGTCGGTCGGGGCAGACATGGAGCCATCCAAACCAGCCGCGCCGGAGCCGGGCAACCCGATTCCCGCGCCCCCCGGTTCCCGACTCGCGGGCGTCGCCGGCGCTCACTACCCTGGTGCGGTGACCAGGACCGACCCCGCGACCGCGCCCGACCGCGCCGTGCCCGTGGCCGCCGATCCCGCCGCCCCGGCCGCGGACGGTCCTGCGCTGCCCGACGCCGACGAGGGCGACGCGCACAGACCCGGGGACTCCGTCGGAGTCCCCGCCCCGCTCGCCGCCCCGCGGCCCGCACGTCCCAGGACCGCACCGTGAACTCCGTCCTCGTCAACATCGGCCTGATCCTGCTGTTCATCGTGGTCGGCGGCATCTTCGCCGCCGCCGAGATGGCGCTGGTCTCGCTGCGCGACAGCCAGATCCGCCAGATCGCCCACCAGGGCAAGCGCGGTCAGACCATCGCCCGGCTGACCGCCGACCCCAACCGCTTCCTCAGCGCCGTCCAGATCGGGGTGACGGTCTCGGGCTTCCTGTCCGCGGCCTTCGGTGCCGCCACGCTGGCCGACGACCTCTCCCCGGTGCTGCAGCGCCTGGGCCTGGCCGCCGGCGCGGCCGACACCATCGCCCTGGTGCTCATCACCATCGCGATCTCCTACGCCTCGATCGTGCTGGGCGAACTGGCCGCCAAGCGGCTGGCCCTGCAGCGGGCGGAGTCCGCCGCTCTGCTCCTGGCTCCGCTCGTCGACCGCATCGCCTGGTTCGCGCGGCCGGTCATCTGGTTCCTCGGCGTCTCGACCAACGTCGTGGTCCGGATCCTCGGTGGCGACCCCAAGGCCAGTCGGGAGGAGGTCACCGACGAGGAGATCCGCTCGATGGTCAGCGGCTCCACCACGCTCGGGGACGAGGAGCGCCGGATCGTGGACGACGTCTTCGACGCCGGGGAGCGCGGCCTGCGCGAGGTGATGCTGCCCCGCACCGAGGTCGACTTCCTGCCCGGCGACCTGCCGGTGCACAAGGCGGTCCGGGAGCTGAGCAAGGCGCCGCACTCCCGCTACCCGGTGACCGGGGAGTCGGCCGACGACATCATCGGCTTCGTGCACGTCCGCGACCTGCTGGACCCCGACGTCAGCACCCGCAGCATCCCGGTCGCCGAGCTGGCCCGGCCCGTGCTGTCGATGCCCGACACCGTGCGGGTGCTGCGGGCGCTGAGCGAGATGCGCCGCTCGTCCTCGCACCTGGCCATCGTGCTGGACGAGTACGGCGGCACCGCCGGCATCGTCACCATGGAGGACCTGGTCGAGGAGCTGATCGGCGACATCACCGACGAGTACGACGTCGTCGAGGAGCCCCGGGTGGGGGTCCGGGGCGACCTCGAGGTGGAGGGCCTGATCACCCTCGACGAGTTCGGCGAGCGGACCGGCTTCGTGCTGCCGGAGGGCCCCTACGACACCGTGGCGGGCTACTTCATGGCCCAGCTGGGCCGGCTGCCCGCCGTCGGGGACACCATCTCCTCGGTCGTGCTGCCGGTCGACGGCGACGACCCCCAGCCCACGCCGCTGGAGCTCAAGGTCACCGAGCTGGACGGCCGCCGCGCCGCCCGGTTCGTGGTGCACCGCTCCGACGGCGGAGAGCTGCTGCCGCTCGCCGATTGAGGCCTGCGACGGGCCTTCGACGGGCTCAGGCCGCGGTGGTCGCCGGGCCTTCGACGGGCTCAGGCCGCGGTGGTCGTCAGGCCTTCGACGGGCTCAGGCCGCGGCTGGAACGCAGGGGCGGCGGGTGCGCGCTGCGTGATTGGATGGACATCATGTCCACCTCCGACCGCAGCGGCCGGCCCCGCGTCCTCTCCCTCGCCCAGCCGACGGCCGACTCCCTCCACCTCGGCAACTTCCTCGGGGCGCTGCGGCAGTGGGTGCCGCTGCAGGACTCCCACGACGCGTTCTACGGGGTGGCCGACCTGCACGCGCTGACCGTGGAGGTCGAGCCGCAGGTGCTGGCCGAGCGGTCGCTGCGCAGCGCCGCCCAGATGATCGCCGCCGGCATCGACCCGGCCCGCTCGACGGTGTTCCGGCAGTCTGCGGTGCCCGAGCACACCCAGCTGATGTGGGTGCTGTCGGCGATGACCGGCTTCGGCCAAGCCCAGCGGATGACCCAGTTCAAGGACAAGTCGGCCCGGTTCGGGGCCGAGGCCACCAACGTCGGGCTGTTCACCTACCCGGTGCTGATGGCCGCCGACATCCTGCTCTACCAGGCCGACCGGGTGCCGGTGGGGGAGGACCAGCGCCAGCACCTGGAGCTGACCCGCGACCTCGCCGGGCGCTTCAACTCCCGGTACGGGAAGACCTTCGTGGTCCCCGAGCCGCACATCCTGCCCTCGGTCGGCAAGATCCAGGACCTCGCCGACCCGACGGCGAAGATGAGCAAGAGCTCGTCCTCGCCCAGCGGCATCGTCGAGCTGCTCGACGAGCCGCGGGTCAACGTCAAGAAGATCAAGTCCGCGGTCACCGACTCCGGCCGCGAGGTCACCTACGACGAGGTGGCCAAGCCCGGGGTCGCCAACCTGCTGACCATCCAGGCAGCGCTGACCGGCACCCCGGTCGCCGAGCTGGTCCAGGGCTACGCGGGCCGCGGCTACGGCGACCTCAAGAAGTCCGTCGCCGAGGCGGTCACCGCCTTCGCCACCCCCTACCGCGAGCGCACGCTGGAGCTGATGGGGGAGCGGACCGAGCTCGAGGCCGTCCTCCGTGACGGCGCCGAGCAGGCCCGCGAGGTGGCCAGCCGCACCCTCGCCGACGTCTACCGCAGGGTCGGCCTGCTGGGCTGAGCCCGCTGGCCGTCACGAGCCGGCCAGCGCCACCTCGGCCGGCTCCGGCGCGCGCCGGGGCGGGGGGACCGCCCGCCAGGACGTGCCGAAGCAGACGAAGGGCACCAGCGACCCGTGCTCGGTGGCGCCCGCCAGCGCGGTGGCCGCGTCGACGCCGGAGGCCAGCCGGCGGTGGTAGTCGACCATCACCTCGCGGGCCCGGTCGTCGGCCACCTGGCTGACCCCGGCGACCACGCAGCGGGCGCCGAGCTGCAGCAGCACCCGGGTCCAGCCCAGCGCCTCGTCGCCGGGGCGGCTGGTGGCCTGGCCCAGCTCGCACGCCGACAGCACGACGTGCGGCGCGACCGTCCCCACCTCGTAGGCGAAGAGCGCGCCGTCGGCCAGCTGCAGCGAGGAGAACAGCGGGCTCTGCCGCTGGTGGGAGCCGTGGGCGGCGACGTGCAGGACCGTGGCCGAGGCCAGTCCCTCGCCCAGCCGGGCCCGGGTGGCGTCTGCGCCGGTGGCGGCGGTGGTCTCCGCACGGCCACGCCAGGCCTCGGCCACCGCACGCACCTCCGCGACGGCCTCGGTCAGCCCCGGACCGGCGAGGGCGGCCAGCCGCACCGGCCCGTCGGCGGTGCCGCCGCGGCCCCCCACCAACCAGGACGTCGCCGTCGGGGACACCTCGACCGGCCGGCCGCGCAGGCTGGGCAGGCAGGTCCAGGGCAACGTCGACGTCGGGCCGGTCGGCACCACCACCAGGGGCTGGCTGTCCAGCCGGAGCGGTCGGACCAGCTGTTCGTCGAGGAGAGCCAGCGACCGTCGCAGGGACTGCTCCACCGCGTGCCGGACCGCGGGCGGCACGCCGCCCAGGGCGAGCACGCCGAGGTCGGCCTGCGCCCGGCGGGAGAGCTCGACGGTGCGGGCGTCGCCGGGCAGGTCGACGATGCGGGGCCGTCCTCGGCCCAGCAGCACGGCGGACCACCGTCCGTCGACGACGACGTAGCTGGCCAGCACCTTGCCCTGGTCCGCCACCTGCTCGGCGACCGCGGCCATCGGTGCGGCGTGCACGACCTCACCGGCCCCGACCGCCCGCCAGGAGAGGGCGTTGAGCTGGCTGTAGAGCGCAGCACTGCGCTGCCGGAGGCTGACGACGGTCGCGCGCTCGGCCGGGTCGTCGCCGAGGGCGCGCAGGGCCTCGGTGACCTGCCGCAGCTCGGCCAGGGCCGGTTCGGAGGCGTCCGCCGGCGGGGTCACCGCCGTCAGCCGCCGCGACACCGCCCGCCCGCGCTCGATGGCGTTGAACAGCCCGGCGGGCCGGCCGGCCGCCACCGCCAGCCGCAGGTCGAGCGCGACGAGCCGCCGGCCGTGCACCGCCCCGGCGGTCTGCAGGTCGAGGCTGCCGAACTGGGCCTGGTGCCGGCCCAGCTCGGTCAGCCCGAGGCGGAGCTGGCTGCGGGCGGCGGCGTCCTGGGAGGTGGCGAGGGCGATCTCGGCGGCGACCACCCGCTGCTGCAGCTTGAGGCCGATGGGGTCGGTGCGGCTGATCGGGTGCAGCTCGGCGAACCAGGCCCGTGCCTGCTCGGGACGGCCCAGGGCGGTCAGCGCGGCGCAGCCGACCAGGGCCGCCGTCCGCGCCGACAGCTCGAGGTCCTGGGCGGCGAACTCCTGCGCCAGCCGACGGGCCGGCCCCAGCAGCCGGCCGGGCGGCCGGTCGGCCGCCTGGTCGGCGGTCAGCAGGGTGAGCTCGGCGACGCGGCGCCAGCGGTCGTTGCCGCGCCGGGCGAACCGGGTGCAGGCCGAGCCGGCCAGGGCCCGGGCCTCGGCCAGCCGGTCGCCGAGGAGCGCGCACTCGGCCCGGGCCAGCTCGGCCTCGGCCCGCTCGTGGGCGAGCCGGCCGCGGCGGAACTCCTGCTCGGCCTGCGCCAGCACCGTGTCAGCGGCGTCGGTGAGGCCGGCCTCGATCAGCACCCGCGCCCGGTCGAGCCCGGAGATGGCCAGCGAGGTGCCGGCGGACAGGCTCGCCGCCTCGTCCATCAGCTGGAGCGCGCGCGGCAGGTTGCCCCGCAGGTGCTCGAGGTAGCCGAGGTTGTGCGCGGCCATGAAGGCCACGGACTGCAGGTCGGCGTCAGCGGTGCCAGCGAGCAGCACCGCCTGCTCGAGGTCGCGCCGCGCTGCGACCAGGTCCAGCCGCTGCAGCTGCAGGTTGCCGCGGTTGAGGTGCAGGATGCTGGCGTCGCGGCGCGACGCGGAGGACGCGAGCCGTTCGGCCGCCCCGAACTCCGCCAGCGCCGACTCGTGCTCACCCCGGCGCAGGGCCCGGGTGGCGGCGGCGTTGTGCACGGCGAACCGCAGCTCGGGGTCCTCGACGTCGGCCACCAGGCGACGCGCGTCCTGCAGCCGGCGACCGCCGTCACCGGTCGTCTCGTCCTCGACGACGGACAAGGTCATCAGCACCCGGATCCGGACGGCGAGAGATCCGTCGTCCAGGTGCGGTGCGCGGTCCAGCAGGTCCAGGGCCCGCAGCAAACCCTGGTGCGCCAGGTCGAAGCGGCCGCGGTCGCACTGCGCCTGGGCCCGGCGGTGGGCGGCGGAGACCTGGACGAGCACCTGCCCATCCTGGCCCCGGAGCCGCCGCAGGTACACCGGTTCTGCGTCCTCGCCGAGCGAGGGCCGCTGTGCGCCGGGAGGTCACAGCTCCACGGCCGGGCTCAGCACGGTGGTGACGCCGTCCTCGCGCGGCACCTGCAGCACGAACTTGGTCAACCCGGCCGGGACCTGCTCGAACACGAACCGGCCGTCCTCGTCGGCCTCGGTCTGCTGGCTGCCCGTGTCCTGCAGCAGCTCGACCGAGACCCCGGCACCCGGGGCGGCCCAGCCGTCGACCCGGACGGTGCCGGCCGCCTGGGGGGTCACGGTGACCGTCGTGGTCACCGACTCGCTGGCGAAGGTGATCGTGCGGACCGACTCGGTCGCCGAGCGGGCGCCGGAGCCGACCAGGTCGACCTGGGTGAGGACGGCCACCTCGGCGTGCAGCGCGTCGAGGGTGAGCTCGAACTCGAGGCGCTCGACGAGCCCGGCCGGCACCGGGTCGACCTGCTCGAGGACGCCACGCAGGGTGTCCAGCAGGGCGAGGTCGGTCTCGTCCAGCGGCTCGGCGGCCAGGGCGTCGAGCTGGGCGGCCAGCGGGTCGGGCGTCGTCACGGGGTCTCCCAGGCGGGGTCGGCGGCCAGCGCCAGGCGGAGCTTCGCCAGGCAGCGGCCGCGGGTCGGGCCGATGCTGCCCTGCGGCATCCCCAGCGCCTTGGAGAGCTCGGCGTAGTCGGGACGGTCGGCGAAGGCGATGACCCGCAGCAGGGCGCGGCAGCGTTCGGGCAGGGCGGCGATGTGCCGCCACAGGGTCGAGTCCGACGCCGCCGCCAGCACCTGCTGCTCCACCGAAGGGCTGCCGACCGCGTCCACCGCGGCGCTGGCCATGCTGTCGCTCGCCCGGAAGTCCTCGGGCCGGGTGCGGGTCTGGGCCCGGGACACCCGCCAGGACTCCCGTTTGGTGCTGACGACCAGCCACTGCAGCACCGCGACCGGCTCGGTGATGGTGTCGGCGTGCCGGACCAGGGCCAGCCAGACGGTCTGCAGCACGTCCTCGGCGGTCGCGGCGTCCAGCCGGGCCCCCCGCGCGGTGTGCCACAGCAGGGGGGTGAGGAGCGTGACCAGGTCGCCCATCCGCGCCGCGTCGCCGTCGCGGTAGGCCAGGAACAGCCTCCCCGCCCGCACGGCGAGTCCCTCCGCGGCGTCGCCCGCCACCGGGTCCTGGCCGGCCAGGCCGCGCTCCGCGGCTGCCCGCTCCGCCGGTTCGCCCCCCGTCGTCACCGGACCCACGTCCCGTCGGTGTGCCCGCCGTCGCCGTCGTCGGTGCCCTTCCCGGCGGGCGTGCCAGGTCGCACGAGGTCGGGCACCCGCGCGGTCACCGCGGCCCAGCCGCGTGCGACGGCGGCGGCCGGGTCCACCTCGTCGGCGGCCAGGGCCCCGGTCGCGTGCAGGTGCTGGGCGATCTCCCCGACCAGCACGGGTGCGGAGAAGGACGTGCCGCTCCACACCCCGAAGCCGGAGCTGAAGTCGTCGGGGTCGATCGTCGCCCGCGGGGCCAGGTCCGCCGGCCGTCGCTCCAGGGTGGGGGAGCGAGAGCCGTCGAAGGCGGGCAGCGTGCTGACCAGCGACGCCCCGGGCCGGTGCGCGCGCACCCACGGGCCCTCGTTGGAGAACAGGGCGACCGACCGGTCCGGGTTGGTGGCGCCGACGGCCACGACCGGTACCTCGTCGGCCAGCGGGGCCGGCACCAGGCCGCCGGGGTGCGGGGCGAAGGCCGCCGGGTACATCGGGCGCAGGGTGGCGTCGTTGCCGGCCGAGACCACGACGACGACGCCGAGCCGGCCCAGCGCCCGCACCGGCGCGAGCAGCAGGGGATCGAAGGCGGCGTCGCCCGGCGTCTCGTGGTAGTAGCCGAGCGACATCGAGACGACGTCGACCAGCTGGTCTGGAAGGCTCCGGCGGATCGCCAGCGCCTGCCGCAGCCAGAGCATGCCCAGGGCCTCGAGCAGGTCGGCCTCGGCGACCACCCCGTCACCCTGGACGACGCGGACGGCCAGCAGCTTCGCGTCCGGGCACTTCTGCCGGACCAGTCCGGCGATGAAGGTCCCGTGCCCGGCGCTCGGGTCCACCTCGCCGACCAGGGGGTTGCTCCGGACCTCGGGGTCCTCCGGAGCGGTCCGGGGGTCGGTGAGCCCGATCCGCAGGCCCTCGACGGCGGGGGCCCGGTCCACCACGTCGCCCTCGGGCAGCCAGTAGTGCTCGCCGATGCCGGTGTCCAGGACGGCGACCACCGGGCGCCGCCGGCCCGCCGGCAGCGGGTTCTGCGTGGGTTCGGGACCCAACCAGGCGACCGGGGTCCGGCCGCCGTAGCCGGGGGCCGCGTACTCCGCCAGACCGCCCGCGGTGTCGACGTAGGGGTTGCCGCTGGGCACCTTCCAGTACGGGTTGCCCGAGGTGCCGGGCACCTTCCAGTACGGGTTGCTCGAGGTGCCGGGCACCTTCCAGTACGGGTTGGCGGTCACCCCGTCCTCGGCGTGCGGGGTGACGACGTGGTCCAGCTGGACGCTCGCCGCCTCGGGTGAGCCGGCGGGATAGCCGTGCCGGAAGGCCTGCAGCACCGGCCACGCATCCGGTGGTCCGACCGGACCGTCGCCGTAGCGGGCCCGCAGCTCCACCCGGAGCACGAGCGGCTGGGGCTCATCGGGCCCGATCCCCGCAGCGCGGGCCAGCTCCCGGAGCCGCACGTCGAGCGGGTCGACCACCAGGTCGAGGCCGAACTGCCGGTCGGCGATCTCGGTCAGCCGGGCCAGCACCGCGTCCTCGTGCGCCGTCGGCCGGACCAGCAGCCGGCTGCCCCGGTAGACCGTGCTCTGCAGCTGCTGGCCCCCGGACCGGACGGCGGTGCCCGGGTCCAGGGCGCGGCCGTCGTGGCGCTGCAGCAGGTCCGCGGGCGGCGCGCTGCGCTGCGGCGAGCCGTCCATCCCGCTGGTGTCGACCGGCCCGAAGCCGGACAGGGGCGGGTGCTGGCCGGGGCTGGGGTCGGCAGCTGGGTCTGGGGTCATCGCTCGCTCTCCGGTGGCGTCAGGCGGCGCGCAGCGGCGCTCACCCAGTTGTACCGGTCAGGAGCCGTTCTGGGGAGTCCTGATACCTCCCCGCTCCAGACACCTCCGCTGCCGCCTCAGCCGAGCCGCTCGTCCACGTAGCACCAGCGCCAGGTCTCCCCGTCCTCGTGGCTGCGCATCACCGGGTGGTGGCTGGTGTGGAAGTGCCGCTCCGCGTGCCGGCCCGCCGAGGAGTCGCAGCAGCCGACCTTGCCGCAGGCCAGGCAGCGGCGCAGGTGCACCGAGCGGGTGCCCTCCCGGACGCAGTCCAGGCACAGCTCCGAGCTGGGCTCGACGTCGGCGGGGGCGTTGTCGAGATGGAGGCAGGAGCCGCTCGGGTCGACCGGGGTGGCCACCGACTGGTTCTCGTCGAGCCGGTCGACCCGCTCGGTGGTGATCGTCAGCATCGACTCCTCGATGTCGAAGCTGGCCAGCACCTGCTCGATGACGGCGTGGTCCACGCTGCCGCCTGAGCGGATCCGCAGCACCTCGTCGCGCTCGGCCTGCAGGGCGCCGAGCCGCAGCCGGCGGTACTGCTCGGCCGGCGTCTCGCTGGCGTCGCGGCTGCTGCCGAGCTTCTCCCACAGGGCGTCGGAGCGGGCGCTGATGCGGTCGCGGACCAGCTGCACCGTGGACGGCTCGTCGTCGGGCCGGGCCAGCCGGTCCAGTGCCGCCAGGCCGGCGTTGCCGGCCGTGGTCAGCACGGTGGCGGCCTGCAGCGCGTCGGAGCGGGCGTCCGGGCCGCGCATCCTCAGGGCCCGGACCAGCGCGGGCAGCGTCAGGCCCTGGATCAGCAGGGTGCCGGCGGTGACCACCATGGCGGCGAAGATCAGCACCGCCCGGTGCTCGACGTCCTCGGGGATCAAGAACGCCGCCGCGAGCGTGACCACGCCGCGCAGACCCGCCCAGCCGACGACGATGGTGTGCGACCACGGCGGCCGGCCCTCCCCGGTCTCGGGGTCCACCCGGTAGATGAGGAAGCGGGAGATGGTCACCCAGACCATCCGCAGCACCATCACCCCGACCAGCACCGCCACCACGAACAGGGCGATCCGCCCGCCGGACAGCGTGGAGGTGGACAGCGCCTCGACGATCCGCCGGGCCTGCAGGCCGATCAGCAGGAACACGGTGTTCTCGAGCAGGAACTGGATGGTCGCCCAGTTCACCCGCTCGGCCAGCCGGGACTGCCCGCTCTGGATCGCCGGCGACTTGTGCCCGAGCAGCAGCCCGGCGGTGACGACGGCGATCACGCCGGACCCGTGGAAGTCGTGGTAGCCGAGCTCCTCGGCCGGCAGGTAGGCCAGGAACGGCACCAGCAGCGAGATCGCGGTGTCGAAGACCGGGTTGTGCACGCGCCGCCGGATGACGATCGCGAGGGCGGCGACCGCGGCCCCGACCAGCGCGCCGGCAACGGCGATGGTGAAGCCGAGGCCGATCTCGGCTGCGCTGACCGCGCCGGCGATGGCGACCAGGGCCACCCGCAGGCAGGTGATGGCGGTGGCGTCGTTGAGCAGCGACTCGCCCTCCAGCAGGGTCACCACCCGGCGGGGCAGGCCGATCCGGCGGGCGATGGAGGTCGCGGCCACCGCGTCCGGTGGCGCGACCACCGCGCCCAGGGCGAACGCGACGGCGAAGGGGACGGGCAGCACGAGCCAGGTGATCAGCCCGATGCCCAGCGCGGTGATCACCACGAGCAGCACGGACAAGAAGGCGATGGGCCGCCGGTGGGTGCGGAAGTCGATGATCGAGGAGCGGATCGCGGTCGCGTAGAGCAGCGGCGGCAGGAAGCCGACCAGCACGAGCTCCGGCGTCAGCTCCGGGGCCTCGACGAAGGGGACGAAGGACGCGCCGATCCCGACGAGCATCAGCAGCAGCGGTGCCGGGAACCGGAGCCGCTCGGCTGCGGCGGTGACCACCAGGACCGAGGCGACGATCGCGCAGATGGCGAGGGCGGTTTCCACGCGCGTCATGGTCCCACCCCGGCCACCGGGGCCCGCCCGCCCTGCCCGCCGGTGGACCCCGTCCGACGATCCGGGTTCTGGCAGGATCGGCGGATGGACGACGGCGCCGGGCTGCTCACCTCCGCCGAGGTCGGGGACCTGCTCGAGGCCGCGGTGCAGCACGCCGGCGGTCGGCTGGCGGGCTGGCGGCTGGACCACGTCGACGCCAGCCCCGGCCGCAGCACCACCGCCACCTACGCCGCGACCGTGGCCTGGCCGGGTGGCGTGCGCGAGGAGCTGCTCGGGGCCAGCGCCCGGGTCGGCGGGCGCCGCGGCAACGACGAGCGGGCGGTGATCTTCGGCGACGGCGACCGCGAGGTGGCGGTCTGGCTGTACCCGGCCGACCCCGACCTGCCGGGCCTGCCCCGGGCCGCGGTGCCCGAGGAGCTGGCCCGGCTGCTGACCGAGCACGACGTCCTCGGCGGTCCGGTGCACGCCGACGAGCTGGCGGTGGAGGTGGTCAGCTACCGGCCGCGCCGACGAGCGGTGCTGCGGGTGCGCGCGCGCCGGCCGTCCGGGGCGGTGACCTGCTACGTCAAGGTGCTCCGGGAGGCGGTCTTCGGGCCGGCGCTGGAGCGGCACACCCTGCTGACCCGGGCCGGGCTGCCCACCCCCGTCGTCGCCGCCGCGACCCGGGACTGCCTGCTGGTGCTGCGCGAGGTGGCGGGCCGGCCGCTGGCCCGGGCGCTGTTCGACGAGGCGCTGCCCTGCCGGGCCGAGGAGCTGGTGGCCGTGCTCGACGCGCTGCCGGCCGCGGCCGCCGCGCTGCCCGGCCGTCCGCCCTGGGCCGACGTGGTGGCCGGCTACGCCGCCGTGGTGGCCGCCGCCCTCCCGGCGCTGGGTCCGCGGCTCGACCGGCTGACCACCGCGATCGCCGCCGGCACCGCGGGGGAGGCGCCGGGGACCGAGGCCACCCACGGCGACTTCCACGAGGGGCAGCTCTTCGTCGCCGGCGGCCGGCTGACCGGGCTGATCGACGTCGACACCCTCGGTCCCGGACGGCGCGTCGACGACCTGGCCTGCCTGCTGGCCCACCTGTCCACGGTGCAGCGGATGGACGCGACACAGGCGGTCGGGCTGGAACGGCTGGTCCGGTTGTGGCTGCCCGTCTTCGACGCCCGCGTCGACCCGGCGTCCCTGCGGCTGCGGGCCGCCGGGGTGGTGGTCTCGCTGGCCACCGGCCCCTACCGGGGCCAGGAGCCGGACTGGGCGGCATCGACGGCGGCGATGGTGGCCACGGCCGAGCGGCTGGTCGCGAGCGCGCTCCGCTGAGGCCGCCCGGCCGCTCGGCGCGTGCTGAGGACCGTTGCCGCGTCGCGGTGGGGGGACGCGATCTCAGCACCCGCGTGGCGACCTCGCTGTGCGAGCATGCTGACGTGGCAGGGTCGAGCAGCACCGAGTCCGGGACGCCGTTCGAGCCGGTCTACTCCGCCGACGACCTGGCCGGCTTCGACCCGGCGACCGCGCTGGGGGAGCCCGGCGGCTACCCCTTCACCCGGGGCATCCACCCCGGCATGTACACCTCCCGACCCTGGACGATGCGCCAGTACGCCGGCTTCGGCACCGCCGCGGAGTCCAACGCGCGCTACCTGGAGCTGATCGCCCACGGCACCGCCGGGCTGAGCGTCGCCTTCGACCTGCCCACCCAGATGGGGATGGACTCCGACGCCCCGCTGGCCTCCGGCGAGGTGGGCAAGGTCGGCGTCGCCATCGACTCGCTGGACGACATGCGGGAGCTGTTCGCGGGCATCCCGCTGGGCGAGGTCTCCACGTCGATGACCATCAACGCGCCCGCCGCGGTGCTGCTGCTGCTCTACCAGCTGGTGGCCGAGGAGCAGGGTGCGGATCCGGCGTCGCTGACCGGGACGATCCAGAACGACGTGCTCAAGGAGTACATCGCCCGCGGCACCTACATCTTCCCGCCGGCGCCGTCGTTGCGCCTGGTCAGTGACACCTTCGCCTACTGCGCCGAGCACCTGCCGCGCTGGAACACCATCTCCATCTCGGGCTACCACATGGCCGAGGCGGGGGCCACGCCGGCGCAGGAGGTCGCGTTCACCCTGAGCGACGGCATCGCCTACGTCCAGGCGGCGCTGGCCGCCGGGCTGGCCGTCGACGACATCGCGCCCCGGCTGTCCTTCTTCTTCGTGTCCCGGACCACCCTGCTGGAGGAGGTGGCCAAGTTCCGGGCCGCCCGCCGGATCTGGGCTTCGCTCATGCGCGACGACTTCGGCGCCCAGGACCCGAAGTCGATGATGCTGCGCTTCCACACCCAGACCGCCGGCGTGCAGCTGACGGCGCAGCAGCCGGAGGTCAACCTCGTCCGGGTGACGGTGCAGGCGCTGGCCGCGGTGCTGGGCGGCACCCAGTCGCTGCACACCAACTCCTACGACGAGGCGCTCGCCCTGCCCAGCGCCAAGGCCGCCCGGCTGGCCCTGCGGACCCAGCAGGTGCTGGCCCACGAGACCGACCTGACCAAGACCGTCGACCCGTTCGCCGGCTCCTACGTCGTCGAGTCGTTGACCGACGACCTGGAGGCCGAGATCCGCCGGTTGATGGCCGAGGTGGCCGGACGCGGCGGTGCGGTGCAGGCCATCGAGGAGGGCTACCAGAAGCTGGAGATCGAGCGCTCCGCCTACGACGTCGGGCTGCAGATCGACAGCGGCGAGCGGGTCGTCGTCGGGCTCAACCGCTTCGGCGGGGCCGAGGACGAGCCGTACGAGCCGCTGCGGGTCGACCCGACGATCGAGGCCGCCCAGGCCGCGAAGCTGGTCCGGCTGCGGGCCGAGCGGGACCAGCCCGAGGTGGACGCGGCCCTGGCCGCCCTGGCCGCCGCGGCAACCGGCGCCGACAACGTGCTGGTGCCGATGAAGCGCGCCCTCGCCGCCCGGGCGACCGTGGGGGAGGTCTGCGACGCCCTGCGCGCCGTCTGGGGCGTCCACCGCCCGAGCGACGCCTTCTAGGGTCAGCCGCCGCGCCCCGTCCTGACTCCCGCGCCCCGTCGCGGCTCCCGCGCCCGGCGCACCGGGCGCGGGACTCCCGCAGGGGCGCAGGAGTGCCGGAGGGGCGGGTGGGTCAGAGGCCGACGCGCTCCAGGGCGTCGTCGTAGGCCTCGAGGGCGTCGGTGCTGGACAGACCGCGGGCGACGGCGTCGGCGTAGACCCCTTCCAGGCCACCGGCCAGGGCGGCGTAGCGGCGCTCCCAGTCCGCCTGGTCCTGGCGCCAGTAGCCCAGGACGACGTACTCGCGGGTGGTCAGCCCGCGCTCGTGGCGCAGGTGGCGGCGCAGCGCCCGGGTCTCCGCGGCCTCGCCGGCGCACCAGACGTAGCCGGGACCGGGCGGCAGCTCCAGCTCGCGGACGGCGCGCAGCAGGCCGCTGGGGGCGAGCCCGTTGCCGGTGCCGCAGAGCCAGCGGGTGCTGGCCGCGGCGGGCAGCGGCAGCCGGTCGGCCGGCTCGGGGACCTCGACCAGCGCGTGGCTGGGCAGCGGGCTGGTCTCGGCGATCCGGGCCAGCGCGGGCAGCGCGGTGAGGTCGGCGACCAGCAGCTGCCAGGTGGCCTCCGGTGGCGGGGCGTACCAGCCGCGCGCCTCGGTCAGCGCGACGACGTCGCCCGGCGCGGCCCGCAGCGCCCAGGCCGAGCCCGGACCGCCCTCGTGCACCACCACGTCGACGACCAGGGTCGTCGACGTCGGGTCGAAGGCCCGCACCGTGTAGCTGCGCTGCGCCGGGCGCTGCTCCACGGGCAGGTGGTCCCAGCCGCCGTCCGCCCCCGGCGGCGGGGTGTCGCGCTGGTCCGGTCCCGGCAGCACCAGGACCAGCCGCTCGTCGCCGACCCCGGAGGAGCGGAAGGCGGTCAGGTCGGCGAGTCCGGTCGACGCCCCGGCCGACCCGAACACCACTCGCAGCAGGTGCGGGCTCAGCCGTGCGGTGTGCCGTACGGCGGCACGGAACAGCGTCGGCTCGGGCACCGGCCCACGCTAACCCCGATCGACCAGCGGATCGGCCCCGCGGCCGGGGGGCCACGTGGGAGGATGTCGTGGATGTCTTCTCCCGCGAGCGACGCCCTCCGCCGCGCCCTGATCGACCGCGCTGTCGACGACCTGACCGACGAGCTGGTCGAGGTCCGCCGCGACCTGCACGCGCACCCCGAGATCGGCCATGCCGAGCACCGGACGACCGCGCTGGTGGTGGAGCGGCTGGAGCAGGCGGGGCTGGTCGCCAAGGTGCTGCCGGTGGGCACCGGCGCCTGGTGCGACGTGCTGCCGGCCGGCTTCGACTACGCCGACGGCCTGGTCGGGCTGCGGGCCGACCTCGACGCCCTGCCGATCAGCGAGCGGACCGACCTGCCGTTCGCCTCCACGGTGCCCGGGGTGGCGCACGCCTGCGGGCACGACGTGCACACCACCATCCTGCTGGGGGTCGGCCTGGTGCTGGCCCGGCTGCGGGACGCGGACCTGCTCACCCGCGGGGTCCGGCTGATCTTCCAGCCGGCAGAGGAGACGAACCCCGGCGGCGCCGTCGACGCCATCGAGGGCGGGGTGCTGACCGACGTCGCCGAGATCTACGCGCTGCACTGCGACCCGCGCACCGACACCGGCCGGATCGCCCTCAAGACCGGCCCGATCACCTCTGCCGTCGACCAGGTCCGGGTCACCCTGACCGGCACCGGCGGGCACACCTCGCGGCCGCACCTCACCCAGGACGTCGTCGGCGCGCTGGGGGCGCTGGCCACCCAGACCCAGCTGCTGCTCTCCCGCCGGGTCGACCCCCGCAGCGGCGTCTCCTTGATGTGGGGGCGGGTGCAGGCCGGGTCGGTGGCCAACGCCATCCCCAGCTCCGGGGAGATCGAGGGCACCCTGCGCGCCCTGGACGTGACGGGTTGGCAGCAGGCGAAGGAGCTGGTGCCCCAGCTGATCGCCGAGGTCGTGAAGCCCTTCGGCGTCGAGGTCCAGGTCACGGTGAACGACGGCGTCCCGCCGGCGGTCAACCACGTCCGCGGCGTCCGCCGGCTGACCCGGGCCGCCGAGGAGATGCTCGGCCCGCACGGCGTCACCACGACCGAGCAGTCGCTCGGCGGCGAGGACTTCTCCTGGATGCTGCAGCAGGTGCCGGGAGCGCTGGCCCGGCTGGGCGTCCGGCCGCCCGGTGCCGCGGCCACGCCGGACATCCACCAGCCGAACTTCCTGGCCGACGAGCGCTGCATCCCCGTGGGCCTGCGGGTGCTGGCCGACGTCGCCTCCTCCGCCGAGCGCCCCGGCATCTGAGCTGCCGCGGCGCCCCTCGCGAAGGGCGGTGGGGCTCGCCCGGGGCAGATAAGGTGTGCGGCAAGCACGAGCCTCGACGGGACGAAGATGAGCCGTCTCGAGGCCTTGCGCCAGCAATTCGTCTGAACCAGGAGCGACTCGTGAAGAAGTCCTTGCTCGTCGGCCCAGCGCTCACCGCTGCGGTCCTGCTCACCCTCGGCGCCTGCGCCGAAGCCCCCGGTACCGCCGAGCCGGCGGCCAGCGCGAGCGGCGGCGCCAGCTCGGCCGCCAGCGGTGCCGCGGGCGACTTCAAGGCCTGCATGGTCTCCGACTCCGGCGGCTTCGACGACCGCTCGTTCAACCAGACGTCCTACAAGGGCATGACCGACGCGGCCACCGAGCTGGGCATCGAGACCGGTCAGGTCGAGTCCAGCTCCGCCTCCGACTTCGCCGGCAACATCCAGTCGATGGTCGACGCGAACTGCAAGATCATCGTCACCGTCGGCTTCCTGCTCAGCGACGACACCGTCGCCGCGGCCAAGGCCAACCCCGACATCGACTTCGCCATCGTCGACAACAACGACCCCGAGGCCTACGCCGGCGTCGACAACCTGAAGCCGCTGGTGTTCAACACCGCGCAGTCCAGCTTCATGGCCGGCTACCTCGCCGCGGGCACCTCCCAGACCCAGAAGGTCGGCACCTTCGGCGGCGTCAAGATCCCGACCGTGACGATCTTCATGGACGGCTTCGCCCAGGGCGTGGAGTACTACAACGAGAAGAAGGGCGCCGACGTCGCGGTGCTCGGCTGGGACGTCGACAAGCAGGACGGCCAGTTCGTCGGGAACTTCGAGTCCGACACCGACGGCGGTCGCGTCGCCGGCACCCTGATCAGCCAGGGCGCCGACGTCATCCTCCCCGTGGCCGGTCCGGCCGGCATCGGCGCACTGCAGGCCGCCAAGGCCAGCGGTGGCAAGGCCAACGCCATCTGGGTGGACACCGACGGTTGCGTCAGCGCCGAGACCTACTGCCCGCAGATCGTCTCCAGCGTCTACAAGGGCATGGACGTCGCCGTCGCCGACGCGATCAAGGCCTCCCAGGACGGCAGCTTCACCCCCGAGCCCTACGTCGGCACGCTGGAGAACAACGGGACCGGGCTCTCCCCGTTCAACCAGTTCGACTCCAAGGTCCCGGCCGAGCTGAAGACCGAGCTCGACCAGATCAAGTCCGACATCATCGCGGGCACCATCACCATCGAGTCCGACTCGCAGCCGTCCTCCTGACCGCCTGCTGACCGACCGGCCCGGCTCCCGCCACCCGCGGGGCCGGGCCGGCCGCGTCCGGGGCGGCACCGCTCCGCCGACCGAGGAAGGGCTCCCAGCCGCTGTGGAAGGATGCGCCCGTGACTGACCAGGACGCCGGCCTGCGCCTGCGCGGGATCACCAAGCGCTTCGGGGCGCTGGTCGCCAACGACGGCATCGACCTCGACATCGTGCCCGGGGAGATCCACTGCCTGCTGGGGGAGAACGGGGCCGGCAAGTCGACGCTGATGAACGTGCTCTACGGGCTGCTGCAGCCCGACGAGGGCGAGATCACCGTCGACGGCCGACCGCAGGTCTCCCGCAGCCCCAAGGAGGCCATCGCCGCCGGCATCGGCATGGTGCACCAGCACTTCATGCTCGTCGACGTGTTCACCGTGGCCGAGAACCTCGCCCTCGGCGACGACCGGCGGGGGCTGCTCAACATGCGGCAGGCCCGCCGCACCGTGCGCGCGCTGTCGGAGCGCTACCACCTCGACGTCGACCCCGACGCCCGGGTCGAGGACCTGCCGGTCGGGGTCCAGCAGCGCGTCGAGATCCTCAAGGCGCTGGCCAACGACGCCCGCTACCTGATCTTCGACGAGCCGACCGCGGTGCTCACCCCGCAGGAGATCGACGAGCTGATCGCGGTGATGCGCTCGCTGCGCGACGAGGGCCGCGCCATCGTCTTCATCACCCACAAGCTGCGCGAGGTCCGCGCGATCGCGGACAAGATCACCGTCATCCGCCGCGGCCGGGTGGTGGGCACCGCGCTGCCGAGCGACCCCGAGACCTCGCTGGCCGAGCTGATGGTCGGCCGCGCGGTCAACCTCGTCGTCGACAAGGAGCCCGCCCGGCCCGGTGCGGAGCCGCGGCTGGTGCTCGAGGGCGTGTCGGTGGCCAGTCCCAGCGGGGTGCTGGCCGTGCACGAGCTGGACCTCTCCGTCGCGGGCGGCGAGATCGTCTGCGTCGCCGGCGTGCAGGGCAACGGCCAGACCGAGCTCGCCGAAGCCCTGCTCGGCGCCGCGCCGGTCACCGCCGGCCGTGTCTACCTGGACGGCAAGCCGCTGGCCACCGGCTCGACCCGCGACACCATCCGCGCCGGGGTCGGCTTCGTCCCCGAGGACCGCAAGCACGACGGCTTCGTCGGCAGCTTCACGGTGGCGGAGAACCTCGTGCTCAACCAGGCCGACGAGAAGCCGTACGCCCGCGGCATCGCCCTCGACCTGCCGGGCATCCGCCGCAACGCCGAGGACCGGGTGGCCGAGTTCGACATCCGCACCCAGTCCGTCGACACCCCGGTCGCGGCCCTCTCCGGGGGCAACCAGCAGAAGGTGGTGCTGGCCCGTGAGCTGTCCCGTCCGCTCTCGGTGCTGGTGGCCAGCCAGCCCACCCGCGGCGTCGACGTCGGGGCCATCGAGTTCCTGCACCGCCGGCTGGTGGCTGAGCGGGACCGCGGCACCGCGGTGCTCATCGTCTCCACCGAGCTCGACGAGGTGGTGGCGCTGGCCGACCGGGTCGCCGTCATGTACCGCGGCCGGATCGTCGGGATCGTGCCGCCCACCACGTCGCGGGAGGTGCTCGGCCTGATGATGGCCGGCGTGCCCGCCGAGGAGGCGCTGGCCGCGGCGACCGTGACCACCCAGAGCGAGGAGGACGAGGCCCTGGCCGCGTCCCTCGCGAGCACCCCCGAGGAGGCCCGGTGACCACCACCGGCACCCCGCAGGCCCCGCCGCCCAGAGCCAGCCCGGCGCCCGAGCGCACCGTCGCCCCGCGCCGTGGCGTCCCCTGGGTCGAGGTGGTGACCACCCTCGCCGCCTTCGTGCTGGCCTTCCTCGTCGGCGCCGTGCTGATGGTGGTCTCCGACACCGAGGTCCGCCGCACCTTCACCTACTTCTTCGCCCGGCCCTCCGACGCCCTCACCGCCAGCTGGGACAAGGTCGGCGGCGCCTACGCCGCCCTGGTGCAGGGCGCCCTCGGCGGCTACGGGCCGATCACCGAGACGACGGCCCAGGCTGCGCCGCTGATCTGCGCGGGCCTCGGCGTCGGACTGGCCTTCCGCGCCGGGCTGTTCAACATCGGCGCCCAGGGCCAGGCCATCCTCGGCGCGCTGCTGGCCGCCTACGTCGGCTTCGCCTGGTCGTTGCCGCCGGGGGTGCACCTCGTCGTCGCCGTGCTCGGCGGGCTCGTCGGCGGCGGGCTGTGGGGCGGCATCGTCGGCTGGCTCAAGGCCCGGGCCGGCGCCCACGAGGTGATCGTCACGATCATGATGAACTACATCGCCGCCGGCCTGCTGGGTTACCTGCTGACCACCACCGCGTTCCGCCGCCCCGGCCGGACCGACCCGATCTCACCGGTCGTGGACTGGAACGCGACCCTGCCCCGGCTGGAGGGCGGCCGGCTGCACCTCGGCTTCCTGCTGGCCCTGCTGGCCGCGGTCGCCGTCTGGTGGCTGCTGGACCGCTCGACCACCGGGTTCGCCATCCGCGCCGTCGGCGCCAACCCGCACGCCGCGGCCACCGCCGGGATGAGCGTGGCCCGGACGACCATCATCACCATGGTCATCGCCGGCGCGCTCGCCGGGCTGGCCGGGGTGCAGGCCGCCCTCGGCCCCAGCGCGTCGGGGGTGCCGGTGCCGCTGTCGGCGGGCATCGTCGGCTCGGTGGGGTTCGACGCCATCACCGTCGCCCTGCTCGGCCGATCCCGGCCGTTCGGGATCGTGCTGGCCGGACTGCTGTTCGGCGCACTGCACGCCGGCGGGCTGGCCATGCAGAGCGTCGCGCAGACCCCGCTCACCCTGACCACCGCGCTGCAGGCGCTGATCGTGCTGTTCGTCGCCGCCCCCGCGCTGGTCGCGAAGCTGCTGCCCTTCCTCCGAGGGCGGCGGCTGCGACCGGTCGGACCGGCGGCCGAGGGAGGTCTGGCGTGAGCACCGTCGTCGAGCCCACCACGCCCGGGTCGGCGGAGCCGGAGCGACCCGCCGACCGCGCGGACGACCGCGTCGAGTCCGCCGAGAAGCGCCGCCAGCGGCTGTCCACCGGCGTGCTGATCGCCGTCGTCGGGCTGCTGCTGCTGCTCGCCCTCGGGTCCACCACCGGCCAGGCCCGGTTCGCGCTGTCCAACGCCTTCGACGAGGTGCAGCTGCCGACCGTCGCCCTGCCCGGCCTGGCCACGGTGGCCGTCTGCGCCGTGCTGTGCCTGCTGGCCGCGGCCGGGTTCTTGTCGGGCCGGCTGAGCGGCCGGCTGCCCGCGCTGACCGGGGCCGTCGCCGGCCTGGCCGTGGTGCTCGGCTTCCTGACCTGGGCCGCGGCCGGTCGCGAGCTGCCGTTCCCGGTCAGCAACCAGTTCGCCGGCACGCTGTCGCTGGCCACCCCGCTGGTCTTCGGGGCGCTCTGCGGGGTGCTCTGCGAGCGGGCCGGGGTCGTCAACGTCTCCATCGAGGGGCAGTTCCTGACCGCGGCCTTCGCCGCCGCGATCGTCGGCAGCCTGACCGGCTCGGTGAGCGCCGCCATCGTCGCCGCCGTCGTGGCCGGCCTGGTGATGGCTGCCCTGCTCGCGCTGTTCGCCATCAACTACCTGGTCAACCAGGTGGTCCTCGGCGTGGTGCTGAACCTGCTCGCCGTCGGCATCACCGGGTTCCTGTTCGACCAGCTGGTGCAGCCCGCCTCGCAGCGCTACAACGCCGCGCCGGTGCTGGAGCCACTGCCCATCCCTCTGCTGGAGCGCATCCCGTTCTTCGGCACGGTGCTGTTCTCCCAGAACATCCTGGCCTACCTGGCCGGGCTCGCGGTGCTGGTCGTCTGGCTGCTGCTGTACCGCTCCACCTGGGGCCTGCGGGTCCGGGCCACCGGCGAGCACCCCGAGGCGGTGGACACGGTCGGCATCAGCGTCCGGGCCGTCCGCTGGTCGGCGGTGCTGGCCGGCGGGCTGTTCGCCGGCATCGGCGGCTCGTTCTTCACCCTGGCCTCCACCGGGGCGTTCTCCAAGGAGTTCACCGTCGGCAACGGCTTCATCGCCCTGGCCGCGGTGATCATGGGCCGCTGGCGCCCGGTGCTGGCCGCCCTGATGTGCCTGTTCTTCGGCTTCGTCACCCAGATGGCCTCGCAGCTGCAGACGCTGAGCACCCCGATGCCCAGCCAGTTCCTGCTGGTGCTGCCCTACGTGGCCACGATCATCGCCGTCGCCGGACTGGTCGGCCGCGTCCGACCACCCGCCGCCGACGGCGTGGCGTACGAGAAGTGACGGAGGAAGCGGCGGTGCTGGGACTGGAGGGACGCCGGATCGCGCGCCGCCGAGGTGAGCAGGAGTGAGCAGACACGCTTCCCCGTCTGCGGACGACGACGAACTCGCCGGGCCCGAGCGCGATCCGCAGCCGAGCGGAGCGAGGCCCCCGGACTGGGACGGGTTGCGCGCCCGCGCCCGGGAGATGACCGCGCTGGCCTACGCGCCGTACTCCGACTACCAGGTCGGCGCGGCCGCGCTGGTCGACGACGGCCGGGTCGTCGTCGGCTGCAACGTGGAGAACGCCGCCTACGGTGTCACCCTCTGCGCCGAGTGCGGCCTGGTCTCGGCCCTGCTGGCCAGCGGGGGTGGTCGGCTGGTCGCCTTCGCCTGCGTCGACAAGCGCGGGCTGGCGCTGATGCCGTGCGGCCGCTGCCGCCAGCTGCTCTGGGAGCACGGCGGACCGGACTGCCTCGTCGACTCACCCACCGGCATCGTGCCGATGACCGCCGTGCTGCCGCAGGCCTTCGGCGTCGACCAGCTCGACGAGGTCGAGCGCCACCCCAGCACCCACCCCTGAACCGCGAACACCCCCGAACCGCGACCACACCTGAGGAACGCCATGACGCTCGCCCCCGACCTGCTGCGCTCGCTGCCCAAGGTCTCCCTGCACGACCACCTGGACGGCGGGCTCCGGCCGGCGACGGTCTTCGAGATCGCCGCCGAGATCGGCCACCCGCTGCCCGCCGACAGCGCCGAGGCACTTGGCCGCTGGTTCACCGAGTCGGCCAACTCCGGTTCGCTGGTCCGGTACCTGGAGACGTTCGACCACACCATCGCGGTCATGCAGACACCCGAGCACCTGCGCCGGGTGGCCCGGGAGTTCGTCGAGGACCTGGCCGCCGACGGCGTCGTCTACGGCGAGGCCCGCTGGGCGCCGGAGCAGCACACGAAGGCCGGGCTGACCGAGGCCGACGCCGTCGAGGCGGTCCGGGACGGGCTGACCGAGGGGATGCTGGTCTGCGCCGACCGCGGGCAGCACCTGCAGGTCCAGCAGCTCGTCACCTCCATGCGGCACGTGGAGCCGAGCACCCGGATCGCGGAGCTGGCGCTGGCCTACCGCGACTCCGGCGTCGCGGGGTTCGACATCGCCGGCGCCGAGGACGGCTTCCCCGCCGAGCGGTTCCTGCCGGCCTTCTCGCTGCTCAAGCAGGCGAGCTTCCCCTACACGATCCACGCGGGAGAGGCGGCCGGCGTCGACTCCATCTGGGGCGCGCTGCAGCTGTGCAGCGCCAACCGCATCGGCCACGGCGTCCGGATCGTCGAGGACATCACGACGAACGACGACGGCTCGGTCACCCTCGGCCGGCTGGCCGCCTACGTCCGCGACCAGCAGATCCCGCTGGAGCTGTGCCCGTCGTCGAACGCCCAGACCGGGGCGGTCGCCTCGCTGGACGCGCACCCGTTCGCGCTGCTGGACGGGCTGGGCTTCCTGGTGACGGTGAACAGCGACAACCAGCTGATGAGCGGGACGACGCTCAGCCACGAGATGGGCGTGCTCGTCGACCACCTCGGCTACGACCTCGACGGCCTGGAGCGGATCACCCTGAACGCCGCGGCCAGCGCGTTCCTGCCCTACCCGCTGCGCGAGGAGCTGATCGACGACGTCATCCTCCCCGGCTTCGAGGCCGCCCGCGGCTGAGTTCCCACCGACTTGTCAGAACCAGCCGGTGCCAGGACCCCGATAGTGTCTGACAACTCGGCACGAGGGTGAGCCTCAGGTGCACTGGCGCAGGATCGCGAGGGTGAGCACGCGGGCGCAGGTGAGCACCTCGGCGACGGGGACCCGCTCGTCGGGGCCGTGGGCGGTGCGGATGTCGCCCGGGCCGTAGTGCAGGGTCGGCACCCCGGCGGCGGCGTAGAGCCGCAGGTCGCTGCCGTAGGGGGCGCCGCGCTCGTGCGGCGGGGGACCGCCGGCCACCGCGGAGTGGGCCAGCCCGACGACGTCGCGGAGCACGTGCCCCGAGGGCAGGTGGCCGCCGGCGAACTGCCCGCCCGGCCAGGTCACCACCGGTGGGTGGTCGCGGAGGAACGGGTCCTCCTCGGCCGCCTCGGCCACCGCCGCCTCCAGCTCGGCCCGCGCGGTGGCGGGGTCCTCCTCGACCCGCAGGCCGTAGCGGCCCTCGGCCACCAGCAGGTCCGGGACGCTGCTCGGCCAGTCCCCGGCGGCCAGCCGGCCGACCGAGAGCGGGTAGGCGACCGGCAGGTGCCGGAAGAGCGGCTCGGGGTCGACGTTGCGCCGCTGTGACAGCGCGGCCAGCGCCCGGTGCACGCCGAGGTAGCGGTCGATCGCGGAGACCCCGACGTAGGACGTGCTGCCGTGCGTGGCCACCCCGGGCACCTCGATCCGGAAGGTGAGCGCGCCGGCGTTGGCGGTGACCAGGTCCAGACCGGTGGGTTCGGGGATGACGCAGGCAGCGCCGCGGTGGCCCCGCTGCAGGGTGGCGAATGCGCCCAGCCCGCCGTCCTCCTCCCCGACCACGCAGTGCACGGCGAACGGCCGCACCAGCTCCGCCCCGCTGGCCCGGACCGCGGCGGCCGCCGCCAGCACGGCGGCCAGCCCGCCCTTCATGTCGTTGCTGCCCCGGGCCACCAGGTCGTCGCCGTCGACGACGGGGGTGAACGGGTCCGTCCCCCAGGAGTCGAGGTCGCCGGGCGGGACGACGTCGACGTGCACCTGCAGCACCAGGGCCGGCTGCGGGTCCGCGCCGTCGCGGCCGCCGGTCGTGCCGACCAGCCCCCAGGCCTCGGTCCGCTCGACCTCCTCGCCCGGGTGGTCCGGGTGCGCCCGGAGCTCGGCCAGGTCCAGCGGCCAGTGGTCGACGTCGTGGCCCAGGTCGGCGAGCCGGCGGGCCAGCAGCGCCTGGATCTCGACCTCCGCGTCGCTGCCCCCGACGCTGGGCACGGCGACCAGCTCCCGCAGCGTCGCCACCGTCGCCCGGTCGTCGACCAGCGCCAGGGCAGCGGCTTCGGCAGGGGTGAGCACCGGCTCAATGTAGTGGCGCCGACGCCTAGGCTTCCCCCATGAGCTCACGCGTGCTGACCGCCGTCGCGTGGCCGTATGCCAACGGCCCGCGCCACATCGGTCACGTCTCCGGATTCGGGGTCCCCTCCGACGTCTTCTCCCGCTACCAGCGGATGATCGGCAACGACGTCTTGATGGTCTCCGGCACCGACGAGCACGGCACGCCGATCTCGGTGCAGGCCGAGCGGGAGGGGATGACCACCCGCGAGCTCGCCGACAAGTACAACCGGGTGATCGTGGAGGACCTGCAGGGCCTCGGGCTGTCCTACGACCTGTTCACCCGCACCACCACCCGCAACCACTACGCCGTCGTGCAGGAGCTGTTCCTCGGCCTGTGGGAGAACGGCTACGTCGTCCCGAAGACGACGATGGGCGCGGTCAGCCCCTCCACCGGCCGGACCCTGCCCGACCGCTACATCGAGGGCACCTGCCCGATCTGCGGCTACGACAGCGCGCGCGGCGACCAGTGCGACAACTGCGGCAACCAGCTCGACCCGGCCGACCTGGTCGACCCGCGCTCCCGGATCAACGGGGAGACGCCGAAGTTCGTGGAGACCGAGCACTTCTTCCTCGACCTGCCCGCGCTGGCCGGCTCGCTGGGGACGTGGCTGGGGGAGCGCACCGACTGGCGCCCCAACGTGCTCAAGTTCAGCCAGAACCTGCTGGCCGACCTGCGCCCGCGCGCCATCACCCGCGACCTCGACTGGGGCGTGCCGGTGCCGCTGGACGGCTGGCGCGACCAGCCCATGAAGCGGCTCTACGTCTGGTTCGACGCCGTGATCGGCTACCTGTCGGCGTCGGTGGAGTGGGCCCGCCGGACCGGCGACCCGGACGCCTGGCAGAAGTGGTGGATCGACCCCGAGGCGCTCGGCTACTACTTCATGGGCAAGGACAACATCGTCTTCCACTCCGTCATCTGGCCGGGCATCCTGCTCGGCCACAACGGGGAGGGCGACCACGGCGGCAGCACGGGACCGCTGGGCGAGCTGCGGCTGCCCGATGAGGTGGTGTCGAGTGAGTACCTGACCATGAGCGGCGCCAAGTTCTCCACCAGCCGCAACAAGGTCATCTACGTCCGCGACTTCCTGCGCGACTTCGGCCCGGACGCGCTGCGCTACTTCATCGCCGTGGCCGGTCCGGAGACCACCGACTCCGACTTCACCTGGGACGAGTTCGTCCGCCGGACGAACTTCGAGCTGGCCAACGAGTGGGGCAACCTGGTCAACCGCTCGGTCTCGATGGCGCACAAGAACAACGGCGCGGTGCCGACGCCCGGCACCTTGACCGAGCTGGACCAGGCCCTGCTGACCACCGCGCGGGACTCCTTCGCCGTGGTCGGTGAGCTGCTCGGGCGCAACCGGCTCAAGGCGGCGATGGGCGAGGCGATGCGGGTGGCCGGTGCCGCGAACAAGTACCTCTCCGACGCCGAGCCGTGGAAGCTCAAGGACGACCCCGAGCGCCGCGACACCGTGCTGCACACCGCCCTGCAGGTGGTCAGCGACGTCAACACCTTGATGACGCCCTTCCTGCCGCACGCGGCCCAGAAGGTGCACGAGGCGCTGGGCGGCACCGGCGTCTGGGCGGCGCAGCCGGAGATCCGCGAGGTCAGCGAGGAGGGCGGCCCGGACTACCCGGTGCTGATGGGCGACTACGCGGCCGAGCAGGCCCGCTGGGCCAGCACGCCGCTGGAGCCGGGCCGTCCGCTCAGCAAGCCGACCCCGCTGTTCCCGAAGCTGGACGAGAAGCTGGGCGAGACCGGACCGGACTGGGCGCCGATCGAGTCCTGACCGGGCCGACCGGGACGGCCCGGGGTCCAGCGGACTGGGACGCGGAGCGCGGACGGGGGCCGCGGACCCTAGGGTGCCTGCATGGACCAGCGACTCGAGGCCGTCTACGGCGACGTGATCCGCCGCAACCCGGGAGAGCCGGAGTTCCACCAGGCCGTGCTCGAGGTGTTCGAGTCGCTCGGACCGGTGCTGGACCGGAACCCCGAGTACACCGAGGCCGCGGTGCTGGCCCGGCTGTGCGAGCCGGAGCGGCAGATCATCTTCCGGGTGCCGTGGGTGGACGACGCCGGCCGGATCCAGATCAACCGCGGGTTCCGGGTCGAGTTCAACTCCGCGCTCGGCCCCTACAAGGGCGGGCTGCGCTTCCACCCCAGCGTGAACGCCGGCATCGTGAAGTTCCTCGGCTTCGAGCAGGTGTTCAAGAACTCCCTCACCGGGATGCCGATCGGTGGCGGCAAGGGCGGCTCGGACTTCGACCCGCGCGGCCGCAGCTCGGGTGAGGTGATGCGGTTCTGCCAGTCCTTCATGACCGAGCTGTACCGCCACATCGGGGAGTACACCGACGTGCCGGCCGGCGACATCGGCGTCGGCGGGCGCGAGATCGGCTACCTGTTCGGCCAGTACAAGCGGATCACCAACCGCTACGAGTCCGGCGTGCTGACCGGCAAGGGCGTCAGCTGGGGCGGCTCCCTGGTCCGGACCGAGGCCACCGGCTACGGCACGGTGCTGTTCGTCGAGGAGATGCTGCGCAGCCAGGGCAGCACGATCGAGGGCCGCCGGGTCATCGTCTCCGGCTCGGGCAACGTGGCCACCTACGCGGTGGCCAAGGCCCAGCAGCTCGGCGGCGTGGTCGTCGCGTGCTCGGACTCCTCCGGCTACGTGGTCGACGAGGCGGGGATCGACCTGGAGCTGCTCCAGCAGGTCAAGGAGGTCGAGCGGGCCCGGATCTCGGTCTACGCCGAGCGGCGGGGTTCGGCGCACTTCGTCGAGGGCGGCAACATCTGGGAGGTCGACGCCGAGGTGGCGCTGCCCTGCGCCACCCAGAACGAGCTGGACGAGACCGACGCCACCCGGCTGGTCCGCGCCGGCCTGGTCGCGGTGGCCGAGGGGGCGAACATGCCCACCACACCCGCCGCCACCCGGGTGCTGCAGCAGGCCGGGGTGCTGTTCGGCCCGGGCAAGGCGGCGAACGCCGGCGGCGTCGCCACCTCCGCGCTGGAGATGCAGCAGAACGCCAGCCGGGACGCCTGGACCGAGGAGTTCACCGAGCAGAGGCTCACCGACATCATGGTCGCGGTCCACCAGCGCTGCCGCGACACCGCCGAGGAGTACGGCCAGCCAGGCAACTACGTCGCCGGGGCCAACATCGCCGGCTTCGTCAAGGTCGCCGACGCCGTGCTCGCCCTCGGGGTGGTCTGAGGCCACCCCAGGGCCACCTCACGCCGGGCCCGGCAGGGCGAGCCGGTGCACGCGGGCCGCGCCGTCGACCTGCCACCGGCTGGTCGCGGTCGGGTAGGCCCGGGTGGTCAGGCTGCGGCCGTCCGCCGCGAAGGCCTCGACCAGGCTGCCGTCCACCAGCACCCGGACGGCGCCACCCGCACCGAACCCCGGGTCCAGCACCTGCTGCTCGAGGTCCCCCTCCAGCAGGCGGAGGCCGACCGGTCCCTCCCCGAGCACCTCGAACGCGGCGGCGGTGACCGGTGCGCCGGTGGGCAGCTCCCCGGCCCGCAGCGCCGCCAGCTCCCGCGCCGGGCGGCTGGTCAGGGTGCCGTCGACCAGCGCCAGCTCGCGGGGGAAGGTCAGCACCCCGGCCCAGTCTGCGGCGGCCACCTGCTCCGGGGTCCGGTCCAGCTCCCAGGCCCAGCCCCAGAGCAGCACCCGGTCGCGGTCGGCCAGCAGCTGCGGGGCGTAGAAGGCCGGCCCCTCGTCCAGCACGCCGCCGGTGGTCGCCACGAACCGCAGCCCGCGGCCGGCCGGCACCAGGTCGCCGACCAGGTGGCGGACCCCGGACAGCTCCCCGACGCCGTCGCCGACGGCCCGCCAGAGCGAGAGCAGGAGCACCCACCGCCCGTCCAGCCGGACCAGGTTCGGGCACTCCCAGATGTTGGCGGGGGCCACCGCGGCGGCCACCGGGTCGGCGGTGGTCAGCAGCGGTCCGAGGGGCTCCCAGCGCTGCAGGTCGTCGCACGCCCAGTGCAGCAGCAGCGGCACCCCGTCCACCGTCGGCCGGCCGGCCCCCTGGACGGCGTACCGGTGGCCCTCGACGGTGACCAGGAACGGGTCGCGCACCTCGGTGAACCGCGGGTCGTCGGGCGCGGGCACCACCGCGGTCGCGGCCTGCTGCCAGTGCCGCAGCGTGCGGTCGCTGGTCGCCAGCAGCACCGAGGCGTCCGCGGCGTCGGCCGTGACGGCGGTGTAGACGGCGGTGGGCACCCCGTCGTCGTCGACCACGCAGCCGCTCCAGCAGCCGGCCGCGTCCGGCCGGCCCGGCCGGGGCACCAGGGCCAGCGGCTCCTCGGTCCAGCGCAGCAGGTCGGGCGAGCTGACGTGGCCCCAGGCGATCGAGCCGTGCACCGGGGCGGCCGGGTTGTGCTGGAAGAAGACGTGCCAGGTCCCCTCGACGCGGGCCAGCCCGTTCGGGTCGTTCAGCCAGCCGCGACGGGGCCGGCCGTGCAGGGACGGGAAGGTCGGGTCGGTCACGGCGTCGTCGGGCACGTTGGCGGGCATGGGCACTCCGTCCGGGGACGCTGGGGGGGTCTGCTCGGCCCTCACGCTACCGCCGCCGGGTACGGTCGGGGCAGCACCGCCGACCACCGAGGAGACCCGTCATGGGCTGGGCCCGCACCGAGAAGAAGGCGCTGGTGGAGACCCTCCGCCGCACCGACCCCGACGCCCCGACGCTCTGCGAGGGCTGGGACGCCAAGCGGCTGCTGGCCCACCTCGTGCAGCGGGAGCAGGACCTGGTCGGCACCCTCGGGGACGTCGTCGGCCGGGCCGAGCCCGGCCGGGAGAAGAACCTCGGTCGGCTGGCCGAGCCGGCCGCGACGCCGGACGGCTGGGCCGGGCTGGTGGACCGCTTCGTGGCCGGGCCGCCGCGCTGGTCGCCCATGAGCTGGGCCTCGGAGCAGGTGAACGTGCTCGAGTACGCCATCCACCACGAGGACCTCCGGCGCGGCGGCGGGGCGGTCGCCCCGCGCACGCTGCCGGCCGGCCAGGCCGACACGGTGTTCCGCCAGGTGCCGCTGATGGCGCGGCTCAAGCTCCGTCGGTCCCCCGTCGGGGTCACGCTGGCGCGACCGGGCGGGGCGACCACCGTGGTGCGCACCGGCAGCCCCGTGGTCACGGTGACCGGGGAGCCGCTCGAGCTGGCGCTGTGGGTCGGCGGACGACGGCAGGCGGCGCAGGTCCAGCTGTCCGGGCCGCCGGAGGCGGTCGAGCAGTTCGAGAGCTGGCTCAGCCAGCAGTAGCGGTCGGACCGGCCGGTCAGACGGGCTGGGGCCGGACGGCGTCGGCCAGGGCCGCCGTCAAGCCCTCCCGGGTGAGCCGGGGGCCGTAGCCCGGGGTGCCCGGCTCGATGCGCCAGGTCTGCGCCAGGCTCGCCAGCTCGACCACGTCGAAACCGATCTCGTCGACGAACGCGGCGACGCGCTGCCGGGCGCCCGCGTCGTCGCCGGCCACCAGCAGGGCCCGCCGGTCCGCCGTGCCCGGCGCGCTCGCGTCGTCGAGGATCTTCCGGGCCTCGATGTGGTTGAACGCCTTGACCACCCGCGCCGTCGGCACCAGTGCGACGAGCAGCTCGGAGGAGGTGGTCCGCTGCTGGTCCAGCGCCTCGACCTGCCCGTCGCGCTGGGGGTAGTAGTTGTTGGTGTCGATGACCGTGCGGCCGGCCAGCTCGGCCAGCGGCAGGTCAGCGACGGCCCGGAGCGGCACCGTGACCACCACCAGGTCGCTCGCGCCGGCTGCCTCGGCGGCGGTGGCCGCCCGGGCCCGGTCGCCGAGCTCGTCCACCAGGTCGACCAGCGTCTCGGGGCCGCGGGAGTTGCTGATCACGACCGTCCAGCCGCGCCGGGTCGCCGCGCGGGCGAGCGCGCTGCCGATGTGGCCGGCGCCGATGATGCCGAGGGTCCGTGCGGGCCGCTCCGTGGGCGAGGTGTCCGTCATGCCCAGGGCAACCGCGACCGCCGAGGGTGCATTCCCCCTCCTCCCGCCGCCTCAGACGGGGATGGTCCAGGTGAGCAGCAGCCCGCCCTCGGGGGAGGGACCCAGCTCCATGTGCCCGCCCAGCTCCTCGGCGCGCTCCCGCAGCGGGACCAGCCCGCTGAGCGTGCTGCCGTCCGCCAGCCCCCCGCCGTCGTCGCTCACGGTCAGGGTGAGCAGCCGGGTGTCGGTGGCCAGCCAGACGGTGGCCGCACCGGCCTCGGCGTGCAGCGCGATGTTGGCGACCGCCTCGCGGAGCACGGACTCCACGACCTCGCCGACCTCGGCCCGGACGGCCGTGTCCACCGGCCCCTCGATGCGCAGCGTCGGGGTGAAGCCGAGCACCGGGGACAGCTCCGACAGCGCGGCGGCCAGCCGCGAGCGGAACGAGGACCCGCTGGCCGGGGTCGCCTGCAGCTCGAAGATCGAGCTGCGGATGCTGCGGATGGTCTCGTCGAGCTGGTCGACCGTCGTCCCCAGGCGGCTGCTGACCACCGGGTCCACGACCGAGCGCATCGTCCCCTGCAGGGTCAGCCCGACGGCGAAGAGCTTCTGCACCACGTGGTCGTGCAGGTCCCGGGCGATCCGCGCCCGGTCCTCCAGCACGGC
The DNA here is from genome assembly GCA_039527025.1 of Microlunatus lacustris. Lineage (GTDB taxonomy): Bacteria > Actinomycetota > Actinomycetes > Propionibacteriales > Propionibacteriaceae > Microlunatus > Microlunatus lacustris. The sequence goes on from BAAAJN010000009.1 coordinate 53,819, forward strand.
GACCTGCTGGCGCTCACGGCGTGAGGCCGCCAGCTCCAGGGCCAGCGCCGCCTGACCGGCGAAGCCGGCCGCCATCTCGGCGTCGGCGGGGGTGAACGGCGTCCGGTCGGCCCGGACGGCGACGATGGCTCCGCGGACCTCCTCGGCCCCCCGCAGCGGCAGGGCCATCACGTCGGTGACCGCCAGCACCGACCGGACCTGCGTGTAGATGCCGTGGAGGTCGTCCACGTCAGCGCGGGCCAGCACCCCGACGCCGGTCTGCATCGCCTGCCAGGCGATGCTGCCCTCGACCGGGTAGCGCAGGTGCAGGAACTGCTCGGCGGCCTGGCCGCAGCTGACGGTCACCTCCAGCGTCCGCGGCTCGCGCGGGTCGGGCAGGACGATGCTGACCGTGTCCGCCGGCGCCAGCTGCTGGACGGTGGCGGCGATCTCGCCCAGCACGTCGTCGGGGTCGACGTCGACGGCGAGCAGCCGCTGGCTGATGGCGGCCGACGCGGTCAGCCACCGCTGGCGGCGGTGCGACTCGGCGTAGAGCCGGGCGTTCTCGATGGCGATGCCGGCCGTCGCGGCGAGCGCGGTGGCCAGGTCCTCGTCCTCCGCGCTGAACTCGCCGCAGCCGAGCCGGTTGGCCAGGAAGAGGTTCCCGTGCCGCCGCCCGGCTGACGCCACCGGCACGCCGAGCAGGGACCGGAGAGGCACTCCGGCGACCGGGCCGGCGGCCAGCTGCTCGGAGCTGCGGCGCAGCGGGAGCGGGATGTCGGGCGCGACGTCGGAGAGCGCAGCCGAAGGACGGTCGCCGCCCTCGGTGGTCGCCCACCGCAGGTCGGTGCCGCTGGGGATGAACTGCTCGACGCTGCCGTCCTGGGCGCTGACCTCGAGCACCGCGTACTCCGCGGCCACCACGGCGCGCGCCGATTCCACGACGAGCCGCAGCAGGGTGTCGAGGGAGAGCTCGGCGACGATGGCGCGGTTGGCCACGACGAGGTTCCGCAGCCGCTCCTGGGTCGCGCTGACCGCGTCCGCCGTGCTCATGCGCTCTCCCGGGTCGTCCTGGGCCGAAGGCGGTGCCTCGACGCTGCGGGTCCCCCGGGACCATCCGTCCGGGCACACGATAGCGCTCAGGGCGGCGGAACCGCAGGCGAGCGCGGTCTCGTCGGAGCGCCGGCGGTCCCGGCGAGGGGTTCGCAGGGGAGCGGGACGCTCCAGCGCAGCAGCAGCCCGCCCTGCGGTGCCTGCTGGAGCTCCAGCCGTCCGCCCCGGCACTCGGCCCGGTACCGCAGGTTCGCCAGCCCGCTGCGGCGGGTGGAGGGCCGCAGGCCCACGCCGTCGTCGGACACGGTCAGGGTCAGCCGGCGGCGTGCGGTGACCAGGTCGACGACGACCGCGCTGGCCCCGGCGTGCTTGGCGGCGTTGCTCAGCGCCTCCCGCAGCACCGCCTCCACCTCGTGGCCGAGTCGCTCGCCGACGACGGTGTCCAGCGGCCCGTCGAAGGAGAGCAGGGGGGCGAAGCCCAGCACGGGGGTCATCTCGGCGAGCACCCGGACGACCCGGCTGCGGATCGAGACGCCGGGGAGGGCGGGCTCCTGCAGCTCGAAGATCGAGGTGCGGATGGTGCGGATGGTGTCGTCCAGGTTCCCCACGGCGTCGGTGATCCGACGACGGAGGTCGGGGTCGGGGACCATGGCCGCCGTCCCCTGGAGCGTCAGGCCGACGGCGAAGATCTTCTGCACGACGTGGTCGTGCAGGTCCCGGGCGATCCGGGCCCGGTCCTCCAGCATCACGAGCTTGTGGTGGTCGGTGCGCGCGCCGGTCAGCTCCAGCGTGAGGCCGGCCTGCCGGACGAACCCCTCCGCCAGCTCGAGGTCGGTGCTGCTGAAGGGCACGTCGACCATCCGGACGGCGACGACCGCCCCCCGCGGCCGACCCGACCCCCGCAGCGGCAGAGCGACCACGTGCCGGACGGCCGGCACGTCGTGCAGCTCGGCGAGGGCGGCGAGCCGGTGCTGGAAGCTGTCCAGGACGCGGGTGCGCGACTCGTCGATCACTCGCTGCACCTCGCTGCCCGAGCTCGGTATCCGGACGCCCCGGAACGCCTCGCCCCCGAATCCGTCGACCACCTCCACCACCAGCTGGTCCGGCGCGTCGTAGGCGGGCAGCATGACGACCACCGCGTCCGCGCCGGTCAGCCGGCGGACGTGCCGGGCGATGTCGGCCAGCACCGCCCGCTCGTCGACCGCGGCGTGCATGCGGTGGCCGACCTCGGCACTGGCGACGAGCCACTCCTGCCGACGCTGCGACTCCTCGTTCAGCCGGGCGTTCTCGACGGCGATGCCGGCCGTGGCGGCCAGGGCGGTCACCAGGTTCTGGTCCTCGGCGGTGAACTCGGCGCCGTCCGGCCGGTTGGTCAGGTAGAGGTTCCCGTACACCGAGCTGGCCGAGCGGATCGGGACGCCGAGGAAGGAGCCGATGGCCGGGTGGTCGACGGGCACCCCGCAGGAGCGCGCGTCGTCGGTCAGGGTCCGCAGCCGGATCGGCTCGGGACGCTCCAGCAGGGCTCCCAGCAGGCCTCGGCCCTTCGGCAGCCCGCCGATGCGGGTGACGGTGTCCGGGTCCATCCCGCAGTGGATGAACTGCTCCAGCAGGCCGTCGGTGCCCACCACGCCGAGTGCGGCGAAGTCGGCGCCGACGATCTCCCGGGCCGACTCGACCACCCGGCGGAGCAGGCCGTCCAGGGACGCCTCGGCGAGGATGGCGCGGTTGGCCTCGACCAACGTCTGCAGACGGACCTCGGTCGGGTGCGTCGCGGCGGTCGCATCGAGCACGTGCTCTCCTCAGCTTCCCGGTGCCCTGGCCCGAGTTCCGCAGCTGATCCCCGCATCAACGCCCGCGCGTGTACGCGTGGGCCCCACCTTACGTCCGCCCGGACGGGCCGGGCGCCAGGGTCAGACGACCAGCCGACGTCGGGCGGCTTCCACGGCGCGGGTAGCCCCGGCCATCGACACGGGGCGGCAGCCCCGGGCCAGGGCGTGCGCCCGGATGCCGGGCTCGGCCCGCCACAGCGCCAGCCCGCGTCGGACGAGCACGACCAGCGGCTTGCGGCGCTCGGCGACGTCGCGCAGGAAGCGGCGCAGCAGGGTCGCCGTCCGCGAGCGGTCCAGGTACACCGCGTCCATCGGCACGCCGCTGGCCCGCAGCGGCTCCACGACCTCGGGCGCGAACACCCCTTCGGCGACCAGCACGGGCGAGCCGGCGAGGTCGACCAGCCGGTGGCCGCTGCGCCGGTTCTGCCCGATGTCGTAGACGGGGACGTCGGCGACGCCGGTCCGGCAGAGCGCCACCACCGCGGCCACGGCCGCCTCCCGGTCCCAGGAGCGGGGGTCGTCCCAGTCGACGATGCCGAGCGTGTGCGGCAGGTCGGGGTGGTCGCCGTCGTGGTAGAAGTCGTCGAGGTTGAGCCGGGGGCAGCCGGTCGCGGCGGCCAGCCGGGACTTGCCACTGCCGGACGCGCCGGCCAGCAGGAGGACGGTGCTGGGCGGCCGCGCGCCTCCCGCGGTGGCACCGCCGAGCGCCGGCGTCGGGGAGTCGGCAGGCATGCGCCGATCCTACGGGCGGGTGACCGGTGGGTCCTGGCGGTCAGCCGAAGGCGTTCTCCCCGGTCAGCGCCTGGCCGATGACCAGCTGGTGCACCTCCGAGGTGCCCTCGTAGGTCAGCACCGACTCCAGGTTGTTGGCGTGCCGCATCACCGGGTAGTCCAGCGTGATGCCGTTGGCGCCGAGGATGGTGCGGCACTCGCGGGCGATCTGCAGGGCCTCGCGGACGTTGTTCAGCTTGCCCAGGCTGATCTGCCGCGGCTCGAGGCGGTGGTCGTCCTTGAGCCGGCCCAGGTGCAGGGCCAGCAGGAACCCCTTCTGCAGCTCCAGCGCCATGTCGGCCAGCTTGGCCTGGGTGAGCTGGAACGAAGCCAGGGGTCGGTCGAAGATCTCGCGGGTGGCGGCGTAGTCGAGCGCGCTCTCCAGGCAGTCCCGGGCCGCCCCGAGCGCACCGAAGACGATGCCGAAGCGGGCCTCGTTCAGGCAGGACAGCGGTCCGCGGAGCCCCGCGACCTCCGGCAGCACGGCATCCCCGGGCAGCCGGACGTCCTCCAGCACCAGCTCCGAGGTCACCGACGCCCGCAGCGACAGCTTGTGGCCGATCCTCGGGGCGGAGAAGCCCGGTGTGCCGGTGGGCACGACGAAGCCGCGGATGCCCTTGGCCCCCTCGGCCTCGTCGGTCGCGGCCCAGACCACGGCGACGTCGGCGATGGAGCCGTTGGTGATCCACATCTTGGTGCCGTTGAGCAGCCAGCCCTCGCCGTCGCGCTTGGCCCGGGTGCGCATGCCGGCCGGGTTGGACCCGAAGTCGGGCTCGGTCAGCCCGAAGCAGCCGACCAGCTCGCCACGGGCCATGCCGGGCAGCCAGGTCTGCTTCTGCTCCTCGCTGCCGAACGCCCGGATCGCGAACATGGCCAGCGAGCCCTGCACCGACACCATGCTGCGGACGCCGGAGTCACCGGCCTCCAGCTCCAGGCAGGCCAGGCCGTAGGAGACGGCGTTGGTGCCGGCGCAGCCGTAGCCCTCCAGGTGCATGCCGAGCAGCCCCAGCGAGCCGGCGTCGCCCATCAGCCCGCGGTCGATCTCGCCACGCTCGAACCAGCCGGCGACGTGCGGCTTCACCCGGGTGGTGACGAAGTCGCGGACCGCGGCCTGGACGTCGCGCTCGTCGTCACTCAGCAGGTGGTCGACGCCCAGCAGCTCCAGGGGGGTGGTGCGGGTCATGTCCGTCCTCTCGTCGTGGTCGTGCTCGTGCTCGGCGTCTCGCGGGCGACCAGGGTGAGCGCCGCGAGCTCGATCTCGTCCTCGGCCAGCAGCACGTGCGCGGCCGCGGGACCCAGCGGGACGAAGCTGTCGGCGCTGGCCACCCGGGCGATGGCGCCGCGGAAGCCGTGCTCGACCAGCGCGGTGACCACGCCCTCACCGACCCCGCCCGTGTGCCGGGTCTCGTCGACCACCAGCACCCGGCCGCTGGCCGAGGCGGCGGCCAGCAGGTCCGCCACCGGCAGCGGGGCCAGCCAGCGCAGGTCCAGCACGGCGGCCCGGACGCCCTGGCCCGCCAACCGGCGGGCCACCCGCAGGCTCATCGGCACGCCGTTGCCGAAGGTGACCAGCGTCAGGTCCGCGACGTCTGGTGCTCCGCCGGCGTGCAGCCGGGCCCGGCCGACCGGCACGTGGCCGGCGTCGTCGCCGCTCAGCCAGCCGCCGTCGCCCGGCTCGTGCAGGTCGCGGCGGTGGTAGAGGGCGATGGGCTCCAGGAACACCGCCACCGTGCCGTCGGTGGCGGCGGCCGCCACGCAGGTGCGCAGCATGGCGGCCGCGTCGTCGCCCCGGCTGGGGCAGGCCAGCACGAGGCCCGGGATGTCGCGGAGCACGCCGAGCGCGTGGTCGTTGTGGAAGTGGCCGCCGAAGCCGCGCTGGTAGGCGAGCCCCGCCACCCGGACCACCAGCGGGTTGCGGTGCGCGCCGTTCGAGAAGAAGCCGAGGGTGGCGGCCTCCCCGCGCAGCTGGTCCTCGGCGTTGTGCAGGTAGGCCAGGTACTGGATCTCGGGCACCGGCACCAACCCGGCCAGTCCGGCGCCCAGGGCCATCCCCAGGACCGACTGCTCGTCCAGGACGGTGTCGAACACCCGGGCCGCCCCGAAGCGGCGGGCCAGGCCGCCGGTCACCCCGTACACGCCGCCCTTGACCCCGACGTCCTCGCCGAACACCAGCACCCGGCGGTCCGCCTCGAGCAGCTGTGCCAGCGTCGCGTTGATGCTCTCGGCCAGCGTCGCACCACTCCGCGGGCCTGCCGAAGGGCCGTACGTCCGCACCGCCTGCGCGACCCGCTCCGGCCGCCGCGGGGCCAGCGGGGCCATCACCTCCGCCGCGGAGCCCAGCCGCCGGCCCCCGCGCAGCCGGGCGGCCTCGGCGTCGACAGCCTCCCGGGCGGCGGCGTAGCGCTCGAGCAGCTGGGCGGGCGTCCGGCCGAGCCCGAGGAGCAGCCGTGCGGTGCCCAGCAACGGGTCCCGGGCGTAGTCGGCCGCGATGGCGCGCGGCGTGCGGTAGCTGACCTCCGCGTCGCTGCCGGCGTGGCCGAGGAAGCGGACGGTCCGCAGGTGCAGGAAGAGCGGCCGACGGCGGCGCCGGACCCGCTCGGCCGCCTCGACGATCCGGGGCCAGGCCTTGAGCGGGTCGGCGCCGTCCACGCCGACGTAGTCCAGGCCCGGTCGGGCCCCGTAGGCGTGCTCGACCCAGCCGGCGGGGGTGGGGACCGAGATGCCGTAGCCGTTGTCCTCGCAGACCAGCAGCAGCGGGACGTCGAGGCCGCGGTGGGCGGCGTTGAGCGCGCTGCCGACCGCGCCGGTCAGGGTCGAGTGGTTGGCTGAGGCGTCGCCGAAGGAGGCGACGACGACGGCGTCCCGCGGCCAGCGGCAGTCGACGCCCAGCCGGTGCGCGCGGTGCAGGGCCAGGGCGAGGCCGACGGCGCGGGGCAGGTGCGAGGCGATCGTCGAGGTCTGCGGGATGACCGCCAGGTCGGGGTGCCCGAACACCTTGTGCCGACCGCCCGCGATCGGCTCCTCGGCCAGCGCCATCACCCCCTGCAGCACGTCGCGGACCGGGGTGCTGCCGGGCACCTGGGCGGCCCGGACGGCGTAGAACCCGCCCGAGCGGTAGTGCAGCAGGGCCGGGTCGGTCGGCCGCAGCGCCGCCGCGACCAGGGCGTTCGCCTCGTGCCCGGCCGACCCGATGGTGTAGAAACCCTCGCCGGCGGCCTGCAGCTCCCGCGCCACGAAGTCCAGGTGCCGGCTGGTCGCCTGGGCGTCGAAGACCCCCTCCCACCACTCCACCGAGTTGTCAGAAGGTGCCGGGGTCCCAGCCCCGGCAGCTTCTGACAAGTCGGCCAGGGAGCGACGGGTGGAGGCGTCGAGCGGGTGCACGGGGCTAGCCGGGGAGCCGGAAGGTGGTGTCCGGGGTCAGCTCGACGACGTCCATCTGCGCCTTCTGCAACCGGCCCGAGTAGTCCCAGTTGACCGACTGCCAGCGGGTGAACTGGTCGAGCACCCAGAGGCCCGACTGCCGTGAGCCGTTCCCGGACTTGCCGTTGCCGCCGAAGGGCAGGTGCGCCTCGGCGCCGGAGGTCGAGTTGTTGATGCTGACCATCCCGGCCCCGATCCGGTCCCGGAAAGCGAAGGCCTCGGCCGCGTCGGCGGTGTAGATGGCCGACGACAGCCCGTAGCCCGGAGCGTTGGCGAGGTCGATCGCCTCGGTCAGCGTGGAGTAGGTGGTGACGCCGACGACCGGCCCGAACGTCTCCTCGTCGAAGAGACGGTCGCCCGCGCGCACCCCGTCGACGACGACCGGGTGGTAGAACAGGCCTGCCGCCGGGTCGCCGACGAAGCCGGCCCGGGGGTTGTCCGCCGTGATGCGCCCCACCGGCCCCTGGACGGCGTGGTGGGGCTGCAGCCAGGTCAGGTACTCCTCGTAGCGCTCGGCGAACTTGACGTCCAGCATGGGGCCCATCAGCACGGCTTCGCGGGGGTCGCCCACCGGCGCGGCGGCGACCGCCGCGTCCAGCCGGCGCAGGAACTCCTCGTGCACCGAGGCGTGCACGATCACCGTGCCCAGCGAGGTGCAGCGCTGACCTGCGGTGCCGAAGCCGGAGAACAGCGCCCCCTCCACGGCCAGGTCCAGGTCGGCGCTCGGGGTCACGACCAGCGGGTTCTTGCCGCCCAGCTCCAGGCACGCCGTCTGCAGGTGCCGCCCGGTGAGGGCCCCGATCTCCCGCCCGACGGGGGAGGAGCCGGTGAAGCCCACCTTGTCCACGAACCCCGCGTCCAGCGCTCGGCTGAGACCCTCGGCGGTGGCCGCACCGTCGGCGTGCACGATGTTGAAGACCCCGTCGGGTAGCCCGCCACCGCGGACGAACAGCTCGTGGAACGCGGCGCTGACCACGGCCGAGTACTCGGCCGGTTTCCAGACCACGGTGTTGCCGGCCAGCAGCGCCGGCACGATGTACCAGGACGGCACCGCGACGGGGAAGTTGCCCGCGGTGATGATCGCCACCGCACCGACCGGCTTGCGGAAGGTGAACAGCTGCTTCTCCGGCATCTCGCTGGGCACGGTCTGCCCGTAGAGCCGGCGGCCCTCGCCGAGGAAGAAGTCGCAGGTGTCGACGATCTCCCGGACCTCCCCCAGCGCCTCGGCGCAGGGCTTGCCGATCTCGTCGGTGACCAGCCGGGCCAGCGCCTCGGCGTTGTCCTCGACCAGCCGCCCGATGTGGGCGATCGCCCGCCCGCGCACCGGTGCCGGCACGGCGGCCCAGGCCTCCTGCGCCTTGCGGGCGGCCTCGGCGCCGGCCACGAAGGCGTCGGCGTCGGCCAGCTCGACGTGGCCGACCACCTGCTCGAGGTGCGCCGGGTTGGTGCTGGCCACGGTCCGGCCGCCGGGGACGGCGGAGCCGGCGACGACCGAGCCGACGGTCCGGACGGGCGCGCTCTCGCCGTGATCTGCTGGGGTGCTGGTGGTCATCGGACGGACTCCTGGAGCTGGCGTGCGGTGGCGGCGGTGCGGGCGAGGGACCGGCCGAAGGCGTCGACGGCCTCGTCGATCTCATCCTCGGTGATGGACAGGGCGGGACGGAAACGGATCGAGCGGGGGCCGCAGGGCAGGGCGATGACGTGCTCGACGTCGTGCAGGTCGGCCAGCACCGCGGCCCGCAGGTCGCCGTCGGGCAGGTCGCAGGCGACGAAGAGCCCGCGGCCGCGGACGTTGTCGACCAGGCCGTGCGCATCGGCCTGCCGTCGCAGCCCGGCCAGCAGCCGCTCGCCCTTCGGCCCCGCCCGGTCGATCAGCCCCTCGGACTCGATGATCTCCAGCAGCCGGCGGGAGCGCACCATGTCGGTCAACCCGCCACCCCAGGTGGAGTTGATCCTCCCCGAGACGGTGAACACGTTGTCGCGGACCTCGTCGATCCGGCCGCCGGCCATCACCCCGCCCACCTGGGCCTTCTTGGAGAAGGCGACCAGGTCGGGCTGGAGGCCCAGCTGCTGGTACGCCCACGCGGTGCCGGTGGTCCCCACCCCGGTCTGCACCTCGTCGACGACGACCAGCGCGTCGTGGGCGTGCACGATCTCCTGCAGGGCGACGAAGAACTCGGCCCGGATGTGGTGGTCCCCGCCCTCGCCCTGGATCGGTTCGGCGATGAAGGCGGCGATGTCGTGCGGGTGCGCGGCGAAGGCCTGCCGGGCCTGCTCCAGCGCGCGCTGCTCGGCGGCCTCGACCTCGGCGACGTGGTCGACCAGCGGGAAGCGGACGGCCGGCACCTCGATCCGCGGCCAGGCGAACTGGGGGAACCGGTCGGTCTTGCCCGGGTCGGTGTTGGTCAGGGACAGCGTGTACCCGGACCGGCCGTGGAAGGCGTGCGTGAGGTGCAGGATCTTGGTGCCCAGCGCCCGGTCGCGGCCGGCGGCCTCGTTGTGCCGGCTCTTCCAGTCGAAGGCGGCCTTGAGGGCGTTCTCCACCGCGAGCGCACCGCCCTCGACGAAGAAGAGGTGGGGTAGAGCCGGGTCGCCGAGCACGCGGACGAAGGTGGCGACGAACTCCGCGTATGCCGTCGTGTACATGTCGGGGTTGGCCGGCTTGTTGGCGGCGATCTCGCCCAGCTCGGCCAGGAAGGTCGGGTCGTCGGCCAGCCCGGGCGGGTTGAGGCCCAGGGGCGCCGAGGCGAAGAAGGTGTAGAGGTCGAGGTAGCGCTCGCCGGTGCGGGCGTCGACCAGCCGGGAGCCGCGGCTGCGCTGCAGGTCGACGACCAGTGCCATGCCGTCGGTGAGCAGGTGCTGGCCCAGCACCGCGTGCACCTCGGCGGGGGAGACGTGGGTACGCTCGGCCATCAGTCCTCCTGACGAGAAGATCTACGGCGCCCGACGAGCGCTGGGAGAGATCCTAGCGCCAGATATCCGAGTGACGACAGATCAGCCGGTGCGCGCGTCAGCCCTCCGCCAGCGCCCGACCGCGCAGCTCGGGCAGCGCCGTCGCCGCCAGGGCGGCCAGCACGAACACCCCGGCGAACACCCCGAAGACCAACCCGGTACCCCCCGCTCCGCTGAGCAGCGGGACGCAGAGCGGCGCGACGATCGAGGCGATCCGGCCGAACCCGGCGGCCCAGCCCGCGCCGGTGCCGCGGAGCCGGGTCGGGTAGAGCTCGGGGGTGACGGCGTAGAGCGCACCCCAGGCGCCCAGGTTGAAGAAGGACAGCAGCATCCCCGCCGTGAGCACCGTCGCGGTGCTGTCGGCGGCGGCGAACAGCCCGGCCGCGAGCGCCGAGCCGATCAGGGCGGCGACCAGGGTCCGGCGCCGGCCCCAGCGCTCGACGAGCAGCGCGGCGACGGCGTAGCCCGGCAGCTGGGCGAGGGTGATCAGCAGCGTGTAGCCGAACGAGCGGACCAGCGGGATGCCGGACGCGTAGAGCAGGCTGGGCAACCAGATGAAGGCGCCGTAGTAGGAGAAGTTGACGCAGAACCAGACGGCCCACAGCGCCGCGGTCCGCCGGCGCAGCCCGCGCGACCAGAGCGCAGCCACCCGGCTGCCGCCGTGCGAGGTGGCGGCCTCGGCCGGGTCGTCCGGCTCCGGTGGCGCCCCGGCGGCACGACGGTCGCCGGCGGAGTCCTCGAACCGCCGGACCACCGCCTCGGCCTCCTCGTGACGGCCCCGGGACTCCAGGAACCGGACCGACTCCGGCAACCCGAGCCGGACGACCACGGCGTAGACGGCCGGGACGGCCCCCAGGACCAGCGCCCAGCGCCACCCGTCGTCACCGCGCGGGACGACGAGGAAGCCGATCAGCGCCGCCAGCGTCCAACCGACCGCCCAGAAGGACTCCAGCACCACGACCACCCGGCCGCGGATCCGGGCGGGCGCGAACTCGCTGACCAGGGTGGAGGCCACCGGCAGCTCCGCACCGAGCCCCAGCCCGACGACGAAGCGGAAGACGAGCAGCGCGCCGACCGACCAGGAGAGGGCCGAGAGACCGGTGACCAGGCCGTAGACCAGCAGGGTCAGGGCGAACACCTGCCGGCGGCCGAGCCGGTCGGCGAGCAGCCCGCCGACGGCGGCGCCGATCGCCATCCCGACGAAGCCGATGGAGGCGATCCAGGACGCCTCCCCGGGGGTGAGCCGCCACTGCACGGTCAGCTGGGCGATGATGAACGAGATCAGCCCGACGTCGAGGGCGTCGAGCGCCCAGCCGGTCCCCGAGCCCAGCAGCAGGCGCCGGTGCTCCCGGGTGAACGGCAGGACGTCGAGCCGCTGCGATCGGGTCGGGGTGCTGCGGGTGGTGCTCACCGGTTCTCCTCGTTCACTCGACCTGCAGCTCGCCCATCGTGTCCCAGCCCTGGCCGTCGACCTGCCGGCTGACGATCTTCGGGGTCCGGACCAGGGCGGGCTTCAGGTCCTGCATGGCCTGGGCGAAGTGCGGGCTGCTGACGTGCGGGCCCGCGCCGTCGTCGGTGAAGGCCTCGACCAGCACGAACTCGTGCGGGTCCTCGACGCTGCGCGACCACTCGAACCACAGGTTGCCGGGCTCCTGCCGGGTGGCGGTGGTGAAGTCCTCGACCAGGTCCAGCCAGCGGTCGGTCCACTCGGGCTTGGTCTCGAACTTCACGACGATGAGGTACATCGTGCTCCTTCTGGTCGACGGTTCCTCGGCGGTCAGAGGCCGAGGGCGGTGCTCATCTCGGTGCGCAGCCCGGCCATCCGGTCCTGTGCGCGGCGCCGGGCGGCGTCTACGTCGGCGGTGGGCTGCTCGCGCACCTCCAGGTAGCACTTCAGCTTGGGCTCGGTGCCGGAGGGCCGGACCACCACCTGGGTGCTGGCGCCGCGCAGCAGCACGCCGTCGGTCGGCGGCAGCGCGGCCGAGCCGGGCGCCAGGTCGGTCACCTCGACCGGTTCGCCCGCCAGCGCCGACGGCGGGTCGGCACGGAGCCGGGCCATCGCGTCGCGGATCAGGCCGAGGTCGGCGACCCGGACCGAGAGCTGGCTGGTGTGGTGCACGCCGTGCACCCGGGCGATCTCGTCCAGCCGGTCGGCCAGGGTGAGCCCGGAGGCCAGGAGGTCGGCGGTCAGCGCCAGCACCCGGACCAGGGCCGAGATGCCGTCCTTGTCGGGCACGGCCTGCGGGTCGACGCAGTAGCCGATCGCCTCCTCGTACCCGAAGGCCAGACCCGGCACCCGGCCGATCCACTTGAAGCCGGTGAGCGTGGCCACGTACGGCTGGGCCGACGCCGCAGCCAGCCGGGACAGCAGGGTGCTGGAGACGACCGAGCAGGCGTAGGTGCCGCGGACCCCGCGGCGCAGGGCGTCGTCGCCGAGGAGGGCGCCGAGCTCGTCCCCGCTGAGCATCCGCCAGCGACCGTCCACCACGGTGGCGACGGCGCACCGGTCGGCATCGGGGTCGTTGGCCACCACCAGGTCGGTCTCGCCGGCCTGGGCCTGGGCCAGGGCCAGGTCGATCGCGCCCGGCTCCTCCGGGTTCGGGAAGGGCACGGTGGGGAAGTCGGGGTCGGGCTCGGCCTGGGCGGCCACCACGCGGGGGGCGGGGAAGCCCGCGGCCGCGACGACCTGCTCGACGAGCGCGCCCCCGACGCCGTGCATCGGGGTGTAGACCCAGCGCAGCTCACGGGGGGCGTCGGTCGGGACCAGCGAGGCGACCCGGTTCCGGTAGGCGTCCAGCAGCTCCTCGCCGACCACCCGGTAGGCGTCGCTCCGGGGCACGGCTCCCAGGTCGCCGGCGGCCACCCGGTCGATCTCGGCGGCGATCTCGGCGTCGGCCGGCGGCACGATCTGGGAGCCGTCACCGAGGTAGACCTTGTAGCCGTTGTCCTGCGGTGGGTTGTGCGACGCCGTGACCACCACAGCCGCGGCGCAGCCGAAGTGCCGGATGCCGAAGGCGACGACGGGGGTCGGCGTCGGGGCGGCGGTGAGCAGGGTCGCGAAGCCGGCGGCGGCGAGGATCTCCGCGGTGTCCCGGGCGAACCGGGCCGAGCCGTGCCGGGCGTCGTAGCCGACCAGGACCTGCTGACCGGGGGCGTCGTGCGTGGTCAGGTAGGCGGCCAGCCCGGCGGCGGCCTGGCCGACGACCACCCGGTTCATCCGGTTGGGCCCGGCGCCCAGCGCGCCGCGCAGACCCGCGGTGCCGAAGGCGAGACGGCTGCCGAAGGCGTCCGTGAGCTCGGCCCGGGCACCGGGGTCGCCGTCCTGGGCGCGGCCGAGCAGCTCCTCGGCCTGCCGACGGGTGACCGGGTCGGGGTCCTGGGCGGTCCAGGCGGTGACCGTCCGGGTCAGCTCGTCGAGGGTGGCGTGGCTCACCGGGGCCTCAGAGGACGGCCGCGAGGCCGGTCAGCAGCCGGCGGAGCTGCGGGACGGCGTCACGACCGGCTTCCAGCACCTCGGCGTGGTGCAGCGGGGTGGCGGAGATGCCCGCGGCCAGGTTCGTGACCAGGGAGATGCCCAGCACCTCCAGCCCGGCCTCCCGGGCGGCGATCGTCTCCAGCGCCGTCGACATGCCCACCAGGTCCCCGCCCAGCACGCCGGCCATCCGCACCTCGGCGGGCGTCTCGTAGCTGGGCCCGGGGAACTGGACGTAGACGCCCTCGGGCAGGCCGGCGTCGACGGTGCGCGCCAGCTCGCGCAGCCGCGGCGCGTAGGCGTCGGTCATGTCCACGAACCGCGCGCCGACCAACGGGGTGGCCGCGGTGAGGTTGACGTGGTCACGGAGCAGCACCGGGGTGCCCGGGGCCCAGTCCGGGTTCAGCCCGCCGCAGCCGTTGGTGAGGACCAGCGTGCGGGCGCCCGCGGCGGCCGCCGTCCGCACGCCGTGCACCACCTGCGCGACCCCGTGGCCCTCGTAGTAGTGGGTGCGGCCGGTGAACAGCGCCGCCGTCCTCCCGTTCGTGGTGCGGACGATGCGGAGCTCGCCGCCGTGCCCGGCGACGGTGGGCGGGGCGAAGCCGGGCAGCTCGGCCAGCGGGCAGCTGCCGGTCACCTCGCCGAGGTCGTCGGCGGCGGCGGACCAGCCCGAGCCGAGCACCAGGGCCAGGTCGATCCCGTCCAGGGAGAAGCGGTCGCGGAGCGCCGCAGCGGCCTCCTCGGCCAGGGCGTACGGGTCAGTCGGCATGGCGGCAGCCTACGGTCACCAGATCCGCGGGGATCGACCACGGCTGCGGCGGTCCGTCCCCCGAAGTCCGGCCGCCGTCACCAGCCGCTGGTGCAGGGCCGGCCCCGGAGCTCGGTCAGGTAGTCCTTGGGGGCACCGGCGGCCTCGGCCGCGTCGGCGAGGATGCCGAGGGTGCGCGCGCTGGGCACGCCGCCCTCGAAGTCGTGCAGCACGTAGATCCACACCGCCTGCTCGCCCTCCAGCGTCTCCACCCGGACCCGCACCTTCTCGTACAGGCCGGAGTTCGCGCTCTCCCAGATGTCGAGGGCCTGCTCGTCGGGTGCCGTGACGTCGTACAGGCCGACGAAGACGTGCTCGCCGGGCTCCTCGACGACGGTGGGCAGCGGGCCGTCCCAGCCCTCGCCGCCGAAGGTCAGCCGCCAGCCCTGCAGCCAGCCGGTGCCCCGCAAGGGGGAGTGCGGGCACCGCTCGGCCATCTGGGCGGGGTCCAGGTTGCTTCCGTAGGCGGCGTAGAGCACGCCAGGAGGCTATCGGCCGCACGTGGAAGACTGGACGGGTGACTCGCGTGGTGATCGTCGGTGGTGGGCCCGGTGGCTACGAGGCCGCACTCGTCGGCAGCCAGCTGGGCGGTGAGGTGACGCTGATCGACACCGACGGCCTGGGCGGTTCGGCGGTGCTCACCGACTGCGTGCCGTCGAAGACCCTGATCGCGACCGCCGAGGTGATGACCGAGGTGCGCGAGTCCGCCGAGCTCGGCCTGCGCTTCGGCGACGCCGAGACCGGCCAGGCCGACGCCGTCGTCAGCGTCGACCTCGCCGCGGTGAACCACCGCGTGCTCGAGCTGGCGCGGAAGCAGTCCGAGGACATCTGCGAGCGGATCCAGCGGGAGAACGTCGAGCTGGTGATCGGCCGCGGACGCCTGGACGGTCCGGACCGGGTCGTCGCCCAGACCGCCGACGGGGAGCGCAGCTTCGACGCCGACGTGGTGCTGCTGGCCACGGGGGCCCGGCCGCGCCAGCTGCCCACCGCCCAGCCGGACGGCGAGCGCATCCTCAACTGGACCCAGCTCTACGACCTGACCGAGCTGCCGGAGCGGCTGATCGTGGTCGGCTCCGGCGTCACCGGCGCGGAGTTCGCCAGCGCCTACGACGCCCTCGGCTGTGACGTCGTGCTGATCTCGTCTCGCGACCGGGTGCTGCCCGGTGAGGACGCCGACGCCGCCCAGGTGCTCGAGGACGTGTTCGCGCGCCGCGGCCTGACCGTGCTGCAGCGCTCCCGCGCCGAGACCGTGACCCGCACCGGCGACTCCGTCACCGTGACCTTGAGCGACGGCCGGGAGGTCGTCGGCTCGCACTGCCTGATGGCCGTCGGCTCCATCCCCAACACCGCCGACATCGGCCTGGCAGAGGCGGGGGTCACGGTCGGCGACGGCGGGTTCATCCGCGTCGACCGGGTGTCGCGCACCTCGGCCCGCAGCGTCTACGCCGCCGGCGACTGCACCGGCGTCTTCATGCTCGCCTCGGTCGCGGCCATGCAGGGCCGGATCGCCATGTGGCACGCGCTCGGCGACGCCGTCTCACCGCTGGACCTCAAGACGGTGTCCGCCAACGTGTTCACCGCCCCCGAGATCGCCACCGTCGGCGTCAGCCAGACCCAGGTCGACTCCGGCGAGGTGCAGGCCCGGACGGTGACCCTGCCGCTCCGCGGCAACCCGCGGGCCAAGATGCAGGGCAGCCGCGACGGCTTCGTCAAGCTGTTCTGCCGCAGCGTGACCGGCATCGTCATCGGCGGCGTCGTCGTCGCCCCGCGGGCCAGCGAGCTGATCTACCCGGTGGCCATCGCCGTCGCCGAGCGGCTGACGGTGGACCAGGTCTCCCAGTCCTTCACCGTCTACCCCTCGATGACCGGCTCGCTGGCCGAGGCGGCCCGGCGGCTGCACGGCACCCGCTCGATCATCAGCTGAGGACCCGGGCGCGGGTTGCCCCGCCGGGTACCTTCGGGGCCGTGAGCGTGCTGCCCGACGTGGACGCCGTGGCCGCGGTCGCCGACCTGCTGCGCGGCCGGCCCTGGGTCGCCCTGACGGGCGCGGGCATGAGCACCGATTCGGGGATCCCCGACTACCGCGGGCCCACGTCGGTCCGGGCCACGCCGATGCAGTTCAGCGAGTTCGTCGGCTCGGTGGGGGCGCGGCGCCGCTACTGGGCGCGCTCCTACCTGGGCTTCCGCCGGATCGGCGAGGCCGCACCCAACGCCGGCCACCAGGCACTGGTCGAGCTCGAGGACACCGGCCTGCAGGGCGTGCTGACCCAGAACGTCGACGGGTTGCACACCGCCGCCGGCAGCCGTGCGGTGATCGACCTGCACGGCCGGATCGCCGACGTGGTCTGCCTGGACTGCGGCCGGGTCAGCCCGCGGCAGGCCCTGCAGCAGCGTCTGGCCGACCTCAACCCGCACCTGGACGAGCCCCCGGTGCTCGAGCACGCGGAGCTCCGGCCGGACGGCGACGCCGTCGTGGAGGACTGGAGCGGCTTCGTGCTGGCCGGCTGCGAGGGCTGCGGCGGCCGGCTCAAGCCGGACGTGGTGTTCTTCGGCGAGTCGGTGCCCAAGCCGCGGGTCGCGGAGTCCTACGCCCTCGTCGACCGCGCGGAGGTGCTGGTCGTGCTGGGTTCGTCCCTGACGGTGATGTCCGGGCTGCGCTTCGTCCGCCACCAGACCAAGGCCGGTCGCCCGACGGTGGTGGTCAACCGGGGCACCACCCGCGGCGACGACCTGGCGGCGCTCAAGCTGGAGCACGGCTGCTCTGAGACGCTGACCGGGCTGGTCAGCCGCCTCTGCTGGCGCTGACCCCGCCGCCGCCCGTGTCGCCAGCGCCCCGAGCGCCCAGGCGGCCGACCGGCCGAGCGGCCGAGCGGCCGAGCGGCCGAGCGGCCGAGCCGGGACCCCCGCCCCGGTGGGTCCCCCACTTCACACCCCCGAGAACGACGTCACACCCGCTGCAGAGGGCGCAAAGACCACCGCAGGGGTGTGAAGTGGGGGACCGGGCTCGGCCCCGGGGGTCGTGCAGGCGGGCCCAGCCGGGGGCTGTGGGCGTGGCGGCTCAGTCGCCGCCGAAGAGCCCGCCGAACATGTCACCGATGCTGTCGCCGATGCCCTCGAAGCCGTCGCCGATCCCGTCGCCGAGGCCTTCCAGGCCCGCGCCGAGCTCGCCGAGGCCCTCGCCGACACCGCCGAAGACGTTGCCCATGCCGCCGAACAGGAAGCTGCCGATCAGCATGCCCGAGAGCATGTCGCTGCCGCTCCAGCGGCTGTAGTAGCCCTGCGCCCACGGGGCGTAGGCCTGGCCGCCCTCCCAGTAGGGCACCCGCTGGGCGCCGACCTGCACGGTGCGGATGTAGGGGTCGGCGCCGGCGAGGACCCGCTCGGCGTCGGCGGGACAGGCCGGGATGGCGCGCAGCGCGCCGCCGGGGGGTGCCCACTGGACGTCCTGGGAGGAGGGGCCGTGGGCGGGGTTGAAGAAGCAGGGCGGGCGCTTGGCCGGCAGCGCCCGACCGGCGACGCGGGCCTTGACGCAGGCGACGGCGTAGCGGCCGTCCTCGAGGATCTCGGTGACGTGCTTGATCTCGTCGGGCACCGTCACCGCGTCGAGCGAGGTCTTGGCGTCCTCGTAGGCGTCCAGAGCGCGCTGGTAGTCCTGCTGCATCGCCTCGTCGAGGGGGTGCCCGGCGACGTCGACGTCCAGCCGCTGGAGCTCCTCGCCGAACTTGGTCACGTCCTCGTCGGCGGCCCGCTTCGACGTCGACAGCTGGGTCTCCAGCTCCGCGCGTCGCACCGCCTCACGCTGGGCGATGGCCCGTCGGCGGTACAGCGACGCGCCGCCCACCACCAGGAGGACGATGACGATCAGCACCAGGAAGTCACCCACGAATTCAAGTGTGCCCCGCGCCCCGAGGACGACGCGGACGGGGCCGGCCTTCTTACGCAGTTTTCAAGCGCTGCGGGACCTCGCCGGCCCCCGGTGGACCCAGGAACTGCTCAGGAGTCGACGATGTCGCAGAGGGTGGAGCCGCTCGTGACGGTCGCGCCGACCTCGGCCGCCAGGTGGGTGACGACCCCACCGCGGTGGGCGGTGAGCGGCTGCTCCATCTTCATCGCCTCCAGCACCACGACGAGGTCGCCGGCCGCCACGGTGTCGCCCTCGGCCACGGCGACCTTGACGATCGTGCCCTGCATCGGCGAGGTCAGCGCGTTGCCCGACGGGGCCCCGGCCGCCGCCGCTCCGCCACTGCGCCGGGCCGGCTTCCGGGCCCCCTTCGCCGCGGCCGGCGCCGCGCCCGCTCCCAGCCCGGCGGGCACCACGACCGAGAGCCGCTTGCCGTTGACCTCGACGACGACGGTGGAGCGCTCGGCGGCCTCGGCGGTGCCGGGCGTCCCGGACCAGGGCTCGATGGTGCCGGTGAACTCGGTCTCGATCCAGCGGGTGTGCACGCCGAAGACGCCGTCGACGGCGGTGAAGGCAGGGTCGTCGAGCACCGCGCGGTGGAACGGGACGACGGTGGGCATGCCCTCGACCACCAGCTCGGCCAGCGCGCGCCGGGAGCGGGCCAGGGCTTCGGCGCGGTCCCGCCCGGTGACGACGACCTTGGCCACCAGGGAGTCGAAGGAGCCCGGGACGGTCATCCCCGCGAGGTAGCCCTCGTCCACCCGGACGCCCGGTCCCGACGGTGCCCGCCACGCGGTCAGCGTGCCCGGCGCAGGCATGAAGTTGCGACCGGCGTCCTCGGCGTTGATCCGGAACTCGATGGAGTGCCCGCGGATCTCCGGGTCGTCGTAGCCGAGCTCCTCGCCGTCGGCGATCCGGAACATCTCCCGGACCAGGTCCAGCCCGGTGACCTCCTCCGAGACCGGGTGCTCGACCTGCAGCCGGGTGTTGACCTCCAGGAAGCTGATGGTGCCGTCCTGGCCGACGAGGAACTCGCACGTCCCGGCGCCGACGTAGCCCGCCTCGCGCAGGATCGCCTTGGACGCGGTGGAGAGCCGCTCCCGCTGGTCGTCGGTGAGGAACGGCGCGGGCGCCTCCTCGACCAGCTTCTGGTGCCGGCGCTGCAGGGAGCAGTCACGGGTGGAGACGACGACGACGTTGCCGTGGGTGTCGGCCAGGCACTGGGTCTCGACGTGCCGCGGCCGGTCGAGGTAGCGCTCGACGAAGCACTCGCCGCGGCCGAAGGCGGTGACGGCTTCGCGCGTCGCGGACTCGAACAGCTCGGCGATCTCGCCCATCTCGCGGGCCACCTTGAGCCCGCGCCCGCCGCCCCCGAAGGCGGCCTTGATGGCGATCGGCAGCCCGTGCTGCTCGGCGAAGGCGATCACCTCCGAGGCGTCGGCGACCGGGTCGGCGGTGCCGGGCACCAGCGGGGCGCCGACCCGCTGGGCGATGTGCCGGGCTGCGACCTTGTCGCCCAGGTCTTCGATGGCGGCCGGCGGCGGGCCGATCCAGACCAGCCCGGCGTCGAGGACGGCGCGGGCGAAGTCGGCGTTCTCGGCCAGGAACCCGTAGCCGGGGTGCACGGCGTCGGCGCCGCTGCGGGCGGCGACGTCGAGGATCTTGGCGACGTCGAGGTAGGTCTGCGCCGGGGTGGCCCCGTCCAGGGCGTAGGCCTCGTCGGCCAGGCCGGCGAAGAGGCTGTCCCGGTCCGGGTCGGCGTAGACGGCCACGCTGGGCAGGCTGGCGTCCTTGGCCGCGCGGATGACGCGGACGGCGATCTCGCCGCGGTTGGCGATCAGCACCTTGCGAATTCCCACGGATCCTCCTCGGACGTCGTCGACCGGCCGACGGGGCACGCGGCTGGCGGCCCGTCGTGGCAGGTCCACCGGCGACCGGGCCCGAGGAGTCTAGCGATCAGCCGACGGGGCGCCGACGAGGCTGACCAGGTCACCGGGCCGCAGCTGCGCGGCGGCGTCCGCGGCCGCCGTGGTGAGCACTGCCAGCACCGGGTAGCCGCCGGTGACCGGGTGGTCCGGGCCGAACAGCAGCGGCTGCCCCGACGCCGGTACCTGGACCGCCCCGCGGACCAGGCCCTCGGACGGCAGCTCGTCGGTCACCGCCCGGGCCAGCGCGGGACCACTCAACCGGACCGCGACCCGGTCGACGTCGGGGCTGACCGTCCAGACCGTCCCCAGCAGGGTCGACCAGGCCGCGTCGGTGAACCAGTCCCGGCGCGGGCCGGGCCCGGACGGCCAGGGCGCTGGGCGGCGTCGGGGCGGGGGCCCGGTCGGCGTCGGGCAGGGGCGCGGTCGGGGCGCCCACGGGCAGCAGGTCACCCACCGCGACCGGCGCGGGGCCGATCCCGGCCAGCACGTCGCGGCTCCGGCTGCCCAGCACCGGCGGCACCGCGAACCCGCCGCGGACGGCCACGTGGTTGCGGAGGCCCCGCGGCGGTGGCTCGACGACGAGCCGAGCCCCGGCCCGGAGCACCAGCGTCGTGTGCGAGCCGGTCGGGACGCCGTCCACCCGGAGCGTCGTCGGCGCCCCGGTGACGGCCACGAACGCCGTCGTCGTGGCCCGGACGGCCAGCCCGCCCAGGGTGACCTCCACCGTCGCCGCGCCCTCGTCGTTGCCGACCAACCGGTTGGCCAGCCGGTGGGCGGTGCGGTCGGCGGCCCCGGAGGGGGAGACGCCCAGGTGCGCCAGCCCCGGTCGGCCCAGGTCCTGCAGCAGGGCCAGCGGACCCGTCGCCTCGACCAGCAGCGCGCCGGTCACCGCACCTCGAAGCGGACCCGCATGCCGGGCTGCAGCAGCGCGGGAGGGTCGGCGTCGAGGTCCCACAGCGGGGTCGACGTCCGGCCGAGCAGCTGCCACCCGCCGGGTCCGGAGCAGGGGTAGACGCCGGAGAACGGCCCGGCCAGCCCGACGGCACCGGCCGGCACCCGGGTCCGGGGCACGACCCGGCGCGGCACCCGCAACCGCTCGTCCTCCCCGACCAGGTAGCCGAAGCCGGGCGCGAACCCGCAGAAGCCGACGGTCCAGGTCTGCCCGGTGTGGGCGGCCACCACGCCGTCCACCCCGAGGCCGGTGAGGGTGCCGACCTCGGCCAGGTCGGCGCCGTCGTAGGCGACGGCCAGGGTGACGGTCCGCCCCACCCCGCTCCCGGCCGGGACGGGGACGAGCGTGAGCAGCCGGGTCCGGGCCGGCGCCGGCAACGGGCCGGCGAGCCGCAGCAGCAGGGTGCGGGCGCCGGGGACGACCTCGAGCACCTCGGGCACGGCGGCCCGGACGAGCGGGGCGAGACCGAGCGCCTCGGCGAGGTCGGCGCACTCCAGCAGCACGGCGTCGTCGCCGAAGTCCAGCAGTCGGCGTGGCACGGGCTAGCCGCCGTCCACCGCGACGAACGAGGCGACCTCGACGCCGGCCGCGGCCAGCGCGGCCCGGACGGTGCGGGCCATCGCCACCGCGGCGGGGGAGTCGCCGTGGGTGCACAGCGACTCCAACCGGCCCTCGCGGGCGACGGAGACGGCGCGCGCGGCGGCCTCGTCGGGGTCGTGCAGCACCGCGCCGGGCAGCCGACGGTCGACCAGCCGCCCGTCGTCGGTGTAGGCGCGGTCGAGGAAGTACTCCGGGACCGGGCGCAGGCCCGCCTCGGCGGCGATCCGGAGCAGCGCCGACCCGGGCAGGCCGAGCACCGGCAGGCCCGGGTCGTACGCCACCACCGCGTCCACGACGGCGCGGGCCTGGCCCTCGTGGTCCACGGTGGCGTTGTAGAGAGCGCCGTGCGGTTTCAGGTAGCGGACCCGGTCACCGGCCACCCGGGCGAGGCCGTCGAGGGCGCCGAGCTGGTAGAGCACGGCGGCGGTCAGGTCGTCGGGAGCCATGTCGAGGAAGCGCCGGCCGAAGCCGGCGAGGTCGGGGTAGCCGACCTGCGCGCCGATGGCGACCCCGGCCCGGACGGCCGCTGCGCAGGTGCGGCGCAGGGTGAGCGGGTCGCCGGCGTGGAACCCGCAGGCGACGTTGGCGCTGGTCACCAGACCGAGCAGGGCGGCGTCGTCCCCGAGCGTCCAGCGGCCGTAGGACTCCCCGAGGTCGGCATTCAGGTCGACGCGGATCGCGGTCACGGCGCCATCATGGCCGACCCCGGACCGGGCCGTCCCCGCTACCCTGACGCGGTGGCCGACCTGGACCCGGTGACCCCGGACGAGAAAGACTGGACCTGGACGCTGACCCGGCGCTGCGACGAGTGCGGGCTGGCCGCCGGTGAGGTCGACCCGGCCGCCGTGGCCGACCGCGCCGCCGTCGCCGCGGAGGAGTGGGTGCAGATCCTGCAGTCCCACCCGGCGGTCGAGGCCCGGCCGGAACCCGGCACCTGGTCGCCGCTGGAGTACGGCTGCCACGTCCGCGACGTCTACCGGGTCTTCGACACCCGGCTGGCGGCCATGCTGGCGCAGGACGCGCCGCGGTTCGCCAACTGGGACCAGGACGAGACGGCGGTGCTCGAGCGCTACGCCGAAGCCGACTCCGACGTGGTGGCCGGTGAGCTGGGGGAGGCCGCCCGGACCTTCGTCGGGCACGTGCGGGCCCTCCGTCCTGCCGACCTCGAGCGGACGGGCAGCCGCTCGGACGGTGCCGAGTTCACCGTCGCCACCTTGCTCCAGTACTTCCTGCACGACGTCGTGCACCACCTGTGGGACGTGACCGGGCAGCAGGACGCGGCGGCCTCGCTGCTGGAGTGAGGCCGCCCGGCCCAGGTCTCGCTAGCGGACGTCCACGCAGTCGGCGCCGCTGATCACCTCGGCGGTGGTGGAGCTGCCGCGGAAGACGAACCGGTAGCAGCCGTCCTTGCCGGCCTTGACGGTGGTCGAGAGCTTGCCGGCCTTCCCGCTGGTGGTGGTCTTCACCGCGGCCCAGGACCCGCCGGCCGGCTTGAACTGCAGCTGGACGTCCCGCCGGGTGTGTCCCACGTAGCGCAGGGTGTCCCAGTCGGCCCGTTGCAGGGTGCCGGTTACGGTGACGGTGCGGCCCTTGCGGACCGGCTCGGGCGACGCGTCGGTGCTCAGCCGGGCGGCGCGCAGCAGGCGGAAGGTGGGCCCGTCGTCGGAGATGGTCTTCTTCCCCCAGCTCGCGTAGACCGAGGTCTGGAAGGTGCCCGCGTCACTGTTCGGGAAGGCGCCGGGGTTGATCCGGGCACCCGCGACGTAGGTGGTGACGCCGCCGGAGGTGCCGACCTCCTCCATCTCGAGGGTGTCGACGTAGTCGGTGGCGGTGAACACGTCCGTCGCCACGCGGACGGCGCAGCCGCGCTCGCGGACCTCGACGCTGATCTCGATCCCCCGGGCCTGGCTGGTGCCGAGCACCACGGTGCCGGGGGTGACCGAGGCGTTCACGAGCTCGGGGGTCGTGCAGGCGGCGGCCGACGCCGTCGGCAGGGCGACCAGCGGGGCGGCGAGGATCGGCAGGGCGGTGAGGGCGGTCAGCGGTGCGCGCATGGCAGCAGTCCTTCGGTTCGGTGCGGAGGTTCCGGGGACGCAGGAGCCGCTCCGGCGGCCGCTGATACACCCCTGCCGGCTCGAAAAGCGCTGGCCGTCGGAGCCAGCGCCGCGGTGGGATGGGCGGCATGATCCCGCAGGACTGGACGCCGGTGCACCGGCCCGAGGACGACGAGCTGGTCGGCTACCTCGTGCCCGGAGCTGAGGCAAGCACCCCCGTGACGCTGTTCGGCCACCCGCTGAGCGGACCGACCGACGCGGACGAGGCGGAGGCACTGCTGCTCCGGCTCGGGTTGCCCGTGCTCGCCGAGCCCTGGGAGCTCGTCGGCGGGGCCGAGGAGGGCGTCCGCGTGCACATCATGTCCGCCGACTCCGAGGGGGTCGTGGTCGCGCGCGCGGACTTCGGGTTCGTCAGCCACGACAGCGAGCGGCAGCGGCTGCCGGTGCCCACCGACCGGCTGCGACCCTGGCGCTGAACTCGACCACCGTGCCCTGAGCTCGTCGCGGGGCCTTCGACGAGCTCAGGCCGAAGGGCCTTCGACGAGCTCGGGCCGCAGGGCCTCCACCGTGCCCTGAGCCTGTCGCGGGGCCTTCGACGAGCTCAGGCCGCAGGGCCTCCACCGTGCCCTGAGCCTGTCAAAGGGCCTTCGACGAGCTCGGGCCGCGGGCCTTCGACGAGCTCAGGCACCGGGGAGGCTCAGGCGGCGGAGACTCAGATCGGCAGGCGGCGGAACAGCGGGCGCGGGACGTGCCGCAGGCCGCTCATCACGAAGCGCATCGGCTTCGGCACCCAGACCAGGTCGCGCCCCTCCTGGACGCCCTCGACGACGGCGTCGGCCACGTCGTCGGCGGTGACGGCCAGCGGGGCCTCCGACAGGCCCGCGGTCATCTTGGTGCGGACGAACCCGGGCCGGACCACCAGGACCCGGACGCCGTGCTCGCGCAGCGCCTCGCCCAGGCCGAGGAAGAAGCCGTCGAAGCCGGCCTTGGTGGAGCCGTAGACGAAGTTGGAGCGGCGCACCCGCTCGCCGGCCACGCTGGACAGGGCGACGATCCGGCCGTGCGCCTGCGCCCGCATCCGGTTCGCCAGCAGCACGCCCAGGTGCACCGGGGCGGCGTAGTTGACCTCGGCCAGCTCCAGGGCCAGCTCGGGGTCGCTCCAGTCGCGCTCCGGGTCTCCGAGCAGGCCGAAGGCCAGCACCGCGACGTCGACGTCGCCGCCGGCGAAGGCCGCCTCGATGGTGGCCGCGTGCGAGGCCGGGTCCCGGGCGTCCAGGTCCACCTCCTCGACGCGGCAGCCGAGGCCGGTCAGCTCCGCCGCGGCGGCGCTGCGCCGCTCGCTCGGCCGGGCCGCCAGCACCACCCGCAGGCCGGGGCCGCGACCGGCATAGCGGCGGGCCACGGCCAGCGCGATGTCGGACGTGCCGCCGAGCAGCAGCAGGGACTGGGGGGTGCCGAGGGCGTTGAGCATGGGTCTCCTAGACGAGAGGGGTGGGCGCGCGGGCCGTCAGAGGTGCAGGCGGCGGGCCAGGTCGGAGTTGAACAACCCGGCCGGGTCGACCTGCCGGCGGACAGCCAGGAAGTCCTTCAGCCGCGGGTACATCGCCCGGAAGGTGTCGGCGCTCAGCCGGGAGTCCTTCGCCAGGTAGACCCGGCCGCCGGCCCCGATGACCTCGGAGTCGAGCGCGTCGCACAGCTTGTCGAGGCCCTGCTCGATGGGCAGGTCGACGGTCAGCGTCCAGCCCGGCATCGGGAACGACAGCGGCGCGGGGTTGCCGGGGCCGAAGCGCTTGAGCACGTTCAGGCAGGACAGGTGGCCCGAGGTGACGATCATCTCGAAGCAACGGCGGAAGGTCTCGGCCTCGGAGAAGGGCACGACGAACTGGTACTGCAGGAAGCCGTGCGGGCCGTAGACCCGGTTCCACTCGGCGACGATGTCGAGCGGGTGGAAGAACGAGGTGATGTTCTGCAGCTCGCCCACCCGGTGGGCCGGGGCCTTGCGGTACCAGAACTCGCTGAACGCCCTGGCCGTCAGCTTGTTCACCATCCGGTTGGGGAAGACCTCCGGGATGGTGCCGAAGGACGGGGCGACGAACTTCAGCGGGTCGCGCCGCTTCTTGGCGTCCAGGTCGGCCAGCGACGCCTTGTCGCCGCGGGTCAGCACCGCGCGGCCCATGTGCTTGCCCCGGGTGACGGCGTCGAACCAGGCGACCGAGTAGGTGTAGGCGTCGTCGCCCTCGCTCATCGTGGCCATCAGGTCGTCGATGTCGCTGCACCGGTCGGTGTCGACGGTGAAGTAGGCGGTCTCGGTGCGCTGGACCGCGACGGTGGCGCCGAGGATCGCCCCGGTCAGCCCCATGCCGCCGATGGTGGCCCAGAACAGCCGCCCGTCCTCGTCCACCCCGGGCGTGCCGTCGGGGGTGAGGGTGTGCACCTCGCCGTCGGCGGTGAGCAGGTCGAGGGAGCGGACGTGGTTGCCGAAGCTGCCCTGGGTGTGGTGGTTCTTGCCGTGCACGTCGGCGGCGATGGCCCCGCCGATCGTCACCTGCCGGGTGCCCGGCAGCACCGGCACCCACAGGCCGAACGGCAGCAGGGCCCGCATCAGCTGGTCGAGGCTGACGCCGGCCTGCACCGTCACCGTCGCCGGGTCCCCGCCGGCGTCGACGGCGAGGATCTTGTCCAGCTTGGTCAGGTCCAGGGTGACGCCGCCGGCGTTCTGGGCCGCGTCCCCGTAGCTGCGGCCCAGGCCGCGCGGGGTGACGCCGCGGCCACCCGAGGTGCGCAGCGCCGACACGGCGTCGGCCACGGAGTCGATGGCGGCCAGGTGCGACATCGAGGAGGCCGCCCGCCCCCAGCCGTGCAGCTCGACGAGGCGCTGCGGGATGGGTGGCTGCGACTCCGGCATCGAGGGCCGGATGTCGGGGACGGCCGCGTCGGCCGAGGTCGCGGGGACGTTCACCGGAACACCGCCAGGGAGATGGTCACGAGCCACACCAGTCCGATTCCTTGTAGTACGTGGTCGTGCAGGACGACGTCTTCGGGCTCACCGGCGTTGCCGGTGTCCACCTCCAGCGCGTACTGGAGCAGACCCAGCGTGAACGGCGCGATGGAGATGGCCGTCCAGGGTAGCCCGAGCACGCCCGGCCCCCCGTTCTCGAACGCCCACAGGCTGTAGGAGATCAGCACCATCACCGCGGCCAGCATCCAGGTGAAGCGCAGGTAGGACTCCGAGTAGCGGGTCAGGCTGCGGCGGGTGCCCGCGTCGGCGCCGATCGACTTGAGCTCGGAGTACCGCTTGCCGGCGATCATGAAGAAGGACCCGAAGGCGGCGACCAGCAGGAACCACTGGCTGAGCTTGATCTCGGTGGCCACGCCGCCGGCGATCGCCCGCAGCAGGAAGCCGCTGGCCACCACGGCGAGGTCGACGACCGGCAGGTGCTTGAGGAACGCCGAGTAGAGCACCTGGACGACGAGGTAGACCGCCAGCGTGAGGCCCAGCGCGCCGGAGGTCCAGAAGCCGAGCGCGAAGCCGAGCACCCCGGTGACGGCCGCCAGCAGCAGCGCGGTCGCCGGGCTGAGCTCGCCGGCGGCGATCGGCCGGAACCGCTTCCGCGGGTGCAGCCGGTCCTCCTCGACGTCGCGGACGTCGTTGATCAGGTACACCGTGGCACTGATCAGGCAGAACGACACGAAGGCCAGCAGGCAGCCGCGCAGCACCTCCGGCTCGAGGATCCGACCACCCGCCAGCGGGGCGGTGAGCACCAGCACGTTCTTGACCCACTGCCGCGGCCGCATGGCCCGGACCGCGGCGGGGACCCGGCTGGGTCGGAGCGCGATCTGGGAGGTCTCGGTGGTCACGACGACCAAGGCTATCGGGCCGGACCGGCGGGTCGGCCCAGCCGCGCGGCTACGCTCAGACCTCGTGCGCAGGCTCAGGGCCCCCGGCGGTCCGGGGCGGTGGACGGTCCCGCTGGTCCTCCTGCTGCCGCTGGTCCTGCTGGTCGGTGTCGGCTGCGGAGCGGCCTCCGGACCGGCCCCCGTGCCCCCGCCGTCGGCTTCGGCCCGTCCGACGCCGTCGGCGTCGGTGCCCGCGGACGGGCTGCCGCTGCGGGTCTTCGGGTACACCAACGGGCCGCTCGACACGTTCTCGCTGCCCCGCAGCACGGTCCTGGTCACCGCGGTGGACCAGCCCGACAACGTGACCGCGGTGCTGTCCCAGCCGTCGGCGGCCGAGCTGGCGGCCTACCTGCGGCGGTCGTTGCCCGACGCCGGCTTCACCGTCACGGCGGGGGCCGAGGGCTCCGGCCCGACGCTCACCTTCGCCGGCCGGGGCTGGACCGGCAGCGTCACCGGGTCGGGCGGCGCGGCCGCCGTGCTGCTGCGGCCCGGCTGAGCCGGGCCCGGGGTCCCGCCGGGCGGGGAGCAGGCGGTGCGGACCACCGCGGCCAGCCGGTCCAGTTCCTCGTCGCCCATCGCGGCGTAGGCGGGGAGGTAGACGACCAGGCTCATCGCCGCCTGCGCCCGGGCGCAGCCAGGATCCAGGGCGACCAGCGTCGAGGAGCCACGGGTCAGGTCGAAGCC
Organism: Microlunatus lacustris; assembly: GCA_039527025.1. GTDB lineage: Bacteria > Actinomycetota > Actinomycetes > Propionibacteriales > Propionibacteriaceae > Microlunatus > Microlunatus lacustris. The sequence continues at coordinate 82,119 of BAAAJN010000009.1, forward strand.
GGCCGCCCGGCCGGCAGCCACCAGGGCGTCGGGGTCGTCGACGACGACGGGGAACAGCCAGTGCGTGCGCCGGGAGGCCCGGCCACCCAGGTGGGAGACGTGCGGCCCGAGCGCGCGGGCCAACCGCTCGCCGGCCTCGGCGCGACGCCCCACCCGCTGCGGGTCGTCGCGCTCCAGCCGGTCGGCGAGCAGGGCCAGCAGCGCGGTGCTGGGCTGGTGGCGGAGCTGGCCGAGCAGGTCCTGGTCGGCGTAGCCGCGGCTCAGCCGCCGGACGACGGCGTCGTGGTCGCCGGTCAGGGCGTCGGCCAGCCGGACGAAGTGCGGGTAGACCCGCGGGTGCCCGATGCCCAGCATCAGGGCTCCGCGGAGCAGCTTGACGGCGTGGCTGCGGGTCGACTGGGTCGGCCACGCCCGCTGGGCCCGGCGCATCCGAGCCCGCAGCGCCGGGTCGCGGACCAGCACGACGCCGCCGCCGAAGCAGGTGAGGGTCTTGATGGTGCCGAAGCTGTGCAGCACGACGTCGGCGTGCGGGCCCAGCGCCCGGTCCCGTCCGTCGTAGGCCTCGGCCCGGTCCTCGACCAGGAGCAGCCCGTGCCGCCGCGCCAGGGCGGCCAGCTCGCCGACGTCGTCGGAGGCGCCGAGCAGCTGGGCGTGCAGCAGGCCACGGGTCCGCGGCGTGACCGCACGGCCGACCTCGTCCGGGTCCAGCCGGAGCGTCGCCGGGTCGACGTCGACGGCCACCGGGACGTAGCCGTGGGCGCGGACCAGCACCGGCAGGTGCGGGATGCTGACGGCGGACAGCAGCACCTCCGCACCCGCCGGCCAGTCGACGGCGCCCAGCAGCAGGTCCAGGCCGCTGCGGGCGGAGAGGCAGGCCAGCACGGCCTGCGGCGGTGACCACGGCGCGGCCACCCGCTGCTCGACGACGTCCCGCTCAGGTGCGTGCAGGCAGGCCCGCAGGCCGCGGGCCACGTCGAGCAGGCCGACGTCCAGCCGCTTGCGGGCGATCCGCACCGCCGTCACCGCGACCTCCGCACCCGGGCCCGCGCCCTGCTCGCGACCGGAGGCCAGTCTGACCCTGCCGGTTCGTGCCGCGCCAGCCCCGCCCCCGGCCGCGCGGAGCCGCCGGCGGTACCGTGACCGCACCCCGGAGCCCCGGAACGCCCGCCCGTCCCGATCCCGAGCCGAAGGACGACCGCATGCCGAACGCCGCTGCTGCCCCGGGCCCCGTCCCGGTCGACCCGTTCATCCTGCGCCAGCTCGGCGCCGAGACCGAGGCCCGGGCGGCCAGCACGGAGGCCCCCGTCTCCACCGCGGCCGGGGCGCCGGCCGACCTGCTGGCCGCGGTGGCCGCCGCCGTCGACGAGCTGGCGCCCACCCTGGTGGCGGCCTCGCACGACCTGGCCGAGCACCCCGAGGTCGGTTTCGAGGAGCACCGCTCGGCCGCCGCGCTGGCCGCCCTGGTGGAGAGCCGGGGGATCGCCGTCACCCGTGGGGCGTACGGGCTGGAGACCGCGCTGGCGGCCGAGGTGCAGGGGTCCGGCGACGGGCCGAGCATCGCGGTGCTGTCGGAGTACGACGCGCTGCCGGGCATCGGCCACGGCTGCGGCCACAACATCATCGCCACCACCGGAGTGGGGGCGTTCCTGGCCCTGGCCGCCGTCCGCGAGCAGTGGGCCGGCCGGGTCGTCTGGCTCGGCACCCCGGCGGAGGAGGGCGGCTCGGGCAAGGAGTACATGGCCCGCGACGGCGCCTTCGACGGCATCGACGCCGCCCTGATGGTGCACCCGTTCGGCTACGACCTCGCCCAGTCGGTCTTCCTCGGCCGCCGGCAGCTGCGGGCGACGTTCACCGGGATCACCTCGCACGCATCGGCCCAGCCGTTCATGGGCCGCAACGCCCTCGACGCGGTCAACCTGACCTACACCGGCGTCGCCCTGCACCGCCAGCAGATGCCGCCGAGTGACCGGGTGCACGGGGTGATCACCGACGGCGGCGAGCGACCCAACGTCATCCCCGAGCGCGCGGAGATCTTGTTCTACCTGCGCAGCGAGTACCCCGAGAGTCTCAAGATCCTCAGCCAGCGGGTCGCCGACATCACCGCCGGCGCCGCCCTGATGACCGGCTGCTCGGTGGAGCTGAGCTGGGACGACGCCCCGCCCTACCTCCCGCTGCGGACCAACGGGCCGCTGGCCGCGGCCTGGAACCGCCGCTACGGCGACCGCGGGCACACCATGATCGCGCCGGCTGTCGTCCCCAGCACCTTCGCCGGCTCCACCGACTTCGGCAACGTCTCCTACCGGGTGCCCGGCCTGCACGCCATGGTCAAGATCGCCGGCAACGACGTCTCCCTGCACACCCGCGACTTCGCCGCCGCCGCGGTCACCCCGACCGCCGACGCGGTGCTGGCCGACGCCGCGTACGGTCTGGCCGCCGTCGCTGCGGACTACCTGGTCGACCCGGACCTCCGACGCGACGTCGACGACGACTTCGCCGCCGCTGGCGGGGCGCTGGACGTGCCCCGCTACTTCGACTGACCCGCGCACCCGTCCCGTACCGAGGGAGTGGTCCCATGAGCACCTCGCAGGTCACCGCGCCCGCCACCCGGGTCGACAGGTTCCTGGGCGGCGTCGAACGGGTGGGCAACAAGCTGCCCGACCCGTTCCTGCTGTTCTTCGGCCTGTTCGTCCTCGTCGGGCTGGTCTCGACCGGGATGGCCCTGGCCGGCACCTCGGTCACGGTGCCCGGCGCGGACGAGCCCGTGGTGGTCCGCGGTCTGTTCTCCGGTGAGGGGCTGACCTGGCTGACGGTGAACCTCGGCGAGAACTTCATCGGGTTCCCGCCCCTGGTCACCGTCCTGACCATCCTGCTGGCCGTGACCGTGGCCGAGCGGACCGGTCTGCTCGGGGCCGGGGTCCGGCTGCTGCTGGGCTCGGCGCCACGGTGGCTGCTGCCCTACGCCGTCGGCATCGTCGGGGTCAGCGCCTCGGTGATGGCGGACGCGTCCATGATCGTCATCCCGCCCCTGGCGGCCATGGTGTTCAAGGCCGCCGGCCGGCACCCGGTGGCCGGCCTGGTCGGCGGCTTCGCCGCAGCCGGCGCCGGGTACTCGACGTCACCGCTGGTCACCAGCCTGGACGCGCTGTTCGCCGGCATCACCAACGCGGTCACCCAGGGGTTGCCGAACCCGGGCACCGCGGTGACCCCGGTGTCCAACTACTGGTTCAACCTCGCCTCCTCGGTCGTGCTGGCCCTGGTGGCGGGATTCGTGATCGACCGGGTGATCGAGCCGCGGATGAATCGGCAGGGCGTCCCCCGCGGGCAGGTCGAGGACGACGACGACGGGCTCAGCTCCACCGACGAGGAGACCGCGGCGGCGCTCAGCGCGAACCCCGCCCCGCTGAGCGCCACCCTGGAGCCACAGGAGAAGCGCGGCCTGGCGGCGGCGCTGGTCGTGCTGCTCGGGCTGGCCGTGGTGATGACGACCGCCTTCGTCTGGCCGGGCTCGCCGTGGCGCAACGAGGCGGGCGGCTTCCTGCCGAGCTCGCCGCTGCTGAGCTCGGTGGTCTTCGTCGTCTTCGTGCTGTTCCTGGTGCCAGGCCTGGTCTACGGCTTCCGGGTGGGGACGCTGACCCGGCCCGCCGACGTGGCCGAGGTGATGGGCCAGGGCATCAAGGACATGAGCTCCTTCATCGTGCTGGCCTTCATGCTGGGGCAGTTCATCGCCCTGTTCAACTGGTCGGGCGTCGGCTCGGTGCTCGCCGTGGCCGGGGCGGAGGGCCTGCAGTCGATCGGGCTGACCGGCTTCTGGGCGATCCTCTGCTTCATCCTGCTGTGCTCGCTGCTGAACCTGTTCATCGTCTCCGGCTCGTCGATGTGGACGCTGGTCGGCGCCGTCTTCGTGCCGCTGTTCGCCCTGCTGGGCTTCGAGCCCGGCTTCATCCAGGGCGCGTTCCGGGTCGGTGACTCCGCGACGCAGGTGATCACGCCGATGAACCCCTACATCTTCGTGTTCTTGATGCTGCTCAAGCGCTACGAGCCCCGCGCCGGGCTGGGGACGGTGATCTCCCGGATGCTGCCGTTCGTCGTGCCGTTCTGGGTGGCCTGGGTGCTCGTGCTCGCCGTCTTCTACGTCTTCGGGCTGGACATGGGTCCCGGCGTCGGCATCCGCATCGAGGGCTGACGCCGCGCGTCCGGGCCCGGGGGAGCGGAGCGTCGGCGGGCGGCGCCCTCTAGGCTCGGGGTTCGGCACCCGACTCGGAGAGGTGGAGCCGACACCCATGGCGATCGTGCAGCACCTCGAGCGCTACCGCGTGATCGCGGAGACGCTGGCCCGGCACGGCCTCGGCGTGCTGCTCGGCGCGTCCGGCATCGAGCGCTACATCCCGTTCCACCGCAGCCTGGCCCGGGTCGCCCACCGGTCGCAGCACCACTACTCCACCGCGGCGCACGTCCGGCTGGCCCTGGAGGAGCTGGGACCGACGTTCGTGAAGCTCGGCCAGCTGCTCTCCACCCGACCGGACCTGCTGCCACCGACCTACCTCGTCGAGCTGGAGAAGCTGCAGGACGGGGTCCCCCCGGTACCCGTGGACACGGTCCGGCAGCTGCTGGAGGCCGAGCTGGGGGCGACCCTCGAGTCGGTCTTCGCCGCCTTCGACCTCACCCCGCTGGCCAGCGCCTCCATCGGGCAGGCGCACGCGGCGACGCTGCACGACGGCACCGAGGTGGTCGTCAAGGTGCGCCGGCCGGGCGCGGTCGAGCAGATCGAGGTCGACCTGGAGATCCTCCAGAACCTCGCCGCGCAGGCGGCGCGGCGCTGGGAGGACGCCGCCGACTACGACCTGCCCGGCCTGGCCGAGGAGTTCGCACGGACGCTGCGGGCCGAGCTCGACTACCTGGCCGAGGGCCGCAACGCCGAGAAGTTCGCCGACAACTTCGCCGACAACCCCGGGGTGCACATCCCGAGGGTCTACTGGGAGACCACGACGTCGCGGGTGCTGACCCTGGAGCGGATCCGTGGGCTCAAGGTCAGCGACCTCCCCGCCCTCGACGCGGCCGGCATCGACCGGCCGGCGCTGGCCGCCCGGGCCACCGAGGTCGTGGCGCAGATGATCTTCGACGACGGCTTCTTCCACGCCGACCCGCACCCGGGCAACCTGTTCATCGAGCCGAACGGCCGGATCGGGCTGATCGACTTCGGCATGGTCGGCGTCGTCGACGCCGAGCTCCGCGAGCGGCTGGGGATCCTGCTGGTCGCGCTGACCCGGAAGGACCCGCACCGGATCGCCGCCGCGCTGGCCCGGCTGTCGACGTCGACCCAGCGGGTGGACCTCGGCGAGCTCAGCCGCGACATGCGCGCGATCGTCGACCTGTACGACGACCGGCCGCTCGGCGACATCCCGGTCGGCAAGCTGATCCGGGAGGTGCTGTCGGTGATGCGGCGGCGGCACCTGCAGCTGCCGCGCGAGTTCTCGCTGGTGCTCAAGATGGTGGTGATGACCGAGGGGATGGGCGTCTCGCTCGACCCCTCGTTCAGCATCGAGGAGGTACTCGGCCCCTACGCCTCCCGGCTGGTGGCCGCGCGCTACAGCCCCGCCTCGGTGGCCCGGCACCTGACCGAAGCCGGCGTGGACGCGCTGGAGATCGCCACCCAGCTGCCCGTCCAGCTGCGCCGGCTGCAGGCGATGCTCGACGAGGGCGGCCCCGAGGTGCACCTGCGGACCGGTGACCTGGAGCCGATCGTCGAGCGGCTGGACGCCATCTCCAAGCGGGTGATGCTGGGGGTGGTCGGCGTCGCGGTCGTGCGCGGCGTCGTCGAGATCGTCACCAGCACCCGTCGGCGGCGCTGGAACGCGAGCCGGTAGCGCGTCCGCCGGTCAGAGCCGCGCGGCCGCCCGGCTCAGCAGCTCCAGCGTCGCCTCGCGGGCGGGGGCGCGGTCGGCCGGGTCGGACTCCGAGGTGCCGGCGACCGGGTTGACCATCACCTCGTCGACGTCGAACCGCGCGGCCAGCTCGGTGAGCTGGGCGAGGGCCGCCTCCGGGGTGCCGATCACCCAGCGGGTGCGCATCTGGTCGGCGAGGGCGGCATGGGACTCGGCCAGCACCGTCTGCTCGGCCTCCTCGACGCTGAGCTGGGCCGTGAGCTCGCCGCCGGTGCGCAGGGCGACCATGGCCAGCAGCTGCGGGCGGGCGAGGCGCTCGGCCTCCTCCTGGGTCTCCGCCACCACGACGTTGACGGTCAGGAAGGTCTGGGGGGCGGCCAGCTGGTCCGAGGGCCGGAAGCCGGAGCGGTAGAGGTCGATGATCTGCGCCGTGCCCTCGCCGGAGAAGTGGTGGGCGAAGACGTAGGGCAGGCCCTTGGCCGCGGCCAGCCGCGCCGAGTAGTCCGACGACCCCAGCAGCCAGACCTCCGGGACGCCGACGGCCTGCGGGGTGGCGCGCAGCGGGTAGCTGCGGCCCTGCAGCTGCAGGCCGACGCCTTCGGGCGCCAGCATGGCCAGCACGTTGTCGACCACCTCGTCGAACCGGTTCGCGTCAGCGGTCTCGGGGCCGTTGTGGCGCAGGGCGAAGTTGGTGACCGGGTCACTGCCCGGCGCCCGGCCGATGCCCAGGTCGATCCGGCCGGGGTGGGCGGCCTCGAGCAGGGCGAACTGCTCGGCGACGACGAGCGGTGCGTGGTTGGGCAGCATCACCCCGCCGGAGCCGATCCGCATGGTCGAGGTGGCGGCGGCCAGCATCGCGATCAGCACGGGCGGGTTGGTGGAGGCCACCGCCGCCATGTTGTGGTGCTCGGCGACCCAGTAGCGGTGCACGCCGGCGGCCTCGGCCACCCGCGCCAGGGACAGCGTCGCCTGCAGCGCGTCGGCGGTCGTCTGGCCCCCGCGGACGGGGATCAGGTCCAGCACGGAGAGCGTCAGCGGCCGGTCACCGGCGGGGGCGTTCGGGGTGGAACTCAGCAGCGTCGTCACCTCCGGGCCAACCGGGGGCCGGGAACTGCTATTCCCGTCCCCCGGTCGGGCCCGAGGGGATCAGACGCCGGTGCGGCCGGCGCCGGTCGGGTCGTCCATGCCGTCGGTCCGGACGCCGGCGGTGCCCGGGGGCAGCGGCGACGGGTCCAGCGGGTCGACCGAGGCCACCGGCGTCGCCGGCGCGTCGGTCGCGTCGAACGCGGTCGTGACCGGCTCGGTCACCGCCGGGGTGACCGGCGTGGTGGTGGTGACCGCCTCCTGCTCGGCGGCCCGCTTGGACGCGGCCGCTGCACCGGCGGCGACGGCTGCCGCAGCGGCGGCCACCCCCACACCGGCGGCGACGGCCTTGCCGGTCACGCCGGCCTTGCCGTCGTCACCACGGGAGGCGGCGGCGTGCTCGACCCCGGGCGTGCCCACGTGACCCTGGCCCGCGACGGTGCCGCGCCAGGCTCCGGTGGCGTAGCCCTCGGACTCCACGAACGCCTTGAACCGGTCCAGGTCACCCTCGGCCTGGTTCTCGACGACGTTCAGCTTGTCGCCGACCTTCTCGACCAGGCCCTCGGGCTCGTACTCGAGGAAGAGGTGCACGCGGGTGCGGCCACCGAGATCGGTGAACGTGACCTGGCCCGCATTCGTGGCCCCCTCGGTGGCGGCCCAGGACACCTTCTGGTCCGGCACCTGCTCCAGCACGCGGGCTTCCCACTGGCGCTTCACCCCGGCGATCTCGGCGACCCACTGCAGGCGGTCGTCCCCGAGCTGGGTGACGCTGGTGATCCCGCCCATGAACTGCGGGAAGTCCTCGAACTGGGTCCACTGGTTGTAGACCGTGCGCACGGGGAGGTTGACCTCGATGGACTTGTCGACCTTGGTGGTCATGGCTCTCCTTCGTCTCGGCTTCGAGCTTTGGTTCCCTCCCATCGTGGCGCACGGACCCGCCGCCCGGCCCGGCGGGTCACCGGGTCGAGGGGTGCAGCAGCACCTCCTTGGCGATCCGGGCCAGGGTGACCGCCCCCACCGCGCGGAAGGGGTGCAGCGGGTCGGGATCGGTCGAGCCGGTCGGCCCGCCCAGCTCGGTGTGGGCCAGCGCGCTCATCACCACGTACGCGTCCTGGGCGTCCCAGCCGTGCTCGTCGACGAGCACCGAGAACAGCGACTCGTACGCCATGGTGATCGAGTCCTGGACCGGGTCGCCGAGGCCGACGCAGACGTACTCGGAGCCGGTGTCCAGCTGCGGGGCGCGGATGCTGCGCCCCTTCACCACGTCGACGCTCACCGTGGCCCGGCCGGCGATCTCCACGGCCACGAACGAGGACTCCCCGCGGGCCATCACGGCGTGGATGTCGCCGACGCTCAGCAGCGCGCCCGGCACCTGGACGGGCAGGTGGACGGTGGTCCCCGGGGCGGCGTCGGTGAGGTCCATGTTGCCGCCGGTCGGCAGCGTCGGCATCACCGACGAGCCGTCCCGGTCGGCCGGCGCGACGCCCAGGCAGCCGATCATCGGGGCCACGGCGCAGTCGAGGGTCGGCGTGAGCTGCGCCCGGCCGTCGACGACGGGGATGCGGCGGACGAAGAACTCCGGCCCCATCCGCGCGGCCAGCGCGCCGGCGCCCGGGATCGACACCGACCAGCCCTGCTCGGCCAGCGCGATGTCGTGGATGGTCACCGCCAGCACGTCGCCCGGCTCGGCCCCCTCGACGAAGACCGGGCCGGTGACCGGGTTGATCGTCGCGGTGACCTTGGCCAGGTCGCCGAACTCCTCCATCTGGGCGTAGGCGAGGTCGTCGGTCTCGAAGGTGATCCGGTCACCGGCCCCGGCCCTCACCGTGAGCACCGGCGGCTGGGACGCCGAGAAAGCAGCAGCGGCCAGGTCCTTGGTCAGCAGGTGGTCGGTCATCGGACGGGCTCCTTCTCGTTCTCGCGGAACGGGTCGGCGGCGTGCTCGGCGAGCACGCCGGTGCCCTTGCGCACGTAGTGGAGGAGCACCAGGGCGCCGATCCCGAGCCAGAGGACGCCGCCGATCTTGGCCGTCGGCGCGGCGTTCCAGAGCACGAACCCGATGATGGCGAAGCCCAGCACCGGGACGACCCAGTGCAGCAGCACGTTGCTGCTGCGGCGCTTGACCGCGTAGTAGCCGATCACGGAGACGTGCAGCAGCAGGAAGGCGGACAGGGCGCCGAAGTTGACCAGGGCGGAGATGACGTCGATCTTGCCGACGAAGAACAGACCCAGCACCAGGGTGAGGCCGGCGACGACGAGGATCGCGCGCTGCGGAGCCTTCGTCGTGGGGTTGATGTGGGCGAGGAAGCGCGGCAGGCGGCCGTCGCGGCTCATCGAGAAGAGCAGCCGGGAGGTGGCGCTCTGCGCGGCGACGGCGTTGGCGATGCCGACGGCGAGGGCGTTCATGGCCAGGAAGGCCACCTGCCAGCCGCTCCCGCTGATCGAGCCGACGATGGAGAAGAAGGCGTTGTTGACCTCGTCCTCGCCGAACTCGGTCACCCCGGGCACCAGCATCGCGGCCAGCCACGTCTGGGTGACGAAGAACAGGGCGACCAGCACCAGGCCGGTGACCATGGCGATGCCGGCGGACCGGCGGCCACCCTTGGCCTCCTCGCTGAGGGTCGCGATGCCGTCGAAGCCGAGGAAGCTCAGCACGGCGATGGACAGCGCCGCCGCGGCCAGGGCGGGCGTGAACTGGTCGGCGTCGAACAGCGGGGTGGTGGTGAACTCGGCCCCACCGACCCCGCGGGAGATCGCCACGACGGCCATGATCACGAAGATCACCACGAAGAGCAGCTCGGCGGCCAGGAACAGCCGGTTGACCACGGCGGTGAAGGAGATGCCGACGTAGTTGATGGCGGTGTTGATCAGCAGGAAGACGATGATCCAGGCCGGCTTCGGCACCCCCGGGAAGATGCCGCCCATGGACTCGGCGGCGAAGACGTACAGCAGGGTCGGGACCAGCAGGTAGTCCAGCAGGATCGTCCAGCCGGCGAAGAAGCCGAGGACGGGGTGCAGACCGCGGCCGACGTAGGAGTAGACCGAGCCGGCGATCGGGAACGCCTTGGACATCTGGGCGTAGGACAGGGCGGTGAAGATCATCGCCACCAGCCCGATCAGGTAGACCAGCGGGACCATGCCCTTGGCCTCGTTGTAGACGACGCCGAAGATCGCCCAGGGGGCGATCGGCACCATGAACACGAGGCCGTAGACGATCAGGTCGGTGGTGGAGAGCGTGCGGTTCAGCTCCTGGCGGTAGCCGAACTCGGCCAGGTCACGAGAACCCTGGTCGGTGGGGTGTGCGGTCATGGGCTTTCCTCTCGAGGGCGGGCAGGACGGGCACCGGCCGCTCGACGTCGGGTCGGCCGGTGGGGTGGTGCAGGCGGGGGAGCCAGGTAGGGGGTGGTGCTGCGTCAGTCGTGCGCGCGCAGGAACTCGCCGACGACGCGGCGGAACTCCTCGGGCTCCTCGACGTGCGGCATGTGGCTGGACTCGGCGAAGACGTGGCTGGTGACGTCGGGGATGCGCTCGACGAAGGGTGCCCAGACCTCGGGGGTGGCCTCGTCGTGGCGTCCGGCGACGACCAGGGTCGGGACGGTGATGCCGCCGAGCCGGTCGACGACGCTCCAGTCCCGGAGGCTGCCGATGACGTGGAACTCACTGGGCCCGTTCATGGTGTGGTAGACCGTCGGCTCGGCGTCGATCTGGGCGAAGCTGTCGACGACCTCCTGCGGCATCGGCTGCACCCGGCAGACGTGCCGCGCGTAGAAGACGTCCACGGCCGCGTGGTACTCGGCGGAGTCGGTGGTGCCGGCGGCCTCGTGCTCGGCGAGCGTGCGCTGCACGCCGGCCGGCAGCTGGGCGCGCAGGCCGTTCGCCGCCGCCAGCCACAGCGGCATGGAGGCCGGGCTGTCGCAGATGGTCAGCGAGGCGATGCCGGTGTCGTCGGCCAGCACCACCTCGGGGCCGAGCATGCCGCCCCAGGACTGGCCGAGCAGGTGGAAACGGGAGATGCCCAGCGTCTGGACGAGGGTCCGCAGCTCGCGGACGAAGAGGTCGACGGTCCAGAAGCCGGGGTCGGCGTCGGGCAGGTGGGTGCTCCGGCCGCAGCCCAGCTGGTCGTAGTGCACGACGGCCCGGCCGTCCGCGGCGAGGTCGGCGATCCGCAGCGTGTAGTTGTGCGCCGCACCCGGCCCGCCGTGCAGGACGACCAGGGGCGCCCGCTCGGCGTCGGGGTCCAGCTGGCCGGTCACCCGGTACCAGGTCTGGTGGCCCTCGAACTCGACGTGCCCGGTGGTCACCGACGGCTCTCCTAGACTGCTCATCCCTGTCCTCCCGAGAGCGGGTGTCGCTCGCCGCGCAGTCAAACACGTCAAAGGTGTGGTTCCAATACCTTTAGAGCCGGACGACCACCTGGTGGACGCCGACGACCCGGAGACGCCCCTGGACCCCGGGCTCGTCGGGCTGACCCGGGCCACCATGGCGGGCAACGTCGCCGAACGCCTGGTGACCGCCATCGCCGTGGGCACCTACTCCCCGGGCGAGCGGCTGCCGCCCGAGCGCGAGCTCGCCGCCCGGCTCGCGGTGAGCCGGGTGACGGTCCGCCAGGCCCTGCAGCGGGTGGCCGAGCTGGGGCTGGTCGAGTCCCGCCGCGGCCGGGGAGGGGGCACCTTCGTCACCGCCGTCGCCTGGCACGACGTGGCCCCGGCGGAGGCCCGGCGGACGCTGGAGGTCGAGCTGCCGCGGCTGCGCGAGCTGTTCGACTACCGCTGCCTGGTCGAGGGGATGATCGCCCGGGCCGCGGCGCTGCGACGGACGGCTGCCGACGTCGAGCAGCTCGAGGGTGCGCTGGAGGAGTTCCGGCGCACGGGCGCGGACATGGCGCTGGCCCGGGCGCTGGACCGCCGGCTGCACGGCCTGGTCTGCGCGGCGGCGCAGAACCGGCACCTGGTCGCGCTCAGCGCCCACCTGACCACGGCGGCCACCCTCGGCTTCGGTGCCGAGCCCTACGAGCCGGACTTCTTCGTCCGCGCCCTGCACGAGCACGAGGAGCTGGTCGGGGCGGTGGTCACCGGCGACGCCGAGCGGGCGCAGGAGGTCGCGACGGCCCACTTCGCGCTCACCTACGTGACCATGGAGCACAGCCTGCGCCGGGCGGTCGAGGGCTGAGGGCGGCGGCTCGTCCGCGCACGGCAGGATGGGGAGCAGCCCCGCGACGAGGAGGAGCCCGTGCCCAAGACCACGAAGTCCGGCCAGCCGATCGAGGACGAGCTGCCGAGCACGCTGCAGCGCTCCGACGAGAAGGCGCAGGCCACCTACGCCAAGACCCACGACTCGGCGCTGCAGACCTACGACGGCGACGAGCGCGCCGCCAACCAGGTCGCCTTCGCCGCCCTCAAGCACACCCACGAGAAGGTCGGCGACCACTGGGAGCCCAAGGAGGAGAACGGGCCCTCCGACGCCCAGGCCGAGGGGGACCGGCGCACCGACCGGGAGACCGCGGGCGGCGTCGACGCCAACGCGTCGAAGAAGCACCTGTACGAGCTGGCCACCCGGCTGGAGATCAGCGGGCGCTCGACGATGACCAAGGACGAGCTGGTGCAGGCGCTGCGCCGTGCCAACGACCGGGCCAGCGCGAAGGCCCGGAAGGAGGAGTCCAGCTCGTGAGCCCGGACGTCCGCCCCCACCAGCTCGTGCTGCTCGGGGCGACGGGGTTCGTGGGCCGGCTGACCGCCGAGCACCTCGCCCGGTACGCGCCGCCCGGCCTGCGGATCGCGCTGGCCGGCCGCTCGGCGGAGCGGTTGGCGGCTCTGCGCGACGAGCTCGGAGGGTCGGCGGCGGGGTGGCCGCTGGTCGTCGTCGACGTGTCCGACGCCGACGCGGTGGCTGATCTCGCGCGGTCCACCCGGGTGGTGGTGACCACCGTCGGGCCCTACCTGCACCGCGGGCTGCCGCTGGTCCGGGCGTGCGCCGAGGCCGGCACGCACTACGCCGACCTGACCGGTGAGACCCTCTTCGTCCACCGCAGCATCCAGGCGGCCCACGCGAGCGCCCGGGCCAGCGGGGCGCGGATCGTGCACGCCTGCGGTTTCGACTCCGTGCCCTCCGACCTCGGCGTCGGGCTGACCGCGGCCCGCGCCGCCGCCGACGGCGCGGGCACCCTCACCGACACCGTGCTGCACGTCCGGTCGCTGCGGGGCGGCGTGAGCGGCGGCACCATCGACTCCGCGCGCCAGCAGGTGCTGGAGATGGCGGCCGATCCTGCGGCGCGCGCACTGGTGGGTCGCTCGGACGCCCTGGTGGACAGCCCGCGCCGCCGACCTCGCGCCGCGGGCGGCCCACGTCCTGTCGCCCGCGACAGCGGCACCGGCCGCTGGCAGGCCCCGTTCGTGATGGGTCCCTTCAACCGGCAGGTGGTGCTCCGCAGCGACAGCCTGGCCGGAGGCGCCTACGGGCCCGAGTTCCGCTACCGGGAGGTGGTGGACACCGGGCGCGGGCCGCTCGGGGCGGTGGCGGCCGCCGCCCTCGCCGGGGGGACGTCGGCCCTGATGGCGGGCCTGTGGTTCGCACCCAGTCGTGCGCTGCTGGACCGGGTGCTGCCCTCGCCGGGCACCGGACCGGGCGAGCGCAGCCTGCGGGACGGGCGGTTCGCGCTGGAGATCGAGGCCGGGACGACGAGCGGGGCGCGCTACCGGACGTCGGTGGGTGCGCCGCTCGACCCCGGCTACCGGGGCACCGCGGTGATGCTGGGCGAGGCCGGCCTCAGCCTGGCGCTGGACGAGCTCATCGGTGCGAGCGGCGTGCTGACCCCGATGGTGGCGTTGGGGTCGTCCCTGGCGACGCGGCTGCGGCGGCACGACTTCGTGCTGGAGACCGGGCCGCTGCCGGGCTGAGCTCCGCCGCCGCCGTCCTCGCGGTGCTCAGCGCGGGGTGAGCACCAGGAGCGAGACCGACGGCAGCGGGAGGCGGAGCTGGAGCGTGAGGGTCCCCTCGTCCACGGCCATCTCGCGGGGTGGGGCCAACGGCTCGAGGCCCTGCCGGGCGTGGATCGTCCCCAGCTGCTCGGGCGTCGGGTCCTGCGGCGACCCGAGCGAGCGCCAGACGGTGTGCGCGTTGCTGTGCGTCTCGTCGATGCGGAAGTGCTGCAGCGTGCACCTGGCCGCGTCGAGGCCGGTGACGCTGAGGTCGACCGCGGTCTCCTGGTCCGCCGTCTGGTACTGGTCATCGGTGTGCCGCCAGACCAGCACGGCGACGGCGCCACGCTCGTCCCGGGTGGCCAGCACGTCGACCTCCTCCGGCATGCTGGCCCCGTCGACGGAGTCCAGCGCCGCGACCGGCCAGGCCGCCGACGAGCGGGCCTCGACCCGCCGCGAGCCGAGCAGGGCCAGCATCCGGTAGGCGTTCAGCACGGGCTTCTCGACCCGGCCGGCGGTCAGGAAGGCCCGGGTGCCCTCGAAGTAGCGCTCGCCCTCGAAGTAGAAGGCCCACGCCGTGGCCCGGTCCACCCGGACCGTCTCCGTCGCGTCCAGGTCGAGGATCTTCTTCACCAGCTTCACCTGGAAGACGGGGTGGTACTCGGTGTTCTGGAACTGGAAGTTCGCGTTGTCGTAGACGCCCTGGTGGGCCGGCACGCCGGCGTCGCACTCGTCCACGACGGCCGGCAGGTCGCGGTACTCCTCGAACTCGGCGACCACCCGCAGCATCCGGCGGATCTCGAACAGCATCTTCGTGGCCGACGGGTTCTGCTGCTCGGGCGCGGCGCCGCCGGTCGGGCCGTAGACCCGCCAGGGCGTGAAGGCCGAGCCCTTGGTGTGGAAGGACACGAAGTCCAGCGGGGTGCCGTGCGTCGAGGCGTGCTCGAGGAACCCGCGGAGGAACGCCACGCCGCCGCCCGTGACGGCCGGGCCACCCACCCGCGCCCGCGGCAGCACGGCGCGGACGGCCTCGGCCGTGACGGAGTAGAGCGCGTAGAACTCCTCCGGCGAGCCCCGCCAGTAGAAGATGTCCGGCTCGTTCCACAGCTCCCACAGCCAGCCGTCCACCTCCTCCGCGCCGTAGCGCTCGAGGCAGTGCCGGGCGAGCGCGGCCACCAGGTCGGCCCAGCGACCGTGGTCGCGCGGCGGGTAGGCCCAGGCGCCGGCCTCGTAGCTGCTGTAGACGGTCGGGCTGCTCGGCACGACCAGCTCAGCCGCCCGCTCGGGCAGCAGGTCGCGCGGGGTGAAGGCGAGCTCGACCAGGACGTGGTGGCCGGCGCCGACGACCGCGTCGTAGGTCTGGTCGACGATCGTGAAGTCGTAGTGGGGCCGCCCGTCGGCGTCCTCGTGGTAGACGTTCCCGTTGCCCCAGTGGGGGACGGCGAAGCCGCTGCCCGAGCAGAAGACGTAGTGCGGCCGGACCAGGTAGGGCCGGTGGCTCACGTCGGCGAAGGTCTGCAGCAGCCGTCGGCCGGTCGGGGTGTAGGTCCAGTTGATCTCGTCGTAGCCGATGCTCTCCCAGATCCTCCGCAGGGGCCCGCGGTCGGCGGCGGCGTCCACCTCGACCGCGGCGACGGTGACGTGCGGGGCGGACGGGTCGCTCGGCGCGGCGCGGGGGAACGCGTGGTCGTCGGCGCCGACGCCGGGGTCGTGGTCGTCGGCGACGGCCTGGGGGCCGGTGCTCACGGTGCCGCCCGGCGCGGGGCCCAGAGGTCGGTCCAGAGCACCCCGAGATCGGTGAGCAGCTCCCGCAGCAGCGGCAGGCTGAGCCCGACGACGTTGTGGAAGTCGCCCTCGACGGCGCGCACGAACGGTCCGCCCAGGCCGTCGACGGTGAAGGCGCCGGCGACCTGCAGGGGCTCGCCGGTGGCGACGTACGCCGCGATCTCGGCGTCGCTGACGTCGGCGAAGTGCACGCGGGTGGACGCGATGGCGCCGCGGGTGGCACCGGACCCGGCGGGACCGCCGACGAGCACGAGGTGGTGGCCGGTGTGCAGGACGCCGGACCGGCCGCGCATCCGCCGCCAGCGCTCGGTGGCCTCCTCGGCGGACCGGGGCTTGCCGTACCCCTCGCCGTCGAGCTCCAGCAGCGAGTCGCAGCCGAGCACGAGGACGGGGTCGTCGCCGGCAGCCAGGGTGGCGGCCACCGCCTCGGCTTTGAGCATGGCCAGCCGTCCGACCAGGGCGGGCACGGAGTCCTCGGTCACCACGCTCTCGTCCACCCCGGAGACCACCACTTCCGGCGCCACCCCGGCCGAGCGGAGGGTGGCGAGCCGCGCGGGGGAGGCCGAGGCCAGGACCAGGCGGGGCGGCGTCATGGCGTCAGCGTAGCCAGGCTGGCGGGGCCCCGACCGGCCGTCAGGGCCTCGACCCGCGGTGGCTAGCGTGACCGCCATGGACTACGTGAACGTGGGGACGACGGGCCTGCAGGTCTCGACGATCTGCCTGGGCTGCATGAGCTTCGGCGAGCCGGAGCGGGGCAACCACGCCTGGACGCTGCCGGAGGACCAGAGCCGTCCCCTGCTGCGCCAGGCCGTGGAGGCCGGGATCACCTTCTTCGACACCGCCAACGGCTACTCCGCCGGCAGCAGCGAGGAGATCGTCGGCCGCGCGCTGCGCGAGCTGCTGCCCCGGGAGCAGCTGGTGCTCGCCACCAAGGTCTTCGGCCAGATGGCCGACGGCCCCAACGGCGGCGGGCTCTCCCGCAAGGCCATCCTGTGGCAGGTCGACGAGAGCCTGCGCCGGCTCGGCACCGACTACATCGACCTCTACCAGATCCACCGGTGGGACCCCCGGACACCGGTCCTGGAGACCCTCGAGACCCTGCACGACCTCGTCCGCTCCGGCAAGGTGCGCTACCTCGGGGCGTCCTCGATGTGGGCCTGGCAGTTCTCGAAGGCCCAGTACCTGGCCCGCATCCACGGGCTCACCCCGTTCGTGTCGATGCAGAACCACTACAACCTGCTCAACCGCGAGGAGGAGCGGGAGATGCTGCCGCTCTGCGCCGACCAGGGCGTCGGCGTCATCCCGTGGAGCCCCTTGGCGCGGGGGAAGCTGACCCGTCCGTGGGACGAGACCACCGCCCGCAGCGAGACCGACGAGTTCGGCAAGAAGCTGTACCGCGAGGAGGACCGCGGCATCGCCGAGACCGTCGCGGCGATCGCCGAGGAGCGCGGGGTGCCGCGGGCGCAGGTCGCGCTGGCCTGGGTGCTGGCCAACCCCGTCGTCACGGCCCCGATCGTGGGCGCCACCAAGCCCGGCCACATCGCCGACGCGGTGGCCGCGGCCGAGCTGGTGCTCACCGCGGAGGAGAAGACGCGGCTGGAGGAGGGCTACCAGCCGCACGCGGTCGCCGGCTTCTGACGCCTGCCTGAGCGGCCGAGGTGCCAGCGGTCCCGCCCGCGGGTCCCGGCCCAGTCCGTGCTCGCGGGCCGCGGCCAGCCGCCGCAGCAGGTGCGTCCGGTGACGTCCCAGGTCCTGCTTGTCGACGCGGGTGACGAACAAGCCGGTCCGCTCGAGCAGTTCCTCGCGCACGTCGTCGGCGCGGTGCTGGTCGACGTCGCGGTGGCCGCTGCTGCGGGCGGCCGTCGTCCACGAAGCGCCGTCGTACTCCAGGGCGAGGGCTGCCTCCTCGTCGAGCAGGTCGGGCATGCCGACGAAGGTCCGGTCCGGAGCGAAGACGACCGGGTTCACCAGCGGTGCCGGGAACCCGAGGTCGAGCACGTACGCCATCCGGAGCCGGGACTCCCACGAGCTCCGGACGCGCCCGTCCGCGCCAGCTCGGCGGCACGGCGGGCCTGGACCACCCCGCGTGCACCGCGGACGTCGGCGACGGCGGCACGGAGCCCGTCGAGTCCCACCAGCCCGGCGTCGAGCACCGGTCGAGCGCCACCACCGCCTCGGTCAGGTCGGGCGCCTCCCGGGCGAGGTCCACGGCGGTCCGCAGCGGTGGGGTGACGGGGATCCCCGCGACCAGGGTCGGCTCGATCGCGGCGGCGGGCTGCCGGTACTGCAGGCCGGCGACGTCGTGGCGGTGCAGCCCCGGTGGGAGGTGCACGGCGATGGGCCGTGGCTGCATGGTGTGGTCGTCGAGGCCGTCCAGCAGGTCGACACCCTGGGCGAAGGCCGGCCCAGCCGCCGATGACCGCGCCCCTGGGCAGGACGCTCGCGGCGCTGACGATGCGCTGGGTGGGGGTGGGTGGCACGTCGGTCGAGGGGAGGTAGAAGCCGCGGCTGGTCCGCCGCCAGCGCGGTCCTGCGAGGGTGTGCCGGGTCGCGTCGCCGAGGAGCAGCTCGCGGGTCGGCACCGGCGTCACCGCCTGCCGCAGCTCCCGCCCGAACCGTCCCACAGACCTACGGTGCCGCCGTCAGGAGCGCTCGGGAGCGCCGTCCACACCCTTCCCGGCGAGAAGTAGTCAGGGCCGGCCGAGGGAGCCTCTGGACCGGCGCTGCCTACTGCTCGGCAGGGGCGGTCAGTGCGGGCGCGCCGAGAGCACCCAGGCGCCCGGCCCGGGGGCCGGCGTGGAAGGGCTCAGCCGAGCCGCCGACGCCCAGGCCGACCGGACGGGCGGTGCGGCCTCGGGGGCGGCGGACGCAGCAGCCGTCAGCACCACCACGAGCGCGGCGAGCTCCTCCGCGGTCGGGGAGCCGGCGACGACCGCCAGCGCCGGCGTCGGGCTCTCGGGAGCGGTCACAGCGGGATGTTCCCGTGCTTCTTCGGCGGCAGGGTCTGCCGCTTGGTGCGCAGCAGCCGGAGCACCCGGGTCAGCTCGACCCGGGTCTCGTGGGGGCTGATCACCGCGTCGACGTAGCCGCGCTCGGCCGCGATGTAGGGGTTGGCCAGCTCGTCGTCGTACTCGGTGATCAGCTCGGCCCGGCGGGCGTCGGCGTCGGGGTGGTCGGCCAGCTCGCGGCGGTAGAGGATGTTGACCGCGCCCTGGGCGCCCATCACCGCGATCTGCGCGGTGGGCCAGGCCAGGTTGAAGTCCGCGCCGAGGTGCTTGGAGCCCATCACGTCGTAGGCGCCGCCGTAGGCCTTGCGGGTGATCACGGTGACCAGCGGCACGGTGGCCTCGGCGTAGGCGTAGATCAGCTTCGCCCCCCGGCGGATGATGCCGTTCCACTCCTGGTCGGTGCCGGGCAGGAAGCCGGGCACGTCGACGAAGGTGAGCACCGGGACGTTGAAGGCGTCGCAGGTGCGGACGAAGCGGGCCGCCTTCTCCGCGGCGTCGATGTCCAGGCAGCCGGCGAAGTGCAGCGGCTGGTTCGCCACCACGCCCACGGCGCGGCCGTCGATCCGTCCGAAGCCGACGACGATGTTGGGGGCGAACAGCTCCTGCACCTCGAGGAAGTCGCCGTCGTCGAGGACGCGGCGGATGACCTCGTGCATGTCGTAGGGCTGGTTCGGCGAGTCGGGGATCAAGGTGTCGAGCTCGCGGTCGTCGTCGGTGACGTGCGGCGCCGGCTCGTGCTCGACGACCGGCGGCTCCTCCAGGTTGTTCTGCGGCAGGAACCCGATCAGGGCCTGGACGTACGCGATGGCGTCGGCCTCGTCGGCGGCGAGGTAGTGGGCGTTGCCCGACCTGGTGTTGTGCGTCCGGCCGCCGCCCAGCTCCTCCATGGTGACGTCCTCGCCGGTGACGGTCTTGATCACGTCGGGCCCGGTGATGAACATCTGCGAGGTCTTGTCGACCATGACCACGAAGTCGGTGAGGGCCGGGGAGTAGACGTGTCCGCCGGCGGCCGCGCCCATGATCAGCGAGATCTGCGGGATGACGCCGCTGGCGTGGGTGTTGCGGCGGAAGATCTCCCCGTACAGGCCCAGGGAGACCACGCCTTCCTGGATCCGGGCGCCGCCGCCCTCGTTCAGCCCGATGAGCGGGCAGCCGGTCTTCAGCGCGAAGTCGATGATCTTGACGATCTTCTCCCCGTACACCTGCCCGAGGCTGCCGCCGAAGATGGTCACGTCTTGGCTGAAGACGCAGACGGGGCGGTCGTCGATCGTGCCGAAGCCGGTGACCACGCCGTCGCCGTAGGGGCGCCGCTTGTCCATCCCGAAGGCGGTCGAGCGGTGCCGGGCGAACTCGTCCAGCTCGGTGAACGACCCCTCGTCGAGCAGCAGGTCGATCCGCTCGCGCGCGGTCAGCTTGCCCTTGGCGTGCTGCTTCTCGACGGCGGCGGCGGAACCGGCGTGGACGGCCTGCTCGATCCGGGCGTCCAGGTCGGCGAGCTTGCCGGCCGTGGTGTGGATGTCCAGAGCGGGGTTGGCGTGGTCCATAGGCGGCACCCTAGCCAGTTCCGGCGCGGGCGCTCGCCGCGGTCGAGCGGTGGCCGGGCTCCCGGACCGTCGGACCCACCGGGCTAAGGTCGCCGCGTGCGGGGTGCGAGGTGCTGAGCGGGGACGTGCTGGACGCGGCGGTGCTGCGCCGTGAGCTGCTCCGTCCCGGCGGACTGTGGAGCGCCGTCGACGTGGTCGAGCGGACCGGCTCGACCAACGCCGACCTGGCCGCCCGCGCCCGGGCCGGTGCTCCCGCGGGCAGCGTGCTGGTCACCGACTTCCAGGACGCCGGCCGCGGCCGCCAGGGCCGCAGCTGGGTGGCTCCGCGCGGCACCAGCATCGCGATGTCGGTGCTGCTGCGGCCCGCCGACGTCGAGCCGGCCCGCTGGACCTGGCTGCCCCTGCTGGCCGGGCTGGCGGTCGTGGAGGCGCTCCGCCGGGCGGCGGACGTGCCGGCCCTGCTCAAGTGGCCGAACGACGTGCTGGTCGAGGGCCGCAAGGTCTGCGGCATCCTCGCCGAGCGGGTGGAGACGCCGACCGGGCCCGCCTGCGTGGTCGGCATGGGGATCAACGTCTGGCTGGCCGCCGACGAGCTGCCGGTGCCGACGGCGACGTCGCTGGCCCTGCTGGCGCAGGCGCGGGAGCCGGGCTCCCGCCCGCCGTCGCGGAACCTGGTGATCGCCACGGTGCTGGCGGCCCTCGAGCTGCTCTACCAGCGCTGGGAGGTGCTCGAGGACGACACGCCCTTCGCGGCCGCCTACCTGCGGCGCAGCGACACCCTCGGCCGCCAGGTCCGGGTGCACCTGGCGGGTGAGGTCACCGTCGAGGGGCGGGCCGAAGCGCTGGACGCCGACGGCCGGCTGGTCGTCCGCACCGACTCCGGCCTGCAGACCTTCGGCGCCGGGGACGTCGTGCACCTGCGCAGCTGAGCGCGGACGGACAGGCGACGGCAGGTCACCGTCGGGTCTCGGTCGGAAATGGATTGCCCGATCGGGGTCGGAGTCGTCTAGCCTACCGAGCACACTGCGGTCGGGGGGCGATCGTCGATCCCTGGCGCCGGTGCACCTGACCGACGACCCTGGAGCTGGACCGCTGTGCGACCTCGAACCCGACTGATCCCGGCCCTGGTAGGCGCACTCGCGCTGGCCCTCGTGACGCCGGCGCTGTCCCTGGTGGGGCCGACGCCGCCCCTGCCGGAGGCCGCGGCGGCCACCGACACCTACAAGGTGACCCCTGCCCTGACCTTCAACGACCCGACGGGCAGCAAGGCGAAGCACCGCAAGATCATCGACAAGGTCGAGGATGCCATCGACCACGCCCCGCGCGGCTCGCGGATCCGGATGGCGCAGTACCTGTTCAACCTCGACAGCACCGCGGACGCGCTCGTCCGGGCCTACGCCCGGGGCGTCCACGTCCAGCTGCTGATCGACGACTACCCGATCTCGGCCCAGACCCAGCGGATGCGCAAGACGCTCGGCACCAACAAGAAGGCCAAGAGCTACGCCGCCCGCTGCGTCAACAGCTGCATGTCGAGCAGCACCTCGGTGATGCACGCCAAGTTCTTCCTGTTCTCCCAGTCGGGGCAGTCCAAGAACGTCTCGATGGTCAGCTCGGCGAACCCCTACACCGGCAACAGCGGCGTCAGCTGGAACAACATGCACACCATCGTCGGGGACACCAAGCTCTACGCCTCGCTCGACCGCTACTTCACCGACATGCTGCCCGACCGCGACCAGCCGAACTACTACCGGACGACGACCAGCGGCAAGCACAAGCTCTACTTCTTCCCGCGCAAGGCCATGAAGGGCACCGCCGACATCCCGATGCTCGACGTGCTCAACAACGTCCGCTGCACGGGCATGTCGAAGAGCTACGGCAGCGACGGCCGCACGGTCGTGCGGATCGAGCAGTGGGGCTGGAGCGCCGCCCGGCTCGACATCGCCCGCCGGGTCTGGCAGCTGCACGACCAGGGCTGCAAGGTCTCGGTGATCATCAACGGCTTCCAGATCGGCCCCAAGGTCCTGCAGGTGCTGCTCAAGCCGAGCAAGCGCAGTGGTCAGATGACGGTCTACGACGCCGGCATCGACACCAACGGGAACGGCGTGCGCGACAAGTACATGCACCACAAGGTGGTGATGATCAACGGCCGCTGGTTCTCCCAGAGCAAGAAGGTGGTCTACACCGGCTCGGCCAACTTCAGCGGCACGGCGACCCTGGCCAACAACGAGATCATCATGCGGGTGATCGACAACAAGACCTACGACGCCTACCACAGCAACTTCAACTACATCCGCAACAACTGGACCAAGCGGATCACCAAGGCGCCGCCGGTGCCGGTGGCGCCGTCGGCCAAGGTCGCCGCGGCCCGGGTGGAGAGCAGGCTGGAGACCCAGCTCGCCACCGCCCCGGACGTGGTCGACCCGGCGGAGGCGCCGGTCGACCCGGCCCAGCAGCGGTCCGAGCTGGCTCCCACCGAGCCGCTGCCGACCGCGCCGGCGACGAAGGCTGAGCCCCAGCTGGTCGGGCCCGACGGCGGCCGCTGACCTCACGACCGCGGCTCCGGGGTGGTGCGCTGTGCCACCCTGGAGGCGTGGGACTGCCGCCGAAACTGCTCGGGACCGACGAGTACGAGGTCCTGCACACGCGCACGCACGGCAAGGCGATGGTGCTGCCGGCGGTGGCCCTGGTCCTGGTCGGGGCCGGCGTCGGCGCCGGTGCCGCGCTGATCCCGGGCGAGTGGCGACCGGCGGGACAGGTCGGCATCGCCCTGGCCGGCCTGCTGCTGGCGGTGTGGTGGACGGTCATCCCGTTCCTGCGCTGGCGGACCACGACCTACACCCTGACCAACCGCCGGCTGGTCACCCGCAGCGGCATCGTCGCCAAGTCCAGCAAGGACCTGCCGCTCAGCCGGGTCAACGACGTCTCCTCCCAGCGCAGCCTGACCGACCGGGTGCTCGGCTGCGGCACCCTGAACGTGCAGACGGCCAGCGAGGCCGGGGTGATCGCCCTCGTCGACGTCCCCGAGGTCGAGCACGTCCACCAGACCATGACGCAGCTGCTGTTCGGCGCCGACGACGACGGCTGGCCCGCGCACGCCTGACCTGCCCGCCCCTGACCAGCACGGCGCCGCCGAGCCGTCCGGAGCGGGCGCCGTCCGCCGCTACGATGGCCGCGGCCGGCCGGTCGCCGACGGCCGGGACGCCCCGACCCCGAGGACGCACGCCGTGGCCGACGACCTCCCGCTGCCGCAGCCGGTGGAGCTGCCGCTGGGCGAGCGCACCAGCCCGCTGGGGCTGCGCGCCCAGCTGGTCCGCTTCGTGCTGACCGGCGGGCTGTCCGCGGTGGTGGACTTCGGCCTGCTGGTCGCCCTGATGGCCCTGGGCCTGGGGCACGCCGCGGCCAAGGCGCTGTCCTTCGTGGCGGGCACCACCACGGCCTACCTGATCAACCGGCGCTGGACCTTCCGCGCCGAGCCGTCGCGACGGCGGTTCCTGGCCGTCGTCGCCCTCTACGCCGTCACCTTCGCCCTGCAGGTCGGGCTGTTCGCCGTGCTCTTCGGTCTGCTGACCGACGCCGGGCTCGGTCTCCGGGCCGTCCAGGTGGTCGCCTTCGTCGTCGCCCAGGGCGTCGCCACCACGGTCAACTTCGTGGTGCAGCGGACGCTGATCTTCCGGCTCAGCTGAGCACCCCGTGACCGCCGCCGGGCAGGACCGGGGCGCCGCCGACCCGGTTGGCTAGGCTTCCGGCCCGTGACCATCCCCGCCAGCCCCGGCCCCCGACCGTTCGTGGTCGGCATCATCGGCGGCGGCCAGCTCGCCCGGATGCTGTACGAGGCCTCCATCGGCCTCGGCGTCGACGTGCGGCTGCTCGCCGAGGGTCCCGACGTCTCCGCCGCCGGCGTGGTGCACGAGGTCACCGTCGGGGACTACACCGACCCGGCCACCGTCAAGGCCTTCGCCGCCGGTTGCGACGTGGTCACCTTCGACCACGAGCACGTGCCCGGCGGCCTGCTGCGCGAGCTCGAGGAGTCCGGCGTCGTCGTCCGGCCGGGCGCCGCCGCCCTGCTGCACGCCCAGGACAAGGCCGTCATGCGCGAGCGGCTGACCGCGCTGGGCCTGCCCTGTCCCGCCTACCGCGTCGTCCCCGACGCCCCCGCCCTGGTCGCGTTCGGTGACGAGCAGGGCTGGCCGGTGATCGCCAAGACCTCCCGCGGCGGCTACGACGGCAAGGGCGTCTGGCGCCTCGGCTCGGCCGAGGAGGCCGGGCTGCCCTTCGCCGACCTGGCCCCCGGCGTCCAGGTGGTCGCGGAGGAGTTCGTCGACTTCGCCCGCGAGCTCAGCGCCCTGGTGGTCCGCTCGCCGTCGGGTCAGGCCGTCGCCTACCCCGTCTCGGAGTCGGTGCAGCGCAACGGCGTCTGCGTGGAGACCGTCACCCCGGCGCCCGACCTGGACCCCGAGCAGGCGGTGGCCGCCGAGCTGCTCGCCCTCACCGTCGCGCACGAGCTGGAGGTCGTCGGCCTGCTGGCCGTGGAGCTGATGCAGCGCCGCGACGGCACCGTGGTGGTCAACGAGCTGGCCATGCGGCCGCACAACACCGGCCACTGGACGATCGACGGCGCCCACACCTCGCAGTTCGAGAACCACCTGCGGGCGGTGCTGGACCTGCCGCTGGGCGACCCGGCCACCCGCGCTCCCTGGACGGTGATGGCCAACGTGCTCGGTGGCACCGTCGACGACCTGCCCTCGGCCCTGCTGCACTGCTTCGCCCGGGACCGCCGGCTGCGGGTCCAGCTCTACGGCAAGTCGGTGCGCCCGGGCCGCAAGGTCGGCCACGTCACCACCTACGGCGACGACCTGGCCGAGACCCGCAAGCGCGCCCGGCACGCCGCCGGCTACCTGATGGGAGACCCTGATGCCTGACCCCTCGACCCTTCGACCCCTCGACGAGCCCAGGGCACCGCAGGCTGCGGGCGCGGGGGCGAGGCCCCGGGTCGGGATCGTGATGGGCTCCGACTCCGACTGGCCGGTGATGGAGGCGGCCGCGGCCGCCTGCGCGGAGTTCGGGGTGCCCTACGAGGCCGACGTGGTCTCCGCGCACCGGATGCCGGACGCGATGCTGGCCTACGGCCGGACGGCGCACGAGCGCGGGCTGCAGGTGCTCGTCGCCGGTGCGGGCGGGGCCGCGCACCTGCCCGGGATGCTGGCCGCGGTGACCCCGCTGCCGGTCATCGGGGTGCCGGTGCCGCTGAAGCACCTGGACGGGATGGACTCGCTGCTGTCCATCGTCCAGATGCCCGCCGGGGTTCCCGTGGCCACCGTCTCGATCGGCGGCGCCCGCAACGCCGGCCTGCTCGCGGTCCGCATCCTGGCCGCCGCGGACCCGGACCTGGCGCGGGCCGTGCTCACCTTCCAGGACGAGCTGCGCGCGGCCGCCGAGGCCAAGGGCGCTCGCGTCCGCGCCGCCACGCCGGGGGCCTGAGCCGGTGGCCGGTCCGACCGCCGAGGCCCTGGCCGGAGCCGGCCTGCTCGGTCGCGGGCTGGGCCTCATCGCCCGGCGGCCCCGGTTGTTCCTGCTGGGCGCGCTGCCGCCGCTGATCACCTCGACGCTGTTCGTCGTCGTCCTGGTTCTGCTGGCCACCCGCGGTGACGTGGTCGTCGACGGCCTGACCGGGTTCGCTGACGGCTGGAGCCCCGGCCTCGCCGCGCTGGTCCGGGTGCTGGTCTCGCTGGCCCTGCTGGGTGGGGTGGTGCTGCTGATGGTGATCTCCTTCACCACGTTGACGCTGACCCTGGGCGCCCCGCTGTACGACCTCATCTCCGAGTTCGTCGACCGCGAGCTGCCCGCGCCCCCGACCTCGTCGGAGGAGGGCTGGGCCGCCTCGCTCGGTCGCGGGCTGCGGCAGTCCGTCGGGCTGATCGTGGTCTCGGTGGCCTGCGCCGTCGGGCTCTTCGCCGCAGGGTTCGTGCCGCTCGTCGGCCAGCTCGCGGTGCCGGTGGTGTCGGCCCTGGTCGGCGGGTGGCTGCTCGGCGTCGAGCTGGTCGGGTCGGCGCTGGAGCGGCGCGGCGTGCTCACCCTGCGGGGCCGACGGGCGCTGATGCGCCGTCGGCGGGCCCGGGTCCTCGGGCTGTGCGTCCCGACCTTCCTGCTGCTGGCCGTGCCGTTCGTCGGCGTGGTGGTGTTCCCGGTGGCCACCGCGGCCGGCACCCTGCTGGCCCGTCAGCTGACCGGGGAGTCCACCACCGAGGCGGCGACGGGAGCCCCGACCGGCTGAGCCGGCGGCGGGGCGGTGCTGCCGCGCACCACGAGCCGGGGCGTCGAGTCCAGGTGGGCGGCCGGCGGGGTGCCCTCGAGCAGGTCGAACAGCCGCCGGGCCACGTGCGCACCGGAGCCCATCACGTCGTGGCTCATCGCCGACAGCTGGGGGTGGGTGATCTCGCACAGGGCCGAGTCGTCCCAGGCCAGGATGCTCACCGCCGCTGGCACGGCGACGCCGAGCTCGCTCAGCGCGGACAGCGCCGAGACGGCCATCAGGTCGTTGTCGAACATGATCGCGGTCGGGGAGCCCGGGCCGGCGAGCAGCGCGCGCGTGGCGTCGCGGCCCCCCTCGGCCGAGAAGTCCGCGACGTGGATCCGGCCGGTCACGCCGTGCGCGGCGGCCGCCGCCAGGAAGGCCCGGTCCCGGATCTGCACGTGGCTGAGGTCGTCGATCCCGCTCACCCGGGCGATCCGCAGGTGCCCGAGCGTGACGAGGTAGGCCACCGCGGCGTCCATCGCCGCGCTGTCGTCGGTCCAGACGGTGGTGTACGGGGCGGTCACGCTCGGGTCGCCGACGAACACCGCCGGCAGCTCCAGCTCGGTCAGCAGCAGCAGCCGCGGGTCGTCGACCCGCACGTCGACGACGACGACGGCGTCCACCCGCCGTTCCGACGACCACTTCCGGTAGGTCGTGAGCTCGCTGTCCAGGTCGACGCACACCTGCAGCAGCAGGGCGTAGGACCGGGTGCTCAGCACCGACTCCAGCCCCGCGACGAACTCCATGTAGAACGGCTCGCTGGCCAGCGTCCGGGGATCGCGGGCCAGGACCAGGCCGAACGTGTCGGTCCGCGAGCCCGAGAGCAGCCGAGCCGTCCGGTTCGGCGCCCAGCCCAGCTGGTCGGCGACGGCGAGGATCCGCGCCCGGGTCTCCGCCGACACCCCGGGCCGGTTGTTGAGCGCGTAGGAGACCGCGCCCTTGGACACGCCGGAGCGGCGTGCGATCTCGTTGATCGTCACCCGGCTCACGGGCACCGTCCCTCTCGCAGTCGTGTGCGGTCAATGTAGCGACTGAACCGGTTTTGGTAACCTCGGGCCCGACCGGCCCCCCGAGCGGAGCCGCCTCGGCGAGACGTGGAAGAGTCGGGGCTGGCCTCCTCCGCGGAGCGCCGCCCCTGACGTCTGATCGACGACGACCCCTGACGAAGGAGGACCATGTCCGACCAAGACCTGTCCGTCCAGCTCTACACCGTGCGGAACGCCCTGGCCGAGGACTTCGACGGCACCCTGGAGCGCATCGCCGGCTACGGCTTCACCCAGGTCGAGCCGTTCGGCTTCACCAACCACCTCGACGGCCTGCGCAAGCTGGGCCAGCACGGGCTCTCCGCGCCCACCACCCACATGGGCCTGGTGACGGCCGACGACCTCGGGGCGATCTTCGGGGCCGCGGCGGAGCTGGGCATCGGCACCGTCATCGAGCCGGCGGTGCGCGCGCCGCAGTGGCAGGACGCCGACGCCATCAAGGCCACCGCCGACGCGCTGAACGCCGCGGCCACCCGGGCCGCCGAGCACGGCCTCAAGGTGGGCTACCACAACCACTGGTGGGAGATCGAGAAGGACTTCGAGGGCCAGCACGGGCTGGAGGTCCTCGCCGACCACCTGGCGCCCGAGGTCGTCCTCGAGGTGGACACCTACTGGGCGCACGTCGGCGGCGCCGACGTGCCCGCGCTGCTGCAGCGGCTCGGTGACCGGGTCGTCGCGCTGCACATCAAGGACGGCGACGGCAGCACCGACAACAAGAAGCAGGTGGCGGTGGGCGCGGGCTCGCTGCCCGTCTGGAGCTTCATCGACGCGGCGCCGGACGCGCTGCGCGTGGTCGAGCTCGACGACAGCGAGGGCGACCTGCTGGACGCCGTCCGCGACAGCCGCGCCTACCTCACCGCCGGAAAGGGAGCCTGACATGACCGCCACCACCACCCCCACCACCAGGACGGGACCCGTCGGCGTCGGCATCATCGGTGCCGGCGTCATCAGCAAGACCTACATCGAGAACCTGACCAGCTTCGCCGACACCCGCGTGGTGGCCGTCGGCGACCTGTACCCCGAGGCGGCGAAGGCGCGGGCCGAGGAGTTCGGCATCGCGGCGGCCGGCGACGTCTCCGTGGTGCTCGACCACCCCGACGTCGAGCTGGTCGTCAACCTGACCATCCCCGTCGCGCACGCCGAGGTGGCCGGCCAGGCCATCGCCGCCGGCAAGCACGTCTGGAACGAGAAGCCGCTGGCCCTGGACCGGGAGAGCGGGCGCGCCCTGCTGGAGGCGGCCGACGCGGCGGGGCTGCGGGTCGGCTGCGCACCGGACACCTTCCTCGGCGCCGGCCTGCAGAAGACCCGTCAGCTGCTGGAGGCCGGCGAGATCGGCACCCCCCTGACCGCGCTGGTGCTCATGCAGAGCCCCGGTCCGGAGTCGTGGCACCCGAATCCCGCCTTCCTCTTCCAGGAGGGTGCGGGCCCGCTCTTCGACATCGGCCCGTACTACCTGACCGCGCTGACCCAGTTCTTCGGGCCGGTCCGCTCGGTGGCGGCCATCCCCTCCAAGGCCCGGGAGACCCGGACCATCGGCTCGGGTCCCAAGGCCGGCGAGGTGTTCGAGGTGACGGTGCCCAGCCAGTACGCGGCCCTGGTGCAGTTCGAGTCGGGCCAGTCGGCGACGATGATCTACTCCTTCGACTCCGCGCAGAAGCGGACGCTGCTGGAGGTCACCGGGACCGAGGGCACGATGCTCGTGCCGGACCCCAACATGTTCGCGGGTGACGTGGCCGTGCGGCGGGCCACCGACGACGACTTCTCCGTCGTCGCGGAGACCACCGAGCTGTCGTCCCGCGGCACCGGTGCGCTGGACATGGCCCGCGCCATCCGCGAGGGCCGGCCGCACCGGGCCCAGGGCGCGCTCGCCTTCCACGTCCTCGACACGATGATCGCCGTCGCCGAGTCGGGGGAGCAGGGCCAGTTCGTCCCCGTGCAGAGCACGGTCGACAAGCCCGCGCTGCTGCCCGCGGACTGGGACCCCAAGGCCGCCACGGTCTGAGCACCACGACGCCCGGTCACCCACGAGGGTGACCGGGCGTCCGTGCGTCCGGGGCCTCCGACCGGCTCAGGCAGCCGGCTGCGGTCGAGGCAGCGGGACCTCCTACCGGCCCACGACGTCGTTGACCGAGCGGAGCACCGGCTTCGTGGTCAGCGCGACCTCGTCGAGCTCGGGTGCGGTGACGGTGAACGTGTGACGCTGACCGGCCAGCAGGGTGACCAGGCCCGAGTCGACCCGGGCGGCGGCGTCCAGCCGGTCCGGGAACAGGGCCAGGTCCTTGGCCAGGGCCGACGCGGTCACGGTGACGCGGCAGCCGCCCGGGGCCTGCGCCACCTCCACCTCGTAGGCCGTGTCGGCGTCGGCGAGCACCAGCTCGGTGTCCTCGACGAAGTAGCCGAAGGCGGGCGTCATCCCCTCCGCGCTGGCGGTCAGCACCTCCGCGCGGGGGTCGGCCGCGGCCAGCAGGTCCGCGTCGAGCGCCACCGAGATCGCGCAGCGGGCGTCCAGGTGGAACGGCACCCGCTGCTCGGCGAGCACCGGGGTGCCCTCCCCGGTCCCGCGGCGGGTGATGACCAGCTCGCCCTCCCAGACCTCCGCGGTGTCGTTGTGCGCGACCAGGGTGAGCACCGGGACGCCGTTCTCGTCCGGGCGGGGCTGGAAGGTGGTCAGCCGGTCGGCGTAGACCCGGCGCAGCGCGTACCAGAGCGGCTTGCGGATGCCGTGGCTGTCGACGGCGGCCCAGGAGACGACCGGCCAGTTGTCGTTCAGCTGCCACACCACCGCGCCGCGGTTGAGCGGGTAGTGGCTGCGGAAGTGCTCGATGCCGAAGGCGACGGCGCGGGCCTGGTTGAGCGAGGTCAGCCAGTGCCAGTCGTCCATGTCGGCCCGGCCGGCGCCGTCGCCCTGCTCCGACGACACCGGCCAGCGCGGCAGGTGCGCACCCAGCCCGCGCTCCAGCTTGAGGTTGCCCTCGTGCGCCTTCTGGTGCACCAGCATCTGCGGACCGTAGGGGTCGAGCGGCTCGTCGTGCACCACCGAGGTGAGTGTCGACCAGGCCGCCGGGCCCTGGAAGCCGAACTCGGAGACGAAGCGGGCCGGGTAGTCGCGGTAGTGGTCGTAGTCGACCTGGTTCCACACGTCCCAGATGTGCATGGTGCCGTTGCGGTGGTCGTTCGGGTGCGCGTACTTCATGAACGAGTACGGGCTGCCCGGGCTGTACGGGGTCCGCGGGTCCAGCTCGGCGACGATCGCGGGCAGCAGCTCGGTGTAGTAGCCGTCGCCCCAGCTGCGGCCGGCCAGAGCGGTCCGCCAGCCCCACTCGACGTAGCCCCAGATGTTCTCGTTGTTGCCGTTCCAGAGCACCAGGCTGGCGTGCTGGGACAGCCGGGTGACGGCCTCCCGGGCTTCGGCCTCCACCTCGCGGCGCAGCGGCTCGTCCTCGCTGTAGGCGGCGCAGGCGAACAGGAAGTCCTGCCAGACCAGCACGCCGGCCTCGTCGCAGGCGCGGTAGAAGTGCTCGCTCTCGTAGATGCCGCCGCCCCAGACGCGGAGCAGGTTCATCCCGGAGGCGACGGCCTCGGCCACCCCGGCGCGGTAGGTCTCCTCGGTCAGCCGGGTGATCAGGGCGTCGTCCGGGATCCAGTTCGCGCCCTTGACGTACACCGGCTGGCCGTTCACCGCCAGCACGAACTCGGTGCCGTCAGGGTCCGGCTCAGTGCTCAGGGTGACGGTCCGGAACCCGACCCGGCCCGACCAGGTGGCGAGCGTCCCGGCGGGTCCACCGACCTCGACGGCGACGTCGTGCAGCGGCTGCTCCCCGTACCCACGGGGCCACCAGGCCTCGACGTCGACCACCCGCTGCACGACCACGACCTCGGCCTGACCAGGCTGGGCGACCGCCTGCGCCTGCTCCCGACCCACCTGCACGGTGACCGCGACCGGCTCGGCGGCGCCGCCCGCCCACTGCAGGTGCACGTGGGTCTCCAGGACTCCGTCGGTGCCCTCCAGGGTGGCCAGCGGACGGACGGCCGAGAGGCGCACGCCACTCCAGGACTCGATCCCGATCGACTTCCAGATGCCGGCGCCGGCGAGGTCGGGACCCCAGTCCCAGCCGTACTGGCTGGCCATCTTGCGGAGGGCGTTGAAGGGGTGGCCGTAGGCGCGCGGACGGTCGCCGAGCTCGGCCGCCAGCCGCTCGGCCCCGGTCACCGGCGCCTCGAAACGGACCTCGAGGGTGTTGGTGCCCTCGACCAGCACGGCGCTGACGTCGATGCGGTGGCTGCGGTGCTCGTTCGCCGTGCGGGCGACCTCGGTGCCGTTGAGCAGGACCGTGGCCAAGGTGTCGAGCCCGTCCGCCACCAGCTCGTGGTGGTCCTCGGGCCCACCGGTCCAGGTGAACGCGGCGCGGTAGGACCAGCTCGTGCGGCCGATCCAGGCCAGCGCCGCCTCGTGGTCGCCGTCGAAGGGGTCGGGAACCAGCCCGGCCGCCAGCAGGTCGGTGTGCACCTCACCCGGCACGGTCGCGGGCAGCGGGCCGGTCCCGACGCCGGCGAAGGCCTCGGGCACCGGGTCCAGCGCGGTCAGGGTCCAGGCGGTGCCGCCGACGGAGTCCAGGGAGGTCCGGCGGAGAGGGCGCGTCGTCGCGGGGAGAGAATTCGCAGTCACCCGCGGCACGTTACTTGACCGGTTCAGCGGTCCTCAAGGTTGCTGCTCCCGACCGAGGCGCCGGACGGTTGAGGTGACCTCAGGAGGGACTTCAGTCCCGCTTGAGGTGACCTGAGGACGGACCTCGGTCCTGAGCAAGTCCTCACGAGGAGGTGCGGGGAGCCCGATCTCGTCGCGACGTCGCAGCGGCACGCTTCTGGTGCCGGGCTGGACCTGCCCGAGACGTCCCCAGGAGTGAAGAGTTGAACCACATCGCCGATGAGCTCGCCGAGCTCGACACCACCCTCCCCCAGGAGCACCGCAGCAGCACGCTGCCGGCGCCGCGGCCCGGCCTCGAGGCCTACGTCCACCAGTTCCGCGCCGAGGTCGACGCGCTGCCGACCTACCGCCCGGTGGTCGCCGCGGTCATCCCCGCCTACAACGAGGCCGAGACCATCGAGGCCGTGCTGCGCTCGCTGCTGCGCCAGACGCGGCTCCCGGACCAGATCCACGTGGTCGTCAACAACTCCAAGGACGAGACGTTCGCGCTGGCCGCGAAGTTCGCCGGCCCCCGGACGTCGAAGCGCAAGCCGGTCAAGGGCGGCGAGCGGCAGCGCACCGAGGTGTTCGTCCACGACATCGGGGAGAACCCGGACAAGAAGGTCGGCGCGCTCAACTACGGCTTCTCCCTGGTCGGCGGGGCCGACTACCTGCTGGGCGTGGACGGCGACACGACGCTGGCCACGGACGCGGTGGAGAAGCTCGAGGCCGAGATCGTCTCCGACACCCGGATCGGCGGCATCTCCGCCATCTACAGCATCGACGACACCGCCAGCAAGGGCCTGGTGGCCAGGCTGCTGATCGCCGGCCAGCGCACGCAGTTCGCCGCCTTCAACATGCAGAACATGCTGCGGGGCCGGAACATGGCCGTGCTCGGCGGCCAGTGCTCGATCTTCTCCATGAAGGCGCTGCGCGCGGTGATGGCGGAGAACCACCAGAAGACCCCGTGGGTGAACGACTCCGAGGTGGAGGACTCCCTGCTGTCGCTGCAGATCAAGTCCGCCGGCTACCTGACCAAGATCTCCGCCCACGCCCGTGCCGACGTGGGCGGCATGACCACTGTCCGCTCGCTCGACGGCCAGCAGGTCAAGTGGAACTACGGCGCCATCGACCTGATGTGGCCCGGCCAGCGGGGCGACACCAAGGGTCAGCCCTTCCACCCCAACCTGCGGCTGCGCTGGGCCGAGAACATCGGCATGGCCACCAACATCTTCACCCGGGTGGCCTTCGTCATGCTGCTGGCGGCGGCGCTGTCGATCCACGCCTTCGTGTTCTCCCCGGTGTGGCTGGTCCCGCCGGTGGTCGCGGTCCTGCTCAACGTCCGGATCGCCTACTCGATGAAGAACCGCACCTGGCGCGACGTGGCCTTCGCGGCGACCGGCATCCCGGCGGAGATCTACATGTGGCTGCGGGCCGGCCACTTCATCCGGGCCTGGGCGAAGTTCCTCTCCAGGGTCAAGGTCGACAACTGGGCCGAGCAGGCCAGGGCCGAGCGCGGCTCGGGCAACTCCCACCTGACGCCGCTCATCATCCTCGGCGTCTCCTTCGTGGTCCTCGGCTACACCTGGTTCCAGCTGCCCACCCTCATCCAGTCCTCGATCCTGTGGCTCGGTTGGCCGGTGCTCTACGTGGTCACCATCGCCCAGACCATCGTCATGATCGGCAAGCTCTTCCGCCGCCAGCGCGGCTACCGGGTCTGACCGACCGACCCCCGGCACTCCTCGACCGGCTGGACCTCCGGCTCGGGCGGGGGGCGCCGGCACGGCGTCGGCGGCTGCTACGTTGGGGCCGCTCGGGGACCCACGCCCGCCCGCTGCCGGCGGGCCGACGGAAGAGAGCCCTGTGACGAACGGCCGCACCGGCGCCCCCCTGGTGACCCTGCTGATGACCACCCTGCTGCTCGCGGGCTGCGGAACTCCTCCCTGGGACGAGGGCGCGTCGGCCACCGCCAGCCCGGTCCCCAGTGCCAGCCCGAGCCCGTCGGCCTCGAAGCCGGCGGAGGTGCAGAACGACCTGGCGAAGGGTTCGGCCGAGCGGACGCTGACGGCGGGCGGGGTGGAGCTCGCCGTCACCTACTTCTCCACCCTGGACCTCGGCCGGTGGACCCCGGCGGCGACCAAGCCGCTGAGCCTGGCCCTCAGCGCGAGCTTCGCCGACGGCAGCGAGCAGGACATCTTCCTGAAGCAGGTGAGGGCCACCGTCGACGTGGCGGCGCCTGACGGGCCGCTGCCGGCCGCCGAGCCGCTGGTCGACCAGGCCAGCGTGGCCCCGGGCTACCTGGTCACCAGCCCGATCTCCTACAGCCAGGTGTTCACGGTCCCCACGCTGCCCCCGGAGGCCACCACGCTGACCCTGAACCTGACGTACGAGCTGCTGGCCCCGAGTGCTCCGAAGTCGAAGACCTACCTGAAGCAGAGCGCCAGCGACACCCTGGTGATCGCGCTCGCCGGGACCTGAGCCCGGGGCGGGAAGGCGCTGCGGCTCAGAACACCACCTCGTAGTCGGTGGCCACGTCGGCGGCCTCGAAGGACCGGAACCGTCGCCACAGTGCGGCGACGTCGGGGTGCTCGGCCAGGTAGCGCGTGAGCTCCTCGGACTCCTCGTCCTCGCGCGTGAAGTACCGGTCGCGGTCCTCGTCGCTGTCCATCTCGAACACCAGCAGGTACTTCCCGGCGCGCCGTCCGCGGTCGCCGCGGAGCAGGTGGGCCTTCCAGCCGGGCAGCAGCGGTTGGCCGGCCACCTCCTCGGCGAACCACTCCTCGTACTCCGCCGGGTCCACCTCCGGCCGCAGCTCGATCTCGTGCATGCCGTACACCGTGGCCATGGGACCCCTCTCGACGCCGAGTGCGCGGTGCCCATGTTCCCACCCGGGCTCCCCGCGCCGCGCAGGGGTGCGGACCTCAGTCCTCGGCGACGCCCAGCCCCGCCAGCACCAGGTCGGGGTGGTTGCGCCGGACGGTGGCCAGCCGCCAGGTGTTGGGGAACAGGGCGATCGTCGTCCCGTCGGAGCCCGTGGCGACCTCGACGTTGCTCTCCGAGCCGAGCACGTCCTGGGCAGCGGGGACGGTGCGCTGGGCGACGGTGTGCGCCAGCGGCTCCAGGCTGACCGGGCAGTTGAACTCGTGCGTCATCCGGTCGGCCACCACCTCGTACTGCATCTGGCCGACGGCGCCGAGGATCGGCTGCTGCGGCCCGCGCAGCTGGGAGGTGAGCAGCTGGATGACGCCCTCGCGGTCCAGCTGGCTGAGCCCTTTGTGGAACTGCTTGTGCTTGCTGGTGTCGCGGGCGTTGACCACCTGGAAGTGCTCCGGTGCGAAGCGGGGGATGGGCGGGAACTCCACGGCCCGGTCGAGGTAGAGGGTGTCGCCGGGGCGCAGCGCGTTGGCGTTGACCAGGCCGACGACGTCGCCCGGCCAGGCGAGGTCGACGGTCTCCCGCTCGCGGCCGAAGAACTGGTGGGCGTACTTGGTGGCGAAGGGCCGCCCGGTCGGCTGGTGGGTCAGGGTCATGCCGCGCTCGAAGACGCCGGAGCAGACGCGGATGAAGGCGATCCGGTCGCGGTGGGCGGCGTTCATCCCGGACTGCACCTTGAAGACGAAGCCGGAGAACGGGTCGTCGACCGGCCGGAGCCCGCCGGCGGTGTCGCGCCGGGCCTCCGCCGCCGGTGCGTGCTCGACGATGACGTCGAGCAGCCGGCCGATGCCGATGTTGAGCACCGCGGCGCCGAACAGCACCGGAGTGGTCGCCGCGGCGAGGAACAGCTCCTGGTCGTGCCCCTCGAGCAGCCCGACCTCGTCCTGGGCGGTCTCCCAGCGGGACCCCACCTGCGCCGCGGCCTCGCCCGGGTCGACGAGGTGCTCCTCGGCGATCGTGGCACCGCCGGCGGTGCGGGTGAACCGGGCGAGCTCACCGGTGCGGCGGTCGACCAGCCCGGCGAAGTCGCCGGCGATGCCCACCGGCCAGGTGAGCGGGGTGGGCACCAGGCCGGTCCGGGTCTCGATCTCGTCCATCAGGGCGAGGGCGTCGAGTCCGGGCCGGTCCCACTTGTTGATCATGGTGATCACCGGGAGCTTGCGGCGCCGGCACACGTCGAACAGCTTCATCGTCTGGGCCTCGAGGCCCTTGGCCGCGTCGACCAGCATGATCACCGAGTCCACCGCGGCGAGCACCCGGTAGGTGTCCTCGGAGAAGTCGGCGTGCCCCGGGGTGTCGACGAGGTTGACGACCACCCCGTCGTGCTCGAACTGGACGGCGGCGGAGCTGATCGAGATGCCGCGCTGCTGCTCCATGCTCATCCAGTCCGACACCGTCGCCTTGCGGCCGGCCTTGCCGTGGGTGGCCCCGGCCCGGCCGATGGCGCGGGCGTGCAGCAGCAGGGCCTCGGTCAGGGTCGACTTGCCGGCGTCGGGGTGGGAGATGACGGCGACCACGCGGCGCCGGGCCGCCTGCGAGGCGACCTCGCCGGCGTCGGGCAGGGCAGCGGTCGCGGTTTCGAGCACCGCACGACTCTACCCGCCGAGGACACCCCGGCAGGGGTCGGCGGAAGTGGGGTCAGCGCCGAGGGCCGGCGGGAGGGCGGTCAGCGCGAGGTGCTGGGGGCCGGCGTGCGGCGGGTCAGCTTGTCGATCGTCGCCTGGTCGGCACCGAGCCGGCGCAGCGAGGAGGCGAGCTTGCGGGTGGCACTCACCGTCTGCACGGCGGGCCGGGTGATGACCGACGCGCGCGCCTTCTTGATGTTGCCGGGTGACATGGGTGTCGCCTTCCCTCCGTGTGCCTTCCATGGTACGCCTCAGCCCACCTGGGAGAGCAGCGCCTGACCCGTGAAGTTCAGCAGCCCGAGCACCTCGTCGCTGCTGAGCGAGTCGAGCCGTCCCTCCGGGCCGTCCAGGGCGAGGCAGCCGACCACCCGCGAGCGCGGGCCCGAGTCGTCGATGATCGGTGAGGTGACCACGACGGCGTACTTGTCCCGCACGTCGAGGTACTCCTCGTGCTCAAGCCCCATCCGCAGGTCGTCGGGGAGCTGGCGCCACTCCTGCGGCGTGGGTTGACCCAGGTCGACCGACAGCTGCGCCAGGTCCACCGCCACCACCTCGCCCTGGGTCACGCAGGCGCCGATGACGCCCTTCCCCGGCCGCCACGCGACGTCGGAGCTGACCGGCCGCCGCGAGGCCCGGACCCGGTGGACGCGGTGCAGCTCGGCCCGCCAGGGCCACCACCAGGCGTGGTCGGTGCGGTAGACCGCGATGCCGAGGTCGCGGTAGTCCAGCGGCGGGACCACCTGGTCGACCACCGCCCACAGCGTCGCGGTCAGGGTGATCTCGGCCAGCTCACGGCGCCGGCCGAGCCGCCGCTCGCGCCAGTCCCGCCAGGCCGCACCAATGGTGGCCACCGCCGCCAGGGTCGCCGAGGTGACCACGCAGCCGACCACCACCACGGCGGGGACCGGGAACAGGTCGGCGCCGTCCAGCCCCAGCAC
Source organism: Microlunatus lacustris (assembly GCA_039527025.1). Classification (GTDB taxonomy): domain Bacteria; phylum Actinomycetota; class Actinomycetes; order Propionibacteriales; family Propionibacteriaceae; genus Microlunatus; species Microlunatus lacustris. Next base: position 119,851 of record BAAAJN010000009.1, read on the forward strand.
CACCGCCGCCACCGCCGCGAGCAGCGCCGCGGCCGTCTTCACCACCGCCTTGGTCATCCGCGTGCTCCTCGATCCGTGCCGCCCGAGCCGGGGGAGGAACGGGTACGGAGAACGCTACGGACCGCCACTGACACTTCCGGGCTCAGCGCCGGCCGGCCGGGACCGGTCAGCGGTTCGTGCGGCAGATCACCGCGCGTACTGGGCCAGGTCGGAGGTGTCACCCCGGGCCAGGTCGGCGAACATCGCCGCCGCCTTCTCCTCGTCCCACAGCACCGCCGAGCCGGCCGACGTGGACGCGTCGGCGTTGCCGACCGGGACGGTGAGGGTGAGGCCGTCGCCCGCGGCCACCCGGCGCATGGCCAGCCCGAGCGTCCCGACCTGCCACAGCGAGGTGTCCTCGCCGAGGCGGACCGACTGCGCGGAGGCGGTGCTGAGCCGCCAGTAGCGGACGGGGTTGAGCACGGTGGCCGGGGAGGCCGCCTCGTCGGCCACCGCGGCCAGCATCTCGCGCTGCCGCTCGACCCGTCCGAGGTCGCCACGCGGGTCGGCCTTCCGCATCCGCACGTAGCCCAGGGCTGTGCTGCCGTCCAGCTCCTGGCAGCCCTTCTCCAGGTCGAGGTGGCTGTCGCGGTCCTTGATCGCGTCGGGCAGGCACATCTGGATCCCGCCCAGGGCGTCGATGACGTTGACGAAGCCGCCGAAACCGATCTCGAGGTAGCCGTCGACCCGCAGCCCGGTGCTCTGCTCCAGCGTCTGCTCGAGCAGGGGTGCGCCGCCGAAGGCGAAGGCTGCGTTGATCTTGTTCTGGCCGTGCCCGGGGATGTCCACGAAGGAGTCGCGCGGGACCGAGACCAGTGCCGGCTCCCCGCCGGGAGGCACGTGCAGCAGCATGATGGTGTCGGTCCGCTGCCCCTCGGAGCTGCCCGTCCCGAGCCTCTTCCGCTCGGCTGCGCTGAGGCCCTCGCGGGAGTCGGAGCCGACCAGCAGGAACGTCTGGCCGGGCTGGTTGCCGGGTCGGTCGCCGCTCGGGGTGTCGTCCACCCGGCCCACCTGGCTCCAGGCGTAGGCCGGCACCCCGACCAGCCAGACCAGGGCCAGCACCACCAGCAGCGCGATGTTGCGCAGCGCGGTCCGCACCGGGCGTCGGCGCCTCCGGCGCCGCCCGGCCGCAGCAGGCGGCGCTGCAGGTGGGGCGCCCGCCGGTCCTCCGGGGCCTCGACCGGCGGGGACGGCCCACCCGGCGCGACCGGGGGCCTGGTCGCCGTAGCCGGGGGTGGCGGGGTAGCTGCGCGGCGGCGGCGGGGGGTGCTCGGGCTCGGGCCAGGACGGTCCAGGGCGGCCAGCGGGGGCGACGTCCGACGTCGGCGGCAGCACGCGCGTCGGCTCGGGCTCGGCCGGTCCGGGCGACCGGCCGTAGAGCCAGTCGAGGTCCTCGTCGCGGCTGGGCGGCATGTCCCGAGGGTACCGGTGGAGCCTCGACGACGAGGGGGCAAAGGAAGCCGCGCCCGGCGTGGCAGGGCCGGCGTGGCCGCTCGTCGCGGACATACTGGCTCGGACCCGCGGGGCCCGCACGTCCCCCTGGGACGTGCAGCCGCGCTGGTCGCCTTCCCCGAAGCAGACGAAAGGCCGCCAGGTGGCGAGTAGCACCGCGGAGGACGCACGACGCCTCCCGATCTCCCTGCACGCGCCGCAGGAGCGCAGCGAGCGGGTCAAGCTGCGCCGCGGCCTGACCTTCCTCGGCATGACGCTGCTGCTCCCGGGGTCGGCCCAGATCGCCGCGGGCCACCGCGCCGTCGGCCGGCTGGCGCTGCGGGTCTGGATCGGGATCTGGGTGCTGCTCGCCCTGGTCGCGCTGCTGGCCCTGGTCTGGCGCACCGGCGCCGTCGCCCTGCTGACCAGCGGCGTCACCCTCCGGCTGGTCCAGGTCGGCCTGGTGGTGCTGGGGGTGGGCTGGGGCCTGCTCTTCCTGGACGCGTGGCGGATCAGCCGGCCGCCGGAGCTGGCCCGACGGCACCGGCTCGGCTTCGCGGTGCTCAACCTCGCGCTCGTGTTCACCGTGGTCGGCGGGCTGCTCGCCTCGGCCTCGATCGTCTCCTCCCAGCGCGACCTGATGGCGTCGGTCTTCGCGGGTGGCGGTGACCAGGAGGTCAAGCACGGCCGCTACAACGTGCTGCTGCTGGGCGGGGACGCCGGTCGGGACCGGGTGGGCCTGCGGCCGGACAGCATGACGGTGGCCAGCGTCGACGCCGAGACGGGACGGACGGTGCTGATCAGCCTGCCCCGCAACCTCGAGGACGTGCCCTTCCCGGAGTCCTCCCCGATGCACGCGCAGTTCCCGGACGGCTACACCTGCCCCGACCACTCCTGCATGCTCAACGCGGTCTACACCTACGCGAGCGAGCACCCGGAGCTGTACCCCGACGCCCGCAACCCCGGCGCCGAAGCCACCGTCGACGCGATCGAGGGGGCCACCGGTCTGCAGATCAACTACTGGGCGCTGATCGACCTCAAGGGCTTCGAGCAGCTCGTCGACGCCGTCGGCGGGATCACCATGGACGTCTACCGCCGGGTGCCGATCGGCGGGGGCAGCAGCGAGATCTCCGGGTACGTCGAGGCGGGCGAGGACCGGCGCCTCGACGGCCGGGAGGCCCTGTGGTTCGCCCGCTCGCGCGCCGACTCCAGCGACTACGACCGGATGGTCCGCCAGAAGTGCGTGATGAACGCGATGCTCGACCAGATGGACCCGGCCACCGTGCTCGCCAACTTCAACAAGATCGCGGCCGCCGGCCAGGAGGTCGTCGCCACCAGCGTGCCGTCCAGCGAGGTGGGCACCATGATGGAGCTCGCGCTCCAGGCCAAGAAGCTGCCCACCTCGAGCCTGGCCCTGGTGCCACCGCTGATCCAGCCCGGCGCACCCGACTTCGAGGTCATCCGCACGTCGGTGGCGGGGAAGATCGCCGCGTCCGAGGCCAAGGACGCCCCGGCACCGACCGCCAGCGCCACCGACCCCGCCCCGAGCAGCGGCCCCACGACGGCACCGCCGCAGAAGAAGAAGCCGGCGGCCGACAAGGCCGCCGACACCGACGACCTCACCACCGTCTGCTCGGCCTGAGCGGGTGGCGGACGCGCCGGGCGCGTGCGCCGGCCCCGACCTGTCCGGGCTGACAGGATGACCGGATGAGCGCTCGCAGCTGGCCCGCGGTCAGCGTCGTCATGCCCGTGCTGGACGAGGAGCGGCACCTCGCGGCGGCCGTGCAGCGGGTGCTGGACCAGCACTACCCGGGCGAGCTCGAGGTCATCCTCGCCGTCGGTCCCAGCCGGGACGCGACGCACCTGATCGCTGAGCAGCTGGCGGCCGCCGACGCCCGGATCCGGGTCGTCGACAACCCGGCACGCCGCACGCCGCACGCCCTCAACCTCGCGATCGCCGCCGCCCGGCACGACGTCGTCGTCCGGGTCGACGGGCACGGCGAGCTGACCGACGGCTACATCGCCCGTGCGGTGGAGCTGCTCGAGGACACGGGCGCGGCGAACGTCGGCGGGGTGATGGACGCCCAGGGCGAGTCGGCCTTCGAGCAGGCCGTCGCCACGGCCTACACGACGCGGCTGGGCCTCGGCGGTGGGGCCTTCCACCTGGCCGCGTCGCCGGCCGGGGAGGCCGAGACGGTCTTCCTCGGGGTGTTCCGCAAGGAGGCCATCGAGGCCGTCGGTGGCTTCGACGAGTCGATGCACCGGGCCCAGGACTGGGAGCTCAACTACCGGCTGCGGGGGAGCGGCCGGCGGATCTGGTTCTCCCCGGACCTGCGGGTCACCTACCGGCCGCGGTCCTCCCTGCCGGCGCTGGTGAAGCAGATGTACGACACGGGCAGGTGGCGCCGCGAGGTCGTGCGCCGCCACCCCGAGACGGCGAACGTGCGCTACCTCGCCGCGCCGGTCGCCGTCAGCGGCATCGCGGTCGGCACCACGGCCGGTCTGCTGGGACTGGGGACCGGGTCCCGCCTGTTGCGGCTCGGCTTCGCGGCGCCCCTCGGCTACCTGGCGATCGTGGTCGGCGGATCGGCGCTGGCCGGGCCGATGCCGCCCCGGGTGCGGGCCTGGTTGCCGGTGGTGCTCGCCGCCACCCACCTGTCCTGGGGCACCGGGTTCCTCGTCGGGCTCCACCGGATCCGCCCTTGACATTATGTTCTGACAAATCCTAGGCTGGTGCTCCCGGAGCCGAAGGAGCCAGCGCATGCCACTCGTCCGCATCGACGTCCAGAGCGGTCGCACCCCTGCCGAGCTGCGTCGACTGGCCGACGTCGTGCAGGACGTCATGCTCGAGGTCTTCGGGGCCCCTCCCCGGGACCGCTACCAGATCATCACCGAGCACCCGGTGGGGCAGATCATCACCGAGGACACCGGGCTGGGCCTGGAGCGCAGCGACGGTGTGACGGTGATCCAGATCGTGCAGCAGGGGCGCACGACCGCGCAGAAGACGGCGGCCTACGCGGAGCTGGCGAGCCGGCTGGAGTCCGACTGCGGCGTCCGGCCCGAGGACCTCGTCGTCTCCGTCACCGCCAACGAGCGCGCCGACTGGTCCTTCGGGCTCGGCCGTGCGCAGTTCCTCACCGGTGAGCTCTGACCCCGCTCGGCCGTCTCTTGACCTTTTGTCCGCACAACGCATGGACACCCGCCGGTGACCAGCCGTAGGTTCGACCACGACCACCGGCCCTCGACCACGGTCCCTCGAAGGAGAGCGATGAACCACGACGACGACGGCGCCAGCACGCCGCCCGCAGGGCTGGAGGTCCTCACCTTCGGCCGCGCCGGGGTCGACATCTACCCGCTGCAGATCGGGGTGGGCCTGGAGGACGTGGAGACCTTCGGCAAGTACCTCGGCGGCACCACCGCCAACGTGGCCGTGGCCGCGGCCCGGCTCGGCCGGCGCACCGCGATCATCACCGGCGTCGGGGACGACCCCTTCGGCCGCTACGTCCGCCGCGCGCTGCGGGACCTCGACGTCAGCGACGCGCACGTGGTGACCAACGGGACCTACGCGACGCCGGTCACCTTCTGCGAGATCTTCCCGCCGGACGACTTCCCGCTGTACTTCTACCGCAAGCCCACCGCGCCCGACCTGCAGGTGACCCCGGACGACACCGACTTCGACGCCGTCCGCGGCACCGCGCTGATGTGGCTCTCGGTCACCGGGCTGAGCGAGGAGCCCAGCCGGGCGTCCCACTTCGCGGTGCTGGAGGCCCGGGCCCGGAAGCAGCACACGGTGCTGGACCTGGACTACCGGCCGATGTTCTGGGAGACCCCCGGGCACGCCAGCGAGCAGGTGCAGAAGGTGCTGCCGCAGGTCACCGTGGCCGTCGGCAACCGCGAGGAGTGCGAGGTCGCGGTGGGGGAGACCGAGCCGGAGCGCGCGGCTGACGCGCTGCTGGCCGCCGGGGTGGAGCTGGCCGTGGTCAAGCAGGGCCCCAAGGGCGTGCTGGCCAAGACCCGCTCGGGCGAGCGGGTCGAGAGCCCGCCGATCCCGATCACCCCGTTGAACGGGCTCGGCGCCGGCGACTCCTTCGGCGGCTCGCTCTGCCACGGGCTGCTGGCCGGCTGGCCGCTGGAGAAGATCCTGGCCAACGCCAACGCGGCCGGGGCGATCGTCGCCTCCCGGCTGGAGTGCTCCACCGCGATGCCCACCGAAGCCGAGATCGACACCCTGCTGGCCGGTGGCGACCCGAACGCCTCGCTCGACGCGCGGCACGCCGTGCACCTGGGCGCGGGGCGGTGACCCGGTGACCACCACGCTCCGCCCGCCCGGCTTCGTCGGCTCGGTCGAGGAGATCAACGAGGTGCGGGCCCGTGAACCGCAGCGCATCGCACAGCTGCTGGCCAGCCGCCGCCGTCGCAGCGAGCTGTTCGGCGCCGACGGCCGGCTGATGGTCGTGGCCTGTGACCACCCGGCGCGTGGTGCGCTCGGCGCCTCCGGGCGCGCGACGGCCATGAACGACCGCCGCGACCTGCTGCAGCGGCTGGCCACTGCCCTCGCCCGACCGGGTGTGGACGGGCTGCTCGCCACCGCCGACATCGCCGAGGACCTGCTGCTGCTCGGCGTCCTGGAGGACAAGCTCGTCTTCTCCTCCATGAACCGCGGCGGCCTGCAGGGCGCCAGCTTCGAGCTGGACGACCGGCGCACGGGCTACGACGTGCAGGGCACCGTCGAGGCCCGCTTCGACGGGGCGAAGATGCTCACCCGGATCGACCTCGACGACCCGGGCACGGTGGCCACGCTCGAGCAGTGCGGGCGGGCCGTCACCGAGCTGAACCGGGCGCGGCTGATCGCGATGGTCGAGCCGTTCATGTCGCGGCGGGTCGACGGCAGGGTGGTCAACGACCTGAGCGCGGACGCGGTCATCAAGTCGGTGCACATCGCCCAGGGCCTGGGGGCCTCGAGCGCCTACACCTGGATGAAGCTGCCGGTGGTGGAGGAGATGGAGCGCGTGATGGACGCCACCACGCTGCCCACCCTGCTGCTCGGCGGCGACCCCGACGGCGCTCCGGACGAGACCTACGCCCGCTGGCAGGCCGCGCTGGCCCTGCCGTCGGTGCGCGGCCTGGTGCTGGGCCGGACCATGCTCTACCCCGGTGACGACGACGTGGCCAAGGCGGTCGACACCGCCGTCTCGATGGTGCGGTGACCGGCGTGAGCAGCTACTTCCTGCCCGCCGGCAGCGCGGCCCGGGGCGACTACGACGTCGAGGTCACCCCGGCCTCAGCCAGCTGGGGCTACTCCAGCCTCCGGGTGCTGACGCTGCCGCCGGCCGGCACCCACACGCTGCACACCGGGGACGCCGAGGTCGTCGTGGTGCCGCTGGGCGGGGCCGTCGACGTCGAGGTGGACGGGACGCACCTGGAGCTGGACGGCCGAACAGACGTGTTCGCCGGACCCACCGACTTCGCCTACCTGCCCGTGGACTCGGTGGCCACCCTGCACTCCGCCGCCGGCGGTCGCTTCGCGCTCTGCGGGGCGCGCACCGATCGCGCGCTGCCGGTCCGCTACGGTCCCGTCGGGCAGGTGCCGGTCGAGCTCCGCGGGGCCGGCCAGTCGAGCCGGCAGGTCCGCAACTTCGCCACCCCGGAGGCGCTGGACGCGGGCGCGATCATCGCCTGCGAGGTGATCACCCCCGGCGGCAACTGGTCCTCCTACCCGGCCCACAAGCACGACGAGGCGACCGCGACCGAGTCCGAGCTCGAGGAGATCTACTACTTCGAGATCGCGGCGGGGCCGCACGGCGAGCCCGGGCTGGGCTTCATGCGCACCTCCTCCTCACCGGGCCACGAGATCGACATCCTCGAGGAGGTGCACGACCGCGACACGGTGCTCGTGCCGCACGGCTGGCACGGTCCCTGCGCGGCTGCGCCGGGCTACGCCATGTACTACCTCAACGTGATGGCCGGTCCCTCCCCGGAGCGGGCCTGGCGCATCTCCGACCACCCCGACCAGACCTGGGTGCGCGGCACCTGGGCCGACCAGGACGTCGACCCCCGACTCGTCGTCGAGCAGAAGGAAGGCTGAGCATGCCGCCCGTCAAGACCGTCCCACCCGCGGGGGGGACGACCCCCCCGAGCCCCCCCGCGACGACGATCAACCTGACCGTGGCCCAGGCGATGGTGAAGTTCCTCAGCGTCCAGTACTCCGAGTCCGACGGGGTGGAGCAGAAGCTGTTCGCCGGCTGCTTCGGCATCTTCGGGCACGGCAACGTCGCCGGGTTCGGGCAGGCGCTGCTGCAGGCCGAGCTCGAGGAGCCTGAGGCGCTGCCCTACGTCCTGGGCCGCAACGAGCAGGCCATGGTGCACAGCGCCGTCGCCTACGCGCGGATGAAGAACCGCCAGCAGACCTGGGTGGTCTCCACCAGCGTCGGGCCCGGAGCGACGAACATGGTCACCGGGGCGGCCCTGGCCACGATCAACCGGCTGCCGGTGCTGCTGGTCCCGGCCGACACCTTCGCCGACCGGACCGCGTCGCCGCTGCTCCAGGAGCTGGAGCAGCCGTTCGCCGGCGACGTCACGGTCAACGACTGCTTCCGGCCGGTCTCGCGCTACTTCGACCGCGTCTGGCGCCCGGAGCAGCTGCCGGCGGCGCTGCTGAGCGCGATGCGGGTGCTCACCGACCCGGTCGAGACCGGGGCCGTGACGGTCTGCCTGCCCCAGGACGTGCAGGCCCAGGCCCACGACTGGCCGGTCGAGCTCTTCGACCGCCGGGTGTGGCACGTGGCCCGACCCCTGCCCGAGCGCGCGGTGCTGGAGCGCGCGGCCGAGATCATCCGCGGCGCCGAGCGGCCGCTGGTGGTGGCCGGCGGCGGCGTCCACTACTCCGGCGCCGTCGACGCGCTCGCCGCCTTCTGCGAGGCCACCGGCATCCCCGTCGGCCAGAGCCAGGCCGGCAAGGGGACCCTCGCCCACGACCACCCGCAGTGCCTGGGGGCGATCGGGTCCACCGGGACCACGGCCGCCAACGCCGTCGCCGCGGAGGCCGACGTGGTGATCGGCATCGGCACCCGGTACTCCGACTTCACCACCGCCAGCCGGACGGTCTTCCAGCACCCCGACGTGCAGTTCGTCAACCTCAACGTCGCCGGGCTGGACGCCATCAAGCACGCAGGGCTGTCCGTCGTCGCGGACGCCCGGGAGGGACTGGAGGCGTTGACCGCGCTGCTCGAGGGCCACCGCGTCGACGACGGCTACCGGGCCCGCTACGCCGAGCTCGACGCCGCCTGGGACGCGACCGTCCAGGCGGTCTACCTGCCCGCGACCCCGAACGGGGGCGCCGGCGGCCTGCTGACCCAGGCCGAGGTGATCGGCATGGTCAACGAGCTGTCCGACCCGCGCGACGTCGTGGTCTGCGCGGCCGGCTCCATGCCCGGTGACCTGCACAAGCTGTGGCGGACCCGGGACCCGAAGGGCTACCACGTCGAGTACGGCTACTCCACGATGGGCTACGAGGTCGCCGGCGGCATCGGCGTCCGGTTGGCCTGCCCCGACCGCGACGTCTTCGTCATGGTGGGCGACGGCTCCTACCTGATGATGGCCACCGAGCTGGCCACCGCGGTGCAGGAGGGCGTGAAGATCATCACCGTCCTGGTGCAGAACCACGGCTACGCCTCGATCGGCTCGCTGTCGGAGTCGCTCGGCTCCCAGCGGTTCGGCACCCGGTACCGCTACCGCAACCCCGAGTCGGGCCGGCTGGACGGCGACGTCCTGCCCGTCGACCTGGCCGCGAACGCGGCGAGCTTCGGGCTCGAGGTGATCAAGACCTCCACCGCTGAGGAGTTCGCCGACGCGGTCAAGGCTGCCAAGGCGGCCGCGCACGCCTGCGTGATCTACGTCGAGACCGACCCGCTGATCGGCGCGCCCGACTCGGAGTCCTGGTGGGACGTGCCGGTGAGCGCGACCTCCACGTTGGAGTCGACGCAGACGGCCCGCCGGGTCTACGACGAGCACAAGGCCACCCAGCGGCCGTTCCTCCGCCCCACCCGCTAGACCGCGAGAACCCGAACACCTTCCAGCGACGAAGCAGGAGACGCAGTGGCATCGAAGATCACCATCGGCACCGCCCCCGACTCGTGGGGCGTGTGGTTCCCCAGCGACCCCGAGCAGGTGCCCGCCAGCACCTTCCTGCGGGAGGTGGTGGAGGCGGGCTACGAGGCGATCGAGCTGGGTCCGTACGGCTACCTGCCGAGCGACGCGACCGAGCTCCAGGAGGCGCTGGACGAGCACGGCCTGACCGTCCTGGCGGGCACCGTGTTCTCCCACCTGCACCAGCCCGGCGCCTGGGACTACACCTGGAAGCAGGTGACCGACGTCGCGGCGCTGACGAGGGCGGTGGGCGGTGAGCACCTCGTGGTCATCCCCGAACCGTGGCGCGACCACAAGAGCGGGGCCCCCAAGGAGGACCCCGAGCTCAGCCCCGAGCAGTGGGACCTGCTGACGTCCCAGACCGACGAGCTCGGCCGGCGGGTCCTGGAGGAGTACGGCCTGCACGTGCAGTTCCACTCCCACGCCGACAGCCACGTCGGCTACCAGCCCGAGATCGAGCGCTTCCTGGAGGGCACGGACCCGCAGTACGTGAACCTGTGCCTCGACACCGGCCACGTCGCCTACTACGGCGGCGACTGCCTGGAGCTGATCGCCAGGTACCCGGAGCGGATCGGCTACGTGCACCTCAAGCAGGTGGATCCCGAGGTCGTCGCGCGCGTGCTCGACCAGGACCTGTCGTTCCCCGAGGCGGTCCAGATGGGCGCGATGATCGAGCCGCCGCTCGGGGTCCCGGCGATGGGGCCGCTGCTGGACGCCCTCGGCGGGCTGGGCCGCGATCTCAGCGGGATCATCGAGCACGACCTCTACCCGTGTGCGCCGGACGTGCCCCTGCCGATCGCCAAGCGCACCCGCACCTACCTGAGCTCCTGCAGCTCGGCCCTCATCGAGATGGGAAACCGCTGATGCCCGCGACGAACACCGACCTCCGCATCGCCGTCCTGGGCGTCGGGATGATGGGCGCCTTCCACGCCGACGCCCTGAACAGCCGGATCCGCGGCGCCCGGGTCACCGTGGTCAGCGACTTCTCCGCCGACCGGGCCGCGGAGGTGGCGGCCCAGGTCGGGGCCCGCGTCGAGGCCGACCCGATCGCGGCGATCAACGCCGACGACGTGGACGCGGTGCTGATCGCCAGCCCGGGTGCGGTGCACCACGAGCAGGTCGGTGCCTGCCTCGACCGGGGCATCCCGGTGCTGTGCGAGAAGCCGCTGACCACCGACGTCGACTCGGCCCTCGCCCTGGTGCAGCAGGAGGCGGCGCTGGGTCGACGGCTCATCCAGGTCGGCTTCATGCGCCGCTACGACACCGAGTACGTGGCGCTGAAGAAGCTGATCACCGACGGCGAGCTCGGCAACCCCCTGCTGGTGCACTGCATCCACCGCAACCCCGCCGTGCCCGAGCACTTCAACTCCGAGTTCATGATCAGGGACTCGGTGGTGCACGAGGTGGACGTGGCCCGTTTCCTGCTGGACGAGGAGATCACCAGCGTGCAGGTGATCAAGGGGGTGGCGACCAGCGCCGCCCCGGCCGGTACCCACGACCCGATGCTGGTGGTGTTCGAGACGGCGTCCGGCCGGGTCGTCACCGACGAGATCTACGTCCGCACGGGCGTGGCCTACGAGGTGCGGACCGAGGTGGTCGGCGAGCAGGGCAGCGCCATGATCGGGCTGGACCAGAACCTCGTCGTCAAGCGGACCGACGGCCGCTGGGGCGGGTCGATCACCCCCGGCTTCGTGCAGCGCTTCGGTGCCGCCTACGACACCGAGCTGCAGCGCTGGGTGGACGCGGCGCGGACCGGCACCGTCGACGGGCCGGGGGCCTGGGACGGCTACGCCGCCGTCGCGGTCTGCGAGGCCGGGGTCGAGGCCGTCCGCACGGGTGACAAGGTGCCCGTCGTCCTGGGCGCCCGTCCTGGTGCCGACGCCGGGAGCCCGGAGGCGGGCGCCTCGGACCAGGCCGGCATCGCCGAGTCCAGCGCCGGCATCACCGCCCCCGACCTGGAGGCCGCCCGATGAGGCTGGCCCTCGACCCCCAGATGTTCTTCGCCACCCACAGCGTGTGGGAGCTGCCCGACGTGGTGGCGAGCCTCGGCTACTCCTGGATGGAGCTGTCGCCCAAGGCCGACTTCATCCCGTTCTTCAAGCACCCCCGGGTCGACGACGCCGGGGTGCGGAAGCTGAAGAAGGTCGCGGCCGACGCCGGGGTGGGGGTCGCCTCCCTGCTGCCGGTGCTGCGCTGGTCCGGCCCCGGGGAGGACGAGCGGCAGGCCGCCGTCCGGGCCTGGCGGCGGACCATCCAGATCGCCGTCGACCTCGGGGTGGACACCCTCAACACCGAGTTCAACGGCCGCCCAGAAGCCGCCGAGCACGCCGAGGCGCAGTTCCTGAAGTCCATGGACGAGCTGCTGCCGGTCTTCGAGCGGGAGGGCATCGCGCTGGTCCTGGAGCCGCACCCCGACGACTTCATCGAGGACGGCCTGGACGCCGTGGGGATGGTCCGCGGCCTCAACCGGGACTGGATCGGCTTCCTCTACTGCACCCCGCACGCCTTCCACCAGGGCCACGACGCCGCCACGGTGATCGCCGCCGCGGGTGAGAAGGTGCGCTACGTGCACCTGGCCGACGCCTTCGACCACACCGCGTCGAACGGCCTGCGCTACATCACCAACCCGCCCGGCAACCCGGTCCGCGTGCACCAGCACATGGAGATGGGACGGGGCGAGGTCGACTACGACGCCGTCTTCGCCGCGCTGGCCGCGGTCGGCTTCGACGGCGTGGTCTCCAGCTGCGTCTTCGGCTTCGAGGAGGACGCCCGCGGCATCTCCGAGCGCCAGCGGGACAGGGCCGTGGCGCTGGTCGAGACCCACTTCGGCAAGGGCGCCGGCACCGCCCTGCTCACCGCACCCAGCCACTGACACCCCGGACGAAGGACCACGACATGGCAACGACGCTCCACCACTGGACCAACGGCGCGCTCTTCGAGGGCAGCGGAGGCCGCTTCTCCGACGTCACCAACCCCGCGACCGGCGAGGTCAGCGCGCAGCTGGCGCTGGCCTCGCCCGAGGACGTGGACACCGTGGTCGCGGCGGCGACGGCGGCGTTCCCGCGCTGGCGGGACACGTCGCTGGCCAAGCGCACCCAGATCCTGTTCGCGTTCCGCGAGCTGCTCAACGCGCGCAAGGGCGAGCTGGCCGAGATCATCACGTCCGAGCACGGCAAGGTGCTCTCCGACGCCCTCGGCGAGGTCAGCCGCGGCCAGGAGGTCGTGGAGTTCGCCTGCGGCATGCCGCACCTGGTCAAGGGGGCGTTCACCGAGAACGCCTCCACCAGGGTGGACGTGCACTCGGTCCGCCAGCCGCTCGGCGTGGTCGGGATCATCTCCCCGTTCAACTTCCCGGCCATGGTGCCGATGTGGTTCTTCCCCATCGCCATCGCCGCCGGCAACACCGTGGTGCTGAAGCCGAGCGAGAAGGTCCCGACCGCGGCGCTGTGGATGGCGCAGCTGTGGAAGGAGGCCGGCCTGCCCGACGGCGTGTTCAACGTGCTGAACGGGGACAAGGTGGCCGTCGACGGGCTGCTCACCCACCCCGACGTGGCGTCGATCTCGTTCGTCGGCTCCACCCCGATCGCCCGCTACGTCTACGAGACCGGCACCAGCCACGGCAAGCGGGTGCAGGCCCTCGGCGGCGCCAAGAACCACATGCTGGTGCTGCCGGACGCCGACCTCGACCTCGCCGCCGACCAGGCCGTCAACGCCGGATACGGCTCGGCGGGGGAGCGGTGCATGGCGATCTCGGCCGTGCTGGCCGTCGGCCCGATCGCCGACGAGCTGGTGGAGAAGATCAAGGAGCGCACCGTCGGCCTGCGGACCGGGGACGGCCGCCGCGGCTGCGACATGGGGCCGCTGGTCACCGCCGCCGCCCGGGACCGGGTGTCGGGCTACGTGGACGCCGGCGAGGCGGCCGGCGCCACCCTGGTGGTCGACGGCCGCACCGTCGCGGCTGACAGCGACGGCGAGGGGTTCTTCGTCGGTCCGACGCTGTTCGACCACGTGCGCACCGACATGAGCATCTACACCGACGAGATCTTCGGCCCGGTGCTCGCGGTGGTCCGGGTGGACAGCTACGACGAGGGGGTGGAGCTGATCAACGACAACCCCTACGGCAACGGCACGGCGATCTTCACCAACGACGGCGGCGCCGCCCGCCGCTTCCAGAACGAGGTCAGCGTCGGGATGATCGGGATCAACGTGCCGGTCCCGGTGCCGATGGCCTACTACTCCTTCGGCGGCTGGAAGAACAGCCTCTTCGGCGACAGCCACGCGCACGGGATCGAGGGGGTCCACTTCTTCACCCGCGGCAAGGTGATCACCTCCCGCTGGCTCGACCCGAGCCACGGCGGGCTCAACCTGGGGTTCCCGCAGAACGAGTGAGCAGCCGCACCAGAGGGTGGAGGTGCAGCAGCCCGGACGAGATCATCTCGTCCGGGCTGCGGCGTCTCGCGGGGTCCCCCAGGGCGGCCGAGGTCAGGCGTCGAGGCGGACGGGCCGTCCGGTGAGCAGCGACTCCTGGGCGGCGTCGGCGACGCGGGCGGCCGCGATCGCCTCCTCCGGCGGGCAGGGGTTCGGGCGCCGGCCCTGGACCACCTCGACGAAGGCGGCGAGCTCGGCGCGGTAGGCCGGGGCGAAGCGCTCCGCGAACGTCCGGTGCGCCGGTCCCGGCGGGAAGGTCACGCCCGGCTCGGCCGAGCGCAGTGCCGTGGTCTCGTCCAGCCCCACGAGCAGTGATCCGGCCGAGCCCTGCAGCTCGAGCCGCACGTCGTGGCCGGCGCCGTTGTAGCGGCTGGCCGTGACGGTCCCCACGGTGCCGTCGGCCAGGGTGAGCACGGCCAGGGCGGTGTCCACGTCGCCCACCGCGCCGATCCCCGGGTCGCCGTTGTTGGAGCCGCGGGCGTACACCTCGACGACCTCCTGTCCGGTGAGCCAGTGCAGGATGTCGAAGTCGTGCACCGAGCAGTCCCGGAACAACCCTCCCGAGGTGGCCAGGAAGGCCACCGGGGGTGGGGACACGTCGCAGGTCACCGCACGGAAGGAGTGCAGCCAGCCGAGCTCGCCGGCGGCGAAGGCGCGCCTGGCCTCGAGGTAGCCGGCGTCGAAGCGGCGCTGGTGGCCGACGACCACCTGGCCGCCGCGGGCGCGGACGTGCTCGAGCACCTCGAGCGAGGCGGGCACGTCGACGGCGACGGGCTTCTCGCAGAAGACGGGGACGCCGGCGTCGACGCCGGCGCGGATCAGCGCCGGGTGCGTGGCCGTCCCGGTGGCCACGACCAGGCCGTCGACGCCCCGCTCGAGCAGGGCGTCGACCGAGGGTGCCGACTCGGCGCCGATCTCGGCCGCGACGGCGCGGGCGCGCTCGTGGGCGACGTCGGTGACCACCAGGCGGAGCTCGGTGCCGGTGCCGGCGAGGTCGTGGGTCAGGCCGGCCAGGGTGCGGGCGTGCAGCTGGCCGATCCGCCCCACCCCCGCCAGGCCGAGGGTGAGGCGGCTCATCGGTCCTCCTGGCTCAAGCCGGCTTGACGGCGACGACGGGTACCGGGGACTCCAGCAGCAGCCGTTGGCTGACGCTGCCCAGGATGGCCTTGCCGATGGGCGACCGCCGGCGCAGGCCGATGACCAGGCGCTGCGCTCCCGGCCGGCTGGTGATCTCGTCCAGGACGGCGTCGACCGGGTCGCGGTCGCCCAGACCCTTCCGCTCGACCACCTCGACGGCCAGGTCGGACGGCAGCCCGGTGGTGTCCAGCGGGGCGAGGGCGAGGTTCACCACCACGAGGTCGGCGCCCAGCAGCCGGGCCTCTTCGGCGCCGGCGAGCAGGGCGGCGTGCCCTTCCTTGCTGTCGGGTACGGCGACGAGAACGGTCATGGGAGCTGCTCCTCGGGGTCGGGATCGGTGGTCATCAGGCGTAGTCACGGCGGAACTGGGCTTCGAGCTGCTCCAGGGAGCGGCCCCGGGTCTCGGGTGCCTGCTTCGCGATGAACAGCAGGGCGGCCAGCCCGAGTGCGGCGAAGATGAAGAACGTGGGAGCGATGCCCAGCGCCTCGACGGTGGGCGGGAACGCGAAGGCGACGCCGGCGTTGGCGATCCACAGCACGAAGACGCAGATGCCGATGGCGAAGCTGCGGATCTTCAGCGGGAACATCTCCGAGAACATCAGCCAGACCAGGGGGCCGATGGTGCCCTGCATGGAGAACACGAAGAGCACCACGAAGACCAGGATGAAGTAGGCCTTGACCGTGCCGTCCGGCAGCAGCAGCGCCGACAGCCCGATCAGCAGGTGGAAGAACGTGGTCAGCGCGAAGCCGCCGAGCAGCATCGTGCGCCGGTCGATCTTGTCGATGAGGTACAGCCCGGTCAGCAGGCCCAGCACGCTGAACAGCCCGTTGAGCGTGTTGGCGATGATCGCAGCGCTGGCGGAGAAGCCGGCGTCCACCAGCAGCTGGGTGCCGTAGTACATGACGGAGTTGATCCCGGTGAGCTGCTGGAAGACGCCCAGCCCGGCCCCGATGAGGATCAGCCGGCGGATCCAGCGGACGCTCAGGTCCGTCGCCCCACCCGTCTTGGACTGCAGCTCCTCCTCGGCCAGCTGGTGCACCTCGGCCATCTCGGCCTCCGCGCGCTCGGTGGTGCGCACCTGCTTGAGGACCTCGAGGGCCTCCCCGTCGCGTCCCTGCGCGACCAGCCAGCGCGGGCTCTCCGGCATCCGCAGCATGCCGATGAACAGGGCGATGGCGGGCAGCACGGCGACGAGCAGCATGACGCGCCAGATCCAGTCGTTCTCGCCCCAGATCTGGTAGATCACGGCGTTGATCACGAAGGCGGCGAACTGACCGCTGACGATCATCAGCTCGTTGCGGGTGACGATGCGGCCCCGCCGCTCGAACGGCGCCATCTCCGCCAGGTAGACGGGCACGGTGGCGCTGGCCCCACCCACGGCCAGGCCGAGGATGAAGCGGAAGAGCGCGAGGACGGGCCAGTTCGGCGCCAGCACGCAGCCCAGGGTGCCGACGATGAAGATGCCGGCCAGCATCAAGATGTTGTTCCGCCGGCCCCGCTGGTCGGACAGGATGCCGCCGAAGAAGGCCCCGAACGCGGCGCCGAAGATCAAGATGCTGACCACGAACCCCTCGGTGAAGGAGGTCAGCTGCAGGTCGCGTTGCAGCGGCTCGAGCGCGCCGTTGATGACGCCGGTGTCGTAGCCGAACAGCAGGCCGCCGAAGGTGGCGACGACCGCGATGAGGCCGAGCCGTTTGGAGTGGGGCCCGGGGGAGTCAGGGGGCAGGTCGGAGACGGCGGAGCCCGCCGAGTGCGAGGTCATGGACACGCCTTTCGTCGTCGGTGACGGAGCGCGCAGCGCTCTTTGTTGCTATGTCAGGACATAAACTAGAGCGACGATCCTCGTCGGTCAACCCCCGGTCAGACCGCCTGCTCCTGCTCCCGGATCTGCTCGAGCGCGGCGTCCGCCACGGGTCCGTCGACCACGACGCTCGACCCACCGGCCAGCAGCGGGCGCAGCACCGCGGACAGCGCCGTCGGCCAGGGGGTGTCCGGACGCACCAGCCGCCGGCCCGCCGGTCCCGCGTCGAGCGCGGCGAGCTCGGTCTGGGTCAGCCGACGCCAGGGGTCCGACCAGGCCGGCGCCGAACCGGGCTGGGCCACGGCCGGGTAGACGTCGGACTGGCCGCGCACCTCCGTGGCGTAGTCCAGGACCGGGCCGGGCAGCGGGGAGGCGAAGGGGAGGCCCAGCGGGTGCAGGGAGCAGGCGACGACGTCGACGCCGGCGTCGGCGTGCGCCGCCCAGTCCGGGCCGGTGACCACCAGCGCCGCATCGCCCGGCTCCAGGGAGACCGAGGCGCCCACCTGCCAGCAGGCCAGTTCCCACACCGCGGTCACCCAGTGCCCGGGGGCCTCCTCGGCCAGCGCCAGCCGGACGGCGTCGCCGGCGGTGACGTCCAGCTCGTCGAGCAGGTGGCTGGTCTTGTCCACCCAGTTGAGCAGGGTGAGCACCGACAGCTCGGTCCGCGCCCCGGTGGACGGCTGGTACCAGGTGAGGAACGGCTCGGCACCCGCCGCCCGCGCCCGTCGCCGCAGCAGCGTGCTCACCGTGTCGCCCATCGGGCGATCGTAACGACGGGCGGCGCAGATCACACGGGCGAGCCGATCGCTTCGGCAGGAACCGGCGGCCGACCTCGTTAGGGTGCCGCCATGCGCTACGTCCTCATCATGGCCGGCGGCTCCGGCAAACGGCTCTGGCCGCTGTCCCGGCAGGACATGCCGAAGCAGCTGCTCAAGGTGCTGGGCGGCAAGAGCCTGCTCCGGATCGCCTTCGAGCGGCTGGACGGCGTGGTGCCGGCGGACCGGGTGCTGGTCTGCACCGGGGCCGGGTACGCCTCGGTCGTGGCCGAGGAGCTGCCCGAGGTGAGCCCGGAGAACATCCTGGGCGAGCCGGAGGGCCGGGACTCCCTCAACGCCGTCGCCTGGCCGGCAGCCGTGCTCGCCGCCCGGGACCCGGACGCGGTGGTCGCCGTGGTCACCGCCGACCAGATCATGCACCCGGTGGACAGCTTCCGGGCGGCGCTGTCCGAGGGGTTCGCCGTCGCCGAGGAGGACCCGCTGGCCCTGGTCACCTTCGGGGTCGTCCCCACCTCCCCGCACACCGGGTACGGCTACCTGCGGCACACCGACCCGATCCCCGGGCACCCCGACGTGCACGTCGTCGCGGAGTTCAAGGAGAAGCCCGACGAGGCCACCGCGAGGGGCTACCTGGCCTCGGGCAGCTACTGGTGGAACGCCGGGATGTTCGTCTGGCGGGCGGCGACGTTGCTGGACCAGCTGGCCCTGCTGCACCCCGAGACGCACGCCCAGGTCACCGCGCTGGCCGCCGAGCCCGACCGGCTGGCGGAGATCTACCCCCAGCTGCTGAAGATCAGCGTGGACTACGCGGTGATGGAGCCCGCCAGCCAGGGCCGGGGCTCCGGGCACGTGGTGGCCGTCCCGCTGCCGATCAGCTGGCACGACGTCGGCGGCTTCGCGTCGCTGTCGGACCAGCTGCCCCGGGACCCGCAGGGCAACGCGACGCAGGGCGTCAGCGTGCTGGTCGACGCCCGGGACAACCTGGTGATCAACCAGGCCGAGGACGGCCGCGTGGTCGCCGTGGTCGGCCTGAGCGACACCGTCATCGTGCAGACCCCGCAGATCACGCTCGTCTGCCCCCTCAGCGAGGCGGAGCGGATCAAGGAGCTGGTCGCCGAGGTCACCGAGCGGCTGGGCCGCGACTACGCGTAGTTGTCTGACCTCGCGCGCGTTGTCTGACCTCGCTCCGCTCGGTCGCGGATCTCGCTCTGATCCGCTGCCTTCCTCCCTCCCGGGCAGGACGAAGAGCGTGTCCTGCCCGTCCGGTCGTCCAGGCAGCGGCGCGAGATCCGGCTGCCTGGCTGAGCCGGGCGCGCCGCGGAGACGCCGAACCCTTCGGCTCCTGCGCCGAACCCGTCTATCGAGCTACTTCCCCACGCTCACTCACACCGTCGCCTCAGCGAGTAGGCCCCATCAGGGTCAGTGGTCACGCGCCGTTGGGCTCCGGGGAGTTCGCCACCGGGTACTGGGCCATGAAGTCGGCGATGGCGGCGCCGCTGACCTGGCTGCAGGCCAGCCGGACGCCCTGCTGCTGGGTGATGTCGGCGGGGTTCTCGGGGTTGGCGGTCCAGCGGGTCATGACGACGTCCTTGCCGTCGGGGAACGGCCCGCCGTCGGCCTGCGACCACGGGGCGGCGATGAACTTGTCGGCCGGGTCGTAGTCGTCGCTGCCGAAGGTCTTGGCGATGTCGGACAGGGCGTCGACCTGGTCCTGCGGCGCCTCGGCCCGGTACCAGACCACGGTGTAGCCGTGCTCCAGGTTGTGCACGAGCGTCTCCACCTCCGGCCGGTCGGCGGTGGTGTAGAAGTGCTTGGTGAACGGCGCCGGGGTGGCGTAGTGCTGCCCGGAGTCGGGCGGGAAGCGGTCGTAGGTGACCTTGGTGCCCTCGGGGACGTGCTCCTGGTTGCCGGTGGCCGGGTTGGTGGCGACCGGGTCGCAGGCCGCCGCCGCGGCGGGCGGGCCGAAGTCGGTGATGCCGGCGTTGCGGGCCCGGTAGTCGTCGACGAACAGGTAGATCGGGTAGGCCAGCAGGGCCAGCGCCAGCACGCCGCAGATCGCGAACAGGCCGATCGTGCGGCGTCGCCGCTCGGCCTTGCGGGCGGCCTCGAACGAGGCCAGCCGGTCCCGACGGCTGACGCCGGGCGCGGGCGTGGGGGACTTGGCCACCGGTTCTCCTCCAGGGCCACCGCGGTGCTGCTGCGGTGGGGTCGACGGTTCTCGGACGCGTCGAGGACGGGGTGCCCGCGCGCCGGACGGCCGAGTCTAGCCGTTGCCCCGGGACCGGCCGCCCGTCGCCGAGGGACGCCCGCGGGCCGCTCAGCGCAGGTCGGCGGCCAGCAGGGCGTGCACCAGCGCGACCGCCTGCGCACCCAGCGGCTCGCCGTCGCGACCGGTCCCGGCCAGCACCGCGGCCACCCGCTCGGGCCCGTCGAGGGCGACGACCTGCTCGTAGCGCTCGGCCTGACCGGTGGCGCTCAGTGCGGCGAGCAGCACCGCCTCGCGGGCCCCGCGGGAGAACATGTCCGAGTCCGGGTCGCGGACCAGGGCGCGGGCCGTGCCGTCCGGCTCGCCGGGCGGCTGCACCAGGTGCGCCAGCCCGCGCACCACCGCGACCGGCCGGCCGGCGAGCTTGCCCTTGACCAGGTCGGCCGCACCGGCGACCTCGTCGGCGACGGCGGTGGCCGTCACCTGCAGCTCGTTGCCGTAGCCGTCCTGCCGGCCGGCGTAGCGCTCCAGCACCCGCAGCCCGGCCGACCCGATGGCCTGGTCGGTCTGACCGTTGCGCCAGGCCCGGCCCGCGGTGTCGGAGACGACCACGGCCAGCGCCAGCCCGGTGCGCGCGGTGAGGTCGCGGAGCAGGGCGTCGGCGTCGGCGTCGGGGTCGGCCGGCAGCACCAGGACGGTGCCCGCGGCCACGTTGGAGGCGTCGACGCCGGCGGCGGCCAGGGTGAGCCCGTGCCGGGTGCGGACGATCCGGGTGGGCCCCCGGCGGGCGACGGTGTGCACGGTCTGCTCGTCGACGGCGGCCTCGCGGTCGGTGCCGGGACGCGACAGCCCGGCCGCCTTGCTCAGCACCTTGGAGGTGACCACCACGACGTCGCCGTCGCGCAGAGGCCCGAGCGGGTCGCCGGCGACCGTGCGCAGCACCAGGTCGGCCAGGTCGTCGCCGGCCGCCACCTCGCCGGCGCCGTCGGGGGCGAAGACCGTGATCACGCCGCCGGCGCCGATCCCGTCGGCAGCCGGTCCAGCGCGTGCCGGACGAAGGCCGCCGTGGCGTCGGCGTCCGCCATCACCAGGTCGGTCGTGGTCACCGCCAGGCCGCCGCGGGCGACCTCGGCGGCCGAGCCGGCGTCGCGGTCGTCCATCACCCACAGGTCCAGCACGCCGCCGGTGGCGCGGGCCCCGTAGTGCAGGCCGACGGCGGCGGCGTCGACCGCGACGCCGATGGCGGGCAGCAGCCGGTGCGCCATCCCGAGCACCGGCGCCCCGCCGAGGATGCCGGCGAAGCCGACGACCGGGGCCGGGGTCGAGCGGAGCGCCTGCCGCAGCCCGGGCACGGCCAGGATCGGGCCGATGGAGACGACGGGGTTGCTGGGCGCGACCAGCACCAGGTCGGCCTCGGCCAGCGCCGCCAGCACCGCGGGGGTCGGCCGGGCCGCCTCGATCCCCACCCGGACCACCTCCAGCGCCTCCGGCGCGGCCCGCAGCCGCACCCAGTACTCCTGGAAGTGCACGGCCCGACGTCCGGCCGGGAACCCGGGGTGGGCGATGACGACGTGCGTCTCCACCCGGTCGTCGCTCATCGGCAGCAACCGGATCCCGGGGTCATCGGCCAGCCACCGGGCGGTCAGGGCCTGGGTGACCTCGGTCAGCGGGTAGCCGGCCGCCAGCATCTGGGTGCGGACCAGGTGGGTGCCGAGGTCGAGGTCGCCGAGGGAGAACCAGCTGGGCTCCACCCCGTAGGCGGCGAGCTCCCCCAGCACGTTCCAGGTCTCGCCGAGCCGGCCCCAGCCGCGCTCGTCGTCCCCGCCGCCGCCGAGGGTGTACATCATCGTGTCCAGGTCCGGGCAGATCCGCAGGCCGTGCAGGGTGATGTCGTCCGCGGTGTTGCCCACCACGCTGATGGTCGCTTCCGGGTGCGCCCGCCGGACCCCCTGCACGAACTTCGACCCGCCCACGCCGCCAGCCAGCACCACGATCTGCACCGGTGCAGTCTCCCAGAGGCGCCGGCGACGGCCGCACTACTGTGACCGCATGGAACGGGTGCAGCGGTGGCGCGAGCCCGCGGTCGTGGTGGTGGTGCTGGTCCTGCTCGTCCGGCTGGTGCTGGTCGCGGCCTTCGCCCTCAGCACCGCCCGGGCCGGCGTCAACGCCGCTCCCGACGCCGCCTACCTGGCCAGCCGGCAGCTGGCCGAGCCGACGCCCTACGTCGTGCTGGCCGCCCTGGTGCTGGCCTGCCACCTCCGCCCGGTCACCGCCCACGCCCGGGCGCTGGCCGGCGTGGCGCTCGGGGTGGCCGGCGTCGGCCTGCTGCTCGTCCTGGGGCTGGCCGCCTACGGCTACACGTCCTACGCCGCGCCCTTCAGCCAGCTCGACCTGGCCGACCGGCTGGCGGCGGTCGTCGTCCCGCTGCTCGCCGTCGCGCTGCTGGGGCTCCTGGCGCGGTCCTCGTCGACGGCGGGGTCGGCGCCGGCCCTGACCAGCGGCCCGGACGCCGACGAGCGGTCGACGTCGGCCGAGCCGGAGGATCCGGCCCTGGAGCCCACCTGGGCCCCCGACGCGGCCGCCGGAGCGGCCTGGACGACCGCGGGGGAGGCCGCCTCCGGCCGGCCCGCCAGCGGCTGGGGGACCCCGGCCGGGAGCGGCTGGGAGGTGCCCCGTGCGCTGGAGGCGCCCGGACCGGACGAGCGCCGGCCCGGCCCGGCCCGGGCTGATCAGGAGCCGGCTGACCAGGGCGGTCAGGATGACGTCCACCCCTGGGGACGACCGGCCCCGTAGCACGGCAGGGGGTCGGGGTGCAGCAGTCTCCATTACCAGGTCAGCACTTGACGAACCGGTATTGACGGGCATGTAATTCCACCAGTGTCATTCACCGTACCGGCCCGGCCCGCGTCGAGAGTCTGCTGATCCGACGAGGTGCCGGTGGGGGCTGCCGGGGTGGGTGGGTGGCCGCGCCGACGCCCTCACGGCCCGCGAAGTCGTGGTGGTCCGGCGCACACACAGATGCGGGGTCGAGGAGGCACAGATGCAGGAACTGGCACAGCTCATGCCGGAGCAGGTGGACGACGGCGACGACGAGGGCTTGCTCGGCTGGCAGGAGCGCGCGCTGTGCGCCCAGACCGACCCCGAAGCCTTCTTCCCGGAGAAGGGTGGCTCCACCCGCGAGGCCAAGAAGGTGTGCCTGTCCTGCGACGTCCGGGGCGAGTGCCTGGAGTACGCGCTGCAGAACGACGAGCGCTTCGGGATCTGGGGCGGACTCAGCGAGCGGGAGCGCCGCAAGCTCAAGAAGCGGGCCGTCTGAGGTACCGCGGCGGGGCCGTCGTCCGTGGTGACGGCGGACTCCATCGCCTAGGGTGGGGGCCGCCCGACCGGGCGCCCCGGCCCGCTGCGCCCCCCGTGGAACTGCGCTGACCAGGGGGATCGACCGACACCGAGCAGGGGACAGCGCTCAGCCGATGGACAGCACGACGGGCAGCGGACCTCGGACGGAGCGCCGGCGCGGCAGCGGGGACGACGCGTTCGCCGGCTACCACTCCGGCCCGTTCGGCGCCTCGACCGAGGACTCCGACCCCTGGGCCTGGGTGGCCGAGGAGCCGGTCCCTGCCGCCGAGCGGGACGTCTCCTCGGCCCACGTGACCGCCGTCCTGGTCGCCTTCGACGCGGCCCGCTGGCTGCGGGCCACCCTCGACGGGCTCGAAGCCCTCACCCGCCGCCCCGACCGGCTGATCGCCATCGACAACGGCAGCGACGACGCCACCCGCACCCTGCTCGAGCAGGCCCGCGACCGCGGGCTGCTGCACGCCGTCTACGTCGGGCAGCGCGGGAGCGGGTTCGGCGACGCGGTCCGCTCGGCCCTGCAGCAGGACCGCGCGGCGACGCTGCAGGACAGCGGCACCCGGCTGCTGCGGCCGAGCACCGGCCACGAGAGCCGCTGGCTCTGGCTGCTGCACGACGACGCCATCCCCGCGCCCGACGCGCTGCAGCAGCTGCTCGCCCACGTGCTCAGCGAGCGGATCGACATCACCGGGCCGAAGCTGCTGCTGCCCCGGCGCCGCCAGGCCGGCCAGCAGATCAGCGAGGTCGGCGTCAGCATCTCCGGCACCGGGCGCCGCGAGCTCGGGGTGGACGTCGGCGAGATCGACCAGGGCCAGCGTGACGAGCCGGCGGAACGGCTGGGGGTGTCGACCTGCGGGATGCTGCTGCGCACCGCGGTGTGGAACGACCTGGACGGCCTCGACCCCGCCCTGCCCGTGTTCCGCGACGGGGTGGAGCTGGGCTGGCGGGCGCACCTCAACGGCTACCGGGTGGTGACCACCCCGCAGGCCGAGATGACCCACCGCCAGGTCGGCCGGGCCGGCCTGCGGCCGCGCGGCGTCACCGGTCGGCGACCCGGCCGGCTCGACCGGCTGCTCGGCATGCTCGTCGTCGCCGGCCACGCGCCGGGCCGCTCGCTGCCGCTGGTCTGGCTGCGGCTGGTCTGGAGCTGCCTGGTGCACGCCGCCGGCTACCTCGTCGGCAAGGTGCCCGGCCGCGCGCTCGACGAGGTGCTGGCCCTGGCCTCCTTCGTCGCCCACCCCGGCCGGATCCGCGCCCTGCGCAAGCGGACCGCCGCCATCGAGCCCGCGCCGGGCACGGCCGAGGTCGTCGCAGCCCTGCGGCCGCCGTGGTGGAGCAGCCTGCGCGTCGCCGCCGAGGCGGTGAACGGCGTGCTCTCCGACCGCTACCGCTCGGTGGCTGGTGAGGTGGAGGGCACCAGCCTCGACGAGCTGACCGGTGACGACTTCGCCACCGTCGCCGAGGACCGTTCGCGCAACCCCTGGCTCAGTCCCGTCGTGCTCGCCCTGGTGCTCACCGCCGTCGGCAGCCTGGTCGCCGCCCGCGGGGTGCTGGGCGCCGGGTCCCTGGTCGGACCCGCCCTGCTGCCCGCCCAGGAGAGCCTCGGGGCGCTCTGGGCCTCGGTCTGGGACCCGGTCCCCGGCGCTCCCGGCCAGTCCGGCCCGCCGTGGCTGGCCCTGAGCGCGGTGGCCTCCACCGTGCTGGCCGGGCGCCCCGAGTGGTTCACCACGCTGCTGATCTGCGCCGTCGTCCCGCTCGCGCTGCTGGTCGCCTACCCGGTGGTCCGCCGGGTCGTGGTGGACCGGCGGCTGCGGCTCTGGGTGGCGCTGACCTACGCGCTGCTGCCGGCCCTGCTCGGCGGCACCAACCAGGGCCGGCTCTCACTCAGCGTCGTCGCCCTCACCCTGCCGCTGCTCGCCGTCGCCGTGCGCGCCCTCGTGCTGCGCCGGGTCCGCACGCCGGAGGCCTGGCGCGGGGCCTGGGGCGCGGGCGTCGCCCTGCTCGTGCTGGTCGCCTTCGAGCCGTCGCTGATGGTCTTCGCCCTGCTGGCCGGGGCGGCCGGGGCCGTGGCGCTGCGCCGCGCGCCCCGCAAGATCGGCCGGATCGGCATCGCCCTCGGTCTGCCGCTGGTGGTCCTCCTGCCCTGGTGGCCCAGCCTGATCCTGGAGCCCGGCCGCATCCTGGTCGGACCGGACGCCGCCCTGCAGGGCGCGCCGGCCGCCCCCGAGGTCTGGCAGCTGGCGCTGGGTCGTGACGTCGGCCCCGGCCTGCCGCCGCTGTGGATCGGCGCCGTCGTCTTCGGCGTGGTGTGGGCGTTGGCCCTCGGCGGTCTGCTCCGCCGCTCCGGACGTCGGCTCGTGGTCGTCTGCTGGTTCACCGCACTGCTGGCGCTCGCCCTGGCCGTGGCGCTGTCCCGGCTGGTGGTGCCCGTGCCGCCGCTCGGCGCCGAGGTGCGGCCCTGGGTCGGTCCGCACCTGCTCATCGCCTTCGGCGCGCTGGCCCTGGGCGGCGCGGTCGGCGTCGACGGCTTCGCCCGCGACGTCGGCCGGCGGAGCTTCTCCTGGCTGCAGCCGGCCGCTGTGCTGGCCGGGCTGGCCGTCGCGGCCGTCACCCTGGGCGGCGCGGCCTGGTGGGTCTGGGCGGGGCTGGCGGGGCCGGTCGACCGGGTCGGGCTCGACGCCCTACCGCCCTACGTCCGCAACGCCATGGTCGGGGACACCCGGACGCGCGTGCTCGCGGTGGACCTCGCGGGCGACGGCGCCCGCTACTCCGTGCTCGGCGACCGCCAGCTGCGGCTCGGTGACGCCGACCGCGGCGGCACGTTCGGCGGCTCGACCGCCGCCACCCGGCAGGCCGAGGACCTGGTCGTCCGGCTCACCGCCGGCACCGCCGACTCCGACATCGCCCCCCAGCTGGGCGACCTCGGCATCGGCTACGTCTGGTTGCAGGGCGCAGGGGAGGAGGAGCGGGCCCGCATCGACAACACCCCCGGCCTCGGCGCCGCCAGCGGCGACGAGGACGCCACCGTCTGGCGGCTCGAGCCCGCCGTGGGCCGCAGCAGCGTCGTCGAGGGCAGCACCAGGACCCCCGTCGCCGGCCCGCCCCTGGTGCTGCCGCCCGGCGGCGAGGGGCGGCAGCTGCGGCTGGGCGAGGCGGCCGACCCCCGGTGGCAGGCAACGCTCGACGGCCGGCCGCTGGCCGCCGTCGACGCCGGATGGCAGCAGGCCTTCGTCCTGCCGGCGGCGGGCGGCCAGCTGACCTGGTCGCTGCCCTCGGTCTCGCACTGGTTCCTGTTCGCCCAGGGGCTGGTGGTGGCCGTGGCCTGCGTGCTGGCCGCGCCCGCGGTCCGACGGCCCGAGGTGCGTGACCCGGCGAAGTCGGCGCGCCGGGCCGCGACGCTGGCGGAGGTGGGCTGATGTCGGACTACACCGAGGCGTCGTTCCGCGACCGGCCCACCCTCCACCGGGTGCTGGTGGTGCTCGCCGTGCTGCTGGGCCTGGCCCTGGTGGTCGGCGGCGGCAGCCTGCTGAGCGCCCGCAGCGCCCCGCCGACGGCCGCGCCCACCGCCGTGGTCGGCCGGACCAGCGCCGTCTGCACCGCCGGCGCCGCCGACTCACTGCCCACGCCGGCCCCCACCAGCCCGGGAGCCACGCCCGAGCCGGCGGAGCCGGACCCGGCGCCCAGCTCACCGGCCGAGGGGGAGGCGGCGCCGAGCACGGTGTCGGCGGTCGCGGTCCGGCAGAGCGCGAGCCCGGGTCCGGGCACCCTGACCGGGGCCCCGCTCGCCGGTGGCGGCGGAGACCTCTCGGTCACCTCACCCGGCACCGGAGCCCAGCAGGCCCGGGTCAGCGCCCCGCTGCTGCTGACCGGCGAGGGCGCCCTGGCCACCGCGGGCAGCGGCGCGGTGACCAGCCAGAACGCCGGCGGCGAGACCGCGGGCCTGATGGCCGCCCCCTGCCTGGTGCCCGGCACCGAGCAGTGGTTCGTCGGCGTCGGCTCGACCGACAGCGACCGCACCGAGCTGGTGCTCAGCAACCCCGACGACGCCTCGGCGGAGGTCGACCTGCGCTTCTTCGGCCCGCAGGGCCGCGTCGTGGTGCCGGGCAGCCCCGGAGTGGTGGTCGGCGGCCGGTCCTCCCGTGCCGTGTCGGTCTCCAGCCTGGTCGACACCGAGGGCCCGCTCAGCGTCGCCGTCCGGGCCAGCGAGGGCCGGGTCAGCGTGGCGGCCCGCCGGATCCGCACCGCCGACCTCAAGCCTGCCGGGGCCGACTGGCAGGTGCCCTCGGTGGCGCCCGGCCCCGTCGTCGTGGTCGCCGGGGTGCCCGGCGACGCGGGTGCGCGCTCGCTCGAGCTGGTCAACCCGGGCCCTGACCGCGCGTCGGTCTCGGTCGAGGTGCTCGGCCTGAGCGGCCCGTTCGCCCCGGCCGGTGCCGACGTCGTCGAGCTCGCCCCGGAGAGCACCGTCAGCGTGCCGCTGGAGTCAGGGCTGGCGGGGGAGTCGGCCAGCGTGCGGTTGAGCAGCACCACCCCGGTCAGCGCCGCCGTCGTCGCCACCAGCAGCCGGCCCGGTGCCCAGCCCGACCTCGCCGTCCAGTCGGCGCTGCCGCCGCTGGTCCGCCAGGGCGTCAGCGCGGTCGGCACGACGACGACCGGGGCGGCGGGCGAGCTGGTGATCAGCAACGGCGGCGACGCCGACGCCGCCACGACGTTCCGGGTGGTCAGCTACGACGGGGTGGTGCTCCGGGAGGACGACATCCTGCTGGCCGCGGGCGGCACCGCCACCCGCCGGCTCTCCTCGCCGGGACCGAGCTACGTCGTCGTCGACGTCCCCGACGGCTCGGCGGTGGTCGGGTCGGTCACCCTCACCCAGCCCGAGGGCGAGGTCGCGGGTCTGGCCACCCTGCCGCTGACCTCGCCCGACGTGGCCAGCCGTGCCCCCTCGGTCGAGCAGGACCCGGCCGTCGCCCGCTGAGCCGACCCCGCGCCCTGCGCCGACCCCGCTCCCTGAGCCGACCCCGTTCCCCGAGCCGACCCCGTTCCCTGAGCCTGTCGAAGGGCCTTCGACGGGCTCAGGCCGCGGTCTCGGGCCTTCGACGGGCTCAGGCCGCGGTCTCGAGCCTTCCCCGGGCTCAGGCTGCGGTCTCGAGCCTTCGACGGGCGCAGGCCGCGGTGGCGCAGCTCAGTCGTCGTCCTCGTCGCCCAGACCGTCGGGGTCGAGCTCGTCGACGCTGCGGCCGGTGAGGGCGGCCAGCTGCTCGACCACGGTGCGGTGCACCAGCAGCTGCAGGCCGCGCCGGCTGCTGGCCCGGTGCTCGAGCGGGCGGCGGTAGACCACCAGCTGGGCGGGGTGGTCGGTGGTGGCCTCGACGGCCAGCGCCAGGGGCACGTGCGGCCCGGTCCAGGAGGGCTCCAGCACCGGCACCTCCTCGATGCCGAAGGCGATGTCGGCCACCGCGTCCGGGCACTGCCGGGCGACCCGCTCGACGGCGGCGTGCACGGCCTCGTGGAAGGCCTCGGCCGGGGAGGCCGGCCGCGGTGGGTTCGCCCGTCGGGCGGCCAGCGGGCTGGGGGCCGCGAGCGGACCGCGCAGACCCCGGCCGTGGCGGTCGCGGTGACGGTTCGACATGCGCCCCACTGTAGGTTCGCCGGTCGACCAGGCGCTCCCGCGCCCCGTCGGCACTGGCGCCCCGCGCCCGGGGCGCACGAGTGCCGCAGGGCCGCGGGACGGCGGCAGGGGCGCGGCAGAGGGACCCGTCCCGCCCGTCCCCGGGGCGACACGCGAGCCTCCCGCGGCCCCGCACCCGGGGCGGTAACGTCGCGCCGGTGAGGTCACGAAGGTGTTCGCGGTCGGGGTGCTCGGAGCCGGCGACCTCCACCCTGACCTACGTCTACCGCGACTCGACCGCGGTGCTCGGACCGCTGGCCACCCGGGCGGAGCCGCACTGCTACGACCTGTGCCGCACGCACGCGTCGGCGCTGTCCGCGCCGCGCGGCTGGGAGGTCATCCGGCTCGCCGTCGACCCCGACCCGCGACCCAGCAGCGACGACCTGCTCGCGCTGGCCGACGCCGTCCGGGAGGTCGGGCTGTCCTACGACCCGCTGCCCGCCGGCGAGGAGCCGGTCCGGGCCCGCCCGGGCATCGTCGAGCTCCGGCGGCGCGGGCACCTCACCGTGCTGGCCGACCCCGACGCCTGACGCCCCACGCAGCGTCGGCCGGGTCACGAGGGGGTGATGGAGCCGGGCTCCGCGTGGAACCTCAGTAGAGTGCGGCTCGATGATCACCCAGGGGATTTTCAAGGCCAACGACATCCGTGGCGTCACCGAGGGCCCGGAGCCCGAGTGGGACGAGGCGGGTGCCACCGCCGTCGGGGCGGCGCTGGTTGACGTGCTCGGCCTCAGGACGGGCGACCGCCTGGTGCTCGCGCGGGACATGCGGGTGAGCGGGCCCCGGATGTCGGCCGCCTTCACCGACGGCGTGCTGAGCCGCGGGGTCGACGTCGTCGACATCGGGCTGGCCAGCACCGACGAGCTGTGGTTCGCCTCGGGTCGGCTCGACCTGCCGGGGGCCATGTTCACCGCGAGCCACAACCCCGCCGCCTACAACGGGGTGAAGTTCTGCCTCCCCGGCGCCCGGCCGATCGCCCCGGAGCAGCTGGTGGAGATCGCCCAGCGCGCCTCGGGCCCGCTACCGGAGCCCGCCGCCGTCCGGGGCGCGCGCACCGAGCAGGACCTGCTGCCGGCCTACGCCGAGCACCTGCTGTCGCTCGTCGACCTCTCCGGCATCCGGCGGCTCACCGTCGTCGCCGACGCCGGCAACGGGATGGCCGGGCACACCCTGCCCGCCGTGCTGGGCACCCAGCACCTCGAGCTGGTCGGGCTCTACACCGACCCCGACGGCACCTTCCCCAACCACCAGCCCAACCCCCTGGAGCCGGAGAACCTCCTCGACGCCCAGGCCGCGGTGGTCGAGCACGGCGCCGACCTGGCCCTGGTCTTCGACGGCGACGCCGACCGCTGCTTCGTCATCGACGAGCGGGGCGAGGTCGTGCCGCCCTCCACGGTGACGGCGATGATCGCCCGCTCCGAGCTGGACCGGGAGCCCGGCGGCACCGTCGTGGTCAACAAGATCACCTCCTGGTCGGTGCCCGAGATCGTCCGCGAGCTGGGCGGCGAGGTGGTCACCACCCGCGTCGGCCACACCTTCGTCAAGGCTGCGATGGCCGAGCACGACGCGGTCTTCGGCGGCGAGCACTCCGCGCACTACTACTTCCGCGACTTCTGGGGCGCCGACACCGGCATGCTGGCCGCACTGCACGTGATCGCCCTGCTCGGCCGCTCGGACCTGCCGCTGTCCGAGCTCAGCGGCGACTACGCGCGCTACGTCCCGTCGGGGGAGCTGAACTCCACCGTCCCCGACGCCGCGGCCGCCATCGCGCGCGTCGAGCAGGCGTTCGCCGGCCGGGGCGCCGCCGACCACGTCGACGGCCTCACCGTCGTGGGCGAGGACTGGTGGGTCAACGTCCGGCCCAGCAACACCGAGCCACTGCTCCGGGTGAACGTCGAGGCGCGCTCGGGGGACATGATGGAGTCCCTGCGCGACGAGGTCCTCGGGCTCATCCGCCGCTGACCCGCCCACCCGAGCCGTCCACCGCACGACCGAAGGAGAACCATGGCTGTCGAGCTGGCCCCCGAGCTGCTGGAGATCCTGGCCTGCCCCAACTGCCACGGCGCCCTCGCCGTCGACCACGAGCGTGAGGAGCTGGTCTGCCTCGCCGCCGACTGCGGCCTCGCCTACCCGGTGCGCCAGGGCATCCCCGTGCTCCTCATCGACGAGGCCCGCCGGCCCGACGCCGGCTGACCCCCGTGTTCGAGGACTCACTGCTCGAGGACCAGTCCGCGCTGGCCGCCGCCGACCCCGTGCTGCGCCGGCTCGCCGAGGCCGGCGCCCGCGTCCGGCGGGAGGCGACCGACGCCGAGCGACCGCTCGCCACGCTGACCAGCGACGTCCGGCCGCGGGCGGTGATCGCCGCCGGTTCGGAGGCCCGGCTGGTGCGGGCGATGCTGGAGCCGGTCTGCCCGGTGCCCTTCGTCGCCTGGCCGGCGCACGGGCTGCCCGGCTGGGTCGGCGCTCTGGACCTCGTCGTGGTGATGGCCAGCGGCGGCGCCGAGCCGGGACTGGTGGCGACCGTGCACGAGGCCGTCCGGCGCGGGTGCCAGCTGCTGATCGCCTGCCCCGACTCATCCCTGGTCGCCGAGCACGCGGCCTCCCGCTCGACCGTGCTGCTGCCCACCTCGGCCGCCGACCCGCTCTCCGCGGCCGTGGTGACGCTGGCGGGGCTGCACCGGCTGGGACTGGGGCCGGTGGTGGAGCCGGAGGCCGTCGCGGACGCGCTGGACCAGGTCTCCGCCGACTGCTCGCCGTACCTGGACCTCTCGGAGAACCCGGCCAAGGACCTGGCCGTCAGCCTCGCCGAGGCCCAACCCCTGGTCTGGGGCGGCACGGTGCTCGCCGCGCGCGCCGGTCGGCGGGTCGCCGAGGCGCTCCGGGCCGCCAGCGGTCGCGCCGCCCTGGCCGCCGACGCCGACGAGCTGCTGCCGATCCTGGAGTCCCAGGTGCCGCGCGACCCGTTCGCCGACCCCTTCGAGGACGACGCCGACGCCGACCGGCGGCCGGCCCTGGTGCTGCTCGACGACGGCAGCCAGGACAGCCTCGTCCGCCGCGACCTGAACCGGCTGCGGGCCGCGGCCGAGCACCAGGACGTGCGGGTGTGCACGGTCAGCCAGCACCACGGCTCCGACGTCGAGCGCTACGCCCGGCTCCTCCAGACGGGCATGTTCGCCGCCGTCTACCTGGCCGTCGGCCTCGGGCGCTACGTCGAGCTCTGACACCCCACCCGCCCGGGCGGCCGCCCGGTGGCGCCCGGACGGCCAGGGCTGCCGGGCGCACCGCGGCTGTCGGTGGTTGCCCCTAGGCTGGAGCCCATGGACTACCGCGTCGCCGATCTGACCCTGGCCGAGTACGGCCGCCTCGAGATCAAGCTCGCCGAGCACGAGATGCCGGGCCTGATGGCCATGCGCGAGCAGTTCGGGGAGTCGAAGCCGCTGGCCGGGGCCCGGATCGCGGGCTCGATCCACATGACCACCCAGACGGCGGTGCTGATCGAGACCCTGGTGGCTCTCGGCGCCGAGGTGCGCTGGGCCAGCTGCAACATCTTCTCCACCCAGGACCAGGCCGCCGCGGCGGTCGTGGTGGGCGACGGCACCCCCGACGCGCCGGCCGGCTCGCCGGTCTTCGCCTGGAAGGGCGAGACGCTGGAGGAGTACTGGGACCAGACGCTGGAGATCCTGCGCTGGCCCGACGGCGAGCTCGCCAACATGATCCTGGACGACGGCGGCGACGCCACCCTGCTGGTCCACCGGGCGGTCGAGGCGATCAAGACCGGGCAGGTGCCGCAGGCCCAGGACGACGACCCCGAAGAGCTGCACGTCATCGTCGCGCTGATCAAGCGCACGCTGGAGGAGGGCGTGGACTGGGTGGCCATCGGCAACGCCATCCAGGGCGTCACCGAGGAGACCACCACCGGCGTCCACCGCCTGTACGAGATGTTCCGCGGCGACCAGCTGCTGTTCCCGGCGATCAACGTCAACGACTCGGTCACCAAGTCCAAGTTCGACAACAAGTACGGTACCCGGCACTCGCTGGTCGACGGGCTGAACCGGGCCACCGACGTGCTGATCGGCGGCAAGACCGTCGTGGTCTGCGGGTACGGCGACGTCGGCAAGGGCTGCGCCGAGGCGCTGCGCGGTCAGGGCGCCCGGGTGGTCGTCACCGAGGTCGACCCGATCTGCGCGCTGCAGGCGGCGATGGACGGGTTCCAGGTCACCACCCTGGAGGACGTGCTGCCGCTCGTCGACATCCTCGTCACGGCGACCGGCTGCCTCGCCGTCGTCACCGCCGACCAG
Organism: Microlunatus lacustris; assembly: GCA_039527025.1. Taxonomy (GTDB): domain Bacteria; phylum Actinomycetota; class Actinomycetes; order Propionibacteriales; family Propionibacteriaceae; genus Microlunatus; species Microlunatus lacustris. The sequence goes on from BAAAJN010000009.1 coordinate 153,129, forward strand.
ATGAGCCGGATGAAGCCGCAGGCGATCGTGGCCAACATCGGCCACTTCGACAACGAGATCGACATGGCGGGGCTGGCCAAGCGCTCCGACACCACCCGGGTCCGGATCAAGCCGCAGGTCGACCAGTGGGTCTTCGACGCCGGCACCGAGGACGAGCGCTCGGTCATCGTGCTCAGCGAGGGCCGGCTGATGAACCTGGGCAACGCGACGGGGCACCCCAGCTTCGTGATGAGCAACTCCTTCACCAACCAGGTGCTGGCGCAGATCGAGCTGTACACCAAGCCGGAGGAGTACCCGATCGGGGTCTACACCCTGCCCAAGCACCTCGACGAGGCGGTGGCCCGGCTGCACCTCGACGCGCTGGGCGTGAAGCTCACCGAGCTGACCGACAAGCAGGCCGGCTACCTCGGGGTGCCGGTGAGCGGCCCCTACAAGTCCGACCACTACCGCTACTGAGCAGCTCCGGGGGCGGGGCCGGACGTCGTCGTCCGGCCCCGTCCGCCGCTGTCCGGGCCCGCCGAGCAGGCCAGGGAGGTCGTCGATGAGCACCAAGGTCGCGCTCGAGCACCGCACCACCTACCGGTTCGACCGTCGGATCGGGATCGGACCGCACGTCATCCGGTTGCGTCCCGCCCCGCACACCCGCACCCCGATCAGCGCCTACTCGCTCACCATCAGCCCGGCTGACCACTTCCTGAACTGGCAGCAGGACCCGTTCGGCAACCACCTGGCCCGGGTCGTCTTCCCCACCGCGTCCGACACCCTCGACATCACGGTCGGGCTGGTGGCCGACCTCGGGATGATCAACCCCTTCGACTTCTTCGTCGAGCCCTACGCCGAGAGCTACCCGTTCCGCTACGACGACGAGCTGGCCCGCGACCTGCAGCCCTACCTGGGCACCGCCGACACCGCGACCAGCCCCACGCTGTCGACGTGGCTGGACGGGCTGCGCCGGGCCACCCCGGCCGGCGGGTCGACGATCGACGTGCTGGTCGCCCTCAACTCAGCGGTCAACTCCGGCGTCGGCTACTCGCTGCGGATGGAGGAGGGCGTGCAGACGCCCGAGGAGACCCTGACCCGGGCGATCGGCAGCTGCCGTGACTCGGCCTGGCTGCTGGTCACCGCGCTGCGGCACTTCGGGCTCGCCGCGCGGTTCGTCTCGGGCTACCTCGTCCAGCTCGCCGCCGACCTCCCCGGCTCCGGCGGCCCGGCCGAGGACTTCACCGACCTGCACGCCTGGGCGGAGGTCTTCCTGCCCGGGGCCGGCTGGATCGGGCTGGACCCGACGTCGGCCCTGTTCGCCAGCGAGGGACACATCCCGCTGGCCGCGACGCCGAACCCGTCGTCGGCGGCGGCGATCACCGGGGTGACCGACCCCAGCCAGACCACCCTGGCCTTCGCCAACGGCGTCCGCCGGGTGCACGAGGACCCGCGGGTCACCAAGCCGTACCGCGCCGACCAGCTGGCGCACCTGCACCGGCTGGGTGAGCACGTCGACGAGCGGCTGGCCGGCGCCGGCCTGGAGCTGACGATGGGCGGGGAGCCCACCTTCGTCGCCGTCGACGACATGACCTCACCCGAGTGGACGGTGGCCGCCGACGGCCCCGACAAGCGGCGGCGGGCCGACGGGCTGGCGGGCCGGCTGGCCGAGCACTACGCGCGCGGCGGCCTGGTCCAGCGCGGCCAGAGCCGCTGGTACCCCGGCGAGGACCAGCCCCGCTGGGACATCACCCTGGTCTGGCGCGCCGACGGTGTACCGCTGTGGGACGCCCCGGCCCTGCTGGCCAACCCGCAGCACCCCTCGGCGGCGGCCGCGGACGCCCCGGACCGCGCCCGCGCCCTCGCCGCCCGGCTGGCCACGGGGGCCGGACTGCCCGCGGCGCAGGCCCAGCCCTGCTTCGAGGACCCGCTGGCCGCCCTGGCCCACGAGGTCCGGCAACCCGTCGGGCTCCCACCGGGCGCCGACCCGCTGACCGCCGACCCGGCCCTGGTGACGGCGCTGGACGCGGCGGAACCCGCCCCGGCGGCCTGGGCGCTGCCGCTGGTGCCCTCCTGGTTCGGCGACGCCTGGACCAGCCCCACCTGGCGGACCCGGCGCGGCCGCCTCGTGCTGGTGCCCGGCAACTCCCCCGCGGGGATGCGGCTGCCGCTGGATTCGCTGTCCTGGGAGCACCCGGACCACCCCGGCGAGGCTTCCTACGCCACCGCCGACGAGCCGCTGCCCGACCCGGCGGACGGCCTCCGCGCCGTCGTCGCGGACCCGGACGCGGTGCCCGCCCGGACCGCCCTGGTCGTGCAGGCCCGGGACGGCCACGTGCACGTCTTCCTGCCCCCGCTGGAGCAGCTCGACCGCTACGTCGAGCTGGTCCGGCTGGTCGAGCGGAGCGCGGCCGCGATCGGCCTGCCGGTGGTGCTCGAGGGGTACGGCCCGCCGCCGGACCCGCGGGTGCGCACCCTGGCCGTCACCCCGGACCCAGGGGTCGTCGAGGTCAACCTGCACCCGACCGCGAGCTGGTCCGAGCTCAGCGAGCTCACCCACACCGTGCACCGGCTGGCCGCCGAGCAGGGGTTGGGCACCGAGACGTTCGCCCTGGACGGCGCCCACCGCGGCACCGGCGGGGGCAACCACCTGACCCTCGGCGGCCCCACCCCCGCCCGCTCCCCGGTGCTGCGCCGGCCGGACCTGCTGGTGAGCATGCTGACCTACTGGCAGCACCACCCGGCGCTGTCCTACCTGTTCGCCGGCCGTTTCGTCGGCGCCACCAGCCAGGCGCCGCGGGTCGACGAGGGCCGCCCGGAGGCGGTCTACGAGCTGGAGACGGCGTTCGCCGAGATCGCGGCGCTGCCCGCCGACGACCTGCGCCCCTGGCGCGTGGACCGGTCGCTCCGGCACCTGCTGACCGATCTCACCGGCAACCCCCACCGCTCCGAGTTCTGCGTGGACAAGCTGTGGAGCCCGGACTCCACCCGCGGCCGGCTGGGGCTCCTGGAGCTGCGCGCCTTCGAGATGCCGCCGCACCCGGACATGGCGCTGGTGCAGGCCCTGCTGGTGCGCGCCCTGCTGGTCCGTCTCGCCGAGGACCCCTTCGACGAGCCACTGGTGCGCTGGGGACCCGCGCTCCACGAGCGCTTCCTGCTGCCGCACTTCGTGCTGGCCGACGCGCACGACGTCGTCGCCGACCTGCAGGCCCACGGCCTCGACGTGGACGCCGGCTGGCTGGCGCCCTGCGCGGAGTTCCGGTTCCCGCGGATCGGCGCCAGCACCGTGGGCGCGGCCGACGGCAGCACCGTGGACCTGGAGCTGCGCCAAGCCATCGAGCCGTGGTCGGTGCTGGGGGAGGAGGCCGCCTCCGGTGGGACCGCCCGCTACGTCGACTCCTCGACCGAGCGGATCCAGGTCGTGGTGTCGGGGTTCGTGCCCGAGCGGCAGCTGCTGACGTGCAACGGCCGCCCGGTCCCGCTGGCCCCGACCGGGACGCCCGGCCGGTACGTCGCCGGCATCCGGTACCAGGCCTGGAGGCCGTGGTCGGCGCTGCACCCCACCCGGGAGGTCGACGCCCCGCTGCACCTCGACGTCGTCGACCGGGCCGCCCGGGTGTCGCTGGGCGGCGCGACCTACCACGTCGTCCACCCCGGCGGGCGGTCCTACCAGGAGCCGCCGGTCAACGCCTCCGCGGCGCAGGCCCGCCGGGCCAGCCGGTTCGAGGCGCTGAGCCACACCGCGGGCGAGGTCGACGTCGCCGCGCTGGACGCCGAGCTCGGCCGCCGCGCCGCCACGCCCCAGGACCACCCGCTGACGCTGGACCTGCGACGGCGGCCCAGCGCGGCCCGCGGGCGACGGCGGTGACCGTGCTCGGGCGCTACCTGGCCACGGCCGGCCAGGGCGACGTCCTCACCCCCGAGCCCGGCTTCGACGAGCTCGCCGGCCCCGACGGCACCCCGCGGCGCGGCTGGAGGAGTCTGCTGGCGGGGCTCGAGCGGTTCGTGGACGGCGACCTGGCGCACGCCCAGCACGAGGTGGCCCGGCTGCTCGAGGACGACAACGTCACCTACACGCCCAGCCCCGGTGCTGCGGTGTCGGTGGTCGACGACCCGGTCCCGGCCGTGGCGACGGCGCTGGCCGAACCCCGCCCCTGGCGGCTCGACCCGGTGCCGCTGGTCCTCGACGACCGCGAGTGGGCGGGGCTCGAGGCCGGCGTGGTGCAGCGGGCGGAGCTCCTCGACGCCGTGCTCGCCGACCTCTACGGTCCGCAGCGGCTGCTCGCCTCCGGCGACATCCCGGCCGCCGCCGTGTTCGACCACGGCGAGTACCTCCGTCCGGTGGTCGGCACCGAGGCATTGGAGCGCCAGCGGCTGTTCACCACCGCCGCCGACCTCGGCCGGGACGCGGCCGGCGGCTGGAAGGTGCTGGCCGACCGCACCCAGGCGCCGTCCGGGGCGGGCTTCGCCATGCAGAACCGGCGGGTGGTCTCCCGGGTGGTGCCGGAGCTCTACCACGCCGCGCACCTGCACCGGCTGACGCCGTTCTTCCAGGCCATGCGGACCGCTCTGGTGGAGTCGGCCCCCCCGGCCGTCGAGGACCCACGGGTCGTCGTGCTCAGTCCCGGCCCGCACAGCGAGACGGCGTTCGACCAGGCCTTCGTCGCCTCCCTGCTCGGCTTCCCGCTGGTGGAGGGCAGCGACCTGACCGTCCGCGACGGCCGGGTGTGGCTCCGCGGGCTGGGCCGGCTGGAGCAGGTGGACGTCATCCTGCGCCGGGTCGACGCGGTGTGGACCGACCCGCTGGAGCTGCGGTCCGGCTCGCGGCTGGGGACCAGCGGCCTCCTGGAGTGCGTGCGGCAGGGCACCGTCAGCGTGGTCAACACCCTCGGCTCGGGCATCCTCGAGAACCCGGCGCTGCTGCCGTTCCTGCCCCGGCTCAGCGAGCGGCTGCTCGGCCAGCGGCTGCGACTGCCGTCGGTCGACACCTGGTGGTGCGGCGACCGCGCCGGGCGGTCCCACGTCCGCGCGCACCTCGACGAGCTCGTCGTCCGGCCGATCAGCCGCGACGCCGGTCGCAGCGTCCTCGGGTCGGCGTTGACCGCCGCCCAGCGGGAACGGCTGCTGGCCCGGATCGACGCCGCCCCGCACCGCTTCGTCGGGCAGGAGGTGCTGCCGCTGTCCTCGGCGCCCACCACGGTGGCCGAGCGGCTGGTGCCGCGGGACGTCGTGCTGCGCTGCTTCGCCGTCCGCAGCGGGACGTCCTACACGCCGATGCTCGGCGGCCTGGCCCGGGTGGCCGACCAGGCGGGGGACCGGCACGGACCGCTGGTCACCGCGCCGGACGGCGGTCTGGCCAAGGACGTCTGGGTGGTCAGCAGTGACCCGGTGCTGGCCACCCGGGTGCTGGTGCCCCGGCAGGCCGCCGGGCTCCCGCGCAGTGGTGCGGCGCCGACCGGCATGGTCCCGCGGGTGCTCAGCGACCTGTTCTGGTTCGGCCGCTACGCCGAGCGGGCGGAGGACCTGCTGCGGCTGGTGCTGGCCGCCCGGACGGTGGCCGTCGAGACCGACCTGGACACCACGCACGGCCGGGCGCTCGAGGTGCTCCTGCAGGCGGTCACCCAGGTCAGCACCACCTACCCCGGTTTCCTCGGCCGCGCGGAGCTGATGCCCGAGCTGCGGGCGATGCTGCTCGACCGCCAGCGACGGGGCACCGCCGCGCAGTCCCTGGCCTCGCTGTCGATGGCCGCGCAGGGGGTGCGCGACCAACTGTCGGAGGACGTGTGGATGGTGATGGCCGAGATGGACCGCGCGCTGGCCGCGCTGGCCGCCCACCCCGACGACCAGGGGCTGCAGCTGGTCGACACCGGCGAGCGGGTGCTGGCCGGCCTGCTGGCGCTGGCCGGGGTGGTCAGCGAGAACATGGTGCGCGACCCCGGGTGGTACCTGCTCGACGCGGGCCGGGGTCTGGAGCGGGCCCTGCAGGTCGTCGCCCTGCTGCGGGTGACCCTCGACCGGCAACGGGCACCGGAGACCGACCGGATGGTCGAGGAGGCGGTGCTGACCGCGTCGGAGTCGATCCTCACCTACCGCCGGCGCTACCGCGGCCGCGCCGGGGTCGAGGCGCTGGTCGAGCTGCTGGTCGTCGACCAGCACAACCCGCGCTCGGTCGCCTACCAGCTGGCCCGCGTGCTCACCGACCTGCAGGCCCTGCCCACGACGTCGCCGACGGCGCGGCCGCTGCGGCTGCTGGACACGCTGGTGGAGACCGTGCGGACGGCCGACCCGGCGACGCTGGTGGTCGCCGAGGGTGGCCGGCGGCGGGGTCTGGAGCGGTTCCTCGCCGACCTGCACGACCAGCTCCGGGACCTCTCGGACGCGGTCCGCACCCAGTACCAGCAGCAGCCACCCAGCCAGCAGGCGCTGGCCGACACCTCCACCTGGGGTGGCGCGACGTGAAGAGCTACCGGATCGAGCACAGCACGACCTACACCTACGAGGCCGACGTCACAGCCAGCTACGGGCAGTTCCACCTGCGGCCCCGCGACCTCGGCTGGCAGCGCTGCCGGAGCCACCAGATCACCGTCGACCCGGCGCCCGGCGACCTGTTCGTGCACGACGACCTGTACGGCAACGCCAAGTCCTACTTCCACGTCACCGAACCGCACCGGCAGCTCGTCGTCACCGCGGTCAGCCACGTCGAGGTCGGCGTCGGCGGCCCGGGTGAGGAGCAGCTGGCGGTGCCCTGGGAGCAGGCCCGGCCCGCGGTCCGGCCGGAGCAGCCCGATGCCTGGTCGGCCACCGACTTCACCTTCGCCTCGCCCTACGTCGAGGTGCCGCCCGGGATCGAGGAGTACACCCGCGTCTCGTTCACCCCCGGCCGGCCGCTGGGTGAGGCCGCCGTGGACCTGATGCACCGGGTGCACGACGACTTCACCTACAAGTTCGGCTCCACCTCGGTGGGCACCACGGTGAGCACCCTGCTGGAGCTCCGAACCGGCGTCTGCCAGGACTTCTCGCACGTCATGCTGTCCGGCCTGCGCTCGCTGGGGCTGGCCGGCCGCTACGTCAGCGGTTACCTGGCCACCCGGCCACCGCCGGGGAAGCCGCGGCTGGTCGGCGCCGACGCCAGCCACGCCTGGGTGGGCTGCTGGGTGCCGGGCGGCGGCTGGCTCTACCTGGACCCGACCAACGCGAAGGTGATCGACGAGTCCCACGCCACCGTCGCCTACGGCCGCGACTACGGCGACGTGCTGCCGGTCAAGGGCGTGATCTTCACCGAGTCGAAGCGCTCGACGATGAAGGTCTCGGTCGACATGGCCCCGCTGGAGGACAGCACGGCCCTGCCGACGTCCTGACGGCTGGCCGAGCTCGGCCCGGCCACCTCACGCGCCCTTGTGCGCTCCCGCGCCTCGTTCGCGCTCCCGCGCCCCGCGGACCGGGCGCGGCAGCTTCGGAGGAGCGTGGCAGCACCAGAGGGGCGCTCCGGACCCTCAGTCCTCGTCGCCGCCCTCGGACATCCCGGCCCAGATCTCCTGGCACTCGGGGCAGACGGGGAAGCGCTCCGGGTCCCGGCTGGGCACCCACACCTTGCCGCAGAGCGCGACGACGGGGGTGCCGAGGACCATGGCCTCGGTGAGCTTCTCCTTGGGCACGTAGTGCGAGAAGCGCTCGTGGTCACCCTCTTCGAGGCGCAGGTCTTCACGTTCGGCGACGCGCTCGTCGACGATCGTCTCGGCTCCGGGGGTCAGCTGCTGGCTCACCCGGTCAGTCTAGACATCTGGGCGTCGAGGGAAAGGATTGCCGGAGCCGGGAGCGGAAGTGGTGGACTGGTCCGGTGACCACCCGCAAGGCCGAACACCCGGACTCCGACGCCGACCCGACGCCGACAGCCAGCCCCACCAGAGCACCGGCAGCAACGGCAGTGTCGCAGCGGCGGCTGGTGGTCGGGGTCTGCGCGACCATCGTCGCCGTCGCCTTCGAGTCGATCGCGGTGGCCACGGCGATGCCGGTGGCCGCCCGGGACCTCGACGGTTTCGCCTACTACGCCTGGTCCTTCTCGGTCTTCGTCATCGGCATGCTGTTCGCCACCGTGGTCGGCGGCCGGCTGGGCGACCGGATCGGCCCGGCCCGGCCGCTGCTGGTCGGGCTGGTGGTGTTCGCCCTCGGCCTGGTGGTGGCCGGGTCGGCCACCACGATGGCCCAGCTGATCGCCGGCCGGTTCGTCCAGGGGCTGGGCGGGGGCGTGCTCAACGTGTCGATCTTCGTCTGCGTGGCCCAGGTGTTCGCCCCCAAGGACCGGCCGCGGATGTTCACCTACATCTCCACCGCCTGGGTGCTGCCCGCCTTCGTCGGCCCGCCGATCTCGGCCTGGCTGACCAACCGGCTCAGCTGGCACTGGGTCTTCTTCGCGGTGCTGCCGCTGGTCGTGCTCGGCGGCGCGCTGGTGCTGCCGACGATGCTCCGGCTGATGCGCTCGTTCGCACCCACCGCGCCGGTGCCGGGCGCCCGGCCGCCGGCTCCGATCTGGTCGGCGGTCGTGGTCTCCCTGGCCGCCGCGGCGCTCCAGCTGGCCGGCCAGCGGCTGGACCGGGTCGGGCTGCTGCTGCTCGTCGTCGGCCTGACCGGGTTGCTGGTCGGGCTCCCGCGGTTGATGCCGCCGGGCTTCCTGCGCTTCCGACGCGGCATCTCGCCGGTGATCATGGTCCGCGGTCTGCTGCCCGGCGCGTTCTTCGGCGGCGAGGCGTTCATTCCGCTGATGCTCGTCGAGCAGCGGGGGGTGGCCCTCGTGCTCGCCGGGGCGACGCTGACGGTGGGTGCGGTGGGCTGGACCACCGGGTCGTGGATCCAGTCCCGGCCCTGGCTGCGGCTGCGCCGCGACCGGCTGATCACGGTCGGCTGCCTGTCGGTGGCCCTCGGCCTGGCCTCGGTCGGCACGCTGGCCTTCCTCCCCGCCGTCCCCTTCTGGCTCGCCGGGGTCGGCTGGGTCTTCGCCGGCTTCGGGATGGGGCTGTCGGTGTCGAGCACCTCGCTGGCGGTGATGACCCTGTCGGCGGAGGCCGAGCAGGGCCGGAACGCGTCCTCGCTCAACCTCTTCGACGCCTTGGGCTCCAGCGTGTTCGTGGGCATCGCCGGCTCGCTGTTCAACGCCCTGCACCCCGGCGGTGACCTGCCGCTCACCTTCGGCGTCCTGCTGCTGGCCATGATGGTGATCGCCCTGCTCGCCGCCCTGGCCAGCCTGCGGATCGGCGTCGTCCGGAACGAGTTCGCCGCGCCCTGACGCGCCCGGGGCGCCCGCGCGCGGTGCCGGTCCGGACCGCCGCAGGTCCTAGACTCGGCGGAATGTCTGCCCAGCCCGACCCCGCCTCCGCCGCGGGTGCTGCCGCAGCCATCGCCGCCTCCGGGCTGCCCCCGGCCTTCCCCGCCCGGGCCGCCTGGGGCACCGCCAAGAGCCTGCGGGCGTGGCAGGCGGCGGCGCTGCAGCGGTACTTCGACGAGAACCCCCGTGACTTCCTCGCCGTCGCCACCCCGGGTGCCGGCAAGACGTCGTTCGCCCTCACCCTCGCCTCGAACCTGCTGGCCCGCCGCCAGATCGACCGCATCATCATCGTGGCCCCGACGGAGCACCTGAAGACGCAGTGGGCCGAGGCCGCGCACCGGATCAACCTGGCCATCGACCCGAACTTCGGGGTCAAGCAGGGGAGGACGAGCCGCGACTACCAGGGCATCGCGCTGACCTACGCCGGCGTGGCGGTCAACCCGCTGGCGCTGCGGATCCGCACCGAGGGCTTCAAGACCCTGGTCATCCTCGACGAGGTGCACCACGCCGGCGACGCGCTCAGCTGGGGCGAGGCCGTCCGGGAGGCGTTCGAGCCGGCCGCCCGGCGGCTGATGCTGACCGGCACGCCGTTCCGCTCCGACACCAACCCCATCCCCTTCGTCCGCTACGAGCCCGACGGCGCGGGTGTGCTGCGCTCCCGGGCCGACTACGCCTACGGCTACGGCGAGGCGCTGGCCGACGGCATCGTCCGGCCGGTGCTGTTCATGGCCTACTCCGGCGACCTGCACTGGCGCACCAGCGCCGGCGACGAGGTCTCCGCCCGGCTCGGCGGGCCGCTGACCAAGGACCTGGCCAGCCAGGCGCTGCGCACCGCCCTGGACCCCCAGGGGTCGTGGATCCCGGCCGTGCTCAAGGCCGCCGACACCCGGCTGAGCGAGGTCCGCGCCCACGTGCCCGACGCGGCCGGGCTGGTCATCGCCACCGACCAGACGGCGGCCCGGGCCTACGCCTCGCTGCTCAAGGCCGTCACCGGCACCGCCTCGACGCTGGTGCTGAGCGACGAGCCCCGGTCGAGCAAGAAGATCTCCACCTTCGCCGAGGGCGACAGCCGCTGGATGGTCGCGGTCCGGATGGTGTCCGAGGGCGTCGACGTGCCCCGGCTGGCCGTCGGGGTCTACGCGACCTCCACATCGACCCCGCTGTTCTTCGCCCAAGCGGTCGGCCGGTTCGTCCGCGCCCGGAGCAAGGGGGAGACCGCCTCGGTGTTCGTGCCCAGCGTGCCCACGCTGCTGCTGCACGCGTCGGAGATGGAGAAGGAGCGCGACCACGTGCTGCGTGCGCCCAAGGAGGTCGACGAAGCCGACCTGCTGGTCGAGGCCGAGCGGACCGAGAGCGAGCGCGACCTGCCGGAGGGGGAGTTCACCGCTCTGGGCAGCGAGGCCGACTTCGACCGGGTCGTCTTCGACGGCGCGGACTTCGGGCTCACCACCCAGTCCGGCAGCGACGAGGAGGCCGACTACCTCGGCCTGCCCGGACTGCTGGAGCCCGACCAGGTGAAGGACCTGCTGCGCCGGCACCAGGCCAACCACCTGTCCCGGGCGCCCCGGGAGACGGCTGCACCCGTCCCGTCGGCCAGCACCCACGAGGAGCTCCGGGCCCTGCGCAAGGAGCTCAACGGTCTGGTCGCGGCCTGGCACCACCGGACGGACCTGCCGCACGGCGTGGTGCACGCGCAGCTGCGCTCGGCGTGCGGGGGACCGCCGACGGCGATCGCCAGCGCCGAGCAGCTGCAGGAGCGGATCGACCGCATCCGGGAGTGGGCGGTCACCGGCCGCCGGGACTGACCCGGACCCGGCTCGCCCGGGGTGGGCGGGCGGCTCCGCTGGTGCCGTCCAGCGCCGTCGTGGTCCGGTAGGTTGTGCCGTCCGTTCAGAGAGGATGCGCATGAAGATCTCGGTCATCGGCTGTGGGTACCTCGGGGCCGTGCACGCGGCGTCCATGGCGCAGCTGGGCCACGACGTCGTCGGGGTCGACGTGGACGCGGGCAAGATCGAGGCCCTGGCCGCCGGATCCGCGCCCATCTTCGAGCCCGGGCTGGAGGACCTGCTCCGCGCCGGTACCGCCGCCGGCCGGCTGCGCTTCTCGACCGACCCGGCCGACGTCCGGGGCGCCCAGGTGCACTTCGTGGCCGTCGGCACCCCGCAGCGGCGCGGTGAGAACGCCGCGGACCTCACCTACGTCGACGCCGCGATCGAGGGCCTGCTGCCGCACCTGGCCCCCGGCGACCTGGTCGTGGGGAAGTCGACCGTCCCGGTGGGCACCGCCGAGCGGTTGCAGGCGCGGCTGGACGAGTCGGGCTGCGGAGCGGTGCTGGCCTGGAACCCCGAGTTCCTGCGCGAGGGGTTCGCCGTCCAGGACACGATCAGCCCCGACCGGCTGGTCTACGGCGTCCTGGCCGGAGAGCGCGGTGAACGGTCCCGGGCCCTGCTCGACGAGGTCTACGCGGAGGCGCTCGGCCGGGACACGCCGCTCATCGTGACCGACTTCGCCACCGCCGAGCTGGTCAAGGTCTCCGCCAACGCGTTCCTGGCCACCAAGATCTCCTTCATCAACGCCATGGCCGAGATCGCCGACGCGGCCGGCGGCGACGTGACCGCCCTGGCCGACGCCATCGGCCACGACGCCCGGATCGGCCGCCGCTTCCTCAACGCGGGGATCGGCTTCGGCGGCGGCTGCCTGCCCAAGGACATCCGGGCCTTCGCCGCCCGGGCCGAGGAGCTCGGCCGCGGCGAGTCGACCGCCTTCCTCAAGGAGGTGGACGCGATCAACCTCCGGCGGCGCCAGCAGATGGTCGACATGGTGGTCGAGGCGCTGGGGGGCAGGGTGTTCGAGAAGAAGGTCACCGTCCTCGGTCTGGCGTTCAAGCCGGAGTCCGACGACGTCCGCGACTCACCGGCTCTGGACGTGGCGGTGCGGCTGAACGGGCTCGGCGCCCGCGTCGTCGCCACCGACCCCGCCGCGATCCCGAACTCCCTGCGGCTGCACCCCCAGCTCGGCTTCGCCACGGACACCCGGGACGCGCTGCGCGGCGCCGACGCCGTCGTGCTGGTCACGGAGTGGCCCGAGTACCGCAACCTCGACCCCGTCGCGGTCGGGGAGCTGGTGGAGGCGCGGTTGGTGCTCGACGGTCGCAACGTCCTCGACGCAGCGGCGTGGCGAGCAGCCGGCTGGACGTACCGGGGGATGGGCCGCCCCTGACACGACGGGGCACTTCGGCATTCGTGCCGCTCCTGGATGCGTGAGCCTTCGCACGTCCTGAACTGGGCCCAGCCCGTGTGAGGACGGCACGGGCGGGTATCTGGAAGAGTCCGCACACACCAGCCACGAGGAGCACCATGAAGACCAATGTCATCTCTCGTTCGCTGCACGACGTCGGCCTCTCCGCCTGGTTCGGCGGGACCCTTGCCAACGCCGTCGCCCTGAACCGCGCGGCCTCGGCCGCCAGCGACGCCCGCTCGACCGGCGCAGTCTCCAACGCCGGCTGGGACGCCTGGACCCCGGTCAACGCCGTCGCCATCGGCGCCCACCTCGTGGGCTCGGTCGGCCAGCTCGTCGGCAACCGCCAGCGCGTCGCCGGCCAGCAGGGCGTCGGCGCCATGTCGGTCGTGAAGACCGTCGTGACCGTCGCCAGCCTCGGTGCCACCGGCTACAGCCGGGTGCTCGGCCGCAAGGTCTCCGACCACGGTGCTGTTCCCGCCGCCTCCGGCACCGAGCCGGCCGCGACCACGCCGCCCGAGGTCGCCAAGGCCCAGAAGCAGCTCCAGCTGCTGCAGTGGGTCATCCCGGCCCTGACCGGCACCCTGCTGGTCATCAGCAGCTACGCCGGCGAGCAGCAGCGCCCCACCTCGGTCTTGTCCGGGGTGAGCGACCGGCTCAAGATCGGCCGCTGAACCAGCCTGCCCCAACGTACGGGGGGTCATCGGGGAAACTTCCGGTGACCCGCGTTTGGGTTGCCCGGTCCCGGGTAACCCCTGTCATCGGGACGGCGTTTACACCGTAAACAGCGGTGACCGCGAGACCGTCCCAGGAGGAGCACCATCGTGAGCCTGACCACTGACCAAGCACGCACGCTCGCCGGGTCCGGCGGGAACGTCGTCTCCACCGACGGCGGCAAGATCGGCGGGATCGGCCAGATCTACCTGGACGACTCCACCGGCGACCCCACGTGGGTGACCGCCAAGACCGGCCTGTTCGGGACCAAGGAGTCCTTCGTCCCGCTCGAGGGCGCTCGCGTCCAGGGCGACGACGTCGTCGTGGGCTACGACAAGGACAAGGTCAAGGACGCCCCGCGCGTCGACCCCGACGGCTCCCTCTCCCCGGAGGAGGAGGACTCGCTCTACAGCTACTACGGCCTGGGCAGCGGCTCGACCGGCGCCGGCTACGCGGACTCGACCTCCGGCACCACGGGGACCGAGACCGGCATCGCCAGCGGCTACGTCGAGAACGCCTCGGACGCTGACTACTCCGAGACCGCCACCACCGGCGGCACCGGCACCGGGACCGGCTTCGCTGCCGGCACCGGGACCGACCGCGGCCTGGACACCGACCGCGGCACCGTCGGCCACGACACCTCGGGCCCGACGACCGACGACGCCATGACCCGCTCCGAGGAGCAGGTCACCGTCGGCACCACCCAGCGGGAGACCGGTCGGGCGCGGCTGCGCAAGTACGTCGTGACCGAGAACGTCACCCAGACCGTCCCGGTGAGCCACGAGGAGGTGCGGCTCGAGCGCGAGCCCATCACCGAGGGCAACCGCGGCGACGCCTACGACGGGCCCGCCATCAGCGAGGAGGAGCACGAGGTCGTCCTCCACGCCGAGCAGCCGGTCGTCCAGAAGGAGGCCGTCCCGGTCGAGCGCGTGCGCCTCGACAAGGAGACGGTGACCGACCAGGAGACCGTCTCGGAAGAGGTCCGCAAGGAGCAGATCGAGCTCGACGGCGACGCCGACACGAGGCGCTGACCCCGGTCGTCTGAACCGGAGATCCTGCCGCCGCTCCCCTAGGCTGGGGAGCGGCGGCAGTTCCACGTCCGGAGCCGGCACGACCGGCTCCTGACCGGCGCGGGACCGCCGCACGAACGACGAGGAGATCCCATGAGCAGCGCAGTCAACCCCAGCACCGGTGACCGTCGTCCCGGCCCCGCTCCGGGTGGTCCGGGCCACCAGGAGCTGGTCGCCCGGCAGAAGGAGCAGTTCGGCGGGATGAAGTTCGGCTGCTCGTTCTTCGGCTGGCTCACCGCCACCGGGACGGCCGTCCTGCTGACCGCGCTGCTGGCGGCGATCGGTGCGGCACTGGGTGTCAACGGCATGTTCGGGACCCAGCCGGCCGAGGACCAGATCCGCACCATCGGCCTGGTCAGCGGCATCGTGCTGCTGGTGGTGGTCCTGGTGGCCTACTTCGCCGGCGGCTACGTCGCCGCCCGGATGGCCCGCTTCAGCGGGGTCAAGCAGGGCCTGGGCGTCTGGCTGTGGGCGCTGATCTTCACCGTCGTCGTCGGGGTGCTCGGGTTCATCGCCGGCAACCAGGTCGACCTGATGAGCCGGGCCAACGGGCTGCCCCGGCTGCCCGTGGACAACGACGCCATGACCGGCGGCGGCATCATCACCATCGCAGCGGTCGTCCTGATCAGCCTGGTCGGCGCCCTGCTGGGCGGACTGGCCGGGATGCGCTACCACCGCCGGGTCGACCGGGCCGGCTTCGACGAGGTCTGATCCATCCCGCCCTGCTCGCGCGAGGAGCAGGCCGACCCGGTTCCGGGCCGTCCTGCGGCGGTCCTGCCCACGCCACGAGCGGAGCCGGGCTCAGCCGGTCGGCAGCGGCCGGGGGACGGGGGCCCGTCTCGAGCCGGAGCCGGCGAACCAGCTCCGGCAGAGCAGGACGGCCAGCACCAGCTCGACCGCGTCACCCGCGTAGTACATGATCATCGCGCCCGCCTCGGCGGTGGCGGCGTCCACGGCGGCCGGCGGCTCGGCGTAGAGCGACTTGGCCAGGATCCCGTGCGCGGCGAGCGCCACCACCAGGACGACCGCGCGGTGCAGGTGGGAGCGCCGGTGGGGGAGCGGGTCGCGACCCACCAGCACCGCGGCC
Source organism: Microlunatus lacustris (assembly GCA_039527025.1). Taxonomy (GTDB): domain Bacteria; phylum Actinomycetota; class Actinomycetes; order Propionibacteriales; family Propionibacteriaceae; genus Microlunatus; species Microlunatus lacustris. Next base: position 168,535 of record BAAAJN010000009.1, read on the forward strand.
AGCAGGTAGCCGGCCAGCACCAGGTGGACGTGCACGAGCAGGTGGACGCCGGGCGAACTGTGCGTCCAGCCGAGCAGCGGGGTCCGGTAGAGCAGCCACAGCCCGCCGAGGTCCAGCAGCACCGCGACGGCGGGCTCGGTGAGCACCCGGAGCGGGCGGCTCCGCAGCACGCCGGTCAGCCGCCGGGCGGCGTGCACCGGCAGGGCTCGCAGCGCCAGCGTGACCGGCGCCCCCAGGACCAGCAGCAGGGGTCCGAGCATCCCGACGAGCACGTGCGCGACGGCGTGCGCCCGGAAGTCGGCGTGCGCCGCGGCAGCCAGCGGGCCCACCGAGCCCGCCACGACGGCCAGGGTCCCGGCCAGCCAGCAGAGGGTCCGCGCCACCGGCCACGACCGCCGGCCGGCCTCGCGCCGGACCGCGAGCAGGTAGCCGGCTACCGCCGGGACCGCGACCAGCAGCGCCAGCAGCACCGTCGGGTCGAGCCCGTGGCCGCCGTGCTCAGCCACCGGCGGGGACGCCCCGGCGGTCGCGTCGGGCCACCAGCACGCCGACCACGACGAGCACCACCGCCACCAGGTTCCAGACGAGGTCGTAGGGCAGCAGGTCGACGTCGTAGCGGATCTGGTGCAGCCCGAGCAGCTTGTGCTGGACGGTGCCGTCGTAGAGCTGGAAGACCCCGGCCCCGACCAGCAGCCCGCCGACCCAGCGGGCCGTCCGCAGCTCGTCGCGCCGGCGCAGCGCGGCGAACCAGAACAGCCCGGCCACGACGGCGAACCAGCCGAAGGCGTGGAACAGCCCGTCGGAGACCAGACCCGCCTCCGGCGTCGAGCGGTCGTAGAAGTGGTGCCAGTGCAGCAGCTGGTGGAAGACGGTCTCGTCCACGAAGGCCGCCACCCCCACCCCGACGAGGACGCCGGACCACCAGCTGGCCGCCCGGGGTTCCTGGCCGGTCCGCCGGCTCACCTCGTCGTCTCCGCCATCAGCGCCTCCAGCGTCGCCCGGGCACCCCGCTCGTGCAGCGAGGTCAGCGTCTCCAGGTAGGGCTCGGTGAAGCGCGGTTCGTCCACCAGGTCACCGAACAGCTGCCGGTTGGCCACGAAGGCCAGCGGCTCGTCGACCTGCCGGCGCGCGATCGCCGTCAGCTCCTCGGCGAGCGGGTCGACCACCTGGATCGGCTCGCCCTGCTCGTCGACGGCCTCGGCGTAGCGCGCCCAGCTGGCCACCACCGCCGCGGCCAGCCGGGTGCTCCGGCCGGCCTCGAGGTTGGTCCGGACCACGGGCAGCAGCCACTTGGGGATCCGGTCGGAGCTCTCGGCGCAGAGCCGCGGCACCGTGTCGCGGACGGCGTCGTTGGAGAAGCGGGCGATCAGCTCGGCCTTGTACGCCTCGAGGTCCATCCCCGGGACGGGCGGCAGGGTCGGTGTGCCCTCCTGGTCCATGTAGGCCCGCAGGAAGCGGGCGAACAGCGGGTCCTGCGCCACCTCGTGTACCAGCCGGTAGCCCGCGAGGTGGCCGAAGTAGCACAGCGCCTGGTGGCTGGCGTTCAGCAGCCGCAGCTTCATCAGCTCGTACGGCTCGACGTTGGCCACCACCTGCACCCCGACCTCCTCCAGCGGTGGCCGGCCGAGGCTGAAGTGGTCCTCGAGCACCCACTGGGTGAAGGGTTCGCAGACCACCGGCCAGCCGTCGTCCAACCCGAAGCGCGCGGCGATCTGCACCTTGTCGTCCTCCGTGGTGGCCGGGGTGATCCGGTCCACCATCGAGTTGGGGAAGCTGACCTCCTCGCGCACCCAGCGCCCCAGCTCGGGGTCACGGAGCCCGGCGAAGGCGGCGAAGACCTGCTGCGCCATGTGCCCGTTGCCCGGGATGTTGTCGCAGCTCATCACGGTGAACGGGGTCAGCCCGCGCTCGCGCCGCCGGGCCAGCGCTTCGGTGACCAGCCCGAAGGTCGTCGCCGGCACGGCGCCGGGGGCGAGGTCGGCCTGCACGGCGGGGTTCTCGGCGTCGAACTCCCCGGTGACGGGGGAGAAGTTGTAGCCCCCCTCGGTGACCGTCAGCGAGACGATGCGGGTGCTCGCGTCAGCCATCCTCTCCACCACCGCCTCCGGGTCGTCGGGGGCGTAGAGGTAGTCGACGATCGAGCCGACCACTCTCGGGGTCCAGCTGCCGTCCGGTGCCTTGAGCACCAGGGTGTAGAGGCAGTCCTGGGCGACCATGACGTCCCGCATCCGGGCGTCGGAGGCCATCACCCCGACGCCGCAGATGCCCCAGTCCAGCGCCTGGCCCTGCTCCATCAGCCGGTCCAGGTACATCGCCTGGTGCGCGCGGTGGAACCCGCCGACGCCGAAGTGCACGATCCCCGTCGTCACCGTCGACCGGTCGTAGCCAGGGACGGGCACCTCGAGCGCGCCCAGGTGGGCGGCGTCGAGGTGGGTCAGGGCACCAGCGGTCATCGTCGACTCCTCGGTCAGGGCGGGCGTGAGCCATGTATAACGCAGGCGGGACCACAGCGCCGACACCGACGTGCGGCCCGGCAGGGCGGCGGTCGCGCTCGACCGGTCCGGGCGCCGTCGCTCCTAGGATGGGGTCGTGTCTGGAATCCCCGTCGGCAGTCCTCCGGTCCCGCCCGGCCGCCACGCGGCCCCGTCCGGGTGGTACGCAGACCCGCTGGACGCGGCCCAGGAGCGGTACTGGGACGGCTGGCAGTGGTCCCGCAACACCCGGCCGCGCGAGGGGGCGGGGCCCGCGGCCCCGGTGGTGACCGGTCCCGCGCAGCCCGGGTACCCCCAAGGCCCGGCCGGACCCGCCGGGGGCCAGAGCCAGCCGCCGCAGGGGTACCCGCCGCAGGCGTACCCGGGGTACCCGCCCCCGGGGTACCCGGGGCACCCGCCGCAGGGCTACCCGGGCCAGCCGCCGCAGGGCTACCCGGGCCAGCCCGAGGCGGGCCGGCCCCGACAGGCGGCCTTCACCGCGGACGGCGTGCGGCTGGCCGGCTGGGGCTGGCGGGTGCTGGCCGGCGTCGTGGACGCGGTGGTCGTCACCGTGCTGGTCACGCTGGCCACCTTGCCGCTGCTGGTGCCGATGCTCGGGCGGATGTCGGTCTACTTCCGCGAGGTGGTCGCGGCCGCCGAACGCGGCCTGCCCCAGCCACCCCTGGACCCGCAGAGCCTGCTGTCGACCGGTGACCAGCTGCTGATCACCCTGGCCTCGGTGGCGATCACCTTCGTCTACCACGCCGTGTTCCTGCGCTGGCGGGCCGCGACGCCCGGCAAGCTGCTCTGCGGCCTGCGGGTGGTCCCGGTGGACCGGGGCCAGGCCGAGGGCGGGCTCGACGGACGCCGCGCCGTCTCCCGGTCGCTGGTCTGGGCGGCGCCGGGTCTCAACACGCTGCTGGGGCTGTTCCAGCTGGTCGACGTGCTGTTCCCCCTGTGGCACCCGCGCCGCCAGGCGATCCACGACCTGGTGGCTCGGACGCAGGTCGTCCGTCCCTGACCGGGGCCGCCGACCTACAACGTTTCCACCGCCCCTCTCCATCCGGTACGTCGCGCTGTCCCCGCGTGGCTATATTGAGCGCAGGTCGGGGCGCCTGGGTGTGCTCGTCGTCGCCGTCCGTCGTCAGCAATCCTGTCCGTCCGACCAAGGGTGCCCGTGCGTCGATCGAGCCTCGTGCTGCGTCCGGCCTGCCTGGCCGCGCTCGCCACGCTCGCCTGCGCCCCCACCCTGGCCGGTGATCCGGCCCGGGCGGACACCACCGACGGCACGCTGAGCGTCACGGTGGCCCTCGACCGCAACGGCGACGGCAGCTACGACCCCGGGGCCGACGGCCGGCAGCCCGGCATCCTGGTCACCGTGGCCGACGCCGGAGGCGGCACGGTCAGCGGCACCACCGACGGGGACGGCCGCTTCGTCGTGGAGCCGAGCGCGCAGCTCACCGGAGGCCGCTACTTCGTCACCGCTCAGGTGCCCGAGGACCTCGCCGTCATCCCGTCGGTGCCCAGTGACTCGTTCGCCCCGTTCAGCTCGACGGTGGACGTCAGTGCCGGCAGCCAGGCGGTGACGCTCGGCGTCGTCGCCGCGCCGCCCGCCGCCCCGCCGGCGGCGACGCAGCCCAGCCGCACGGCAGACCCGGCGCCAGCCCTGGCGCCGGCTCCGGCTCCGGCAGCGGAGGCGGAGAAGGCTCCCCGCTTCGCCGTGGGCGACCGGGTGTGGGCCGACACCGACGGGGACGGGCGCCAGGGTGAGGACGAGCACGGGCGCGTCGGCGTCCGCGTGCAGCTGCTCGGCGACGGCGGCCGGGTGCTCGACTCCACCACCAGCGACGGCAACGGCCGCTACCTGTTCGACGACCTGCCGGCCGGCTCCTACGCCGTCCGCTTCGCCGGGCTGAGTTCCGGCTCCAAGTTCAGCCCAGCCGGTGCGGGCGGCGGTGCCGACGGGAACTCCGACCCGGACTACACCGGTGTCACCCCGTCCTTCACCCTCGACCGCGGGGAGCGCGGCGTGCGCGCGGCCGAGCCCCGGGACGGCATCCGGGCCGACTACGTGAACCCGACGGTGGACGCCGGGGTGGCCCCGCTGCGCTTCGGCATCGCCTCGGTCGTCTGGCAGGACCTCGACGCCGACGGGCTGCTGGACCCGGCCGAGCCCGCCGGCCGCGCCGAGGTGCAGCTGCTCCGGGGGAGCGACGTCGTGGCCCGCACGAAGACCGACGAGCAGGGGCGCTACCGGTTCTCCGGGCTGTCGGCGGGCTCCTACCGGGTCCGCTTCACCGAGCTGGGCGCGCACCAGGTGCTGACCCGGCCCCGGGTCGGCAGCACCGCAGCGGTGCACTCCGCCCCGGATCCCGCGAGCGGGAGCTCCGAGCCCTTCCGGCTGGCCCAGGGGACGGCGGGCATGCTGCCGGGCGCCGAGTTCGGCGACGGTGACGCCGACTTCGTGCTGACCGCGGTCAACGCGGGCACCGTGGGCAGCTACCGCATCACCAACCGGGTCTGGCGCGACGAGGACGGCGACGGGCTGCTGGGCCCCGGCGAGCCCGGCGTCCCCGGGGTCGTGGTGGAGCTGCTGGACGCCGCCGGGGACGTGGTGGCGACCACCCGGACGGCCGCCGGGGGCCGGTTCAGCTTCGACCAGCTGCCCGAGGGGCAGTACCAGCTGCGGTTCCCGGCCCTGCCCCCCGGCCTGCACTTCACCACCCCCCGCGTGGGGGGCGACCCCTCCGCCGACTCCGACGTGTACGGCAACGCCCTGACCGGACCGATCACCGTGGGCGCGGCCCACCCCGTCGAGACCCAGGTCGCCGCCGGCCTCACCACCGCGACCGTCGCCACGAGCGCGCTCGCGTCGCCGCTCACGCCGACCGACGCGCCTCCCCCCACTCCGGTGGCCGGCCCGGCGTCGGTCCTGGCCGGCGGCGGAGGCGGCTCGCAGCTGGCGGTGGGCGCCGTGGGCCTGCTGGTCGCGGCCGCCGGCGCGGGCTTCGTGGTGCACGGCCGGCTCCGCCGCCGCTGACCCTCACCCAGCGACGAGCGCGCCCAGCGCGACGAGGTCGGCCAGGGTCGGCCCCAGGTCGCCGCCCACCCTGCGGAGCCGTCGCCGCACCCGGGACGCCGTCGCGTCGTCCCAGTGGGCCAGGCCGGCGCGGACCCGGTTCGCGTCGACCTCCTGCAGCAGCGTCGCGGCCTCGGCCGGCTCCGCCCCGTCGACCAGCGCCTCGACGAGCATGGCCAGCGCCAGCACGGTGAGCCCCGGCCGCTGCTGGCCCGTCGGGAGGACGACGGCGAAGGGCAGGTCGGCCTCGACCAGGACCGACAGCCGCTCGGCGAGCGCCTCGGCGTCCAGCTCCGGCGGCACGGTCACCCGGGCCAGCAGCCCCACGGCCTCGACGGCCTCCACGGCCCGCACCCAGCCCGGCACGGCCGGCAGCTCGACGAAGACCTCGACGTCGGTCAGCGCCCCCGCGGCGGCGGCGATCCGGCCGACGCCGCCGGTCAGGTCGTCGAGCTCCCGCAACGTCGTCTCCACCGCCTCGACGGCCAGTCCGGAGGCGGAGCGCCCCGCCAGCGCGGCCACCCCGCCTGCGCCGCCTGCCACCTCGACGGTGACCGGCCAGGGCTCGGCGTCCGGCAGCGCGCTGCGCGCCCGACCGGCGGCGACCAGCGAGGTCTCGGGCACCACCAGCCGGCCGACGACGCCGCGGTGGTCCCCGGACCGGTGCTCGGCGTGCCGGGCGACCGCCGTGGCGAGGTCGGTGCCGGCACCCGGCCGGTCGTCCAGCAGGTGCTGCAGCAGCGTTGTGGAGGCGGGGTCCATCTCGGCAGACTAGAGCCGGGCCGGCGGCCGGCCCTCGGGCGGGGAGGTGACGGGGTGGGCGTGTCCTACGACGCGACGCAGGCCGAGACGGCTCTGCGCCTGCTCCGCGAGCTCTGCCTGGCGCTGCCACGGGTGACCGAGCGGCCGAGCCACGGCGGCCCGGCCTTCTTCGCCGACCCGCGCTGCTTCGCGATGTTCCTGGACGACCACCACGGCGACGGCCGACTGGCCCTGTGGTGCGCCGCCCCTGAGGGCGTGCAGGCCGAGCTGGTGCAGCTGGAGCCCGAGCGTTTCTTCCGGCCGCCCTACGTGGGGCACCGAGGATGGCTGGGAGTCCGGCTGGACACGGTGGACCGCGACGAGCTGGCCGCGGTGCTGCTCGACGCCTACCGCTGCACGGCCTCGGCCCGCGCCCGGCGCGAGCTGGACGCCGCCGCCGGTTGAGCCTGGCTCAGGGCTGCCGCACCGGGTAGCGGACCCCGGTCAGCTCCTCCGACGCGTCCCAGAGCAGGTCGGCGAGCACGGAGTCGCTGGCGGCGGCGCTGCGGCCCACCAGCGTCGGGTGACCGCGCATCTCCGACAGCCGGTCGGGACCGACGTAGCTCCCGCCGGGCAGGTCGACGACGGCGGCGTGCAGGGTGGGCAGCGCGCCCTGGGCGTCGGACTGGGCGAGCAGCCGGTTCGCCACGCCCATCAGCGCGTTGCGGACCGGGCCCTGGTTGCCCTGCAGGTTGGTCGCCGCGTAGCCCGGGTGCGCGGCGAGCGACCGCACCGGGGAGCCGTCGGCCCCCAGCCGTCGCTGCAGCTCCAGGGTGAACAGCAGGTTGGCCAGCTTCGACTGCCCGTAGGCGCCGTACGGGCTGTACCGGCGGCGCTCCCAGTTGAGGTCGTCCAGCACGATCTCGCCGCGACGGTGCAGGCCGGAGGAGACGGTGACCACCCGGTCGGTGACCGCCGGCAGCAGGAGGTTGGTCAGCGCGAAGTGGCCGAGGTGGTTGGTGCCGAACTGCATCTCGAAGCCGTCCGCGGTCCGCCGCTGCGGGACGGCCATCAGGCCCGCGTTGTTCACGAGCACGTCCAGCGGGCCTGCCCAGGCGTCGGCGAACCGGCGCACCGAGGCGAGGTCGGCCAGGTCGAGGTGCCGGACCTCCACGTCACCGGTCATCGTCGCCGCGGCCTGCTCGCCGCGGGCCTGGTCCCGGACGGCCAGCACCACCCGGGCGCCGACGGCGGCCAGCGCGCTCGCCGTCTGCCGGCCGAGGCCGCTGTTCGCGCCGGTGACCACGAACGTGCGGCCGGTCTGGTCGGGGAGGTCGTCGGTCGTCCAGCGGCTCATGGCGCCACTGTAGGTCGCCCCTCCCGCGCCCAGCCGTCCCCGCGGCTGCGCCCGTCGAAGGCCCTAGCTGTACTCGGCCATGACGTTGGTTGCGGCGGGTCTGGGTTGAGAGTGGGAGAACCTCCGGTTGGGTGTGGCTTGTCTAGGGCCCACAGCGACCGGAGGTTCTCGT